>NZ_CP033875.1:0-1277500 GCF_002742645.2 Caulobacter sp. FWC26
TTTTTGTGCAAGGCGGTGGACGAATGACCATGAAGGGCGGGGTGGCCAGCCAGGACTTCTCGGCGGCGATCGCGACGGCTTGCGAGCCGGCGGCGAACGTCTGGTCGAAGGTTTGCGTGGCTTTGAAGCGCGAGCTGGGTGATGCGGCCTTCGGGTCGTGGATCGCGCCAGCCATGCTGCGCGAGGCCGCGACCGGCGACGTGGTCCTGGTGACGCCGACGGGCATCGCCCGCGACTGGATCCGCCGCAGCGCGTGGCGTCGTATCGGCGAACTCTGGGCGACTCTTGATGCGACCGGTCGTCGCATCGATCTGAAGTCGCGCCTGGAATTCGAGGCGTCCGCTGGCGCCTATGTCGAAGCCGCCCCCAAAGCCGTCACCGCCGAGCCGATCGAAATCGTTCTGCCTGTCTCCACGGATGCGCCCGCCGTCGTCACGCCCAGCGCCAAGTCGCCGCGCACCCAGGGTCTGCAGGAACGCTTCACCTTCGAGACCTTCGTCCCCGGTCCCGCCAACGAATTCGCCCACGCGGTGGCGCGACGGATCGCCAATTGGGCGGATGGCCACTTCAATCCCGTGCTGTTCCACGGCCCCTACGGCTTCGGCAAGACCCACCTGCTGAACGCCCTGGCCTGGGAAGCCATGCGCAATGCGCCGGAAAAGCGCGTGGTCTACCTGACCGCCGAGCGCTTCCTGTCGACCTTCGTTCGCGCCGTGATGGATCGCCAGACGGCGGCTTTCAAGGAAGAGCTGCGCGCCGCTGACCTTCTGATCATCGACGACGTCCATTTCATCGCGGGTAAGCAGTCGACGCAGGAAGAGCTGTTTCACACCCTGACCGCGCTGGTTGGAGAGGGTGGCCGCGTCGTGTTCTCCGCCGATCGCCCGCCGTCGGCCATGACCGAGATGGACGCCCATCTGCGTTCCCATCTGTCGGCGGGCCTGGTGTGCGGCCTCGAGCCCGCCGATCGCAACCTTCGCCTGGGCATCCTGGAGCGCAAGATCCAGACCCTGTCGACTGCGCACGGCTTCGAGCCGACCATGCGCGCCGAGGTCATGCAGTTCCTCGCCGACCGTTTCACCGACAGCGTCCGCGAGCTGGAAGGCGCGCTGAACACCTTGTCGGCCCGCGCCGGCGAAGGGCTGTCGCGCATGACCCTTGACGAGGTTCAGGCCATTCTGCGCCCGCACCTGCGGTCGGGTGAGAAGCGCATCACCATCGACGACATTCAGAAAGCCACCGCCGAGCATTACGGCATGAAGCAGGCCGACCTGCTCAGCGAGCGCCGCAACCGCGCCGTGGCTCGTCCGCGTCAGGCCGCCATGTGGCTGGCCAAGCAGCTGACCACGCGGTCGCTGCCCGACATCGGCCGCCGCTTCGGCGGTCGTGATCACACCACCGTCCTGCATGCCGTGCGCCGTATCGAGGCCCTGCGCGCCGAGGACAGCGCCCTGAGCCATGATCTTGAGACCCTGACGCGCAAGCTGCGGGGCTGAGGCCCATCGGATGTGAAGCTCTTGAAGAGGGCCGCTCTAAAGGCAGGGCGGCCCTTTTCAATTTCAAGCTGGCAGCGCCCTGCGCAGGGTCAGATTGATCCGGCCGCCGCCAGGAACCAGGCCCGACGAGCCGGGCACGATCCTGTCGACACCGTGGAACGCTAGACGCGCTGGCCCGGATAGGCGGCAGACATCGCCGGAGGCCAAGCGCAGACTACGCGTCGGATCCTTCCGATTGACGCCGCCGATCCGAAACAGGGCCGTATCGCCCAGTGAGATCGACAGCACTGGAAACCGGGGATCTGTCTCGTCGCGATCCTGGTGCATGCCCATGCGCGCGCCATCGCGGTAGAGATTGATCAGGCAAGAGTCCGGCGAGGTCTCCGCATCGCCCAACTGGCTCCAGAGGTCGCGCAGCATCGGGGGCATTTCGGGCCATGGCGCGGCCGAGCCGGGTTGACGGTCGACATAACGATACCCGCGCCTGTCACTGATCCAGCCCAGCGGCCCGAACGCGGTCATGCTCACGCTCATCGGCTTTCCGTAGGCGGTCTCGTAGTTCGAAAAAGGGGCGGCTCTCGCGGCGGCGAAAACCGCCTCGGTGAGGGCGGCCTGCGCCGAAACATCGAGAAGGCCCGGCCAGATGTCGAAGCCAGGCAAGACGGCGAGGGCCTTTAACGTCATGGACAACTCGGGCGCCGTGGCGAACTGGCGGATCCTGCAATTGTTTCACAAGGGAGGCGATCATGCATCACCGCCTTTCCCGCAAGGAGAGGTCGGCCCCGCCGATGCCGATCGTGACCGATTTCTGGACCTGAATCCCAGATTCCCCCTTCCTACGAGGGGTTATGGTCTTGCGTGACGGCGCCCATCCCCCATATCCGGCTGCGAAGCGGGGTTGACGGGCTCGTCAACTTCGCACAACGCATTCCGCCCGTTCGATTTTCGTCGGCGGCGCGGAGGGCGGAACTTGAACCGTAGAGAGTGCGAAGCCACTGGGGACGGAGCGAGAAAAACCGGGGCGCTTCTGAGAAGGCCCTTGTCACCGCCGTCCGCCTAAAGGAGCGACAGGTACGAAGATGAGCAAGATTATCGGTATCGACCTTGGCACCACGAACTCGTGCGTCGCCATCATGGACGGCAAGAACCCGAAGGTGATCGAGAACGCCGAGGGCGCTCGCACGACTCCGTCGGTTGTCGCCTTCCTCGAGGACGGCGAGCGCCTGATCGGCCAGCCCGCCAAGCGCCAGGCCGTCACCAACCCGACCAACACGCTGTTCGCGATCAAGCGCCTGATTGGCCGCACCGCCAGCGATCCGGTGGTCGAGAAGGACAAGGGCATGGTGCCCTACGAGATCGTCAAGGGCCCGACCGGCGACGCCTGGGTCAAGGCTCACGGCAAGGACTACAGCCCGCAGGAAGTCTCGGCGTTCATCCTTCAGAAGATGAAGGAAGCCGCCGAGGCCCACCTCGGCGAGCCGGTGACCAAGGCGGTCATCACGGTTCCGGCCTACTTTAACGACGCCCAGCGTCAGGCCACCAAGGACGCCGGCAAGATCGCGGGCCTGGAAGTCCTGCGGATCATCAACGAGCCGACCGCTGCGGCCCTGGCCTATGGCCTGGACAAGGACAACAACAAGAAGATCGCCGTCTACGACCTGGGCGGCGGCACCTTCGACGTGTCGATCCTGGAAATCGGCGACGGTGTCTTCGAGGTGAAGTCGACCAACGGCGACACCTTCCTGGGCGGTGAGGACTTCGACCTTCGGATCGTCGACTACCTGGCCGACGAGTTCAAGAAGGAGCAGGGCGTCGACCTGCGCAAGGATAAGCTGGCCCTGCAGCGCCTGCGCGAAGAAGCGGAAAAGGCCAAGAAGGAGCTGTCGAGCACGGCTCAGTACGAAGTGAACCTGCCGTTCATCAGCATGAACGCGTCTGGCCCGCTGCACCTGAACATCAAACTGTCGCGCGCCAAGCTGGAAGCCCTGGTCGACGACCTGATCGCCCGCACCATCGGTCCGTGCGAACAGGCCCTCAAGGACGCTGGCCTGAAGAAGAGCGACATCGACGAAGTGATCCTGGTCGGCGGCATGAGCCGCATGCCCAAGGTCCAGCAGGCGGTGCAGGACTTCTTCGGTCGCGAGCCGCACAAGGGCGTGAACCCCGATGAAGTCGTGGCGCTGGGCGCGGCCGTCCAGGCCGGCGTGCTGCAAGGCGACGTCAAGGACGTGCTGCTGCTGGACGTCACCCCGCTGACCCTGGGCATCGAAACCCTGGGCGGCGTGTTCACCCCGCTGATCGAGCGCAACACCACCATCCCGACCAAGCGCTCGCAGACCTTCTCGACCGCTGACGACAACCAGTCGGCCGTGACGATCCGCGTGTTCCAGGGCGAACGCCCGATGGCTCAGGACAATAAGATGCTGGGCCAGTTCGATCTGGTCGGCATTCCGCCGGCGCCGCGCGGCGTGCCGCAGATCGAGGTCACTTTCGACATCGACGCCAACGGCATCGTCCAGGTGCACGCCAAGGACAAGGCGACCAACAAGGAGCACTCGATCCGCATCCAGGCCAACGGCGGCCTCTCGGACAGCGACATCGAGCGCATGGTCAAGGAAGCCGAGGCCAACAAGGCTGCGGACGAGAAGAAGAAGCAGCTGGTCGAGGCCAAGAACCAGGGCGAGGCGATCCTGCACTCGACCGAAAAGGCTCTGGCCGAGCACGGTGACAAGGTCGGCGCGGCTGAAAAGACCGCAATCGAAACCGGCATCGCCGAGCTGAAGACCGCCCTGGAAGGCGAGGACGTCGAGGCCATCCAGGCCAAGACCCAGGCCCTGATCCAGGCCTCGATGAAGCTGGGCGAGGCCATGTACCAGGCCCAGCAGGGCTCGGCCGAGGGCGGTGACGCCAAGGCCGACGACGGCGTCGTCGACGCCGAGTTCGAGGAAGTCGACGACAACAAGCCGGCGGCTTAAGTACGCCATGTGCGCGCCGTGGAACATTCGCTCTAGGATCGTTCCGCGGCCGCGACCTTCTGTCTCCCGGGCCATGTGCGCCTTGCGCCGGCCCGGGGGCTATCCCACTTCTCCTCCTGTAAACGCCACTTTCGTGGGCCTTTTGGGCGCCAGACGCTGACCATGCGCGACTATTACGAAATTCTCGGCGTGACCCGGACCATCGACGAAGCTGGTCTGAAGTCCGCGTTCCGCAAGCTGGCGATGGAACACCACCCGGACCGTAACGGTGGCTGCGAGAACGCGGCCGGGCGGTTCAAGGAAATCAACGAGGCCTATTCGGTCCTCTCCGACCCGCAGAAGCGCGCGGCCTATGACCGCTTCGGTCATGCCGGCGTCAACGGACCGCAGGGCGGTCCCGGCGGGTTTGGCGGCCAGGGTTTCGACGCCAGCGACATTTTCAACGACGTCTTTGGCGACGTTTTCGGCGAGATGTTCGGCGGCGGCCGTCGCCAGTCGAACGGTCCTCAGCGGGGCCAGGATCTGCGCTACGACCTGGAGATCACCCTCGAGCAGGCCTATGCGGGCGCCGAGGTTGAGATCAAGGTGCCGGCCGCCATGACCTGCGAGGTCTGCGAGGGTTCCGGCGCCAAGCCCGGCACCAGCCCGACCGTTTGCGGCACCTGTGGCGGCGCTGGCCGTGTTCGGGCGACGCAAGGCTTCTTCGCGGTCGAGCGCGGTTGCCCGCGCTGCGGCGGCTCGGGCCGTCTGGTGCTGGATCCCTGCTCAAACTGCCATGGCCACGGCCAGGTGCGTCGCGAGCGCATCCTGTCAGTCCGTATCCCGGCCGGCGTCGACGACGGCGCCCGGATCCGTCTGGCCGGCGAAGGCGATGCGGGCGCGCGTGGCGGCCCGCGTGGCGACCTTTACATTTTCCTGTCGGTCGCCCCGCACGAACTGTTCGAGCGTGACGGTCTGGATCTGCTCTGCACCGTGCCGGTGCCGATGACCACGGCGGCCCTCGGCGGGGAGATCGAGGCGCCCTGCCTTCTGGGCGGCGAGTCCTGCGACGGCCAGTGCAAGGTCATGGTCCAGGTGCCGGAAGGCGCCCAGACCGGCAAGACCGTCCGCCTCAAGGGCAAGGGCATGCCGTCGCTGCGCAGCCGTCAGCGCGGCGATCTGGTCGTCGAGCTGTTCGTCGAAACCCCGACCCACCTCTCCGCGCGCCAGAAGGAACTGATGCGCGAGCTGGCCGGTCTGTGCGGCGAGAAGCAGAACCCCAAGTCCGCCAACTTCGTCGGCAAGGCCAAGCGCTTCTGGGAAGAGGTCACGGGGAGCTAGGGCGTCGTCTTTCCGCTTGTTGGGCCGCGCTTTTGTGGAAGCGGCCCAAGCCCCAGATCATCACGACGAGCAACCACGCTGACACGGCCGCCACGCCGCCGCCGCCGAAGATGAGCAGCTTGGCGTCACCGGGCGCGAGTTTCGTCGACGACCGTCCTTCGGGGACTTGGAAGACGAGAGGGATCGTCACTTCACCGGCGCTCGAGCGAAGATCGTCCGGAGGAATCATCCGAAATTTTGGCGCCAAGCGTAGAGCAGCCTGCCCGAACCCTTCTCCCTTGGGGGCTTCAGCGGCGATGCGGCAGTCAGAAAGGCGCCCGTCGGCCTTCACCGTGCACACCATGGTCACCTTGCCCGAGATTTCACGACGAGCAGCGCGAGCGGGATAGAACGCCGCCATATCGTCGCCCGAAGGGATCTCCAACCAATCCGGCTTGTAAGCGCCCATGACGGCCGGTCGGGGCGGAAGCGATTGATGTGTGGCGCTCATGATGTCAACTCAACCTCTGGGCGACGGGTCGTCAAGCGCTCTTCCGCGATGACCGCCCACCGTTCCCTGAATTCCTTAACGCCGCCCCTTAACGGCGCCCGCGACGCTCTGTAGTTTCCTGGGCGATGAACGCTCACGCCACGCCGACCCCTGCCCACGAGATCGACCCCACCGGCGCGACGCCGGTGATGGCGCAGTTCTTCGAGATGAAGGCGCGTCAGCCCGACGCGCTGATCTTCTTCCGAATGGGCGACTTCTACGAGCTGTTCTTCGACGACGCCTACAAGGCCGCCGCCGCGCTGGGGATCAGCCAGACCTTTCGCGGGACGCACAACGGCCAGCCGATCCCGATGGCGGGCGTGCCGCAGCATGCGGCCGAGGCCTATCTTTCCAAGCTGATCCGCCTGGGCTTCAAGGTCGCCGTCTGCGAGCAGATGGAAGACCCGGCCGAGGCCAAGAAGCGCGGCTCCAAGGCGGTGGTTCGCCGCGACATCGTCCGGGTCGTGACGCCGGGCACGCTCACCGAGGACGGTCTTCTCGACGCCCGGGGCGCCAACCGCCTGGCCGCCGTGGCCCTGCGCGCCGGCCAAGCCGCCGTGGCGTCGGTGGAGCTCTCCACCGGCGAGGTCGAGGTCTTCGCTGTGGCCAAGGAAGGCGTTGCGCCGATCCTCGCCGCCCTGGCCCCGTCAGAGACCCTGGTCGCCGACCGCCTGCTGTCTGATGACAGCCTCTCCCAGACCCTGAAGATCTGCGGCGGGCTGGTGCAGCCGATGCCGTCGGCCCTCTCCGAGCCCCAGGCCTCCGAGACCCGGGTGAAACGCCTCTATGGCGTCGAGACTCTGGACGGCTTTGGCGGCCTGTCGCCGGCCGAGATCGGCGCCTTGGGCCTGATCGCCGCGCACCTGGAAATGACTCAGGCAGGTCGCTTGCCGGCGCTGCGTGCGCCGCGCCGCGCGGCCGACGCCGATGTCATGGCTATCGATCCAGCCACACGCTCCAGCCTCGAAATCGACCGCACCCAGAGCGGCGACCGTAACGGCTCGTTGCTGGCGGCCATCGACCGTACGGTGACGGCCGGTGGCGCGCGCCTCCTGGCTTCGCGGTTGGCCCGTCCGCTCCTGGATGTCGCCGCCATCGACCAGCGCCTGGACGCGATCGAGTGGTTCGTCGAGCATCGTCAGCTCCGTCAGCGCTTGCGCGAGGTGCTCAAGGGCGCCGGCGACATGGCGCGCGCGCTCTCGCGTCTGGCCCTGGGTCGCGGGGGGCCGCGGGATCTCGGCTGTATCCGCGATACGTTGAAGGTGGGCGAACGTCTGGCCGGCATGGCGGGCGGCACGCCTGACCCCCTGTCGCCGCCGCCGTTCGAACTGGCGCACGCCTTCGAGGCTTTGACGCCGTCGCTGCATGAGGGCTTGTCGCAGTTCCTCACCACGCTGGAACAGGGTCTCGGGCCCGACCTGCCGGCCTTGGCTCGGGATGGCGGCTTCGTCGCGCCAGGCGTTCGGCCAGAACTGGATCAGGCGCGCGGCCTTCGCGACGACAGTCGCAAGGTCATCGCCGCCCTGGAATCCCAGCTCGCTCTTGAAAGCGGCGTGCCGCTGAAGATCCGTCACAACGGGGTTCTCGGCTATTTCGTCGAGGCCACGGCTGGCAAGGCCGATCCGCTGTTCCAGCCGCCGCTGAACGCCACCTTCATCCACCGCCAGACGCTGGCCAATCAGGTCCGCTTCACCACCGTGGAGCTGGCCGATCTCGACGCGCGCATCGCGCAGGCGGCCGAGCGGGCCCTGGCCATGGAGGTCGCCGCCTTCGAGGATTGGCGTGAACAGGCCCGCTTGCTGGCCGACGCCATCCAGATCGCCTCCGAAGCCTTGGCTCGCCTGGACGTCGCCTCCAGCCTGGCCGAGTGGGCCGAGGATGCCGGCGCCGTGCGCCCCAGCGTCGACAAGTCCCTGGCCTTTGACGCCAGGGCCGCGCGCCATCCCGTCGTAGAGGCCGCCGTCAAACGCGCGGGCGAGCCCTACACACCCAACGATTGCCGCCTCGACGCCTCTGGCGAGACCGGCGCGCGTCTTTCGATCGTCACCGGCCCGAACATGGCCGGTAAGTCGACCTTCCTGCGCCAGAACGCCCTGCTGGCCATCCTGGCCCAGTCCGGTTGTTACGTTCCGGCCGCCAGCTTCCGGCTTGGCGTGGTGGATCGTCTGTTCAGCCGCGTCGGCGCGGGGGACGATCTGGCGCGGGGTCGTTCGACCTTCATGATGGAAATGGTCGAGACTGCGGCGATCCTCACCCAGGCGGGACCGCGCAGCCTGGTGATCCTCGACGAGATCGGCCGCGGCACGGCCACCTATGATGGCCTGGCCATCGCCTGGGCCTGCGCCGAGGCTCTGCATGATGTGAACCGTTGCCGCGCCTTGTTCGCCACCCACTATCATGAGCTGGCGACGCTGGAGGAGCGGATGAGCTTCGTCTCCAATCTCTCCCTGCGCGCCAAGGAGTGGAACGGCGATCTGGTCTTCCTGCACGAGGCTGCGCCCGGGCCCGCCGATCGGTCCTATGGTGTTCAGGTGGCCAAGCTCGCCGGCGTTCCGGCGCCGGTCGTGGTTCGGGCCCGTGAAGTCCTGGACCGTCTCGAAAGCAAGGACCAGTCGCCGGCCAAGCTGGATGACCTGCCCCTGTTCGCCATGAGTCAGGCGGTGGCGCAGGCGCCCGCCAAAGCGGCGCCGAGCCCGGTAGAGACCTCGTTGGCCGACCTCGACATTGACGGCATGAGTCCGCGCGAGGCCCTGGAGACGCTTTATCGTCTTAAGGGTCTGCTCAGGGCCTAGGGTATAACCATATTAACCGCATGCCCCGTCGCCTTCGCCCCACCCGCCTGGAACACGTCGTCGACGGTCACGCCCTTAGGGCGAGGCTTTCGGCCGCTGCTTTGGATTCGATCGGCAACGAGTCCGAACAGCGCGCCCGGGCCATCGAGATTCTCAAGCAGGCGCTGTTTCGCGGCCGGATGATCGCCAAGGAGCGGCTGGAGAACGGCGCCAGCGGCGTCGAGACCAGCCGCCTGCTCAGCGGCGTCACCGACGAGGTGATCACCGCCCTCTACGACTTTACGACGGTGCATGTCTTCCGAGCCCGCAACCCGACCGAGGGCGAGCGCCTGTGCCTGCTGGCCGTTGGCGGCTATGGCCGGGGAACCCTGGCGCCGTTCAGCGACATCGATCTTCTGTTCCTGCGCCCCTACAAGCAGACGCCGCACGCCGAGAGTGTGATCGAATACATGCTCTATGCGCTATGGGACCTGGGCTTCAAGGTCGGCCATGCCTCGCGGACCATCGAGGAGTGCGTGAGGCTTTCGAAGGAAGACTTCACGATCCGCACCTCGATCCTGGAAGCTCGCCGCCTGACAGGCGACGAGCGCCTGGCTGAGGATCTCAAGCGGCGCTTCCGCGACGAGGTCATGAAAAACACCGGCGCCCAGTTCGTGGCCGCCAAGCTCAAGGAGCGCGACGACCGGCAAGCGCGCGCCGGCGCCAGCCGCTACATGGTCGAGCCCAACGTCAAGGAAGGGAAGGGGGGGCTGCGCGACCTCCACACCCTGATGTGGATCGCCGAGTATCTGCACCCGGTCGATCGGCCCGAGGACGTCTTCAAGATGGAGGTGTTTTCGACCCGCGAGACCAAGGCCTTCATCCGCGCCTTCGACTTTCTGCACGCGGTGCGCGCTCACCTGCACTTCACTACCGGGCGGCCCGAGGAGCGGCTGACCTTTGATCTGCAGCCGGAGATCGCGCGGCGCATGGGCTACGGCGACCGCGGCGACGCGCCTGCGGTCGAGCGGTTCATGCGCCGCTACTTCCTGATCGCCAAGGAAGTCGGGACCCTGACCCGCGCCTTCTCGGCCAAGCTGGAGGCCGAGCACTTCAAGAACGAGCCCAAGGGCATCTCACGCTTCCTTCCGGGGGCGCGACCCAAGCGCAAGGCTTTGGATGTCGCGGGCTTCTATGAGGACGGCGGCCGTCTCAATATCGCGGGCCCCGAGATCTTCGAGGCCGATCCCGTCAATCTCATCCGGCTGTTCAAGATCGCCGACGAACGCGATCTTGATCTGCATCCCGACGCCTTCACCGCCGTCACCCGTAGCCTGCCGCTGATCACCTCGAAGGTCCGTCGCGACCCCGAGGCCTGCCGGGCCTTTCTGCATCTGTTGGCGCATGGCAAGCGCAGCTACCGCACCCTCACCCTGATGAACGACGCCGGCGTCCTGGGCCGGTTCATCCCCGAGTTTGGCCGGGTCGTCGCCCAGATGCAGTTCAACATGTACCACTCGTACACGGTGGACGAGCACACCCTGCGCGCGGTGGGCGTGATCGGCGACATCGCGGCGGGGCAACTTGTCGAGGACCACCCCTTGTCAGTCTCGATCATGCCGCTGATCGAGGACCGCGAGTCGCTGTTCCTGGCCATGCTGCTGCACGATACCGGCAAGGGCGGGGTCGGCGGCCAGGAGAAGGCCGGGGCCCGCAGCGCCCGCAGTGCGTGCGAACGGCTGGGCCTGGAACGTAGCAAGGTCGAACTGGTGGCCTGGCTGGTCGAGAACCACCTCGTCATGAGCGACTTCGCTCAGAAGCGGGATGTGTCCGATCCCGGCACTGTCGCCGCCTTCGCCCGGATCGTCGAAAATCCGGAGCGTTTGCGCCTGCTGCTGGTCATCACCGTCGCCGACATTCGGGCCGTTGGGCCGGGCGTCTGGAACGGGTGGAAGGGCCAGCTGCTGCGGGAGCTCTACAACGCGACGGAGGCGGTGTTCCGCGGGGGGCGCGGCAGCGACGCCGCCGCCAATGTCCAGCGGCATCAGGAGAACGCCGCCGAGGCCGCGCGGGCCGCTCTGCTGGAAACCGATCCCGCCGCCAAGGGCTGGGTGGCGGCGATGGAAAACGCCTATTTCAGCGCTTTCTCGCAGGACGACCTGTTCCATCATGCGGAGCTGGCTCGCCGCGCCGCCATTCAGGCAGGGGCTGCGGCCGAAGGCCAGGTGCGAGCCGGCAGCAACGCGGCCGAGGTGGTCGTCGCGGCCAAGGACCGCCGAGGCCTGTTCTCCGACCTGGCCTTGGCCATTTCCTCGCTGGGCGGCAACGTCGTCGGCGCGCGCGTGTTCACCTCTCGCCAGGGTCAGGCCCTCGACGTCTTCTACGTCCAGGACGTCACGGGGGCGCCGTTCGGCTGCGAGAATCCTCGGGCCCTGCGACGCCTGGCCGATGCTCTGGAGGCGGCGGGCAAGGGCGACGCGCTTGCCGTTGAGCCTCGCCGGGGTTCGGAACAGACCCGCGCGGCGGCTTTCGCGATCGCCCCGTCCGTCACCATCGATAACGAGGCGTCGAACGACGCCACCGTCGTCGAAGCCTCGGGGCGCGACCGTCCCGGCCTGCTCCACGCCTTGGCCAAGACCCTGGCCGACAGCGCCCTTTCCATTCAGTCGGCCCATATCGACGGCTATGGCGAGCGGGCGGTCGACGCCTTCTACGTTCAGACGGTCGAGGGCGGCAAAGTCACCGACACGCGAAAGCTGAACGCGCTGAAGGCCGATCTTCTGGCGGCGCTGGAACAGAACGAAGCCGGCGCTCCAGCCGCGCGCCCAGGCCTCAGGCGCGCCCGAGCAAGCGTGGCGCGATAGGGCCCTAAGCGGCTTTCCAGTCGCCCGATTTTCCGCCGGTCTTTTCCAGAAGACGCACGGCTTCGATGATCATGCCCTTCTCGGCGGCCTTGAGCATGTCGTAGATCGTCAGGCAGGCGACCGAGGCCGCCGTCAGGGCCTCCATCTCCACGCCTGTTGGCCCGGTGGTCTTGACCCGGGCGGTGACGTGAAGTCCGCCGTCCGAGGGTTCGACCGCCACCTCGACTTTGGAGAGGGCCAGGGGGTGGCAGAGCGGGATCAGATCGGACGTTTTCTTGGCGGCCATGACGCCGGCCAGTTCCGCCACAGCGCGGACGTCGCCCTTGCGGCCCGAGCCAGATATCGCCAGCGCCAGGGTTTCGGCGCTCATCCGCACGAAGCCCGACGCGACGGCCTCGCGGACGG
This sequence comes from Caulobacter sp. FWC26, assembly GCF_002742645.2. Lineage (NCBI taxonomy): Bacteria > Pseudomonadati > Pseudomonadota > Alphaproteobacteria > Caulobacterales > Caulobacteraceae > Caulobacter > Caulobacter sp. FWC26. The sequence continues at coordinate 12,361 of NZ_CP033875.1, forward strand.
TCGCGTGTTTCTCGGAAACGTCGACCATGCGGGCGCGCCCCTGGTCGTCCATGTGCGTGAGCTTGCTCAACGTTCCAACAACCTCGGCATCAGCTCGACCATGTTGCAGGGCTTGTGACGGCTGTCCAACTGGGCGGAAATGACCTTGTCCCAGCCGTCCTTCACAGCGCCGTTGCTTCCGGGAAGGCAGAAGACGAAGACGCCGTCGATCAAGCCCGCCGTCGCCCGCGACTGCAGGGTCGAAAGGCCGACCGAGGCGTAGCTGACCAGGTGGAAGACCACCGAAAAGCCGTCGATCTTCTTGTCGAAAAGGGGCTCCAACGCCTCGACGGTGACATCGCGGCCTGTCAGACCGGTCCCGCCGGTGGTCACGATCGCGTCGACTCCCTGGCTGTCGATCCATGATCGAACCTGGGCGCGGATCTGATCGATGTCGTCGCGAACGACCGCGCGACCGCCCAGCTCGTGGCCGGCGGCCTTGACGCGTTCTATGAGAATCTGGCCCGACGTGTCGCTGGCCTCGTCGCGCGTATCGGAAATGGTCAGCACGGCCACGCGCACCGGAGTGAAGGGAAGGTCGGGCTTAATCCCGCCGCCGGGCTTCAGCGCTTCGGACATTCAGGTCTCCTGATCCCACCGTTGCGCATCGGTCCTATCGCGCGCGGTCGGCTCGATCCAGCGGGGACCGTCGGGCCCGTGCTCCTTCTTCCAGAAGGGCGCGCGGCTTTTCAGATAGTCCATCAGGTGGTCACACGCCTCGAAGGCCTCGCGGCGATGGGCGGCGGCGGTAGCCACGAAGACGATCGCCTCGCCCGGGGAAATACGGCCCACGCGGTGCACGATGTGGACGTCCTGCAGGGTGAAGCGCGTGACCGCAGCTTGCGCGATCGCCGAGATCGCGCTGTCGGTGAAGCCCGGATAGGCCTCAAGCTCGAGCGCGGTGGTCGCGCCCTTCTCGGCGCGGGCGAGACCGACGAAGGTCGCCACCGCTCCTGTCTCCTCGCGGTGCGCGCAAAACGCGGTGACCAGCGCGCCCGGCTCGAAGGGCTGATCGGTCAGGGTGATGATCATCCGCCGCTCATCGGGGGCAGAAACGCCACCTCGGCGGCGGCGGCCAGAGCAACGTCGCCCCGGACGATCGTCTTGTCGACGGCGACCTGGACCCCGGCGGCGACAAGCGCTTCTCCCAGGGCGGGATCGGCGCCGGCGAGGCTGGCGCGCAGAGTCGCGAGATCTGGCGCGTCGATTTCACGCTGACGCCAGCCGGCCTGGTCGGCCAGGCGCCCGAACAGGAGAACGCGCGCCACCTCAGCCCCCCGTCGTCGACATGTGCCGCGCCACGGACGGACGCGCGGCGGCGATCTGGAAGTCGTGCCCCTTGGGCTTGCTCGCGAGCGCCGCAAAGATCGCTTCCTTCAGCTCCGCGTCGCTGGCTCCGCTGCGGATCACTGCGCGCAGGTCGCTGGCGTCGTCGCGGCCCAGACAGGTGTGCAGTGTGCCCGTGCAGGTCAGGCGCACCCGGTTGCAGGTGTCGCAGAAGTGGTTGCTGAGGGGGGTGATCAGCCCGAGGCGCCCCCCTGTCTCGGCGATCCGCACGTAGCGCGCCGGGCCGCCCGTGGCGTCGCTGATGTCATTCAAGGTCCAGAAGGATGCGAGGTCGCGGCGAACATCGGCCAGGGACAAAAACTGGTCGGTGCGATCCTGGTCGACCTCGCCCAGCGGCATCGTCTCGATCAGGGTCAGGTCGCAGCCCCGCGCGTGGGCCCAGCGGATCAGGTCGGGGATCTCGCCGGCGTTGTCATGCTTCAGCGCTACGGTATTGATCTTCACTTGGAGCCCAGCCGCCTGGGCGGAATCGATCCCCGCCAGCACTCGGGCCACGTCGCCCCCGCGCGTTAGCGTCCGGAACAGATCCGGCTTCAAGGTGTCGAGCGAGACATTGATGCGTCGCACACCGTGTCGGGCAAGTTCGGCGGCATGGGGCGCGAGTTGGGTTCCGTTCGTCGTCAGGGTCAGTTCGTCCAGGGCGCCCGATCGCAGATGGCGAGACAGGTTTTCCACCAGACCCATGAAGCCTTTGCGCACCAGAGGCTCGCCGCCGGTCAGGCGCAGCTTGCGCACGCCCAGATCGATAAAAGCCGAGGCCAGCCTGTCCAGCTCTTCCAGCGTCAGGACCTCCGCCTTCGGCAGAAAGGTCATGTGCTCGGCCATGCAGTAGACGCAGCGCAGGTCGCACCGGTCGGTCACCGAGACGCGCAGATAGGTGACCGCGCGCCCGAAACCATCGATCAACGACGACGCGGGCGTCCGGGGCGCGGTCGAGACCGCTTGCGCGGGGCTGTCGTCATAGGGCGTCATGTCTGGACGTAAGAATAGGCGCTGTGATCGATGACGCAAAGGGATACGGGCCCATGGGATGCGATCGTCCTGGCCGCCGGACGAGGCCAGCGGTTTGGCGGTGGAAAGCTGACCGCCCCGCTGGACGATAAGCCGCTGGTCGCCGGCGCGTTGTCCACGGCGTTTCGGGCCCCCGTTCGCCGGGTTTTCGTGGCGGTAGGGCCCGACCCTACGCTCCGGGAGACGGTAAGGGCGATCGCGGCGCGTCTGGACGAGACCGAGCGTCTCGTCATGGTTTCGGTTGAAGATTCGACCGCAGGCATGGGGGTGTCGCTCGCGGATGCGGCGCGCGCGGCGTCGGACGACGCCCGTGGGATTTTCGTCTTCCTCGGCGACATGCCCCGGATCGATCCCCGCACGCCCGAGCGCCTAGCCGTCGCTCTCCGTGGCCCGGACGATATCGTCGCGCCGACCTATCTGGGACGTCGGGGTCATCCGGTTCTGTTCGGCGCAGACTGGCTGCCGGCGCTTCGCGCCCTGTCGGGTGACGAAGGGGCGCGGACCCTGATCGCGCGCGCGGGCGCTCGCCTTATCCAGGTCGCCGTCGACGATCCTGGCATCCACCTTGATGTCGATCGGCCTGAAGACCTGCGCGCTCTACAGCGCCCTTGAGATCGAAGCCGTCGTCGTCGTCACTCACTGCGCCGACGGCTCACGGGAGACCACGATCGCCTCGATCTCGGCGATCAAACGCAGAGCTTCGGCGGCGTCGCCGCGCTCCTCTAGCGCCGCCAGCCTTGGGATTAACACTCGAAGCACGCGCCGATACTCATCGCCGACCGCCGCCAGGGCGCGATTGAACGCGGCGATATCCTCCTCGTCCGCCAAGGCGTCACAATCACATTCGGACCTCGACGTCATCGCGTCGGGCTCGCCGCGCGCGTGGGGGCCTCGCTGGAACGCCCAGGACTCCGCCGGAAGCGCCGTGGCTCAGGTCGGACCAAGGATTGGAAACCGATACAGTTACGCTTACCCATTTCATCAAGATGAATGGGCTTTTGATTCCCGTCTAGCGTGTATTTGGCGAACGCTGGTTGCTAAGCCTGCGAACGGACGAAGGGCAGACGCGATGTCGCGGTCTTGTTGAGGGCGAACAAGGCGTTAGCCACCGCCGGAGCGATCACCGGCGTGCCGGGCTCGCCGACCCCGCTGGGCGGATTTCCAGAGGGAACGATATTGGTTTCCACCAACGGCGCCTCATTGATCCGCAGGACACGGTAGCCGTCAAAGTTGGTCTGATCGACCTGTCCGTCGGTCAGGGTCACCTCGCCGAACAGCGCCGCCGACAGGCCGTAGCACGTACCGCCTTCCATCTGGGCCGCGATCTGGTCGGGGGAGATCGCCACGCCGCAGTCGATCGCCGTCACCACGCGGCCGACGCGCGGCGCGCCATTCTCGAGCTTGACCTCGGCGACCTGCGCCACGACAGAGCCGAAGCTCTCGTGAACGGCGACGCCGCGTGTCCATCCCGCCGCCGCCTTGGGGCCGGCCTTCTCCAGCGCCAGGTTCAGGGCGGCGAGGTGACGATCGGCTCCGGCCTTGGTGTAGAGCGCTCGGCGATACTCGACGGGATCTTTGCCGGCCTTGGCGGCCAGTTGGTCGATGGTGTGCTCCATGACGAAGGCGGTGTGGGTCGCTCCCACAGACCGCCACCACAGCACCGGCACGCCGATGTCGGGGAAGGCCACCTGGGCGTCGACCACGGGCGTCGCCTTCAGATAGGGCGAGTCATTGATGCCCTCGAACGCCGTGGAGTCAGGGCCCTTGCCCATCGGCATCGGCGCGCCCTTCATGATCGACTGGGTGACAATGCGATGGCGCCAGGCCGCCGGCAGGCCATCCTTGTCGAGCTTCACTTTGAGCGCGTGCACCACGATGGGCCGGAAATAACCCGACCGCATGTCGTCTTCGCGCGTCCAGACCAGCTTCACCGGACGGCCTTTGCCGATCTTCTTGGCGATATGAACGCACTCGACGGCGTAGTCCGACTGGAAGGTGGCGCGTCGGCCGAACGAGCCACCGGCGAACAGGGTTTCGATCTCCACCGAACCCGGCAGGCAGCCGACCACCTTGGCGACGTTCAACTGATCGAGAGTCTGGCCCTGAGAACCGAAGGTCAGCTTGACCTTGTTGCCGTCGACGGCGGCCACGCAGTTCATCGGCTCCATGGTCGCATGAGCCAGATAGGGGAACTCGTAGTTCAACTCGACGACGTCGGCGCCCTTGGCTGATTCCAGGCCGGCGGCGTCGCCGCGCTGGTCGAAGGGCTCCCACTTCACAGAGGCGTCCTTGCCCGCCAGTACGTCGCGATAACCCTGAAGGATCGCCGCACTGCCGCGCTTCTCAGCCTTTTCCTCGTCCCACTCGACCTTCAGCGCTTCACGGCCCATGCGGGCGGCGTAGGTGTTCTGGGCGACGACGGCGATACCGGTCGGGATCTCGAAGACGTCGACGACGCCTGCGACCTTCTTGGCCTCGGCCGCGTCGAAGCTCTTCACCTTGCCGCCGAACCGGGGCGCGTGAGCGACCACGGCTGTCAGCATGTCCGGCAGGCGGACGTCCTGGGTGTAACGCGCCGTGCCGTCGCTCTTGGCCTGCGAGTCCTTGCGGCGCACGCGATCGGAGCCGATCAGGGTGAACGCCTTGGGGTCCTTGAGCTTGGGATCGGCCGGCGGATTGACCTTGGCGGCGTCGTTGAGCAACTCGCCAAAGGTGGCGGTCTTGCCCGACGTATGGGTCAGGACGCTGTCCTTCACCGTGATTTCGCCGACCGGAACGTTCCAGCGGTTGGCGGCGGCCTGCACAAACATCGCCCGCGCGCCGGCGCCCGCCTTGCGAAGCTGGTCCCAGGAGTTCGAGATCGCCGACGAGCCGCCCGTCAGCTGCGCGCCCATCGTGCCATTCGCATAGAGCTTGGCGTTGGCCGGAGCTTGCTCGACCTTGACCTTGCTCCAGTCCGCGTCCAGCTCCTCGGCGACGATGGCGGCCAGACCGGCGTGATTACCCTGGCCAAATTCGATGTGCTTGGAGATCACCGTGACCGCGCCGTCGGGCGCGATCTTGATGAAGGGACCAAAGGCGCCGACTTCGACCTTCGAGCCGGCGCTCATCAGATCAGCGGGAGAGCAGCCGACCAGCAGCGCGCCGCCCACCAGGGTGGAGGCGACAACCACGTCGCGACGGCTGGGGAGGGCGGCTTTCAGGTTCTTGGGATCGACAGGGGCGTTCATCGGCCGGCTCCCCGGTGCGTCGCGCCCGAGGCGGCGACGATGGCTTCATCGATATCGGCATGCGCCTCGCCCGTCGGCGGGCCGAAGTCGGCGGCGTCCTTGATGGCGGCGCGGATCCGCTGGTAGGCGCCACAGCGACAGATGTTGCCCGCCATGGCCTCGTCGATGTCCTGATCGGTGGGTTTGGGCTTCTGGGCCAGCAGGGCGCAGGCCGACATGATCTGGCCGGACTGGCAGTATCCGCACTGCGGGACGTCGTGACGCACCCAGGCTTGTTGAACCGGATGCTGACCGCCCAAGCCCTCGATGGTGGTGATCTTCGCCGCCCCGACGGCCTCGATCGGCGTCACGCAGGATCGGATCGGTTGTCCGTCCATATGCACCGTGCAGGCGCCGCACTGGGCCACGCCGCAGCCGAATTTGGTTCCGGTCATTCCCAGTTCGTCGCGCAGCACCCACAGCAGCGGCGTTTCGGGTCCTGCTTGCACGGATACCGGCTTGCCGTTGATATCGAGCGTCAAGGCCATGCGTCTTCGCCTCCCAACGAAAGACAGGCGCAAAGCGCCCCAAATAAACCTAACACTGTTCACACATGGCTTGGCCAGAGAGATTTTCAACCGAGGCCCGGACCCATTCGACGACGTTGAAAATCGTCGACGCCGGCGCGGGATGGCGGGGCGCCCGCCGCGAAACCCGCTATGCTTCAGCATCTCAAGGAGTTCGCGTCATGCGCCGTGTCGCCATTGTTCTGGCTCTTGCGTCCGCCACGCTCGCGGGGTGCGCCACTGTCGCGCCGATGGATTCGACCGACGCGCCCATCCGCTACAGCTGCAAGTCAGGCAAGCGTTTCACCGCCGCCTACGCCCTGCACGGCAAACGCGTGGTGGTCTCCGCCGGCGGCGCCACCAAGACCCTCAAGCTGGCGCGATCCGGCTCCGGGGCGCGCTACACCGCCGGCCAGGCCGAGATCTGGAGCAAGGGCGCGGACGCCATGCTCAAGGGTTTTCCGGGCGGTCCTTACGAAGACTGCCGGTCGCAATAAGCTTTCGAGGTTTCGTGTTGGACTCGTTTCCCGCCTTCTTCCCCCTGGCCGGCCGCAAGGTGGTCATCGCCGGCTCTGGCGACGCCGCCGAGGCCAAGGCGCGTCTGTTCGACGGCTCGCCGGCGACCCTGATCCGTCTCGATGGTCACGCCGCCTATCTGCCGGGTTCCTACAGCGGCGCCGCGCTCGCCTTCATCGCCAGCCCCGACGAAGTGTTCGTCCAGGCCGCCGCCAGCGCGGCTCGGGCCGCTCGGGTGCTGGTCAATGTGGTCGACCGGCCCGAGCTCTGCGATTTCAATACACCGGCCGTGATCGATCGCGGCGAGGTGGTGGCGGCCGTGGGGACGGGCGGCGGCGCGCCGGTTCTGGCCACCATGCTGCGCAACGACATCGAGGCCCAGGTGCCCGAGGGCACCGGGCGTGTGGCGGCGCTGCTCGCCAAGTTCCAGAGCGAAGTCCGCAAGACCTTACCGACCTTGCACGAGCGCCGGGCCTTCCTGCGCGATGCGGTGATGGGCGAGGCCGCCGCCGCCGCTCGCGCGGGCGACATGGACCGGGCCGGGCAACTGTTTCGAGAGGCCCTGGCCAAGGGCGGCGCGCGCAAGGGCGTCGTACGGTTCATAGCGGGCAAGGGTCCCGCCGACCTTTTGACCCTCCGCGCGGTGAGGGCTCTGGGAACGGCCGATGTGCTGGTGCTGGACGCCGACGCCGAGCCGGAAATCGTCAAGATGGCGCGGCGCGATGTCGAGCGTCTGGATCCCGAGCGGGCGGATGCGGACCATTTGATCCAGCTGGCCCGCGAAGGACGCCAGATCGTCCGGTTGATCACGCACGCGGTCGATCCGGCGCTGATCCATGCGCTGGCCCAGGCCGAGGTCGCGGTGGAGGTTCTCCCCATCGCGACCTGACCCTCGAATCAGTTGAGCGGCCGACCCTTGGTTTCGGGCAGCAGGAACAGGGTGGTCAGCACGCTGAGCAGGGTGAAGGCCACCGGGTACCAGAGGCCGGCATAGATGTTGCCGACCGCCGCCACGATGGCGAAGGCGAAAAACGGAACGAAGCCGCCGACCCAGCCCGTGCCGATATGGTAGGGCAGGGACAGAGCCGTGTACCGAACGCGGGTGGGGAACAGTTCCACCAGGCATGCGGCCAGCGGCCCGAACAGCGCGGTGGCCGCGATGACGAACACGAACAGCACGGCCAGGATCATCGGCTTGTTCATGCGGCTCGGGTCGGCCTTGGCGGGATAGCCGGCCTCGACCAGAGCGGCCTTGATCCGCGTTTCCACCTCGGTCTTCACCGCCTTGACCTCGGCCTTGCCAAGGCCCGTTGCGCTCTTTGAGGTGATTTCAGCGCTGCCGATCCGCACGGCGGCGACAGCACCCGCCGGCGCGGCTTCGTTGGCGTAGGAGACGCCCGCATTGGCCAGGGTGCTCTTGACGATGTCGCATGAGGTCACGAACGCGGTCTTGCCGACGGGGTCGAACTGCAGGGAACAGTCCTTGGGATCGGCAACGACCACGACGGGCGCCTTGGCGCTGGCTTCGGCCAGGGCCGGGTTCGCCGCCTTCTCCAGAAGGTGGAAACCGGGGAAGTAGAACAGCAGCGCCAGGGTCATGCCGCCCAACATCACCGGCTTGCGACCGATCTTGTCCGACAGCCAGCCGAAGACGACATAGAAGACGGCGCTGATCGCGGTGGCGGTCATCATCAACTCGTTGATGGTCACCGCGTCGACCTTCAGGAACTTCTCCATGAAGGTCTGGACGTAGAAGAAGCTCGTGTACCAGACCGCGCCCTGAGCGCACATCATCGACAGGAACGCCAGGATCACCAGCTTGAGGTTGCCCCACTGGCCGAAGGCTTCGGCGTACGGCGCCTTGGAGGCCTGGCCTTCTTCCTTCATCGCGGCGAAGGCGGGGCTTTCGGTCAGCTTCAAGCGCATCCAGACCGAGATGCCCAGGAGGCCGATCGAGACCGCGAAGGGAATCCGCCAACCCCAGGCGTCGAAGGCGTCGGGGCCGACATACTTGCCCAGGACCCAGCGGGTGGCGAGGATGACCAGAAGCGCGCCGAACAGACCGAAGGCGGCCGAGGTCTGCACCCACGAGGTCGACCAGCCGCGCTTGTCGGCGGGCGAGTGTTCGGCGACATAGATCGCCGCGCCGCCATATTCGCCACCCAGGGCGAAGCCTTGCAGGCAGCGCATGATGATCAGCAGGATCGGGGCGATAATACCGGCCTGCTCATAGGTTGGCAGGAAAGCGATCGCGAAGGTGGCGCCACCCATCATCAGCACGGTCGCCAGGAACGCGCCTTTACGGCCAGCCTGGTCGCCGATCTTGCCGAACACCAGCGCGCCCAAGGGTCGGAAGGCGAAGCCGACGCCAAAGAGCGCGAGGGCGGCGATATAGCCCGCCGTCTCGTTCAGCCCCGCAAAGAAGGTCTTCGAAATGACCTGGGTCAGACTGCCAAAGATGAAGAAGTCGTACCACTCGAAGGCCGTGCCAGCCGACGAGGCCGCGACCACCGTGCGCATCGACGCGCGTTCCTGACTTTCGCCAGCCATCTGTATCCCCCTGTTTTAGCCCTGCTTAGCGTGGTTCAGGGTTTGGGGGAACGGGGTTAGGCGACGGCGTCGTGTCGTGTCGAGACGGCTTGGGACAGCCGCTGGATCTCGTTGACCAGCGCGGTGGGCGAGATCGGTTTGGCCACAACCCCGTTCATGCCCGCAGCGAGATAGGCCGCGCGCTGGTGCGCCATGACGTTGGCGGTCAGCGCGATGATCGGCGCGTGGGCGGCTCCGCCGGGAAGGGCGCGAATAAGCCGGGCGGCTTCAAGGCCGTCCATGCCCGGCATCTGCACGTCCATCAGGATGAGGTCGAAGTCGCCGGTGGACGCGGCCGCGACGCCAGAGGCGCCGTCGTCCGCCACGCTGACGCAGGCGCCCAATTGCTCTAGCAGCCGACGCGCGACGATCTGATTGGTGGGATTGTCCTCCACCACCAGCACCCGGACGCCTTCGAGAAGATCCGAGGGCTCCGACTCCCGGACCAAAGGCGCCGCCACCCCAGGGGCGGCGATGCTCAGCGAGAAGGTCGATCCGACGCCGGGAACCGACTGGAATGACACCTCGCCGCCCAACATGCGCGCCAGCTCGCGGGTGATCGCAAGACCCAGGCCCGAGCCTCCGAAGCGCCGCGTCGTGCTAGCGTCGGCCTGTTTGAAACGCTCGAACAGCCGGTCCTGAGCGTCCAGTGGTACGCCCACGCCGGTGTCGATGACGTCGAAAACCAGGCGCGGCCCATCATCTGTCGCCTTACGACGCCCACGGATCGTGACCGAGCCCTTCAGGGTGAATTTCACCGCATTGCCGACGAGGTTGAAGAGGGCCTGCCGGACGCGCGTGGGATCGGTCTCGATCCAACCCAGATCCTCTGGCAGGTCCAGGATCAACTCCAGGCCCTTGTGCGCGGCCTGGCCGCTGAGCAAGCGGACAACCCCGCAAGCCAGCTCGCGAGGATCAACCGGCTCGCGGCTCAGGTCGAGGCGGCCGGCCTCGATGCGCGAAATGTCGATGACGTCGTCGAGCAGGGTCGACAACATCTGGCCCGCGCCCAAGGCCTCAGCCAGCAGGTCGGCGTTGTCGCCCGGCGGAAGCTCGCGCTTGAGCACATGCATCACGCCCAGGACCCCGTTCATGGGCGTGCGGATCTCGTGGCTCATATTGGCCAGGAACTGCGCCTTGGCCTCGTTGGCGGCCTGAGCGGCGCGCTTGGCCGCGATCAGGGCCAACTCAGCCTTCTTCTTCTCGTCGATGTCGAGGATCAGTCCCACCGCCTTACGCGCGCGACCTTGCGCGTCGCGCCGGACATCATGGAACACCCGCACCCAGTGCGCCTCTCCGTCAGGAGGCAGCAGCCGGACGTCGTGCTGCTGTGGCTCCCGGCGGCCCGCGCTCGGCCGCGTGACGACAGGCTTGTAGAGCTGCTCACGATCGTCTGGATGGATCATCGGCCAGACGGCGGCCTTGACGTCTTCGTACTCGATCTTTCGCCCCATCATGCGATGGAACTCCGGCGAACCCCAGAAGGTGCGGCCTTCGTGGTCGATCTCGTAGACGCCGGCGCGGGCCGCGCCCAGCGCCACCTTCAGGCGCCGTGCGTTGCTTCGCGCTTCGCGTCGCGCCGTGGTCAGCGCCGTGATGTCGTCCATATAGGTGATGACGCCGACGATCTCGCCGGCCACGTCGCGCCAGGGCCGGGCCTCCCAGCGGAAGACCCGCTCCACGCCGTCGGCGTCGTACAGGCGGTCCTCGCGCCGGGTGACGATCTCGCCGGAAAGGGCCCGGGTGACTCGCGCCACGAACCGGTGGCGCGCGCCCTCGGTCAGTTCGGTCAGGGTCTTGCCGATGACCTGGTCCTCGGTGGAGCGGAAGATCTCCAGAAAGCGGGGACTGACCATCCGCAACCGCATGTCGAGGTCATAGACCGCCACGGCGAACGGCGCGTCTTCCACCAGGCGGCGGGCGCGTCGTTCGCTCCAGATCGCCTTGTCCCGGCTTCGCGCGACCTCGGTGATGTTTTGAGAGATCCCTTTCAGGGCGAACAGTTTTCCCGGTCGGGGCTCGGCGCGATAGGTCGCGCGCAAAGTGAACCAGCCGCCGTTGTCGCCGCGCAGACGATACTCCAGCGATCCGCCCTCCCCGGTCGTCACAGCCCTCGCGAAGGCCGCCCGAACCTCTTTGCGCTGACTCTCGGGCAGCCGCGCCAGGAACAGTTCAGCTGTCGAGATGCTCTCGGGCGCGATGCCCAGGAGGGCCAGGGCGTCCGGCGCCCAGTCGATGCGGCCGGTCTCGGGTTCGTAGCTCCAGACCCCGATGCCAGCCTCCTCGGCAAGCAAGGCCTGCGTGCGCCGCGCCGCTTCGAGTTCCGCCCGGGCCTCCACCTCGGCGGTGATGTCGTGCATCACCCCGACCATTTCTCCGTTGGGACCCCGGCGAGAGCGTCCCTGCAGCCATATCCAGCGGCCGTCCTTGCAACGGACCTTGAGTTCATTGACCGCCGAGCCCGTCTCCCGAAGACGCCGGCCGGTGTCGATCAGTTCGGATTGACTGTCGGGGTGGACGAACTTGAGGGTCGGGGCGCCGAGGAGCTCATCCAGCGACCATCCCGTGACGACGGTCCAGGCGTCGTTGACGTTGATGAATCGACCCTCTGGGGACACGACGGTCAACAGCCCGCCGGCGTTGTCGAAGAACCAGCGCGCAGCCTCTGCCTCGCCAAAAGACGAGGCGGCGACGGGGGCGGGCGCGGGAGTTTTCGACGCCTGGGACATCCGATCTCCAGAAAGTTGGGCGGATGTTGGGGCGCAACCGTAAACTTATGGTTTTCGAGAAGTATCGTTGTTCCGTGAACGTGATACCTGGGCGGGTCTTAGGCCTCGGCCCACTGGCGCAGCAGGTTGTGATAGACGCCCGTAAGCGAGAGAATCGCCTCGTCTTCCGGCGCGGCCTGGCGCGAAAGACGCTGGATGGCGACGTCCATGTCCAACAATAGAGTGCGCTTGGCGTCGTCGCGGATCAGGCTCTGGATCCAGAAAAAGCTCGCGATCCTGGCTCCGCGCGTGACCGGCGTGACGTGGTGCAGACTGGTGCTGGGATAGAGGATCGCGTCGCCGGCGCCGAGCTTGACGACGTGATCGCCGTACAGGTCGTTCACCACCAGTTCGCCGCCGTCATAGTCCTCGGGCTCGGCCAGGAAGAGGGTACACGACAGGTCGGTCCGCAGGCGCTGACCCGTAACCGGATCGCGGCGGATGGCGTTGTCGACATGGTCGCGGAAGCCCATGCCCACGCCATACCGGTTGAACATCGGCGACAGGATCACATGCGGCAGGGCGGCCGAGACAAAGAGCGGATTCGCCTCCAGCGCCTGCAGGATGATGGCTCCGACTTGGCGGGCCTCGGCGCTCTCCTGCGGCAACTGCTCGTTGTTCTTGGCCATGGCGGCCTGGAAGCCGGAGGTGACATTGCCGTCAACCCAAGGTCCGGCGTCGAGAATCGCGCGGCACTCGGCGACCTGCGCTTTGGTGAGAACCTCTGGGATCTGCAGCATCATCAGCGACATCCTATTTGCGAACCGTTCCTATCTGGATGGCCGTGTCGATCCTTTGATCCGGATCAGATCATCGCCGTGCCGGAAAGAAAAAGCGCCCCGACCGGACATTGGCCGGACGGGGCGCTGGCGTGAAGTCCTTCGAGGGGAGGTCAGTACTTCACGTTGACGGTGAGGATCGCCTGGCGACCGGGCGCGGGGTCCGCATGGTGCACGCCGTTGGTTCGGGCGATGTAGCGCTCGTCCGTCAGGTTCTGGACATTGAACTGCAGGTCGACCCGGTCGTTGACCGCCCACGAGGCGAAGGCGTCGTAGCGCCAGTAGGACGGGGCGTAGATGCGGTTGGTCCCGCCGCCGGCGCCGCCCTGGTTGCCACCGAAGCTCTTGGAAACATAATAGGCGCCGCCGCCCAGAGCGATCTTGCGGGTCACCTTGTACGTCGTGAAGCTGGAGAAGCTGTGCTTGGGCGTGTTGGCCAGAGGGTCGCCCTGGTTGACGCTGGTATAGGCGCCGCGAACCAGCTCGCTATCCATGTAGGTATAGCCGCCGAACACCTGCCACTTCGGAGTAATGTTGCCCGAGAAGCCGAGCTCGAAGCCCTGCACCTCGACCTCGCCCACCTGGGCGTAGGTGTTGGCGTCGATCTGGATCTGAGCGTTCTTGCGGGTGGTCTTGAACATCGCCGCCGACAGGGCGAGCGTGTCATTGAGAACGTTGGCCTTGGCGCCGGCTTCGAAGCTCTCGCTGTCCTCCGGCTCCAGCTGCACAGTGGCCAGATTGCCCGTGCCCGTGACGGTGTTGCTGTTCTGGTCGCCGGCCGAGATGCCCGGCGGGGTCGAGGCGGTGCCGTAGGACACGTACAGGCTGGACGCGGCCGTCGGCTTGTAGACGAGGCCCAGCTGGTAGTTGGTGAACTCCCAGGACCCGCGGCGCGGCGTGTAGGTCGTCGCGGTAAAGACGCCGTTGGCCTGGGTGGTCGCCACGTCAACGCCGTGGCTCTCGTAGCGGTCGTGGCGCAGGCCCAGGTTCAACAGCACCTTGTCGCTGAACTTGATGGTGTCGAAGCCGTAGACGGCGGTCGTCTTGGCGACGTTGCGGGCGGCCGGCGCACGATTGATGACACCGGTCCAGGCGTCCTTGTCATTGGGCTTGTAGACGAGGGTGCAGTCGCCGGCCCCAAGGCTCGCCAGGGTGTTGGCCGCGATCGTGAAGCCGGTCGGGCAAGCCGCGCCTGAGGTCGTGAAGGTCGAATAAGTGGCGTTGAGGTTTTCCTCGCGGCTCAGCTCAAGGCCGATGTCAAAGCTGTGCTCAAGGCCGAACACCGTCTTCTTGCCGTGCAGGTCGGTGACGGCGGCGACGGTCTCGGTGGGGTTCCAGCGGGTCTTGGTCCCGCGCTTCATCCACCACTGGCCCTGAACGAACTGCGCCGCGCCGCCGTCGCCGGGGTTGGTGACGATGTAGTCGTTCAGCGACTTGGAGTAGCGGACGACCTGGCGCAGGTTGAGCGTTTCGTCGATCCGGTGGTCGATGGCGAAGGTGGCGATGTCCGACTTGGTCTTCTGGTAGTCGCGCGCCGCGACGCCGTAGAAGCTGCGAGGATCCACGTTCAGCACGCCCGAGGCGGTGCGCGGCTGCGTGGTCTTGGTCACCAGCGGAATGCCGTAGTCAGGCGTCTGGTCGCCCTCTAGGTGGTAGTAGCTGGCGGTCAACTGGGTGTCGCCGTTCAGGCCGATCGCCAGCGAGGGGGCGACCCCCCAGCGATCGAAGTCCACCGACTTGCGGCCCGGCGTATCGCCTTGCGTGGCTAGGACGTTGAGTCGAACCGCGACGCTGTCGTTCAGAGCGTGGTTGAGGTCAGCGGTCGCGCGGAGATAGGCGTCCGTGCCGACGCCCACCGAACCGCGTGCAAAGCTGTCGGCTTTCGGGGTCTTCGACGACAGGTTGATGCTGCCGCCGCCCGAACCGCGACCGCTATAGGCGCTGTCCGGACCCTTCACGACCTCGACCTGTTCCAGGTTGAAGATTTCCCGGACCTGGCCGCCGGTGTCGCGGACGCCGTCGACGAAAACGTTGTTGGCCGAGCTTTGGCCCCGGATGAAGGGACGATCGGCCAGCGGCTGTCCGCCTTCGCCAGCGCCGAAGGTGATGCCGGGTGAGGTGCGCAGGATGTCCGCGAGCGAGGTGGCGGCGGTCTGCTCGATGATCTTGGCGGGGATCACGGTCACCGACTTGGGCGTGTCGACCAGCGGCGCGGTGAACTTGCTGGACGAAGGATCGGCGACCCGCTTGGCGTCGATGGTCACGGCCGACACTGAGCGGTCGTCGGCGTTGGCGGTGGTGACGGCGCTGTCCGGGCCCTCGGGGCCGGCGACGGCGGCTTGGGCCAGGCCGAGACCGGCGACACCGGCGACGGCGGCGATGCTCAAGGCGCGACGGGGCCGGCTGACAACGCCGGTGAAGTTCGGGTTACGCATGGTGGTCCTATCCCCAGGGAGCGCCATCCACCGCGCCCCTCCTGAAATTGCGAGGCGTTCTTATCTTTGTTGCAAGAGCGCTGCAATGATAATTATTCGCAATAACAATGATCGCAGACCCGTGACGCGCTCGACGTGGCTTGACGCCAGGGTTCCGGGTGCACCCTATCGCGGCTTGCCGTGAGGAGCCTCGGATGAGAACCGCCACCACTATAGCCTTGCTCGCGCTCGCCATGGCGGGTGGCGCGCAAGCCTCCAGCCTGAAGGCGTGCGCCGTGCCCAAGGACGTCGCGCCCGCGCCGACCGAGATCCCGCCGCCGGACGAGATCTATCCCGACGTGCCGATCGCGGCTTATCTGCTGGCGCTCTACTGGTCGCCCGAGGCCTGCCGCGCTGGGATCCCGGAGTCTGACAAGGCGATCCAGTGCGAGGCCAATCGTTTCGGTTTCACGGTCCACGGGCTTTGGCCCAACGGACCGGACAAGGTGCACCCCCGCTACTGCCGCTCGAGCCCGCCGATGCGGGTGAAGACGGTGAAGGCCAATCTGTGCATGACCCCTTCGCCCTGGCTGCTGCAGCACGAATGGCAGGCGCATGGGACCTGCAACTGGAAGACCCCTGAGGCCTACTTCAAGAAGGCGCGTCAGATCCGTGAGCGGCTGGGCGTCCCGGATCTCGATCCGGGTGCCGACGAGGCCATGACGGCCGGGGAAATCCGGGAGGCCTTCATCCAGCGTAATCGCGGCATGACCCGGGAGGGCCTGAATGTTCGCGTCAAGCAGGGTCGCCTGACCGAGGTCTGGGTCTGCATGGACCTGAAGTACAGGCTGGCGGCCTGCCGGGGCGGCAATGGCGCGCCGGACGCCGCAGTGGTGCGCGTCACGCCCAGGAACTGATCAAAGCGCCTCTGGCGGGCGGATACGGCGGTAGATCGCTTCAGCGAAACCGAAGAGGCCGAACGCCACCAATCCGACGGCGACCATTCCCAGAATCCACGCGCCCGCCGGCTGTTGCTCGACCACCTGGAGCGCGTCGCCCCAGCTCCGGGCCTGGCTCGCGCGCACCTCAAGGCCCGCCACAAGCAAGAACGCGCCAAGCGGCAAGGTGGCCAGGCCTCTCGCCGCATAGCCGACCTTGGCCAGGGGGACGATCCGCGCACAGGTCTCCGCGTCGCAGGACAGGCGCTTGGCGAAGTCCTGCATCAGGCCCTGGGCCACATTGCCGATTCCAAAACCCAAAACGATCAGGCCGGCCGCGATCAGCAGGCGATCGCCCCCCGGCCAGGCCAGGATCGCCTCGGCGTACTGGTGAGCGCTCTGGGTCTCGTCCGCCTCGCCGACATCCTCGAAGACATCCAGCAGCTCCAGCGCCGACCAGGCCAGACCGCCGTAGACCGCGCCGCTCAAGGCCTGACCCGCGCGCACCGCCCAGCCCTTTAGCGTGGTCCCATGGCGATCGGCGTCGAACAGCGCCTGTACGAGGCGCCAGACGGCGAAGCCGATCAGGCCGCTGGCGATGAGCGCGATCAGCACACCCCCCAAGGGCCAAGTCGCCCAGGTCTCCAGAACGCCGCGAGCGCCCTTGGCCTTGGGGGTCAGGTCCAGGGCGGCCAACAAGGCGATCGCACCCAACCCCACATAGACCGCGCCCCGCGCCGCGTAGCCGATGCGCGCCGCCCATTGCAGGCTCGTGGCGAGGTTGAGGCGCACGGCCATAAGTCTCCGGATCGGGGACGAGGCCAAGAGCGTCAAGGCGCGTGAGTTCCCATGACCTCGGCTTCCAATGGCTCGCGGCGGATCATGGCCCTGCTTCTCCCTGCTGCGGGGCGTAACGCCGGGGCGCGCAAGGCGGCTCCAAACGCAAAGCGGGCGGCCCCTTTTCGGAGCCGCCCGCCTGATAGCGTCCGGAATGGGAAGCTGAAGAGGCTTACGCTTCTTCGGCCGCCGCTTCCTTCTTGCTCAGGTCTTCGCCGGTTTCTTGGTCGACGACCTTCATGGACAGCTTGGTCTTGCCGCGGTCGTCGAAGCCCAGGAGCTTCACCTTGACCATTTGGCCTTCCTTCAGCACGTCCGACGGCTTGGCGACGCGTTCGTTGCTGATCTGGCTGACGTGGACGAGACCGTCCTTGGCGCCGAAGAAGTTCACGAAGGCGCCGAAGTCGACGACCTTCACGACCTTGCCGTCGTAGATCTTGCCGACTTCCGCTTCGTCGGTGATCGACTTGATCCAGTCGATCGCGGCCTTGATCTTGGCGCCGTCCGAGGCCGAGACCTTGACCACGCCGTCGTCGTTGATGTCGACCTTGGCGCCGGTGGTGGCGACGATCTCGCGGATCACCTTGCCGCCCGAGCCGATCACTTCACGGATCTTGTCGGTCGGGATGTTGATGGTCTCGATCTTCGGCGCGAAGTCGCCCACGTCGGCGCGCGGCGCGTCCATGGCCTTGTTCATTTCACCGAGGATGTGCGCGCGGCCTTCCTTGGCCTGAGCCAGGGCCTGCTCCATGATCTGCGGCGTGATGCCGGCGATCTTGATGTCCATCTGCAGCGAGGTCAGGCCTTCGCTGGTGCCGGCGACCTTGAAGTCCATGTCGCCCAGGTGATCTTCGTCACCCAGGATGTCCGACAGAACCGCGAAGCCGTCCTTTTCCAGGATCAGGCCCATGGCGATGCCCGAGACCGGACGGACCAGCGGCACGCCGGCGTCCATCATGGCCAGCGACGAACCACAGACCGTGGCCATCGAGGACGAACCGTTCGACTCGGTGATCTCCGAGACCAGGCGGATCGTGTAGGGGAAGTCTTCCTTGCTCGGCAGCATCGGGCGCAGGGCGCGCCACGCCAGCTTGCCGTGACCGATCTCGCGACGGCCCGGCGAACCCATACGGCCGGTCTCACCGACCGAATAGGGCGGGAAGTTGTAGTGCAGCAGGAAGGATTCCTTGTAGGTGCCTTCCAGGGCGTCGATGAACTGCTCGTCGTCGCCGGTGCCCAGGGTGGCGACCACGATCGCCTGGGTCTCGCCGCGGGTGAACAGGGCCGAACCGTGGGTGCGCGGCAGGATGCCGACTTCGCCCAGGATCGGACGCACGGTCTTCACGTCACGGCCGTCGATGCGCAGGCCGGTGTCCAGGATGCCGCGACGCACGACGTCGGCTTCCAGTTCCTTGAAGATCGCGCCCAGCTTCAGCGGGTCGTAGCCGGTCGGGTTCTCGTCCGAGAGGCCGAGGGCCGCGACGGCCTTTTTCTTGGCGGCGCCGACCGCTTCGTAGCGGTCTTGCTTCTTCTGGATCTTGTAGGCGGCGGCGATGTCGGCGCCCACCAGGTCCTTCATCTTCGCCTTGATCGCGTCGGTGTCTTCCGGCTCGAACGCGAAGGGCTCCTTGGCGGCGTGCTCGGCCAGTTCGATGATCGCGTCGATCACGGCCTGCATCTGCTGGTGGGCGAAGTTGACGCCGCCCAGCACGATCTCTTCCGAGAGCTCCTGGATTTCCGATTCAACCATCATCACGGCGTCGGCGGTGCCGGCCACGACGAGGTCCATCTTGCTTTCCTTCATCTCGTCGAGAGTCGGGTTCAGCACGTACTGGTCATTGATCCAGCCGACGCGGGCGGCGCCGATCGGGCCCATGAACGGGGCGCCCGACAGGGTCAGGGCGGCCGAGGCGGCGACCATGCCCAGGATGTCGGGATCGTTCTCGAGGTCGTGCTGCAGCACGGTGACGACGACCTGGACTTCGTTCTTGAAGCCCTTGACGAACAGCGGACGGATCGGACGGTCGATCAGGCGGGAGACCAGGGTCTCCTTTTCCGACGGACGGCCTTCGCGCTTGAAGAAGCCGCCGGGGATCTTGCCGGCCGCGAAGGTCTTTTCCTGATAGTTGACCGTCAGCGGGAAGAAGTCTTGGCCCGGCTTCTGGCTCTTGGCGAACACGGCGGTGGCCAGGACGACGGTTTCGCCCATGGTGGCCAGAACGGCGCCGTCGGCCTGACGGGCGATGCGACCGGTTTCGAGGACAAGCGTCTTGCCGCCCCACTCGATCGTCTTGCGTTTGATATCGAACATTTTTCTTCTTTCGGTTCCCGCGGGCGGATTCCCGTCGGGGCGGACAGGGGCGGACGGCTAACGGAAGCCGGCCCGATGATCCTCATCCAGTGTGACAGGCGGGTTTGAGGACGTGAACCCTCGGACAGAGGAACGACCCGGTTGGAGCGGGCGTCCCACGGAACCTGGCGTACGGCCTGTCTCGGCCGCCGGGTCCCAAATACGCGATCCGCCGCCCTGCCTAGGCGGGGCGGCGGATCTTGATGCCTTAGCGACGCAGACCCAGCTTTTCGATCAGGGACTGATAGCGACCGGCGTCGGACTTCTTCAGGTGGTCGAGAAGCCGGCGACGCTGGGAAACCAGCTTCAGCAGGCCACGACGGCTGTGGTTGTCCTTCTTGTGCGTCTTGAAGTGCTCGGTCAGGTTCGAGATGCGTTCCGAGAGGATCGCGACCTGGACTTCAGCGCTGCCGGTGTCACCCGCGCCGCGGGCGTGTTCGGCGATGAGAGCGGCCTTGCGCTCGAGAGTAATCGACATCGGTAAGTCTCCGCTCAGGTGAGTTGGAAGACCCGCACGGGATTGAGCTTCCCAGCGCGCATCTCGCACAGGGCCACCAACCTGTCGCCGGACATGGCGGAAACGGTGCGATCGCCGGGCGGAAGCTCGGCTTTCAACGTTTCCACCTGACGCGGAAGCAGGACGATGGCGCGTCCCTGTGCAAGCCGGAAGGCGTCTTCATCGGTCACGGCCAACGCCGGGATGTCGTCCAGCGCGGTCTCGACCGGAAGCAATACCTCCGACAGCCGGGCCTCATAGCTCAAATTCTCCAGAGTTTCCAGCGCTATCGCCGAGGCCTCGGAGAAGCCGCCCACCCGCGTGCGCCGCAGGTCGGCCACGTGACCGCAGGTTCCCAGCGCCTTGGCCAGATCCCGGACCACGGCGCGGACATAGGTGCCCTTGCCGCATTCCATCGTGAGCGTCACGTGATCGGCGTCCGGCTGGTCCACGACCTTGAGGTCGAAAATGCTGACCTTGCGGGTCGGCAGCTCGAACTCGACGCCGTCGCGCGCCAGATCATAGGCCCGCTCGCCATCGACCTTGATGGCCGAGAAGTTCGGCGGAACCTGGTCGACCTCGCCGATGAAGGCGGGCAGCGCGGCCTCGACCGCTTCGCGGGTCGGGCGCACGTCGGAGGTCGCGGTGGTCTCGCCTTCGCGATCCAGCGTCGTTGTGTCGCGGCCCCAGGCGATGGTGAAGCGATAGGCCTTGTCGGCGTCCATCAGGAACGGCACGGTCTTGGTCGCTTCGCCCAGCGCTATCGGAAGGATGCCGGTCGCCAGCGGGTCAAGGGTGCCGGCGTGACCGCCCTTCTGGGCGTTGAACGCCCGCCGCACGCGGGAAACGGCGGTGGTCGAGGTCAGGTCGTAGGGCTTGTCCAGGCACAGCCAGCCCGATACGGCGTCGCCCTTCTTGCGGCGAGCCATGCTCAGGCCTCGTCTTCGTCGTCGACCACGTCGGACAGGCGGCGGGTGTCCTGCTGGACGCGCGGATCCAGGAACAGCTTGTCCATATAGGCGGCCGTGCCGAAGCTTTCGTCGTGGATGAACTTCAGGTCCGGCGTGAACTTCATGTCGATGCTGCGGCCCAGACGTCCGCGCAGGAACTTCGAAACCCGGTTCAGGCCCTTGATCACCTCGGTGGTGTCTTCGCCGGTCAGGCCGGCGCCCAGCGGCTCGACGAAGCAAATGGCGTGCTTCAGGTCGGGGCTCATCCGCACTTCCGAAACCGTGACCGAGACGCCGGTCAGGGCTTCGTCGGCCAGTTCCTCTTCGCGGAGGATCTCGACCAGGGCGTGGCGGATCAGTTCGCCGGCGCGAAGCTGGCGTTGCGAAGGGCCGGTCAGGGCGCCCTTCTTGGTATCGGAATGGCGCTTCATGGCGCGGACGTCCTTGCGGCCCGGCCGGCGGATCGAACGCCGGTGCGCGGGGAAAATCGGAAGGCGCGGTGTCTAGGCGCGTAAACGTAAGATGTCCAGTCTAGTCGCCTTCTCCCTCAGCAGCTCCTGGCTTCCCGTATGGCCTCTAGGGCGCTCGCAGCGAGCTTCGCCCCGTCTCGCCAGTCCAAAGACTGCCCTCCCCATTCGAAGAGGATGAAGCGCGGCGGACGCGGATCTGGCACGGACCGCTCGTAGATTTCCCGGTTTTGTTGAAGGAAAATATCTACCGCCGCGCCGATGTCAGACCAGAACTGATCGCCCTGCTTTTCGTCGGGCTCACGCCCGAAGAGATTGGCATACTGTCGCCTGAAAAGCCGATCTGCGACATCTCGAGGCACGCAGTAGATATTCAGGTACTGACCCGAGCCCAGGACGCCCTTGTGTTCGAACTCGAACGCCTCCCACGATACGAAGCACGGGATCCAGATCCGCTTCGTCGCGCTTCGCTCGAATTCATAATAAAGACTTCGAACGAACCGCCGCCCAAGGTCGTCCTTCAAGCCTTCATTGAAGCCCTCGTCGAGCTTGATCTGGACGTCTCGGCGCTCGTGCCAGACTGCGAACCCGCCGACTGACCAGCCGCCCTCGACGACCTCTCCAAAGGATTCGCTCACGACGTCCTTTCCTTGAAGAACGCGATCACCTTGTCGCGCGCCTTCATGCTGCCGCTCGTCGGGACCGAGCGATGCAGGTGCAGGGTCAGCACTGAGTGCGGGGCCATCGGCTGACCCGGGGCGGCGTCCGCGTCCGCGAGCTCCACCACCTCGACCTTTTCGCCGAACTCGGCCTTCAGGCGGGCGATGCGGGCGTCGGGCACCAGCTTGTCGGATGTGAAGCGCATGGCGATCAGCGACAGGTTCTCGTCCTGGAACCGCTTCTTGGCGCAGGCGATCTCGGACGCCGAGCAGTCGAGGCCGCCCCGATCCTTGAACGGCAGCGAGGGCTGGGACAGCACCGGCGCCACCACGGAGGGTTCGGTCATCATCGCGAGGGCGAAGCCGCCGGTGAAACACATGCCGACCGCGCCGACGCCCTTGCCGCCGCAGTCGGCGTGGACCTGGCGGGCCAGGGCGCGCAGCCAGTCGACGATCGGGCTGGAGCGGCCGTCCTTCCAGACCCTGAACTCGCGGCGGACGCAGATGTTCTTAAGGATCTCGCCGATCGCATAGCCGCGCGAGACTTTTTTGCCGGGCTGGCCGAACAGGCTGGGGCAATAGGCGGTCAGGCCAGCATCGGCGAGATCGCGGGCGAAGGCCAGAACCCCCGGATGCAGGCCTGGAACCTCGTGGATCACGATCACGGCCGGACCGGCGCCGATCTTGTAGACCTCGCGCGACCAGCGCCCGTCATCGAAATCGAAACACTCGAAACCCGCCAGCGCCGTGTCGTTCGCCATATCGTCCCCTCCGCTTTGGAGCGAGGCTAGACCGTGGTCGCCCGGCTGGCGAGAGACCTAGTTGGAGACGTCCGGCCTCTGGGGGTTGTCGGTCCAGTCCGACATCGGATCAGGGGTGCGGTTGTCCGGCAGCCGCCATTCGCCGCGATAGGAGAAGTCGAGCGTCCCACACAGGCGCGCCTGGCCTGACGCCTTGGGATCGTCGCCAAGCGCCTGGATGCGCAGGTCGCGCCGCACCGCGATGGGGCTGAAGGACAGCCAAAGCCGCGTGGAGCCTGGGCAGAAGGCGCGCAGATAGATCTTGCCCTGCGCCGCCGAGGCGTCGACCTCGTACAGGGCGGCGTTGGCGTCGACGCTGCTCATCGCCGACAGGCCGCCGGGGCCGAGGTCCTTCGACCGCGCGGCCTTCAACATCGCCTGAGCCGGGACGCCGGTGGCCAGCACCTTCAGCGGCCGGCTGGCGCCCAGCAGGCCGTCCTTGAACAGGATCGTCACGCCCGCGCCCGTCAGCCGCTTGGCGTCCGGCGAAACGGGATCGTACGAGAACATCCGCGTCTCGGCCTTGGCGGCGGAGGACATGGCGCCGATCATCGCCACTGCGACAACCGCGCTCCGGACGATCGATCGACGCATTATTTGGCGCGAAGATTAGCCGCTGAGGCGTCAAAGCCCGACAGCCGCCAGCGATCGCCCTCGCGGCTGAAGGTCAGCAGGCAGGGGCCGTCCTTGCGGGCGGCGCAGACGCGCCCGTCGCCGGTGGGGCGCAGGGCGCCGGCGATCGCCACACGACCCGGGATTGGACGATCCGGCGTGTAGCCGTAGTAGTTGGCGGCCGCGCGGAAGGTCGCCGGCCGGATCAGCGCCTCTCCGGCGGCGTCAGCCAGGGGACCAGCGGCGATGGCCGCCAGGGCCATGGCGCTGTTGCTCTGACCAGCGCGTTGCCGGGCCTCTTCCATCAGTCGGGCCTCGATCTGACCCTTGAGCGCGCGGCGGTCGACATGGGCGTCAAAGGTCGCGCGATCGTTGTCGCGGATGGCGACCAGCAGGTCGTGCACGTCGCCGCCGGCGTCGAGCCGATCGACGGTCGCGCAGGCGCTCAGCGAGGCGGCGATGGCGGTCAGGGCGAGGAGGGTTTTCAGGCGCATGACAAGAGGCGTAGCGCCGGATTGGGGCGATTTCCAGTCTGCGCGTGGCCCAAGAAAAAGGGCGCGAGCCTTTCGACCCGCGCCCTGATTTCCGATCTCGCGACTTCGCCTAGTCGAGCTGGCGCTTGATCTCTTCGACGGTGAAGCACTCGATCACATCGCCGACCTTGATGTCCTGGAAGCCGGCGAACATCATGCCGCACTCCTGACCGACGGGGACTTCGTTGACCTCGTCCTTGAAGCGCTTGAGCGTCTGCAGGGTGCCGAGCTCGAGAACCACGATGTCCTGACGGATGATCCGGACCTTGGCGCCCTTGCGGACCACGCCTTCGGTGACCTTACAGCCGGCGACCTTGCCGACCTTGGAGATGTCGAAGGCCTGCAGGACCTCGGCGTTGCCGAGGAAGGTTTCGCGCTGGATCGGCGCCAGCATGCCCGAGAGCACGCCTTTGATGTCGTCCAGCAGGTCGTAGATGATCGCGTAGTAGCGGATCTCGACCCCTTCGCGTTCGGCCAGGGCTCGCGCCTGCGCCGAGGCGCGGACGTTGAAGCCGATGACCGGCGCGCCGGCGCCCTTGGCCAGCATGACGTCGCTTTCGCTGATTGCGCCGGCGCCCGACAGGATGATCCGCGCGCGGACCTCGTCGGTGGCCATCTTGTCCAGCGAACCGATGATCGCTTCGGCCGAGCCCTGCACGTCGGCCTTGATGACCAGCGGCAGCTCTTTCAGCTTCTTGTCCTGCAGCTTGGCCATCATGTCGGCCATCGAAGCGCCGGCGCCCACCGGGGCCATCGACTTCTCACGCTTCAGGCGGATGCGGTACTCGGTCAGCTCGCGAGCGCGGGCTTCGTTCTCGACCACGGCGAAGGCGTCGCCCGGCGAGGGCACGCCGTCCAGGCCGAGGATCTCGACCGGGGTGGCGGGACCCGCTTCCTGGAGCTGCTCGTTGCGCTCGTTTAGAAGCGCGCGGACCTTGCCCCACTGGCTGCCGGCCACGACGATGTCGCCGCGCTTCAGCGTGCCGCGGTTGACCAGAACCGTCGAGACGGCGCCGCGACCCTTGTCCAGCTTGGCCTCGATCACCACGCCATCGGCGCTGCGGTCAGGGTTGGCCTTCAGGTCCAGCACTTCGGCCTGCAGCAGGATCGCTTCCAGCAGATCGCTGAGGCCGGTGCGGGCCTTGGCCGAGACCTCGATCAGCTGGGTGTCGCCACCCAGGCTTTCGACGACGATCTCGTGCTGCAGCAGCTCGTTGACCACGCGGGTCGGATCCGAGCCCGGCTTGTCCATCTTGTTGACGGCGACGATGATCGGCACCTCGGCGGCCTTGGCGTGTTTGATCGCCTCGATCGTCTGAGGCATCACGCCGTCGTCGCCAGCCACGACCAGCACCACGATGTCGGTGATGTTGGCGCCGCGGGCGCGCATCGACGAGAACGCGGCGTGGCCGGGCGTGTCGAGGAACGTCACGCGCTGGCCGTCCTTCAGGCGAACCTGATAGGCGCCGATGTGCTGGGTGATGCCGCCGGCTTCGCCCGCCGCCACGTCGGTGGAGCGCAGGGCGTCGAGCAGGCTGGTCTTGCCGTGGTCGACGTGACCCATGATCGTCACGACCGGCGGCCGCAGCTCCATGTGATCGTCGTGGTCGTCGGCGCCGATGAAGCCTTCTTCGACGTCGGCTTCCGACACGCGCTTGACGGTGTGGCCGAATTCGGTGGCCACCAGCTCGGCGGTGTCGTTGTCGATGACGTCGTTGATCTTCAGCATCACGCCCTGACGCATCAGGAACTTGATGATGTCGACGCCGCGCACGGCCATCCGGTTGGACAGCTCCTGAACGGTGATGACGTCCGGAATGACGACTTCACGCGCGACGCGGGCCTGTTCGGTCACGCCGCCGCGACGCTTTTCCTTTTCGCGCTCACGGGCCCGGCGGACCGAGGCGAGCGAACGCATCCGGTCGGCGGAATCCCCGTCACCGGCGACAGCCTGGATGGTCAGGCGGCCTTCGCGGCGCTGGGGCGCGCCCTTGACGCGCGACACGGCCTTGTTCGGCGCGGCGCTCTTGCGACGATCGTCATCCTCGTCCGGACGGCGATCCATGGCGCCGCCGCCGGGGCGGGGCGCCGAGCGGGTGGCGCGCTGGATTTCGGGCGTGGCCGGAGCCGCGGCGGGGACGCCGGGGCGCGGACCGCGCGGCGGGCCGCCAGGACCACGCGCGCCGCCGGGCGCCGGGCGCGGCGCCAGGGCCGAGTAGCGGACGGTCTGCTGCGGACGGTCGCCTTGCGGACGATCCCCCTGCGGACGGTCGCCCCGATAGCCGCCGCGATCGCCCTGCGGACGATCACCGTCCGGACGCGGACCGCGCGGACGATCGCCTTCAGGACGGGGAGCCCGTTGGCCGAAATTGGCGTTGGCGTCCGGGCGCGGCGCGCGCTGATTGAACGGGCGGTCGCCTTGCGGGGCCGGGCGATAGGTCGTCGTGCTGGGACGATCGTCGCGACGGTCGCGGCTGGGCTCGTAGGTCCGGGTCTGGCCGGGCGCCGAAGGACGCGAGTCCTGACGCGGGGCGTCCTGGCGCGGCGCCGGCGGGGCGGCCGGAGCCTGCGCCACGGGACGCGGCGCCTGCGGAGCCGCCGGGGGCGGGGTCACCGGCGCGGCGGGCGCGGCCGGAGCCGGAGCGACAGGCGGCGGCGCAGCGGCGGCGCGCTCCGCGGCGGCCTTGGCGGCGGCTTCGCGTTGAGCGGCTTCGGCAGCCGCGCGAGCGCGGGCTTCGGCGGCGGCCTGTTCAGCGGCCTGACGGGCCTGAGCTTCGCGGGCGGCGTCGACGACGCGCTGGCGGGCGCGCAGTTCTTCCTGCGACAGGCCACCAGCCGAACCACCACCGCCGCCTTGCGGCTGCGACGGACGGGGCGCGGGCGTTTCGCCGTGGCGACGCTCAGCCGAGGACGGCGCGGCCAGATTGCCGGCTGCGGGCGCATGAGGGCGCGTCCGCTTGGTTTCCACCACCACCGTCTTGGTCCGGCCGTGGCTGAAGCTCTGCTTCACGACTCCGGCGCTCACCGAGCCCTGGCGGGGCTTCAGGGTCATCGGGGTTCGTCCGCCGGGTCGGCCGTTTTCGTTCTCGTCGCTCATGCGCTCGCTTGTACTTCCGCCGGGCGGTACCCGGCTAAAAAACCGTTCGTTCCATGTGAGAAAGGGGCCCGGACGTACCTCCAAAAGGAAGCCGTTTCCCCGACCCTTCACTCACGAGCCTGGCCGAACACCTGGGCTCACTCAAAGATTCTAGAGCTTTTCCATCACACCGGTGGCCCGGTGGGATGCAAAAGCTCTAGCGCCTGCCAGGGCCGGCGAACCGACCGGGCGGACAGGCCCGCCGTCTTGTCCAGGGTCTCGCCAAAAGACGAAAAACCCTAGTCGCCCTCGCGTTCGTTCGCCGACCATTCGGGAGGCAGAAGCGGGCGGAAGCCAGATAAACGCTCGACATCTAATGTCCAGCGATCGATCCCACGCCCAGCGAGAAGCGCTGTATGTATCACATTCTCCCCGCCCAAGGCCAAACCCAATTCATCTGAATTGAAGGCGCCCAGCACGCGGGGGGTTGCGGAAGCTCTGCGCGCGGCGGCGAAAACCTTGCGGCGACCGTCTTCGGCCCCATCCGAGGCCTCGATCAGCCAGGCGACCTTGCCTGTCGCCACGGCGGCGATCACCTTCTCGAATCCGGAGATAATGCTCCCGGACTTGCGCGCAAGACCCAGGCCGTCGAGGACGCGCCGCGCCAACAGGGCCTCGACCTGGTCCGCAAGATCCGCCGGTGCGGCCAGCTTGGTCTTGGCGGCCCGGGAAAACAGGCCCTTTTTTGCGGCCGTCACGACCGAGGCGCGATCCGCGCCGACCCAAATCCCGCGCCCAGGCAGCTTGCGCGCCAGATCCGGCACCACGGTCCCGTCCGGCCCCGCGACGAAGCGGATCAGACGCGCCTCGTCGGTCGCCTCGCCCAGGACGATGTCCTTGCGCAGGCGATGGGCTTCGGCGTGGGTCTTGGGCGAGGTCGCTTCGGTCATGGTCCCTGTCGAAGGTCTTGGAGCGCGAACGGCCCCGCGGAGGCTTCCGCGAGGCCGTCGAACGTCGCTCCGAACGACTTAGGCTTCTTCTTCGGCGACAGCTTCGCCTTCGACGGTGGCCTCTTCTTCGTACTCCGGCTCCGGCTCGGGCGGGGCCTCGACCCAGCCCATGGCGATGCGGGCGCGCATGATCAGCGCTTCGGCGTCTTCCGGCGACAGGTTGAAGCTTTCCAGGATGCCCGGCTCGCGCACGCGCTCGCCGCCCTTGTTCTCGAACCAGCCGCGCATGTCGTCGGGAACCAGACCGGCGAGGTCTTCCACCGACTTCACATCGCCCTCGCCCAGGGCCACGGCCATGGCCAGGGTCACGCCGTCGATGTTCAGCAGGTCGTCCTCGACGCCCAGAGCCTTGCGTTTGGCGTCCAGCTCGGCGGCTTCCTTCTCAAGGAACTCGCGGGCGCGGGCCTGCAGCTCTTCGGCGGTCTCCTCGTCGAAGCCCTCGATCGAGGCGATCTCGTGCGGCTCGACATAGGCGACGTCTTCCACAGCGGCGAAGCCTTCGGTGACCAGCAGCTGGGCGATGACCTCGTCGACGTCCAGAGCTTCCTGGAACAGGGCGGTGCGCTCGGCGAACTCGCGCTGACGGCGCTCGCTCTCCTGGCTTTCGGTCATGATGTCGATCTGCCAGCCGGTCAGCTGAGAGGCCAGGCGGACGTTCTGGCCGCGACGGCCGATGGCCAGCGACAGCTGTTCGTCCGGCACCACCACTTCGACGCGCTCATCTTCCTCGTCCATGACGACCTTGGAGACTTCGGCCGGGGCCAGGGCGTTGACGATGAAGGTGGCTTCGTCTTCCGACCACTGGATGATGTCGATCTTCTCGCCCTGCAGCTCGGCCACGACCGCCTGCACGCGCGAACCGCGCATGCCGACGCAGGCGCCGACGGGGTCGATCGAGCCGTCGTTCGAGATGACGGCCATCTTGGCGCGCGAGCCCGGGTCGCGAGCGACCGCGCGGATCTCGATGACGCCGTCATAGACTTCCGGCACTTCCTGCGCGAACAGCTTGGCCATGAAGCCGCCGTGGGCGCGGCTCAGCATGATCTGCGGGCCCTTGGTCTCGCGACGAACGTCGTAGATATAGGCGCGGATGCGGTCGCCGACGTTGAAGTTTTCGCGCGGAATCGACTGGTCGCGGCGCATGATGCCTTCGCCACGGCCCAGGTCGACGATGACATTGCCGTACTCGACGCGCTTGACGCTGCCGTTGACGATCTCGCCGACGCGGTCCTTGTACTCGTCATACTGACGCTCGCGCTCGGCCTCGCGGACCTTATGCATGACTACCTGGCGGGCCATCTGGGTCTGCACGCGGCCGATCTCGAACGGCGGCAGGGTCTCTTCGTAGACCTTGCCGATCTCGGCGTCGCGCCAGGTGCGCTTGGCGATCGAGAACGGCATCTTGCCGATCTCGCCTTCCAGGTCGGCGTCGTCGGCCACGACCTCGATCACGCGCTTCTGCGTCGTCTCGCCCGTCTTGGGGTCGATCTTGACGCGGATGTCGTGCTCGGCGCCGTAGCGGGCGCGGGCGGCTTTCTGCAGGGCGTCCTCGATGGCCTCGATGACGACTTCCTTCTCGATGCCCTTTTCCCGGGCGACCGCGTCAGCGATCTGCAGGAGTTCAAGCCGGTTGGCGGCGATGCCGATGGCCATGGTCAGTCCTCTTCACTTTCGGACAGGTCTTCGTTTTCGGATTCGAGGCGGGCGGCCCGTTGCTTGGCCCCCCGCTCCATCAGGGCGTCGGTCATGACGAGCTTGGCGTCGATGACCCACGCGAAGGGGAAGTAGACGGTGACGTCGTCCTCGCCCTCGATGTTCAGGCCAACCTGGTCGTCTTCGACGCCGGCCAGTTCGCCCTTAAAACGCTTGCGGCCTTCGGCCACGCGATCAAGCTCGATACGCGCTTCGAGACCCGCATAGTCGTCGAAATCCTTCAGGCGGGTCAGCGGACGGTCGATGCCGGGGCTGGAGACTTCCAGGGTGTACTCGCCGGCGATGGGATCGGCCGCGTCGAGCACTTCGGAGACGGCGCGCGACAACTTGGCGCAGTCTTCGACGTTCATGTCGCCGCCCGTGCCGTCTTCCAGCAGCGGATGCTCCGCCATGATCTGCAGGCGGCGCTGCTCGGTCCCGCCCATCAGGCGCAGGCGGACAATCTCGTAGCCCAGGCTTTCGGCCACGGGATCGAGCATCTCGATCAGATCACGGTCTTCCTGCGTCTTGCCGCGCACGGTCTCTCAACTCAAGTTCTGGGCCGGCGGCGCTGAGACCGTTTGGCCAAACAAAAAGCGGCAGCCTTTTGGGCCGCCGCTCGAAAGCGCCATCTAGCGCTAACGGACGATGTAGGACGCTTTGTAGGCGAATTGGCCGCCGTTGTCGACTCGTGGCGGGGAAATCTCCGGAGTCGTCTTCCGCGTCGCAGCATTTTGGGCCTATAAGCGCCGCGCGCAGGCCGCTCCCCAAGGGCCGCATCTGATAAAGAGTCAAAATGGACCTGTCCAAGATCGCCGTCGGCGTGAACCCGCCGTACGACCTGAACGCCATCATCGAAATCCCGCAGGGCGGCGAGCCGGTGAAGTACGAGATCGACAAGGAAAGCGGCGCGCTGATGGTCGACCGCTTCCTGCACACGGCGATGTTCTATCCGGCCAACTACGGCTTCATCCCGCACACCCTGGCCGACGACGGCGACCCGGCCGACATCATGGTGGTCGGTCCGACCCCGGTGGTGCCGGGCGCGATCATCCGCTGCCGTCCGATCGGCACCCTGATGATGGTCGACGAGGCCGGTTCGGACGAAAAGATCCTGGCCGTGCCGGTCGACAAGCTGCACCCGTTCTACACGGGCGTGACCAGCTGGCGCGACCTGCCCACCATCCTGACCGAGCAGATCGCCCACTTCTTCCAGCACTACAAGGACCTGGAAAAGGGCAAGTCGACCAAGATCACCGGCTGGGCCGATCCGGACGAGACCGCCGAGATCATCCGCACGGCGATCAAGCGCTACAACGAAAGCTACTGAGTTCAGAAGGGCCGGCCGCAAGCCGGCCCTTTTTCGTGGCGCCTGGCGCCTTTTCCCTTCGAATGGAATCATTCGAAGGGAGAAAAAGGCTCTATTTCAAACATTTAGAGCGTGATTGCCGCCGAAACCGCTCACGCTTTCGGCTATCACGCTCTAAGCGCGGACGAAATCCAGGAACACCGGCGCGCAGTCGCCGAGCTTCTTTTCCTCGTAGCGCGTGGTGACGTGATCGGCCGGGATCGCGTTGCGGTCCGTCGCTGCATCGGCGAAGCGGAAGTTCGGATCGGCCAGCACCCGCTCGGTCGTCCACTCGGCGTAATCGGCCCAGTCGGTGGCGAAGCGCAGCGCCGCGCCAGGCTTCATCACCCGGGCCAGCTTGGCCACGAACTCGGGCTGGATCAGGCGGCGCTTGTTGTGGCGGGCCTTGTGCCAGGGGTCGGGGAACATGATGAACACCCGGTCCAGGCAGGTGTCGGGCAGCCAGTCGACCACGTCGCGAGCGTCGCCCTCGTGGATGCGGACGTTCTTGAGCGCCTGCTCCTCGACGTGCCGGACGGCGCTGGCCACGCCGTTCACGAACGGCTCTGCGCCAATCACCAGCGTCTCGGGGTTCCGCCCCGCCTGGGTGGCCATGTGCTCGCCGCCGCCAAAGCCGATCTCCAGCCAAACGGCTTGGGCGCCCGGCATCAGGTCGAGCGGCTGGAACGGCCCCTGCGGAACGGCGATCTCGGGGAGCAGGGTGTCGAGCAAGGCCTGCTGGCGCGGCTTCACCGGGCGCGACTTCAGTCGGCCGAACGAGCGCAGCGGTCCGTGGGGTTGTTGCGGAGTGGTCATGTCGCGCGTCTTAGAGCTTTGAAGGCGAAAAGAAAACGGGCTCCGACCCGTCAGGATCGGAGCCCGTCTCGAAGACTGAGGCGGATAGCCTAGGCCAGGCCCTTCAGG
The DNA here is from genome assembly GCF_002742645.2 of Caulobacter sp. FWC26. Lineage (NCBI taxonomy): Bacteria > Pseudomonadati > Pseudomonadota > Alphaproteobacteria > Caulobacterales > Caulobacteraceae > Caulobacter > Caulobacter sp. FWC26. The sequence continues at coordinate 44,291 of NZ_CP033875.1, forward strand.
TCGCCCACGAGATCGGTCTTCTCCCACGAGAAGCCGCCCTCGTTGTCCGGCGTGCGGCCGAAGTGGCCGTAGGCGGCTGTGCGGGCGTAGATCGGGCGGTTGAGCTGCAGGTGCTCGCGGATGGCGCGCGGGGTCGCGCCGCCGATCAGCTGCGGCAGGAGCTTCTCCAGCACGGCCGGGTCCACCTTGCCCGTGCCGTGCAGGTCGACGTGGAACGAGACCGGCTGGGCCACGCCGATGGCGTAGGCGATCTGGATCGTGCAGCGATCGGCGAGACCCGCGGCCACGACGTTCTTGGCGAGATACCGGCAGGCATAGGCCGCCGAGCGGTCGACCTTGGTCGGGTCCTTGCCCGAGAAGGCGCCGCCGCCGTGCGGGGCCGCGCCGCCATAGGTGTCGACGATGATCTTGCGACCGGTCAGGCCGGCGTCGCCGTCCGGACCGCCGATCTCGAAGCGGCCGGTCGGGTTGATCAGCCACTGGGTCTTCTTGGTGATCAGGCCGTCCGGGAAGATCGGCAGGATGTGCGGCTTGATCAGCTCCAGCACGCGCTTGGAGGTCGCGGCCTTGCCGCCGATTTTCTTCTTGTGCTGGTGGGAGACGACGATCGAGACCACGCGCTGTGGGCGGCCGTTTCCGTCATATTCCAGGGTCACCTGGCTCTTAGCGTCCGGCTCCAGCTCCGAGAGCTCGCCGCTGTGGCGCAGTTCGGCCAGACGCTTCAGGATGTTGTGGCTGTACTGCAGCGTGGCCGGCATCAGCTCCGGCGTCTCGGTGCTGGCGTAGCCGAACATGATGCCCTGGTCGCCGGCGCCCTCGTCCTTCTTGTCGGTGGCGTCAACGCCCTGGGCGATATGCGCCGACTGGCCGTGCAGGAAGTTCGAGTATTTCGCCTTCTGCCAGTGGAATCCCTTCTGCTCGTAGCCGATGTCCTTGATCGCGGCGCGAACCTTCGGCTCCAGCGACGCGATGATGTCCTTGGTCAGCTGCTTGTTGGCCTTCTTGTCGCCATCCGGCTTGCCCGCGCGGACCTCGCCCGCCAGCACGACGCGGTTGGTCGTCACCAGCGTTTCGCACGCCACACGCGCCTCGGGGTCAGCCGAGAGGAAGGCGTCGACGACAGTGTCGCTGATCCGGTCGGCGACCTTGTCGGGATGGCCTTCGGAGACGCTCTCGCTGGTGAAGATGTAGGACGAACGGTTCAAGAGACAGCTCCGGCCTTGAAGGGCGCGCAAGGCGAGGCTTGCGCAGTTTGGCGTCAGTTAGACCGGAATCATATAAAGATATGTTTATGCGGACAAGGAGAGCTTGTCTGAAGGCCTCTTCAGTCTTCCACGCCCGCTTCGGCCTCATCGCGGGCCATGGATCGCACCAGCTCCAGAATGCGCCGACGCACCTTCGCGCGGCTGATCTTGGGAAAAAGGGTCGCCAGTTCCAGGCCCTCGGGAGTCTTCAGGAAGTCGTGTGCGAACGGTTGGCCTGTCTCGGCCATGCCGCCGTCGGCCATATCGGCGAGACCCTCGAAAAAGTAGTCGACCGTGGAGTGCAGGCTCTTGGCGATCTCGTAGAGCTTGCTGGCGCTGACACGATTGGCCCCGCGCTCATACTTCTGGATCTGTTGAAAGGTGATGCCCAGGTCCTCGGCCAGTCGTTCCTGGCTCACGCCCAGAATGCGGCGGCGCATGCGGATACGGGCGCCAACATGAAGGTCGACGGGATTGGGGTGGCGCTCGGTGTTCGACGGCTCGCTCATGCCCACGCAGCCCATGAAATCAAGTCGTCAATTCAGCTCAAGTTTCCTCGACGCGCAATAGAGGAAAAGGTTTTACCGGCCAGAGGGCGAGCTGATGCAACCCCCGATATGAGTATAAACACCAGAAGCGCCAGGTCTCCGAAGTCGTCGAAGGGTGTAACGCCGCCTCGTCCGGGTATTTGTGTGTCGATGACACCAGTTTGTCCTAGCCCCAGCACGGCGCCCGGGGTTATTCGACCGTAGGCGTCAATGACAGCGCTGACGCCGGTGGGTGTGGCGCGCAGCATTGGCCGGGCGCTCTCGATCGCGCGGTAGCTGGCCAGGTTCAGGTGCTGCAGGGGGCCCGAGGTGACGCCGAACCAGGCGTCGTTCGACACGTTGATCAGAACCCGAACATTCGGATCGCGCCGCGCGAGCCCTGGAAACAGGCTCTCGTAGCAGATCAGCGGCTGCACCAGCAGATCCGGCGACAGGCTCAGCGGAGCCGGGCGAGGGCCGGTGGTGAAGCTGTCGCTCAGATGCGCCAGGCTCTTGAAGCCGATCGCAGTCAAAAGACGCTCGGCCGGAAGGTACTCGCCGAAGGGAACCAGCCGATGCTTGTCGTAGAGCCCGACCAGCTCCAGGTCGCTGTCGGTGCGTCGCAGCGCGATGAGGCTATTGTAGTAGACCGGACTCTCGAACGCCCCTTCGTAGCGATAGCCGCCGATCAGCAGCAGTTGGCCAGGACGCAGGCTGTCGACGATCGCCTGTCGCACCCAGGTTCCGGGCGCGAGGTAGTCGTTGATAGCCGCCGGCAGCGCGCCTTCCGGCCAGATCACGATGTCGGCGGGCTTGCCGGCATAGGGCTTGGCCGTCAGCGCGACATAGGACTGAACGATCCGCGCGAAGTGGGCCGCGTCCCATTTGGCGTCCTGTTTGATGTCAGCCTGGACGATCCGCACGCCGACGGGAGCACCTTGAACGAGGGGGCGGGACAGGGCGACGGCGCCGTAGCCATAGAGGCCCACCAAGCCGGCGGCGGCCGCGCCCAGCGCGATCCTGCCGGTCCGTCCCTCGCGCCACACCGCCGGGGCGCAGGCCATGGCGACCGTGATCCAGGTGAGGCCATAGGCCCCGACCAGGGCGGCGGCCTGCGAGGGGGCCGAGCCCGCGCGCCAGGTCTCACCGGGCAGGTTCCAGGGAAAGCCGGTGAGGATGTGTCCGCGCGTCCATTCCAGAACGGCGAAGGCGCCGGCGAAGGTCAGGACTCGCCAGACGCTGTCGGGCCGAAGGCGGCGATAGAGCAGGGCCGCCAGACCCCAAAACAGCGCCAGGCCCGCCGCCATCGCCGACACTGCGAACGGCGCCATCCAGCCGTGGCTCGCAGCGTCGACCATGAAGGCTTCGCCGACCCACCAGGTGCCGAGACTAAAGTAGCCTAAACCCGCCAGCCATCCGCGCCAGAACGCCGAGCGCAGCGGCCGTTCGGGGTTGGCGTCGTCCACCAGATGCAGCAGGGCCGCGTAGCCCAGAAGGCCCGGAAGCAGGCCGAACGGCGGATGGGCCAGGGCCGCCGCCAGCCCGGCCGCCAGCGCCAGGAGCGGGCCGCTCCAGGCGCGTTCGCGAAACCGCGTCCAGCCGATCACGAAAGCCCGGCCTCCCCCCGCGCACCGTCGGGCGCCGGCTCGGAGGGCCGAGAGGGGCCGCCGCGTACGCGGACTCGCCGAACGCGACGGGGGTCGGCCTCGACCACCTCGAACTCATAGCCATCAGCGTGGGCAATGACCTCGCCCCGCTGCGGCACCCGGCCGGCCAGGGCGACGACTAGTCCTGCGACCGTGTCGATGTCCTCATCCATGTCGGGCGGCGCCAGGTCGTAGCCCAGCGCCGCTTCCAGTTCCTCAAGCGGCGCGCGGGCGTCGGCTTCGAAGACGCCGCCCGGCCGGGCGACCACCGCCGCCGCCGCCGCGTCGTCGTGCTCGTCGTCGATCTCGCCGACCACCGCCTCGATCAGGTCTTCCATCGAGACCAGGCCATCGGTGCCGCCGAACTCGTCGATGACGAGGGCCATGTGGATACGGCTGGTGCGCATGCGGAGCAGGAGGTCGGCGGCCTTCATCGAAGCAGGCACGTACAACGCGTCACGGCGCAGCTTGTTCAGCACAAGCTCGCCGGGAGGCGGGCGCTTGGCTTCGTCCGCCAGCAGCCGGAACACGTCCTTGACGTGGACCACGCCGACGGGGTCGTCGAGGGTTTCGCGATAGATCGGCATCCGCGAGTGCTCGGCTTCGGCGAACTGGGCCGCCACGGCCTCGAACGGGGTCGACAGCTCGACGGCGACGATGTCGGCGCGCGGGGTCATCACATCGGCGACCCGCAGGCTCTGGAAGGCCTCGGCCTGATCCACCAGGTCGACTGCGGCGGCGGACGCGGCGGTTTCGGGCGGGCGAGGCGGCTCGCCGCCGCCCGTCAGTTGCTTGCGCATACGTCGGAAGAACGCCCGCACGCCCCGGCTTCGGCGGGCGGCGGGCTGTTGACTAGGCTCGTCGCTGGGCATGGCCCTGGTCAGCGTCCCTCTTCTTCCCCAGAAAGAGAATCTGGGCTGGCGTAGGGGTCTGGAACATCCAGACCCGCCAGGATTTCGCGTTCGAGCGCTTCCATGGCTTCCGCCTCGTCGTCGCGCTCGTGATCGTATCCTAGGAGATGAAGCACGCCGTGCGCCACCAGATGTTGCAGATGGTGGGCCAGCGGCTTGCCCTGCTCAACGGCTTCGCGCGCGCAAACGCCATAGGCCAGCGCGATATCGCCGATCTGGCGTTCCGGATTGCCAATGGGGTCTTGAGCTGAGGGGAAGGACAGGACGTTGGTCGGATAGTCCTTCTGGCGGAAGTCGCGGTTCAGGGCCTGGACGCTGTCGTCGTCGGTCAGCAGGATCACGATCCCCTGGCCCTCGATGTCTTCGTGCGCGTCCAGCACCGCCTGGGCGGCGCGCCAGACCAGGGCCTCGGTGCCGGGCTCCGCCGTCGTCCAGGCCTCGTCCTCGATCTCGATATCAACGGTAATGGCCATGCTACCGGGGAGTACTCTGCGCCGCGTCCGCGTCATAGGCCTTGACGATCCGCTCGACGAGCGGGTGGCGCACGACGTCTGAGGCGGTGAAGCGCGACACCGCCACGCCCTCGACGCCTTCGAGGATCGACACCGCATGGGCCAGGCCAGAGTCGCGCGGATTGAGCAGATCCACTTGGGTCGGGTCGCCGGTGACGACCATGCGGGCGCCCTCGCCGATGCGGGTCAGCACCATCTTCATCTGCAGGCGCGAGCAGTTCTGGGCCTCGTCGACGATGACGAACGCATGGGCAAGCGTGCGGCCGCGCATGAACGCGATCGGCGCGACCTCGATCTCCAGCTTCTCGCGACGGCGACGCAGCTGGTCGGCGCCCATGATGTCGGTCAGGGCCTCCCAGACCGGCGCCATATAGGGGTCGACCTTCTCGTTCAGATCGCCGGGCAGGAAGCCCAGCTTCTCGCCGGCCTCGACGGCGGGGCGGGTGACGATCAGGCGGTCGACCTCGCCGCGCATCAGCATGCCCGCGCCATGGGCCACGGCCAGGAAGGTCTTGCCCGTGCCGGCGGGGCCCAGGCCAAAGACCAGCGGATGGCTGGCCATTCGTTCCAGATACTGCGCCTGGCTCTTGGTCTTGGGCGAGACATTGCCCTTACGCACGGCCCGGGGCGAGGCTTGACCACTGGTCTCGTGGGCGCCGCCGATGGCGATCCGTACATCGGCCTCGACCACCTCGTCGCCGGCGTCGGCGCGGGCCGCCAGGGTCTGCAGGGCGCGCTTGGCGCTGGAGCGGCCGCGCGCGTCGCCGGTGATGGTGACCCCGCCGCCCGGCGTCTCGATCAGCACCTTGAAGGCGTCCTCGATCAGGGCGGCGTGGCGGCCGGACGGACCGGAGACGGCGTGGACGGCGTCGTCGGACAGCGGCAGGAACTCAGGCGTACGGCTCAAGCGGTCTCCAGAACGGGTTCGAGCCGGCCCGCCAGGCTCATCTTGGCGGCGCTCTCGATATGGACGGGAACGATCTTCCCGATCAGATGCTCCCCGCCTTCGGCGTGGACGGCCTGCAGATATGGGCTGCGACCGACGATCTGGCCAGGGTGGCGCCCGGCCTTCTCGAACAGCACCGGCAACACCTTGCCAACCTGGCTGGCGTTGAAGGCGCGTTGCTGCTCGTCGAGCAGCTGGTTCAGGCGCTCGAGGCGCTCGGCCTTGACCGCTTCGTCGACCTGGCCGGGCATGGCCGAGGCCGGGGTGCCGGGACGGCGCGAATATTTGAACGAGAAGGCCGAGGCGAACCCGACCTCGCGGACCAGCTCCAGGGTTTTTTCGAAGTCGCCGTCGCGCTCGCCGGGGAAGCCGACGATGAAATCGCCGCTCATGGCGATGTCGGGCCGCGCGGCGCGGATCTTCTCGATCAGCTTCACATAGCTCTCGGCGGTGTGGTCGCGGTTCATGGCCTTGAGGATCTTGTCGCTGCCCGCCTGCACCGGCAGGTGCAGATACGGCATCAGCTCGGGCAGCTCGCCGTGCGCCTCGATCAGGTCATCACCCATGTCGCGCGGGTGGCTGGTCGTGTAGCGGATGCGGTCCAGGCCATCGATCTTGGCCAGTTGGCGGACCAGCTTGGCCAGGGTCTGGCCGTCGCCGTCATAGGCGTTGACGTTCTGGCCCAGCAGAGTGACCTCGCGAACGCCTTGGCCCGCCAGGCGCTTGGCCTCCTCGACGATGTCGTTGACCGGCCGCGACCACTCGCCGCCGCGGGTATAGGGCACCACGCAGAAGGTGCAGAACTTGTCGCAGCCTTCTTGCACGGTCAGGAACGCGGTGACGCCGGTCACGTGGCGCTCGGCCGGCAGGGCGTCGAACTTTTCGTCGGCGGCGAAGTCGGCGGCCAGACGCTCGCCGGTCGCGCGGTGGGCGCGGGCGATCAGCTCGGGCAGTTGGTGATAGGCCTGCGGACCCACGACCAGATCGACCGCCTTCTGACGGTTCATGATCTCCTTGCCCTCGGCCTGGGCGACGCACCCGGCCACGGCGATGGTCATGCGACCGCCGGCCTCGGCCTTCCGGTCCTTCATCTGCTTGATGTAGCCGAGCTCGGAATAGACCTTCTCGGTGGCCTTCTCGCGGATGTGGCAGGTGTTCAGCACCACCAGGTCCGCGCCCTCGGGCTCATCGACCACGCCATAGCCCAGCGGGCGCAGGACATCGGCCATGCGCTCGCTGTCATAGACGTTCATCTGACAGCCGTAGGTCTTGATGAAGAGGCGCTTTTGCGGGGTCTCGCTCATGCGGCGAGGTTATGGGGGCGAGGACGGCGCTGTGCAAGGGCGGCAAGGTCACACTTGCCCCCTCCGCGCTGCGCGCTCCTCCCCCACAGGGGGAAGAAGGCTCACCTTCCGCCCCCTCCAGGGGGCGGACGACCGCGTAGCGGTCAGGGGGGGTAAGTCGCCCGGCTTACTCCTCCAGCGGCATCCCGTAGAGCTCGAGGCGGTGGTCGATCAGCTTGTAGCCGAGCTTCTTGGCGATCGCGTGCTGCAGGGCCTCGATCTCCTCATCGACGAACTCGACGACCTTGCCGGTCTTCATGTCGATCAGGTGGTCGTGGTGATGGTCCGGGCTCTGTTCGTAGCGCGAGCGGCCGTCGCGGAAGTCGTGGCGCTCGATGATGCCGCTTTCCTCGAACAGGCGCACGGTGCGGTAGACCGTGGCGATCGAGATGTGCGGGTCGATGGCGTGAGCGCGGCGGTGCAGCTCCTCGACGTCCGGGTGATCCTCGGCCGACGACAGCACGCGCGCGATGACCCGACGCTGGTCGGTCATGCGCATGCCTTTTTCGATACAGGCCTTTTCGAGTCGATCCACGGCGGAGCCTCCGTCTGAGTCGCCGGCAAGATAGGCGGTAGACCCTTAAGTGTTAAGCGCCCGTCGCATGACCAGCGCGTCCTTGGCCCCATCGGGATGGGGATAATAGCCCTTGCGCAAACCCACCTTGAGGAAGCCGGTGGCCTGGTAAAGCGCGATGGCGGCCAGATTGTCGGCGGCGACTTCCAGGAACATCGCCTCGGCCTCGGCTTCCGCCGCGATCCCGGCGGCCACCTCGACCAGGGCCGCGCCCCAGCCGCGTCGCCGGGCCGAGGGATCGACCGCCACCGTCAGGATCTCGGCCTCGCCGGCGATCGCGCGGCACAGGATGAAGCCCTTGGCCTGCGCCGGCTCGCCCGCCTCGCCGAGGATTGCGAAGGCGCCTGGCGACTTCAGGAGTTCGTCGAACTCCACCGCGGTCCAGGGGCGGTCGAAAGCCTTGTCGTGCAGATCGGCGAGATCGAAGGCGGCTTCGGAGCCGACGGGGCGCAGGTTCATGATCAGCCTAGGCCGCAGGCAGGGTTGCGTAGGGCGCGCGCAGATAAAGCGGCCGAGGCGTGTGGCTGGGCGTGGGCCGCGTGGCCGCCAGACGCGCGATCGCGACGGGATCGGGCGCAGCCGGGGTCAGGACCGTGGCCCCCTTCAGTGTATCCGCCAGCAGCGGCGCCCCCGAGCCGATCAAGGTGGCCGGGCCGCCGGGATGCAGCTCGACAAGACGTGCGGCGGCCTCGCCCAGGCCCAAAGCGTCCGGCGCCATCACCGCCGCGCCGTCCACGAAGGCCTGGATATAGACTTGGTCCATGCGCGCATCGAGCAGGGCGACCGCGAAACCCCTGGTCCCGAAGGCCAGGGTCTCCAGCGTGTTGACCCCGACGCACGGGATCGACAGCGCGGTGGCCAGGCCTTTGGCGAAGGCGAGACCCACGCGTAGCCCGGTGAAAGAGCCGGGGCCGACCGTGACCGCGATCCGCGCCAGGTCGGCGAAGGCGACGCCGGCCTCGGCGGCCGTCTCTCGCGCTATCATCCCGATGCGCTCCTGGTGACCTCGGGTCATCGGTTCCGAGCGCGTCGCCAGCACGCGCTCGCCGTCGACAATGGCGACCGAACTGGCGCCGAGACAGGTGTCGATCGACAGGATCATAGTCAGGCCGCGCCGACCACAGCGCCCTCGGCGGGGCGCCAGATCAGGACGTTGAGCTGGCCCTTGGCCTTCAGGGCGGCCTCCGACGGCAGGCCGGCCTTGGTCCAGCCCGGGACGCCGAAGACGTAAGACACCTGCGGCGCGTCAGGGCGCACGCAGATTGTCATGTTGATCTCCCGGCCTGCGCCAGCCCGGCATTGGTCGAGCGTGAAGCCCAACTCGCCCCACTTGGCCAGGAGCTGTTCGTCCCTGGGACCACGCGCATCGCCCGCCTCGACGCGGACATAGGCGATGTCGCCATCGTCGCTCTTGCCGATCTCGGCCAGCGGCGTGTTGTTCTGTTCGACATTGATAATCGGCAGAGCCGGGCCTTCGCCGGAATGCAGGAAAGCCTGCTCGGCCTTGGCCTTGGGGAAGAGAACCTTCAGCGTCGCCAGGTCGAACGCCACCGAGCTGTTGATCGGGCCGACTCCTTCATTGCTGACCTTGAGCGGACCGCCCGCGTAAGGCGCGATGGCGACGGTGACGGGTCCCTTGGGGGCCTCGTCAGTCTTGGAGGCCTGATCGGTCTTGGCCGGACCGCACGCAGCCAGAAGCGCGATCGGCAGGGCGAGGTAGCTGTGGCGGAAGCTCATGGGGATCCTTCTAGAGCGTGACGCCGAAAGTGGGAACCGGTTTCGGTGCGAGTCACGCTCTAAGTGTTTGATTTAGAGCCTTGTTATCGCGTCAAAACGATTCCGTTTTGACGCGCAAGGCTCTAGCGAAAGTGCGTCCTGCGCACAAAACGCTTGTCGCCCGGACGCGGCTTCACGCCCGGGCGATGGCGATCCCGATCAGAGGATCTTGGCGGCTTCGTCGAAGTCCAGACGCGGGTTACGCGGGAAAAGCCCTTCCGCCGTGCCGTGACCGACCGAGACGATGAAATTGCTCTTGATATTCGTGCCCGCGAAGAACTCGGCGTCCACGCCGGCGTTGTCGAAGCCCGACATCGGGCCAACGTCCAGGCCCAGCGCCCGCGCGGCGATCATGAAGTAGCCGCCCTGCAGCGAGCTGTTGCGCAGAGCGCCCCATTCGCGGGCTTGCATGTCGTTGAACCAGTCCTTGGCTCCGGGCGCGTGCGGGAAGAGCTTGGGCAGGGTTTCGGGGAAGTCGAGGTCGTAGCCGATGATCACCGTGCAGGGCGCCTGCAGGATCTTCGGACCGTTCGAGCCGGACGACAGCTTGGCCAGGCGTGTCTTGGCGTCGGCCGAGGTCACGAAATAGAAGCGAGCCGGGCTCGAGTTGGCGGCCGTCGGACCGAACTTGGTCAGGTCGTAGAGCGCGCGCAGGGTCGCTTCCGGCAGCGGCTCGGGGTTCCAGCCGTTATGGCTACGCGCCTCGGTGAACAGTTGGGCGAGCGTGGCGTCTTCGAGCTTGGCCATGAAAAGTCCTTCCGTAACTGCAGGCGTTACGATGTAGCGCCCCGGAGGAGCGGATCAATCTGGAAAGATCAGAGCGTCTGCTCGACCCGCGTCACTTCGGGGACGTAGTGTTTGAGCATGTTCTCGACGCCGGACTTCAGGGTCGCCGACGAGGATGGGCAGCCTGAGCAGGCGCCGCGCATGTGCAGCCAGACGACGCCCGTCTGCGGCTCGAAGCGCGAGAAGACGATGTCGCCGCCGTCCTGGGCCACCGCCGGGCGGATGCGGGTGTCGAGCAGTTCCTTGATCTCGGCGACGATCTGCGAGGTTTCCTCGTCGTAGTCGCCCTCGTCGTGGCCGCCGCCTTCGGCGTTCTGGTTCAGCAGCAGCGGACGGCCGCTGGTGAAGTGGTCCATGATCGCCGCCAGGATCGGCGCCTTCAGGTGCGGCCACTGGGCGTCCTCGCCCTTGGTCACGGTCAGGAAATCGGGGCCGAAAAACACCCGGGTCACATCGCCGAGGTCGAACAGCGCCTTGGCCAGCGGCGAGGCGTCGCCCTCCTCGGGCGTGCGGAACTCGCGCGCGCCTTCGCCCAGCACTTCGCGGCCGGGCAGGAACTTCAGGACCTCGGGATTGGGCGTGGTTTCGGTCTGAATGAACATGCGTTTCAGATGGACCGCGCGACGTCGTGACGCAAGGGCGCCGACACGGTGCATTTTAAAAGTGACACAGGCGTCATTTTCTGGCGTGATGTCGCAAAACACCGATCCGCGGGAGGATCTCATGAGCGACGGTTCGATCGACCTTAAGGCTGACGCGCGGGCGCGGGCCTATTCCATTCCCCTCGAAGACTACCATGTCGCCGACCCGGCCCTGTTCCAGGCCGACGCGATGTGGCCGTACTTCGAGCGCCTTCGGAAGGAGGCGCCGGTCCACTATTCGAAGGGCGACGAGGAGGTCGGGCCTTACTGGTCGGTGACTCGCTACAACGACATCATGACCGTCGACACGACCCACCAGGTCTTTTCGTCGGACGCGCATCTGGGCGGCATCACGATCCGGAACTTCGACGAGGACTTCGTCCTGCCGATGTTCATCGCCATGGACCAGCCCAAGCACGACATCCAGCGCAAGACGGTCAGCCCGATCGTCTCGCCGCAGAACCTGGGTCGTCTGGAAGGGATCATCCGCGAGCGGGTCTGTCAGATCCTCGACGCCCTGCCGATCAACGAGCCTTTCGACTGGGTCGACAAGGTCTCGATCGAGCTGACCACCCAGATGCTGGCCACCCTGTTCGACTTCCCCTGGGAAGAACGCCGCAAGCTGACGCGCTGGTCTGACATCGCCACCGCCTCGCCCGAGAGCGGCCTGATCGAGAGCGAGGAGGCCCGCCGCGCCGAGTTGCTGGAGTGCCTGGCCTATTTCACCAACCTCTGGAACGAGCGGGTGAACCTGACCGAGCCGGGCAACGACCTGATCTCGATGCTGGCCCACGGCGAAGCCACCCGCGACATGCCGCCGATGGAGTATCTGGGCAATGTCATCCTGCTGATCGTCGGCGGCAATGACACCACCCGCAACTCGCTGACCGGCGGCCTCTACGCGCTCTCGAAGAACCCGCAGGAGGAGGCCAAGCTGCGCGCCGACCCCAGCCTGATCCCGAACATGGTCTCGGAGATCATCCGCTGGCAGACCCCGTTGGCCCACATGCGCCGCACCGCGCTGGAAGACTTCGAGCTGGCCGGCCAGACCATCAAGAAGGGCGACAAGGTCGTGATGTGGTACGTCTCGGGCAACCGTGACGACACGGTCATCGAGGACGCCGACAAGTTCATCATCGATCGCCCGAACGCGCGCCGCCACCTGTCGTTCGGCTTTGGCATCCACCGCTGCGTGGGCAACCGTCTGGCGGAGATGCAGCTGCGGATCGTCTGGGAAGAAATCCTCAAGCGCTTCCCGAAGATCGAGGTGCTGGAAGAGCCCAAGCGGGTCTACTCGACCTTCGTGAAGGGCTACGAGCGCATGATGGTGCGGATCCCCGAGCGCATTTAAAGCTGTGATCCCGGCCAAGCGCGAAGCGCGCCGAGCCGGGACCCAGGGGGAACCGCAGTGCGCTGGCCCCTGGGTCCCGGATAGTCTCTGCGAGGCTTCCGGGATGGCACGAGGTTTATCGATAAGGCCGCCTCTAGGCCCCCCAGAAACCGACCAGCTTCTTGACCTCGGCCAGCGTCGGGGCGGCCGCCTCGCGCGCCTTTTCAGCGCCCTTGGCCAGGATGGCGTCCAGCACCGCCGGATCGCCCAGCAAGCCGCGCATCCGCTCGCCCACTGGCGCCAGGCTCTCGACCGCCAGCTCGGCCAGGGCCGGCTTGAAGGTCCCAAAGCCCTTGCCGGCGTACTCGGCCAGAACCTCAGCCTTGGTCTTGCCGGCCAGGGCCGCGAAGATACCCACCAGGTTGTCGGCCTCGGCGCGGGTCGCCAACTCCTCCACCGTCTCCGGCAGCGGTTCCGGATCGGTGCGGGCCTTCTTGACCTTGGCGGCGATGTCGTCGGCCGTGTCGGTCAGGTTGATGCGCGAATAGTCCGACGGATCCGACTTGCTCATCTTGGCCGAGCCGTCCCGCAGGCTCATGACCCGCGCGCCGGGGCCTTGGATCAGTGGATCGGGCAGCGGGAAGAAGCCTGGCGCATTGAAGTCGTGGTTGAACTTCTGGGCGATGTCGCGGGTCAGCTCCAGGTGCTGCTTCTGGTCCTCGCCGACCGGCACATGGGTAGCCTTGTAGATCAGGATGTCGGCCGCCTGCAGCACCGGATAGGTGTAGAGGCCCACCGAGCTGCGCTCCTTGTGCTTGCCGCTCTTCTCCTTGAACTGGGTCATGCGGTCCAGCCAGCCGAGACGCGCGACGCAGTTGAAGATCCACGAGAGCTCGGCGTGCTCGCGCACCGCCGATTGCGGGAAGATCGTCGCCTTGTCCGGGTCCAGGCCCGAGGCGATGTAGGCCGCGGCGATCTCGCGGGTCTGCTGGGCCAGGGCCGCTGGGTCCTGCCAGACGGTGATGGCGTGCAGGTCGGCCACGAAGATGAATGTGTCGATCTCGTGCTGCAGGCGGGTGAACTTCACCAGTGCGCCCAGATAGTTGCCCAGGTGCAGCGCGCCCGAGGGCTGGACGCCGGAAAGCACGCGGGGCGGGCCCGCATAGGTGACGGGAGCTTGGTCGGTCATGGCTCTAAGCCTTGCTGTCGAATGCGATTGAAATGGCCAGGCGCAGGGGCGCGACGCGTCAAGACGCGCGGATCGAAATCAGCAGGAGCCGCGCCATCGCGGCGTTTGGAGACCGATCGGAGCCATGCTCCGCTGGTTAGCCTCCCCGCCGGCATGGATCAAGCCTTGGCCCGGCGCAGGGCGGCCTTGACCTCGGAGGGCTTGACCCCCCGAACAGGAACAGCAGCGGGGGATAGACCGCCAGGGCGGCCAAGCAGGTCAGGGCCAGGGCGGCCTCCTTGGCCCCGAGGGCGTGGCCGGTCAGGCCCATGGCCCGCAGCGGAGCTTCGATCGCCTCGCGCCAGTGCGCGGCGGCGGCCAGCAGAAGGCCCATGCCCAGGCTCGCCAAAAGGATCCGCGCCAGGCGCGACCACGTCGCGAGGGTCGGATTGTAGTGCCCCTGCCGCCAGAGGCCGAACGCCATCTGGGCGACGTTGATCCAGGAGGCCACGGCGGTGGCGGCGGCGATGCCTTGCACGCCGAACAGGTGGAAGAACAGGAAGCCCAGCGCGATGTTCACCGCCACCGAGATCAGGGCGAAGCGCATCGGGCTCTTGGTGTCGCCGCGGGCGAAGAAGGCGCGCGAATAGAGCTGCTGCAACACGAAGGCGGGTGTGCCCAGGCCGTAGAAGAACAGCGCCGCCGCCGTCTGGCTGGCGTCATAGGCGGTGAACTGGCCGCGCGTGTACAGGCCGTCCGACAGGAACCCGGGCATGGCCACGAGGGCGGCGGCGGCGGGCAGGGTGAAGGCCATGGCCAGGGTCATGGCCTGGTCCATGGCGGTCTGGGCGTCGTCGCCATCGCCGGACTGCACCGCGCGCGAGAGGCGCGGCAGCAGGGCCACGCCAATGGCCACGCCCACCAGGCCCAGCGGCAGCTGATACAGGCGGTCGGCGGTCGCCAGCCAGGTGCGGCCGCCCGGCACGTGGCTGGCCAGGTTGCTGGAGATGAAGATATTGACCTGGGTGGCGCTGGCCGCGAGGGCGCCGGGGATGGCCTTGCCGATCAGCTCGCGCACCTCGGGCGTCAGGCGCGGCAGCCGCCAGTGGACCTTGGCGCCGGACTTGTTGACCCCCCACACCAGCAGCGCCGCCTGAGCCACGCCCGCGACGATCACGCCAACCGATCCCCACTGGGCGGCGCCGACGGCGGTGGTCTGCGGCAGGATGAAGATCAGGGTGGCGATGTTCAGCAGGATCGGCGCGCCCGCCGACAGGATGAAGTGGTCCCGAGCGTTCAGCACGCCCGACAGGTGCGCGACGATCGCCATGCAGGGCAGGTAGGGCATGGTGATCTGAGTCAGAAGCACCGCCAACTTGTACTTCTCGGTGCCCCAGCCGAAGCCGGGGCTGATCAGCATCATCAGCCAGGGCATGGCCAGCTGGCAGATGACGGTGATGAGGATGGTCGAGGCCGCCAGGGTAGCCATGGCGTCGGCGGCCAGGATGTCGGCCTTGTCCTCGCCATCACGCTGCAGAGACTTGGCGTAGGCCGGGACGAAAGCGGCGGCGAAGGCGCCTTCGGCGAAGAAGCGGCGGAAGAGGTTAGGGAAGGCGAGCGCGGTGTTGTAGGCGTCGGCCGCCGGCGTGGCGCTGGCGCCCATCCGGTAAGACACCGCCAGGTCCCGGAAAAAGCCCATGAACCGGCTGACCAGCGTCAGTCCCGAATAGATCACCGAGGACCTGAAAAGACCGCCCTTCTTGGGCGGGGTCTCGGAGGCGGGAGCGGGCGGCGCGGTGTCGGTCACGCCCGGCTTCTGGGCGCTCGACGGAAAGGCGTCAAGGGCTGCTCTGAGCCCATGCCGCCTTCATCGCGTGAGCCCGCTCGCCTGCGTCTAGGCGGCCACGCGCGCGTCCTCGCGCGTGATCCGCAGTTCGCCCATCCGCTGGGCCAGTCGCGTGGCTTCCTGGGCCAGGGAATGGCTGGCGGCGGTGGTTTCCTCGACCATGGCGGCGTTCTGCTGCGTCACCTGGTCCATCTGGTTCATGGTGGCGTTGATCTCGGTGAGACCGCGCGCCTGCTCGGTGGTCGAGGCGGCCATGGCGCCCACCAGATCGTCGATCTCGTCGACCTCTTGAGCGATCGCGCGCAGGGCCTCGCCCGTGCGGCCGACGAACTCGACGCCCTGGCCGACCTCGGTGGTGCTGGCGCTGATCAAGGTCTTGATCTCCTTGGCGGCGTCGGCGGAGCGCTGGGCCAGGGCCCGCACTTCCTGCGCCACCACGGCGAAGCCACGGCCCGCCTCGCCCGCCCGCGCGGCTTCGACCCCGGCGTTTAGCGCGAGGAGGTTCGTCTGGAAGGCGATCTCGTCGATGACGCCAATGATCTGGCCGATCTGGCTGGAGGATTTCTCGATGGCCCCCATCGCCTCGACGGCCTGGCCGACCACGGAGCCCGAAGCGTCGGCGGCGCGACGGGCGCGTTCCACCACTTGGCGGGCGCGGGCCGCGCCCTCGGCGGTCTGGCGCACCGTGCTGGTGATCTGATCCAGCGCCGCCACGGCCTCCTCAAGGCTGGCGGCCTGACGCTCGGTGCGCAGGGCCAGGTCGTCCGCCGCTTCGGAAATCTCCGCCGCGCCCCCGTGAATAGCCCTGGTCGCGTCGATCGAAGCGGCGATCACGCCCGACAGCTTCTCGACGGCGGCGTTGAAGTCGACCCGCAGCGCCTCGTAGCCGGCTGGGAACGGGCGCTCGATCCGGTGGCTGAGGTCGCCATTGGACATGTGGCCAAGCGCTTGCGCCAGGCTCTCGACAACAGCTTTTTGCGTGGCCTCGGCTTCCGCCCGGCGGCGTTCGCTTTCGCGGCGCTCGATCTCGAGCGCGTCGCGCACATCGGCGGCCTCCAACTCCTTTCGGCGGGCCTCCACCGTGTCGTGGAAGCTGCGCAGCGCGTCGCTCATCTGGCCGATCTCGTCCTGGCTTCGTTTCTTCGGCAGGACCACGTCGAGGTCTCCGGCGGCCAGCCGGCGCAGGCAATGTGTAATCTCAGTGAGCGGCGCCACCAGGCCCCGGCGGGCGACGAGCATCAAGAGCGCCGCCAAGGCGGCCGCCAACACGAGAAGCCCCGCCATGACCGCCTGGCCCAGCAGCCCCAGCGACTTGGCGGCGTCCGCGTCGTACGAGGCCGCAGCCTCGATCTCGGTCGAGGCGGCCTCCATCTTGTCCTCGAGCGCCGAGAACTGCTGACCAAAGCCGGCGAGCTTGGCGTTTGCGCCGGCGGGGTCGACATCAGCGGCGGCGACGATTTCCTCGGCGGCGGCGATATAGGCGCTGAGCGGCGCCTCGACGGCCTGCAGGGCGCTCTTGGTCCGGGGGTTCTCGGCCAGTTTGCCGCTCTCGGCGATATCATCCCGGAAGGCCTGGGTATGTTCGGCCAGGTCCGCTCGCACGGCCTTGAGGTCGACGCCAAGCGCAGGGTCGCTGGACATGATCGCGCCCATGACGTCCGCGCGCAGCGCGTCGTGCATCATGTCTGCGTGCATGTGCAGGCGAAGGATCCTGGCGGAGGCTTCCGCACGGGTCAGGGCGGAGTCCAGGCTCAAGGCCACCCACAAGCCCGCGCCGGCCGTGGCGGCGCAAAGCAGCGCCGCGCCGCCGGCCGCGCCCATGACCTTCTGACCTAAGGACGCCATGCCGTCATCTCCCGGAAGTCCAAATCGGGGCAATGATGACGGGCGACCCTTCTAACGAGCCTTAACCGGAGTGTTCTCGCCTCAGTGGCATAACGTCGCAGACAGGTATCACTGTTATGCTGGCGTCCTGCGCTCGGCGCGCCACCGCTAGCGCGGGATCTCGGCGGTCTTCACCAGCGCCACCTGACGGTAAACGGCGGCGATCTCGAAGTAGCGCCCGAAGGTGGCGTGAAACTGGTCGACGGCCTGCTTCACGCCCGGTCCGCCGATCTCGCTGACGTCGTGCCAGTAGTCGTCCAGCACCATCATGCCGCCGACGCTGAGCAGGCTGGCGCAGAAGCACAGGTCGATCAGCACGGCCAGGGCCGTATGGCTGCCGTCGACATAGATCAGGTCGAACTGCTCGCCCCGCTCCAGCATTTGCGGCAGGACATAGGTCGAGAAGCCCTTATGCGTCGTCAGGCTCCTGAAACCGCACTTGTCCATGTTGCGGCGAAAGCGCGGCTCGACCGCGTGATACTTTTCTTCTGGGTTCAGCGCCTCGTCGAACCAGGGATCGATCACCGTGACGGCCAGGCGATCGGGGAGCAGCCAGTCCATGAAGGCCAGGTTGCGGCCCTCATAGGCGCCGATCTCCATGTAGCGGATGGCCTCGCCCGCCGGGCGCTTGGCCGCGAAGTCGCGCAGCAGCGGCGTCACGAACGGAATGTTGTTGCTGGCCCAGGTCGAGGTGAACTCGAAGCCCTTGTCGGCGGCGTGGGCGTTGAAGGCCCCGACCACGGCGTGATCACGCGGACCGCCCAGCATGGTCTTGGCCAGGTTCGGCGCCAGGCGCGGATTGACCTTGGTCAGCGAGCGCAGCTTCGAGAGGCCGCCGCGATGGGTGACCGTCTCGGCGTCGAAGTGCATGTCGGCGGTCATGGTCCCGGCTCCTCCATCGGTTGCGGGGAGACTAGGACCAAGGTCTTAAGGAAGGGTCAGGCCGTGACGATCTGTCCGTCGCGCACCATGACGGGCCAGGGCGTCAGGCGGGCGCTGGTCGGACAGGGCCCGGCTACGCAGCCGCCGTCCTCGATACGGAACAGGGCCGCGTGGCCGGCGCACAGGATCAGGTCGTTGTCGCGGGTCAGGTAGCGCCCCGCAAAACCGGCCAGGGGCCAGCCGGCATGCGGACAGCTGTCGACGTAGCCGACGAGGGTCTCGCCCTTGCGCACCACGAAGCCGGCGAACATCGCGTCGCCCTCGCGCCAGCGAAAGCCCTTCGACCCGGGCGAGGGGACCTCGTCCAGGTCGCAGAGCAAGGTTCCCGCTGGCGGGCGGGCGGGATTGTCGTCAGCGTCCCGCAAGGGCTCAGAGCGCGCCGACGGCCACGCGCCAGGGGCGGACTTCGACGCTTTCGAACACCCCGGCGGCGGTGAAGGGGTCGTTGTCAGCCTGGGCCTGGGCGGCGGCCAGATCTTCGGCTTCGACGATCAGCAGCGAGCCGATCGGATTGCCATCGTCGCCCAGCAGCGCGCCGGCTAGCTTCAGGCCCGTCGACTGGTTCAGATAGTCGAGGTGGGTGGGACGTGTGGCCAGCCGGGTTTCCAGCGCGCCGGGCTTGTCCTTGCAGATGATGGCGAAGAGGGCCATGCGGGCGGTCCTTTTGATCAGGTTTCGGGTTTGAGAGGGCGCGACAGCAGGCCGGCTATGGCCGCGTCGACCGCGACCTCGCCCGCCAGGATGGCCGCGACGGCCTCGCAGATCGGCGCCTCGACGCCGACCTTGCGGGCCAGGGCGCGCACGGCGGGGGCCGAGGCCACGCCTTCGGCGACCGAGACCTTGCCCGCCAGCGCCTGTTCCAGGGTCAGGCCCTGGCCGAGCGCAAGGCCGACGCTCATGTTGCGCGACTGCGGGCTGGAGCAGGTGAGGACCAGGTCGCCCAGGCCGCAAAGGCCGGCCAGGGTCTCCGGGCGCGCGCCCAGCGCCACGGCCAGGCGCGTCAGCTCCGCGAAGCCGCGGGTGATCACCGTGGCGTGGGCGTTGCGGCCCAAGCCCTTGCCCTCGACGATGCCGCAGGCGATGGCCAGCACGTTCTTCACCGCCCCGCCGGCCTCAGCCCCGATCAGGTCGCTCGCCGTATAGGGACGGAAGGTCGGGATGGCGATCGCCTCGGCGATGGCGCGGCCCAGGGTCTCGTCTTCGCACGCCAGGGTGACGGCGGCGGGCAGGTTGCGGGCCACCTCGCCGGCGAAGCTGGGACCCGACAGCACGGCGATCGGCGCGCCCGGCAGGGCTTCGGCCGCCACGTCGGTCATCAGCTTCAGCGAGCCCTGCTCGACGCCCTTGGAGCACAGGACGACCGGCGCGGTAGCCTTGCGATGCGGAGCGAAGGCGGTCAGGGCCGCGCGCAGGTGTTGGGCGGGGGCGACCGCCAGGATCAGGTCGCAGTCGGCCAGGTCCGCAAGGTCGGCGACCGCCTTGATCCCCGGCTCCAGCGCTATGCCAGGCAGGAAGACGGCGTTCTCGTGAGCCGTGTTGACGGAGGCGACGACTTCCGGCTCGCGCGCCTGCAGCGTCACCGCAAGGCCGGCCCGGGCCGCCACCTGAGCCAGGGCCGTGCCCCAGGCGCCGGCGCCGATCACGCCGACCGTCTCAAAGGTCGTGGGCTTGAACGTCATGCCTTGGCTCCCTTGCGTCCGTAGGCGTTGGCGGGATTGGCCAGGGCCGCGGCTTCGTCCAGCGGCCAGCGCGGACGGGCGACGGCGTCCAGATCGTCGGACATGCCGAGCGCCAGTCGCTCGGCCCCCGCCAGGGCGATCATCGCGGCGTTGTCGGTGCAGTAGGCCAGCGGCGGGGCGGCGAACGAGAAGCCGTTCTTCTCGCAGTCGGCCAGCAGCGCCGCCCGCACCGCGCCGTTAGCCGCCACGCCGCCGGCGACGACGAAGCGCAGATCGTCCTGGCCGTGACTGTCCTTATAGAGCTTCATCGCCCGATCGACCCGCTCCGACAGCTGGCGGGCGATGGCGGCCTGGACGCCGGCGGCCAGATCGCGGCGCTCGTCGTCGGTGGTCAGGGTCTCGGCGATCCGCGCCGCCGCCGTCTTCAATCCCGAGAAGGAAAAGTCGCAGTCCTTGCGGCCGAGCAGGGCGCGCGGCAGGACGTAGCGCGCCGGATCGCCGCCCAAGGCCAGTTTCTCCAGCGCCGGTCCGCCCGGATAGGGCAGGCCCAGGCTCTTGGCGATCTTGTCGAAGGCCTCGCCCGCCGCGTCGTCGATGGTGGTGCCGAGGCGGCGACACGCGCCGACGCCCGATACTTCCAAAAGCTGACAATGGCCGCCGGAGACCAGCAATAGCAGGAACGGATAGGCGATATCGGCGCCGAGGCGGGCTGAGACGGCGTGGCCTTCCAGGTGATTCACCGCCACCAGCGGCACGCCGCGCGCCAAAGCCACGGCCTTGCCGAAGGCGAGGCCCACCATGACGCCGCCCACCAGACCCGGCCCCGCCGTCGCGGCGACGCCATCAAGAGCCTCGAACCCGACGCCCGCCGCGCGGACGGCCTCGGCGGCGATGGCGTCGATAGACTCCACGTGCGCCCGGGCGGCGATCTCCGGAACCACGCCGCCGAACGGGGCGTGCTTCTCGAACTGGGTGCCGATCACTGACGACAGCACCGTCACCGTGCCATCCGCCGCGCGGCGCACGACCGAGGCCGCGGTTTCGTCGCAGCTGGTCTCGAGGCCGAGGATGAGAAGGTCGGATTGCTTAGGGGATGTCATCAGGTTGCGGGCTTTCCGCCGCTCCTGTAGCAGCGAAGAACAGAATTCGTCTCCGCAGGTAACGTTCAGACCGTGTCCCGGCAACCTCCCATCCGCATCGGCGCCCGCGGCTCTAAGCTGTCCCTGGCCCAATCGGGCCTCATGCAGGCGCGGATCGCCCAGGCGCTCGGCGTCCCGGCCGGGGCGAGCCGGGAAGAGATCGAGGCGGCCGCCCCGCTGATCCCGATCGTCACCAGCGGCGACCGCATCCAGGACCGCCGCCTGATGGAGATCGGCGGCAAGGGCCTCTTCACCAAGGAGATCGAGGAGGCCCTGCTGGACGGCCGCATCGACTGCGCGGTCCATTCGCTGAAGGACATGCCGGCCGAACTGCCGCCGGGTCTGGTCCTGGCCGCGACGCCGGAGCGCGAAGATCCGCGCGACGCCTTCATCAGCCATATCTGCGAGCGCCTGGAAGACCTGCCCAAGGGCGCGCGCCTGGGGACCGCCAGCTTGCGCCGCCAGGCCCAGGCCCTGCATGTGCGGCCCGATCTTGAGATCGTGATGCTGCGCGGCAATGTCGACACGCGCCTGGCCAAGCTGGAGCGCGGCGAGGCCGACGCGATCCTTTTGGCCCAGTCGGGCCTGAACCGCCTGGGCCTTGGCCATCTGACCAAGAGCTGGCTTGACCCGGACGCCTGCCCGCCCGCGCCGGGCCAGGGCGCCCTCGTCATCGAGACCCGCGCCGAGGATGTGGGCGCGCCGTGGCTGGACGCCGTCCGTTGCCGCCAGACCACGATCGCCGTCGCTGCCGAGCGCGGCGCGCTGCTGGCGCTGGAAGGCTCGTGCCGCACCGCCATCGGAGCCCGCGCGATCCTCGACGGCGCACGCCTTTCGATGATCGTCGAGGCCCTGACCCCCGACGGCGCCCAGCGTTTCCGGCGCGAAGCCCAGATCGTCCTGACCGGCGCCGACGATGTCGGCGAAGCCCGCGCCTTCGGTCTGACGCTGGGGGCGGAGGTCCGTGCGGCCGGCGGCGACGCTATCGTCCTGCCGGAATAGACGCTTGAGCTCGGGCGCGCCGGTCTGGATCACCCGCGCCCAGCCCGGCGCCGCAGCGACGGCTGAGCGCGTCGCCGCGCTGGGCTTTTCGCCGATCGTCGACCCGCTGCTGGAGATTGCCCCGATCGCGGCGACGATCGACCTGTCCGGCGTGACCGCCCTGGCCTTCACCAGCGCCAATGGGGTCGAGGGCTTCGTCCGGTGCTCCGCACGGCGCGACTTGCCGGTCTTCACGGTGGGCGCGGCCACGGCCAAGGCCGCCCGGGACGCCGGTTTCTCCGCGACTCAAAGCGCGGACGGCGATGTCGGGTCGCTGGAACGTCTGATCGCTGAGGCCAGGCCCGGGCCGGTGCTGTGGGCGGGCGCCGAGGCGCCGGCCGGCGATCTTGTCGGCGGCTTGCGGGCGCGGGGTCTCGAGGCGCGGAGCATAGCGGTCTATGCGACGGTGGAGCGGGCGCCGACGAGGGCCACTCTGAGGTTGCTCGACGCGCCGTTGACGGTGCTGGTCCATTCACCCCGAGCGGCGCGCGCCTTGGCCCGGATTCTGGAGGGAGGACCGCCCTGCCCGGGCCTCCGGCTGCTCTGCCTCTCACCAGCCGTGGCCGCGCCGCTGGCGGTGGTCGCTGAACCCGGTTCTGTGGCGTTCGCGCCGCGCCCGGAGGAATCCGCGCTGCTCGACCTGCTGGGAGCTTGAGCGCGACGTTGCGCGACGCGACGGGGTGGGGCACGAATGGGCCATGAACGCCGATGTCGATCCTGCTGAAATCGCCGCGCCCAGCGATCCGGCGCTCTACGCCCGCCGCAGGGTGATGGGGCCGGGCGTCTGGGCCTGGCTCTTCCTCTGCCTGGTCTGTGTCGCTTTGGGCGCCGGCGTGGCGTGGTTCGGACCGTCGCTGTTCTCGCCGCGACCCCAGGCGGGTGAGAGCGCGGTCTCGGCCACCCCCAGCCCGCAACCGATCGCCGAGCGTGTGGCGTCCGGCTCGGCCCTTCCTCTGGAAGGCGGCGCGGCGTCGTCCCCTGCTTCGACCCTGCCGGACGAGCGGCTCGCCGCGCGAATCACCGCGCTGGAAGCCAGCCAGAAGACTGTCGCCGACGCGGCCATCGCCGCCCTGGCGGTCGCGACCCTGGCCGAGGCGGCGGAAACCTCGCGTCCGTTCGGGCCAGAGCTTCTGGGGCTGGAACGGGTTCTGCCCGGCTCTCCGGATCTTCGCGCCCTGGAGCCGTTGTCGCGCACCGGCGCGCCGACCCGCGCGGGCCTCGCGACCCAGTTCGGCAACCTCGCCGGCCGGGCCGCCAGCGCCTCGCGCAATCCCGGCGTCGACGCCGATCTCTTCTCACGGGTCCGCTACGCTCTCTCCAGCATCGTTTCGATCCGTCACGTAGGGTCGACCAAAGGATCCACGCCCGACGCTCTCCTGGCCCGCGCCCAGGCGCTGCTGGATGAAGGTGATGTTGAAGGCGCGGTCGCCGCGCTCGACCCGCTCAACGACTCGGCCCGCGAGGTGCTGGCGCCTTGGTTCGTCGCCGCCAATCGTCGGATCGAGATCGACCGTCACGTGTCGGCCGTACGCGCCGACGCCCTGGCCGAGCTGTCGCGGGTCTCGCGCGCCGCCGCCCCGGTCGCGCCATGACCCGGGTCGCCATCGCCTTCTTCCTGGTCGCCGTCGTCGCGGTCGGCGCCCTGGCCCTGGCCGGCGAGCCGGGCCGAGCTTCCCTGGAATGGATGGGCTGGCGGGTCGAGATGACGGCCGCCGCCGCCGCCCTGCTGACACTCTTTTCGGCCTTGATGTTCACCCTGCTCTGGCGCGGGATCATCTGGATTGTCGAGGCGCCGCGCCGCGCCGCCCGCGCCCGCGCCGAGGCCAAGCGGAAGCAGGCGATCGAGGCGCTGTCGCGCGGCTTCCTCGCCGTCGCGGCCGGGGATGGCTCTGAGGCCCGCCGCTTGGCGCAGAAGTCGTCCGAACTGGCCGAGGACGCGCCGGCCCTGGTCCGTGTGCTGGCCGCTCAGGCGGCTGAGATCGCCGGCGACCGCGGCGGCGCCAAGAGCGCCTACAACGCCATGCTCGGCTTTCCCGAGATGCGCCTGGCCGGGTTGCGGGGTCTGATGTTGGCCGCCCAGGCCGATGGCGATCGACAGGCGGCGATCCGTCACGCCGAGACCGCTTACGGCCTGGCGCGGACCGCGCGCTGGGCCTGGCGGGCGCTGCTGGAGGCCCGCCTGGAGGCGGGCGACTGGGCCGCCGCCCTGGAGCTGGTCCAGGGCGCGCTGGAGCGCAAGATCGTCTCGCCGGTCGTGGCCGAGCGCAGCCGCGCGGCCTTGCTGGCCGCCTCGGCCGCCAGCCTGGTCGACTCGCCCGATCCGAAGGCCCGGGCCCAGGCGCTCGACTTCGCGACCCAGGCGGCCAAGCTCAAGCCCGACTTCGCGCCCGGCGTGGTGATGGCCGCGCGCCTGCTGGCCGAGGACGGCAAGACGTCGAAGGCCGCCGGCCTGATCGAGACGGCCTGGAAGGCCGAGCCTCATCCGGCCCTGTGGCTGGCCTATCGTGACCTGAAGACCAACGAACTGCCCAAGGCCCGCGCCCAGCGTCTGGCCGGCCTGGCCGCGCTGAAGCCCGAGGCGCGGGAAAGCCGCCTGCTGCGGGTCGAAAGCGCGCTGATCGGCGGTGACCCGGTCGCCGCCCGCGCCGCCGCCCGCCTGTTGGACGAGTCTGCGCCGACGGCGCGTTTCGCCGGCCTGATGGCGCGCGTCGCCGCCGCCAACGGTCAGGCCGACGAGGCCCGCGCCTGGATCGCGCGCGGCGTCGACGCGCCGCAGGAGCCCGACTGGTCTGACCTGGACCCCGAAGGCCTCGCGTTCGCCTATCAACGCGACGACTGGGCGCGACTCGCCGTCAGCTACGCCGAGACCGGCCAGCTGATCCATCCGCGTCACGAGCGGCGCGAGCGGACCATGAACGACTTGCCCGAGCTGCCCTCGGCCTATGCGGAAGCGACGCCTTTCATCCGCGCGGCCGAGACCGGCGGCGCCCTGCTGCCCATTCCCGACGACCCCGGCGTGTTCGACGCGCCGCCGATTCCGGAGCCTCCGGAAAGCGGTCCGGCGCCCCGTCGCAATTCTGGTGCAAGACGACGCTTGCCGAGCGGCTCGCGCGCCGCTAAATAGGCGCTCCCTTCGCTTCGGAGCGCCCGCTTCGAAGCCCGTGGGCCGCCTTAGCTCAGCCGGTAGAGCGGCGCATTCGTAATGCGTAGGTCAGGTGTTCGAGTCACCTAGGCGGCACCACTTTTTCTTCTCCCTTCCTTCAAATCGGAACTTCGCCTGAGCGCGGGCCGTTCGGCTCTCGAAGGAGACTCGCATGGCTGATCGCGTCGATGATGAAACCGCCTTCGAGGAGTTGATGGCGTTCCTCGACAATCCGCCCGAGCCCGGCGGCGCCGAGGACGCGCGGTTTGGCGAGCGGCTGAGGCAGGTGATCGCCGCGTCCGTGCCGCTGAGCGAGGATGAGGACCCCGAGGACGCGCCGACCCTGGCTCTGGACGCCGATCTCAGGTCACGGCTCGAGGCTCTCGCCCACAAGCGCGCGGGGGGAAATTACTTCGGGGAGCATCCCGACGGTATCGGGCCGACCCTGGGCATGGATCTGAGCAAGTCCTGACCGGCTCGGTCGCGAGGGCCAGAGGCTCAGCGCCGCCGACGCCGGGTGGCGCCGCCGGTCAGGCCGCCCAAGAGGCCGCGCATCAGTTCGCGCCCGGCCTGTGACGCCACCGTCCGCACCAGGGTGACGGCGAACGCCTCGACCATGGTCTGGCGGCCGGAGGCGCGGGGGCGGCTTTCGCGCGCGTCCCGCGCGGCCTCCCGCTCGCGGATCTTGGCTTCGGCGGCTTCGCGCTGGTCGGCTTCCGCGGCCTCGCGGGCGTCCTGGGCCTCGCGCTGCGCCTGTTGGGCGCGGCCCTGCAGGATCTCGTAGGCCGAATCGCGGTCCTCGGCGGTGTCGTAGACGCCGGCGACCGGGCTTTGCGCCTGCAACGCCGCGCGCTCCTGCGGCGTCAGCGGGCCAAGGCGCGATGCGGGCGGGCGGATCAGGGTCTTCTGGACGACGCGCGGGGCGCCCTTCTCGTCCAGAGTCGAGACGAGGGCCTCGCCGACGCCCAGCGCCTGGATGGTCTCGGCGGTGTCGAAGCTTGGATTGACCCGGAAGGACTGGGCGGCGGCCTTGAGGCCCTTCTGGTCGGCGGGGGTGTAGGCGCGCAGGGCGTGCTGGACGCGCGCGCCCAACTGGCCCAGCACCGCGTCAGGGATATCCGCAGGGTTTTGGGTGACGAAGTAGACGCCCACCCCCTTCGAGCGGATCAGGCGGACCACTTGCTCGATCTTTTCCAGAAGCGGCTTGGGCGCGTCGTTGAACAGCAGGTGCGCCTCGTCGAAGAAGAAGACGAGCCTGGGCTTCTCGGGATCGCCGACCTCGGGAAGCACCTCGAACAGCTCCGACAGCAGCCAGAGCAGGAAGGTCGAGTAGAGCTTGGGCGACTGGATCAGCCGGTCCGCCGCCAGCAGGTTCACATAGCCGCGCCCGGCCGCGTCGGTGCGCATCAGGTCCGACAGGTCCAGCGCCGGCTCGCCGAAGAAGTGCTCGGCGCCTTGCGTTTGCAGGGTCAGCAGCTTGCGCTGGATGGCGCCCACCGTGGCGGGGGCGACATTGCCGTACTGCGTGCCGATGTCGTCGGCGTTGTCGGCGACATATTTCAGCGCCGCCTGGAGATCTTTCAGGTCCAGAAGCAGAAGGCCGTCCTTGTCGGCGACATGGAAGGCGATGGTCAGCACCCCTTCCTGCACGTCGTTCAGCTCCAGCAGACGGGCCAGCAGAAGCGGCCCCATCTCCGAGATGGTGGTGCGGATCGGGTGGCCCTTCTGGCCGAACAGGTCCCAGAACATGACCGGCGGCGCGGCGGGGGTCAGGACCAGGTCCATCGACTGGGCGCGCGCCAGCATCTTCTCGTTGGGCGCGCCGGGCATGGCCACGCCCGACAGGTCGCCCTTCACGTCGGCCGCGAACACCGGAACGCCGGCGTCGGAGAAGGCCTGGGCCAGAACCTGCAACGTGACGGTCTTGCCCGTCCCCGTCGCGCCGGCCACGACGCCGTGCCGGTTCGAACGGTCGAGCCGCTGCGTCACCGGGCCTTCGCCCAGTCCGACGAGGATCTCGTTTTCGCCGATCGACAGCGTCATGGGCAAACTCCTTACATCTATGCGCGTTCGACCCTAAACGGGGCCTTGCGCCGCGCCAATCGGGCCGGGCAAAGTCGATCGCGTATCTGGAGAAATTTTACAAATGCCGGCTCCCGCCCCGCCGTCGGTCACGACGCGCAACGCCGTGGTCTTCCTGGCCGTCATCGCCGGCGCGGCGACGTTGAAGTGGATGCAGGACATCCTGACGCCCCTGGCCCTGGCGCTGTTCCTGGCGGTGATGATCGACAGCTTCGCGCGGGTCCTGACCGATCGGACGCCCCGTTTCCCAAGGCGGTTGGCCCTGCCCACGGCGGTGGTGCTTTCGCTGCTGCTGTTCGGCGTCTCCATCTGGATCGTCGTCGACAACGGCAAGGAGTTCTTCGACCACTCCACGCAGTACATCGACAGCCTCAACGCCATCATCGCCAAGTTCACGCCGACCGTGGCGCGCCTGGCGCCGGGCCTGGAGCTCTCGGTCGCGCCGACGATCGGCGACCTGGTCAAGCAATGGAACCCGCAACGCTATTTCGGCGACGTGGCCCAGTCGTTCAACAGCTTCGCCACCAGCGCGGT
This sequence comes from Caulobacter sp. FWC26, assembly GCF_002742645.2. NCBI lineage: Bacteria > Pseudomonadati > Pseudomonadota > Alphaproteobacteria > Caulobacterales > Caulobacteraceae > Caulobacter > Caulobacter sp. FWC26. The sequence goes on from NZ_CP033875.1 coordinate 71,984, forward strand.
GCTGGTGCTGATCTATCTCGGCTTCATCCTGGCGTCGCGACGCGGCTTCGCCCGCAAGATCGTGGCGCTGTTCCCGAACCATGCCGAGCGGGACACGAACATGAAAATGTTCGAGCGCATCCGCGACGGCGTCGAGCAGTACCTGTGGATCCAGACCGTCACGGGGCTGATGATCGCCGCCGCCGCCTTCGTGGTGATGATGCTGGTGGGCCTGGACAACGCCTTCTTCTGGGCCTTTCTGATCTTCCTGGCGGCCTATATTCCGATCCTCGGCGGCGCGATCGGCTGCTTCCTGCCGCCGATCTTCGCGCTGATCCAGTTCCCGGACAGCCTGTGGCCGGCGATCATCCTGTTCGCGGCGCTGCAAGGCATCTTCTTCGTGGTGGGCAACGTCGTCCTTCCCCGGATGCAGGGCGACAGCCTGAACATGGACCCTACGGTCGTGCTGCTGTCGCTGGCGGTCTGGGGCGCGCTCTGGGGTGTGCCGGGCATGTTCCTGTCGACGCCTCTGACAGTGGCCGCAATGGTCATCCTCGCGCAGTTCGAAGGCTCGCGCTGGATCGCGATCCTGCTCTCTGAGGATGGCGATCCTCAGGGGATTCCTGAGTCCTCGGCCGAGGCGCCGCCCGCGAAGCGAAAGAAATGAGCCGCCCCCTTAAACCCGCGGCGTCAGCCCCTATCTCTAGTCTGTCCGGCTCCCCCCACCCGGACAAAACCCCGACGAGAGCCGGCCTCGCCGCTCGTGTCGTCGCGGAGGACGCCCGCCTTCCCCTGAGCGGGCCTGCGCCGCCGGCTTCCCCCCAGCCGGCGGCGTTTCCGTTTTCGCGGCGCTTCCCGGAAATGGCACAATTTGTTTTCGATTACCGACGTAACGGTTGAAGTGAAGCCCAAAAGGGCTAGGTTGCGGCCAAAAATTCGCGAGGGAATCCCATGGTCGGTGCAAGAATTGACCTCAAGTCCGCTGACGCTCCGATCAGTCCGCTGGTGACCGCCTTCGCCAAGGCGCTGGGCAAGACGCTCGAGGAACTCTCGCCGGCCGCGCTCGATTTCGCCGCCCAGGCGCAGGACGACTGGTCGGCCGAGGAACTGCCCGGACTGGACGTCGCCGACGTGGCCGGCGCCCTCGCCGATTTCTGGCGCTTTGGCGAAAGCGCCAAGGACGTGGCCGAACCGGCCATCCGCATCCGTCGCGCCGACGGCGGCCAGACCCCCTCCGACCTGCTGGAGATCGTGCAGATCGACCGGCCGTTCCTGGTCGACAGCATCATGGGCGAGGTGACCGAGGCGGGCTTCTCGGTCCGCGCCATGTTCCACCCGGTCTCCGACCTCGGCGGCGTGCGCCGCTCAATGATCCAGATCTGGCTGGCTCCGGTGGGCGAAGATCGCGAGGACGCCCTGGTACAAGCCGTTCGCGACGTGCTCGGCGACGTCGCCATGGCCGTTCAGGATTTCGAGGCGATGCGCGGCCTGATGCGCCGCACCATCGAGGAGTTGAAGAGCGCGTCCGCGCCGGTTTCCGGCGACGAGAAGACCGAGGACATGGCGTTCCTCGACTGGCTGGAGCGTGACCACTTCGTCTTCCTGGGCGCGCGGATTTACGAGTATCCCCGGACCGCCGACGGCGGCTACGCGGCCGAAGAGCCGCTTTATCAGCCGGAAGGCAGCCTCGGCGTTCTGCGCGATCAGGGCCGTACGGTTCTGCGTCGCAGCAGCGAGCCGGCGATCCTCTCGGCCCAGATCCGCACGCACATCGACATCGGCGAGCCGATCGTGGTGGCCAAGTCGAACCTGCGCTCGCGCGTGCATCGGCGGGGTTACATGGACTATGTCGGCGTCCGCCGTTACGGCGCCGACGGTAAGCCCTCGGGCGAGGTCCGTTTCGTGGGTCTGTTCACGGCCGAGGCCTATGAGACGCCCGCCAACGCCGTTCCGCTGATCCGCCGCAAGGTGGGTCACGTGCTCTCGCGCGCCGGCAAGGATCCGGACAGCCATAACGGCAAGCGCCTGCGCAACATCCTCGAGACCTGGCCGCGCGACGAGCTGTTCCAGACCGAGGAAGACCAGCTGCTGGCGATGGCGCTGGGCGTCCTGCACCTGTACGACCGGCCCCGGGTGAAGCTGTTCGCGCGGCGTGACCCGTTCGATCGCTTCATCTCGGTGCTAATGTTCGTGCCGCGCGACCGCTACGACTCCGGAGTCCGCGCACGGGCGGGTCAGATCCTGGCCGAAGCGTTCCGGGGCCGGGTTTCGGCCTACTATCCGAGCTTCTCCGACGCGCCCCTGGCGCGAGTGCATTACATTCTGGGCGTGACGCCGGGCGACCACGCCGAGCCGGACATGGCCGCCGTCGAGGCCGCCATCACCGAGACCGCCCGCACCTGGGACGACCGCTTCGAGGCTGTCATCCGCGAGGGCCAGGCCGGCCGCGTGGCCCAACTGCTGAGCCGCTACGCCGGCGCGTTCCCGCCCGGCTATCGCGACCAGTACGACGCCGCCGAGGCCCTGGCCGACATCCAGGTCATCGACGACCTGCGCGAGGGCGAGGCTGTTCGCGTGCGCGCCTTCCGCCGGGAGGAAGACAGCCCGGTCACCTTCCGCTTCAAGCTCTACCGCCCCGGGGCGGCCGCGCCGCTGGCGGACGTGCTGCCCATCCTCGAGCACATGGGTCTGAAAGCCCTGATCGAGGAAGGCTTCAAGGTTGCTCCGAGCGGCCAGCCCGTCTGGGTGCACGAATTCGTCCTGCGCGATGAAGAGGGCGAACACCTGGTCTTCGCCGACGTCAAGCAGGCCTTCGAGGCGGCCTTCGTCGCGATCTGGACCGGGCGCGCCGAAAGCGACGGCTTCAACCGCCTGGTGCTGGAACTGGGCATTGGCTGGCGCGAGGCGGCGCTGATCCGCGCCCTGGCGCGCTACCGCCAGCAGTCCGGCCTGGACCCCAGCCAAGGTGTTCAGGAGCAGGCCCTGTCGGACCATCCGGGCGTCGCGCGCCTGATCCTGGATCTGTTCCAGACCAAGTTCGATCCGGCCATCCGCGTTGATCTGAAGACCCGCCAGGAACAGGCCAAGGCCGTCGAGGCCAAGATCGTCGAGGCGCTGCAGGCCGTCGAAAGTCTGGACGCCGACCGCGTGCTGCGCCGCCTGGCCGCACTGGTGGGCGCGATCCAGCGCACCAACTTCTACCAGCCCGCCGCCGACGGCGAGCCCAAGCCCTATATCAGCTTCAAGATCGCCTCGCGCGAGCTGGAAGACCTGCCGGCGCCCAAGCCTTATCGCGAGATCTATGTCTCGGCGCCGCACGTCGAGGGCGTCCACCTGCGTTTCGGTCCGGTCGCTCGCGGTGGTTTGCGCTGGTCGGATCGCCGCGACGACTTCCGCACCGAGGTGCTGGGTCTGGTGAAGGCGCAGCAGGTCAAGAACGCGGTCATCGTGCCGGTCGGCTCCAAGGGCGGCTTCTATCCGAAGCAACTGCCGCGCGGTGGTGATCGCGACGCGATCCAGGCCGAGGCGATCCGCGCCTACAAGACCTTCCTGTCGGGTCTGCTGGACCTGACCGACAATATCGACGCGGATAACCAGGTCGTCCCGCCGCCGTCGGTCGTCGCTCATGACGCGCAGGACCCCTATCTCGTGGTCGCCGCCGACAAGGGCACCGCCACCTTCTCCGACATCGCCAACGGCGTGGCCGAGAGCTACGGCTTCTGGCTGGGCGACGCCTTCGCCTCGGGCGGTTCGGTCGGCTACGACCACAAGGTCATGGGCATCACCGCCCGCGGCGCCTGGGAAGCGGTCAAGCGCCACTTCCGCGAGCTGGGCAAGGATATCCAGACCGAGCCCTTCACTGCGGTCGGCGTCGGCGACATGTCGGGCGACGTGTTCGGCAACGGCATGCTGCTGTCCAAGCAGACCAAGCTCTTGGCCGCCTTCGACCACCGTCACATCTTCCTCGACCCCAACCCCGATCCCGCCGTCTCGTGGGCCGAGCGCGACCGGATGTTCAAGCTGCCGCGCTCGTCGTGGGAGGACTACGACAAGTCGAAGATCTCGGCCGGCGGGGGTGTCTTCGCCCGCAGCCTGAAGAGCATTCCGCTGTCGGCCGAGGTCCGCGCCATGCTGGAGATCAAGGCCGAGGCCGTCTCTCCCGCCGAGCTGATGACCGCCATTCTGAAGTCGAAGGCCGAGCTGCTCTATCTCGGCGGCATCGGCACCTATGTGAAGGCCAAGGGCGAGACCAACGCCGACGCCGGCGACAAGGCCAATGACGCCATCCGCATCAACGGCTCGGACCTGCGGGTGAAGGTGGTCGGCGAGGGCGCGAACCTGGGCCTGACCCAGGCCGGCCGGATCGAGTTCGCCCAAGCCGGCGGCCACATCAACACCGACGCCATTGACAACTCGGCCGGCGTCGACAGCTCCGACCACGAGGTCAACATCAAGATCCTGACCGGGATCCTGGAGCGCAGCGGCCAGCTGGATCGCGACAGCCGCAACACGCTGCTGGCCTCGATGACCGACGACGTCGCCCATCACGTGCTCGAGCACAACTACGACCAGACCCTGGCCCTGACCCTGCTGGAAAGCGACGCGGTCAGCGAGGTCGACGCCCAGATCCGCTACATGGTGGACCTTGAGCAGCGCGGGCGCCTCGATCGCCGCGTCGAGGGCCTGCCGACCAACACCGCCCTGCTGGAGCGCAAAGCGGCTGGCAAGGGTCTGACCCGGCCCGAACTGGCGGTCGTTCTGGCCTACGGCAAGCTCGACCTCTTCGACGAAATCGTCGCCAGCCAGTCGCCCGACGACCCGTGGTTCGAGGCCACCCTGCGCGGCTACTTCCCCAAGGCGCTGAATCAATACGCCGACGCCATGCAGAAGCACCGGCTCAAGCGCGAGATCATCGCCACGGTGGTCGGCAACCAGATGGTCAACATGTGCGGCCCGACCTTCGTCAGCCGCCTGAAGGCCGCCGCCGGGGCCGACATCAACGCCGTGGTGGTGGGCTTCACCGCCGCCCGCGAAATCCTCGGGATCGACGGCCTGTGGGACCAGGTCAACGGCCTGGACAACAAGGCCTCGGCCGAGGGCCAGACCGCGCTCTACAAGGCCCTGGCCTACGCCCTGCGCAGCCTGACCTTCTGGCTGGCGCGCCGCGCCCAGCGCGACGCGGCCAGCGTCCGGGCCCTGGTCGACGCCTATGGCCCCTCGGTCGCCGCGCTGAAGGCGCTGGCCCCGGCGATCCTGTCGCCGTTCGAGCAGAAGGCCGTGTCCAAGCGGGTAAAGGCCTATGTCGCCGACGGCGCCCCCGAGTCCCTGGCCCAGGCGGTCGCGGCCCTCCAGCCGTTGACGACCGCCGCCGATCTCGTCGATCTGGCCAACGCCTCCAGCTGGAGCGTCGAGAACGTGGCGCGGCTCTATCATCAGGTCGGCGCGGCGTTCGGCTTCGACCGTCTGCGCGGCGCGGCCGGCTCGTTCGTGGGCGGCGACGCCTTCGAGCGTCTGGCGGTCCGTCGGCTGATCGAGGACATGCTGACCGAGCAGACCTCGATCACCCAGCAGGTCCTGAAGTTCGCCGCCAACGCCCAGGCTGGCGAGGACGAGGGCGCGGCCAAGGCGGCCATCTCGTCGTGGGCAGCCCTGCGCGGCGATCGTCCCCGCGCCGTCAAGCGCACGATCGAGGACATCGAACAGGCCGGCGGCGGCTGGACCTTCGCCAAGCTGACGATCGCCAACGCCGCCCTGCGCGAACTGTCGAGCGCGGCCTAAGGCTGGGGTTCTGCGCCTTCTCCGTCCTGGACGGGGGAGGCGGACAGGGCCTGACAGGATCTTCCCGCGTTGCGGTTGTCGGCCGACGCGGAACAAGGCAGGGTTCTCCCGAGGGGGAGCTCATGACCAAGGACCGCATCGTACTGCTCGATTCCTTGCGGGGTCTCGGCGTTCTCGGGATTTTGCTGTGCAACGCGCCGGACTTCGCCGTGCCGCCGGGGGTCGCCGAGGCGGTGAAGTCCTGGCCGCACGGCACAGGCCCGGAGACGCTCGGCGTCTGGTTCGTCACCCAATGGTTGTTCCAGCGAAAGTTCGTGACGCTGTTCTCGATGCTGTTCGGCGTGTCGATCTTCCTGGTCGGCGGCGAACGGGCCGACAAGGAACGCGGCGCGACGCTGCGCAAGCGCCTGTCCTGGATGGTCCTGTTCGGCGTGCTGCACGGCTTCGCCATCTGGTACGGCGACGTGCTGCTCAGCTACGCCCTGGCCGGCTTCGCGGTGATGTTCGCGCGGTCCTGGAGTCCCAAGCGGCTGCTGTGGACCGGCGTCAGCATCTGGGTGGTGTTCTCGCTGCTGATGACCGCCGGGGCCGTGGCGATGATGCTGGCCCCGCCCAGCGCCGAGCTGGGCGCCGGCGAAAGCGCTCAGATCGCCAAGGCCGGTCTGGCCGAGATCCAGTACAGCGGGACCTTCCTGCAGTCGCTGGTCCAGAACGCCAAGGACCGCCTGACCCTGCTGCCCAACGAGCCGATCATCTTCATGATGACCGCCAGCCTGATGATGATCGGCCTGGCGTGCTTCAAGCTGGGGCTGTTCACCGGCGAGGCGCGGACACGGACCTATGTGATCCTGCTGGTCATCGGCCTGCTGGCCCTGGCCGGGGTCGGGTTCGTGTTCTTTCAGTTCATCGTCCGGGGACTTCCGCGTCCGATGAGCATGGTGGGCCTGACCGTCCAGATGGCCACCGCGCCGCTGACCACCCTGGCCTATGTCAGCCTGATGGTCTTCGCCTCGCGCTCGAAAGGATTCTGGAGCGCGATCCCGAAGGCCCTGGCGCCGGTGGGGCAGATGGCCTTCACCAACTATCTGGCTCAGTCGCTGATCATGACCGCCATCTTCTATGGCGGACGCGGTCTGAACCTGCATGGCGAGATCGACCGGCCGGGGCTGGCGGCCATCACCGTCGGAATCTGGATCGTCCAGATTCTGTGGTCGCGCTGGTGGATGGACCGTTTTGAGATGGGGCCGCTGGAATGGCTGTGGCGGCGCCTGTATCGCGGCCCGACGCCGCTGCGGCGACCCAAGCTAGAGGCAGCGGCCTAGCGCTCCGGCGAAATAGCCCTGCACCGCCTGGAAGAGGTCCGGGCGGTAACGGGCGCGGGGATCATTGGCGCGGTTGTCGTCGAAGGCGTGGGTGGCGTCGGCATGGAAGACGCGATCCACGCTGAGGCCGTCGGCCGTCAGCCGGTCCAGCGCCTTGGCCGGGGCCTTCCAGCCAACGACCTGATCCTTGCCGGCCAGGACTGACCAGACCGGCGGCGCGCCTTCGCCCCAGCCGCGCGAGGCGGTCAGCGAGCCATAGCCGGCATAGGGATAGACCAGCAGCGTCCCCTTGACCCTTTCGCGAAGCTTGGCGGGGTCGGCGTCGACCAGGGTCGTTCCCCGGGCGGCGCTTTTGCCCACGGCGTAGCTGTCCATGATCGTCCAGCCGCCGTGGCTCCAGCCCGCCAGGAAGACGCGACTGGCGTCGGCCCAGCCTTGCGTTTCCAGCCAGGTCAGCATGGCGAAGATGTCGGCTGCGCGCCTGAGGCCGTGCAGCGCCACGCCGGTGCAGACGAACAGCTTGGCGTCGAGCGTCGACATGCCGCGCGGCTTGAGCGAGTCGACGACGACCGCCGCCCAGCCGGCCTGCACGGCGACGCGGGCATAGTCCTCCAGGAACGGCGTCTTGCCGCCGCAGCCGTGCAGGATCAGCGCCACCGGGAAGGGGCCGGGCCCCGCAGGCTTGAACACCCGCGAGTGCTTGGCGACCTTTTCCCCCCAGGCGGCGCTGTCCATCAGTCCCTCATCGGATCGTCTAGAGCGAAATGCGCGATCCATGAATCGCACATCTCGCTCTAGCTTTCTGTTTTCGCATCGTTTTTACGGAAAACCGGTTCCCACTTTTCCGCACGCTGCTCTAGTGGCGGAACACTCGCACGCCGGTGAAGGCCATTGTAAGGCCCAGCTTGTCGGCGGCCTCGATGACCTCCGGATCGCGCATCGAGCCGCCCGGCTGGATGATCGCCGTGGCCCCCGCTTCCGCCGCCTGGATGAGACCGTCCGCGAACGGGAAGAAGGCTTCCGAGGCGCAGGCGCAGCCCTTCAGGTCCAGGCCGAAATCGGCCGCGCGCAACGCCGCGATGCGGGCCGAGTCCTTACGGTTCATCTGACCGGCCCCAACCCCCAGGGTCTGGCCCGCGCGGGCGTAGACGATGGCGTTGGACTTCACGTGCTTGCCCACCGTGAAGGCGAACAGCATGTCGCGGATTTCTTCCTCGGTCGGCTCGCGCTTCGTGACGATCTTCAGGTCGCTGGCCTTGATCCGCGCGTCGTCACGCGATTGCACCAGGAAGCCGCCGGCCACGCTCTTGAAGGTGTCGCCGGTGGACAGCGGGTCGGGCAGGCCGCCGGTGACCAGGAGCCGCAGGTTTTTCTTGGCGGCGAAGACGGCCACGGCGTCGTCGTCGGCCTCGGGAGCGATCACCACCTCGGTGAAGATCTCTACCATGGCTTCGGCCGCCTCGCGGGTCAGGCGCGAGTTGACCGCCACGATGCCCCCGAAGGCCGAGGTCGGGTCGCAGGCCAGGGCCCGCTCATAGGCCTCGCGCTGAGTGGCGCCGACCGCCACGCCGCAGGGATTGGCGTGCTTGATGATCGCCACGGCCGGGCCCTGGGCCGGGTCGAACTCGGCGATCAGCTCGAAGGCCGCGTCGGTGTCGTTGATATTGTTGTAGCTCAGTTCCTTGCCCTGCAACTGGGTGGCCGTGGCCACGCCCGGACGCGGGTTGGGGAAGGTATAGAAGGCCGCCTTCTGGTGCGGGTTCTCGCCATAGCGCATGGTCTGACGAAGCTCGCCGGCGATGCTCTTGCGAGCCGGGAAGTCCTGGCCGAGCGCAGCTGCGAACCAGGCCGAGATGGCGGCGTCATAGGCCGCCGTGCGGGCATAGGCGCGGGCCGCCAGGGTCTGGCGCAGGGCGAGCGTCGTCCCGCCGGCCTTGAGGGCCTGCAGCACCTCGGCGAGGTCGGTCGGATCGGTGCAGACGGCGACATAGCCATGGTTCTTGGCCGCCGAGCGGATCATGGCCGGGCCGCCGATGTCGATGTTCTCGACGCACTCGGCGTAGGAGCCGCCCTTGGCGACGGTCGCCTCGAACGGATAGAGGTTCACATACAGGATATCGATGCCGCCGATGCCGTGGTCGGCCATGGCTTGCGCGTGTTCGGGCGCGTCACGGACGCCGAGAAGCCCGCCATGCACCACGGGGTGCAGGGTCTTTACGCGGCCGTCCATCATCTCGGGGAAGCCGGTCAGGTCCGAGACGTCCTTGACCGGGATGCCGGCTGCGGCGATCGCGGCCTTGGTGCCGCCGGTCGAGACCAGCTCGACGCCGGCGGCGCGCAGGGTCTGGGCGGCTTCGACCAGGCCGGTCTTGTCGGAGACCGACAGCAGGGCCCGCTTGGGGGCGACGAGATCGGGGGCGGACGGATAGTCGGGGGCGGCGGGCACGGCGGACTCCTCTGGTGTGGTTCAGAAAGGGAGCCCAGGCGCGCGGCGGCTTGCGAGCAGCAAAAGTGGACGCCGGTTTTGCGTCCGCTCGCAAGCTCTCAAGAGACGCGCCTTTCTAATGAAAGGCGCGCGGTCCGCGCTCCCCGATGGTTCCCCATCACTAGCGCCAGTCACGCGAACGCGGCGGAAAATACGGGGGCGGGCGGCGGAGTCAATTGCGGCGGCCGGTCGCCAGGCTTTCCGGCGCCAAGGGATCCGCAGGCGCGCCTATTTCACCACAACCCCCACGCCCCGCGCGCGGGGATCGGGCTCGGGAAGGGGGGTTCGGCCCAACACCTGGATCGCCTCGACATCGCCGCTGAAGCTCTCGGTCCAGCTGTAGCCGCGCGCCTCCAGCGCCGCCTTCAGGGCGGTCGAGGGCGGGCCCGAGCGTTCGTAGAAGATCACGTTCTCAGGCAAGAGCTGGTGGTGATAGCGCGGCGCGGCCTGGGCGGCCTTCAGGCTAAGACCGTGGTCATAGACATTGGCCAGCACCTGAAAGACCCAGGCGAAGATTCGCGAGCCGCCCGGCGTGCCGATCACCATGGCCACACGGCCGTCCTTGGTCAGGATGGTCGGCGTCATCGAGGAGAGGGGCCGCTTGCCGGGCGCGATGGCGTTGGCCGACCCACCGACCACGCCGAACATGTTGGGCGTCCCCGGCTTGACCGAGAAGTCGTCCATCTCGTTGTTGAGGATAAATCCCGCGCCCTCGACCACCACGCCCGAGCCGAACGAGCCGTTCAGGGTGTAGGTGTTGGAGACCGCGTTCCCCCACTTGTCGACGATCGAATAGTGGGTGGTCTGGGGTTTCTCGAGGCCCGGCTGGACGGCCTTGGTCGGCGACGGCTTGTCGGGATCGACCTCCTTGGCGCGCCGCGCCACATAGGCCGGATCGATCAGGTTCGACACCGGAACCTTCACGAAATCCGGATCGCCCAGATACTCGGCGCGGTCGGCATAGACGCGCTTTTCGATCTCGGCCAGCAGGTGGACGTACTGCGGATCGTTCAGGGGCACGCCCTGGAAGCGCGGCGCCAGGTCCTGCTTCATCAGGAGCAGCTGCATCAGGGCGATGCCGCCCGAGCTGGGCGGCGGCGCGGTGATCACGTCATAGCCGCGCCACCGAGCGACCAGCGGCGCGCGCCAGACCGCCTTGTAATCCGCAAGGTCGGCCTTGGTGATCAGTCCCTTGACCGGTCCCCGGGCCATCTGAGCGACGATTAGGTCGGCGGTCGCGCCCGTATAGAAGGCCTTGTCGCCGCCCCGCGCGATGTGCTCCAGGGTGGCGGCCAGTTCTGGCTGCTTGAACACGGTTCCGGCCTTGTGCGGCGGGAAATAGGCCCGGAAGTTGGACTGGGGCAGCTCCAGAGGGCGTTCGCGGAGCAGCACATCCGCCAGATGCGGGTTTACGACGAAGCCCTCGCGCGCATAGCGGATGGCCGGCGCCAGAACCCGCGCCCAGGGCAGCTTGCCGAACCGCTGATGGGCCATGGCCATGCCCCGCACCGTGCCGGGCACGCCCGCCGCCAGGCCGCCATACAGTGACAGCCCCTCGACCGGCTCGCCGTCCGCGCCCAGATACATGTCGGCCTTCGCCGCCGCCGGCGCGGTCTCGCGGTAGTCGAGGAAGTAGGGCTTGCCGTCCATATAGACGGTCATGAACCCGCCGCCGCCCAGATTGCCGGCCTCGGGATAGGTCACGGCCAGGGCGAAGCCGGTGGCCACCGCAGCATCGACGGCGTTGCCGCCGGCCCTGAGCACCTCCTCCGCCGCCAGCGCGCCATACTGGTCCGGGGAGGCCACGGCGCCGGCCTCCAGAGCCCGGACCGCCGCCGCAGCGGACCTGGGCTTGGCTTCGACGCTGGGCGAGACCAAAAGAAGCGCCGCCGAAAAGGCGGCGGCGAGGTGAGCAAACAGGCGCAAGGCGGCCTCCACGACGTCGTCCGCCCACGCTAACCGATTGGCGGGCGCGGACAACGGTCATGAAGAAGGCGAACGGTGGCGGGGCGCCTGGACGGGCTGGCCTCAGTTCGGCGCTGCGGCTTCGAAGCTGACGCCCTCCAGGATCACGTTGTCGTCGATGCGCCAGACCTTGAGCTTATGGCGGCCGGCGGCGACATCGGCGAACGTGTGGTCCAGCGTCACGCCATTGTCGATCACGGCCTTGTACCAGGCCTTCTGCCCCGGCGTGACGGCCCCGCCCCCGGTCGCGGACAAATGCGCGGTCAGGATCCGGACCTCACCGTCGTCAAGAGAAACGCCCAGTCGGACAGCTTCGCCGCCCTGGGTGTCCAGCGTTGGGGCGATCCGCACCGCCACCCGCGCCGGACCGGCGCTTGCGGCGGAGACGTCGAAGCCGAGCCACATCTTGTCCTGAACGCCGGTGGCGGGACGCCCCTGCGGCCAGGCGATCACCGCCTTGTTGCGACCAAGGTCAGTGATCGTCTTCCAAGCCAATCCCGCCCCCTGTGAGGCGCTGGCGTAAGCCGTCGCCGGGATCGCATAATCGCGTCGAACCGCCGCCGGGCGCGCGAAGACCACCTTGGCCGCCAGCTTCTCCGGCGGCGTGTCGGCGGCGACCCGGACGACGCTGGGCATGGTCTGTTCGGTGGGGTCGTTCCAGATGACGTAGTTCATGTGGACCTGGTTCATCATCCCGGCCCACTTGCCGCCACCCAGCGCGTGATATTGCGCGGTCAGCTCCGCGTCGCGCCGGAAGGTCGCTTCGACGATATCGGCGAAATAGTTGGCGCGCGCATCGTTGCGGGCGGCCAGCCGACGGTTCCACGCCGTGGCGTAGTACATCTCATAGAGGTTGGAGAGCGCCAGAACCGGATGCTCGACCAGTTGGAAGTAGGCGTCCTGCTGGTCGGGACGAACCCTCGTCTTGGTGTCCTCGACGGCGCGGACAAGCGCCCGCCAGGCCTCGACCAGGGCTCCGAACTCGCCGCCGTCCAGCACCGCGCCAGCGCCTTCGCCGAGCCGGAAGGTGTCCGGATCGATCAGTTCGGGCTTACGGCGGGCGGCGTAGGTTCCGTAGGTCGCCAGGATCCGCCCGATCTCCGGACCAAGTTCGGGACCGAAGGTTTCGCCGGCCCAGCGACGGGGGAAGGTCTCGAGCGCTTCGGGCGTCATCGCCTCCGGATTCCACGCCATGCGCATGAAGAACGACAGCGGATATTCCATCGGCTTGATGTCGCCGACATTGACGATCCAGAGGTTTTTGGCCCCGCGCTGATAGGCCAGATCCATCTGCTGCCAGACCTTGGCGACCTGGTTGGTGTTGATCCACTTGTAGTTCCGGGGCGCCCCGACATAGTCGAAGTGGTAGTAGACGCCGTAGCCGCCGGCGCGATCCAGGCGGTCCTTGCCCGCCACCGGCAGCCGGCGGATCTGGCCCCAGTTGTCATCGGCGAACAGCAGGGTCACGTCGTCGGGCACGCGCATGCCGTGGTCGTAGTAGTCGAGCACTTCCTTATAGAGCGCCCAGACCTGCGGGGTTTTCTCCGGCGGCTTGCCGGTGACGTCGGCGATGATCGCGCGCTGGTCGCGGACGATCGTTTCGAGCAGTTCGGTGGCCGCCCCCTCGGCCATCGGTTCGTCGCCGTCGCCGCGCATGCCGACGGTGATCAGGCTCTCGTAACCGACGCCATCGCCCTTGGACATCATCCGCTCGACGCCGCCGCGCCAGAACGTCCGCAGGTTTTCGGCGTTGGTGGCGTAGTCCCAGCGGCCGCCGGTGACGCCCTTGTCCTTGTTGCGGTGCCATTCGTCCTGCGCCCGGGTCATGGGCTCGTGGTGGGAGCTGCCCATCACCACGCCCATCGCGTCGGCGAGCACCTTGTTGTCCGGATCGTCGTCATTGAACGCCTTGGGCGCCCACATGGCGGGCCAGAGGTAGTTGGCCTTCAGCCTCAGCATCAGTTCGAAGACGTGCGCATAGGCCTTGGCGTTGATCCCGCCGAACTTGGCTTTCGCCCAGCCGCTGAACGCCGGGTCCTCATCATTGATGAAGAAGCCGCGATACTTGACGCGCGGATGATCGGCGCGCGCGCCGGCGCCCAGATACAGCGCCGAACGCTGCGTGACCGGCACGTCGGCCCACCAGACCCAGGGCGACACGCCCATCCGCTCCGACAGGTCATAGGCCCCGAAGACGGCGCCCCGCCGGTCGGAGCCGACGATGACGAGGGCGCGCTGGATCGCAGGGGTCGGCCGCTCGACGACCACCTGGCGGTAGCCCTCCCACTGTCCCGCCAAATCCTGGAGCTGGAGCTTGCCGCTTTGCACCAGCGCGTCGATCGTCGGGCTCTTGCCCAGTTGGCCCAGAATGATCGTCGGCCCTCGCGCATCGGCTAGCGTCGCCAGCGCGGCCGCAGGCCGTCTGCTGACCCGCCCAAGGTCCTCGCGCAGGCTCGCAGCCGCATGGCGCACCGCCGGGTCAGCCTCAGCGTCGACATACACATCGGCGGGGACGCCGCCCTCGATCAGCGTGAAGCCGCCCGAACGCTTGGTGGCGCAGACATCGACGGGCGCGACGCAGGCCATGGCCGCCGAGGCGACCATCGTCACAATCAGCGTCAGGGCGAGGCCGGCCGCGTGGCGGGTCTGGACCCAGGAAAGGCGACGCCATGCCCGCCACGGACCGCTGACGCGGCCGGCCGTCTCAAACCCAATCACCACGCGCTTCTCCCCGGCATCCTGGTTTCGGGCAGGGTCGAGGACCCGTCCAGGCCCTTGGGCTGGACGCATGGGGACCGACGACATGACCGCACCAGATTGTAAACTGGTCAGGCCACAGGTCAGCACAGCCGAGATGTTACCGCAATCATTTCCGCTCGCGCCCCAGGCGGAATCTTACATTATCCATCAATAACAGAGCCTTGTCCGCCCCGACCGGAACGTCCTGGTTGGTCAGATGAGTTCGCGCTCAGAAGTCGACGGCGACGCCTTTTTTCTCCCAGTCGCCGAAGCGCGTGGGCTCGGGGCCGTCGCGGCCGCCCTCTTCCGGCGGCAGGGCCAAGGCCGCCTCGGCGGCGCGGCGGGCGGCGGCTTCCTCCAGCGCGCGGCGGGCGGCGGGGGTCAGGGCCTTTCCGGGGGCGGCGCCGGGAACCTCGGGCGCGGGGTCCGTCGGAGGGGTGGGGGTGTCGGTCATGGCGGCTCCTTGTCCGTCGATATAGAGCGATCCTGGCCGTCGGCAATCATCGCCGTCCATAGCGCTGGGCGACAATAGACTTGCGTCCGGGCGCGTCCCGAGGCACGGCGAGGCGGTGACTCAAGAACTCAACGACGGCCTCCCCGCCCGGGAAGCCGCGCTTACCCTGATCGACGCGGCCCTGTCGCGTCGCGGCGGCCTCGACGAAGCCGCGTCGGCCAACGGTTTCCGTTTCCTGGAGCCGCGCGAGCGCGCGTTCGCGCGGGCGCTGGCCATGGCCGTGCTGCGCCACCTTGGCCCCATCGACCGCGCCCTGACGGCTCGCCTGCAGAAGGCGCCGCCCGATCGGGTGATGCACCTGCTGCGCCTGGGCGCGGCGCAGGCCTTCTATCTTGAAGTGCCCGCCTTCGCCGCCGTAGCCACCTCGGTGGAGCTGGCCGGCGCCAACAAGACGAGCCGGCCGTTCAAGGGCCTGGTCAACGCCGTGCTGCGCGGCCTGCTGCGCGATGCGCCGCCGACGGATGATCCCAGTGTCCTGGCGCCGCCGTGGCTGTACGCGCGCTGGGTGTCGGCGTTCGGCGAGGCCACCGCCCGCCAGATCGCCGGCCAGATCGCCCTGGAGCCCGCCACCGACCTGTCGGCCAAGCCCGGCGCCGATCTGGCCCCGCTCATCGAGGCGCTGGAGGCCGAGGCCCTGTCCGGCGGCACCCTGCGCCTGCGCCGCAAGGGCGATGTGGCCGCCTGGCCGGGTTTCGAGGACGGGACCTGGTGGGTGCAGGACGCCGCCGCCGCCGTGCCCGCCCGCCTGCTGGACGTCCAGCCGGGCCAGAGCGTGCTCGACCTCTGCGCCGCGCCCGGCGGCAAGACCCTGCAACTGGCCGCCGCCGGCGCGCAGGTCGTGGCCCTGGACCGCTCGGCTGCGCGCCTCAAGCGCCTGTCGGAGAACCTGGCCCGCACCGGCCTGTCGGCCGAAATCGTCGTCGCTGACGCGGCCGTCTGGGATGATGCGCGGACCTTCGACGCCATCCTGCTGGACGCGCCCTGCAGCGCCACCGGCACCTTCCGCCGCCATCCTGACGTGCTGTGGGCCGCGCGGCCGGGCGACGTGGCCAGCCTGGCCAATGTCCAGGCCCGCATTCTCGACGCGGCCGCCGGCCGCCTCAAGCCCGGCGGCCGCCTCGTCTACTGCGTCTGTTCGCTGGAGCCCGAAGAGGGCGAGGCCCAGGTCGAGGCGTTCCTGGCCCGCCGCAAGGACGTCGTGCTGGAGCCGATCACCGCCGCCGAGGCGCCGTTGGCCGGTTTCCCGGAGGCCAGCCTGACCCCGCGCGGGACCCTGCGCCTGCTGCCGCATCACCGCGCCGACGGCCAGGACGGCTTCTTCGCCGCGCGGTTTCGCAAAGTGACGGCGTAAGCTGTCATCCCGGCGAAAGCCGGGATCCAGCCAAGCAGAGATGACAGACCGGCGCGACGCGGTTAAGCCAGGGCCATGACCGCGCCGATCATCGCCCCCTCCATCCTTGCCTCCGACTTCGCCAAGCTGGGCGAGGAAGTCGCCGCCATCGAGGCGGCCGGCGCCGACTGGGTGCATGTCGACGTGATGGACGGCCACTTCGTGCCCAACATCACGCTGGGTCCCGACATCGTCAAAGCCATCCGGCCGCACGCCAAGATCCCGTTCGACGTGCACCTGATGATCAGCCCGGCCGATCCGTATCTGGAGGCCTTCCGCGCCGCCGGGGCCGACATCATCAGCATCCACCCCGAGGCCGGCCCGCACCTGCACCGCTCGTTGAAGCGGATCCGCGAGCTGGGGGCCAAGGCGGGCGTGGTGTTCAATCCGTCGACGGGCATCGACCACGTCGAGTGGATCCTCGAGGACGTCGACCTCCTGCTGGTCATGTCGGTGAACCCGGGCTTTGGCGGCCAGAGCTTCATTCCGGGCCAGCTGCGCAAGGTCGAGGCCCTGCGCAAGCTGGTCGACAAGGCCGGCCTGCCCATCATCATCGAGGTCGACGGCGGCGTGACGCCGGTCACCGCCCCGCAATGCGTGGCCGCCGGGGCCACGGCCCTCGTCGCCGGCTCGGCGGTGTTCAAGGGCGGTCCCGCCGCCTATGCGGACAACATCCGCGCGCTCAAGGGCGGCTGACGGATCGCGATGGCCGGCAAGCCCCCCGTCCTCGGCCTGGCTCTCCCCGCGCTTCCGCGGGGCGGCGTGCTGTGGAAGGCGATCCGCGCCGAGACCGCCCGCCACGTCGAACGCGAGTGGTTCGGCTCGGGCCCCCACAGGCTGAAGCTCTCCCTGCCCCGGCCCGAGGGCCTGGCCGCCCGTCCGCACGATCCCCGCCCGGTCGATCCGGCCCGTGGCCAGAAGATCCTGTCCGGCGTCCTGGCCCTGGACGGCGGCCTGCTGCGCCTGGGCCCGGACGGCGACCCGTTCGACACCGCCAGCCCCTCGCGCCGCTTCGCCGTCAGCCTGCACCGCTTCGACTGGCTGCCCGACCTCGTCGCGGCCGGCCCCGACGGCGCGCGCCGGGCCCTGCGGCTGATCGACGACTGGCGGCGGGTGTTCGGCAAGTGGAACGCCTTCTCCTGGAGCGCCGAGTGCCTGGAGCGGCGGGTCCATCACCTGGCCTGCGCCGCCAAGACCCTGGCCGCCGAGGCCAGCGACGCCGAGGTCGCCGATCTGGTCTTTGACCTGGCCCGCCAGGGCCGGCACCTGCTGGAGATCAAGCGCAGCCCCGAACGCGCCCTCGAGCGCGCCGCCGCCGCAGGCCTCGCCGGCTGCGTCCTGGCCGGCAAGCCGGGCGAGCAGCTGATCGACGGCGCGTTGAAGGGCCTGGCCCAGCACCTGGACGCCATGGTGCTGGGCGACGGCGGCCACGCCACCCGCAGCCCCGAGGCGGGGGTCGAGCTGTTGTTCGACCTGCTGACCCTCGACGACGCCCTGGGTCAGCGCGGCCGGCCCAGCCCCGAGGCCCTGTCGCGGGCCATCGATCGGCTGTCCAGCGCCGCGCGCTTCTTCACCCTCGGCGACGGGCACCTGGCGGCCTTCCACGGCGGCGAGTCCATCGGCCCGGCCCGTATCGCCGCCGCCCTGGCTCATGACGACGCCGGCCCCCGCGCCCTGAACGCCGCCCCGCACAGCGGCTATCACAAGATGATCGGCGGCAGCATCGAGGTCATCGCCGACTGCGGCCCGCCCCCGGTCGGCCCCTTTAGCGTCAACGCCTGCGCCCAGCCGGCGGCGCTGGAGATCGTGTGCGCCAAGGACCGCCTGATCACCAGCTGCGGCTGGAGCCCCGAGGCCGCCGGCGCCCACGCCTTTCGCCTGTCGGACGCGGCCTCCACCGTCTGCGTCGGCGACGGTTCGGCCGGCCGGCCGCTGTCGGGCTTCCGCGCCAAGGCCCTGGGGGCCTGGCTGGTCGACGGCGCGGCCAAGGTCGAAGCCAAGCGCCACGACGACGTCGGGGGCGTGTGGCTGGACATCCTCCATGACGGCTGGCGACATCTGGGCCTGACCCACGCCCGCCGCCTGTTCCTCGACGCGGTCCATGACGAGCTGCGCGGCGAGGACAGCCTCTCGCCCGTGGCCCTCGACCCCAAGGCCGCCGAAGGCCCGCGCCGCTACCTGCCCTTCGCCGTCCGCTTCCACCTGCACCCCGAGGCCCGCGCCTCGATCGCCCGTGACGGCAAGAGCGTGCTGATCCGGGGACCCGGCAATATCGGCTGGTGGCTGCGCAACGACGCCGTCGACGTCGAGATCGCCCCCAGCGCTCACTTCGACCACGGCCTAGCCCGCAAGGCCGGCCAGATCGTGCTGAAAAGCCAAGTCCGCCCCGAGGTCGGGGCCAAGATCCGCTGGAAACTGACGCGGGCCGAGGGGTGAGCGTGACGCCGAAAGTGGAAGCCGGTTTCGGCGCAAGTCACGCTCTGGGGCAGTAAGCCGCCGTGGGCTTTTCCCGCCGCCCGCCGATCGACCCCGGCCGCGCCCATGCGCCGCCGGACTACACGGCCGACGAGATCGACGAGGTCCTGACCGCCCTGCGCGCCGAGGCGCCGGAGGCCCTGGCTCTGGTCGAACAGGAAGCCTGCACGCCGGGCAGCGTGGCCATGAGCGACCACGACGACGCCTATGACCGCCTGCTGACCGTGCTCTTCGAGCGCGGGTTCGTGCACACCCACATCGAGATAGCGATGGTGTTCCGGGCGGTTAGGGCGAGGGCGGGGGGCTAGCGGACAAGGCCAGGCGCTTAACGTGATCCCTCTCTCTTTGAGAGAGGGAGGGGCCCGCCGCGAAGCGGTGGGAGGGTGAGAGGTTTCACCGCCCTACAGAAAAACCAGGATTCCTTCCGTTGAGCGCGACCTTGCACCCGCTCAAGCTCTGGCCATGGATAGGATCGCCACCGCCCGTCGCCTTCGCCGAAGCCAGACTCTGGCCGAGAAGACGCTGTGGACCCTCGTCCGCAACCGCCGCCTCGGTGGCTTTCGCTTCCTGCGCCAGCATCCGATCGACCGCTACTTCGCGGACTTCGTTTGCGAGTCCGCCAAGGTGATTGTGGAGCTCGACGGCCCCGCTCATGAGGGGCGCGAGGACTATGATGACCGCCGCACCGAGACTCTGGCGCTCTTCGGCTATCTCGTGCTGCGCTTTCGGAATGAGCGGGTGCTGGCGGACCCCGGCGGGACGGCGGACGAGATCCTGTCGGTGTTGCGTTCGGGCAGGCTGTAGCCTCTCACCCTCCCATCCCGACGCGCGTCGGGATGGGCCCCTCCCTCTCTCCAGAGAGAGGGATTGTGAATCGCCGCCCCCTAGCCCGCCCCATGCCCCGCCAGGCTGAACACCCGCGCGGTCTCCGGATCGGCCGGCTTGCCCAGCAGGCGGTCGGCCACGTATTCGCCCACCATCGGGCCGTGCTTGAAACCGTGGCCGCCGCCGCCGAAGACCAGCCAGACATTGTCGTAGTCGGGGTGGCGGTCGATGACGAAGTGGCTGTTTGCGGTGTTGTCGACCTGGCAGACGCGGGCCTCCATGACGGGGGCGTCGCGCATATCCGGAAAGCGGCGGGCCATGTAGTCGCGGCCCTTTTTCAGCAGATAGTCGGTCGGCAGGCGCTCGGCGGCGTCCGGGTCCTGGGTGACGCGGCCGCCGGCGTCGGGCGAGTATTTCAGGCCCCGCTCCAGGCTGCCGAAGCCGTAGCCGCCCAGGATGTGGTCGTGCCAGGCCGGCTGGTTCGGCCACGAGAAGCGGTCATCCCCCGCCGGCGGGCCGAAATAGAAGTATTCGCTGCGCCAGACCGACACGCGCGGCTTGGCCAGCTCTGGAAAGAGCTTCCCCGCCCACGGTCCGCAGGCGAAGACGAAATGGCCGGCGGCGAGGCTCTCGCCGCCGTCGAGGGCCAGGTGGGTCAGGCGCCGGCCCTCGGCGCGGCCGGGAACCGCGCGGGCGTAGCGGAAGGCCCCGCCCTTGCGGGCGAAGACGTCCATGGTGGCCAGCACCGCCTCGCGCGCCTTGATCACCGCGGCGCTGGCGGCGGTCTCGACGAAGGCGAATTCGACGTCGTCAAAGGCCATCTGCGGATAGCGGCGGCGCAGCGCCTCGCGGTCGGCCACCTCATAGGGCAGGTTCAGGCGCTCGAAGATCGCCTTCTGGGCGGTCATGCCCGGGGTCCAGCGCTGGGCCAGTTCCAGGCGCGCGTTGGGAAACAGGAGCTGACGGCCGAAATCGGCCTCGCGCGCCTTCCACATCGCCAGGGCCTGCATCGACCAGGCCGAATAGAAGCCCTGGTCGCCATAGCCGGCGCGGATCGAGCGGGTCTCGCCCGAGGACGAGGCGCGAGGACTGGCCGGGCCGTATTGGTCGAGCGCCAGCACCGACAGGCCCCGCTCGCGCAGGGACAGCGCCGTGAACGCCCCGAACACCCCGGCCCCGACCACCGCCACGTCGGGCGCGCCGGCTTTGGGCTTGGGCGTCGGCCTTGCGGTTGGCTGGGCTCGAGCCCCCGTCGCCCCCGCCAGCCCGGCCGCCGTCAGATTCAGAAACCCCCGCCGATCGATCATGTCCCGCCCCGTCTTCCGATGTTCCGGTATCGCCGCACAGCGCCCCGCTGCGGAGCGAAAAGCGCCGCGCGAGGAAAGCCCGGCGCCGAATGCGCGACGATTGGGCGCCTTGCCCCCTCTCCCATGGGGAGAGGGCGGGGGAGAGGGGGTACGGCCTCGACCGGAGCGCCGGCAGGGCGGCGGCTTTGAAACCCCTCACCCGACCGCTTCGCGGCCACCCTCTCCCTCCGGGAGAGGAGATTCGGAGGCCGTGAACGCTCGGAATTGGCGATGCGGAAGCCAATGAAATCAGAGCCTTGCCACTTTTACGCGCCAACTTATCCCCGGCCGGAGAACTCGCCCCATACTGATCTCACCTCGTCGCGAGGAAAGGGCGCATGGCCAGCGACCATTTGCGGCGGCGGGGGGCGGTCGAGCGGGGACAGGTTCGAGGGGGTTACTCGGACGGTCCGGGGACCTGATGCTGGTCAGGCCCGCCCGCCGTCGGCGTGGTCGAGGGAAAGGGTTCGTCCCTCTTCGATCACCGGGCGCTGCCGGAAACGGAAGCGCCCGGGTCCCGACAAGGCCTGAACAGGGCCACCTTCCCGGGACGCTGGCGGATAACGGCTGCGCGGAGCGTCGGCTTCGTCGAAACGGTAACAACACAACAGAACTCCGGACGAATGTCCGGCGCTCCGCGTCCCTTTCCAGACCTTCAGCGAGGGATCGCGTGAAGCGGATGAAACGCGCGCGCGAAACCTTCTTCCCCCTCCGGGGGAGGAGCGCCGAAGGCGCGGAGGGGGCCAGTCAGGGAAAGGGCCCGCCGACGCCGAAGGCCCCCACCTGACCGCTTCGCGGTCGTCCGCCCCCGGAGGGGGCGGAAGGATCCGCACCCTCAGAACGCCGCGCTGACGATCGTCCCATCCGGCAGCAGGGCGGCGCGCTTTAGGCCGCTGGAGACGAACGGCATGGCGATGGCGCCGTCGCGATCCACGGCGATCAGTCCGCCATGACCGCCAAGCTCGGCGACGCTGTCGATGGCGGCCTTGGCGGCGACGTCCAGCGGCTGGCCGCCGAAGCGGACGCGGTGGGCGATCTGGGCGGCGACGGCGGCGCGGATGAAGTATTCGCCCTGGCCGGTGCAGGAGACGGCGGCGTGGCCGTCGGCCCAGGCTCCGGCGCCGATGATGGGGCTGTCGCCCACCCGGCCGGGCCGTTTGCCGAACACCCCGGCGGTGGAGGTGGCGGCCGCCAGGCGTCCCTGGGCGTCGCGGACCACGCAGCCGACCGTGCCGGTGGGCAGCGCATCGGGCGGGTGATTGTCCTCGAAGGCGCCGGCGCGGGTGAACCAGGTCTCGGGGTCCTCGACCGTTTCCAGGCCCTGCTCGCGCGCGAAGTCGATGGCGCCCTGGCCGGCCAGCATGACGTGCGGGGTGTCCTCCATCACCGCGCGGGCGGCCAGGATCGGGCTCTTGAAGCCTTGCAGGGCGGCGACCGAACCGGCGCGCAGGGTGGGGCCGTCCATCAGGCTGGCGTCGAGCTCGTATTCGCCGTCGGCGTTGGGCGAGGCGCCCTTGCCGGCGATGTAGAGGCCGCTGGCCTCGAGACCGACCACGGTCTCGACCGCGACGTCGAGTGCGCCGGCGCCGGCGGCCAGACGGTCGCGGGCGGCTTCGACAAGGCCGCGCATATGGGCGATCTCGACGCCGTAGTCGTGGCCGCGCTTGGCCCCGGCGCCGCCGTGCAGGGCGAGGCTAAAACGTTTGTTTGACATTCTGCTTCCTTGGCTCGGCGTCCCGCGCTAGCGTCCGGCCTCTTAGCTAAGAAATGTGGGAGAGGCGATCATGAAGGCGGTGCTCAGCAAGGAAGTCGGCGGTCCCGAGACCCTGGTGCTGGAAGAGCTGCCCGATCCCGTCGCCGGCGCGGGCCAGGTGCTGATCGACGTGAAGGCCTGCGGGGTCAACTATCCCGACGTCCTGATCATCGAGGATAAGTACCAGTTCAAGCCGACGCGCCCGTTCGCGCCGGGCGGCGAGGTGTCGGGCGTGATCTCGGCGGTCGGCGAAGGCGTGACCCGCTTCAAGGTCGGCGACCGCGTGCTGGCCTCGACCGGCTGGGGCGGCTACGCCGAGAAGCTGGCCCTGGAAGAGGGCCGCTGCACCCCTATCCCCGACAACATGCCCTTCGACGAGGCCGCCGCCTTCGTCCTGACCTACGGCACCTCGTACTACGCCCTGAAGGATCGCGGCGTGCTGAAGGCCGGCGAGACCCTGCTCGTGCTGGGCGCGGCGGGGGGCGTTGGTCTGGCCGCGGTCGAGCTGGGCAAGGCCATGGGCGCCAAGGTGATCGCCGCGGCCTCCAGCCAGGAGAAGGTCGATCTGGCCATCAAGCACGGGGCCGACAGCGGCGTCGTCTATCCGCGCGGCCCGTTCGACAAGGACGGCCAGAAGGAACTGGCCAATCTGATCAAGGGCGCCTGCGGTCCGGACGGCTGGGACGTGGCCTATGACGCGGTCGGCGGCGACTATTCGGAGGCCACGATCCGCGCGGCGGGCTGGAACGGCCGCTTCCTGGTGATCGGCTTCCCGTCGGGCATTCCGAAAATCCCGCTGAACCTCACGCTCCTGAAGTCGTGCGACATTGTCGGCGTGTTCTGGGGCGCGGCGGTGGCGCGCGACCCCAAGGGCCACGCCCAGAACCTCAAGGAACTGATGGACCTCTACGCCGCCGGCAAGATTCGTCCGTACGTCTCCGAGCGCTTCCCGCTGGCCCGCGCCGGCGAGGCGATCGCGCACCTGTCCAGCCGCAAGGCGATGGGCAAGGTGGTCATCACCGTCGACTAACGGCGGCGCCACGGCGTGGTTAAAGCGCGCTAAGCATCCTTCTTAGCGAAGGAAACAGGCTCTCTCCGCAGAATGTCTCCAAGACGAGGAGACTCTG
This sequence comes from Caulobacter sp. FWC26, assembly GCF_002742645.2. Classification (NCBI taxonomy): domain Bacteria; kingdom Pseudomonadati; phylum Pseudomonadota; class Alphaproteobacteria; order Caulobacterales; family Caulobacteraceae; genus Caulobacter; species Caulobacter sp. FWC26. The sequence goes on from NZ_CP033875.1 coordinate 95,682, forward strand.
CGGAGATGTTTGTTCCCCAGGAGCAGAGCGGCTTCAACGAGGCCGCCCCGGCCGCGCCGCGCCGTCCCTACCGGCTTGCGCGCCGTCCCGAAGAGCGCGTGCGGGTGCTCGGCGGGACCGTGGACCTGGTGCGTCCGGAGGAGGTCTTCCACTTCGTCTCCGGCAAGCTGGAGGCGGGCCAGAGCGCCATCGTCGCCAACCACAACCTGCACAGCCTCTACCTGATCGGCCAAGACCCCCGGATCGGCGAGTTCTACAAGGCCGCCGACCTGATCGAGGTCGACTCGACGCCGCTGATCTTCTGGGCGCGTCTGGTCGGCCGCGCCAGCCGGCGCTTTCACCGTTGCACCTATCTGGACTGGCGCGACGCGTTCTGGGCCCTGGCTGTCCGGAAGAATTGGAAGGTCTTCTTCGTCGGCGGCGCGCCCGGCGTCGGCGAAAAGGCTGTCGAGCGCATCCGCCAGGACTGGCCGAACGCCCGCATCGAGACGCATCACGGCTATTTCGACGCCGCCTCGGGTTCGGCCGAGAACGAGGCCGTGCTCGCCAGGATCCGCGACTATGCGCCGGACATCGTGCTGGTCGGCATGGGCATGCCGCGCCAGGAAATCTGGACGCTGGAGAACCACAAGGCCTACGGCCCGGCGGCGACCTTCACCGTTGGCGGGGCCTTCGACTACGAGGCCGGCGTCCAGAAGGCCGCGCCGCGCTGGATGGGCCCGCTGGGCCTGGAATGGCTGTTCCGCCTGACGGCCGATCCGAAGCGGCTGTTCTTCCGCTACTGCGTCGAGCCGTGGTCGCTGATCGGTCCGGCCGTCGGCGATGTGGCCCGGGCGCTGTCGCAGCGCGGCGAGACGTCGTCGCGGGCGAGGGACAAGGCGCGCTGGGAGCAGATCCGCGGCCGCAACGAGGTCGCGCCCTAGCCGACCGGCCGGATTTCAGCCCCGAAAACCGCGCCCCGTCGCGGAAGGCCTCTAGCCAATCCCTAACCGCTCCGCGAATATGATCATTGATCACTGACCCAGGAGAGGTCGGGGAACGCGGAGGAAGAATTCGATGGTCGGACGTCTGGACGGCAAGGTCGCCGTGATCACCGGGGGCTGCTCGGGGATCGGCCTTGGAACGGTCGAGCTTTTCGTCGCCGAGGGCGCTTGCGTCGTCGCCGCCGACCTGCAGGACGAAAAGGGGCGCATGCTGGAGCAGCGCTTCCCTGACAAGGTCCGCTTCTCGCGCTGCGACGTCACCTCGGATGACGATCTGGCCAAGACCATGGCCCTGGCCGAAGACAGCTTCGGCGGCCTCGACATCCTGTTCAACAACGCCGGCCATGGCGGCACCCCGGCCAGCGTGCCGGAACTGACCGCCGAGGCCTGGGACAAGACCTTCGCGCTCTTGGTGCGGGGTCCCGCCATGGGCATGAAGCACGCCCTGCCGCTGATGCTGAAGCGCGGCGGCGGCTCGATCATCAACACCGCCTCGATCGCGGGTCTGCAGGCCGGCTTCGGACCTCTGGCCTATTCGTCGGCGAAGGCGGCCGTGATCCACATGAGCCGCTGCGCCGCAGCCGAACTCTCCCCGCAGAAGATCCGCGTCAACGCCATCTGCCCAGGCCTGATCGCCACCTCGATCTTCGGCGCCTCGATGGGCCTGCCGCGCGAAGTGGCCGACCAGATGGCCGCGCAGATCGCCTCGATCGGTCCGAAAATCCAACCGATCCCGAAGTCGGGCCTGCCCGAGGACATCGCGGCGGCGGCCCTCTACCTCGCCAGCGACGACTCGCGGTTCGTGACCGGCACGCACATCGTGGTCGACGGCGGCATCACCGTGGGTCCGCGCAGCGCCTGGGACGTCAACACGCCGTCACCCATCCTGGCGGCCATGGGCATCACGCCCGAGCAGGCCGAGCAGATGCGCGCCCAGCTGCTGGCCGCCGGCGGGGCGGGGTGACGCTCACCCCGAACCTGCGCGGCGCGCTGTGGATGCTGGCCTCTGCGGTCGGCTTCACGGCGATGACGACCCTGATCAAGTTCCTGGGGCCCGGCTATCCGGCGGCCCTGCAAACCTTCTACCGGCAACTGGCCGGCGTCCTCGTGCTGCTGCCGTTGATCGCTCGCGACTGGCGCGGGGCGTTCCGCACGACGCGCCCCGGCATCCTGATCTTCCGCTCCAGCGCCGGCGTGCTGGCCCTGATCATGGGCTTCTACGCCTACCAGAAGCTGCCCCTCGCCGACGCCAATGCGCTGTCGTTCACGCGGACGCTGTGGTTGGTGCCCCTGGCGGGTCTGGTTCTCCGCGAACCCATCGGGCCGTTGCGGATCAGCGCGGCGCTGGTGGGTTTTGTCGGCGTGCTGATCATGCTGCGCCCCGGAGCGGGTGGTGTGCAGGCCTGGATCGGCTGGCCGCAGGTCTGCGCCCTGGCGTCGGCGTTTCTCTTCGCCCTGACGATCACCGGCATGAAGGTGATGACCCGCGACCACAGCCCGTTCGTGCTCCTGGTCTACGCCGCCGTGTTGGGCCTGATCTTCGCGATCCCGCCCGCGCTGTTCGTCTGGCGCTGGCCGACCTGGCCGGACCTTGGACTGCTGGCCGCGATGGGCGTCATCGGCACGCTTACGCAGGGCGCCTATATCAAGGGAATGCAAGCGGGCGAGGCCGCCGTCATGGCGCCGATCGACTACACCCGGTTGGTGTTCGCGGTCGCCGCAGGCCTGTTGCTCTTCCACGAGGTTCCGCGACCGGCGACGATTATCGGCGCCGCCATCGTGGTCGGGTCGACCCTGTTCATTTCGTGGCGCGAACACCAACTGGCCAAACGCTCGGTCGAGCCGTCCCTGCAGACTCCCGACTAATGGACAGGGATGTCGGCAAGGCGGCCCGCGTTCTTTCGTCCTTCCGCGAAACCCGGTAGCCATGAGCGGCTTCTGGTAGGGATATCGCATGCAAACCGTTCTGGTGACCGGCGGCGCGGGCTATGTCGGCTCGCACTGCTGTCTGGCGCTCGCCGAGGCCGGCTTTCGTCCCGTCGTGTTCGACGACCTCTCGAACGGCCATCGTGAACATGTCCGGTGGGGACCGCTGGAAGTCGGCGATATTCGTGACGCGAGGCGGTTGGACGCGGTGTTCGCGGCCCATGCGCCGGTGGCGGTGCTGCACTTCGCCGCCCGCATCGAGGTGGGCGAGTCGGTGAAGTCGCCGGGCGCCTTCTTCGACACCAATGTCGGGGGCGCCATCACCCTGATCGAGGCGGCGCGGCGGGCCGGCGTGAACGCGCTGGTGTTTTCGTCGACCTGCGCGACCTTCGGCGACCCGGTCCGCCTGCCGATGAACGAGGACCATCCCCAGGCGCCGCTCAACCCCTATGGCCGCAGCAAGCTGATGGTCGAGCAGGCGCTGGCCGACTACGATCGCTATGCCGGCTTCCGCAGCGCGGTCATGCGGTACTTCAACGCGGCGGGCGCCGACCCGGAAGGCCGGATCGGGGAATGGCACGAGCCGGAAACCCACGCCTTGCCGCTGGCGATCCAGGTCGCTCTGGGCCAGAGGTCTCACTTCACGATCTTCGGTGACGACTATGACACGCGCGACGGCACGGCGGTGCGCGACTACGTGCATGTGCTGGATCTGGCCGACGCCCATGTGGCGGCGTTGCGGCGACTGCTTGCGGGCGGCTCGTCGGAGGCGTTCAACCTGGGCACGGGGACCGGGACTACGGTTCGTGAACTGATCAACGCGGTGGGCCGTGCGAGCGGTGAGTCCTTGAACGTTGAGATCGCCCCGCGCCGCGCCGGGGACGCGCCGGTCCTGGTCGGCGACAACGCCAAGGCTCGGGCCTTGCTGGGATGGACGCCGGTCCGGAATCTGGACGCGATCGTTTCCAGCGCCTGGCGATGGCATCGGGCTCAGGCCGCCAAGACCGCGCCATAGGTTTGCGCCGCCCTCAACCCCAGAAAGGGTTTATTCGTAACTCGTGCGGTAACACTGATTTCTAGTGACCCTTTGGGGGGTGTTGTGTGCTGAAGTTTCTGACCTGCCTGACAACGCAGCACGACTTGCGACTCGTGCTGGTCGCTGGCGCTGTCTGTCTCGCAGGTTGCTTTACGACGTTCCGGCTCTATTCGCGGATGCGCGGCGCGCGGGGCGTCGTGCGGTCCGCCTGGCTGGCGCTGACAGGCCTCGTCGCCGGGTCGAGCGTCTGGGCTACCCACTTCATCGCCATGGTGGCGTTCACGCCCGGTCTCAAGACCGGCTACAGCCCCACGGGAACCTTGCTGTCTCTGATGATCGCCGCGCTCTTCATGGCCGGCGGCTTCGCGGTGGCCTCGGCGCAGCGCACGACGACCAACGACCTTGCCGGCGGGGTTCTGATCGGGCTCGGCGTCGCGTCGATGCACTATACGGGCATGTCGGCCTTCGTTACGCAGGGCCAACTGGTCTGGGAGCACGCCACCGTCGGCCTCTCGACGTTGCTGGGCGTGGCCGGCGCGACGGCCGCCCTGATCCTGGCCGGCTCCGCGCGTACGATCCGGCGCCAGGCGATCGGCGGCGGCCTGCTCTGTCTCGGCATCGTTTCCCTGCACTTCACGGGCATGTCCGCGATCACCATCGTGCCCGACATGGCGGTCTCGGTTCCCGATCAACTGCTGTCCGGTGGTATCCTGACCCTGGCCGTCGGTTCGATCACCAGCATGATCATCCTGGGCGGACTGGGCGCCGTGGCGATCGAATCCCAAACCTCGCGCTCGGCGCTTGAACGCATTCGCCGTCTGGCCAACGCGGCCTACGAGGGCTTGGTGGTCGTGCAGTCGGGCCGGATCAACGACGCCAACGCCGCTTTCTGCGAGCTGGCTGGCGCCCCGCTCTCGGACCTCGTCGGTCGCCCGCTGTTCGGCGCGATCCTGACGTTCGACGAGGCGTCGCCGAACCGGGAGGATGTGCGCCGCGAGGGCTTTTTGCAGCCCGTCGCCGGCGGTCGCGAGATCCCGGTCGAGGTGTTTTCGCGCCTGATGGACGACGGCGCTCGGGTCGAAACCTCGGGCCTCACCGTCCTGGCCGTCCGCGATCTGCGGGAACGGCGGGCGGCCGAGGAAAAAATTCGCTATCTGGCCGAGCACGACGGCCTCACCGGGCTCCTCAACCGTAATTCACTGCAGATGCGCCTGGCCGCGGCCATCGACCGCGTCGAGGCCTCGGGCGAAAGTCTCGCGGTCATCTGCATCGACCTGGACCACTTCAAGGAAGCCAACGACCAGCACGGCCATCTGGCCGGTGACGCCCTCTTGGTCGAAACCGCCCGGCGCCTGCAGTCGACGGTCCCGGCGCCGTCCTTCGCGGCGCGCCTTGGCGGAGACGAGTTCATCGTCGTCCAGGTGGCCGGCGGCGACCAGCCCGCTGCGGCGGCCGAACTGGCCGGCCGCCTGATCGAAACGCTCGGCGCGCCCGTGGCGCACGAGGGCCAGGAGCTGGCCCTGGGTTCAAGCCTTGGCGTCAGCCTCTACCCGGACGATGGCCGGACCGTCGAAGCCCTCATGGCCAATGCCGACATGGCCCTGTACCGGGCCAAGGAAAGCGGCCGGGGCGCCTATCGCTTCTTCAAGCGGGAGATGGACGACACCATTCGCGAGCGGCGCAATCTGGCCCGCGACCTGCGCCAGGGCATCGCCGACAACGAATTGCTGGTTCACTATCAGCCGCTGGCCCGCGCTGCGGATGGCGAAGTGTGCGGCTTCGAGGCCCTCGTCCGCTGGAAGCACCCGACCCGGGGCATGATCCCGCCGCTCGAATTCATTCCCGTGGCCGAAGAGAACGGCCTGATCGGGGCGCTCGGCGACTGGGTTCTTCGTCAGGCCTGCGCGGACGCCGCCGCCTGGGAAAAGCCGCTCCGGATCGCGGTCAACCTGTCGCCGCTGCAGTTGCACAATCCCGCGTTGCCCAGCCTGGTGCACGAGGTGCTGATCACCACGGGCCTTTCACCGTCCCGCCTGGAGCTGGAGATCACCGAAAGCGCGCTCTTCAAGGATTACCAGCGCGCGCTCGACAATCTTCGGCGACTCAAGGCCCTGGGCGTGCGGATCGCGATGGACGACTTTGGCACCGGCTTCTCGTCGCTCTCGACGCTGCAATCGTTCCCGTTCGACAAGATCAAGATCGACAAGAGCTTCGTCGAGAACATCCACCGGCACGACCGGGCCACGGTCATCGTCCGCGCCGTCCTCGGCCTGGGTCGCAGCCTCGAGATCCCGGTCGTAGCCGAGGGCGTCGAGACCGAGGAGCAGATCCTCTTCCTGCGCGGAGAAGACTGCGCGGAGCTGCAGGGCTATGCGATCGGGCGCCCAACGCCCGTCGACGGTCTGGCCGAATGGACCAGCGCTAACCGGTCCATGGCGACCGATCCCCCACGCAAGGCCAAACGCTCCGCCTAGACCGTTGATGGGGTTTTGCGCGCCCGGCGTCGACGCTTGATTTTGGAGCGATGGAGAGACCGCACGCCCGCCGGACACGAGGCCGGGCGAGCGCGCGGTCGCCGCCTCAGAAACTCCGGCCGATCGTGAGACCGAAGGTGCGCGGCTGGGAGAGTGTGACCGGGACGGGCGCGGAGGGCACATAAGCGTTGGCGAAGGTCGCCGCCGAGACGTCGCCGCGCACGTCGAACAGGTTGCGGATGTAGGGACTGAAGCGCCACCCGCTGGCCAGGGTCACGTCGATGCTGGCGTCGACCGTCTGGTAGGCCTTGAGGCGATAGAGCGGGATAGAGGGGCTGCCGACATAGCCAGCCTGCCGGTTCCCCACGTGCCGAAGAGCGAGCGTGAAATCGGCTGTGGCTCCGCCCCCCAGTTCAGCGCGGTAGTCGAGCAGGGCCGCCAGGCTCAGACGCGGTGAGAGCGGCAGGCGGGCGCCGACATACCCAACCCCCAGGGCTGGGGCGACCGTGGTCAGCTTGGCGTCGGTATAGGCGCCCGACAGGGTCATGCCGACCCCTGTCCGGCTGCGCCATGACAGGGCGAACTCGGAGCCGCGAACGCGCGCGTCGCCGCCGTTCACATACTGGTTCACGCCGTTGACGTTGACCACCAGCTGGATCTTGCTCCAGTCGATCTGATAGCCGGTCACGGAGATCAGCCCGCGACCGTCGCCGAAGCTCTGCTTGATCCCCACTTCGTAGTTCCAGAGCTGGTCGGATCCGAAGCTGGCGTTCCCCGATCCCGAACCGAACACGATGTTGGGCCCGCCCGGTCGATAGCCGCTGGCCGCACGCGTATAGACCGTCGTCGCCGACGTCGGGCGGTAGCGCAGGTTGAAAAGCCACGTGGTCGTGCTCTCGTCCGAGCTCGCCTGGCTGGTGATCACCCCGAACGGGTTGGTGGGATTGTTGCCCAGCCCCCAGGCGCGCTGGACGTAGTCGAGCTTGTTCCAGCTCTGACGCACGCCAATCGTCGCGTCGACCGTCCGCGAGAAATAGACCGTGGCGTCGCCAAACAGGGCAAGCTCGCGTTGGACGCTGGGAATATCGAAGCTGCCGATCGGAACGCCGAACAGATAGCCGTCGCTGCTCGCGGCGTTGGTCAGGCCGACCTGCTGGCGGGTCTTCTCACGCGAATAGAAGCCCCCGACCACCCATTCGAGACGCTTGTTGTCGATGGAGGCCAGCCGCAGCTCTTGGGTGAAGCGCCGCGTGCGAACGTCGGTGGTCAGGCGGAACGGATTGCTGCCAGCCACCGGGCCGAACAGGGCGGTGACGATCGCGCCATAGGTGATGCTCTCGTCGGATATCGCCTTGAGCCGGTTGTCCTGCCAGGCGGTGACCGTGGTCAACTTGGCCTTGCCCAGGTCGAGGTCGCCCACGCCGGAGACCAACGCCAGCGACGCGCGGCCGCTTTCGGGCGTGGCGTTGGATTGGTTGTAGGCTTCCCCAGTCGGACGGCCGGTCGACGGATTCTGGAACTCGACGGCTGCCCCGTCTGTCTTGACGCGCTGTCCGAAGGCATTGAATCGCAGGCGAAGACGCGGCGTCAGCTCCCCACTCAGAGACAGGCGACCGCCCAGCACCTTCGAGCGGCCAAGATTGTCGCGGCCGTGCGTCGGGTCGTCGACGAAGCCTCCGTTATCCTCGTAGACGCCGACGGCGCGCAAAGCAAAGTCGTCGCCGAGCGGAAGGTTGGCCATCGCGCGTCCGGCCCAACTGCCCGCGCCATGCTCGGTATGGCCGCCTTCCGCCTCGACGCGTCCGCCGGGTGCGGCGGCGTCTGGCGCGGCGGTGATGTATTTCAGTGTGCCGCCCAGGGCGTTGGCCCCGTAGAGGGTGCCCTGTGGTCCGTTGAGCACCTCGATGCGGTCGAGGTCGAACAGTCCGATATTAAGCGCTTGCGCGCCTTGGCCGAACTGCGTGCTCGAGCCGATCGGTACGTCGTCGACATAGAGGCCGATCGCGCTGCTCTGCTGAGAGCCTCCGGTGGTGACGCCGCGAATGACGACCCGGTTGGTGCCGGGCGACGTGCTCTGAAAGCTGACACCCGGGGTGAAGGCGGCGAAGTCGGCGAGGTTGCGGGCCTTGAGCTTTTCGAGCGTGCCGCCATCGACCGCGCCGACCTGACCTGCGACGTCGACAAGTCGTTCTGCCCGCCGGCTGGCGGTCACCACGATCTCGTCGACCTGAACCTGCGCGCCGGCGTCGCTAGCCTGAACGGTTGACCGCTCCTGCGCCCATGCCGCCGCGGCGTTTGTCAGACAAGCGCTGGCCAGCAGCAGGCCCATCAGGGTGTTCCGACGCATTTTATCCTCCCCATTTCATGTTATAATATTGTTTTATATAGATAATTATTGTTTCGCGTTGCGCGGGCGCGCTCATCGGCGGCATTGGTAGTGCTCTGCCTGGTCGGGATCGCCGCGACCGTCCCAGCGGGCGACGGCGGGGTAGCGACAGACCGGCCGCGCGGAGATCTTGCGCCCGGCGGGCAGTTCCATCGCCGCCGCGAGCGGCGAGCCGCTAAACCGGGTTCCGAGCACCTGGGACGGCGCCTGTCCGGCTTCACGCCAAAGTTCCAGCGCGCCCAGCATGTCGAGATGATGAGGCCCGACGCCGCCGGCGCAGTGGCCAAGACCGGGGACCATGAACAGCGCCAGCGTCTCCTCAGCCGCGCGGCGTCCCATGCGTCGCGCGACCGCGTCGCGCCAACGAATGCTGCCCAGCGGATTGACGCCGGCGTCGGCCCAGCCGTGATAGAGGATCAGGCGCCCGCCCCGCTGCCGGAACGGGGAGAGATCCGCCGGCGGCGCGTCCACGCCGTTCGCGCGGAAGGTCGCGCGAACCTTGGGCGTATCGCGAACCAGATCGAAATTGGCGATGCGCCATGCGGGATCGCGCAACATCATCCCGCCGATGGCGCCTTGCAGGAAGTAGCGATGGCGCGCGTTGGGTCCCACGATCCAGGCGGCCCAGCCGTCCGGCGTCGCCTCGGCGCTCGTCGGCGTTCCAGCCAAGCCCGGTGGTCCCCGATAGATCGCGCGCGCCGCCTTCAGCTTGGCCGGCGTCAGGCATCCGCTGGACTGTCCCGGTCGACACGCCAGGGCGCGCGGCTCGAAGCGGCAGCGGCGTGGGTCGGCGATGATCCCATCCGACTGGCCGTCCTTGGCGTCGCAAGCGGCCAGCCTGGTCTTTCCAAGCAGCTCAAGGTCGGCCTCGTCGAGCATCGCGCCCGGACGCGCCAACTGTTGCTGCGTCCAGGCCGCCGCCAGAAGCAGGCCGCTATAGTCGGCCGGCGGCGCGCCGGCGATGACGCCGTCATAGTCGGCGGGAAAGCGTGTAGCCGCCGCCAGGGCCTCACGCCCGCCGCTGGAACAGCCGTGGAAGTAGGTCAGCCTCGCCGCCGCTCCATAGTAGGTCGCCAGGATCGTCTTGGCCGCGGCGGTCGAGGCGTGGTCGGCGCGCCAGGCGAAGTCCGTCACCGCCGTGTCGCGCGCAAACCATGTCGGATCAGCCGCATCGTGGCCCATGTCGTTGCCGACAGCGGCGTAGCCCCGGGCGACGGCGGCCCGCATGGTCAGCATGGGGTCGGACAGACTGCCGCCAAAGCCGCCGTTGCCGGCCGCCAGCAACTTGCCGTTCCAGCCGTTGTCCATGGGCAGCCACAGCTCGGCGCGGATGGTCGACCCGGCGACAGGTGACAAGGTCATCGCCACGCGACACAGCCTGCGCGGGAGGGGCAGCTTTGATGGGAAGGCCAGACCGGTGTCGAAACCGTCTTCGGGTTTAACCGGACGCGCCGAGGTGATCCGCCCGTTCGCGATCGCCGCCTGGGCCAGCGCCGCGCAGCGCGCTTCGTCGGCGGGCTGACCAGCCGGGCCGGCCAGAGCCAACAGGCCAAGGCCGAGAAAGCCGCTCAGCGCGTCCACGCTCAGCTGTCCTGCCCACAGGCGGCGGCAGGCGCGCCGCCGACGATCATCCGTCGCACGAAGGGAATGGAGTGGGCGAGCGAGGCGTTCACGGCGCCGCTGTGATCGAGTCCCTCGTAGACGCGGTGCTCGACGCGCGAGCCGGCCTTGCAGAGCTGCGCCGCGAGCTCGCCCTGGCGGGCGGGCTCGACATCGATATCGAGCTCGCCCGTACCCATGAAGATCGGGGTGGGAATGGCGTAACGCGGGAACGCGACAAGGTCCATTCGCTGGGCGAGCATCCCCAGCGCCGTCGGGGCCAGGACATTGCCCCAGTTGAGCCCCGCGCTCAGCACATCGCCGCCTAGCGCGTCCATGCAGCGGCTGTTGGCCAGGGCCAGCAGCGGCAGCGCCTTGGAACTGAGCAGTTGGTCGGCCGGAACCGACCGGTCGGCGGCCATGAACGACAGCGCCAGGTAAAGGGCGTAGGCGGAGGTGGCGTCCACCTCGGCCGAGCTCGCGCCGGAAGCCTGGGGCGCGCGCGGATAGACGGCGGCCGCGCCGGTGGCCACCGTCGCGACCACATTGAGATCCGGCGCATATTCAGGCGCCAGGCCCGCCGCAGCGATCACCGCGCCGCCGCCTTGCGACTGCCCCACCAGAACGATCTTGTTCGCCAGCTCGCGACGCTCTCGAACGACGGCCCGAGCCGCGTCCAGAACCGAATAGGCCTCGGGGCGCGTAGCGAGGTAGGGGTGGGGTCCTGGCGTGCCCAGGCCCTGATAGTCAGTGGCGACCACTGCGAAGCCCTGTCGCAGCCAGGCGGAGAGGTAGCTGACGTCGCGCCAGGACCGTCCCGCCCAGGACGGCGCGCAGATATCGGCGACGCCAACGGTGCCGTGCGCCCAGGCGACGACCGGCCAGCCGCCTTCGGGTGGTTGGCCTTCCGGCAGGAACAGGGCCCCCGATACGGCCAAGGCAGTCTTGCCGTCCAAGCCGTCGGTCGAACTGTAGAGAATGCGTTGGCCAGAGCCCGCGCCTGGCAAGATCAGCGCGGGCTCCAGCGGCTCGGCGCGCAACAGCGCGCCGGCGCGGGCGGGGAGAGGATTCGCCCACGTATAGAATGACGACACCCGGCCATCGCTGGGATCGGCCCACGCGATCGACGGGCTGATGACGGCCAGCGCCATGGTCATCCCTAAAAGACGTCGTTTCACCTGTTGGTCTCCCCCTCGACAGCGCCGGGCGGCGCCCGCGCCGTTCGACGCGGCCGACGCCGGCGTTTCAGCCGCGACGGGATCGCACGCGGCCCGGCCGACTTTTCTTGTTGGTTTAGATTTCATCTAAAATAGAATTATTGTCAATCAACGCTGTCGACTCTCCCCGTGATGGCCACGGGCCCGCGCCATGGGGCGCTAGCGCGGGGAGAGAATCTGCCCGAGGCGATCGGGCGTTTGGGGCAGACGGCGCAGGCGCGGGTACCTGGGGCCGCCGTGATAAGCGAGCCTGACCACGCGGTCCCGATCATCGGCCCTGACGCCCAGAACGATGGCTGGCGCGCCTGGCTTGGCGGCGGTGAGGATCGCGGCCTTCAAGGTTTCGGGGGCGTAGGGCTTGCCGTTGACCTTGACGATGCGGCTGCCGGCGATCACGCCCGCGCGGAACAGCGGGCCGTCCCACAGAACCTCCTTGACCGCGCCGTCCCAGCCGATCTCAGCCCCCAGCGAGAAGGTCAGCAGGCTGGTCTCTGCATCCTTCTCATAGGCGGCGACATAGGCCGACGGTTGGGCTTCGAAGACCAGGCGCCAGCCGGCGCGCGTCAGGCCATCCAGGGGGGCGCGATCGTGGCCGTCCAGGCGGGCGTTGATGAACGCGGCCCAGTCGTAGGGCGTGACCGCGTTCAAGGCGCTGAAGACGTCCTCGACCTCGTAGGTCGAGACCGTCATGTCACCGTCGTCCACCCCGAAGAACGCCCGGGCGAAGTCGTCCAGCGACTTGGCGCCGTGGGTGCGTTCGCGGATCAGCGTGTCGACGTCCAGCCAGAGCAGCTGGCCTTCCTCGTAGTAGTCGAGCGATCGCAGCCAGCTGGTGGAGCCCGTGCCGCCGGCCGAATTCATGATGTAGGCGTTCGTCGTGTCGCGCAGACTGCGCCAGCCGCGCCCCGGCGTCGCCTCGGCGTTGGCCGCGATCAGGGCCAGCCGCTGGCGCATCTGCTCGGAAGAATACAGGCCCGAACGCGTCGCCAGCGTATCGCCGTAGTACTCGGTCAGCCCCTCATAGACCCACAACAGGCTGTTGCGCATCGGCGTCGTGTAGTCAGGCGTCCATAGATCCGCCGGGCGGCGGTGCTTGCCGTTCCAGGCGTGGACATATTCGTGGGCCAGGATGTCCCGTCCGGTGAAGGCGGTGTCCCAGGCGGTGAAGTAGCCGGCCGAGCTGTAGCCATTCTCGCTGGATCTCTGGTGCTCGGCGCCCAGGTAGCCGACGGTGGGGTTCAGGCTGAGCAGGAAGTCGTAGTGGTCGAAATTCCGCGCGCCGCCGAACAGCTTGTCCGCCTGCTGCACGAGCCGGCGATGGATGTCGATCTGCGTCGGCGTCGCCTTCAGGTCCTTGGGCGAGTCCGCAAACACGGTCAGTCGGACGGGCCGCGTCGCGCCGGGATCGAGATCGAAGGCGGCCTTGTGACGTCCGGCGTAAACCGGGGAATCCATCAAGGTCTCGAAGCTGGTGGGCGCGAAACGCGTCGTCGCCCCGTTGGTCTCGGCTCCATCCAGCGCGGTGGCCAGGCTCCAGCCGGTCGGGATGGTCAGGGTTGGCCGGACCATGATCCGACCCACCTCGTAGCCGGCGGGATACAGCGCGACGGCGGTCCATTTCAGTAGCACGAGGTTTGGGGTGACGGCGATCCGAACGGGTCCGCCGGGCTGGGCGGTGGGTTGTTCCAGTCGAAGGGTGAGGGACCGGACGCCGACCGGGACATCAATGTGGAAAGCGGTCATCTCGACCGGATCGCGCCGCCACGCCAGCCGCCGGCCGTCGTCGGTCGTGACGGTGAAGCCGCTCATCAGCACGATCTGGGCGCTGGGCGAGTGCTCTCCCGGGATCCACTTGGGAAGCGACAGAACCAGCGGGCCGGGCGAGACGGGAAGGGTCTCGGTGACCCTAAAGACCTTCCGTGTCGTGTCGCTGACGTCGACCTTGAGGTCGATCACGCCGGGGTAGTCCGCCGCCCGGGCGATCGGAATCGGTGGGGTCGGAGGGGCCGCCTTGGGGGCGGCCAGCGCCGCCGGGGAGGTCGCCAGCGCCAGGCACGCGGCCAATGCCAGCTTGGACGTCATGCGAGATCTCCTGGCGGGGGTCGCCGAGGCGGTCGCGTGGCGACCGCCTCGGCATGAGGTCATGCGGGTTGTGGTCTCAAAGGCCGCCGGCGCCGCCGAACTTGTGGGTCAGCTGCAGGTAGTAGCTGCGTCCCGTCGCGGAGAACCATGAGGTGTCGTAGTACGGATATCCCGAATAGGTCGGGTCGCGCGGCGGGTCCTTGTCCAACAGATTGTCGATGGCCAGGCTGAGGCGCGTGCGGTCGTTGATCTCGTACTGAACCGTGGCGTTGACCAGGTATGTCGCCTTGGTCCAGCCGTCCTCGTTGTAGTTGGCGATGCGGTCCAGGCGTTGGCCGTGCAGGCCGATGCTCAGGTCGTCGAGGGTCCAGTTGATCGCCGCGCTGCTCTTGGTGCGCGGGATGACGTAACCGCTGTCGAAGGCCAGCTGGTTCTTGATGGGATCGCCCGGATATTGGCGGCTGGTATGGTTGTGCACCCAGGTGTGCGCCAGGCTGAAATTGAACGTGCCGAAGCTGCTCGTCGGCCAGCGATAGTGGGCCGCGACGTCGACGCCGGTCGTCCGCTCGGTGGCGACGTTGATCGGATTGATGGTCACGGTGCTGATCGCGCCCGGATTGATCGTGGCGGTCAGCGGGTTGCGCTTCACGCGCGCCAGGGCGTCGACGCAGGTCGGCGAGGCGGCGCTGACGGGCGTGCCGGCCGAGGTCTTGCCGATCCGGCAGTCGGCCTCCTGTCGCAGAACGCTGTCCAGGCTCATGTCGAGCACCGCGTTGTCCAGCTCTACCCGGAAGTAGTCGACCGAGATGTCGAAGTTGCGAACGGGTGACCAGACGGCCCCGTAGTTGAGCGACTTCGACGTTTCGGGCTTCAGCTTGGCGTTGCCGAGGCGAACCTTGACCAGTCCCTCGTCGGCATAGCTGCAGTCGCCGATGTCCTCGCCCGGCTCCTCGATCCGACAACGGTAGTAGTCGGTGCCGGACGGGTGGCTGATACCCTCCTTGGCGAAGACATAGTGCAGGTCCGGCGCGCGGAAGCCGGTGCCGTAAGCGGCGCGCAGCAACACGGTCTTCAGCGGCCGCCACTCCAGGCCGCCGTTGTAGGTGAACTTGTCGATCGTGTTGCCGCCGTACTTGTAGCCGTCGTAGCGACCGGCGGTGGACAGCTCGAGGCTCCGCAGCAGCGGAACCCGGAACTCGTAGCCCACGCCCCAGCGATCGCGCGAGCCTGAACCGTCGGCGTCGCGCAGGCCGTAGTAGTAGTTGACGGTCGCCAGCGGATCGAGACCCAGCCGGTAGGACTGGTGGCCGTACTCGGCGACTGCGGCGAAGCCGACGGGGCCGGCCGGCAGGCGGAAGAGGTCGGCCTTGTTGACCTGGAACGACACGCCCTGCTGGCGCGCGATCGGTCGGTAGGTGGTGCGCGCCGTGATCGACTCGAACTCGGACGGGGTCAGGGGCGTATAGAGGCGCGTCGGATTGGCGTTGAAGATGGCGTAGCCGCTATCGGCGTCAACGCCCCGTTGCGGACCCAGGAAGAAGGCGGTGGCCTTGGAGGTGACCACCTTGGGCCAGCTGATCGAGGACTTGTACTGGCTGAAATTATAGAAGGCCTCGTAGTCCCAGCCGCCGCCCAGAGCGCCCTTGACGCCCGGCGTAATGCTGAAGGTGCGCGAGACGTTCTTGATGAAGCCCTTGTTCAGTCCGCCCATTTCCTCCGGCGTGAAGTTGCGGTGCCAAAGGTCGAGCCCGCCGCTGAACTGGTTGTAGAAGATGCCGTCTTCGCTGCCGTTGGCGTCCTGGTACTCCCAGTTCAGGACGTCCTGGAACTGCCGGGTGCGGCTGTAGCCGGCCGAGATGTCGGCGAAGAAGGCCAGGGTGTCGCGCGGCGCGTAGTTCAGCGAGGCCACGACGTTGGCGCTCTTGCGCTCGCTGACGATCGTGCCGTAGCCGATCGAGCTGAAGCTGCCGCAGTAGTAGCCGGGGCCGTAGTCGTCGAGGGCGGGGTCATAGGCGCCCCAGCCGGGGCGGCTGGCGTATTCGACCGATCCGCCGTTGAGCTTCGACAGGGCCTTGCAGGTGTTGGCGCCCGGATCGACATAGACCTCTTCCGAAGGGTCCATGCGCAGGAAGTCGCGCCGCGCGATGGCCGTGCGGCGGCTCGGGCTGTCCTTGGTGCTGTCCTGGATGTCGCGGTCATACGCCCAGATCGGACGCTGGTTGACGAACTCGCCGCCGATCACCAGGTCGAAGTCGCCCTTGGAGTAGCCGCTGGAGACGTTCACGCGCTGGCTGGCGCCGCCCCCCCGCTCGTAGCCGCCGAGAGTCACGTCGACCGTCGTCCCGTCGACCTTCTTCTTGAGGTTGAAGTTGACCACGCCCGAGATGGCGTCGGAGCCGTAGACGGCCGAGGCGCTGCCGCTAAGGACCTCGATCCGGTCGATCATGCCCAGCGGGATCGACGAGGTGTCGGTGAAGGCGCTCTTGCCGTTATAGGGCAGCGGAAAGTCCGCGATGCGGCGGCCATTGACCAGCACCAGCGTGTGATTGGGCCCCAGGCCGCGCAGGTCCACCTGTTGGGCCCCCGGCGTCCAGTCCATGCCGCTTGACGATTGTTGGGTCTGGGTCTCGCCGCCGTTCTGGGTCAAGGCGCGCATGACGTCCGGAACGCTGTTGAAGCCGGCGGCCTTGATGCTGTCGCTGGTGATCACGGTCACCGGCGCGGGGCCTTCCGTCGCGATGCGGGGGATGCGGGAGCCGGTGATCACCAGTGCTTCGACCGTGTCATCGCCCGTGGTCGCCGTGGTCTGGGCGCCGGCCTGGCCGACGATCATGAGCCCGGCCACCCCCGCCAGAGCGCTGGCGCGAAGAAGGTGCGTCTTCATCGATATCCCCCTTTTTTGTTGCGCCGACAGCCCTCGCCTGAAGCCAGAACCTCGGCGCTGTTCCGAGATTGGGTCCATTTTGGGTTGCGACTTTCTCAGATTGAAAGTCGGAAAATACATTTTGTCAAAAATAATGGACATATTGCATCTGGCGTGCAGCAATTTGGTTTCGCGCCGTCGGGCTGAGCAATTTGACTTTTCCGGGCGTCGAAACGTGATGGTTCGCACCGTGAAACACGGAGCGCGGCTAGGCTGGTCTGAACGGAGGACGCCAGATGGTTCGATTTGCGGCGGCGGTGGCCATGGCGGCGTTGCTGGTGGGCGTCTCCAGTGCGAGCGCGGCCACGCCTGCGGGACCGGACGCCGTCGGACCGGGCTACGAGTACTACCGCATCGGCGACGTGAACGCCCCGACGCCCGGCAAGACGGGCCCGCTGCTGGGCCTGTTCGGCGGCGGGGACTGGCCGATTGACGCCTTCCGGATCTTCGTCAAGCAGTCAGGCGGCGGCCACATCGTCGTGCTGCGCGCGCGCGGCGGCCGCGAACTGCAGGACGAGATCTACAACGACGTGGGCGGCGTGGTGTCTGTCGAGACCCTGGTGATCCACGACGAGGACGCCGGCGAGGATCCGAAGCTGCTGGCGATCATTGCTCGGGCCGACGGCATCTTCTTTGGCGGCGGCGACCAGAGCAACTATGTCCGCGCCTGGAAGGGCACGGCCCTGAACAAGGCCCTGGACGCCCACGTCAAGGCCGGCAAGCCGATCGGCGGCACCAGCGCGGGGTTGGCGGTGCTGGGCGGCTATGTCTACGGATGTCTGGACTCGATCAGCCTGACCTCGCCGGACGCCTTGAAGAATCCGACTGGCCCCAGCGTCACGCTGGTGCGCGATTTCCTGCACCTGCCGTACCTGTCCAAGGTCATCACGGACACCCACTTCGACAAGCGCGACCGTCAGGGGCGGCTTGTCACCTTCGTCGGACGACTGATCCAGGAAGAGAACGACACCGCCATCACCGGTCTGGGCGTGGACGAGGCCGGCGCGATGTTGATCGATGGGCAGGGGATCGGTCGCTACTACGGCCCCGGTCATGCCTGGCTGGTGCGGCCGCTGAAGAAGCCCGCGACCATCATCGCCGGCCAGCCTCTGACCTATGGGCCGTTCCCGATCGTCGGACTGGGACCGGACAGCACGCTCGATTTCAAGACCTTCCAGGTCACCAAGCCCGACTTCACGATCACCGCGCGGGTGGACAAGGGAACCCTGATCCGCAGTGATCGATAGCCCGGCCGCTCTTCAGACCAAGATGATGATGACGCTCCCAACCCTTCTCCGCCTGACTCTTCTCGCGCTCTGCGGCCTAGCCGTCTCGACGCCGACCCTGGCCGCGCCGGCGGGCGAGGCCAAATGGTCGCTCGCCGTGCATGGCGGCGCCGGGGTCCTCGAACGCGGGGAACTGACGCCCGAGAAGGACAAGGCGTTCCGCGCGGGTCTGGACGCGGCGCTCGATGCGGGCGCGCGGATCCTGAAGGCCGGCGGCTCCAGTCTGGACGCCGTCGAGGCCGCCGTTCGAGTTCTGGAGGACAACCCCCTGTTCAACGCCGGCAAGGGCGCGGTCTTCACGGCCGAGGGGCGTAACGAGTTGGATGCGGCGATCATGGACGGCGCGACCCTGAAGGCCGGCGCGGTGGCCGGCGTCACGCGCACGCGCAATCCGATCAGCCTGGCGCGCGCGGTCATGGAGAAGTCGCCTCACGTCCTGCTGGCGCGCGAAGGCGCGGACCAGTTCTCCAAAGAGATGGGCCTGGAACAGGCGCCGCCCGCGTATTTCTACACCGAGGAGCGTTGGAAACAGTTGCTGGCCTGGCGGAAGGATCACCGCGCCATGCTGGATCCCACCCACCTCTTCGGCACGGTCGGGGCGGTGGCTCTCGATCAGAAGGGCCATGTCGCAGCCGCCACCTCGACGGGCGGCATGACTGGCAAGCGCTGGGCTCGGATCGGCGACAGCCCGATCATCGGCGCGGGAACCTACGCGCGCGACGGGGTCTGCGCCGTCTCGGCCACCGGCTCGGGCGAGTACTTCATCCGGGAGAGCGCTGCGCGCCAGGTTTGCGATCGTCTGGCCTGGAAGGGCGAGACCGTTCAACAGGCCGCAGACGGCACGATGGCGGCGATTACCAAGATCGGCGGCGACGGCGGCCTGATCGCGATCGACGGTGAAGGACGCGCGGCGTTCGGCATGAACGATCTAGGCATGTATCGTGGCGCGATTTCCTCGGCGGCGCCGACGCCGCGCACGGCGATCTACGCCGACGAGCCTTCACCGCGTTGATCCGAAGCGCCGAGCAGGGGGACAGAAGGCGTGACGAAATCAGATGACCGAGCGCTGAGCGATCTGGATCGCCGTCTGCTGGCGATGCTGCGCGAGGACTCGCGCCAGCCCGTGACCAAGCTGGCCGGCGACCTCGGTCTGTCGCGCGCCAATGTCTATGCCCGGCTGAGCCGGCTGGAGGAGCTCGGGGTCATCGGCGGCTACACCGTGCGGCTTGGCGAGTCCTACGACCGACGGCTTATCCGCGCCCAGGTGATGATCAAGGCCCAGCTGAAGCACGCCAAGACCATTGAGGAGTCGCTGGCGGCCATCGCCGAGCTCTCGGCGCTTCACGCGATCAGCGGCGAGTACGACCTGATCGCGGTGGTCGAGGCCGAGACCGTCGGCGAACTCAATACGCTGATCGATCGGATCGGAGAGATCGAGGGCATCGAGCGAACGACGTCGTCGATCCTGCTGGCGACGAAAGTGCTGCGATAAGCGCTCTTGGCGGGCGTTTCTCTCGCGTGGCCCGGACAAGTCGGCGGTTTCCGGGGAGCAAGCCGGCCTAATCTGCCGTGTGAGCTTGAGCGGAGAAACAGGGTGAGCCTCCAGCGGATCCATACTGGGCCCGGATTTCTGGGCGTCGAGGCCGACGCGGGGCGTGGCGAGGCGTGGCCGCGCGCTCATGTCATGCTGCGGGTGGCGCGGCGCGACATGGCGCGAACCGAGCTTGCGCTCTCCCAGATCGACGGCGTCACCGCCCTGCATCAGATTTCGGGTGACTATGATCTGGTTGCGGTGGTCGAGGCCTCGCAAGCTGAGCGGCTGGACGCGCTGATCGCCAGAATCGAGGGGCTCAGCGGCGTCAGCGCCTCCGTGGCCTCGCGCCTGCTGCCCTCCGCCCGCCTTTCCGCCAGCCGGTCGTTCGCGGCCTGAAGATTCGCCGCGCCGACAAGCGCGCCATACGAGAGCCTGCCGTGGATTTTCCCTATCCGTGCCTGATGTTCCTCGCCGACGTCGATCGCGTCAGCGCCAAGACCGCTTTGGGCGTAGCCTATTGGCGGCCCGACGCCTGTGTCGGCCAGCTTCGGCTGGAGGGGTGCGAGGTCGATCTGGGCCTGGCCGACATGACGCCCGGTGCGGCCAAGGCCGCCGGCGCGCGCTCGCTGCTTATCGGCGTGGCCAATGCGGGCGGCTTCATTCCGCCGCACTGGGAAGCCGTCCTGATCGAGGCGCTGGACGCTGGCCTGGACCTGGTTTCGGGACTTCACACGCGCCTGGCCAGCCTGCCCCGCGTG
Source organism: Caulobacter sp. FWC26 (assembly GCF_002742645.2). Classification (NCBI taxonomy): domain Bacteria; kingdom Pseudomonadati; phylum Pseudomonadota; class Alphaproteobacteria; order Caulobacterales; family Caulobacteraceae; genus Caulobacter; species Caulobacter sp. FWC26. Next base: position 115,886 of record NZ_CP033875.1, read on the forward strand.
CGCGAGGCCGCCGAGCGTCTGGGGCGACGGCTGTTCGAAGCGCGCGAGCCTGATCCGCGCTTCATCGTGGTGGGCGAGGGCGTCAAGCGCGAGGGCCAGCGCCTGCTGACGGTCGGCACCGACTGCGCCGTCGGCAAGATGTACGCGGCCCTTGCCGTCACCCGGGAACTCAAGGCGCGGGGCGTCAGCGCCGATTTCCGCGCCACCGGCCAGACCGGGATCTTCATCGCCGGCTCGGGCGCGCCGATCGACGCCATCGTCTCCGACTTCGTGGCCGGCGCGGCCGAGGTCCTCAGTCCGGCGGCTCCAGAGGATCATTGGGATATCATCGAGGGGCAGGGCTCGCTGTTCCATCCCGCCTATGCGGGGGTGTCACTGGGCCTGCTGCACGGCAGCCAGCCGGACGCCCTGATCGTCTGTCATGACGCCACCCGGGCGGCCATCGACGGGCTGGAGTCATTTCCGACCCCCAGCCTGGCTGAAGCGATCGATCTCAACCTGCGTCACGCCCGGCTGACCAATCCGGCGGCGCGGGTCGTTGGCGTCTGCGTCAACACCTCGCGTCTGTCGCCCGAGGTCGCCGCCGACTATCTGCGCGATGTCGCCGCCGAGCTGGGGATTCCGTGCTGCGATCCGGTGCGCACCGGCGTGGCGGCGATCGTCGATGTCCTGACGCCGCAAACGGCGCGGAGAGGCGCGGCCTGATGCGGCTGACCGCGCGGTCGCGGGTTCACGAGCTCATCGAACCCTTCGTCATCGCCCGCAAGGCCTATACCGAGGCCGTGGTCGTCGAGGTCGAGATCGAGGCGGACGGCGCGGTCGGGCGCGGCGAGGCGGCGGGCGTCGACTATCGCGGCGACACGCCGGACCGCATGCTGGAGCAGCTCAGCGACCTTCGTGAGCACCTGGATCGTGGCGAGGTGCTGGACCGCGTGGGCCTTACGGCCCTGCTGCCGCCTGGCGGCGCGCGGAACGCCGTGGACTGCGCCCTTTGGGACCTGGAAGCCAAGCGGTCGGGCGTGTCGGCGGCGGTCCGTGCGGGCCTGGCGCCGCTGCGCTCGATCGAGACCTTCGTCACCCTGGGCATGGACTCGCCTGCGGCGATGGGCGCCAAGGCCGGTCGGTGGGCCGAGCGCTACGGGGCGTTGAAGGTCAAGCTGGGCGACCGCCACGACATGGCGCGTCTGGAGGCGATCCGCGCGGCCGCGCCGCGCGCGCGCCTGATCGCCGACGCCAACCAGGGCTGGACCCTGGCGCAGTTGAACGATCGCGCGCCGCGCATGGCGGCGCTTGGGGTGGAGCTGCTGGAGCAGCCGCTGCCAGTCGGGCGCGACGACGAGCTCTTCGACTATCGTGGGGTCGTGCCGCTGTGCGCGGACGAGTCGTTTGATGACCGCGCGGATCTCGACCGGGTGGTGGGGCGCTACGCGTTCTGCAACATCAAGCTCGACAAGGCCGGCGGGCTGACCGAGGCGCTGGCCTTGGCCGAGGCGGCGCGCGGGCGGGGATTGCGGCTGATGGTCGGCTGCATGGAGGGCACGTCGCTGGGGATCGCGCCAGCGCTGCTGCTGGCCCAGGGTTGCGAGATTATCGACCTGGATTGCCCGATGCAGCTGGTTCGTGATGTCGACGGCGGCTTCGGCTACCAGGACGGCTGGCTGAGGCCGAACGGTCCCGATCTCTGGGGATAGGCCCTCAGGCCTCCAGGTCCTGGCTTGTGGCCAGAAGCGCCGGCAGATCAAGGTCGCCGTCGCCCTTGAGGGTCTTGGTGACCGGCAGGGTCACGTAGTCGAATGAGACGTTCAGCGTGTCGAGCATGCGCTCCATGATCGCTTGGTAGTGCTCGATGCTGAAGGCGGCGATCGTGACCAGATAGTCGACGTCGCCCAGCACCGCCTGACAGCCGATGACGTTGGGCAGACCGACGATCCCGGCCTCGAACGTCCTGGCCTTGGCGTAGGAGTAGTCGGTCAGCTTGACCTGCACGATGAAGGTCGAGAGCTTGGCCAGCCGCCCCAAGTCGACCTCGGCGTGATAGCCGCGGATGATCCTCGACTTCTCCAGCCGCTTCATCCGCTCCCAGCAGCGCGACGCCGACAGTCCGACCAGCTCGCCCATCGCGGCCTTGGTGACCCGGCCCTGGCGCTGCAGCAGGGCCAGGATCTTGATGTCGATCCGGTCGAGGTCCTTGCGCTGATCGCTCATGAGCCTTCCTTGTTACTCGCCGATCTACGCTTAGCGCGACCGGGGCGGCAAAGGTAAGCGCCCGCGCCAGCTTACGGGAAGGCTCCTCGCGTCCGGAGCCCTCGAAACGGCGGAAACCCTCGCGAACGCGCGCTAGAGTCCGACGGGTGCAACAACGGGTGGGCGCATGAGACTGTCCCTTTTCGGTTTGACCCTGGGCCTCGTTTGCCTGCTCGGGTCGAGCGCCCTGGCCTCGACGCTGATCGTCCGCGCCAAGGTGGTGGACGGGTCGGGCGCGCCGGCGCGCGCCGTCAGCGTCCGGATCGACAAGGACCGCATCGTCGCGGTCGGCAAGCTCAAGCCCAAGCCGGGCGAGGCGGTCGTCGACGCCAAGGGGTTGATCCTGGCGCCGGGCTTCATCGACGCGCACAGCCACCATGACCGGCAGGCCGAGGCGACGCCGGACATGGCGATGCTGACCGCCCAGGGCGTGACCACCATCGTGGTGGGACAGGACGGTTTTTCCGCCCTGCCGCTGAAGGCCTATTTCGACCAGCTGGCGACCGCGCCCCTGTCCGTCAATGTCGCCTCCTACACCGGCCACGGCAGCCTTCGCGCCAGGGCCATGGGCCAGGACTACAAGCGCGCGGCGACGTCGGCCGAGATGGCGGCCATGAACGCCGACCTGACCCAGGACATGCGCGCCGGTTCGCTGGGGCTGTCCACCGGCCTGGAATACGATCCCGGAATCTACGGTCCGCCAGAGGAGGTGGTGGCCCTGGCCAGAACGGCGGCCGCTGGCGGCGGGCGCTATATCAGCCACCTGCGCAGCGAGGACGTGAAGCTGGATGCGGCGATCGACGAGATCATCGCGATCGGTCGCGAAACCAAGGCGCCGGTTCAGATCTCCCACCTGAAGATCGGCATCGTCGACCGCTGGGGCGAAGCGCCCAAGATCCTCGCCAAGCTGGACGCCGCGCGCGCTCAGGGCGTCAACATCACCGCCGACGTCTATCCCTACAGCTATTGGCAGAGCAATCTGTCGGTCCTGTTGCCGGAGCGGAACTTCGAAGACCGAGCCGCCGCGCGGTTCGCCCTGACCAAGCTGACCACGCCGGATGGCCTGCGCATCGCGGTTTTCGCGCCGGATCCTTCCCTGGTGGGCAAGACCATCGCCCAGATCGCGGCCGAGCGCGGGGCCGATCCGGTCGAAACCTATCTGACCCTGACTCGCCAGTCGGAGGCCTATATGGCCGCGCATCTGGACCTCGAGCGCGCGGACGCCGTGATCGGCTCCGCCATGTCCGAGGCCGACATCGCAGCGTTCGTCGCCTGGAAGCATTCCGTGATCTGCTCGGACGGCATGACCCACGGCCTGCATCCGCGCGGGTTCGGCGCCTTCGCCAAGGTTCTGCGGCTCTATGTGCGGGAGCAGCGTCTGCTGACCCTGGAGCAGGCGGTCCACAAGATGTCCGCCCAGACGGCCGCCCAGCTCGGCATCGCCGAACGCGGAACCATCGCGCCGGGCTTTCACGCCGATCTCGTACTGTTCGATCCCGCGAAGATCGCCGACCGGTCGGACGTCGACCACCCCAACGCCCTGGCGACGGGGGTCAGCACGGTCTGGGTCAACGGCGCCGTCGTCTTCGACAACGGCGCCTCGACCACCGCGCGGCCTGGCCAGGTCGTTCGGCGCGCCGGATGGCGGTCGGACGGTTAGGCCGCTTCCGTCATCTTGAAGATGCCCTGGGCGTTGCCGCTGTCGAAGCGCAGGTCCAGCCGCTCGACGCCGTGTTCGTCGACGAACCGATCGCGGCTGATGAACTCGTGGAAAGAGCCCGGCACGATTCGGCTTTCCTCGCCCGCGTCGGTGACGAAGACGCGCTTGACCGGCTGAGCCTTGAAGGCGGTCTGGCGCACGCGGCCCGAACCGGAAATTTCGACGGCGTCCTTGATCGGCCGGCCCAGGGCCTTCTGGGCGTCCGACACCGCCTGGACGTCGGGGACGCGATCGGTGGCGTGATTGAAGGCCTGGCCCTCGGTGGCGATCCAGGCGGCCTCGGCCGATTCCGCCTTCAGCGCCTCGTAGTGCTCCAGCCGCAGCGGACCGTGGGTGCGGGCGAAGGCGGCGATCACTTCGGGAAGAGCGGCGCGCGCCTGATCCAGATCGCACGCGCCCGTGGCCGAGAAAGCCTCCAGGGCCGCCCTGGCCGCCGGGCCGAGCGGATCGGTCGATGCGTCGAACACGGCGTGGGCGATGACCTGGAAGGCCGGCGAGAAGCGTTGGACATGCAGCTCGCTGACGAAGAACTGCGGGATCGCTTCGGGCAGGTCGAGGTGAGCGTAGGCCCGGCCGGTCATCTTCAGCCGATCCAGCGGATAGACGTCCGCCACGGCGTAGCCGAGGGGCGTCAGGAGACGGGCGAAGGCCAGGTGTCCGCCGGGCAGGGCGCCCGTCGGGCCGTCGCCGAAGTCGATGGTGCGCAGAGCGCCGTGGTCGAACAGGACGCGATGGCCTGCGGCCCGTCGCTCGGTCACATAGGCCGCGCCCAGCGGCACGCGGTTCATCACGTCATGAAACAACGTCGCGTTCAGGGCCATGGCGAACACCCCACGCGAGACCGGTCCGTCGGTCTCCGAAGCCAGGACGGGCGCGATCTCCAGGACGTCCAGGATGGTGGCGGCCGCCGTCTGGCCCAGGACCGAGGCGACGAGGGTGGAAAGGTGCGACATGTCGGCGGGCCTCAGACGTCGAAGGTGACGCCCTGCGCCAGCGGCAGGGTGGTCCCATAGTTGATGGTGTTGGTGGCGCGGCGCATGTAGGCCTTCCAGCTGTCGGAGCCGGCCTCGCGGCCGCCCCCCGTTTCCTTCTCGCCGCCGAACGCGCCGCCGATCTCGGCGCCCGAGGGACCGATATTGACGTTCGCGATGCCGCAGTCGCTGCCTTCGCTCGACACGAACCGCTCGGCCTCGCGGACGTTCAGCGTGAAGATCGACGACGACAGGCCCTGGGCCACGTCGTTCTGGGCGGCGATGGCTTCGTCCAGTTCGCTGTAGCGCATGACATAGAGGATCGGCGCGAACGTCTCGTGCCGGACGATCTCGGCCTGGTGATCGATCTCGACCAGAGCCGGCGCGGCGTAGAAGGCGTCCGGTCCGGCAATGTCGACGCGGGCGCCGCCGGTGATTGCGCCGCCGGCCGCGCGAGCCTGTTCGAGCGCGTCTTGCATGGCGTCGAACGCAGCCTTGTCGACCAAAGGCCCGACCAACACGCCGCCAGCGCGCGGGTCGCCGACGGGCACGCTGGCATAGGCGGCCTTCAAGCGGGGAACGAAGGCGTCATACACGCTGTCATGCACGAACAGTCGACGCAGGGTGGTGCAGCGCTGACCGGCCGTGCCCATGGCCGCAAACGCCACGCCGCGAAGCGTCAGGTCCAGGTCCGCCGACGGCGCGACGATGGCGGCGTTGTTGCCGCCCAGCTCCAGCAGGGCGCGGGCGAAGCGGGCGGCCAGACGCGGACCGACCTGCCGCCCCATGGCGGTGGAGCCCGTGGCTGAGACCAGCGGAACCTTGGGGTGATCGACCAGGGCCTCGCCCACGGCGCGGCCGCCGATCAGCAGAGAAGACAGCCCGTCGGGGGCGTCCGGACCGAACTTGGCGCGGGCCTTCTCGAACAGGGCCTGGACGGCCAGGGCCGTCAGCGGGGTCTTTTCCGAAGGTTTCCAGACCACGGCGTCGCCACAGACGAAGGCCAGGGCCGCGTTCCACGACCACACCGCGACCGGGAAATTGAAGGCGCTGATCACGCCGACGACGCCCAGCGGGTGCCAGGTCTCCATCATTCGGTGCGACGGACGCTCGGTGGCCAGGGTCAGGCCGAACAGCTGGCGCGACAGGCCCGTGGCGTAGTCGCAGATGTCGATCATCTCCTGCACCTCGCCCAGGCCCTCGGACGTGACCTTGCCGGCTTCCAGGGTGACGAGGGCGGCCAGGTTGTCCTTGGCCGCGCGCAGTTCTTCGCCCAGCAGGCGGACCAGCTCGCCCCGGCGCGGGGCGGGGACCTTTCGCCAAGCCAGGAAGGCCTGATGGGCCGTCTCGATGACCTGCGCGGCCTCGCCGGCGCTATGCTCGCGCAGACGCGCCAGCACCTCGCCGGTGACCGGCGAGCGAGCGGCCAGGGCGCCGCCGTCCAGGGCGGCGGGGTCGACGCCCAGACGCGTCAGCAGGGCGCGGGCGTCGGCGATGGCGGAAGGCAAGGTGGTCATCGGCAGTCCTGGCTAGGCGAAAGGCGAGAAGGATCGGGCGTCAGTCGGACACTGGCCGACCCACGCCCGAACACGGCGGCGACGGAGGCGGCATAGTCCCGCGCGACGCGCGGCGTGAAGCGGTCATAAGCGTCCTGAACGGCGCGTCCAAGGCCATGCTCGCCGCTGAAGCTGGCGGAGAACCCCTCGATGGCGAGACCAAGGACCGCCTCTCGCAGGGCCACACGGTGCTCGGGGTCGGCGGGACCCACGAGGTTGAAGTGGATTCCGCCGTCGGCGATGTGGCCGAAGTCGCAAAGGACGTAGTCGGGGAAATCGGCGGCCAGCATCGCCAGGGCCTCGGTCCGGAAGCGCGCCAGGTCGCGACGGCGGAAGCTAAGGTCGAAACCCAGCACCGGCCCGCTGGCCCGCAGACCTTCCGACAGCGCATGGCGCAGCGCCCACATCCTGGCCGTCGGGCCAAACAGGGCGTCGGCCAGCGGAGCGTCGTCGCGGTCCAGCAACTGGCCGGCGATCTGCTGCAACGTATCGTCCAGGCTGGCCTCGCCGTCGCGGGGCGACCAGGACCGGGTCAGCTCCACCAGCACCGCATAGTCGGGAACGCCGCCCGAGAACGGATTGGCCAGGGACGGCACGTGGGCGATGGCCCGCTCCATCGCCGCCCGCGACATGCCCTCGAACGCGGTCAGCAGGGCGCCCGCCTCGGCCTCGAAGGCGCACAACAGCGGCAGCACCGCATCCAGATCCCGCGGGATCAGTAGGGCCGCAGCGGTCTGGCGGGGCCGGTGATGAACCTCGACGGTGACCCGGGTGATGACGCCGAACGCGCCGCAGCCGCCGACGAACAGCTGCCGCAGCGCGAGCGCGGCGTTGTCCTTGCGCAGGCCGTGCGACAAGGTAAGCACCGTGCCTTGGGCGTCAGGCAGCACCACCTCCAGCCCCAGCACGTGACGGCGCATGTCGCCATAGCGCAGGAACCGGGCGCCGCCGGTGTTGGTGGCGGCCATGCCGCCCAGGCTGGGATCGGCCCCCAGGTCGATGGGCAGGAACAGGCCGTGGGGCTCCAGCGCCGCGTTCAGGGTCGACAGGCGCACGCCGGCTCCCACCGTCACCGTGCGGTCGTCCGGGTCGATCTCCAACGGCGCGGTCAGGCGATCCAGAGACAGCACCAGCTGGTCGCCGCTGGCGTCCGGCGTCGACCCTTCGGCCAGCCCGGTATTGGCGCCCTGCGGCACGTAGGCCAGGCCCTCGCGGGCGCAGTAGCCGAGCACGGCCGACACCTCTGCAGTGGTCGCCGGTCTCACGACGGCCGCCGCCAGGCCCTTGGCATAGCGCGCGGGCGTCTCATAGGCGGCGCGATCGGCCGCCGCCGACACGAGCCCGGCGGGACCGACCAGCGCTTCGAGCGCGGTCAGGTGGCGGGCGGCCAGCACGTCAGGCGGCGAGGTCGACGGCCGACGAGGGGGCGTAGAGCCGCCCGAAACGGTTGGCCAGAACATCGGCCAGCGCCACGTCCTCCTGACGCACGAAGCCGGCGGCGGCCAGCTTGCCTTCGGCCAGCAGGTCCAGAACCGTGCAGATGCCGGCCGCCGTGGTGAGTTGGATCGCGCTGCGCGGCCGGCCGCCGATCTCGGCGCCGTAGATCTTCTGGGCGTAGGTCTCCTGCATCAGCCGCCCGCCGCGCAGGCCGCTGACGCTGACGAAGACAATGACCACGTCCTGCAAGGTGGCGGGCAGGGCGTTCTCCAGGATGTCCTTCAGGACCGAGCGCCGTTCGCGAAGGCGAAGATCGTGCAGCAGCGCCTTCATCAGGGCCGCGTGGCCGGGGTAGCGGATCGTCCGGTAAGAGAGGTTGCGGACCTTGCCGTCCAGGGTCTCGCACAGCGTGCCCAGCCCGCCGGAGGTGTTGAAGGCCTCGTACAGCACGCCGTCCAGAGCGAATTCCTCCCGGTCTTCCAGCGGCTGGGTTTCGCGGCGCACCCCGCCGACGATGGCCTCGCAAGGCTCGCAGTATTCGTTGATCAGGCCGTCGGTCGACCAGGTCAGATTGTAGTTCAGCGCGTTCGACGGAAACTTGGGCAAGGCGCCCACGCCCATGCGCACGTCATGCAGTTCGTCGAAGCGCTGGGCCAGATCATAGGCCGCGATGCCGATGAAACCGGGCGCCAGGCCGCATTGCGGCACGAAGGCGCTGCCCGCGTTCTGCGCCATCGCCTTGACCGCGCGCGTGCTCGCCACGTCTTCGGTCAGGTCAAGGTAATGGGCGCCGGCGGTCTTGGCCGCGCGGGCGATGGCCACGGTCAGGTGGAAGGGCGCGGCGCTCAGCACCGCGAACTTTCCGACCAGCAAGTGATCCAGCGCGGCCTCGTCGGTGATGTCGACCTGGACCTTGTTCACCGGCGCTGTGGTTTCCAGGCGTTCCAGCGTCTGGGCGCTGGCGTCGGCGACCGTCACGGCGTAGTCGCCGCACCCAGCCAGCATCTCGGCGATCATCGACCCGATCTTGCCGCCCCCGACAACCACGACCTCTTTCATGCGCCCCGCTCTCCCTTGAAAGACGAGGACGCATGATGCGGGCGACGCGGACGAATTATAGTGGCGAGACCGTCGAAATGATGTGAAATTTTCGGCGAAACGAAGGAATGACTTTACGAAATGACGATCGACATGGTCGACCAGAAACTGCTCGACGCCCTGCGCGAGAACGGACGGGCCTCGACCGCCGACCTGGCGCGCCGGGTGGGACGATCGCGCACGACGGTGCAGAGTCGGATCGAACGCCTGGAACGCGACGGAGTGATCGTGGGCTATGCGGTCCGGCTGGCCGCGGACCACGCGCACGGCGCCGTGCGCGCCCAGGTGATGATCAAGGTCGCGCCGAAGGAGAGCCGTGCGGTGGAGGCGGCCCTGCGCGCCATTCCCGAGGTGCGGGTTCTGCATTCGGTCAGCGGCGACTTCGACATGATCGCGGTGGCCGCCACGGCCTCGGTCGCCCGGATGGACGAGGTGATCGACAGCATCGGCCATTTGCCCGGCGTCGAGCGCACGACTTCCTCGATCATCCTGTCGACCAAGTTCGACCGGTAGGCCGCGCCCCGCCGAGGGGGCGCGGCGCATCAGGCTTGTCTCAATAGTCGGCGAGGCGGGGTCGCTCGCCGGTCTCGGTCCATTGGCGCAGAGCCCGCCATCCGGTCTGGATCTGATCGGCGGTAAACCCGCAATGGTCATAGCCCTTGCCGCCCAGGGGCAGCGGCGACTGGACGGCCGGGACCGCCATCTGCAGCAGCTTGGCGGTGTTGCCCGCCGCCGCAACGATGCGGCTCAGGCCCTCGGCTTGGGCATAGGGCACCAGCGAGTCGATGCGATTGTGGATGGTCACCAGCGGCGTCTGGAACCGGCCGGTCGCCTGACGCCAGCGGCGGGCCTCCGTGATCGCTTCGGGATCGGCGCCGAAGCGCTGGACCTTGCGATTGAACGCCTCGATCTCGGCGGGGGTCATTTCGTTGCTGCGATAGACCTTGTCCCGATTGCCATAGATCTGGCCGCCAAAGGTCGCGCGCATGTCGTCGGCGCCGAACCCCAGCGTCACGAGCGGATAGAAGAAGGCGGCCTTGTCCGGTTCGAAGCCGCCGATCGAGGCGATCTGGCGAATGATCCGCGCTTCTGGGCCGTCCGGCGCCTTTTCCGCCGCCATGAACAGGGCGACGACGGGCGCTACCAGCGTCATGACCTGCGCGCGCATGAAAGCGTCCTGATCCTGCCCCGGCGCGGCGACGATGGGCAAGGCCGAACGTGTGGCGTCCTGCACGCCGGGCAGGGCGTAGGGCGTGCCCGCGGTCAGCTGATTGTAGGCCAGACGCAGATCGGTCAGCTGGCCGATCTCCCGCTCCCAGCCGTCGGTGACGCCGCATTGGGCCAGGGCCCCTGCGAAGGCGCGCGGCTGCTGCTCGATCAGCGCCATGACAATATTGCCGCCCATGGAGGACCCGCTGACATAGATCTTCTTCGCCCCCAGGGACGCCAGGAAGTTTCGCAGCCGCGACGTGTTCGTCGCGCCGGTCTTCACGCCCATGCCGGCCTTGTCATAGGCGCTGAGGCCTGCGGCCAGGCCGTCCTGATAGGCGAAGCGCATGATCCCGCTGCCGCCGGCGCCGGCGGACAGCGGGTCTTCGGCCACGTCCACCGGCGTTCCGGGGAGGGTGTAGCCGTGCGCGAAGACCAGGGCGTCGCCCTTCCAACCGGCCGGGATGGCCACGGCGAACTGGCGGCCCTCAAGCTTGCCGCCCAGGACCATGCCCCCTCCGGGTGCGGGGTGGGACGTGCTGTCGGTGACGCCGAGCGCCCGCGCCCTCTGCAGCAGGGCGGCCTGTTCGGGCGAGGGCTCGAAGGCCGAGGCCTTTTCCTGCGCACGAGAGGCCAATGGCGTCACCGCCAGGACCGCGCCCAGCGCGACGGCGCAGGTCAGGCTTCCCCAGCCGGAAAGGGTTTTGTGCATGATGGTCTCCCCCACGATGTTTTTCCTTATGATCTGGTGAGTTCGCGCCAGGCGAGTTCCGCGATGGCGGCGTCCTGAGCGCCCAGGCCTGTCAGGTCGGCGATCGCCGTCGCCTCGGGCGGGAGCTTGGGCGGGTCGCCCGCGCCCAACACCTCGCCGATCTCGACCATCCGGGGCGCTGGCGTCACATGGGCGCTGTCGCCGCAGGCGGCGCATTGCGCCCGAGAATCCACGAGCAAGAGGTCGACCGCGCCGACGAGTTCCGGCGCGAGCTCGCGTTTGCCGGCGGAGTCCGCGCCGACGGCGATGATCCGAAGCCCCGGCCTCAGGACCTCCAGCCCCAGAAGCGGGGATCGCGCCGGCGTCGTGGTGACGATCAGGTCGGCGTCCCGGCACAGGACCGCCAAGTCATCGACGGCCGTGGCCGCGACGCCCTCCGTCGACAGCGTTTGGGCCAGGGCGGCTGCTTTCTGCGCGTCGCGGGCCCAGATCGCGACGGCTTCGACGCCAAGCGCGCGGGCGATCCAGCGCGCCTGCAAAGCGGCCTGGGTTCCGGCGCCGACGACGCCGAGACGGCGGGGATGGCTCGGCGCGATCAGCTTGGCGGCGATGGCGCCGGCGATGGCGGTTCTGAGATCCGTCAGCGCGCCTTCATCGGACAGGACGCCGAGGGGAACGCCGGTATGACCGTCGAACACGACCATCAGGCCGGTGCTCCACGGCAGGTTCCGGCGAGGATTGTCGTAAAAGCTGCTGGCGACCTTGACCGCGAACAGGGGCCTGCCATCGACGTGCGCGCCTTTGACATGGACATCGCCGGGCGGCTGGTCGAACCGCAGATGGCCGGTGGCGATCGCCTGGACCTTGCCGCTGGAATGATCCTGGAACGCCCAGCTGATGGCCGCGATCGCCTGATCGGGGTCGATGGCCGATAGGATGGCGTCCTTGCCGAACCACTTCACGCTGGAGCGGAGTCCTGTCGGAGGGCGCTGAGCTCGTTGTAGATCGTGGCGCGGCTGACACCGAGGATCCGGGCGACATAGGCGGGCGCGCGGCGCGCCTCGAAGGCGCCCATGGCCTGCAGGCCTTCGATGAGCTCGCGTCGGCTGGCGCGGTCGATGTCCGAGATACGCAGCTTCCGATCGGCGCACCATTGGGTCACGAAGCCATTGATCCGTTCGTGCCAGTCGTGGACGAACAGCGCGCGCACGTTCTCGTCTCGCGGCGGCGATCCGAGAAAGCCGTCCAGGGCGCGTCGGACCTGGTCGAAGGCGGAGACGTCGATGTTGATGCATAAGAGGCCGATCGCCGTGTCGCCTTCCCGCAGGACGATCGAGATCGACTTCATGCGCCGGCCGTCCCAATTGGTCTTCTCGTAAGGCCCGATCAGGTGCTGATCGGCGCCGAACCGCACGTCGTCCAGTTGAGAGGGGTCTCCGGGCGCGCGGCGAGACATGGGATTGGCGATGTGGGCCACCGACTCGCTGGCCAGGTCGTGCACGACCACCTCGACGAAGGGGGCGAACAGCGCCGCGATGCCCTGCGCCACTGCGAAATGCGGCTCCAGCGAGGGCGTCCAGGCCTGATGGTCGGGAAGGTCTTGCATGGCGCTCGCTGGAGATTTGACGATTTGTCTAATTTAGAACTAGCATGGCGAGGCTTGGGGCGCAACGGGCGCGCCGGCGCGAAGATGGGATCGACCGTGACAAACGCCCGCCCGCCGTTGGCCAAGACCGGCGATCCATCTCGGCTGGCGAGGATGGCGGACGACGCGCGCGAGGCTGAACGTCGGCTGCGCGCCCGAACGCCGCCGAGTCCTCTCGTGCACAGCCGCGCCCTGTCGCGCGTCTATGGCTGCGAGGTTTTCCTCAAGTGCGAGCACCTGCTGCCGACGGGCTCGTTCAAGTTCCGGGGCGCGTTCAACAAGCTGTCACGCCTGCCCCCCGAGAGTCGAGCGCGGGGCGTGATCGCGGCGTCGACCGGCAATCACGGCCTGGCCGTGGCGACGGCGGGCCGGGAGATGCGGATTCCGGTGACGGTGCATGCGCCCAGGCTCGCCTCTCGCGCCAAGCTGGACGCCATGGTCGATCAAGGCGCCGAGGTCGTCCTGCACGCGGGCGAACCGCTGGTCGCCGAGCAGGCGGCCCGAGCGGCGGCCACGCACGAGGGCCGACCCTATGTTTCGCCCTACAACGATCTCGAGGTGATCGCGGGCCAGGGCTCGCTAGGGGTGGAGTTGGCCCATCAAGGCGAACGTCTCGACGCGGTGGTCGTGTCCGTGGGCGGCGGCGGTCTTCTCGCGGGGGTCGGGGCGGCCTTGAAGGCCATGCGGCCGGAGACTCAGCTGGTCGGCGCCTGGCCGGTCAACGCGCCCAGCCTGTTGCGAGCGATCGAGCACGGTCGGGCGGTCAGCGTCGAGGAGTCGCCCACCCTGTCTGACGCCACCGCAGGCGGCGTTGAGCCCGGCGCGGTGACCATAGATCTGGCGTCCGACTTAGCGCCCCTGTGCGTGGAGGTGGAGGAAGCCAGGATCGCCGCCGCCATGCGCCGACTGGCCGAACACGAGCATTGGATGGTGGAGGGGGCGGCGGGCCTGGCCCTGGCGGGACTGGAGGCCTGCGCGGACCGGTTCGCCGGCGGCAGCGTCGCGGTCGTGCTCTGCGGCCGGAACATCACTCTGGAGCGTTTTCTCGGCGCGATGAGCCACCCAGACTTATGAGGCGAAAAGGCTGAAGAGACGAAAAAGGCCCGGTGTTTCCACCGGGCCTTCCGTCGTTCTGGGCGAAGGCTTGGCTTACGCCGCGGCCTTGGCCTTGGCGCCGAAGCGGCCGTAGAAGGTCTCGCCCTTCTCGGCCATCTCGCGCAGCAGGGCCGGCGGCGCGAACCGCTTGCCGTACTTCTGGGCGAGGCCGTCGCAGGTTTCGACGAAGGCCTTGGCGCCGACGGCGTCGATCAGGCTGATCGGACCGCCGGTCCAGGGCGCGAAGCCCCAGCCCAGGATCGCGCCGACATCGGCTTCGCGCGGATCGGTGATCACACCTTCCTCGAAGCAACGCGCGGCCTCAACGGCCTGGCGGTACAGCAGGCGGGTGCGGATCTCCTGGATCAGCGCCTGGTCGGCTTCGGCGATCGTCACCGGGGCCAGGTCCGACAGGCCCTTCCACAGAGTCTTGGGGCCGTTTTCCGGATAGTCGTAGAAGCCCTTGCCGTTCTTGCGGCCGAAGCGCTGCAGCTCGACGACCATCTTTTCGATGATCGGGGCGAACGGACGGTCCTCGAACTTGTCGCCGAGGTCCTTCTTGGTCTGCTGGGTGACCTTGTAGCCAAGGTCCAGAGCGACGTCGTCGTTCATCTCCAGCGGACCGCGCGGCATGCCCGTGGCGCGGCCGACATTGTCGATGATCGCCGGGGCGATGCCATCGGCCAGCATCTCGAGGCCTTCCTGCACGAAGGTGCCGAAACAGCGGCTGGTGTAGAAGCCGCGGCTGTCGTTGACGACGATCGGGGTCTTCTTGATCTTCAGGACGTAGTCGATCGACTTGGCCAGGGCTTCCTGGCTGGTCTCCTCGCCCATGATGATCTCGACGAGGCCCATCTTGTCGACCGGCGAGAAGAAGTGGATGCCGATGAAGTTCTTCGGACGCACGCTGGCCTTCGACAGGCCGGTGATCGGCAGGGTCGAGGTGTTGGAGCCGAAGATGGCGTCCTCGGCCAGCTGGGCCTCGGCCTTCTGGGTGACGTCGGCCTTGATCTCGCGGTTCTCGAACACCGCCTCGATGACGAGGTCGCTGCCCTTGACGTGCGCGTAGTCGGTGGTCGGGGTGATCAGGGCCAGGACCGCGTCGGCCTTGTCCTGAGTCATCTTGCCGCGCGAGACCGCCTTCTTCAGCAGGTTCTCGGCATAGGCCTTGCCCTTCTCGGCGGCTTCTTGGCTCTGGTCGATCAGCACGGTCTCGATGCCGGCCATGGCTTGGACATAGGCGATGCCCGCGCCCATCATGCCCGCGCCCAGCACGGCGACCTTCTTGGCTTCCGACGGCGGGACATTGGCCGGACGGCCCGAACCCTTGCCCAGCTCCTGCAGGGACAGGAACAGCGTGCGGATCATGCCCTTGGCCTGGGGCGACATCATCGTCTTCAGGAAGTAGCGGGTCTCGATGCGGATGGCCGCGTCGAACGGAACCTGCGTGCCTTCATAGACGGCCTTCAGGATGTTCAGCTGGGCCGGGTAGTTGCCATAGGTCTGCTTACGCAGCATGGCGTTGCCCATGATAAACACCTGGCCGCCGGTCGGGGTGTAGGGGCCGCCGCCGGGCAGCTTGAAGTCCTTCTTGTCCCACGGCGCGACGGGGTCGCCCTTGGTCTTGACCCAGGTCTTGGCGGCTTCGACGACCTGGTCGGCGGGCACGACTTCATGCACGACCTTGTTGGCCAGGGCCTCGGCCGGCTTCATCGACTTACCTTCCAGCAGGTACGGCGCAGCGGCCATCACGCCCATCAGGCGCGGCAGGCGCTGGGTGCCGCCGGCGCCCGGCAGCAGGCCGACCTTGGCTTCCGGCAGGGCCAGTTGGATCTTCGGGTTGTCGGCGACCACGCGATAGTGGCAGGCCAGGGCGATCTCGAGACCGCCGCCCATGGCCAGGCCGTTGATCGCGGCGGCCACCGGCTTGCCGCAGGTTTCCAGGGCGCGGAAGGCCTTGTTGAGCGCGAAGCCGGCGTCATAGGCGGCCTTCAGGCCAGCCTCACCGCCAGCGCCGCCGCCCAGACCGCCGTTGCCGCCCAGTTCGCCCAGGTCGGCGCCGGCGCAGAAGCCCGTCGTCTTGCCCGAGGTGATCACGACGCCCTTGATCTCGGCGTCGGACTTGATGCGCTCGACGATCTCGCCGATTTCCTTGATGACCGAAGCGGTCAGGGTGTTCATCGAACGGCCGGGCACGTCGAAGGTGACGAGGGCCACGCCGTCGGAATCGACCTCGATCTTGAAGTTTTCCATGTGACTAGTTCCTGATCGAGAAGGTTAGACGCGTTCGATGACCGTGGCGGTGCCCATGCCGGCGCCGACGCACAGGGTGATCAGGGCGGTTTCCTTGTCCGAGCGCTCCAGCTCGTCGAGGACGGTGCCCAGGATCATTGCGCCGGTGGCGCCCAGCGGGTGGCCCATGGCGATGGAGCCGCCGTTCACGTTCATCTTGTCGTGCGGGATATCCAGCGCCTGCATCATGCGCAGCACGACCGAGGCGAAGGCTTCGTTCAGTTCGTAGAGGTCGATGTCCTTGACCGCCATGCCCAGCTTCTTGAGCAGCTTTTCGCTGACCAGGGCCGGACCGGTGAGCATGATCGAGGGCTCAGAGCCGATCGAGGCGGCGCCCTTGATCTTGGCGCGGGCCTTCAGGCCGAGGGCCTCGCCCATCTCCTTGGTGCCGATCAGCACGCCGGCGGCGCCGTCGACGATGCCCGAGCTGTTGCCAGCGTGGTGCACGTGGTTGACGCGCTCGACCTGCGGATAGCGCTGGGTGACGACGGCGTCGAAGGCCATCTCGCCCATGCCCGTGAACGAGGGGTTCAGCGAGGCCAGGGTCTGCATGGTGGTCGAGCCGCGCACGGTCTCGTCATGGTCCAGCAGAGTCAGGCCCAGCTGGTCCTTCACAGGGATCACCGACTTCTTGAAGCGGCCGTCGGCCCAGGCGGCCGCCGCCCGCTTCTGGCTCTCGACGGCGTAGGCGTCGACGTCGTCGCGGCTGAAACCGTACAGGGTGGCGATCAGGTCGGCCGACACGCCCTGCGGGGCGAAATAGGTCTTGAAGGCCGAGGAGGGGTCGGTCGGCCAGGCGCCGCCGTCGCTGCCCATCGGCACGCGGCTCATGCTCTCGACGCCGCCGCCGATCGCCAGACCCGCTTCGCCCGACGCGACCTTGGCCGCAGCCATGTTCACCGCTTCCAGGCCCGAGGCGCAGAAGCGGTTGATCTGCACG
Source organism: Caulobacter sp. FWC26 (assembly GCF_002742645.2). NCBI lineage: Bacteria > Pseudomonadati > Pseudomonadota > Alphaproteobacteria > Caulobacterales > Caulobacteraceae > Caulobacter > Caulobacter sp. FWC26. Next base: position 132,805 of record NZ_CP033875.1, read on the forward strand.
CCGGCCACGCTCTCGGCGTAGTCGGCGGTCAGCACGGCGGTGCGGGCGATGTCGCTGCCTTGCTCGCCGACCGGCGAGACGCAGCCCAGGACGACGTCGTCGACCTTGCTGGTGTCCAGGCCGTTGCGGTCGCGCAGGGCTTCCAGCACCTGGGTGGCCAGCGACAGGGCGGTGGTCTCGTGCAGCGAGCCGTCCTTCTTGCCCTTGCCGCGCGGCGTGCGCACGGCGTCGAAGATGTAAGCGTCAGCCATGGAATGGCTCCTTCCTGCGAAGCGTTGTTCGTGTCTTTTCCAGGCGACCGGAGGACCCGGCGCCTTAGGGTTTCCAGTTGCCGATCGGGTACTTGCCGATCGGCTCGCACTTCAGGCCGCTGGCCGAGGCCTTGGCCCGGTAATAGAGGCGCGACCCGAACTCGGGCGGCGGCAGCGTGCAGGGCGTGAAGCCCGAGGTGGTCACTTCCAGCCGCCATTCGGCGATCTTGGAGCGCAGCAGGACGTTGCAGACGTCCTTGCCCGGCGGCTGCAGCGGCAGCTTGAACGCGCCGGGCTGGGGCCGCTTGCCGACCAGTTCGCCCGAGAAGGTCAGCGGGCGCGGACCCTGCACCGCGCGGACGCAGACGACGGCCGAGCGGGCGTCGTTGGCGGCGGGCGGTTCGGCTGCGGCGACGCCGGCCAGCAGTCCGGCCAACAGCGTTACGATCATAGCGTCCTCGCGATCAGGAGTTTCATGATCTCGTTGGTGCCGCCGTAGATGCGCTGGATGCGGCTGTCCTTGTACATGCGCGCGATCGGGTACTCGTTCATGAAGCCGTAGCCGCCGAACAGCTGCAAGCAGCGATCGACGATCTTGTTCTCCAGATCGCTGACCCAGTACTTGGCCATCGAGGCGGTGGCGGCGTCGAGCTTGCCCTCCAGATGCTGGCCGATGCAGTGGTTGACGAAGACCTTGGCGACGGTCGCCTCGGTCTTGCACTCGGCCAGGACGAACTGGGTGTTCTGGAAATCGATGATCGCCTTGCCGAAGGCCTTGCGGTCCTTGACGTAGGCGATGGTCAGTTCCAGCGCCCGCTCGATCGTGGCCATGCCCTGCACGGCGATGTTCAGGCGCTCCTGCGGCAACTGGCTCATCAGCTGGAAGAAGCCCTGGCCCTCGTCGGTCCCGAGCAGGTTCTCAGTCGGAACCTTCACCTCGTTGAAGAACAGTTCCGAGGTGTCCTGGGCCTCCTGGCCCAGCTTGTCGAGGTTGCGGCCGCGCTCGAAGCCCTCAGCGCCGTCGGTCTCGACGAAGATCAAGCTGGTGCCGCGCGCGCCGCCCGCCGGATCGGTCTTGGCGACCACGCAGATCAGGTTGGCGGTCTGGCCGTTGGTGATGAAGGTCTTGGAGCCGTTGATGACGTACTGGTTGCCGACCTTCTTGGCGGTCGTCTTGATGCCCTGCAGGTCGGAGCCTGCGCCAGGCTCGGTCATGGCGATGGCCGAGACCAGCTCGCCCGTGGCCATGCGCGGCAGCCAGCGCTGCTTCTGCTCCTCCGTGCCGTAGTGAAAGATGTACGGCATGACGATGGCGTTGTGCAGGCTGGCGCCGAAGCCGTCGACGCCCTTCTTGCCCAGCTGCTCCATCAGCACGACCTCGTGCCGGTAGTCGCCGCCGGCCCCGCCGTACTGCTCGGGCGTGGAGAGGCCGAGCAAGCCGGCCTCCCCCGCCTTGGTCCACATGTCGCGGTCGACGCAATGGTTCTTGCGCCACTTGGCGACGGTCTCTTCAGGCGCGTGCTCGTCGAAGAACTTGCCGACCGCGTCCTCGAAGATCGCGATGTCTTCCTCGGCCATGAAGGCCGGTTTTTCCACGTTGAGCACGCTCATGATCAGAAAGCCTCCGCAGGCAGCGCCATCAGGGTCGCCGAACCGGTCTTCAGCTTGGCCAGATGCGACGCTGCGTCAGGCAAGATGCGTTCGATGAAATAGCGACCGGTCGTCAGCTTGGTCGAATAGAACGGGTCGGACGAACCGGCCGCGATCTTGGCGTTGGCGGCCTTGGCCATCAGCGCCCACATGTAGGCCAGGCCCGTCAGGCCGAAGAGATGCATGTAGTCGGTCGAGGCCGCGCCGGCGTTGTCGGGGTTCTGCAGGCCGTTCTGCATCAGCCACATGGTGCCGTCCTGCAGTTGGGCCTTCACCCCGCCCAGCGCTTCGATGAACGGCTTCAGCGCCTCGTCGGTGTCGTTCTCGCCGATGAACTGGTCGATTTCCTGGAAGAAGGTCATGACCGCGCGGCCGCCCTTGGCGGCCAGCTTGCGGCCCACCAGATCCAGGGCCTGCACGCCGTTGGTGCCCTCGTAGATCAGGGCGATGCGGCAGTCGCGCATGAACTGGCTGACCGGGAAGTGTTCGGTGAAGCCGCTGCCGCCATGCACCTGCACGGCGTTCGAGCAGACCTGGAAGCCCTTGTCGGTCAGGTAGCCTTTCAGCACCGGCGTCATCAGGCCCATGTAGTCGGACGACTTCTCGCGCACCGCCGGGTCGGGGTGGACGTGCGACAGGTCGCCGTGCAGGGCGGTCCAGAACAGGAAGGCGCGGCCGCCTTCGATCAGGGCCTTGCTCTCCAGCAGCATGCGACGCACGTCCGGATGGACGATGATCGGGTCGGCCGGGCCTTCGGCGTTCTTCGGGCCGGTCAGCGAGCGGCCTTGCAGGCGGTCCTTGGCGAAGGCGACGGCGGCCTGATAGGCCGCTTCGCCCTGGGCCACGCCCTGCATGCCGACGCCCAGGCGCGCCTCGTTCATCATGACGAACATGATCTTGAGGCCCGAGTTCTCCTCGCCGATCAGATAGCCGGTGGCGTCGTCATACTGCATCACGCAGGTGGCGTTGCCGTGGATGCCCATCTTCTCTTCGAGGCCCACGCACTTGGCGCCTTCGTTGCGCGGACCCACCGAGCCGTCGGCGTTGGGGATGAACTTCGGCACGATGAACAGACTGATGCCCTTCACGCCGGCCGGCGCGCCCTCGATGCGGGCCAGCACCAGGTGGACGATGTTGTCGGCCATGTCGTGCTCGCCGGCCGAGATCCAGATTTTCTGGCCGGTGATCTTGTAGCTGCCGTCGGCCTGCGGGACCGCCTTGGTGCGCAGCAGGCCAAGGTCGGTGCCGCAGTGCGGTTCGGTCAGGTTCATGGTGCCGGTCCATTCGCCGGACACCATCTTGGGCAGGTAGGTCTGCTTCTGCTCGTCAGAACCGCCCGTGTGGATGGCCGAATAGGCGCCGTGGGCCAGGCCCGGATACATCGAGAAGGCCATGTTGGCCGAGCTCGACATCTCGCTGAACGCCAGGTTCACGACGTGCGGCAGGCCTTGGCCGCCATAGGCCGGGTCCGAACCGATCGCGGTCCAGCCGCCTTCGCACAGCTGCTTGTAGGCGTCCTTGAAGCCCGGCGGCGTGGTGACGGTGTTGGTGACCGGATCCAGCTTGCAGCCCGTCTTGTCGCCGACCGTGTTCAGCGGCGCCAGGACCCCGCCCGTGAACTGGGCGGCGGCCTCGAGGATCTGCTCGACCACCTCGAACGGCGCGTCGGAGAAGCCCGGCAGGTCGCCGTGCTGGTCGATATTGAGCACGTCGCGCAGAATGAAGGCGTGATCGCGAACGGGCGGCTGATAGGTCATGGAACGGTCCTGGCTAGGATCGGGAGGAGGAAGAATGGGTCGCCGCCGCGCGCGTCCTGTCGACGGCGTCGGCGGCGGGTAAGGACCCTACTTGCCCAGCATGGCGTCGGCGTGGCCGTCGAGGCGGGCGCGCAGCACCTGCTCGTAGTCGGCCGCGCGGGGCAGCAGGTCGGGGCGGATCTCGGCGAGACGGCGCTCGAGGCGGTTGCAGGCCTCGCGCAGCTCGATCAGGGCGTTGTCGATGTCATCGCGTTGTTGCTCCAGCGCCGTGGCGCGTTCGCGGAACTTCTTCAGCGAGCGGGCCATCTGCGCCGCGCCCTCGTCGTTCTCGTCGTAGAGATCGAGCAGTTCGCGGATCTCGGTCAGCGACAGGCCCACGCGCTTGCCGCGCAGGATCAACTGCAGGCGGACGCGGTCCTTGTGGGAATAGACGCGGTTCAGGCCTTCACGGGCGGGGTTCAGCAGCCCCTTGTCCTCGTAGAAGCGCAGGGCGCGGGGCGTGGCTTTGAATTCGTTGCACAGCTGGCGGATCGTGAAGGTCCGCTCGGGGCGTCGCAGGTCGGCCATGGATGGAAACCTCCCAAGGAAGAGGGCCTGGCTACCGCGGCCGGGCCGCTTTGTTATCGTTGATCACCCTAAACCCGATCCCGTGACGTCGTCAACGCTTACGTAAACGTCAATCTAGGCGCGGGCCATAGGTTTGCATTCCTAATCTGGCGGGCTTATTTTCCGGGCGAAGGCCGATTGGAGGAGGAGCCGATGGCGACCCTGTCTCACGGCGAAATCTGGCGCGCGATCGACGCTCTCGCCGAGCGTTTCGACATGACGCCTTCGGCCATGGCCAAGATGGCGGGCCTGGACCCGACCAGCTTCAACCGTTCCAAGCGGGGCTCGGCCGAAACCGGCCACGCCCGCTGGCCCTCGACCGAAAGCCTGTCCAAGCTCTTGGAGGCGACGGGGGTCAATTTCTCGGAGTTCGCCGCCCTGACCGAGCGGTCGCCGGTCCGCACGCCCGGCCGGCGGGGCGCGCCGCTGATCGACCTGGCGCAGGCCGGCAAGGATGGCTTCTTCGACGCAGCGGGCCTGCCGGTCGGCGGCGGATGGGACGAAGCGCCCGGACCCGAGTTGGAGGACGGGCTGTTCGCGCTGGAGGTGACCGGCGATGATCTCGCTCCGGTCTATCGTGACGGCGACCGGCTGCTGGTCTCGCCGACCCTGGAGCCGCGGAAGGGCGATCGCGTCGTGGCGCGCACCCATGGCGGCGAGGTTCTGGTGCGGGAGCTGGGCCGGGTCACGGCGCGGAGCATTGAGCTCCTGGCCCTCGACCGCGCGGGCGCAGAACGCCTGCTGTCACGCGACGAGGTCGCCTGGATCGCCCGGATCGTCTGGGTCAGCCAGTAGGCCGACCCAGGCCAAAGATCGGATCCGGCAGGATCAGGTGCGCGGGCAGTCGGCGTGGCTGTCGAGCAGCCAGGCGATCAGCGGGCCGGCGGCCGGATCGGCGCACGACACGTCCACCCGATAGGAATTCCAGGTGTCGTTGTGCGCGGCCTCGACATGGGCGTCGGGGAACTGTTGCACGATCCCGCCGAGCAGGGAGTCGAATTCCTGGCGGTCGGTGGGGCGGAGCGTGAAGGAAGCCATGGGACGAAACCTTGAGGACTAATCTTGGTTCTGATGATCCCAGACTAGACGCCTAAAGGTGGGGATACCCTTAATCAGGACTTCAGATCCCGTTCATCTTCAAGGACATGGTGTCGCAGGTGGCGCAGATCCATTCCGAGCGACACACGCCTGAGGTTCCTTTCCCGCAAGGGGAGAGGCACCCTGATCAACCCAACTTTTCTTCGATTAGCGCCACCGTGCGGTCGATCCCGAAGATCGCCGCGAACGAGCCGAAGCGCGGGCCCTGGCTCTGGCCCAGCAGCACTTCGTACAGGGCCTGGAACCACGCGCGCAGCGGGTCGAAGCCATGGGTCTTGCCGACCTCGAACACCTCGTTCTGGATCAGCTCGGCGTCCTGGGTGTCGGCCGGCATGGCCTTCAGCTTGGCCAGCAGGTCCAGCATGGCGGCGCGTTCCTGGTCGGTCGGGGCGCGGAACACCTTCGAGGGCTTCACGAAGTCCTCGTAGTAGTTGATCGCGTAGCCCGCCAGGCGGTCCAGCAGCGGCTGGGTCTCCGGCGAGGCGCCCGGGATGTAGCGCGAAAGGAAGCCCCAGAGGATTTCCTTGGTCGAGGCGTCGGCGGCCGAGACCAGGTTCAGCATCAGGCTGAACGACACGGGCGAGCCCTGCTCGGGCGGGGCGCCTGCGTGGATGTGCCAGACGGGGTTGTCCAGCTGCTTGGCCGGCTCTTGGCGGCCGAAGGCGTCCAGCTGCTGCAGGTACTCGTCCGTCGCCTTGGGAATGACGTCGAAATAGAGCTTCTTGGCCGACTTGGGGCTCTGGAACATGTAGTAGGACAGGCTCTCGGGCGCGCCGTACCGCAGCCAGTCCTCCATCGACAGGCCATTGCCCTTGGACTTGGAGATCTTCTGGTTGTTCTCGTCCAGGAAGAGCTCGTAGTTGAAACCCTCGGGCGGAACCCCGCCCAGGGCCTTGCAGATCGCGCCCGAGGCCTTGACCGAGTCGATCAGGTCCTTGCCGCTCATCTCGTAGTCGACGCCCAGCGCCGTCCAGCGCATGGCCCAGTCGGGCTTCCACTGCATCTTCACGTGGCCGCCGGTGACGGGAACCTCGACCTTCGAACCGTCCTCGTCCTCGAAGACGATCGTGCCCTTCTCGACATGGCGCTCCAGGGTCGGGACCTGCAGCACCTTGCCCGTCGACGGGCTGATCGGCAGGAACGGCGAGTAGGTCGCGCGGCGCTCTTCGCCCAGCGTCGGCAACATGACCTTCTGGATCGCGTCGAAGCGCTCAAGAGCCGTCAGCAGAGTCGCGTCGAACAGGCCGCCCTTGTAGCACTCGGTCGAGGAGACGAATTCGTACTCGAAGCCGAAGCCGTCCAGGAACGCGCGCAGGCGGGCGTTGTTGTGGGCGCCGAAGCTGTCATGGGTGCCGAACGGGTCGCGGACCACGGTCAGCGGCTTGCCCAGGTCCTCGATCAGCGGCTGCTTGTTCTCGATGTTGTCGGGAACCTTGCGCAGGCCGTCCATGTCGTCGCTGAAGGCGATCAGTCGCGTGGGGATGTGGTCGTCGACCAGCGCGCGGAAGGCCTGGCGCACCATGGTCGTGCGCGCCACCTCGCCGAAGGTGCCCAGGTGCGGCAGGCCTGAAGGCCCGTAGCCCGTTTCGAAGATCACGGCCTTGGCCAGGGCCGGATAGGCCTTCACCGCCTCGTCCGCCTTGCCAGCCTCGATCAGGGCCTTGGCGGCGTCCTGGTGGGCGCGGTCGGGCAGGCGCACGCGCAGGACGCGGGCGATCGTGGCGCGCGCCTGCTCGAAGGGCCAGGAGCGGGCGTCACGGGCGAGGGGGGAGAGGCCTTCAAACATGCGGGGCGGTATAAGCGCTGACGCGGCGAAGGGCTAGGGTGGTGGTCGCCGCAAGCTCCATCACTGTGTCATCCCGGCCGCGGCGCTATCCGGGATGACGCGGTGGTTGAGCGCCTTCAGCCTTTCAGCGCCCCCGCCACCACTTCCCGCGCCTCGGCCTGGACCTGTTTCAAGTGATCGGGCCCCAGGAATGACTCTGCATAGACCTTGTAGACGTCCTCGGTGCCGGACGGCCGCGCGGCGAACCAGGCGTTCTGCGTGCACACCTTCAGGCCGCCGATCGCCTCGCCGTTGCCGGGGGCGGCGGTGAGGATGTCGGTGATCGCCTCGCCGGCGAGGGTCTTGGCCGAGACGTCGCTGGGGCTGAGCTTGGCGAGGCGCGCCTTCTCCTCGCGGCTGGCCGGGGCGTCGACGCGGGCATAGGCTGGCGCGCCGTATTCTTCGGTCAGGCCGGCGTAGAGCTGGCTGGCGCTCTGGCCCGTCACCGCCTGGATCTCGGCGGCCAGCAGGGCCAGCTGGATGCCGTCCTTGTCGGTGGTCCACGCCCCGCCGTCGTGGCGCAGGAAGGCCGCGCCCGCTGACTCCTCGCCGCCGAAGCCGACCGAGCCGTCCAAGAGGCCCGGGACGAAGTACTTGAAGCCGACCGGCACCTCCAGCAGGCGGCGGCCCATCCCCGCGACGACGCGGTCGATCATCGAGGACGAGACCAGGGTCTTGCCGACTGCGACGTCCGCGCCCCAGCCGAGACGGTGGCTGAACAGGTACGAGATGGCGGCGGCCAGGTAGTGGTTGGGGTTCATCAGCCCGCCGTCGGGGGTCACGATCCCGTGCCGGTCGGCGTCGGCGTCATTGCCGGTCGCGACGTCATAGGGGGCGAGATCATGGGCCGCGCCGCCCTTCATGATCCCGATCAGGTTGGCCATGGCCGAAGCGGACGAGCAGTCCATGCGGATCTTGCCGTCGGTGTCGAGCGGCATGAACGCCCAGCGCGGGTCGACGGCGTCGTTGACCACGGTCAGGTCCAGGCCGTGGCGCTCGGCGATCGCGCCCCAATAGGCGACGGCCGCGCCGCCCAGCGGGTCGGCGCCGATCCGCACCTTGGCAGCGCGGATCACGGCCATATCGATCACCGCCGGCAGGTCGTCGACATAGCGGCCGAGGAAATCGTAGCCGCCGACCGCCTTGCGGGCGGTCTCGAACGGAACACGCTTCACGCCGGTCAGGCCGTTGGCGAGCAGTTCGTTGGCGCGGGCGGCGATGGCCGAGGTGGCGTCCGAGCCGGCCGGACCGCCCGACGGCGGGTTGTACTTGATGCCGCCATCCCGGGGCGGATTGTGCGAGGGCGTCAGCAGCAGGCCGTCGGCCAGAAAGCCCCCTTTGGAGCCGCCCTGGCGATTGTGGGTGAGGATGGCGTGAGACACCGCCGGGGTCGGGGTGAAGCCGTCGGAGGAATCCACCAGAGTCGTCACGCCGTTGCCGGCCAGCACTTCCAGCACCGAGCGCCAGGCGGGTTCGGACAGACCATGGGTGTCGCGGCCGACGAACAGCGGACCGGTGACGCCCTGGGCGGCGCGGTATTCGACGACCGCCTGAGTGACCGCCAGGATGTGGGCTTGGTTAAACGCGCCGTCCAGGCTTGAGCCCCGGTGGCCCGAGGTGCCGAACACGACCTTCTGGACGGGGTTGGAGACGTCCGGCGTGATGTCATGGTAGGCGGCGATCAGGCCGTCGAGATCGACAAGATCTCCGGGCAGAGCGCGAAGTCCGGCGCGGTCATGCATCAAGTCACCAGGTGCGTTTGGGCGTATCGATAAGCGTAAAGTCCTTAAAGAGCGCGGAAGACAATTTCACGAACTATCTGGTGGGGGTTGTTGTTTCTCAAGGGCTATTCGTCCAACGCTGCAAGCTCCCACGATCGTGGATCGTCGGGCTGGAGACGGATGTCGCCGCTCCAGTTGGTCCGCGCCCGTCCGGGGGCTCTTGGGGTCCCGAGCTGAAAGACGCTCACGCCCCCCATCCTCACGGGCAAGAACAACCTGGCCGAGCAGACTGTCGAGCCGAAACGCAAACACAAACTCACGGTACTCCGGGTTCGCCCGGCCGCTCCGTCGCCTCCCCAACACCTTCAGCGGTCACGCCGCGTGAAGCGGCGGACGCGCGTCTTCCCAGTTCCTCCCCCGTGTCACGCAGGAGGAACAGCCGCCGCGACAACGCGCCTCTTGAGCGACTCGCCAAGTCGGCCAAATCTTCCTGTGTCGGAACGTTTGTCGGAGGTTCTTCGATGGCGAGTAAGGCGTTCGAGCTGCAGATGCTGGGATACGGCCTGACCACGGCCGAAATTCACTACCACATGCCCGACCACCCCGCCCTGCTGCAGCTGTATGTCTGGCAGGAGTATGATCTGGCGCCGAAATTCCCGACCCTCAAAGGGTTCCTGGATTTCTGGGCCAAGGAGCTGGACGGGGTGCTGCATTCGGTGCGGGTGGCGCACAACCGCCTGATCAGTCCTCGGGAATGGCGGGTCGTGAACGGGGTCTTCACGCTGCAATGAGCATCGCCGGGGTTGCGCGGCGGCTTCCCCGCCCGTAACTCCCCCGCGATGAGCATTTCCGCCCAGGGGGCCAAGATCTGCGGACTGTCGACGCCCGAGACGGTCAAGGCCGCCTTCGACGGCGGCGCCGCGTTCCTGGGCTTTGTTTTCTTCGACAAGAGCCCGCGCAATGTCGCGCCGGAGACCGCCGCGCGACTGGTCGAGCCTGTTCGCGGACGGGGCGTTCAGACCGTCGCCGTGACCGTCGATCCTGACGACGCCTTGATCGATCGTCTGATGGCGACGATGCGGCCCGACCTGATCCAGGTGCATGGCAAGGAAACGCCGTCGCGTGTTCGCGAGATTGCCGCCCGCGCCGGCGTGGGGGTGATCAAGGCGTTTTCGGTTTCGTCGCCGGCTGACGTCGACCAGGCCGCCGCCTTTGACGGCGTGGTCCAGCACCTGATGTTCGACGCCAAGCCGGTCGAAGGCTCGGCCCTGCCGGGCGGCACGGGCGCCCGCTTCGACTGGGGTCTCCTGGCCGGCAGGCGCTTTTCGCGGCCGCATTTCCTGGCCGGGGGGCTTGATCCGTGGAGCGTTGGCGAGGCGATCAGGACCTCCGGAACGCCCCTGGTGGACGTTTCTTCTGGCGTGGAGCGTGGTCCCGGCCTAAAGGACCCGGCTCTGATCACGGCGTTTCTCGACGCCGTCAAACGCGCCCAAGACTGAAAAGCCCAGCTCGGAAGCTCTCGTGAACGCTCCTGCGAAACCCAATGACTACTCGGCCTATCCCGATGCGGAGGGCCGCTTTGGCGGGTTCGGCGGCCGCTACGTCGCCGAGACCCTGATGCCGCTGGTCCTCGATCTGGGCAAGGCTTATGCCGACGCCAAGGCCGATCCGCAATTCCAGGCTCAGCTGACCAGCTACAACACCCACTACGCCGGCCGGCCCAGCCCGCTCTATTTCGCCGAGCGCCTGACCGAGCATTTCGGCGGGGCCAAGATCTATTTCAAGCGCGACGAGCTGAACCACACCGGCTCGCACAAGATCAACAACGCTCTGGGCCAGATCCTCTTGGCCATGCGCATGGGCAAGACCCGGATCATCGCCGAGACGGGCGCGGGCCAGCATGGCGTGGCCACCGCCACCGTCTGCGCGCGCTTTGGCCTGCCGTGCGTCGTCTATATGGGCGCCACCGACGTCGAGCGGCAAAAGCCGAACGTCTTCCGCATGAACCTCCTGGGCGCGGAAGTGCGTCCGGTGAGTTCTGGGACGGGCACCCTGAAGGACGCCATGAACGAGGCGATGCGCGATTGGGTGACCAACGTGCATGACACCTACTACCTGATCGGCACGGCGGCTGGCCCGCACCCCTATCCGGTGATGGTCCGCGACTTCCAGAGCGTGATCGGCGCCGAAGCCCGCGAGCAGATCCTGGAGATGGAAGGCCGCCTGCCCGACGCGGTGGTCGCCTGCATTGGCGGCGGCTCCAACGCCATCGGCCTGTTCCACCCGTTCCTCGGCGACGAGGGCGTGCGCCTGATCGGCGTCGAGGCGGCTGGCCACGGCGTGTCGACCGACAAGCACGCCGCCTCGTTGACCGGCGGGCGTCCGGGCGTGCTGCACGGTAATCGCACCTATCTGCTGCAGGACGACGACGGCCAGATCATCGACGCCCACTCGATCTCGGCCGGCCTCGACTATCCGGGCATCGGTCCGGAGCACGCGTTCCTGCACGAGATCGGCCGCGCCGAATATGTCTCGACCACGGACGAGGAGGCCCTGGCGGCCTTCCAGCTGTGCTCGACGCTCGAAGGCATCATCCCGGCGCTGGAACCGGCCCACGCCCTGGCTCGGGTTGGCGAGATCGCCCAGGAGCTGGGCAAGGGCAAGATCGTGGTGATGAATCTCTGCGGTCGCGGCGACAAGGACATCTTCACGGTGGCCGAAGCCCTCGGGCGCAAGATCTAGGACCGACCTCGCGTGACCAAAGACCGTATCGACCGCCGCTTTGCGGCGCTGAAGGCCGAAAACCGCGCCGGCTTCGTGACCTATGTCATGGCCGGCGATCCCGACGCCGTCACGACCCTTGAGGTGCTCAAGGGCCTGCCAGGCGCCGGCGCCGATCTGATCGAGCTGGGCTTTCCTTTCTCCGACCCGATGGCTGAAGGCCCGACCATCCAGCGCGCCGCCCAGCGCGGCCTTGCGTCGGGTATGACCCTCCAGGGCACGCTGGACCTCGTGGCCGCCTTCCGCGAAGGCGACCAGGACACGCCGGTCATCCTGATGGGCTATCTGAACCCGGTCCTGAACAAGGGCTTTGAGACCTTCGCAGCACTGGCCGCCCGGGCCGGGGTCGACGGCCTGATCATCGTCGACTGCCCGCCCGAAGAGGCCGATCCGCTGTCGGACGCCTTGGAGGCCGAGGGCATCGCCCTCATTCGCCTGGCGGCTCCGACTACCGATGACGCCCGTCTGCCGATGGTGGTGCGCCGGACCTCTGGCTTTGTCTATTACGTCTCGGTCGCCGGGGTGACCGGCGTGAAGTCGGCGAACGCCGCCGAGGTCGCGCCCGCCGTCGAGCGGCTGCGCAAGGCGTCGGGCCTACCGGTCGCCGTGGGCTTTGGCATCCGCACGCCGGACCAGGCCGCGGCCGTCGCCATGGTGGCCGACGCGGCCGTCGTCGGCTCCGCCCTTGTAGACGAAATCGAGGCTGCGGCGCGGTTGAACGAAAACGTGACCGAGAAGGTTCTTCTAAAAGCGGCGGAGCTGGCTAAGGCTGTGCGTTCGGCGCGAGTCGGGACGAAGTGAGGCTTTAAGGCTATGGCTATGGCTGAACCCCAGGACCCGAAAAAGGGCGACAAGAAAACAGCGGAGCGCCGAGGCGGCGGTTGGCTGTCGCGGATCGCGCCCGGCGTGCGCGGGGCCTTCGCCAAGCGCGAGACGCCCGAGAACCTGTGGGTTAAATGCCCTGACACGGGCGAGATGATCTTCCGCTCCGACCTTGAGGCGGCCCTGTGGGTCACGCCGGCCGGTCGCCACATGCGGATCGGGCCGGAAGCTCGCTTCAAGTTCACCTTCGACGACGGCCAATACGAGGTGCTGCCGAGCCCGTCGGTGGTTGAGGATCCGCTGAAGTTCTCGGACGGCAAGCCCTACAAGGACCGTTTGGCCGCCGCCCGCAAGGCGACGGGCGAACAGGACGCCATGGCCATCGGCTACGGCAAGGTCGGCGGCGTCGAGGCGGTGGTCCTGGTGCAGGACTTCGCCTTCATGGGCGGGTCGCTGGGTATGGCTGCGGGTGAGGGCTTCATCGCCGCCGCCAAGGCCGCGCTGGAGCGTGAAGTGCCGCTGATCGCCTTCACCGCTGCGGGCGGCGCGCGCATGCAGGAAGGCGCGCTGTCGCTGATGCAGATGGCCCGCACGACCCTGGCCATCAACGAGTTGAAGGACGCGGCCCTGCCCTACGTCGTGGTGCTCACCGACCCGACGACCGGCGGCGTCACCGCCTCCTACGCCATGCTGGGCGACATCCACCTGGCTGAGCCGGGCGCCCTGATCGGCTTCGCCGGCCCCCGCGTCATCGAGCAGACCATCCGCGAGACCCTGCCGCCGGGCTTCCAGCGGTCGGAATACCTCGTCGAAAAGGGCATGGTCGACCGGGTCACGCACCGGAAGGAGCTGCCCGAAGTGCTGGGCTCGCTGCTGGGCACCTTGATGATGGGCCGCAAGCGCAAGGCGGCGTAGCCTTCTCATCCTCCCCCGTGAAACGGGGGAGGGGGACCGCCGAATGGCGGTGGAGGGGGCGTCAACGCCTCCGACAGCGCCCCCTCCGTCACGTCGCCGAGCGGCGCCGCGCCACCTCCCCCGCAAGAGGGGGAGGAGGGAGACGAGAATGACCGAGCATCTCCGCGCTCATGACGCCGCCCTCGCGCGGCTTCAGGCGCTGCATCCCAAGCTGATCGACCTGTCGCTGGACCGGATGCGGCGACTCTGCGCCGCGCTTGGCGACCCGCAGGATCGCCTGCCGCCAGTCATCCACGTGGCCGGCACCAACGGCAAGGGCTCGACGGTCGCCTACCTGCGCGCCATGGCCGAGGCGGCGGGGTTGAGCGTCCACGTCTTCACCTCGCCGCATCTGGTGCGCTTTTCCGAACGCATCCGTCTGGCCGGAAAGCTGATCACAGACGAGTATCTCGCCGATGTGCTCGATCGCGTCGAGCAGGCCAACGCCGGTCAGCCGATCACCTTCTTCGAGATCACCACGGCGGCCGCCTTCGTCGCCTTCGCCGAGGTTCCGGCCGATCTTTGCGTCATCGAGGTGGGGCTGGGCGGAATTCTCGACGCCACGAACGTCATCCAACGCCCGGCGGTCAGCGTCATCGCGCCCATCGACATCGACCATCGCGAGTTCCTGGGCGACACCATCGCCGAGATCGCCGTCGAGAAGGCCGGGATCATCAAGCCGGACGCTCCGGTCGTGTCGGCCCGCCAGCAAGCCGACGCCGAGGACGTTCTGGACACGACCGCCGCCCTGGCTGGGGTCGAGCTGACCCTGATGGGCCGCGACTTCGACGCCTGGGGCGAACGCGGGCGCCTTCTGGTGCAGATGCAGGATCGCCTGCTGGACCTGCCAGCGCCTTCGCTGCCGGGTGAACATCAGGTCTCCAATGCGGGCCTCGCCGTCGCGGCCCTTCTGGCCCTTGGCGATTCGCGCATGGACGAGGCGGCCATGGGCCGGGGGATCGCGAGCGCGGTCTGGCCCGCGCGCTTCCAGCGGCTCACGGCGGGTCCGCTGGCCGAGCGCGCCAAGGCCGCCGGGACGGATCTCTGGCTGGACGGAGGCCATAACCCTCACGCGGGCCGGGCTGTCTCTCGGGCCGTCGCCGATCTCGCCGCCCGGGACGGCCGGCCGGTAGCGCTGATCTCCGGACTTCTGGCCAACAAGGACGCCCCCGGCTTTTTCGGCGCGTTCCGGGGTGTGGCGGCCAAGGTCTTCACCGTGACCTTCGAGGGGCGCGCCGCCGCCAGCGCCGCCGACACGGCCGCCGCCGCCGAACTGGCGGGCTTGAGGGCCTGCGCCTGCGCTTCGGTGGAGGAGGCGCTCGATCAGGCCATCAAGATGGACCCGGTCCCGCACGTCCTGATCTGCGGATCGCTCTACCTAGCCGGCGAGGTGCTGGCCATGAGCCCCGAGACGTGGCCGACCTGAGGGCGTAAGACGGTCGCACGCCGATAGGGCGGCACGGCCCGCCGGACATCCTCGGCAGGCGCGCCCGCCCTGGCAGGAACCGCCGATGGCCAAGGGTCAGAAAAAGTCGAACAAGGAAATCCGCAAACCCAAGGCCGAGAAGAAGCCGCCGTCGACGCCGACCTCGCCGTTCATCGTCATGCCCCGGAAGTAAGGACCACACGAAAAACGCCCGCCCCGGAGGACCGGAGCGGGCGTCTTCGAGTCAGCGATGGACGGGCCTTAGGCCGCCTGGACGCCGGCCTCGTTCAGCCATTCCAGGATCTTCTGCTTGGGCATGGCGCCGACCTTCATCGAGGTCATCTGGCCATCGCGGAACAGCATCATGGTCGGGATGCCGCGAACGCCATAGCGCGACGGGGTGGTCGGGCTGTCCTCGATATTGACCTTGGCGATGGTCACCACGTCGGCCAGCTCTTCGGAGAGCTGCTCCAGCGCCGGGGCGATCTGCTTGCACGGGCCGCACCACTCGGCCCAGAAGTCGACGAGCACGGGCTTGCTGGCCTTCAGGACGTCGGATTCGAAGGTGGCGTCGGTCACCACAACGGTGCTCATGGCTTGCTCCAGTCTGGCGTCGCGCGGCGGAGTCCGGCGCGGAGGACGCGATAAGGGTCGGGCCCGGAGGCGTTCCGGGCGGTTGTCCAAGATGTAGGAGGACCAGGCGCGTCCGGCAACGGGATTAAGCCAGCCGCGCCAGCGCCTCGACCATCACCTTTTCTGGAACAGGCATCAGTTTGGGACCGTCCGTCCAGACCAGCGCCGCCTCCACCGCGCGGCCTGGAAACACTTCGCGCAAAACGGCCGCATAGACCGCCATCTGCGCCAGATAGGCAGTGTCTGCGTCCTCGATCCGGTCGGGCGAGGGCCGGTTGGTCTTGTAGTCCACCACCAGCACGCGATTGTCATCGACCACCAGACGGTCGACGCGCCCAGAGACGGCGAGGCCCTGGGGCAGATGGGCGCTGGTCCCGGCCAGGGCGACCTCGGCGCGCGAATTTGGTCCGAACACCGCCGCGAACCGCGCGTCTTCAAGGACACCAAACGCCGCGCCGGCCATCTCTTCTCGCTGCGCGTTGGTCAGGTCGCGTTCGGCGGCCAGGATGCGCCGCGCCGCGTCGGGGCGCTGAGCGGGCGGCAGGTCGGGCAGCAGCTGGAGCAGCTTGTGAATGAGCTCGCCGCGTCGATAGCGGCCTAGGCCGGCGATCCGGGCCAGGGGCGAGGGGGCGGGAACCCGCGCGTTGTCTTCGAGCCGCGACGGCGCGGCGTAGCGGGCGGCGGCGGGCTCGGGCGCGGCCTGCGCCGTGATCCAGACGGGCGCGGCGGCGGCGTCGGTCGCTTCAAGGTCAAGCCTCGGCGCGCTCAGCGGATCGGGGCCATAGCGCAGGAACGCCGTGTCGCCGTCGCCGATCGTGCGGACGTCGGGCGCGATGTCGGGATGGGCGAAGGCCGCGCGAGCCGCCGCATACCAGCCGCCGACCTTGTCGTCCTTGGTGCGGGCGTCGATACGGCCGCACAGAATCAGCCGTTCGCGGGCCCGGGTCAGGGCCACATAGAGCAGGCGCAGGGCCTCTTGCGCCTCCTTGTCCTCGCGCAGCTTGCGGGCCTTGGCCGAGGCGGCGCAGTCGCCCTTGCCGGACGCGCACCACAGCAGGGCGCCGTCCTCGGTGACCAGCAGCGGCGAGCCGCCGGCGCCGCGTTTGACCGTCGTCTCGGGCAGGAAGACGATCGGCGCCTCCAGGCCCTTGGAGCCGTGGGCGGTCATTACCCGCACCTCACGGCGGGCGCCTTCCATCTCGCGCTTGACGATGATGTCCAGCGCCGCGAAGTCCGCGACCAGCGCCTCCAGGTCGCGAACGCCGCGTTGTTCGGCCTCCATCACCTGGGCCAGGAACTCGTCCAGCGCCTCCTCGGCCTCGGCGCCCAGCCGAGTCAGGACCTTGGCGCGGTGCGAGCGGCCATCGACGCCCGTCAGGCCCAGCCAGCCGGCGTAAAACTCAAACGGCTGGCGGCGGCGTCCTTCGGCGAGCGCCCAGTCGAGCACCGCACGGGCTGCGCTCCATTCGGGACGCTCTTCGGAGCGGCGGCCAAGTTCGGCCCAAAGCGTCGCCCGGCGACCCTTGGCCAGCGCATAGACGTCATCGTCGCCCAGCCCGCAGAACGGCGTCTTCAGCAGGGCCGCCAGGGTCAGATCGTCCTCGGGGAACAGGATGAACCGGCCCAGCGCCAGCAAGTCTTCGAAGGCGATATGGCTCGACAAGGACAGGCGATCGGCGCCCGCCACCGGCACGCCGCGCCGTTTCAGGGCGCGGATGATCTCCTCGAACAAGACCTTGCGGCGGCGGACGAGGACCAGAATGTCGCCGGCGTGGGCGGCGCGATGCCGGCCCAGGTCCTTGTCGAACACCGCATCGCCGCGATCGAGGATCGCCTTGGTCTCGGCGGCGATCGCTTCGGCCAGACGGCGGTTGGCGCTGCGCTCGCCCTCTTCGTCGAGCGGCTTCTCCCAGGCCTCGCGCTCCTCGCCGGGGAGTTCGCGGGTCAGCGGCCAGAGGTCGACACAGCCGGGGTGGCCGTGGCGGAAGAGTTCGTGCCGGACCAAGTCCTGGCCGACGGGGGGCGGCACCCCTTCCCGGGTGTCCGGATCGGAGAACAGGGCGTCGACGAAGCTCAAGACCTGGTGCGTCGAGCGATACGAGACCGTCAGCGGCACGCCCTTGCCGACCGCGCCGACCGCCTCGATCCGCGAAATATAGCCCTGGGTCTCTTCCAGCAGACGCGTCGGGTCGGCGCCCTGGAACGAGTAGATCGACTGCTTCTCATCGCCGACCACGAACAGGGTCCGCTCGGCGCGGCGGCCGCTCCAGCCCTCGGACGTCTCGCCGACGAAGAAGTCGGCGGTCAGGGCGCGCAGGATCTCCCACTGCTCGGGGGCGGTGTCCTGGGCCTCGTCGAGCAGGATGTGGTCGATGCCGCCGTCCAGCTTGTAGAGCACCCAAGCGGCCTCGACCTTCTCCGTCAGCAGCAGTCGCGTCTTGTCGATCAGGTCGGTGAAGTCGAGCGCGCCGCGCGCTTCCTTTTCGGCCATGTGGCGCTCGATATAGAGACCAGCCAGCAGCAGGGCGTTCTGCGTGTCTTCCGCCACCCTGGCGGCGCGGACCTGCTCGCGGGCGGCTTCCAGTTTGGCCTGCTCCAGCAGTAGGGCCTCGCGCAGGTCCTCGCGGCTCTTGAGGCCCGAGGTCTTGGCCGGCCAGGTCGCAGGCGTGCCCTCGCCGCTTTCGGTGAAGAGGGCGCGCAGGGCGAGGTCCAGCGTGGCGTCGGGATCGCGGGCGACGGCGGCCAGGGCCTCGGCGTACTTGGCGTCCTGCTTGCCGCCGCCGTCGAACAGTACGGTCGCGACCGCCCGCCAAGTGGGACGGTCAAGGCGCGCCATGGCCTTGACGGCGAGGTCCTCGGCCGAGGTCGGCGCGTCGAAGCCGCAACGCGCCCAGGCGTCGGCGATCGCTCCGGCCAGGCCGCCGCAGCGCTGGACATAGGCCATGATCTGGCCGCGCCGGCTCTCGAAGCCGGCGAACATCGCCTCGAAGCTCTGGAAATCCAGGGCGACCGAGAAGCGGGCGTAGGCCTCTGAAAAGGCGTCGTCGTGGCTGTCGACCCAGGCGGCGACGGCGCGGCGGGCGGCGCGGGCGATGGCGGCGCCGGCCTGGTCGTCCATTACGGTGAAGCCTGGCGAGACCCCGGCCTCCAGCGGAAAGCGCCGCAACAGCTTCTCGCAGAACGCGTGAATGGTCTGGATCTTCAGGCCGCCCGGCGTCTCCAGCGCTTTGGCGAACAGGGCGCGGGCGTCGGACAGGCTCTTGGCGTCGTAGCGGGCGTCGGCCTCGCCGACCAGCTTGACCAGTTCGGCGCTCAGGTCGGCGTCGCTAGTCACCGACCACTTGCCCAGCCGGTCGAACAGGCGGCGCTGCATCTCGGCGGCGGCGGCCTTGGTGTAGGTCACGCACAGGATCGCCTGCGGCTCGACCCCGGCCAGCAAAAGGCGCGCGACGCGGTCGATCAGGGTCTTGGTCTTACCCGAGCCCGCGTTGGCGGTGACGAAGGCCGAGATCGTCGGATCGGCGGCGATGCGCTGGGGGTCGTAGGCCATCAATCGATCCACCGGGCTTGCACATAGACGCGACCGTCGGTCCAGCAGCGGGTGACGATGACCTCGTCCCAGGTCCGCAAGTGGCGGGCGAGATGGACTTCGCGGTTGGGGCAGCGATGGGCGGTCCACCAGGCAGGTGGGCCATTGCCGGCTAAGGGGAGGACGTTCGCGACTTCCCGCACATCTTCGATCTTGCGGAAAGGTGGACGGACCAAGGCGGCGCTGGTCGCCTCGTCGGCGGCGAAGGCCAGGTCGATCCACTCGGCGTCGTTCGTACCGACGCCGTGGGCCTTCAGATCACGGACGCCCTGACCTGGCCAAGCATCAAAGACGTCGTGGAAGCGGACGCTGGGCGGGGCTAGGTTCGCCCACAGCAGGCCCGCGACAAGCAGGGCGGTCGGCGCGGCGCCGACTACGACGGGCGCCGCCATCAACCAGGGGCGCAGCCAGCGATGCCTATCGCGTAGCAGAAAACCGACAATCCAGCAGACAACGGCGGCGCAGACGAACAGCGCGCCTGAAACCAGCAGGTAGAAGATGACGACGATGCCCAGGCCCATTACTCGCCCTCTCCGTCGTCGCCGCTGGTCGACCATTCGAACACCCGCGCCAGATGCGCGTAGTCGCCGGGGTGCTCCTTGACGAACTGCGGCGCGACCCGCGAGCGATAGGGCTCGTCGGGGTCATCATAGCGCGCGATCAGGCCGGATAGACCCTCCAACGCCTTGGTCGCCGCAGCGCTGGCCTCGTCACCGGCGAGGGCGCGGACCTGCTCCTCGCCGGCGGGGCGGCGGCCGGTGACGCGGACATAGGTCAGGTCGCCAGGTGCGGGCCTGCCGAGGTCTGGGAACCCGCCGTTCATCAGGATGGCCGCCGTCAGGGTCAGCTGCGGCGAGAAGCCGGTGTCGACCTGCTTCTGGGACGGGGCGGCGCCGGTCTTGTAGTCGAGGATGTGCGCGGTTCCGTCCGGCGTCGGCTCGATGCGGTCGGCCTTGGCGGTCAGGGTGAACGGACGGCCGTTGATGGCTAGCTCCAGCTTGCCCTCGGCCTCGACGACAATGCGTCGGGCATTGGTGCGGCGCTGGCGTTCCCAATCGGCGACCCAGGCGGCGGCCTCGCGGGCCAGGGCCTTCTCGCGGGCCAGGGCCGTGGGCGGCATGCCGGCGCTGACCAAGGCGTCGACATAGAGCTTTTCGAAGGCTGAGGCCGCTTCAGCCGGCACGGCGTCGGGATAGAGCTCGGCGAACCGCTCGAACGCGGCGTGGATGGCTGTGCCGCGCGCCCGCGCCTCGACCGGCTCGTCGGGACGCTCCAGCGGATAGAGCTTCAGGATATCGCGCGCCCAGACGGCGTAGGGATCGCGGGTCAGGGCCTCAACGCGCGTGACGGCCATCTTACGCGGACGATCCTCGACGGGCGGTTTGGGCGCGGGGCGGCCGATGGGCGCATAGGGGCCAGGCGCGTCCATCGCGCGGACCCAGTCCAGCACGTCGTCGCGGCGCGGCAGCGCCAGGCCTGCGCCGGCGGCCAGGGTCTTCAGGCGCCACAGCCAGCGCGACTCGACGGCGGGCGCGCCGCCGCGCCGCTCGCAATGGACCAGAACCACGTCCGGCGCGCTGGCGGCTTGGGCGAAGTCGTGGGCGGTCAGGCCGATCCGGCGTTCGGGCGGCGGCAGGCCGAGGCGCTGGCGCATCGGCCGCGACAGGAACGGATCGATCGGCGCGCCCTGCGGCCAGACGCCTTCCTCCAGCCCCGCCAGCACCAAGCGGTCGGCGCGCACAAGCCGCGCCTCGATGGCCCCGAGGATGCGCAGACGCGGATGGGTCGCGCCGCCGACCCGGACGGTCTCTTCGTTGACGAGGCGGTCGAGAATATCGGCGAAGGCCTGGGGCGAGGCGTCGGGCAGGGGCTCGCCGTCCTGGATCAGGGCGGCCATCAGCGTGCCCAGGCACTCGCCGGCGTTTCCCGCCCAAAGGCGATGGGGCGCGATCAGCGACTCCAGCGCCTCGACCAGAGTCTGGGCCGCGCGGGCCGGGGCGGCGAGCTTGCGATCACCATAGGGCGCGGCGGCGCGGTCGACGGCGGCGAGGACCCGATCGGCCAAGGCCAGGGCGTCCGGTGCGTCGCGGAGACGGGCGCGAAGGATGTCGGCCGATCCCGGCGCGGCGCCGCGCAGGCCCTTGCGCTCAAGCAGAACGGCGGCCGAGGCCTCGTCCTCGCCCAGCACCAGCGGGTGCTTGGCGAAGGCCAGCAGACGGACGGGGTTGAGCGGCTCCTCGACCAGGCGCGCCAGGTGCAGGGCCAGGATCGCCGAGCCAGCGGCCGCCAGCGGCGCGCCGGCCGAGCTGTCGGGAATGACGCCCCACCGCTGGAGGCGGGTCATGACCCGGCGCGCCAGGGTCTGGTCCGGCGTCACCAGGGCGGCGGTGCGCTCGGGATCCTCAAGCGCTTCGCGCAGGAGAAGGGCGCAGGCGCCGGCGGCTTCTTCCTCGGCCCGGGCGGCGATGACCGAGAACCCCTTCAGCCCTTCGGCGACGGGATCAAGGTCCGGCGCCTCGGCGCGCAGGGCGGCGATCTGGCTCAGCCAGTCGGCGGTGGCTTCGGCGGGGCGCAGCGCTTCGTTGACGATGCGACGGCGCCAGCGGCCACGGCTGTCGACCTCGGGAACCCAGGCGCGGACCTCGGCGCGAGAGACCCCGGCGCGGTCCAAGAGGCGCTTCATCGCCCCCTGCGGATGCTGCTCGCCTTGGGAGCCCTCGATCTTGGTCCAGGCGGTCTCAGCCAGATCCTCATCGAGGCCCGGCAGGACCACGGCGCCCTTGGGCGCAGCGGCAATGACCCGCAGCAGGTCGGCGGTCGCGGGCGCGGTGCCGGTCGAACCGGCGGCGACCAGCACCTCGGTCGGCGGGTTGTCGCGCCACTGCGCCTCCAGCGCCCGAAGCAGGCGCACACGGCGTTCGGAGACGTCGATCAGGCCAAGATCATTCAGGCCGGTGGACCAGGCCCGCAGCACGGACCGCAGGAACCGGGCCGAGACCTGCCAGTGCTGGGCCAGATCACCCTCGGCGAGGCCATCCAGCTTGTCGTCGAAGTTCACTTCCTCGATCTGGCAGCTGTCGAGAAATTCGCTGAGCGCCTTGGCCAGCTCAAGGGCTTGAACCGGACCCGGCTTGAACGACAGCTTGTCGCCGTGGTCGGTCACCAGCCGCGCCAGCTCGAACCGCCGCCGCCGCGACGAGATCGCCGGCGGCAGGGTCAAGGACAGCTCTCCGGGCTCGAACGGCGGCTCGCCTTCGTCGAGGTCGCCCAGCGGCCGGATCTGCGGTAGCAACAGCGCGCGCCCGCCGCCGACGGCCAGGAAGGCGTCGGCCAGGGCCCGCGCGCCCCGGCGGGTCGGGGTCAGCACCGTGGCGCGGGGCAAGGCCTCGGGACCCAGCGGCTCCAGCGTGTTCAACAGGCCTCGCGCCAGATCATCGACGAACGGGCGGTGCGCCGGGATCGAATACCAGCGCGGCCCTTCTCGTTCGAAGAACGGCGCGGGCCCGCTCATGCCTCGGCGAGCCGGGCTTCGGCGGTCAGCTTAGCCTGCGGATCGCCCACGTGCATCCAAAGGCCTTCGGGCGCCACACCGTGGACCCGTCCGTCGGCGGCCAGCCGTTTCCAGAGCGGCAGCAGCGAGAACGGCCCCTCGGGACCATCGGCCGTGATACCCGGCTTGCAGATGTGCACGCCCACATAGACCAGCGGCGCGATCTCACCGGCGTCCTTGAAGCGCACGACGCCGTCGGCGCCGAGGAACACATCGCCCGTATCGTGGAAGCCCAGCGATCCCGTGGTCGAGGCCAGCATCAGGCACACGTCCATCCGGTCTGGATCCCAGGCTGCCGCCACCGCGTCGACGGCCGCTCCAGCGTGCTCGATCCAGATCGAGTCGATATTGGCGACGAACACTGGACCTTCGCCGAGCAAGGGGAGGGCGTGCTTGATCCCGCCGCCGGTCTCCAGCGCCTGGGCGCGTTCGTCGGAGATGACGATCCTGGGGCCGAGGCCCTTGGCCTCGCGGGCCCGCAGGTGCGTCTCCACCAAGTCGGCGAAGTAGTGGACATTGACCACGGCGGTCTCGACGCCGGCCGCCACCAGGCGGTCCAGCATGTGGTCGATCAGCGCCTTGCCGGCGACCTCGACCAGGGCCTTGGGCCGGTCGTTGGTCAGCGGTCGCATACGGGTGCCGAGGCCCGCCGCCAGCACCATGGCGATCTTGGGACCGCTCATCGGCGCGCCTCCACCGGAACGTAGCGGTCGAACCAGGCCTTGAGGTCCGCCAAGGCGGGATCGGCGAAGCAGACGTCCAGATAGACCCACAGGCGGGGAATGAAGTCGGCGTAGCGAGGCTTGCCGTCGCGGGTCACAAGGCGTGCGAAGATGCCCAGGATCCGGATGATGTTGAGCGCGCCCAGCGCGTGGTAATCGGCCAGGAACGCCGTTCGATTCAGCTCGGGCCGCGCCGCGAGGTAGCGGTCGAGGCAGGCGGCCTCGCGCTCGGGCGAAACGGTGCGACGGGCGTCGTGCAGCAGCATCGACAGGTCCCAGGCCGGATGGGCCAGGACGGCGTCCTGGAAGTCCAGCATTCCGACCCGCGCCGCACCGTCGCGCTGCGGCAGCCAGATCAGGTTCTCGGCGTGATAGTCGCGATGGCAGAAGACCGTCGCGCCGGCCTCGCCCTTGGCGCGGATCGGCGCCCAGATCGCTTCCCATTCGGCCAGGGCGGCATCGTCGAAGGCGATGTCGCGAAACCTGGGCTGCCACTCGACGAAGATGTCGTGGGCAGTCTTCAGGGCTAGATCGTCATAGGTCAGCAGCGGCCAGGTCGAACCGTCATAGTCCAGGACTTTGGGCGTCGCCGCCGCGTGGATCGCCAGCAAGCCATCGATGGCGGCGTCGTACAGGGGCGCTTCATCGGTTCCAGCCTCGATCAGACGTGCATAGAGATCATCGCCCAGGTCTTCCAGCACGGCCAGGCCCGCCGCAGGATCGGCCGCGAGCACCTTTGGGGCCGACAGGCCCTGGGCGTTGAGCCATCCCGCGCAGGCCACGAAGGCGTCGACGCGGCCCGCCGCCAGACGCGCCAGAGCGTTGTAGCCCAGCGCCGCGCGCTCGGCCGGGGAGGCGTCAGGCGGACAGGGCGCGGTTTCGACAGAGGGCGGCTGGTCCATGAAGATGAAGCTCTGATCGCCGCGATGCAGCCGCTCGTAGCTCCGCGTCGAGGCGTCGCCGCCCAGCGACTCGCGGCGGACGTCGCCGAAGCCGTTGGCGGACAGGAACGCGGCCTTGGCCGCCTCGCGTTCAGAACTCAAGGGATCGTCCTTCGAAATCGCCGTGCGCCACGATGACGGCGCGCCGGGCGTCGCCTTCGAGGGCGATGTCTATATCGAGCCGAGTCCGGGGCAAACGCCCTTCCAGTCGCTGCGGCCACTCAATCAGGGCGACGCCGCCGTCCAGCGCTTCGTCCAGGCCGATTTCGTAGGCCTCTTCGGGGTCAGAGAGGCGATAGAGATCGAAGTGAGCCAGGGGAAACGCCGGCGTCTCGTAGAATTGGACGAGGGTGAAGGTCGGGCTGGGCACCTCCTCGTCCGGCGTCGTCAGGGCGCGGATCAGGGCGCGGGCCAGGGTCGACTTGCCCGCGCCGAGGGGACCGGTCAGGCAGACGGCGTCGCCGGGACGGAGGCCGGCGGCCAGCGTCCGCCCGAGCGCTTGGGTGGCGGCCTCATCGGCGAGGAACAGGGCTTTCACGTCGGGCGGCTCGTCGGGTCGATCGGCAATTGGCGCTCCACATAGCGCTTCAGGACCTCGGTGGCTTGCTCGGCGTCGCGTGGCAAGGCTTTCGGATCGATCGGAGCCCCGACGGTGAGCGAAAACCGCCGACCTCTCTTGTTGAGCAGTTCGTGGAAGAGCGTGATATCGCGCAGTTCGCGCGAAAACCGATTGAACAGATGGAACAGAGTCGACCACGGCCCTTCCAGATGTATCGGGATGATCGGCGCATCGTACTTGCGGGCGATCGAAACGGCCGACGACATCCACGGCGGGTCGCTGAGACGCCCGTCCGCACCTTTTACCGCCAGGCGCCCCGCCGGGAAGATCATCAGCGCCCGCTCAGCTTCCATGGCGTCCCGGGTCAGGGCCAGGGTCAGGCGCATCCGGTCTCGACTGCGCTTTTCCTCGACCCATTCGACCGGGATCAGAACCTCGTCGAAGCGACGACAGACGCGGTGGGCGTCGGCGTTCGCGTAAAAGACTATGTCGGGGCGACGGGCCTTGATCGCGTCGTAGACCGCGACCCCGTCGCCAATTCCGGTCGGGTGATTGGCCACGATGACCACGCGCCCGCCTATTGGCAGCTGCTCCAGGCCCCGCGCTTCGACTTTGAGCCCCAGGAGGCCCGACACGTGCTCAAGCGCGGCGCGGCCGCCAGTGTCCTCGATGGTCTCGGCCATGGCGCGAGCTTTGCGATAGTCGAGCAGACGATAGAGGCTCGGTTTGACCAGCGGCCAGAACCGCGAGTTGGTCAGGCGCGGCGCGCGCTCGGCGATCAGCGTGTCAACGATGTGGGGCTCGGCGGATCGAGGCGCCTGGACCGCCCCGGCGGCCGGAACATGAACCATGAGCCAAGCTTAGGCCCGGGCGTTCGATCTGTCAGCGCCCCCTTGCTCACCGGACGACGAACGCGCTAACCGCAATCCGCAATGCCGACATCCCTCCGCACCGCCTATCGCGAGCGCCTGGCCCAGGGCGAGATCAGGCCCGACGTCGCCCAGGCCGCTGCGGTCGAGGCCCTGTCGCGCCTGGAAGCGGATCTCGACGCCGCCGGCGAGCCGGGCTTCTCGTTCTTTGGCCGCAAGCCCAAGAGCCAGCGCGGCGTCTACCTTTGGGGGCCGGTCGGTCGGGGCAAGTCCATGGTCATGGACCTGTTCTTCGATAGCGCGCCGGTGGCCAAGAAGCGCCGCATCCACTTCCACGCGTTCATGGCCGAGGTGCACGCCGACATCGACGCCTGGCGCAAGGGCGACGCCGCCGCGCGCAAGGCGCGCTTTGGCCAGCACAAGGGCGACGACCCCGTCGCGCCGACCGCCGAACGGATCGCCGGCGAGGCGCGCCTGCTGTGCTTCGACGAATTGCGGGTCACCGACATCGCCGACGCCATGATCCTGGGGCGTTTATTTGAGGCCCTGTTCGCCCGGGGCGTGACCCTGGTGGCGACGTCCAACCGGCCGCCCGAGGACCTCTACAAGGACGGCCTGAACCGCCAGCTCTTCCTGCCCTTCATCGATATGCTGAAGTCGGCGATGGATGTCGTGGCGGTGCGAGGTCCGGTGGATTTCCGCCTGGATCGTTTGCGCGCGGCGCGGACCTGGCTGGCGCCAAACGACAAGGCCAGCCAGGCCGAGTTCGACCGCCTCTGGGCCGACATGTTGGATGGCGCGCCGGAGACAGGCGCCACGCTGGAAGTGCTCGGGCGGAAGATGCGGTTGCCGCGCGCCGCCGGCGGGCTGGTGCGGTCGTCGTTCGCGAGCCTGTGCCAGCAGGCCCTGGGGCCTCAGGACTATCTCGCTGTCGCCGAGCGGTTCCATACCATCTTCCTCGAAGACGTGCCCTGCCTGACCCCCGCGCGTCGCGACGCCGCTCGGCGGTTCAACACTCTGGTCGACGCGCTCTACGAGGCTGACGTCAAGCTGGTGGCTTTGGCCGAGGCCGAGCCGGAGCAGCTCTATCCGGAAGGGGATGGGGCCTTCGAGTTCGAGCGGACCGTCTCGCGCCTGCAGGAAATGCGGTCCGCCGACTATGTCGGCCGGGTCCGGGACTAGGAGGCGCTGATGTCGGTGAAGGATCGCATTCGAGTCCGTGAAACCAGGCTCCTCTCCGACAACTGGTACGTTCTGCGCACGACCACCTTCGACTGGAAACGCCGCGATGGGACGTGGCAGACCCAGTCGCGCGAGCACTACGATCGCGGCAATGGCGCTGTCCTGCTGCCCTACAATCTCGCCAACCGGACGGTGCTGCTGGTCAAGCAGTTCCGCTATCCGGCCTTCGTCAACGGTCATGACGACCTGCTGATCGAAGCCGCCGCCGGCCTGCTGGACGACGCCGAGCCCGAGGTCCGCATCCGGGCCGAGGTCGAGGAAGAGCTGGGCTATCGCCTGGGAGCGGTCCGCAAGGTCTTTGAAGCCTTCATGAGTCCAGGCTCGGTCACCGAGATCCTGCACTTCTTCGTCGCGGAGTACGACGCCACGATGCGCGTCGGCGCAGGCGGCGGCCATCCCGACGAGGGCGAGGATATCGAGGTGCTGGAGCTCCCGATCGCCGAGGCCCTGGCGATGGTCGGCGACGGCCGCATCAGGGACGCCAAGACCATCATGCTCCTGCAGCACCTGGCCCTGCAAACCTTGCGCGACTAGGGCTTCCCTGGAGCGTATCGCACAAGCGCCTCAGGCTTGATCGCGGACCAATGGGGTCTCGAACCGCGTGACCAGACCGTCGGGCGCGTAGTCGGCCTCGACCCAGCCTCGAAGCTCGCCGGTGATGCTGCGCTCGATCAGCCGCGACCCGAATCCGCGCCGCTCCGGCATGACGACAGCCGGGCCGCCGGTCTCGCGCCATTCGAACCGCAGCACGTCATTGCTTGTCGACCAGGTCAGGATCAACTTTCCCGCCGTCGCAAGCGCTCCGTACTTCGCGGCGTTGGTGGCCAGTTCATGGAAGACCATGCCCAGGGATAAGGCCACCCGCGCCGGCAGGTGGACGTCCGGACCCTTCATCTCCACCCGCTCGGGGCCGTAGGGACCGAGCTCCTGCAGCAGGATCGGGCGCAGGCCCGCGCCCGCCCAGTGACTATCGGTGAGGGCGTTATGGGTCTGGGACAGCGCAAGCAGCCGGGACTCGAAGGCGGTCGCAAAAGTCTCGGGGTCGCGCGCCCCGCGGAGCGTCTGCTGCGCGATGGCCTGGACGGTCGCCAGCGTATTCTTCACGCGATGGTTCAGTTCGTCGAGCAAAAGGCGCTGGCGCTCATCGGCCTGCACCTGTTCC
Source organism: Caulobacter sp. FWC26 (assembly GCF_002742645.2). NCBI lineage: Bacteria > Pseudomonadati > Pseudomonadota > Alphaproteobacteria > Caulobacterales > Caulobacteraceae > Caulobacter > Caulobacter sp. FWC26. The sequence goes on from NZ_CP033875.1 coordinate 160,963, forward strand.
GTCATGTCGATTCCTTCGACGAAGACGCCGGCCACGGCGCCGTCGACCTCAATGATGGGCTGGTAGACGAAGTCCAGATAGCGCTCCTCCAGCGGCGCTCCGGCTTCCCGCTGCAGCGCGACCTTGACGCGCCGGCCGACGAACGCCTCTCGCGTCTTCAAGACTTGGTCCAGCAGGGCCACGAAGCCCTGTTCCACGACCTCCGGCAGCGCGACCTCGAGTGGCAGCCCTGTCACGTCGCGATGCCCGATCAGTTGGGTGTACGCATTGTTGGCAAGATCGAAGATATGGTTGGGACCTCGCAGTACGGCCATGAAGCTGGGCGCCTGCATGAACAGGGTGCGGAGCTGCCTGATCTGGGTCTGCACCGTCTCGGCGCGGCGCAAGACATCGTCCCCCAAGCGCGCAGCGGACGATCTCTGGCCTAGTGCGGCGTCCTTCAGTCTCTGGATCGCGGTGACATCCTGGGTGTGCTGCAGAATGAAACGGGTTGCGCCGGTCGCGTCGGGGATCGGCGTATGGGTGGCGCTCCAGATGCGGTCTTCGAAGCCGCCGCCCAACTGGGCCGGACGCTCGATTGCATAGTGGATGAGAGGAAGTTCATCGACTTCGCCTGTGTCACGCGCCCGCGTGATCGAGGCTTCCAGCTCATGTCGATTGGCGCCTTCGGATGGAAACGCGTCGAAGAGGTAGCGCCCCTCCAGCGCCGTCCAGTTTCGACCGACCGTGCGAAGGTAAGCAGGGTTGGCCGCGACATAACGGAGGTCCCTATCGAGCAGCATATAGGGCGAGGGGATGCGATCGAAGATTTCGCGGAAGTCGATCGCGTTGGTCATGCTGTTTCCCCCGAAGCAACCGACCCTAACGCAGCGCGCGTTCGGATTGTTCCGCTTTACTTCCCAAAACCGCCTTGAGAACGTTTCTCAATAGGGCGCCGTTTAATTGACACCCCCGTCCTCGCGCTTAAAAGCATCCCGCAACGCACAAAGGCTACTGGGGTTGGACCTCTCATGACCGACACGAGCCGGGGGCTGCCTGAGCGCCCGATGTCGCCGCACCTGCAAGTGTGGCGCTGGCATATCACGATGGCCTGCTCGATCCTGCACCGCGGTTGCGTCGTTGGCCTGTGGGCCGGCGCCGTGATCCTGGCGGGCTGGGCCGCGGCGCTGGCCGCTGGGCCCGACGCCTATGCAAGCTATGTCGGCTTGCTGGGCTCGCCGATCGGCAAGCTGGTCCTGCTGGGCGAGACGTTCGCGGTCTTCTTCAACGTCGCCTACACGATCCGTCAGACCTTCTGGGACGCCGGCAAAGGCTTCGCCCCGCGCACGGCTGACATGACCGGCGCCATGGCCATCGCTTTCGCAGTGGCGGCGACGATTGTCACCTGGGTTATCGCCGGCGGCATCGGAGCGTTCTGATCATGAGCAAGAAAGACCTCTTTCAGCCCCAGCAGTTTCGCACGCCTCTGTCGCGCGCCCGGGGCATGGGCGCTTCGCGTCACGGCGTCAGCCACTTCATCACCGAGCGCGTCTCGGGCCTGGCGCTGGCGCCGCTGACGGTTTGGGGTGTCTATTCGGCCCTCAAGCAGGTGCGGGCGCCGCACGATGTCGTCGCCCACTGGATCGCTCAGCCGGTCAACGCCGTCCTTTTGAGCCTGCTGCTGATCGCCGCTTTGGTGCACCTTCAGAGCGCCGTTCAGGTGGTGATCGAAGACTATATCGAGCGCTTCACGACCAAGACCGCCCTGGTGATCGGCAACCTGTTCGTCTGCGTGCTGGCCGGCGCCGTGGGGGTCTTCTCGATCCTCAAGGTCGCCCTGACCGTGACCGGAGCCTAATTGATGTCGGCCTACAAGTTCATTGACCACAAGTTCGACGTCGTCGTCGTCGGCGCGGGCGGCTCTGGCCTTCGCGCCGCGCTCGGCGCCGCCCAGGCCGGCCTCAAGACCGCCTGCATCACCAAGGTCTTTCCGACCCGCAGTCACACTGTGGCCGCGCAGGGCGGCATCTCGGCCTCGCTGGGCAATATGGGCCAGGACGACTGGCGCTGGCACATGTTCGACACCGTCAAGGGTTCGGACTGGCTGGGCGACCAGGACGCCATCGAGTATCTGACCCGCAACGCGCCAGCGGCGGTCTATGAACTCGAGCACTGGGGCGTGCCCTTCTCGCGCACGGCGGACGGCAAGATCTATCAGCGCGCCTTCGGCGGCATGACCAAGAACTTCGGCGAAGGCCCGATTCAGCGCACCTGCGCGGCGGCCGACCGGACCGGTCACGCCATGCTGCACACGATGTACGGCCAGTCGCTGGCCCATGACACCGAGTTCTTCATCGAGTACTTCGCCCTCGACCTGATCATGGACGACGGCGTCTGCCGCGGCGTGACCGCGTGGAAGCTCGACGACGGCACCCTGCACCGCTTCCAGGCCCAGATGGTGATCCTGGCGACTGGCGGGTACGGCCGCGCCTACTTCTCGGCGACCTCGGCCCACACCTGCACGGGCGACGGCAACGCCATGGCCCTGCGCGCCGGCCTGCCGCTGCAGGACATGGAGTTCGTGCAGTTCCACCCCACCGGCATCTACGGCGCCGGCTGCCTGATCACCGAAGGCGCGCGCGGCGAAGGCGGCTACCTGACCAATTCGGAAGGCGAGCGCTTCATGGAGCGCTATGCGCCGACCGTGAAGGACCTGGCCCCGCGTGACATGGTCAGCCGCGCGATGACCATCGAGATCCGCGAAGGTCGCGGCGTGGGTCCGAACAAGGACCACATCTTCCTGCACTTGGATCACCTGGATCCCAAGATTCTGGCCGAGCGTCTGCCGGGCATCTCGGAAACGGCGAAGGTCTTCGCTGGTGTCGACGTCACCAAGGCGCCGATCCCGGTGCTGCCGACCGTCCACTACAACATGGGCGGCATCCCGACGAACTATCACGGCGAAGTCGTCACCAAGTCGGGCGACAATCCCGACCAGGTCATCCCCGGTCTGATGGCCGTGGGCGAGGCCGCCTGCGTGTCGGTGCACGGCGCCAACCGCCTGGGCTCCAACTCGCTGATCGACCTTGTCGTGTTCGGTCGCGCCGCGGCCCTGCGCTGCGCCGAGATCCTCAAGCCGGGCGCCAAGCAGCCCGAGCTGAAGGACGCCCAGACCGAAGCCCACCTGGCCCGCTTCGACCGCTTCCGTAACGCCTCGGGCTCGACCGGCACCGCCGAACTGCGCCTTGAGATGCAAAAGGCGATGCAGGAAGACGCCGCCGTGTTCCGCACGGGCGAGAGCCTGGACAGCGGCGTCAAGCGCCTGCAGGCCGTCTGGGACAAGAAGGCCGATCTCAAGGTCAGCGATCGCGGTCTGGTGTGGAACACCGACCTGATGGAGACCCTGGAGTTCGACAATCTGATCGGTCAGGCGGTGGTCACGGTGAACGGCGCGGCCAACCGCACCGAAAGCCGCGGCGCTCACGCCCGCGAGGATTTCTCGGATCGCAACGACACCGAATGGATGAAGCACACCCTGGCGTGGCTCGAGCTCGACACCGGCAAGGTGAAGATCGACTACCGTCCGGTCCACAGCTACACCATGTCGGACGACATCGCTTACATCCCGCCGAAGCAACGGGTCTACTGAGGGTACGATGGTCGAACTCGCACTCCCCAAGAACTCGCAGGTCAAGTCGGGCAAGCACTGGCCCGCTCCGGCCGGCGCCAAGAAGGTCAAGACCTTCAAGATCTATCGCTACGATCCGGAAACGGGCGGCAACCCGCGCTGGGACACCTATGACGTCGATGTCGACGCCGTCGGCCCGATGGTCCTGGACGCTCTGCTGTACATCAAGAACAACATCGACCCGACCCTGGCCTTCCGCCGGTCGTGCCGGGAAGGCGTCTGCGGCTCGTGCTCGATGAACATCGGCGGCCGCAACACCCTGGCCTGCACCCACGGCTGGGCCGAAGTGCCGGGCAAAGCCGTCCAGATCAGCCCGCTGCCGCACATGCCGGTGGTCAAGGACCTGATCCCGGACCTGACGCTGTTCTACGCCCAGTACGCCTCGATCGAGCCCTGGCTGCACACCGACACGCCTGAGCCTCAGACCGAGTGGAAGCAAAGCCCCGAGGATCGCGAAAAGCTCGACGGTCTCTATGAGTGCATTCTCTGCGCCTGCTGTTCGACCTCGTGCCCCAGCTACTGGTGGAACGGTGACAAGTATCTTGGCCCGGCCGCCCTGCTGCACGCGTATCGTTGGCTGATTGACAGCCGCGACGAGGCCACCGGTGATCGCCTCGACGCGCTCGAGGATCCCTTCAAGCTCTATCGTTGCCACACGATCATGAACTGCGCCCAGGTCTGCCCGAAGGGGTTGAACCCGGCGAAGGCGATCGCCGAAATCAAGAAGATGATGGTCGAGCGCGTCGTCTGACGCGCCTTCCAGGCAGACAAAGGTGGGGCGGCTTCGGAGACGAGCCGCCCCATTCTGTATCCGCCTCTATCGAAGGCGCTTGCCAATAGGTGACGCCGGCGTCATTTTTGACGAAAGGGAGGGCGTCATTGAGCGCTAACGTCAATCAGCACGCATGCGTCGTCATCGTCGGCGCGGGTCACGCAGGCGGCTCGGTCGCCGCGTTCCTGCGCCAGTATGGTCACGAGGGCCGGATCGTCCTGATTGGGGACGAGCCGCTACTGCCCTATCAGCGCCCTCCGCTGTCGAAGGCCTGGCTGAAGGGCGAGGCCGACGCCGACTCGCTGTCGCTCAAGCCCGCCGACTGGTACGCCGAGAACAACGTGATGCTGCGCCTGGGCGGCGTCGCCGAACGGATCAACCGGTCTGAAAAGACCGTGACCTTGGCCTCGGGCGAGGTAATCCCCTACGATTTCCTGGTCCTGGCTACCGGCGCCCGAGCGCGCGAACTGCCAATCCCGGGGGCGGATCTCGCCGGGGTCCTGGCCCTTCGCACGGCCGCCGACGCTGAGTTGTTGAAGAACGCCCTGGGCCCGGACAAGCGCCTGGCTGTCGTCGGCGGCGGATATGTCGGTCTTGAGGCGGCCGCTTCGGCCCGCGCCTTGGGCAGTCACGCCATGGTCATCGAGCGCGAGAGCCGCGTTCTGGCCCGTGTCGCCTGCGAGACTCTGTCGCATTTCTTCCAAGACTATCACGGCAAGCACGGCGTCGCGTTCGAGCTGAACGCCGGCGTCGCGGCCTTTGAGGGCCGGGACGGTCACGTGACAGGCGTACGTTTCACCGATGGCCGTGTCGTGGCCTGCGACGTCGCCCTCGTTGGCGTCGGGGCGATCCCGAACGACGAGTTGGCCAAGGACGCCGGCCTTTCCACCGTCAACGGCGTGGTGGTCGATCTCGAAGCGCGCACCGACGATCCCTCGATCTTCGCGATTGGCGACGTCACGCACCGTCCGCTACCGCTGTACGACCGTCAGTTCCGGCTGGAGAGCGTTCCCAACGCGCTTGAACAGGCCAAGCAGGCGGCCTCTGCGATTCTGGGGCGTCCGGGACCGGCCCCCGAGACGCCCTGGTTCTGGTCGGACCAGTACGATCTCAAGCTACAGATCGCCGGCCTGCCGTTCGACGCCGATCGCCAAGTGGTGCGCGGCGACGTGGCGGCCGCCAAGTTCGCGGTCTTCCATCTTAAGGGCGACTTGATCCAGGCTGTGGAGGCGGTGAACGCCCCGCCGGAGTTCATGGCCGGCAAGCAGCTGATCGCCAAGCGCACGCCGGTCAACGCTGGCAAGCTCGCCGATCCGTCGGTGTCCATGAAAGAGGTGGCGGCCTAGGGTCGCCCTACAGAGAGAGCCTTCCAGGGGTAACGGGAAACAAATGGCCAAGATCACCTACATCCAGCACGACGGCGTCGAGCAAGTCATCGACGTCAAGCCGGGCCTGACCGTCATGGAAGGCGCCGTGAAGAACAATGTCCCGGGCATCGACGCTGATTGTGGCGGCGCCTGCGCCTGCGCGACGTGCCACGTCTATGTCGACGAAGCCTGGCTCGATAAGACCGGTGACAAGTCGGCCATGGAAGAGTCGATGCTGGACTTCGCCGAGAACGTCGAACCCAACAGCCGTCTATCGTGCCAGATCAAGGTCAGCGATGCGCTGGACGGCTTGATCGTTCGTCTCCCGGAAAGCCAGCACTAGCCCGACGAATGGAGCCCGGCGCCTCGGGCTCCATAGGCGTCCGTTAAGGACGCCGTCAAAAGAGCGTCGTTATATTGTCGCGAGGGGGTTGCCAGCCGGCGGTTGGCCGACTAGATCACCGCCTCGCTCGGAACGGCATCGCGACCGGACGACGCGGCTCCCGAAAGGGAGTTGCATCGGCCCAGACGCTTCGCTAGAAACCGCGCTCCAATCGACTCGATGATGGATCCGCAAGGGCGGCTTCGGCGGCCCAGGGATCCTCTTTTGTCTCTTCGATACCTGGTTTTCCGGAGTGTCGAAAAAGCCGAAAAGAGTTGGTTGACTTCGGAATGTCACTTCATTAGAAGCGCCGCTCCGAACATCGCCGCCAAGATTTCGCAAGAATTCAGCGGCGCGATGTAAGGTCTAGTTACTTGATGTTTTGAAGTTTCTTCAAATAATCGGTTGACTAGGCTGGCTAGCTTCTCTAGAAGCTAGCAGCTCTGGCGGTTCCGGTTTTTCCGGGTCCGCCGCTCCGGTTCGAAAAGTTTTGAAAAAAACGATTTGACACGGAAAACGAGGTTGGATAGATAGCCGCCTCCGCCGACATCGGGTGTTAAACGATGGGGTCGCCGGGAGGTGGCTCGGGTCTTTGACATTGTTGAATTGGAAAGAGAAACGCAGGCGGCGGCGCTCTGGCGATGACCTTCGGGTCATCAACTGACGCTGACGAATGCGGTCTCTTGAAGAAGACACCATTACGCCGGTTGGCCTTCGGGTCGATCGAGTGATGGGAACTCGTCAAGAAACTATGCAAACCAGATACCTGATCCTGGGTTTTCCCCTGGGATTGGAAGTCTGAAGTCAATGTCAACTCAACCTGAGAGTTTGATCCTGGCTCAGAGCGAACGCTGGCGGCAGGCCTAACACATGCAAGTCGAACGGATCCTTCGGGATTAGTGGCGGACGGGTGAGTAACACGTGGGAACGTGCCCTTTGGTTCGGAACAACTCAGGGAAACTTGAGCTAATACCGGATGTGCCCTTCGGGGGAAAGATTTATCGCCATTGGAGCGGCCCGCGTCTGATTAGCTAGTTGGTGAGGTAAAGGCTCACCAAGGCGACGATCAGTAGCTGGTCTGAGAGGATGATCAGCCACATTGGGACTGAGACACGGCCCAAACTCCTACGGGAGGCAGCAGTGGGGAATCTTGCGCAATGGGCGAAAGCCTGACGCAGCCATGCCGCGTGAATGATGAAGGTCTTAGGATTGTAAAATTCTTTCACCGGGGACGATAATGACGGTACCCGGAGAAGAAGCCCCGGCTAACTTCGTGCCAGCAGCCGCGGTAATACGAAGGGGGCTAGCGTTGCTCGGAATTACTGGGCGTAAAGGGAGCGTAGGCGGACTGTTTAGTCAGAGGTGAAAGCCCAGGGCTCAACCTTGGAATTGCCTTTGATACTGGCAGTCTTGAGTACGGAAGAGGTATGTGGAACTCCGAGTGTAGAGGTGAAATTCGTAGATATTCGGAAGAACACCAGTGGCGAAGGCGACATACTGGTCCGTTACTGACGCTGAGGCTCGAAAGCGTGGGGAGCAAACAGGATTAGATACCCTGGTAGTCCACGCCGTAAACGATGAGTGCTAGTTGTCGGCATGCATGCATGTCGGTGACGCAGCTAACGCATTAAGCACTCCGCCTGGGGAGTACGGTCGCAAGATTAAAACTCAAAGGAATTGACGGGGGCCCGCACAAGCGGTGGAGCATGTGGTTTAATTCGAAGCAACGCGCAGAACCTTACCACCTTTTGACATGCCTGGACCGCCACAGAGATGTGGTTTTCCCTTCGGGGACTGGGACACAGGTGCTGCATGGCTGTCGTCAGCTCGTGTCGTGAGATGTTGGGTTAAGTCCCGCAACGAGCGCAACCCTCGCGATTAGTTGCCATCAGGTTTGGCTGGGCACTCTAATCGTACTGCCGGAGTTAATCCGGAGGAAGGCGGGGATGACGTCAAGTCCTCATGGCCCTTACAAGGTGGGCTACACACGTGCTACAATGGCGACTACAGAGGGCTGCAATCCCGCGAGGGGGAGCCAATCCCTAAAAGTCGTCTCAGTTCGGATTGTTCTCTGCAACTCGAGAGCATGAAGTTGGAATCGCTAGTAATCGCGGATCAGCATGCCGCGGTGAATACGTTCCCGGGCCTTGTACACACCGCCCGTCACACCATGGGAGTTGGCTTTACCCGAAGGCGCTGCGCTAACCGCAAGGGGGCAGGCGACCACGGTAGGGTCAGCGACTGGGGTGAAGTCGTAACAAGGTAGCCGTAGGGGAACCTGCGGCTGGATCACCTCCTTTCTAAGGATGCCTCTCCAAGCTCTCACGGGCTTATTGAGGCTCCAGACACGGTCGCTAGACGACCAAAAATGAGCGGATCGCCGCCGTCTTCGTTTCTCTTTCCACTCACTTGGTTCCGTTAGGGATCAAGTCGATCGCGAGCCCGGAGGCGGACGCCTGCGAAGGCCGTCATAGGCCTGTAGCTCAGGTGGTTAGAGCGTACGCCTGATAAGCGTAAGGTCGGCAGTTCGAGTCTGCCCAGGCCTACCACTCTTTCTTCTGATGCTTCGGATCACGACCAGCTCTCCTGGCTAACCCAGATCTCTTGAAAAAGAGGGGCCATAGCTCAGTTGGTAGAGCGCCTGCTTTGCAAGCAGGATGTCGTCGGTTCGAATCCGTCTGGCTCCACCATCTCTCCTCCCGATGAGGATTGAGATTGATCTCGCGATTGGAATGACAAGTTTGCACCGGCTTTTGAGCCGGCTGCGAAATGACATTGTGAAGGCAGGGTTCTCCCGCCGACCGCAGCTCACCCCTGGGATGCGGATCCGGTTTAAGGGCGGACTTAAGAAGACATCATTGTCTGACTAAAGGTAGAGCTCATGCTCAGGCCTCCCCGCGCGATGCGGCGAGGGCTGATTTAAGCATGGGTTTTGCTGAGAACGATCAAGCGCATAAGGGCTTCTGACGGATGCCTTGGCATTGAGAGGCGATGAAGGACGTGGCACGCTGCGATAAGAGCCGGGGAGGCGCGAGCACCCTTTGATCCGGCTATCTCCGAATGGGGAAACCCACCTTTATGGTCACCCGACTTTGCTTTGCCTTCGGGCAAGGCGACGATCGGTTGATCAGACAAGGTATAATGACCTGAATACATAGGGTTCATTAAGCAAACCCGGGGAACTGAAACATCTCAGTACCCGGAGGAAAGGACATCAACCGAGACTCCCGTAGTAGTGGCGAGCGAACCGGGACCAGGCCAGTGCTGTCGTGACATAAAGCTGAATGTGTTGGGAAACACAGCCATAGTGGGTGATAGCCCCGTAAGCGTCAAATAGCGACAGACGCGAGTAGGGCGGGACACGTGAAATCCTGTCTGAACATGGGGGGACCACCCTCCAAGCCTAAGTACTCCTCAATGACCGATAGCGAACAAGTACCGTGAGGGAAAGGTGAAAAGCACCCCGACAAGGGGAGTGAAACAGAACCTGAAATCGGAAGCCTACAAGCAGTCGGAGCCACCGAGCGTGGTGACGGCGTACCTTTTGTATAATGGGTCAGCGACTTCATGTGCCGTGCAAGCTTAAGCCGTTAGGTGTAGGCGCAGCGAAAGCGAGTCTGAATAGGGCGAATAAGTACGTCGCATGACGACCCGAAACCAGGTGATCTATCCATGAGCAGGTTGAAGGTAAGGTAACACTTACTGGAGGACCGAACCGGTGAATGTTGAAAAATTCTCGGATGACTTGTGGATAGGGGTGAAAGGCCAATCAAACCTGGACATAGCTGGTTCTCCGCGAAAACTATTTAGGTAGTGCCTCGGACGAATTCCTTGGGGGGTAGAGCACTGAATGGATGCGGGCGGCGCGAGCTGTACCAATTCTAATCAAACTCCGAATACCCAAGAGAACTATCCGGGAGACACACGGCGGGTGCTAACGTCCGTCGTGAAAAGGGAAACAACCCTAACCATCATCTAAGGCCCCCAAGTACTGGCTAAGTGGGAAACGATGTGGGTTTGCTTTGACAACCAGGATGTTGGCTTAGAAGCAGCCATCATTTAAAGAAAGCGTAACAGCTCACTGGTCAAGCGAACCTGCGCGGAAAATGTAACGGGGCTAAAGCCAGTCGCCGAAGGTATGGGTGTGCGTAAGCACGCGGTAGCGGAGCGTTCCGTAAGCCGATGAAGGTGAGGCGTGAGCCTTGCTGGAGGTATCGGAAGTGAGAATGCTGACATGAGTAGCGATAAAGAGGGTGAGAGACCCTCTCGCCGAAAGCCCAAGGGTTCCTGCGTAAAGCTAATCTGCGCAGGGTTAGTCGGCCCCTAAGGCGAGGCCGAAAGGCGTAGTCGATGGGAATCAGGTGAATATTCCTGAACCAGTTGGAAGTGACGGATCTGGTAAATTGTCAGGGCTTATTGGATTGCTCCTGGCAGTGAACAGGTCCCTGGAAATAACTCCAACGGAGACCGTACCCGAAACCGACACAGGTGGGCAGGTAGAGTATACCAAGGCGCTTGAGAGAACTATGCTGAAGGAACTCGGCAAATTGCACGCGTAACTTCGGGATAAGCGTGACTCTCTTTTGGGCAACCAGATGAGAGTGGCACAAGCCAGGGGGTAGCGACTGTTTATCAAAAACACAGGGCTCTGCGAAGCCGCAAGGCGACGTATAGGGTCTGACGCCTGCCCGGTGCCTGAAGGTTAAAAGGAGGGGTGCAAGCTCTGAATTGAAGCCCAGGTAAACGGCGGCCGTAACTATAACGGTCCTAAGGTAGCGAAATTCCTTGTCGGGTAAGTTCCGACCTGCACGAATGGCGTAACGACTTCCCCACTGTCTCCAGCATAGGCTCAGCGAAATTGAATTCCCCGTGAAGATGCGGGGTTCCCGCGGTCAGACGGAAAGACCCTATGAACCTTTACTGCAGCTTCGCCTTGGCGTTAGCAGCAACATGTGTAGGATAGGTGGGAGGCTATGAAACCGGGGCGCCAGTTCCGGCGGAGCCATCCTTGAAATACCACCCTTATTGTTGCTGACGTCTAACCGCGGCCCGTTATCCGGGTCCGGGACATGGCGTGGCGGGCAGTTTGACTGGGGCGGTCGCCTCCCAAAGTGTAACGGAGGCGCGCGATGGTGGGCTCAGACCGGTCGGAAATCGGTCGTCGAGTGCAATGGCATAAGCCCGCCTGACTGCGAGACTGACAAGTCGAGCAGAGACGAAAGTCGGCCATAGTGATCCGGTGGTCCTGCGTGGAAGGGCCATCGCTCAACGAATAAAAGGTACTCTAGGGATAACAGGCTGATTTTGCCCAAGAGTCCATATCGACGGCAAAGTTTGGCACCTCGATGTCGGCTCATCACATCCTGGGGCTGGAGCAGGTCCCAAGGGTTCGGCTGTTCGCCGATTAAAGTGGTACGTGAGCTGGGTTCAGAACGTCGTGAGACAGTTTGGTCCCTATCTGCCGTGGGTGTACGAGACTTGAGAGGATCTGTCCCTAGTACGAGAGGACCGGGATGGACACACCTCTGGTGGACCTGTCATGGCGCCAGCTGTGCAGCAGGGTAGCTAAGTGTGGAATAGATAACCGCTGAAAGCATCTAAGCGGGAAACTAACCTCAAAACAAGGTCTCGCTGAGAGCCGTGGAAGACCACCACGTTGATAGGCCGGGTGTGGAAGTGCGGCGACGCATGGAGCTTACCGGTACTAATAGCTCGATAGGCTTGATCGTTCTTCAGTCAAACCCATGCACAAGCATGGCTCTACTTCAGACACTGATGTCTTCTTCACAATCACTGCCCTCGAAAGAGGGCTGTCGATATCCTTTTCGCTGACCTGGTGGCTTTGCCGGGGGTTCCCCACCCGATCCCATTCCGAACTCGGTCGTTAAGTCCCCCTGGGCCAATGGTACTTCGTCTCAAGGCGCGGGAGAGTAGGTCGCCGCCAGGTCCGCCAAAAGGATATCAATCACAAGTCCACGAACCCTCCCTCACAATCAACAAACACCCTGACGCGGGGTGGAGCAGCCCGGTAGCTCGTCAGGCTCATAACCTGAAGGTCACAGGTTCAAATCCTGTCCCCGCACCCAGTGGTCTGATCGTAAGCAAACCGCCTTCGGGCGGTTTTTTGCGTTTAGCGTTCCCTCACCATAACGGATCGGCCGCTACGAGATGGCTCAGCGCTTCCCGGGCGGCCTGGACTAGCTCAGCCTCCTCGTCGGGGAGTACGACCCGGGCGGCGTTGAGAGCGAGCGCGGGGTCCCCATGAGCTGCGGTGTCCACCAAGGCCTTGCGTACAGCGCGATCGTTCAAAGCCCCCAACGTGTCCTGGACCGCCTTGGCGGCTTCGAGCAGACGTTCCGCCCGACGCGGATGTTCAGGAAACAGCGCCGCGAGGTCCTCGAGGGCGTAGCGCAGGGTCTTACCCTTCAGGCGCAGCTTGTGCCGTCCATGCGCGTCGAGCTCGTCGAACCGCTTGGCGGTCTTGCGGATCCGCCGGCTGTGACGGGCGAGCGCTTCGGCGGCGAAGACCCTGGCGGACTCGTTGCGCCGATCGGCGAGGCCAGGATCAGACGTCCAGGCGCCGGCTTCGAGCCAGGCGGCGGCGTCCAGCAACACACCCCGCGCGCGCGGGCTCTCCAACGCCGCTTCCATGCGCAGGTAGGCGCTGGCCCGGGCGGCGTTCAGGCCGCGTTCGAAGGCGTCGCGGCCCTCGAAGATCGCGCCCTGGGCCGAGCCCTCCCACACCTCGCCGATGAAGACGTCGAGATCGCGCGCCGCGTCCAGTTCGCCGGCCAGCCAGGCGAGTTCCGTGTCAAGCGCGCGCGCGGCGTCGTCGCCGGCGAGAGGCTTGAAGATCTTCAGCATCGCCCGCAGGCGGCGGGTCGCGACGCGGGCCCGGTGTACGCCATCGGGGGCCGGTCGTTCGCGCAGGGCCTCCAGCGCCGCGCAGAGCTGGGCCAGGCCCGCCTGGCCGATCGTCTGCAGGGCCTCGCCCACCGTCGCGCCGGTGGCCAGGGCCACCGGGCGGCGACGCGGCGTCGGCGTCGCGTCCCCGGCCGCCAGACTATAGCCGCGCTCGGCCTTGCTGATCAGCGACAGGCGCAACGGCGCATGCCGGGCCAGGGTGCGCGCCAGATCGAACAGCGCCTGCGCCTCGCCCGCCTTCAATTCGAGCTCGAGCTCGCAGACGACCGCGTGGCGGTCCCCGGCGCTGAGCTCGCCGCGATCCAGCGCCACCTCGATCAGTGTCTCGCCGACGCGGACGAGGCGGATCACCCGCTCTACCCGCGTGGTGAACACCGGCGCCAGCGCCGCTTCGGCCAGTATCTGGGCCACCGGCGTGCGGGCCAGGGCGCCGCGATCGGGGGCGGGGCCGGCGATCGTCTCCTCCCATTCGCCGCGCGAGAACACCCCGCCGGCCGAGGCCGATTTCAGGGTCTGCTTGCGCCCGCCCTCGCCGTCGCGCACCCGCAGGCCAAAGCCGGCCCGGCGCAGCGCATGATCGGCGGTGTCGTAGTAGGTGGCGTCGAGCTGGCGCACCGCGCCCTCGCCGTCCAGGGCGCCAAGGATCGCCTCGGCCGCCTCGGGCGGGATCAGGAACTTCAGCTCGATCTCGCGATCCATGATCGGAGCCTCTTCAACCGCCGCGCCCGGCCCGTCGCCATGACCTCTAGCGGAACTCTTGCCAACCGTCATGCGTCGGTCCAAACGTCCCGGCCATGAGTGAGATCAACGCTTCCCCCTGCCACGACTGGACGCTTGCCGAGGTCGAGGCGCTGTTCGCCCTGCCGTTCATGGAACTTGTGTTCCAGGCCGCCAACGTCCACCGCGCCCACTTCGATCCTTCCGAGATCCAGCTGTCGCAGCTGTTGTCGGTCAAGACCGGCGGCTGCGCCGAGAACTGCGGCTATTGCAGCCAGTCGGCCCACTTCAAGACCGGCCTCAAGGCCGAGAAGCTGATGGCCGCCGACGACGTGGTGGCCAAGGCCCGCGCGGCCCGCGACGGCGGCGCCCAGCGCTTCTGCATGGGCGCAGCCTGGCGCGAGCTGAAGGACCGCGACCTGCCCAAGCTCACCGAAATGATCGGCGAGGTGAAGGCCCTGGGCCTGGAGACCTGCGCCACGCTCGGCATGCTGACCGCCGACCAGGCGAAAGCCCTGAAGGCCGCCGGCCTCGACTACTACAACCACAACCTCGACACCGGTCCCGACTACTACAAGGACGTGGTGACCACGCGCACCTATCAGGAGCGCCTCGACACCCTGGCCCATGTGCGCGACGCCGGCATGAGCACGTGCTGCGGCGGCATCGTCGGGATGGGCGAGCAGCGCCGCGACCGCGCCGGCCTGCTGCACCAGCTGGCCACCCTGCCGGCCCACCCCGACAGCCTGCCGATCAATGGCCTCGTCCCGGTCAGCGGCACCCCGCTGGGCGACAAGGTCCTGTCGGAAGGCAAGGCCATCGACGCCATCGAGTTCGTCCGCACCATCGCGGTCGCCCGCATCGTCTGCCCCAAGTCCATGGTCCGCCTGTCGGCCGGTCGCGAAGGCATGAGCCGCGAGCTGCAGGCCCTGTGCTTCATGGCCGGCGCCAACTCGATCTTCGTCGGCGGCAAGCTCCTGACCACCCCGCTGCCCGGCCAGGACGAGGACAGCGCCCTGTTCCAGGACCTGGACCTCAAGCCCATGGGCGGCGCCGTCCGGGTCGAGGCCAAGGCCGACGCCGGCCTGGTGGCGGCGGAGTAGGGCGGCCGCTCAATCCTCCCCCTGGCGGCGGAGGTGTCCGCGCAGAGGACGGAGGGGGAAGTCCTGCTGACCCCCCTCTGTCGTCCCTTCGGGCCGACACCTCCCCCGCTGGGGGGAGGATTTGCGACATGCGTCCGCCGCTTCACGCGATCACTCGCTGAAGGTCTGGAAAGGGACGCGGAGCGCCGGACATCCGTCCGGAGTTGATTGATAAATACCGTTTCGACGAAGCCCGACGCTCCGCGCAGCCGTTGTCCGCCAGCGTCCCGGGAAGGTGGCCCTGTTCAGGCCTTGTCGGGACCCGGGCGCTTCCGTTTCCGGCAGCGCCCGGTGATCGAAGAGGGACGAACCCTTTCCCTCGACCACGCCGACGGCGGGCGGGCCTGACCAGCATCAGGTCCCCGGACCGTCCGAGTAACCCCCTCGAACCTGTCCCCGCTCGACCGCCCCCCGCCGCCGCAAATGGTCGCTGGCCATGCGCCCTTTCCTCGCGACGAGGTGAGACCAGTATGGGGCGGGTCTCAACGCCGGGGACAAGTCTGGGCGTAAAAGTGAGAAGCGATTGATTTCATTGAGATCGTCTTCGTCAATTCCGAGCGTTCACGCCCGCCAATCCCCATAACCCGTGTCATCCCGGGCGGCGAAGCCGACCCGGGACCCAGGGGTTGCAAGAGCGCCGCGCTTCGTCACCCCCTGGGTCCCGGCGCTCCGCGCTGCGCGCTGCGGCCGGGATGACACGGTATGTCTGGCGGACGTTGTGCGTCTCTCCTCTCCCTTTGGGAGAGGGATTTCTCCGCGCTCCCCTGTCGGCTTTCGCCCGCCTCGTCCGTCCTTGGCCAAAACGGAGAGGCCCACCGCATGCGCGAGAAGATCATCCCCTGGGCCGGCTGGATGCTGACCGGCGCCTTTTCCCTGTTCATCGCCGGGGCGTCGATCGCGCCCAAGCTGCTGCATCACCCGGCGGCGACCACCACCTTGCAGGCCCTGGGCTGGGACCCGCGCCATACGCTGATGATCGGGCTGGTGGAGCTTGCGTGCCTGGTGCTTTACCTCGTTCCGCCCACGCGCCTCTTGGGCGCGGTGCTGTTCACCGGCCTCCTGGGCGGGGCGATGGCGACCCAGATCCGGGCCGCGAGCCCGCTGTTCAGCCACACCCTGTTTGGCCTGTATCTGGGTGTCTTCCTGTGGGGCGGCCTGTGGCTGCGCGACCCGGCGCTGCGGGCGCTGTTCCCGGTGCGGCGGGGCCCGCGCCTCGACGGCTGAGGCGCGCGCGCCCCCCCTGGCCCCTGCGCCGTTTGCCGCTAACCTGCCAGCCCAACGAAGAGAGACGGCGGGAGGGGCCGAACCGACATGGCGCGCTGGATTTTCAGGATCGCGGCGATCTATGGGCTGATCGCCCTGACGCCGCTCTATTTTCTGGAGGCCCGGGTTGCGGCCCCGGCCCCGCTGCTGGCCCATCCCGAGCACTTCTACGGCTTCATTGGCACCGCCCTGGCCGCCCAGGTGATGTTCCTGGTCATCGCCAGCGACCCGGCGCGCTACCGGCCGCTGATGCTGGCCGGCGTGCTGGAGAAGCTGGCCTTCGGGGTTCCGGTCTGGTGGCTGTGGACCCAAGGCCGCGTCATCGCCCCGACCCTGGTGTTCGCCAGCATCGACCTGACCCTGGCCGCCCTGTTCCTGTGGGCCTGGCGCCGCACGCCGAAGACGGCGGGGTAGGGGAGAAGCGGCCGGAGGGGACGTTCTGC
Source organism: Caulobacter sp. FWC26 (assembly GCF_002742645.2). Classification (NCBI taxonomy): domain Bacteria; kingdom Pseudomonadati; phylum Pseudomonadota; class Alphaproteobacteria; order Caulobacterales; family Caulobacteraceae; genus Caulobacter; species Caulobacter sp. FWC26. The sequence continues at coordinate 177,640 of NZ_CP033875.1, forward strand.
TGGTCCGCCCCTTCCCGTCAGACCGGTTCCCTCTCCCAGCGGGAGAGGGTGGCCCCGGCGAAAGCCGGGGTCGGGAGAGGGGTTACGCGGTCTGCCGCCCTGCCGGCGCGCCGTCGGGCGCCGTACCCCCTCACCCCGACCCTCTCCCCATGGGAGAGGGCTTCACACCCGCCAAGCCCGTCGTCATCCCACGTTTCATGGGCGGGACCCATTTGTCCGCCGCACGGGCGGAGATCACCCGCGCTCTCATGTGTGAAAGCTGAACCATGGGTCCCGCGCTTAAAGCGCGGGATGACGGTGTTTATGATTGGAAAGGTCAGTGAAAAGCCGACCGCCTTGAGGTCGGGCCAAGCCTTACATCTCTTGGAGGCTGCAGCGTGCTGGACGGGCCGGGTGGGTCAAGAGACCCGGTTCCCTCTCCCAGCGGGAGAGGGTGGCCCCGGCGAAAGCCGGGGTCGGGAGAGGGGTTACGCGGTCTTCCGCCCTGCCGGCCCGCCGTCGGACGCCGTACCCCCTCACCCCGACCCTCTCCCCATGGGAGAGGGGGCTGGGCGGCGGCGCGAAGCGCAGTACTTGAGCAACCGGGGTCTGCCAAGCGATCGTCTCGCCGTGAGATATAAGGAGGGCGCGTCGCCTTCCGGGGCGACATCGAAGAGGTGTCGGAGAGTGGCAGGGCTCGAACCTGCGACCCCCCGATTACCGATCGGGTGCTCTACCGCTGAGCTACACCCTGATAGGAGCGTTGCACGCCCCTGTCTCCTATATGGTGTGCATGTAGCATTCCGCAAGCTCAGCGTGCTGCAGTCCTATTCCATTAATTTGTACCAGTCTCGGATGGCGAGCTTCAATCGGATCGCTTCCTCCTCTGGGAGGAAGTTACAATGCGCGATCGGTCCTCGAACCAAGTTCAGGCGATTGATGACCCGAAGTACTCGATTTCGAGTTGCGTTTGAGAACATGCCTGAGAATGTATCCCAGTTATCCCGGACAATCTCGCCCAACTCACCGAATGTTGTGTAGTCTATTAGCCTGTCCGACCTGGGTGGTAGGCCTTCTGAAGCTTCTCGGTCGTAGTTCTTCTGAGCGTTATCTCGCACGGCTTGAGGTACAGCGGTTTTCCACCACTCACGGCCTTTCGCGTCGATCATTGTGGACTCGATAAGGTCCCGCATGTCATTTTCGAGCGCATAGAAAAGCTTGTAGAACTCGCTCATTCGCTCCGCATCTTGCAGCGTCTCAAAATCCACTTGCTTAAGGTAGTCTGCTACCAGTGAGTCAGCTTGTGCTTCGAGCGCTCCCCGAGTTTTCCCTACGCGCTGCTCCGAGAAGGCGGAGCGTAATCCATGAGTAATGATTGCGCTTTTTAGAATAAAAAGCTCTATGTCGCGCTCGATGCTCATCGTAGAAGATTGTCGCGAAGGCTTTTGAATATGGCATTGAATACAGCAATATTCTCTGTCTCAGGTAGAACAATGTTTATCTGATACGAAAGGCCAATCTTTCCCCTGAAGGGAGGGTTGTCTTCGTGATTGGTCTCTCCGGTGCTATCGCGGCCATTTTCCTGTTTGGATGGGTCGTCGTTCTGGGAAACATCCCCCGAGATGAAGCCTCTTATTGCATCGAAAGACGCATACATGAGGCGAACGATGGAGTCCGTCTTCTTTAGGCCGGTAATCTCGACAATTGTGTCTTTTACCGAGGCTTCGTCTGCTTTGTGAATATATTCGTTGCGCTTAAAAAGTTCGCCGAAGGCATTTTTCAGTCCTTCGTAGGCCGCTTGAGACCGGCCGCTATCAGTTTTAAATTTTGAATAGAGGATAGTAGGCGTTCCATCTGCATTGATGAACTGCATCTTTTTCAAGAATGGTGGGACAGCCCGGGCGGATCCGCCTGTCAATTTGAGTATGGTTTCCATGTAGTTCGCGCCAAAATTATCTGGGCGCTCGGCAGGTATTATTAGTTCTAGCGCCTTCTTCAAGACGCCTGGAGACGTGCTGTAAGGAATGCCGCCTTTAATCTCGCGGCGCTCGGATTTTTCTTTGCCGTTCTCAGTGCTGTCAGATTGGTCCGAACTAACCTGCTCGGAATTTTCGCCTGTGCCTTTAGCCATCTCCGTCTCCCTTGGATTGAGCATAGCTAAAGTGAGCGTTGCTGCAATGTTACTTTGCGCGGAATGCGGGAGGTGGTTTGGGGGTACATCTTGTTTGTCTAACAACCACCCTTCCCCCCACGCCCCATCTCCGCTACACCGCCCCCGCAATGACCCGCACGCCGCACCATCACGGCCACCACCACCATCCGACCTCGCCTCGCGGGATCGGCCGGGTCCGCGCGCTCTAAAGCCGAGCGTACCCAGCCAGAGCCCCGCCTAGCGGATGGGGCTTTGTGACAAGCGCCATCCGTCGAAGCCTAGATCACCAGGACCGACGAATGACCGACACTCCCGACACCAACACCGACTTCCGCCCCGAGGCCCGCGCCCCCCGCGGCTTCGCCGACAAGCGCGCGCGCGACCTGCGGGCTGAGCGGGCGATCCTGGAGGCGGTGTCGGCGGTCTATGAGCGCTACGGCTTCGAGGCGCTGGACACCGGGGCGTTCGAATATGCCGACGCGCTGGGCAAGTTCCTGCCCGACAGCGACCGGCCCAATGAGGGCGTCTTTGCGCTGCAGGACGACGATGATCAGTGGATGGCGCTGCGCTATGACCTGACCGCGCCGCTGGCCCGCTTCGCCGCCCAGACCTGGGAGACCCTGCCCAAGCCCTTCCGCCGCTACGCCTATGGGCCGGTGTGGCGCAACGAGAAGCCGGGGCCGGGGCGCTTCCGCCAGTTCATCCAGTGCGACGCCGATACGGTGGGCTCGGCCCGTCCGGAGGCCGACGCCGAGATCATCGCCATGGCCGTCGAGGGGCTGGAGGCCGCGGGCCTGCCGCGCGGCACGGCGGTGCTGAAGATCAACAACCGCAAGCTGCTGAACGGCCTGCTGACCGCCGCCGGGGCCGACAGCGCCGGCCAGAAGCTGGCCGTGCTGCGCGCGGTCGACAAGCTGGACCGCCTGGGCGTGGACGGCGTGCGCCTGCTCCTGGGCGAAGGGCGGCTGGACGAGAGCGGCGACTTCACCAAGGGCGCGGGGCTGAAGGGCAAGGCCGTCGACCAGGTGCTGGACTTCGTCCAGGCCGGCTCGAAAGGCGGTCGTTCGGCGACGCTGGACAATATCGCCCGCGTGGTGGCCGGCTCGGCCGAGGGCGACGAGGGCCTCTTGGAGCTGTCGCGGATCGACGCGGCCCTGACCAGCCTTGGCATCGCCGACGACCAGGCCTTCATCGATCCGTCGATCGTGCGGGGGCTGGAATACTACACCGGCGCGGTGTTCGAGGCCGAGCTGCTGCTCAGCACCACCGACGAGAAGGGCAACAAGGTCACCTTCGGCTCGATCGGCGGCGGCGGGCGCTATGACGATCTGGTGGCGCGGTTCACCGGCAATGTGACCCCGGCGACGGGCTTCTCGTTCGGCGTGTCGCGCCTGGCGGCGGCGCTGCGGGCGGCCGGGCGTGAGCCGGGCGGGTCGGCGCGCGGGCCGGTGGTGGTCATCGCCTTCGACGACGCGCACATGCCCGAATACTTCAAGGTGGTGGGCGAGCTGCGCGCGGCGGGCATTCCGGCCGAGGTGTATCTGGGAACCTCGGGCATGCGGCCGCAGATGAAGTACGCCGACCGTCGCCTGTCGCCGGCGGCCATCATGCTGGGCGGCGACGAGATCGCGGCCGGCACCGTGACGATCAAGGACCTCGATCTTGGCCGCGAGCTCGCCTCGGGCGTGGCCGACAACGCCGCCTGGAAGGCCGAGCGTCCGGGCCAGCAGACGATCCCGCGCGGCGAGCTGGTGGCCGCCGTCCGCAAGATCATCGGGGGTTGAGGGTGAGGCTCGAGCGTTCCATTCCGGCCGACGCGCTGGACGCCATCCGCGCCCCTTTGCTGGACGCCGGCGCGGTGCTGACCGACGCCCCGGTGCTGCAGCCGCTGGGCCTGCTGCTCGACTTGGCCGGCGAGGCCATGCGCTCGCGGCTGTTTGTGGTGTCGGGCGAGGCGGGCGAGGAGGCGTGCCTGCGTCCCGACTTCACCGTCGCCGTGGCCCGCCAGCACTTCGAGGGCGGGGGCGGGGCGGGCCGTCGCCGCTATGAGGGCAAGGCCTTCCGCGTGGCGCCGCGCGGCTCCGACCGCGCCGAAGAGTTCCTGCAGCTGGGCGTCGAGGCCTTCGAGGGCGGTGACCGTATCGCCGCCGACGCCGAGATGGCGGCCCTGGCCTGGGCCTCGGCCACGGCGGGCGGGCGCGAGGATCTCTCGCTGGTGCTCGGCGATGTGTCGCTGTTTTCGGCTTTCGTCGACAGCCTGGATCTCGCGCCGCCGCTGGCCGCGCGCCTGAAGCGGTCGTTCGCCAAGCCGCGCCAGCTGAAGGCCGAGCTCGACGGGGATGTGGCCGCGCCGACCGGTGAGCAGTCGCGCATTGCGGCGCTGCTCGCGGGTCTGCCTGAGGCCGAAGCCGCCTCGGTGCTGCAGGAGCTGTGGTCGCTGGCCGGCATCGAGCCCGTCGGCGGTCGCCGTCCCGCCGAGATCGCCCGCCGCCTCGTCGAAAAGGCCGACGCCGCCAAGGCCGGGCGCCTGGATCCCGAGCCCGCCGCCAAGGTCCGCGCGTTCCTGGCGGTCTCGGACCGTCCGGACGCGGCCCTGTCGGCCATCGCGGCCCTGGCCGGTCCCAAGGCGGGCGCGCTGAGCGCGGTCCTCGACGGCTGGCGCGCGCGTCTGGCCGGCATGGCGCAGCGGGGCGTGGCCCTGGAGCGCGCCACGCTGACCGCCGCCTTCGGCCGGGCGTTCGGCTACTACGACGGCTACCTGTTCGAGATCCGCTCGGCCTCGCTGGGCGACGAGCGCCCCGTCGCCGCCGGCGGCCGCTATGACGGCTTGCCCCTTAAGCTAGGCATTGGCAAGCTGGGCGTTGCGACCGACACCGGCGCGGTCGGCTTCATGATCCGCCCCGCGCGGGCCTATGCGGGAGGCGGCGAATGAGCTCCGCACCGATGATCTTCGCCATTCCCTCCAAGGGCCGCCTGAAGGACCAGGTCGAGGCCTGGCTGGCGGACTGCGGCTTCAAGCTTGAGATGACCGGCGGCGCGCGCGGCTACTCGGCCGAGCTGTCGGGCCTGCCGGGCGTGTCGGTGCGGCTGCTCTCGGCCGGCGACATCGCCGCCGGGCTCGACTCGGGCGACCTGCATCTCGGCGTCACCGGCGAGGATTTGCTGCGCGAGCGCGGCGACGACATGGACAGCCGGGTGATGCTGCTGCGCGCCCTCGGCTTTGGCCGCGCGGACCTGGTGGTGACCGCGCCGAAGAACTGGCTCGACGTCGACACCATGGCCGATGTCGACGAGGTCGGGCACGCGCATCTGGCCCGCACCGGCCGCCGCCTGCGGGTGGCGACCAAGTACGTCACCCAGACCCGCGCCTTCTTCGCCCGCCACGGCGTCGCCGACTACCGCATCGTCGAAAGCAGCGGCGCCACCGAGGGGGCTCCGGCCGCCGGCGCCGCCGAGCTGGTGGTCGACATCACCACCACGGGCGCGACCCTGGCCGCCAACGGGCTGAAGATCCTGTCCGACGGGGTGATCCTGAAGAGCCAGGCCCAGCTGACCGCCTCCCTGACCGCCGGCTGGAACGGCGAGCAGCTGGACGCCCTGCGCCGCCTGCTCTCGGTGGTTGAGGCCAAGGGCCGGGCGGGCAAGCTCGCCACCCTGGTCTGGCCGACCGAGCAGGACCGCGCCGCCCAGGACGCCGTCGCCGTCTATGTCGCCCGGGGCGGCTCGCGCCGCGCCAACGGCGCCCTCCTGGCCACCGCCGACCTGTTCGACGCCGCCGCCGCCCTGGCGGAAGCCGGAGTCGAGCCGGTGACGGTCTCGCGTCCGGACTACGTGTTCGAGTCGCGATCGGCCGTGCTGGATCGCTTTATCGCGGCGCTCGAAAAGTAGGATTTGACGGTTTTGTCAAAAATAGAGGGTGAATCTCGACGTAAATTCGACCCGAGCGTCCAAACAACAGCGGTTGTGTCAAAAATTCAGCCAACCCGTTGAGAAAAAGGCGATGGCCGCGTTGACAGCGTCACGAATTTGACGTTTCTACACACTGCAAGGACGAAACGAGCCCAACAGAGAGCTCCCGTTCTTCGGCGTTTCGGGGAGGAAACGCCCGCCTAGATCGAATGATCGAGAAAATAGCCAGCCCGTCGCGATTATCCCCCGCGGCGGGTTTGGTGTATCTGGGGCCTGCAAACCACTTTTGACGAAAGCGTCAAAAGTGGTTTGCAGGCCCCGACGCGACGGCCCGCTCCGCAATCCTCCGGCCGGGATGACGAGGGGAAAAGATCTCAGCAAACCCGGTGCGGACCCTACATCGCCCGCGCCTTGGCCGGCGGACCGGCGGGCTGCGCGCGTTGACGGTCCAGGGCCGACAGGATGTGGTCGGCAAGCCGCTCGGCGGCCGGCGGCGGCGTCCCCCGCGCCTTCAACAGCGCGATCTCGGCGTCCTCCAGCCGCGGCAGGCCTTCGGACAGGATGGTGAGATCGTCCGGCGCCATCTCGCGCGGTAGGACGCTTAAGCCCAGACCGCCCCGCAGCGCCGCCAGTTGTCCCGCCAGGGAGGGGCTGGTGTAGGTGGCGCGCCAAGCTCGCCCGGTCGCCTCCAGCGCCGCCACCGCGCGCTTGCGATAGACGCAAGGGGCCGGCGCGGCCACCAGCGGGACCGGGCCCTCGCGCCGCGCCATCTCGGGATCCAGCGCCACCCAGACCAGCGGCTCGCGCCAGACCCGCACGCCAAGGTCCGGCCCCAGCGGCTCGCGCTTGACCAGAGCCAGGTCCAGCGCGCCTTCGCCGAGGCGATCCAGGAGGTTCAGGGTCAGGTCGCAGGTGACGGTCAGGGCGATGCGCGGATGGCTGCGGGCGAACGAGCTCAATACGGCGGGCAGATGCTGGGTGGCGAAGTCCTCGGGCGCGCCCAGCCGCACCTCGCCCTCGATCTCGTCGGCGCCCAGACTGGCCAGGATCTCGTCGTTCAGGCGCAGCAGGCGGCGGGCCTGGGGCAGGAAGGCCGCGCCCTGTTCGGTCGGCGCTACATGGCGCGGATCGCGCGACAGAAGCGGCTGGCCCAACTGCTCCTCGAGGCGCCGCACCTGCAGGCTGACCGCCGACTGCGACCGCCCCAGACGCTCGCCCGCCCGCGTAAAGCTGCGTTGCTCGCACACCACCAGGAAGGCGCGGACAAGATCGAGGTCCAGATTGGTGCGGCGCGGCATGGCGGCTCCATAATGAGCATTCCTCATCATGACTATATCAGAAATCAACAAGGGAAATCACTAGTCCGCCGGTAGAGGAGCCCCCGCGCCAAGCGGCGCTGTTTCCGAAGGGGGCGTTTCGTGGATCTTCTCAGCCAGACCTTATCGGCGGCGGCCGGCAATCTTCTGCAGCCGGCGGTGCTGTTCTTCGCCCTGGGCCTGATCGCCGCCCTGGCGCGCTCGGATCTGGCCTTACCGAAGGAGGCGGCCAAGACCCTGTCGCTGGTCCTGATGCTGTGCATCGGGTTCAAGGGCGGCGTCGAGGCGCGCGCCCACGGACTGGACGCCGGCTTCATGAAGGCTGCGGGCCTGGGTCTGACGCTGAGTTTCCTCTTGCCGCTGCCGGCCTACGTCCTGCTCAAGCGCATGGGTCTGAACACCATCACCGCCGCCGCCACCGCCGCGCACTACGGTTCGGTGTCGGTGGTGACCTTCGCGGCGGCGCAGAGCTATCTCGCGTCGATCGGCCAGGCGGCGGGCGGGTACATGTCGGCGGTGCTGGCGCTGATGGAGACGCCTGGCCTGCTGACCGCCATCACCATCGCCGCGATCGCCACCCGCGACGGCGCGCACGGCAAGGACCCGGATCGGGTCTCGGCCGGCAAGCTGGCCCACGAGGTGCTGCTGAACGCGGCCAGCGTGGTGCTGATCGGCGGCTTCTTCATCGGCCTGATCACCGGCCACCAGGGGGGCGCCAAGCTGGCGACCTTCACCGGGCCGGTCTTCCAGGGCGTGCTCTGCGTGTTCCTGCTGGGCCTGGGGGTTCGGGCCGGCCAGCAACTGGCCGCCGCGCGAGGCTTCAAGCTTAGCCTGCTGGCCATGGGGATCGTGCTGCCGATCCTGGGCGGTTCGGTCGCGCTCGTCCTGGGCTGGCTGGCCGGTCTGCCGGCCGGCGATCTCGCCGCCCTGGCGGTGCTGGCGGCCTCGGCCTCGTACATCGCCGCCCCGGCGGCCATGGGCATGGCCCTGCCCAAGGCCGACGCCGGGGTCTATCTGACCCTGTCGCTGGGGGTGACCTTCCCCCTCAACCTGATCCTCGGCATCCCGCTGCTGGCCCTGGCGGCGGCCCAACTGGCGGGAGGGTAGGATCGTCCCGGCGCCGCGCATCGCCACGCGGCGCCGAAACGGGTTCGAGGACCGCCGGGCTGGCCGAAACGAAGGAACGCCTAGCGGGTCCAGCCCAGGAAATTGTCTGGATGGGACGCGAAGCTGTCCGAACCCAATTCTCGGCTGTTCCGGGCGCGTGTCTCCCGGAGCCAGGGCAGATGGGTCTCGATCCCCGTCGTGGGCGGCTCATGGACGATCTGGATTTTCAGCTTCACCGAAACGGGATCGCCTTTCGCGGTGAAGATCTCTTCGGGCTTCACCAGTCGCCCCGAAGCTGGATCCGCCGGATTGGTGAACATCGCGAAGGCGGGGAAAAGGTCCGGCGGCACTGATACGGGCTCGGTCGGCGCGCGGCTTTTCGCCGCCTCCAAGCCCGGACTGCTTCGATCAACCCACGAAATGTCGATATCGGACACGCGCCCCAAGACGTGCACGCCATCCCATTGGTAAAGGCTTGAGATGGTCGGGTTCGGCAGGCCCAGCCCGTTCCAAACGGTCATCGCGAAGACGCTTTGGTCGTCCTCGATGAGAACCGGAATGGCTTGCCCTCTCAGGTAGCGACTTATCCTGCTGCCCGGCATAGCGGGGACTTCGGTCGCATCGAACTGCCAGACGCCAGAGGGAAATGATTTCCCTTGAGGGGTTTCGACCTCGAATAGCAGCTTCAGCCGGACGGTTTGGTCCACCCGCCTGCTGCAGCCCGACAATCCGGTCGCAAGAACGGCTCCGGCGGAGAGCAGGGCTCGCCGCGAAAACCCCTTGCTCGCATCGCCGACGGCGGCAAGCAGCGCTGGCTTTATCAGTGCAGAACTCAAGCGCCCCTCGCTCCAGCCAAATCGTGAATTCGAAGCGTCGCAAGGGATCGCCGGCAACGCACCGGCTCAACCTACGGCCGGGCTGGACTTCGAGATAAGGCTAATCCGGCGGTCGATATCAGGCCAGCTCGAATGTCGCGGAGATTGCAAGTCGCCCAAGCTCGCCCTTCCGAGCGCGGAATGGCAGAGTTCGAGGCGAAGGCGGATCTCTGGAGAGCATAGACACCCCTCTGCCGCACTCCCGCCCAAGGCCGACGCCGGCGTCTACCTGACCCTGGGCATCCCGCTGCTGGCTCTGGCGGGAGGGTAGGATCGTCCCGGCGCCGCGCATCCCCACGCGGCGCCGAAACGGGTTCGAGGACCGCCGGCCTGGCCGGCGGTCCTCTCATAGCCCGGGAGCTGAGACTGGTTAGGTCGGGGGCGCCGCGAAGCGGATCGGAATGACGACGCGCCCGCCGTCGACCGGTTTGCCGTCGCGGGTGAGGGGGCTCATCTGGAAGATGGTCCCCAGTTGCAGCGCCGCAGCGCCGAAGCCATAGGCGTCCTCGCTCTCGCGCAGCACCTTGCAGGCGGTCAGTTGGCCCGTTGCCGTCACGCGGCAATCGATGACGGCGAAGCCTTCGGCCTTGGCCGCCTTGGCCGCCGCCGGATAGAAGCGCGCCATATCCTGGGCGGTCGGCTTGACGACCCAATTGGGCTGGGTGATCGCCGGCGCCGGACGGGCATCGGCGGCCCACACGGCGCCGGCGCCCGCGAAGCCGACCAACGCCGCGATGGCCAGGCCCGCCGCCCGCCTCGCGGGGCTTCTGGTGGGGATGTTCAGCATGATCAGTCTCTCCTTCAGGGGATGAGCGCCGCCGGCCGGCCAATGGCAGCCGAACGGAACGACGCGGGGAGCCAAGAGGGCGTCGAGCAGGGTCTCGGCGTACAACCGGCGCGCCTGCGGACGCTGGGTGAGGACGGCCTCGTCGCAGGCCATTTCCTGGTCGAGGCGCAGACGGCGCGCGCCCAGGTGAACCAGCGGGTTGAACCAGGCCAGGCACTGGATCGCCACGACAAAGGTGTTGATGAGCGCGTCGCCGCGCGCGAGGTGGACGCCTTCATGCGCGAGAACCAGATCGCGGGCCTCGCCCTGGAAGCGGTCGTCGAAATCGGCGGGGACCACGATGCGCGGCCAGGGAGATACCAGCACCATGGGGCCTGCCCCCAGATGTTTGCCGACCAGCAGTTCTACGTCGGTCGGATGCGGCTTCAGTGGCCCCAGCGACTGGGTGAAGCGCGCTTGGCGCAACAGGAAGGCGGCGGCCGCGACCAGGGCGCCCAGCGCCCAGACCAACAAGGCCAGTTGGCCCGCGATCGGTGTCGTCAGGGCCGATGGAACGGCCTCCCGTGCAGCCTTGCCGGCGGTGATCAGGATCGGCGCCAGGGGCGTGGCCTCGATCGGCGCGGGCGCCAGCGCCGCCAGGGCGCAGAGCGGTGGGGTCAGCCACAACAGATAGGCGGGCAGGGCGCCAAAGCGACGACGGACAGGCCCGCGCAGGGCCATCACCGCCAGAACGCCGCCGGCCAGGGCCAGGTTGGCGCCGACCAGCCCCGAGAGGACCGTCGCGCTCATTTGCCGATCCTTTCGACGAGGGCCTTCAGCTCGGCGATGTCCTGGTCGCTGAGCTTGTCGCCTTCCGACAGGTGCATGACCAGCGGGGCGAGGCGGCCGTCGAACAGCCGGTCCAACAGGCCCTGGCTCTCGCCCTGCACATAGTCGCGTCGGCTCAGCAGGGGCGAGTAGAGGTAGCGGCGACCGTCGGCCTTGGCCGCGACGGCCTTCTTCTTGACCAGACGACTGATCAGCACCTTCACGGTGCCTTCGGTCCAATCCTGCGGGCCGCAAACCTGGCTCATGATCGCCTCTGAGGTCAGCGGGCTTTCCCGCCACAGCGCCTCCATCACCACGCTTTCGGCCGTGCTGATCTTCATGATTCACCCCCGATGACAAGTGTCAACAACTCATTGTTGACACTTGTCATCGTTCTCGTCAACCGCGGTTCCATGAGGCGGTGGCCCTCATTGGTGGCCTGATCTATTCCAAGCCGTCGTTCTGCGTGGGACGCAAAAAGGGCCGGTGATCGCTCACCGGCCCCTGATGTCGTGTGACGGCTCGGGTGACTACCAGAGCTTCACGCGGTCTTCCGGCGCGACATACAGCTTGTCGCCCGGCTTGACGTCGTAGGCCGAGTACCAGCCCGGCTGGTTCCGGATGGTGCCATTGACGCGGTAGTAGGCCGGCGAGTGCGGATCAGTGGCGATCTGCTGCTTGAGAGCCTCGTCGCGGGTCTTCTGGCGCCACACCTGGGCCCAGCCCAGATAGACGCGCTGGTCGCCGGTGAAGCCGTCGAGAACCGGCGAGGGCTTGCCCTTCAGCGAGACGTGATAGGCGTCCAGCGCGAAGGCCAGGCCCGACAGGTCGCCGATGTTCTCACCCATGGTCAGGGCGCCGTTGACCTTCACGCCCGGGAAGGGCTCGAAGGCCGAGTACTGGGCGCCCAGCTTGGCGGCCTGGGCGTTGAACTTGGCCGCATCCTCGGCGGTCCACCAGTCGCGCAGCACGCCGTCGCCGTCGGACTTGCGGCCCTGGTCGTCGAAGCCGTGGCCGATCTCGTGGCCGATCACGCCGCCGATGCCGCCGTAGTTGACGGCCGGGTCCGCGTCCGGATGGAAGAACGGCGCCTGCAGGATGGCGGCCGGGAACACGATCTCGTTGTTGACCGAGTTGTAGTAGGCGTTGACCGTCTGCGGGGTCATGCCCCACTCGGTCTTGTCGACCGGCTGGTTCAGGCGTTCGACGTCGTGGCGGTAGTCCCAGGCGCCGGCGCGCAGCACGTTGCCGTAGGCGTCGTTGTCCTTGATCTCCAGCTTGGAGTAGTCGCGCCACTTGTCGGGATAGCCGATCTTGACGGTGAACTTGGCCAGCTTGTCCTGCGCCTTGACCTTGGTCTCCGGACCCATCCAGTCCGAAGCGTCAATGCGCGCCTTCAGGACAGTCCGGATGTCGCCGACCAGCGAGATCATCTTGGCCTTGCTCTCGGGCGGGAAGTAGGCGGCGACATATTCCTTGCCGACCGCTTCGCCCAGCATGCCGTTGACCGCGCCAACGCCGCGCTTCCAGCGCGGGCGCTGCTCGGGCTGACCCGCCAGGGTCTTGTTGCGGAACTCGAACTGGGCGTCGACGAAGCGCTTGGACAGCATGCCCGCGCCGCTATCGATGACCTTGAACGCCTGCCAGGCCTTCAGAGTCTCCAGCGGGGTGTCGGCGTAGATCTTGGCGAACTTCGGGAACGAGGTGTTCGTCGTGACGATGAAGCGGTCGATCTTGGGCAGCTCGGTGCCGATCAGATAACGGTTCCAGTCATAGCCGGGCGTCATCGCCTGCAGCTCGGCCAGGGTGGCGGGGTTGTAGGTCTTGTCGCGGTTGCGGCGCTCGACGCGGGTCCAGGTGGCTTCGGCGAGCTGGGTTTCGAACGCCAGGATGGCCTTGGCGTTCTCAGCGGGCTTTTCCCAGCCGGCCATGGTCAGCATCTTCTCGACATAGGCCAGATAGGCGGCCTTCTTGTCGGCGAAGCGGGCTTCCAGATAGTAGTCGCGGTCGGGCAGGCTGAGGCCGCCGGTGCCGGCGTAGACCGCGTAGCGTTGCGGGTTCTTGGCGTCCGTCTGGATGCCCAGGCCGATCAGCGCGGTGTAGGGCGTGGTCGAGGCCTTGCCCATCAGGGCCGTGAACTCGTCCTTGGTCTTGACCTTCTTGATCCCGGCCAGCCAAGGCGCGAGCGGCTTGGCGTCCAGCTTTTCGATGGTCGCTTCGTCCATGTAGGCGCGGTAGGCGGCGCCGATTTTGGCCTTGTCGCCGGTCGCGGCCTTGTCGGCGGCGGCGGCTTCGATGATCGCCCGGGTGCGGGCTTCGGACAGTTCGGCCAGGAAGTCGAAGGCGCCGTAGCGGGTGCGGTCCGACGGGATCTGGGTGCGGGCGTCCCAGGCGCCGTTGGCGAACTTGTAGAAGTCGTCGCCCGGCTTCACCGAGGTGTCCATGCCCGAGATATCGAAGCCCCAGGTCCCGTAGCGCGGGGACTCCAGCGAGGTCAGATCGGCCGACGCGCTGGCGGCCACGGAGGGCAGCAGCGATTGCACGACGCAGGCGTCGTCGATGCAGGGGTGCTCGTCGCGCGCTTGCGCCCCGAACGCCGAGAGGGACAGGGCCGCGAACGCCGCAGCGCCGAACCAGACTTTTTTCATGGAATTCGCATCCGTTGGTGTGAGCCGCCGGCAATCTGCTACGGCGCGAAAACTTTACCCCCTTAAAAAAAGTTCATGTGACCCATTTTTTGAATCGCGGGTTTCGCGCGCGCGCCCGAAGCCAAGGGCGTGAACGCGAAAAGGCCGCCGGCGTCGGGGAACGCGCGGCGGCCTCACGCGGCGTGCGGTGACAGGAAGGATTTGCCTTGCGGCTTAGTTCACAAGGTCGCGGAGCTGGGCCAGGGCCCGCTCGGGCGGCGACTGGTAGGCGATCGGCGAGACGAACCGCCCCTTGGCGTCGAACAGATAGATCGCCGAAGAGTGGTCGATCGTGTAGCCGCCGCCGTCCAGCGGGACCTTCTGATAGTAGACGCGGTACGCCCGGGCCGTCTTGGCGATGGCCTCCGGCGTACCGGTGAACCCCCGGATGCGCGGGTCGAAGTTCGACAGATATTCCCGGAGCTGAGCGGGGGTGTCGCGTTCGGGGTCGACGGTGATGAAGACCACGTTCAGCTTGTCGGCGTCCTTGCCCAGCGCCTTCAGCCAGGCGGTCAGCTCCGTCATCGTGGTCGGGCAGACTTCGGGGCAATAGGTGAAGCCGAAGAAGACGGCCGTCGGTTTGCCCAGCAGCGACTTCTCCGTCACCGGCCGGCCGTTCATGTCGGTCAGCTGGAACGGCCCGCCGATCTTGATCAGCGCGCCGGCCGTCTCGCGCGCGGCCTTGTCGCCGCAGGCGGAAAGCGGCGTGGCGACCAGCAGGGCCAGGGCCAGGGCGATCGCCCGCATCAGTGATGCATCCCCGACATCGCCGGCATGGGCGGGGTCTTGACCACGGCGGTGACCTTGACCGGCTTGGCCTTCTGGAACTTGAGCGTCAGCGGCACCTGGGCGCCTTCCTTCAGGGCGATCTTGGGGGCGATGACCATGATGTGGTCGGCGCCAGGCTTCAGGGACACAGCCTTACCGGCCGGCAGGGCCAGGCCGTCGGTCAGCTTGCGCATCCGCATCACCCCGCCGTCCATCGACATGGTGTGGATCTCGCCACGGTCTGCGGCGGTGGTCTCGACCGCCACCAGACGGTCGTCGACGCTGGCGGTCAGGGTGACGTAGCAGCCGCCAGCCAGGGCGCCGGTGGGGGCCGGGCGGCACCAGGCGTCCGCGGCGACGACCTTGGGCGCGGGCGCGGCGGCGGTCATGGCCAAGGCGGCGGCGGAGACGGCGAGCAGGGTCAGGGTCTTCATGTTCAGGCTCCGGTCTGGGCGCGCGGCGTGATCAGCCGGCGCAGGGTAAGGTCAAAGAGGAGCGCCGCAACCAGCGACGCCCCCACCAGGGGGTAAAGAAGGGCCAGCGGCAGGACGATCGCCAGCAGGCCGGCATAGGCGCCGCGGTGGGTCGGACGCGCGGGCGCGGCGAGACGACCCTTGGGGCGACGCTTCCACCACATGACGATCGCCGAGACGCCCATCAGCCAGATCGCGACGCAGCCGGCCAGCATGACCAGCTTGTTGACGAGGCCGAACTGCTGGCCCTGGTGGACGGCGATGCCCCACTCGATGGCCTGGGCCGCCGGCCCGAAGTCGCGATAGCCGATGTCGGCCAGCACATGGCCGTCGCCGCCGTCGAGATAGACCGTGCGGGTCTGTTCGACCTTGTCGGGCATGTAGGCGGCGGTCCAGGTCCCGGCCGGGGTCTTGGGCAGGGACAGGGTGAAGCCGTCCGTCAGGCCGCCGGCGCGGGCCCGGGCGACGATGGCGTTGGCGTCGAGCGGCGCGGGCGGCTCCATCATCATCATGTGATGGTCGTGATCGTTCATGCCGGCCATCTGGGCCTGGGCTTCCGAAGGCGGCGGAGCCTTGGCCTGTAGGGCCCAGGGCACGCCCGTCGCCTCCTCGACCGGGGCCGGCTTGCCGTGGTGCTGCTCGGCGACCGGCGGCTTGGGACGGCCCCAGCCGGCCTGCGTGGTGAGCTGGCGGACCTCCTTGCCCCAGAAGGCCGACCACGGCATGCCGGTGACGGCGAGGAACAGGATCACGCCGCTGGCGAACACGCCGGTCACCGCGTGCAGGTCGCGCCAGAACAGGCGCTTGGCGGGCCGGCTGCGAACCGTGACGACACCGCCCGCCTGGCCACGCGGCCACCACAGGAAGATCCCCGTGGCGACCAGCACGATGGTCCAGCCGGCCGCGACCTCGACCATTAGGTTCATCACCGGTCCGGCGATCTCCAGGCTGTGCAGGTGTTTGACCAGCCCCATGACGCCGCCGGGCTGGGTGGTTCCCAGCACGGCGCCGGTATGCGGATCGACATAGGCGGTCTGCTTCTCGCCGTTGGCCTCGACGGTGACCTGGACCGAGCGGTCGTAGCGGGCGGGCAGGACCACCTGCCTAGCCTCGCCACGGGTGGCCGCCTCGGCGGCGGCGATCCAGGTGGTGGGCTTGGTCTGCCCCGGTCCTTCGGCGACGACCACCAGCGGACGATGGACCAAGGCGGTCAGTTCGTCCTTGAACAGATAAAGCCCCCCGGTCAGGGCCATCAGCATCAGGATCGGCAGGACCAGCAGGCCTGCATAGAAGTGCCAGCGCCAGAAGGCGCGATAGACCTCGCCGGCCGGGGCGGTGGTCTCGGGATTATCGATCGCGGTCATCGCGATGCTCCGGGCTTGAGGCGGCGGCCCTTGCGAACCGCCGCCCCGTCGTGATCAAGGGAGGGCTAGAACGTGACCGTCACGCCGCCGAACACCGAGCGGCCGTCGCCGGGCCAAAGGGTCGCGGTCGAGGCGGTCCAGGCGATGGCGGCCTGGGTGTTCGAGACATAGGCCTTGTCGGTCAGGTTCCGCGCTTCGAGGAACAGCGAGACGGCGTCATTGACCTTCCAGCCCGCGTTCAGGTTCAGGATCGCGTAGCTCGGCGCCGTCTGGGTGTTCTTGTAGTCGATCCACTGGTCGGTGGCCGACCACTCCACCGACGGCGCCACGAACCAGCCGCGCGGATCATCATAGCGGACTTCAGCCCGGTAGAAGGTCTTGGGCACGATCGGCAGGCGGTTGTCGCCGTACTGGACGTCGTTCTTGAAGCGGAAGTCCGAATAGGTCCAGGTCTGGCGGATCCGCCACTGAGGCGCCACGGCCCAGTCCAGCGCCGCCTCGATCCCCTGGTGCAGGGTCTTGTCGGCGTTGAAGGTCGAGGCCGGGATCGACGGGTTCACCGTGTACTGCAGCATCTCGCCCTTCAGCTCGGCGCGATACAGGGTGACGTCATAGGTGAACGGCCCGCGGTGGCCGCGCGCCCCCACCTCGCCGGTCCAGGCTTTCTGAGGCGAGACTGGCGCGAAGCCGGTGTTGGCCGGCGACATCGAGCCGAAGTTCGGCGGCTCGACCGAGCGGGTCAGGTTGGCGAACACCTGGTCGCCCACCGCGTTCTGCCAGAGCAGGCCCACGCGCGGCGAGACCCAGTCATAGGTCTTGTTGGCCTTCAGGTTGAAGGTCGAGGCGACGCCGGGGATCGCGAAGCTGGTATAGTCGCGCTTGGCCTGGCCCCAGGTGGCGCCGGCCACGATCGCGACCTGATCGGTCACGAACACCCGACCCTCGCCGAACACATCGAACGCCTTGGCGTTCTGCAGCGTGCGCGAGGTCGGCGCGCCGCGCGCGCCTCGGACGTTGGCGTAGAAGTTGGAGTCCATGTCGCCGGTGCGGTACCAGGCGCCGAAGAAGGCGTCGGCGCGCTCGCCGCCGATCTCGCCGTCCCAGTCGAAGCGGCCAAAGGCGCCGTAGTTGCGGCTCTGCTGGTCGATGACCTGGAAGATCGGGTGATCCAGGTCCTTCCACACCGCATAGACCGCGCCTTCGAAGACGAGGTTGTCGTCCAGGCGCCAGTCGGCGCGCAGCGAACCGCGCACGCCCCGCTGGTTACGGCCGTTGTCGCCCGCCAGATTGCCGGCGGCCGACTGGCGCGGGTTGGCGTTGAACTGCGCCAGGGTCAGCGAACCGGGGATTTCCTGGTTGATGTTCGAGCCGTTGACGATCAGGCGAACCTCTCGGTCCTCGCCGAACGACCGGCCGATGTTCAGCGAGCCGAACTGAATGTTCTGCTGGCTTTGCGAGCGCCAGCCCTGGCTGGTCTGGTTGGTGCCGGCGACGAAGATGTCCCAATCGCCGATCTGGCGCGCCAGGGCGATGTGTTCGCGGGCGAGACCATAGGAGCCGCCGTCGAGGCGGATCTTGGTCTGGAAGCCGGCGTCCTTCCCGGTGGGGGTGACCATGTTGATCGCCCCGCCCAACAGAGCCCCGCCGAAGCGCAGGGCGTTGCCGCCGCGATAGACCTCGGCGTAGCGGGTGTTCAGCGGATCGGCGATCTGGGTGTCGCCATAGCCGTCCGCCTCGTTCAGCGGCACGCCGTCCTGGGCGATCAGGAGGCCCCGGTTGTGGTTGGCGTTGCCGATGCCCGAACCGCGGATCGAGACCCGGATGTCGCCGCCCCACTTGCGCTGGGCGTAGACGCCGGGGGCGTCGCGCAGCATGTCGTCCAAGGCCAGGGTCTGGCGGTTGATGTAGGATTCCTGGGAGATCACCGAGACGGCGCCCGGAGTTTCCGACAGGCGCTTACGGGCGTCGGCGACGACCGGCGGGTCTTCCGGGTTCGGACGGGCGGTGACGATGACCGACGAGACCTGATTGGCGTCTGCGGCCGGGGTGTCGACGTCGGCCGCGAAGGCGGCCGTTGCAACGGTTAGAGGCGCGATAACGAGGGCGGCCGTGGTGGCCAGCAAAAGAGACTTCATTGGAATACAGCGTCCTTCGGCCGCCAGGCGGCGGCCGTGAATGATCAGGAGCGCGCCGCAGACGGCGCACGTTCACGCTCGATCGCGGGGATCGAGGTTCAGATCAGGACGATGGGCGGACCGGTGGGCGGCGGCGGCGGCGCGGCGAGGCCGCGACCGGGCGCAAGCGCGCGGGTGGGCGGCAGAAGCGGCGCGGCGTAGGCGACGAGATCGACGGCGATCGCGGCGACCACGGACGGCGGCGGAGCGGCCGCGCCCTGGGCCGCGAACGGGCAGGGCGCGTCGTGGCCCGCCTTGTCGCTCTTGTCGCCGTGACGGGCGTCGAGCGCATCTCCCGGCTGGACGACCTTCGCGCCGTCGCCGGTGCAGAGCACCAGGGCGAATGGCAGGCCGTTGCGCGTCTCGGCGCTGGGCATGAAGCCCGCCGGGATCATGACCTTCAGCACGACCGCCAGCAGCGCGAGCGCCAGGAAGGCGTCGCGGGCCAGAAGTCTCGCGGTGGAGGTCAGGCGGGTCACGCGCGGCGCTTTAGCCTAACGCGGTCCGGTTGTCTCGGGTCTGCGCGCCCTTAAGATCGCGTCAGGCCTTGGCCGGGCGACGTCGGCGCGGCACGCGGACCGTGGCCTCGCCGTCCATCACCACCTCGCCGTCGACCAGGGCGGCGCAGCGCAGAACCACCCGCGCGCCCTCGGTGTCGATCGAAGCGACCGTGGCGCGGGCGGTGACGATGTCGCCGATCCGCACCGGCTTATGGAAAGCCAGGGTCTGGCCCAGATAGATCGCCCCGGCGCCCGGCAGGATCGTTCCGACTACGGCCGAACCGAACGAAGCCGACAGCAGGCCATGGGCGATGCGGCCGCGATAGGCGGTCTTGCCGGCGAAGGCCTCGTCCATGTGGACGGGATTGAAGTCGTCCGACGCCTCGGCGAAGCGCTGGATGCGCTCCTCGGTGACGGTGACGTGTTTCTCGGCGGTCATCCCGACGGAGAGCTCCTCCAGGATGTAACCGCCCGTGGGGTGCGGTCCGATCATGTCCGGCGGTTACCGGTCTCGCGGCGCGGTGGCTAGAGAAATGTGATGACGAGCGCGGGTGAGCGCCCCCTCCGTCTCGCTGCGCATGCGCAGCGATCCACCTCCCCCGCAAGCGGGGCAGGAGGGTTGAGCTTCCTCCTCACCCGCAAAGCGGGGGAGGTGGCGCGGCGCCAGTAGGCGATGCGACGGAGGGGGCGCTCACCCGCGCCTTAGGCCTCAATGCGCCGCCGCCGGCGGCTTCTTCCTCGGCGCGCGCGCCAGCATGCCCCGGGCGATCTCGTCCTCGCCGATCAGGGCGTGGGTGGCGCCCGCCGTCTTGAGCAGGGCGACGTCGGCGTCGGTATAGGCGCGGGCGATGATCTCGCAGCCGGGATTGGCGATGCGGGCCTGCTCGATGATCCGCGCGGCCTCGAAGGGGCTCGGCACGGCGACGAACAGGTGGGTGGCCTTGTCCAGGCCCGCCTTGAGCAGCACCTCGGGCTTGACCGCATTGCCGCCGACTGTCTCGAAGCCGGCCTTGCGCAGGTCCTCGGCGCGCTCGGCGTCGTCCTCGATCACGACCAGCGGCGCGCGGCCCTTCAGCCCCTCGGCCACGGCCTTGCCCACGCGGCCATAGCCGACCAGCAGGGCGTGCGGTTGCGTTGCGGCCACCAGCGGCGGCTCGCCTGCGGCCGCGCGCTCCTTGGCGATCATGCCGGGCAGGACCTTGTCCAGCATCGCAAACAGCAGCGGGTTGACCAGGATCGACAGGATGGCGCCGGCCAGGATCAGGTCGCGGCCCTCCGGCGGCAGCAGCTTCAGTGAGACGCCAAGACCGGCCAGGATGAACGAGAATTCGCCGATCTGGGCGAGGCTGACCGAGATGGTGAGGGCCGTGCTCATCGGGCGGCGGAAAGCCAGCACGATAATCAGGGCCGCAATCGACTTGCCCACCACGATGATCGCCAGGGCGGCCAGCACCGCGACGGGCTCGCGCAGCAGCACCATCGGGTCGAACAGCATGCCGATCGAGACGAAAAACAGCACGGCGAAGGCGTCGCGCAGCGGCAGGGTCTCGTTGGCGGCCTGCTGGGAGAGCTCGCTCTCGGCCATGATCATGCCGGCGAAGAAGGCTCCCAGGGCGAACGAAACGCCAAACAGCGCCGCCGAGCCGAACGCGACTCCGAGCGCGATGGCCAGCACGCCGAGGCGAAACAGCTCACGCGAACCGGTGTGGGCCACGCGGTGCAGGATCCAGGGAATGACGCGCCGGCCGACGATCAGCATCAGGGCCACGAAGGCGACGACCTTGCCGATCGTCAGGGCGAAGGCGCCCAGCACGCCGCCGGCGGCCGCGCCGCCCTTGGCGTGCTCCATCGGCGCCTCGCCGCCCAGCACGCCCGACAGCGCCGGCAGCAGCACCAACGCCAGCACCATGGCCAGGTCCTCGACGATCAGCCAGCCGACGGCGATCTTGCCGCGTCCGGTCTCGACGAGGCGCCGCTCCTGCAAGGCGCGCAGCAGCACCACCGTCGAGGCCACCGACAGCGCCAGGCCAAACACCAGGCCCGCGCCGACGCTCCAGCCCAGCGCGACCGCCAGGCCCAGGCCCATCGCCGTCGCCGCCGCGATCTGCGCCACGGCGCCGGGAATGGCGATGGTCTTCACCGCCAGGAGGTCCTTCAGCGAAAAGTGCAGGCCGACGCCGAACATCAGCAGGATGACGCCGATCTCGGCCAGCTGCGGGGCCAGCTCCTGATCGGCCACATAGCCCGGCGTAAACGGCCCCACCAGCACGCCGGCCAGCAGATAACCGACCAGCACCGGCAGCTTCAGCCGGTTGGCGAGGGCGCCGAAGATGAAGGCCAGGCCCAGGCCCGCGACGATGGTGGCGATCAGCGAGGTATGGTGCAAAGGCTCTCCTTGACGGTCATCTCTTTCGGGCGTACTCAACCAATATGGGCGACGGAGCCCGGGTGTGCCAGATGCCTCACGCAAAAATTCTCCTGCCCGCCCAATGTCGGGCCGCTCGCGGACTGATCAACTGGTCTCAGGGCGAGCTTGCGGATCGGGCGGGGGTGTCGCGCAGCACGGTCAAGGACTTCGAAACCGAGCGCCACGCCTTGCACCACAGCACCGAACGGCTGCTCATCGAGGCGATCGAGGCGGCGGGCGTGTCGTTGATCGCGGGTGATGAGGCGGGACCTGGCGTCCGGTTCAAGAGACCAGTCTAGCGTAAGAGTCGGACTTTCGTTCCGGCGCAGTCGTGGCAAAAGAGGAGGGCGCGTGGCGCACGAGGTTTCCCCAGAGAGCTACAAGGACCTGGTCCTGTTCCTGGCGACCGCCGGCATCGTCGCGCCGATCTTCAAGCGCCTGAAGATCAATCCGATCCTGGGCTATCTGCTGGCCGGGGTGATCCTGGGGCCCTTTGGTCTGGGCCGGTTCATCCACCTCGCGCCGTGGCTCGACTATGTCACCGTCGACAATCCCGACGAAATCGCCCAGCTGGCCGAGTTCGGCGTCGTCTTCCTGCTGTTCATGATCGGCCTGGAGCTGTCGTGGGAGCGCCTGCGGCTGATGCGCCGGTGGGTGTTTGGCCTCGGCGCGGTGCAGGTGATCGGCTGCTCACTGGCTCTGGGCGCGGGCGGGATGCTGCTGGGCCTCGAGCCCGTGGCGGCCCTGACCATCGGCGCGGCCCTGACCCTGTCATCGACCGCCATCGCCGTGCCCGTGCTGGCCGAGCGCCGCCGCCTGCACTCCGAGGCCGGCCGGGCGACCTTCTCGGTGCTTCTCTTTCAGGATTTGGCCGTCGCGCCGATCCTGATCACCCTGGCCATTCTTGGGCGCGGCAACGGAACCTTCCATCTTCAGGACCTGCTGGCCCTGGCCCCGGCCGCCGTCGGCCTGGCGGCGATCGTTCTCGTCGGGCGGCTGGCCCTACGCCCGATGCTGAAATCGGTCGCCAAGGCCAAGAGCGAAGAGATGTTCATGGCCGCCTGTCTGCTGGTGATCATCGGCGCGGGCCTTGTGGCGGCGCTTTCGGGACTGTCGATGGCGCTGGGCGCCTTCGTGGCCGGCGTGCTGCTGGCCGAGACCGAGTATCGCCACGAGGTCGAGGTCAAGATCGAGCCGTTCAAGGGCCTGTTGCTCTCCCTCTTCTTCGTGTCGCTAGGCATTCGGCTGGACCTGTCGCTGCTGGCGGCGCAACCGGCCACGATCCTGGCGACGGCCCTGGGGCTCCTGGTGCTGAAGACCGCCGTGGTGTTCGGCAGCGGGCTGCTGATGGGGCTGAACCGCCGCGCCGCCATCGAGGCCGCGCTGATCCTGGCGGCCGGCGGCGAGTTCGCCTTCGTTCTCTTGGACAACGCCATGAGCGCCCAGGTCGTGGCGCCGGCCATCGGTCAGGCGGTTTTGGTCTCGGCGACCTTGACCATGTTCCTGATCCCGGGGCTGGCGGCGCTGGGCGGCTATCTCGGCCGCAAGAACGCGCCTCTGCCCGTCAGCGAGGCCCCACCCTCCACCGCCAACGAGCCCGACCGCGTCGGGCCCGAACCGGCCGGCCAGGTGCTGGTCATCGGCTATGGCCGCGTAGGCAAGCTGGTGGGCGAAATGCTGGGTCGTCACGACCTGGTCTGGATCGCCGTCGAGCGCGACGCGCGCCTGGTGGAGCAGGGTCGCCGCGAGGGCGCGCGCATCTATTACGGCGACGCCTCGCGTCTTGAGCTTCTGGAGCGGTGCGGCCTGGCCACGGCCCGGGCGGTGGTGGTGACCATGGACGCCTTCGAGGTGGCCGAGGCGGTGGTCGCCGCCGCGCGCGGGGCGCGCCCGGACGTGCCGATCGTGGTCCGCGCCCGCGACGCCCGCCACGCGGCGCGCCTCTATGAGCTGGGCGCCACCGACGCGGTGCCGGAGACCATCGAGGCGTCGCTCCAGCTGTCCGAAGCGGTGCTGGTCGACATCGGGGTGCCGATGGGGCTGGTCATCGCCTCGATCCACGAGCGCCGCGACGAGTATCGCAAGAAGCTGAACCGTCCCGACGCCTTGGGCGGTCGCCGTCGCCGTCTGCGGGACGCCAGCTTGCGCTGACGCGTCGAGCACGTACCTATCGCCCGTGAACGGGAGATGGCGGATGAGCGGCGTAACGACGGATATGGCGGCCTATTGGGACCGCGCCGGACGGGTTTGGGTCGAGCAGCAGGCGCTGCTGGACCGGCTTTATCAACCGGTCGCCAAGGCTGTCGTGGATCGCGCCGACCTTCGCGCCGGCGAGACGGTGCTGGATGTCGGCTGCGGCGCCGGCGCGACCACTTTCGAGGCCGCCTGGCGCGTGGGCCCGCAAGGCCGGGCCGTCGGGGCTGACATCTCGGGCGCGTTGCTGGAACTGGCGCGACGTCGTGCGGGCGAACAGGCCCTGGAGGGGGTCGATTTCGTTCACGCCGACGCCCAGACCCATGCTTTCGGCCAGGGTTTCGACGCGATCGTCTCGCGCTTTGGCGTGATGTTCTTTCCCGACCCCGTCGCCGCCTTCGCCAATCTGCGCCGCGCGCTCAGGCCCGACGGACGGCTGGCCTTCGCCTGCTGGCGCGGTCCGGAGGACAATGCGATCGCCCAGGTCCCGCTGGAGGCCGCCGCCCTGTTCCTGCCCGAGGCGCCGAAGTTCGAGCGCAACGCGCCCGGCCGCTTCGGGTTCGCCGATCCTGAGCGGGTGCGATCCATCCTGGCCGAAGCAGGATGGCGCGACATCGCCATCGAGCCTCTAGACGACCCGACGCCGGTCACCTTCGACGAGTTGATGACCATGAGCCTTCGCGTCGGGCCGCTAAACCCGATCCTGTCTCAAGCCGACGACGCCCTGAGGGCGCGCATCCACGACGCGGTGGCCGCCGCGCTGGCCCCCTATGTGGAAGACGGTTTGGCGCGGATGAACTCGGCCTGCTGGCTGGTGACCGCACGTTGAGCGTCAAGGGCGTCGTTTGACCTGCGCCGGTGGGCCAGCCCCTGAGGCCTGAAAATTGGACTCTCGCTCAAGCTCTTATATAACTTCTCGGTCATTTACCGGGGGGCGAGGATGCAGGCGGGGTCTCCAAGGTGGCGGCGGCGAAGTCAGGCGCGGCCCGGCGAGATCGTTCAGGCGGCCCTGGACGTGTTCGCTGAGAAGGGCTTCGCCGCTGCGAAGCTGGATGAGATCGCCAGCAAGGCGGGCGTCTCGAAGGGCGCGCTCTATCTCTATTTCGAGACCAAGGAGGACATCTTCCGCGCGGTCGTGCGCGAGGCGGTGGTTCCCAATATCGACATGGTCGAGGCTATGCTCGCCCAGGCGACCATTCCCTTTCCCGACCTGCTGCGGCTGGCCTTGGCGCGGATCGAGGCGGTGGTCGAGACCTCCCGCCTCGGCGCGGTGGCCAAGCTGGTCATCGGGGAGTCGCGGAACTTTCCGGAACTGGCCCGGGTCTGGCACGACGAGGTGGTCAGTCGGATGCTGGCGGCGATGTCCGGCGCGCTGGAACGGGCGCAGATGCGCGGCGAGGTTCGCCTGGGCGACCCTCGCCTGCAGGCGTTCAGCATCGTGGGGCCTATCCTGCTGGGCGTGATCTGGCAGGAAACCTTCACGCCCGTCGGGGCCCCGCCGGCTCCGCTTCAGAGTCTGATCCGCCAGCATGGCGAGACCATGATCGCCGGCCTCGCGCCCCGCGCCGGAGTCTCGTCATGAAGCCCTCCGTGGTGGTCGCCGGCGTTGTGGCGGTTGGTGTGGTTGGCGTTCTCGGATGGCGCCTGCTGGGCCCGGACAGTCATCGGCCGCCGCGTCTCTCCGGTTATGTCGAAGGCGAGACGCTCTATGTCGGCGCCGCCAATGCGGGTCTGGTCAGCGCGGTGGCGGTGCAACGGGGTGATCGGGTCGAGCCGGGCCAGCCTCTGTTCGCGCTGGACGCGGTCCAGCTGACCGCCGCGCGCGACCAGGCCGCCGCCCAGGCGGCCATCGCCAGGGCCCAGCTACGCGACGCGCGCAAGGGTCAGCGGCCCCAGGAGCTGGCCGTCTATGACGCCGAGCGCGCGGCCGCCGAGGCGCGTGTCGCGGAGGCCCAGGCCGAGTATCGACGGGTAGAGCCGCTGGTGGCCAAGGGCGTCTACGCCCGGGCGAGGCTGGACCAGGCCAGGGCCGCTCTCGACACGGCGCGCGCCAGCGCCGTCGCCGTGGGCCGTCGCAAGGATGTCGGGATCCTCGGCGCGCGTCCGGACGCCCTCGCGGCGGCCGAGGCGGCGGTGGCCGTCGCCGAGCAGAGCCTTGCCGCCGCCCAGAGCCGCCTGGACCAGATCAGCCCGCGTGCGCCCGCCGCCGCGCGCGTCCAGGACGTCTTCTACCAGCCTGGCGAATGGGTCGCCGCCAATCAGCCGGTCGTCGCCCTTTTGGCCGATGACCGCGTAAGGCTGCGCTTCTTTGTTCCGGAGGCCGAGATCAACCGCTACCCGGTCGGGACGACCGTCCGCTTCACCTGCGACGGCTGCCGCGCGCCGCGCGCCGCGCGGATCAACTATGTCTCCCCCCGCGCGGAATTCACCCCGCCGGTGATCTACAGCCGCGAGGCGCGTCAGCGGCTGGTGTTCCTGGTCGAGGCCCGGCCCGAGGCGGGGCCGCCCCTGGCCCCCGGGCAGCCCGTCGACATTATCACGCGCGAGGCGGGGCGATGATTGATCTCGCCGTCGACGTCTCGGGCCTGAACAAGAGTTTCGGGCCCCGTCACGTGGTGCGGGATGTCGCGATCCAGGTCGGGCGGGGGCGTATCACCGGCTTTCTCGGGCCCAACGGCTCGGGCAAGACCACCACCTTGCGCATGCTCTGCGGGCTGCTGACGCCCGATAGCGGCGCGGGGACGGTTCTGGGCCTGGATTTCCGAAGAGACGCCGAAGCGGTCAAGCGACAGACCGGCTACATGACGCAGAAGTTCTCGCTCTACGAGGACCTGTCGATCGAGGAAAACCTCGATTTCGTCGCCCGCGTCCATGAGCTGGACCGTCGGCGCGAGCGGGTGCGCGACAGTCTCGAGCGCCTCGGCCTGACCGCGCGGCGCAAGCAATTGGCCGGAAGCCTGTCCGGTGGCTGGAAACAGCGCCTGGCGCTGGCGGCCAGCATCCTGCACGCGCCGCGCCTGCTGCTGCTCGACGAGCCGACCGCGGGCGTCGACCCCAAGGCCCGGCGGGCGTTCTGGGACGAGATCCACGCCCTGTCGGCGGAGGGTCTGACCGTGATGGTCTCGACCCATTACATGGACGAAGCCGAGCGCTGCCACGACATCGCCTATATCGCCTACGGGACGCTGATGGCGCGGGGAACGGCCGATGAGGTCATCGCCGCGTCGGGTCTCGTCACCTTCCGGGCCGAGGGCGCGGGGGCCGACCGGCTAGCCAGGGACCTCGCCTCGGCGTCCGACGGGATCATGGCCGCGCCGTTCGGCTCGGCCCTGCATGTCAGCGGAACCGACCGGGCGGCGCTGGAGGCGGCGATCGCGCCCTACCGACGAGCCCCCTTCGTCTGGACCGAGGTGCGGCCCACCCTGGAGGACGTGTTCATCCGTCTGATGGGCCAAGCCTCGGACAACGTTCAATGACCCACGCGGCGCCTCGGCTGTCGGTCGCGCGCATCCTGGCGGTGCTGATCAAGGAGTTCATCCAGCTCACTCGCGACCGTCTGACCTACGCCATGATCCTGGTGCTGCCGATCGTGCAGCTGATGCTGTTCGGCTACGCGATCAACAACGATCCGCGACACCTGCCCACGGCGATCCTGGTGCAGGACCAGGGGCCGATGGCGCGGTCGACCGTCTCGGCCCTGGTCAACAGCGGCTATTTCGAGATCGTTCGCACGGCCGCCTCGCCGGCCGAGCTGGACGAGGCCCTGGCGCGGGGCGAGGTCCAGTTCGCGCTCACCATCCCCGCCGACTTCACGCGCAAGGTGGTGCGGGGGGAGGGGGCGAAGGTTCTGGTCGAGGCCGACGCCTCCGATCCGGCCGCCACCGGCGGGGCGATCGCGGCGCTGGGCAGTCTGCCGCGCACCGCCCTGACCCACGATCTCGTCGGCGCGGCGGCGCAAGGCCGGCAGGCGGGGGCGAGCGCCGATCCGTTCGAGGTCGTGATCCACCGCCGCTACAATCCCGAGGCCATAACCGCCTACAATATCGTACCGGGTCTTCTGGGTGTGATCCTGTCCATGACCTTGGTGATGATGACCTCGCTGGGCGTCACGCGGGAGTATGAGCGCGGGACCATGGAAACCCTGCTGGCCACGCCGGCCCGACCGATCGAGGTGATGATCGGGAAGCTCGCGCCCTATGTCGTGGTCGGGCTGGCGCAGACGGCCATCATTCTGGTTCTGGCCAAGGTCCTGTTCGCCGTGCCCATGGCCGGCGGCTGGGGCGCCCTGACCCTGGGCGTGCTGCTCTTCATCATCGGGTCGCTGGCCCTGGGGTTTCTGATCTCCACGCTCGCCCGCACCCAGCTCCAGGCGATGCAGATGTCGTTCTTCTACATCATGCCGTCGATCCTGCTGTCGGGCTTCATGTTCCCTTTCCGGGGAATGCCGACATGGGCGCAGGCGCTGGGCGGCCTGATCCCGGTGACCCACTTCCTTCGGGTCGTGCGCGGCGCGTTGCTCAAGGGGCTCGACATCGCGCAGCTCTGGCCAAGTCTTGCGGCCCTGGCGCTCTTTGTTATCGCTATCTCCGCCCTGGCGATGGCGCGCTACAGGACCACCCTCGATTAGGTCGGTCCACAGGCCGGTGTCACATAAGTGAAGCGATCATGCGGAATTTGCGCAAGGTTTCGCGAATGCTTGGGTGTTTCCTGGGTTCTAGGCCTTGCGCGCGACCGTTTCACGTGCGAACCCAGCGGAGCTGACGCTTATGTTCCGTGGAAGTCGGTGGGCACGCTCGGAAGACGATTCTGAGGGGCGGTCTTGTTTAGCTTTCCTGCGGCGTTGCGCAGGGGCGAAACCTGACGAGTGTGTCTTTGCTGACACTTTCCCGTGGCGTTCGCCTTGGTATAACGATGCTCGGTCGGTCTCCCCGGCCTGGGCAGGGCAATAGAGGGCTCTTCAACAATGAAACTCAACCTCCTGGCGGGAGCTGCTCTGGCCGCGGTGTTCGCCGCGTCGGGCGTTTCGGCCCAAGAGACCGGCTGGTACGGCGCGGTCGACCTCGGCCAACACTGGCCGCAAGCGCTGACGGCCGAGTCTGACGCGTTCGCGCCGGACGGCGCTTCGTATCACTGGACCTGGAAGACCGAGAAGGATTGGACCGGTTTCGTCCGTCTGGGCTACCAGTTCAACCCGAACTGGCGTGTTGAAGTCGAAGGCGGCTATCGCCCCGGCGACTTGGTCGGCGTTCGCGGCAACGCCGTTCGCCAGCAACCCCAAGGTCTTTGCACCCCGGGTATCACCCGCACCTCCACCGCGCCGAAGTGCGGCTCGCCGGACGGTTCGATCGACTCCTGGACCCTCATGGCGAACGTCCTTTATGACTTCGCTCCGAACTCCTGGCTGAACCCCTTCATCGGCGCGGGCGTTGGCCTGAACCGTCTGGACGTCAAGACCCTGGGTCAGTTCAGCGGCGTGCAGGCTCCGATCACGACCCTCAACCCGGCTGTGCAGAACCTGACCGTCGATGACGACGATCTGGCCGTTGCCTGGCAGGCCATCGCCGGCGCCTCGATCAAGGCCACCGACAAGCTGAAGATCGACGTCACCTATCGCTACCTGACGGGCGCTGACCACAAGTGGCAGTCGCTGGGTTCGGGCGCGCTGCAGCCTGGCGCTTTCGAAGGCCAGTACCGGGACCAGTCGCTGACCGTGGGTCTGCGCTACTCGTTCGCGTCGCCGCCCCCGCCGCCCCCGCCCCCGCCGCCCCCGCCGCCCCCGCCGCCCCCGCCTCCTCCGCCTCCGCCGCCGCCGCCGCCTCCGCCGCCGCCGCAGTATGAGGCCCGCGAGTTCATCGTGTACTTCCCGTTCGACCAATCGGTCCTGACGCCGGAAGCGCAATCGGTGGTCATGGAAGCGGCCAAGTACTCGAACGACGGTAAGGCGACGAAGATCATCGTCGTCGGCCACACCGACACCTCGGGTTCGCCGAAGTACAACGCCAAGCTCTCGGAACGTCGCGCTCGCGCCGTCGCCGACGCTCTGGTCTCGCAAGGCGTTCCGCAGAACGTCCTGGGCGTGGACTGGAAGGGTGAAAGCGCTCCGGCCGTCGCCACCGGCGATGGCGTGAAGGAACCGCTGAACCGCCGTTCGACGATCTCGATCAACTTCTAAGATCGAATCGACTGCATATAGGGGAGGGCCCGGCGGCGACGCCGGGCCCTTTCTCTTTGCGCGTGTGTTTCAAGAGGTGGGGGCGCTCTGCAGAGGGCTCGGCGTCCTGCCTCTCGCGCGGAAACCGGGCGTTTCCGGGCGCTTGCGCGGCCGAACGCGCCGCCGACCCGAACACGCATTGTGCCGGCCCCGCCACCCAGCCTTGTGCTCGACCTGTGGGTGAACGGTGTTGTCCGGGGACGGACGCCCCTGGCTGTCTTGCGGCCGTCTGTCGCGGGTGAAAAAAGTTCGTGGAGGCAACCCCTTGTCCCGCCTATGCAAGTTGTCGGCGTTCACAGGTTGTTAACGAAAAACTCGGTCCAGGGGCGTTGACGAGTCATTCACCAGTGTGGCCCCATATTTGGGTTGAGGGGGCTCCTCAGCCACAAGATATAGCGGCTGGCGAGGATATTTCCTTCTCCGGAACACGCTGATTGAGCATGGATTTTGGTCATGAACGGCAGTGAAGCGGTGAAGTCGAGCGTCCGAAAAGAGGCCCGTCTGGCGGCGATCAAGCCCGCCAAGCGCCCTCAGCTGGCGCTGGTGCGCAAGGTCGAGGTCGACCGTTCGCGCGACGCCCTGTTGACCGACTTCGGCAAGACCACCCTGGAAGACCGCTACCTGCTGCCGGGCGAGAGCTACCAGGACATGTTCGCCCGTGTGTCGACGGCGTTCGCCGACGACGCCGACCACGCCCAGCGCGTCTACGACTATATGAGCCGCCTGTGGTTCATGCCGGCCACCCCCGTGCTCTCGAACGGCGGCGCGGATCGCGGCCTGCCGATCAGCTGTTTCCTGAACGCGGTCAACGACAGCTTGGACGGCATCCTCAGCGTCTGGAACGAGAACGTCTGGCTGGCGGCCAATGGCGGCGGCATCGGCACCTACTGGGGCGGCGTCCGCTCGATCGGCGAGAAGGTGAAGGGCCAGGGCCAGACCTCGGGCATCATCCCCTTCATCCGCGTGATGGACTCGCTGACCCTCGCGATCTCGCAGGGTTCGCTGCGCCGCGGCTCGGCCGCCGTCTATCTCGACATCCACCACCCGGAAATCGAGGAGTTCCTCGAGATCCGCAAGCCGTCGGGCGACTTCAACCGCAAGTCCCTCAACCTGCACCACGGCATCAACATCACCGACGAGTTCATGTTCGCGGTGCGCGACGGCAAGAAGTTCGGCCTGCGGTCGCCCAAGACGAACGAAGTCCTGCGCGAGGTCGACGCCCGCGCCCTGTGGCAGAAGGTCCTGGAGCTGCGCCTGCAGACCGGCGAGCCCTACCTGATCTTCTCCGACAGCGTGAACAACGCGATGCCCTCGTTCCAGCGCGAGCTGGGCCTGAAGGTCCGCCAATCCAACCTGTGCAGCGAGATCATGCTGCACACCGGTACTGACCATCTGGGCAACGAGCGCACCGCCGTCTGCTGCCTGTCGTCGGTCAACGCCGAGACGTTCCTGGAGTGGCGCGACCATCCGACGTTCATCGAGGACGTCATGCGCTTCCTCGACAACGTGCTGCAGGACTTCATCGACCGCGCGCCCGACGCCGCCGCCACCGCCGCCTACGCCGCCATGCGCGAACGCTCGGTGGGCCTGGGGCTGATGGGATTCCACAGCTTCCTGCAGAGCCAGAATGTGCCGTTCGAGAGCGCCCTGGCCAAGAGCTGGAACATGCGGATGTTCAAGCACCTGCGCCGTGAGGCCGACAAGGCCTCGATCAAGCTGGGCGAGGAAAAGGGCCCTTGCCCGGACGCCGCCGATCGTGGCTCCAAGGAGCGCTTCTCGCACAAGCTGGCCATCGCCCCGACCGCCTCGATCTCGATCATCTGCGGCGGCACGTCGGCGGGTATCGAGCCGATCCCAGCCAACATCTACACGCACAAGACCCTGTCGGGGTCGTTCGCGGTCAAAAACCCCTACCTGGAGAAGCTGCTCGAGGAGAAGGGCCACAACACCGACGCGGTGTGGGGCTCGATCCTGGAGAACGAGGGCTCGGTGCAGCACCTCGACTTCCTGAGCCAGGACGAGAAGGACATCTACAAGACCGCTTTCGAGCTGGACCAGCGCTGGGTGATCGAACTGGCCGCCGACCGCACGCCGGAAATCTGCCAAAGCCAGTCGGTCAACGTCTTCCTGCCGGGCGACGTCGATAAGTGGGACCTGCACATGCTGCACTGGATGGCCTGGGAGCGCGGCGTGAAGAGCCTGTACTACCTGCGCTCCAAGTCCGTGCAGCGCGCCGCCTATGCCGGCGCCGAGGACAAGGCCGACGCTGCGACCGGCGGCTTCGACGTCCCGGAAAAAACTGATTACGACGAGTGCTTGGCCTGCCAGTAACGGTGGCCATGAGGTTCTGATGAGGGCGGCGCGAGCGATCGGGCCGCCCTTTTCACATTTCGGGAACCGTATCGGCGCACAGTGGCTTCAACCTGCGCGCATTCGCCGCCGTGACAGCCGGTGTGATGCGCTTAGGGTGAAGTCCATTGGGTCTGGGGAGGCCACATGCGGACGGTGGGGAAATACAGCGCGATCTGGCTGGCGGCCGCCGGCTTGACGACGACCAACGCCGCCGCCCAGACGGCGAACCCCTATTCCTTCGAGGTTAGGCCCGAGCCAACGCGCACGCCGGATCTGGCGCTGCAGGACGGCGCCTTCGCCTTCAGCCCCGGTGCGGCGAAGGGCGACGTCCGGGTGCTTGAGGCCGACCGATATTACCCCGGCGCGGGTCCTGTGACGTGGCGATCCAGTGCTGTGGCCTACCAGGGCGCGGCGGGAGGGCCGATCAACCAGATCCGCGTATCCGTGGCCAACGTGCCCCGCATCGCCAACACCGCGCCGCTCTCCCTCGTCCGTCCCGGCGCCGAGGCCTACGATCTTCAGGACATCGATGTGACGCTGACACGCGGCTGGCCTTCGGCGGTCGCCCTGGCGGGCCGCAAGTACGCGCTGGATGTCACGCCCCATGCCGGCGTCGGCTTCGGCGGCGCCGGCGGTTCGGCCGAAGCCGGCGCCACCGTGCGCCTGGGCAAGAAGCGCAACATCGGCGACCGGGTGAACGACGCCCTGGGCGTCCGCGAGGGCGCCTCGGTCTTCGGCGATCGCGGCCGCTGGTACATCTATGCTGCGGCCAGCGGGCGGGCCGTGGGCCTCAACATGCTGCGCGGTCAGAACGGCGATTGGACCCGCGCGGGCCTCTCGCAAGACGTCACGAGCCGCCTGATCGGCGACAGCCAGGCTGGCGTCGCCTGGCGCAAGGGGCCCATGCAGGCCTCGCTCGGCTACATCCACCGCGAGATCCGCGCCAAGGAAGGGATCATGGGTCTGGCGACCCAGAAGGACGACGTCGTGGCCCTGTCGTTCAGCCTTAAGCCGCATTGGTAGGGCGCTGACCGCCCGTCGGGCTTGTGTTTCTGGCCGCTTTCATGCAGCAAGCCCCGGTCCGTCCCTGAAACCGTCAGCGAGCCCATGAGCGACAGCGAGCCCCCGCGCCGCAAGACCCTGAGCCTCAAGAGCGCCGTCGCCGCCCCCGGCGGACCGCCGCCGCTCGAGCGCATGGTCAAGTCGTCGACCAAGACGGTGTTCGTCGCCCCCCACGTTGCGGCGCCCCCGCCGCCGCCCCCTGCGCCCGCGCCGGTCGGCGACTGGAAGTGCAAGCCGTGCGGTACGCGCTTCGATCCGCCCACGGATCTCGCCGACGAGGATTCCGTCCGCTGCCCCTCGTGCAACGCCCGCCTGGGTCTGGCCTCCGACTTCCGCGCCGATCCGCCCAACGTCGCCAAGCTGCGCGCGCGCTGGCTGAAGAAGGCGTAGAGTTTAGGGCAGGCGCGGCGCCGACAAGTCCCGGCCGCCTTGGTGGAGCGTCAGGCTGGTGGCCTTGCCATCGGCGCCCAGGGTGAAGGTCGCGTTGGCGGGTACGACGGTCCAAACCACCTTGGTCGGACCTTCCGGAAACACCTCGAACTCGGGCTGACCGGTCAACTGGGCGAACAGGCCTTGGTCCCGGCGCGTCACGGTCATCACCACGCCGGGCGCTAAAGCGTAGCCGCCGACCAGCGCCTCCATCTGCTGGACGGACAGGGTCGCGACCTTGGCTGGGCGCGGCGGCGCGGGCGGCTCGGCGCCGTCGGCCAAGCGCTGCGCCGTGGTGTTCTGGCCGTTCTGATGCAGCGTCACCGCCGTGCCGCGCCCTTGGGCGTCGACGGTGAAGGTCAATTGGGCGTCAACAACCTTGAGGAAGAAGGTCGTCGGGCTTTCGGCGAAGATCTCGACCGCCGGCTGCCCGGTCAACTGACCGATCATCCGCTGGCCGTCGCGGCGGATGGTCATCACCACGCCCGGGGCCATGGCGTAGCGGCCGACCAGCTTGTCGAAGGCCTCGGCCGGCAAGGGGACTGCGACCCGGGTCTTGGGGGCGGTCTTAAGCGGTCGACCGGCCAACAGGTGCAGCCCGATGTCGTCCACGCCCATGGCGCTGGCGGCGTTGCCGAGCACCACCACGCCCCGTCCGGTCTTGCGATTGAAACCGACGAAGCTCTGAAAGCCCATGGTGCCGCCGGAATGGGTGACGATCTCGCCGTCGGGCGGCGACCAGACATGCCAGCCCAGCGCCACGGCCACCTCGCCGCCGACCGGACGCCGGGGGACCAACTGATCGGCCATCGCCGCCTGCAGAGGCGTATCGGCGTAGCCCAGTTCGGCGGCCAGCAGCTTCAGGAGGTCTTCGGCGGTCGAGCGCAGCGCGCCCGCGCCGGCCAGACTGGGCAGGTCCCAATGAGGCGTAACCTCCAGCGCCGCATTGTGGCCGCTTGAAGAGCGGGTGGCTTGGGTCGGCGACAGGGCGATGGCGGTGTCGGTCATCCCCAACGGCGCCAGCACCCGCTCGCGCAGCACGGTCGCGTAGTCGCCGCCGGCGCGATAGGCCAAGGCCCGGCCCAGCAGGCCCACCCCAAGGTTCGAGTACTCATAGGCCGCGCCGATGTCGCGAGGCAGGGTGTAATCGCGCAGGAAGGCGTCCAGCTGGGCCTCGGTATAGTCCGCATAGGGGTTAAGCGGGTCCTTGGGCGCCATGTTGGTCGGCAGGCGCGGCAGGCCCGAGGTGTGCGTGGCCAGGTCGATCAGGGTGATGGCCTTGCCGTTGCGGGTCGGCACGACGGTTCCCGGAGGCAGATGCTTGGCCACCGGATCGTCCAGCCTGACCTCGCCGCGCCGGACCATGTCGGCCAGCAGGAGGCTGGTCAGCACCTTGGTGACGGAGCCGATCTCGAACAGGGTCCGACCGTCGACCGGCCCACCGCCGGCCCCCATGAGGCCGTGGGCGATCACCCGCCGGCCACGCGCGTCGATCACCCCGACCACCATGCCCCGGTTCTGGCGATCGGTATCGACCCGCTGGGCCAGGATCTGCCGAATGGCGGCGTCGGGCAGTTCGACCGCAGCGACGGGCTTTGTGGGGCCCGGAGCGCCTTGCGCGACGGCGCTGAGCGGCGTGAGGCCCCCAAGGGCGGCCAAGACGAGATGAAGAAGAAGCTTGCGCATGGGCGTTCCCAACTCGGGGGCGGTGCACTGTCCTCGTCGGTGATCGACGTGGCCAGATCGTTGAGCCGGATCGTCAGGTGATCTGTCCGGTTGCGTTCAAGTTGCTCGTGAGGCGTTTTGTTGCCATCAACCTAGGGTTGTCAGATCAAATCAACACGCGTTGTTTGGAGGACCCCATGCGTATTCTCTGCCTAACGAGTCTCGCGCTTGCGATCTCAGCGACATCGGCCATCGCCGCGCCGATGGGGCCCACCGACGGCCCGTCGCGTACGCCTGTTGCGGTCTATCCGCCGGCAACCAACGTGAAGATGACGGCCAAGGGCGAGCGAGAGTTGCTGGCGCAACGCGCCGCCCGAATGATCAATGGCGGTCACTGCAAAGGTGCGCTGCGGATGGCCTTGCGCGAGCGCGATTTTCTAATGGCCGATCGAATCCAAGACAACTGTCGGACGATCTCAGGGCTCTAGCGGAGCGACGTCCAGCGGTTTCTCATCGCGCACCACCAGGCCGGTCCCAGCCGAGACCGCCTGCGGGACCTGCTTTCTGAACAGGCCGCGCCAAAGGCTCTGTTCCTCCACGGCGTTGGACCAGACCGCGCCGGTCGCCGCCTGCTCGAAGCCGGCGTCATAGATGCTGCGCATCAGGCCGGTCTCGAACTTCAGCAGATTCATGCCCTCGAAGGTGTTGGGGATCGAGGCCACGCTGAGCGGGAGGTTGTGGCGGGCGCAGAAGCCGGCGGCCAGGCTGAGCGCCTGGCGGTAGGAGAACCGCAGCATGGTCTCGAAGCTGCGCGCCATGATCGACGCCACGCCGGGCGGCGTCGACTGGGTGGACGGGTCCAGAACCGTGTTGACGATCACATGCACGCGGCCGCGGCGCAGGCGCGAGCCCAGGTTGCGCCAGTGCAGCAGGGCGTCAGGCATCAGGAACAGCGGCGCGGCGACGCCGCCGTCGACATGCATTTCCTGGTACATCTGGCCGTCGGCCTCGACCTCGATCAGCTTGGGCGGAAAGATGCCCGGCACCGAGGAGGAGGCGACCAGCAGGGCGCGGAACAGGCTCAGCGCTTCGGGGCCGCCTTTGCGGGCGATCTCGCCCATGTCCCAGACTACCGCGCGCTGGCTGTCGAGATTGGTGGTGGCGATCAGCAGGCGGCGGCCCTTGGCGTGCTCGGCGGCGATGGCCTCGATCATCTCCTGGTCGACGAAGGTCTCGACCAACACGTCCAGCGACTCGCCCTTGAACAGGCTGGCGCTGAGCGCGGGCGCCAGTCGCCGAAGGCTCAGCAGTTCGGCGGCGTGACCGCCGGTATAGGCGTCGGTCAGGCGCTCGTCCCAGGCCGAGCCCAGGAAGGCGAGCGGCGCGATCAAGGCGCCCGTGCTGACGCCAGTGACGATCGCGAAGTCGGGCCGGGTTCCGGCCTTGGAGAGGCCCGCCAGCACCCCCGCCCCATAGGCGCCGCCGGCCGCGCCGCCGGACAAGGCCAGAATGTTGAACTCGTCACGGCCCAGAAGCGAGCGCATCGGCGTCAGGCGATCGGCGGCCTGGCGCAGCGCGTCGTCGGCCTGGTCGACCGTCAGTCGCACGCGCGGGAAGCCCGCCGCCTCCACTGCAAGGTCAGACGGCGGCGTGGGCAGCCGCTTGCCGCGCAGCGGGTCGTTGGACTTCCAGTCCCGGAAGAAGCCCTGAAGGCTGAAACTGCCGGCCGGGTCCTTGTCCACGCGTCGTTTCTCCGGATCAGTGCGCGCCGGCCAGCACCACGCCAACCAGCACGGCCGCATAGTGCAGGCCGGCGCCGCCGATGACGTGGCCGTGCCAGATGGCGCGGCGGAACTTGAGGCGCCGCATCAGGTAGAAGACGGTCCCGGTCGAATAGACGATCCCGCCGATGGCCAGAAGCAGCAGGGCCACCCAGGACAGGCCGTCGATCATCGGCTTGATGGCCACCAGAACCAGCCAGCCGAGGGCGAGGTAGAGCCCGACCCAGAAGCGCTTGTCCAGGCCCGGCAAGAACAGCTTGGCCAGCACGCCGATCCCGGCCACCGACCAGACCGCCGTGGTCATGCCGATGGCCCACCAGCCGTGCAGGTTCTGGGTGGTGAACGGGGTGTAGGAGGCGGCGATCATCACGAAGATGCCGGCGTGATCAAAGCGGCGCAGAAGCGGGCGCCAGCGCGCCTTGGCGAAGTTGTACGCCGTCGACAGCGAGAGCATCA
Organism: Caulobacter sp. FWC26; assembly: GCF_002742645.2. NCBI lineage: Bacteria > Pseudomonadati > Pseudomonadota > Alphaproteobacteria > Caulobacterales > Caulobacteraceae > Caulobacter > Caulobacter sp. FWC26. The sequence goes on from NZ_CP033875.1 coordinate 215,094, forward strand.
GGATGAGGCCCACCGTATAGATGCTGACCGCCGCGACCTGGCCAAGATTGCCCAGGCCGAAGGCCAGGCCCAGCAGGATGCCGCCGCCCATCAGCGCGAACGCCAGGCCCGCCAGGTGCACCACCAGGTCCGCGCACTTGGCGGCCGGGGTCGGATAGTGCCGACCCGGCTTGGCGACGACGAGATCGGTCGTGGTCTGAGTGGTGGTGGTGAGTTCGGTCATGGCCCGGCCCCGATGGCTTGCAGTACGCGCGAAGCATAAGTTCGTTCCGCGACATATAAGCGTCGATCATCGTGGCCGGGAAAGGGCGGCGGCGACACGATGGCGCGGAAAAGCGCGCTCAGGCCAAAAGGCCGCGGGCGCCGTCGACCATCAACTTGCCGCCCACCAGCACCAGCAGCACGTAGATCACCTTGTAGAAGCCCTCGGACGGTACGCGGCGCACCAGCCACACCCCCGCCCAGGTCGACCCGATCGCCAGCGGCAGCAGAACGCCCGCAGTGGCCAGCACCTGCGGCGTCAGGTGTCCCAAAGCCGCGTAGGCCGGGACCTTCATCCAGTTGACCACGCCGAAAAAGATGGCGCTGGTGCCGATGAACACGTCGCGCGGCAGCCGCCGGGGCAGGACATAGATCTGGAAGGGCGGGCCTCCCGCGTGAGCGATCTGGCTGGTGAAGCCCGCCGCCGCGCCGCACAGCGCGCCCAGCCAGGGGCGGCCCGGGCCCGGCGCGACCTGCTCGCTGGCCTTGACCGCCCGTTCGGCCCAGAGGCGCTGCAAGGCGAAGACGACCGAGATCGCGCCGACCGCCAGCTCGACGGCGGCTTCGTCGACCAGCGCCGCCAGGGCCCAGCCCAGGAGGATGCCCACCGCCGCCGCCGGCAGCATCAGGAGCAGGATTCCCCGATCCCAACTCTTCCGGAACGACCAGACGCTGACCACGTCCTGGACCAGCAGGATCGGCAGGGTGATCGACGCGGCCATCACCGGCGAGACCGCCAGGGTCATCATCGGCACCGCCACCACGCCGATCCCCGCAAAGCCGCCCTTGGCCAGACCCAGCAGGATCACGGCAGGAATGGCCACGGCGTAGAAGAAGGGATCGGTGAGCATGGCGGGGTGTTAGCAGAGCCATCGCGGGCGGTCTCCCTTCCCCCCTTTTTCGGGGGAAGGGCGGCGCGTTAAGCGTCCAGCATGACCTCGGCGATCTGTACCGCGTTCAGCGCCGCGCCCTTGCGCAGGTTGTCGCCGACGACGAACAGCGCCAGGCCGTGCGGCACGGTGGGATCCGGACGCACGCGGCCGACGAAGACCGGGTCCTGGCCTGTGGCGGCCAGCGGGTTCGGCACGTCGTCGATGACTACGCCCGGCGCGGCGGCCAGCAGGTCCAGCGCCTCGGCCATCGAGACGGGGCCGTCGAACTCGGCGTTGATCGACAGCGCATGACCGGTGAACACCGGCACGCGCACGCAGGTGCCGCTGACCGGCAGGCCCGGGATCTCGAGGATCTTGCGGCTCTCGTCGCGCAGCTTCAGCTCTTCCTCGGTGTAGCCGTCCTCGCCCAGCACATAGTTCAGCGGCACGACGTTGTAGGCCAGCGGCACGGCCCACTTGCGGGGTGCGGGCAGGGGCGCGGCGTCCGGCGAACGGGCCAGGCCGTCCAGATCCCCGGCCGCGCCGGCGCGCAGCTGCTCGGACAAGACCTCGATGCCCTCCATGCCGCCGCCCGATGCGGCCTGGTAGGTGCTGACGGTCAGGCGCTTCAGCCCCGCCTTGTCGTGCAGGGGCTTCAGGACCGGCATGGCGGCCATGGTGGTGCAGTTGGGATTGGCGACGATGCCCTTGGGGATGTTCGAGAGGGCGTGCGGATTGACCTCGGCCACCACCAGCGGGACGTCCGGATCGCTGCGCCAGGCCGAGCTGTTGTCGATCACCACGGCGCCGGCGGCCGCCGCCTTCGGGGCCAGTTCGCGCGAGGTCGAGCCACCGGCCGAGAAGAACACGATGTCGAGCCCTGCGAAGTCCGCGGTGGCGGCGTCCTCGACCACGATGGTCTGGCCCTTGAAGTCGACCTTGCTGCCGGCCGAACGGGCCGAGGCGAATAGGCGCAGCGAGGCGAGGGGGAAATCCCGCTCGGCCAGCAGTTCGCGCATCATGCCGCCGACCAGGCCGGTGGCGCCGACGACGCCGACGTGGGGCGGATGGGATCGGGAAAACTTGAAGCTCATGGATGGCGTCTCCGGAAGGTGTGGAGCGCGGGGAGCTTGTGGTCTCTGGAAGTGAGAGCCGCCCCGCGCATCGGCGGGGCTGGTTCGAGGATGCCGCTTAGATCGCGCGCACGCCCGCCGCCCCACCGAGGTGGGCCGTTTTGCGGGTAATAGTTTTGGTCGCGGCGAAGGACATCGGCAGCGCTTCTAGCGGCGCCGATGCGTTCCGTAAAGGCCTTCGGAGGCACAAGGATGCGGCGATGCGGCCTTTTCCGGTTCGGGCGGGCAATAAATTGCTTCGCCGCCCCGTCTGGACCGACCGGCTAGAACCCGAGTTCGGGCTGCATGGCGCCCGGCTGCTGGGTTTCGGGCAGGTGGCAGGTGAAGGTCGAGCCATTGCCCGGCTCGCTCTCTAGCGCCACCCAGCCGCCGTGCAGCTCGACCAGCGCCTTGACCAGCGCGAGGCCGAGGCCCGGCCCGCCGCGATCGCGGCCGACGAAGCGGTCGAAGATGTGGGCCTGGACGTGGAACGGCACACCCCGGCCGGTGTCGGAGACGTCCAGCCGCACTTCCCCCAGCGCACGGCGCGCCGACAGGGTGACCCGGCCGCCGGGCGGGGTCTGGCGCAGGGCGTTCTCGACCAGGTGGTCCAGGGTCTGGGCCAGGCGCTTGCCGTCGCCGCGGATCAGGCCGACCTCCTCGTCGCACTCGACGGCCAGGGTCACGCCGCCCAATTGAGCGTCCTTCAGGGCGCGCTCCTGGGCGTTCAGCAGCAGGTCGGAGACCCGAATGTCCTCGATCTCCAGCGCCATCTCGCCGGCGTCGATCTGGGCCATGTCCAGCACGTCGTCGATCGAGCGCGCCAGCTGGGTGGCGGCGGCGCGCACGGCCGCCACGTGATTGCGGCCCCGCTCGGAGATGCCGTCGGCCCGCTCCAGCAGTTCGGAGTAGCCGATGATGGTCGTCAGCGGCGTGCGCAGCTCATAGGAGACGTTGCCGACGAAGTCGCGCTTGAGGCGCTCGGCCTCGGCGAGGGCGGCCGAGCGGTCGGCGAGGGCGCTCTGGAGGTCGCGGGTGTCGGTGACGTCGGCGAAGGCGATCAGGGTCGCGCCGTCGGGTAGCGGCCGGCTCTGGTACAGCACGATGCGGCTGTCGGAGGTCCGCACTTCGCCCGAGGTTGGGGCGCGCATCTGCGGATCGGGATCGGCGACCCGGCCCTTCAGCTCGCGCCAGAACGACAGGTCGTGCAGGCGCGGCACGCACAGCTCGACCACGCCCTCGAAGTCGCCGGCCGCTTCCAGGGCGTGGGGGGTGACGTTCCAGAAGGTCTCGAAGGCCTCGTTGTGCAGGCGCAGGCGGCCGTCCGAGCCGAACACGGCGACGGCGTCGTTCAGCTTGTCGAGCGTCGCCTGCTGCACCTGGATCAGGGCGTTATACTGGGCCTTCAGGCGCAGCTCGCCGGTGATGTCGGAATAGATCAGCAGCATGCCGCCCAGCGGGTGCGGCTGGCGGACGACCTTCAGGGTGCGACCATCGGGCAGGTCCCACAGGTCGTCGGCCTGCGGACCGAGGTGCTCGTAGCGCGCCAGTTCGGCGGCCTTCCAGCCGGCGTAGTCGATGGTCTCGGGCAGGCGGCGGCGCTGGCGCAGGCGGTCCAGCACCTCGCCGTGGGTCGGGCGGTCGGCCAGCCACGCCGGCTCAAGGCCCCAGAGCTCGGCGAAGGCGGTGTTGTGGTACGACAGACGGCGCGTCTGGCTGAAGATCGCCACGGCCTCGGCGATGTGGTTCAGCGTCTCGTCGTGGGCCTCGACATGCTTCTTGAAGGCGTCGCGGACGTCCTCGATCTCGGTCACGTCGGCGCAGAACACGCCCACGCCGCCGCCGTCCAGCGGCTGGGCCGACAGGCGGAACGCGCGGCGACGGCCCTCGACATTGATCCAGCGCAGCGCCTCGCGACGTTCGCCCTTGCTCGCGGCTTCGACGACCACGGCGTCGGCGCCGCGATCAAAGCTCTTGCCGGCCAGGGCCGAGCCCTGAGCTGAGCCCGCGCCCACGGCGCGTACGAAGGCGGCGTTGCCCCAGATCGCCTGGCCGTCGGCGCCGGCGATCCAGCACGGCTCGACGACGCTGTCGACGAAAGCGGCGAAGCGGGCGGCGGTGGGCAGGCCCGAGTCCGCGCGGTCGATCGGCGTCAGACGCAGCCAGGCCAGCGCGCCGGCGGCGCGGCCTTCGACCGAGACGAGGCCGCTGGGGCCGCGCACCTCGAACACGCAGGGCTCGCCCCGCTCGAACAGGGCCGATAGCTTCTGGGCGTAGTTCGGATCGGCGTCGCCGAGCGCCGCGACCACGGCCGAGACCTCGGCGGGCGCGCCCAGCGCCTTGGCGCACGCCGCCAGGCCTTCGCCCCCGGCGACGAGAGCGGCTTGTCCGGCCTCGACCGCGACCACGGTGGTGTCGAAGGCGTCGAGCCAGGCCGGGGCGTCGTCAGAGCCGCCCTGCTGGATCAGGCGCGTCTTGAGCGCAGCGATGCGCGCCTCCAGGTTCCGTCGCTGCCCGTGGGACCACAGGGCGACGGAAAGGGCGAGACACACCGCGCCGGCCGCCGCCGCGAGGATCAGGTCGTACGAAGTCATCAGGCGCGTCGCTACCCCAGCGGGTCCTCGAATCAGAATCCCAGATTAGTCGGGCCGTGACCAGAGGGCGATCAAGCTCGGGTGTGGCCCTGCGTCGCGTTTTCTGCGTTGCGACGGACGATCTGTCGTCCGAGATGGCGGCGAGCCTATGGCGATCACCGCCAATCGCTCTATGTGAGCCTGATGACCTGGTCCGATCGCCTCGCCCCATCGCTCGACGATTTCGCCGTCCTGGCCAAGCAGGCCTTCGACGACCTGCCCGCCGAATTCCGCCACCTCGCCGGCGAGGTGGTGATCCGGGTCGACGACTTCCCCAGCGAAGAGGTCCTGGACAGTCTCGGCATCGAAGACGCCTTCGAGCTGACGGGCCTCTATCAGGGCGTGGATCTGAGCAGCCGCTCGGTGCTGGATTTCGGGGCCGAGCCGTCGCGGGTCTTTCTCTATCGCCGGCCGATCCTGGACGAATGGGCCGAACGCGGCGACGTCAGCCTGGGGGATCTGATCACCCATGTGCTGATCCATGAGATCGGCCACCATTCGGCCTGTCGGACGACGACATCCACCGCATCGAGGACGAGGCATGAGCTTCTTCGACACCGAAGCCTGGCGCGAACGCATGGACGAGCGCTGGTTCGACACGGGCGTGGCCATGGCCGAGGCGGGCGCGGTCGATCTCGTGTCGATCGAGGACGACAAGGTCACGGCCCACGTCACCGGCAGCGTCGGTGATCTTTACGTCGTCCAGCTGTGGGCGCCTGCGGGCGAGGGGACCTGCACCTGCCCGGGCTTCGAGAAGTTTGGCGCGTGCAAGCATCAGGCGGCGGTCGTCAGCGCCGCCAACGCCGCCGATCTTGGTAAGGTTAAGGACCGGATGGCCCGGCTGCGCGATGGCCTGGCCCTGGACAGCCGCGAGGCGCTGGTCGAGCGGCTGGCCGAACTGGCGCGTCTGCAGCCGGCGGTGCTGGCGGCGCTGGAAGGGCGCGCCTGATCCGGCGTGTCTTGACCGCAGGCCCGCCGGGTCGCTCTCCTTGCGCGGGGAGGACCAAACATGGCCAGCTGGTACGAGCGCAATATCCTGCCGAAGCTATTGTGCTGCGCCTGCGGCGCGCCGGCGATCCAGGCCCAGCGACGTCGTGTCGCCCCGCGCGCCGAGGGCGAGGTGCTGGAGCTGGGGATCGGCGGCGGCCTCAACCTCGCCTACTATGACCCCGCCAAGACCACGCGGGTGACGGGCGTTGATCCCTCGCCAGAGCTGCGGGCGATCGCCGGGCAGGCGCCGCGTCCAGATGGCCTTGTTGTCGACATCCAGGCCGGCGAGGCCGAGCGTCTACCGTTCGGCGACGCCAGCTTCGACACCGTGCTGTGCACCTTCACCCTGTGCTCGGTGCGGTCGCCAACAGCGGTTTTGGCCGAGGCGCGGCGGGTGCTGCGCCCCGATGGACGTTTCCTGTTCTGCGAGCATGGCCTGTCGCCCGACGCCGAGGTCTCACGTTGGCAGCGCCGCCTGGAACCGCTGTGGAAGCGGATTGCCGGCGGGTGCCACCTGACGCGTCCGGTCGCGAGCGCTGTCGCGGCGGCAGGCTTCCATTTGGACGAGGTCGAACAGCGCTACATGCCCAAGACGCCCCGACCTCTGGGTTGGTGCGAATGGGGCGTGGCGCGGCTGGCCTAGAGTTTGGCCAGCAGCCGCTCCACCCAGGCCGGCACGACCTCGGTGGCGGGGCCGTAGAGCTTCTCGTCGAAGACGTAGGCGTTGGCCGACGGCTCCAGATTGATCTCGCAGGTCGCGATCCCCATCGCCCGCGCCTCACTGACGAAACCGGCGGCGGGATAGACCGAGCCCGAGGTGCCGATCGAGACGAAGAGGTCGGCGCGCGAGAGGGCGTCCTCGATCTCGTCCATGAACAGCGGGATCTCGCCGAACCAGACGACGTGGGGTCGGGCGCCGCCGTCGCGTCCGCAAGTCGCGCAGACGGTGTCGGGCGACAGCGGACCCGGGTCCGGCCAGGTCGCCTCGCAGTGATGACAGCGCGTGACGGCCAGCTCTCCGTGCATGTGGACGACCCGCCGGCAGCCAGCCTTCTCATGCAGGTCGTCGACGTTCTGGGTGCAGAGAAACAGCGCCCCGCCCCGTGCGGCCAGGCCCGCCTCCAGGCGCGCCAGGGCTTCATGCGCGGCGTTCGGCCGGGCCTCGGCGAGGTTGGCGCGACGGGCGTTGTAGAAATCGCGCACCAGGGCCGGATTACGGGCGAAGCCCTGCGGGGTCGCGACCTCGTTCAGGTCATACTTCGTCCAGACGCCGTCCTTGTCGCGGAAGGTGCCCAGCCCGCTCTCGGCCGAGACGCCGGCGCCGGTCAGAACGAACAGGTTCATGATCCCTCCCAATACGCTCGTGAAGCGAACCTGACGGCGGCGTCATTTTTCATTTGACCGCGATCAAGTCTTGAGTTGACACTGTTTAGATAGCCGAAGGTCCGCGCAAGACGGACCTCGGCGATCCCAGATCCCAGTCGATCGGCCGAATTAGGGAGCGCCGCCATGACGGACAAGAACATCACCAAGGACGCCATGTACGACGCGGTGGCGCCGGACGATTTCGAGTCGATGCTCGAACTTGACCGGTACAACAACCGCTCGACCGCGTTCGACAAGATCATCTCCGCGACCCACGACCACTTCTGGGATCCGCTGGACAAGGCCTATATTGATTTCGACGAGCCGTTCGACATGGAGAACCAACCGCTGGTTCCCGAGGAAATGGTCATCGCCCTGTCGACCGACTATGTCTCGAACCATCTGTCGGACCCCAAGCAGCGCGTCCGGTTCATCAACCAGTCGGTCTTGCGGAACTTCTCGTCGATCCTGCACGGCGAGCAGGGTGCGCTGAACCTGTCGGCCAGCCTGTGCCACGTGCTCAAGGACCAGGGCGCCCAGGAGTACGCCGCCAACCAGACCCGCGAAGAGGCCCGCCACGTCACGGCCTTCGCCAAGTACATCAAGGCGCGCTGGGGTCGTCCGGTCGAGTGCGGTCCGGCCCTGAAGACCCTGCTGGTCGAGATCATCGGCTCGCCCGAGGTCTACAAGAAGATCATCGGCATGCAGATGCTGGTCGAGGGCCTGGCCATGGGCGCCTTCGCCACCTTCTACAACAACATCAACGACCCGGTCGGCAAGAAGCTGCTGCAGCTGGTGATGACCGACGAGGCCTTCCACCACAAGTTCGGGAAGATCTGGGCTGACCGCACCGTGCCCAAGCTGTCGCCAGAGGAACACGCGATCATCGAGGACTGGGCGGCGCACTGCTTCCAGACCCTGTTGTTCAACCTGGTCTCGCCGCACCAACAGCTGGATCTCTACCGTGAATTTGGCCTGGATCCCGACAAGGTGGTCGAGGAGTACGGGAAGATCATGACCGACGACGTGCGTCGGGAGAACATGAAGGAGCAGACCAACATCTTCCGGGTGCTGGTCAAGACCCTGCTGAACGCCGGCATCATCACCGACCGCACCAAGGCCTTCTACGCCATGTATGTGGACTTGGCCGAGCTGAAGAGCGAAGGCGAGCGGATGGTCGGCGACGACATCGCCGAAGAAGGCATCCGCTATCTGCAAGCCATCAACTTCAAGGATCGGCCGGTCGCGCCGGTCAGCATCGCGGCCGAGTAAGAGCGCCCACACCTCTCGACGTCGCGCCGCCCCGCCGGAACTCCGGCGGGGCGGTTGTCGTTTTGGACCGACTCTTTTGTTTTCGCATCGTTTTGCGGAAAGCCGGTTTCCACTTTTCCGCACGATGCGTCAGCCGCCGACATCCGCCGGACCTCTCCGCGCGTACCGGCACGCTAGGTTTCCTGGAGGTTCCATGCGCACGTCGCTGCTCGCCCTGCCCCTCGCTCTTTCGCTGGCCACGACCCTGGGCGCGTGCGCCTCCGGGCCGGTCGGCAACCCCAACCCGCCGCAGCCGGCCAAGTCGGTCGAGCTCGATCGCTATCTGGGCAAGTGGTACGAGGTGGCGCGCTACGACATGCGCTTCCAGAAGGGCTGCGAGGGCGTCACCGCCGAGTATTCCAAGCGTCCCGACGGCCTGATCCGTGTGCTCAACACGTGCCGCCAGGATGCGGTCGACGGTCCGGTCCGCACCGCCGAGGCCAAGGCCAAGGTCGTCGACACAGTTACTAACGCCAAGCTCAAGGTCAGCTTCTTTGGCCCGTTCTTCGGCGACTACTGGATCATGGACCACGCCGACGACTACAGCTGGGCGATCGTCGGCGAAGGCTCGGGTCGCTATCTGTGGCTGCTGTCGCGCCAACCGCCATCGGACGCGGACCGGACGGCGCTGACCGCGCGCGCCAAGGCGTTGGGCTATGACGTCGGCATGCTGCGCCCGACAAAGCAGCCGCCGCGCTGATCGTACTCGCCGAGGCCCCCAAAGAAATACGGCCTCCCCTGCGGGAGGCCGTTTCCGTTAGCAGGTGGTCCTAAGACTTTCAGGCCGCCTTGCGGGTGCGGCGCGGATGGAAGAACAGCGCCTGACCGATCGCCGCCTTCACCGTTTCCGGCTGGAACGGTTTGGTGATCAGGAAGGTCGGCTCCGGTCGCTCGCCGGTCAGCAGGCGTTCGGGGAAGGCGGTGATGAAGATCACCGGCACGTCCATGCGGCCCAGGATGTCCTTGACCGCGTCGATGCCCGACGAGCCGTCGGCTAGCTGGATGTCCGCCAGAACAAGGCCCGGCGTGCGGCGGGCGACCGCCTCCAGGGCCTCACCACGCGTGGCGGCGATGTCGGTGACCTCGTGGCCCAGTTCGCGCACCAGGGCCTCGATGTCGGCGGCGATGACCGGCTCGTCCTCGATGATCAGCACCTCGGTCGCCAGTTCGGCGTCGATCTCGGCCTGGGCGTCGGCGATCAGGCGTTCCACCTCGCCGAAGTCGCAGTCCAGGATCTGGGCGGCCTCGGTGGGGGTGAACCCTTCCAGGGCCGTCAGCAGGAACGCCTGGCGCGAGCGCGGCGCGATGCGCATCAGGCGCTGGGCGGCGTCGTCGCCGGTCAGCGAGGCCTCGTCGCGACGCGCCTCAAGCTGGGCGCCGGAGCTCAGCCAGATGGCATGGAAAACCCGATACAGCGCCACGCGCGGCGACAGATCGGCGTCAAGCGACAGCTCGCCGGCCGCCAGGGCCTCCAGCGCGACGCGGACATAATGGTCGCCCGTTGTCTGATCGCCGGTCAAGGCGCGAGCGTAGCGGCGGATGTAAGGCAAATGCGGCGCCAGACGAGCAAGAAGACTCATGACCCCTCCCGATTCGATGTCTTCAAAAACCTACCAACGAACGGTGAAGCTACGCCGTTCCGTCGAAGGTCGATAACGCCCCCTCAACTGGACGGTTCCGCCGCGCGCGGATTTTTGCCATCTTATGCCCAAGCTTATGGAACCGGGTACGGAAAACCACGTTGTCGTCTGGCGGAAAGACATTCGGCCAAAGGGGGCGGGCGCCGATAAGCTTCGGCGTCGAGGACATGATCGAACACGTACCCATGGAAGACAAACGCAAGAGCGCTGCGGCGCTTGACGAAGCGCGACTTCGCCAGCAGGCGATCGGAGTTCGCCTGCGCCAGATGTTCGACGAAGTCGTCAACGAGCCGGTGCCCGACGAGTTTCTCGACATCCTGCGCAAGGCCGAGCCGCCGGCGGGCGAAAAATGAGCGCCGACCAACCGTATGTTGGGCGTTCGGCGCCCGACCCGGTGCGGGACAATGCGTTCAAGCGCGAGCTCGTCACCCTGATCCCGCATCTCCGGGCCTTCGCGCGCACCTTGACCGGCGACCCCACCGCCGCCGACGATCTGGCGCAGGACGCCATGATGAAGGCGTGGGACGCCCGCGGCAGTTTCCAGATGGGCACGAACATGAAGGCCTGGACCTTCATGATCCTTCGCAACCAATTCTACTCGGAAAAGCGCCGCAGCTGGCGCCAGAGCCAGCTCGACCAGGAGGCGGCCGAACGCACCTTGGTGGCGGTGGACGACCCCGAGGCGCCGGTGGCGCTGGATGAGCTGCGTCAAGGCCTGACCATGCTGCCGCCCGAGCAGCGCGAAGCGCTGATTCTGGTGGGCGCGGGCGGGTTTGCCTACGAGGAAGCCGCCGAGATCTGTAACTGCGCGGTCGGCACGGTGAAGAGCCGGGTCAGCCGGGCGCGCCGGGCGTTGCAGGCGATCCTCGAGACGGGAGCCTATGACCGCGACGGGGCGGCGGCGGGGGATGCGATGCGAGCGATCCTGGCCGACGCGGAGCGATTGAGCTCGCCGCGGTGAACGCCCTTTCCGGCCGCGCCGCGCGCGCCGCCAATTCCATCCGTGTGCGTCTGGCCCTCGCGCTTTGCGTGGCGCTGTTGCCTGTCCTCATCCTGGGCGGGCTGCAGTCGATCTTCGCCTTCCGCGCCGAGGCCGACGCGCGTCGTCAGAGCCTGGAGCTGGCGGCGGGTCACAGCGCCACGATCGCCCGCGCCCGCATAGAGGCGGCCGGGGTGCTCCTGCAGACCTTGGGTCCGGGCTCGGTGGGTCTGGAGTGCGCCCAGCGGCTGGCCGATGTTCGCGCCCGCCTGCCCGGCTACGCCAACCTGATCCGCTTCGACGCGCGCGGACGGGTGGCCTGCGCGGCCGCGACCACGCCCTACGACACCCAGCGCGGCGCACGACCCTGGTTCCAGGCGCTGCGCAGCGGGGAGGACATGATCGTCGCCGCTGCGCCGGGCGCCGTCTACGCCGACGAGCCGTCGGTCCTCGCAGCGGTTCGGGCGGGAGGTCCCGACCGGTTCGACGGCGCGATGGCCGCCGTGCTGACCTTGCGCGAGCTCAAGCTGCAGACCACGAGCCGGTTCATGCCCAACGGCGCGGAGGTGGCCCTGGCCGATTCCAACGGCCGCGTCTTCGCAACCACCAACCCCCGGGCGTTCGGCGAGCCGGACCGTGGCTGGAGGGACATCGCCGCGCGTGACAAGTCGGTGCTGTGGAGCGGCGAGGATCTGGCGGGGCGTCACCGCAACTATTCGGCCGCGCCGCTCGTCGACGACAAGGTGTTCGTGATCCTGTCGGCGCCGTCGCCCGGCTTGCTGTCATGGGCTTCGATTAATCCGATCTCCCGCCTGCTGCTGCCGCTGCTGGCCTTCGCCCTGGCGCTGGGGGCGGTGCTTTACGCCGCCGAGCGGGGCGTGATCCGCTGGATCGTCTACCTGCAACGCGTGGCGGCGATCTACGCGCGGGGGCGCTTTACGGTGCGACCGCTACAGGCCGAGCGCGCGCCGCCGGAGATCCGCGAGCTGGCCAACACGCTGGACGCCATGGCCGGCGCCATCGTCACCCGCGACGCCTCGTTGATGGACAGCCTGGCCGAGAAGGACGCGCTGATGCGCGAGATCCATCACCGGGTGAAGAACAATCTCCAGATCATCACCTCGCTGCTGAACATGCAGCAGCGGGCGCTGGCCGATCCTGCGGCCAAGGCGGCGATGAACGACACGCGCCAGCGGATCACCGCGCTCGCGCAGATCTACCGCGCGCTCTACCAGGGGCCGGACCTCAAGCGGGTGGACCTGCGGCCGTTCCTCGAGGAACTCACCGCCCAACTTCTCGCCAACGACATGGGCGGGTTCGGCGGCGCGGGCGCACTGGTGCGGACCGAGGTTCACGCCGATCCGCTGGTCATCGATCCCGACCGTCTGGCGCCGATCGCGCTGTTCGCCGTCGAGGCCATCACCAACGCCCAGAAGCACGCCTTCGGGCCTGGGGGCGGGACGCTGGTCGTGGGCTTCCACGTTCGCGGCGACGAGGCCGAGCTGTCGATCAGCGACGACGGCCCGGGCGCGGCCGACAGCCTCGGCGGCGGGGTGGGACGCACGCTCATGACCGCCTTCGCCCGCCAGCTGCGCGGCGCGGTGGCGTTCGAAACCCGTGAGCCGCGCGGCCTCACCGTCCGCCTGACCTTTCCGACCCCACAGGCGGTGAACGCGGTGGTCTGAGGCGGAACCGAGCTTCGCCGCTGGCGTTCTACATGGGCAACGGTTCATACGTCCCGCGGCCTGCGGCCCGGACGAACAGCGGAGAATAGCATGCGTAAACTGGTGATCCTCGCCGCCCTGGCCGCTTCGCTTTCGGTGGCGGCCTGCAACACCGTCGAAGGCGCCGGAAAGGACGTCTCGTCGGCCGGCAAGGCCGTGACGGACACGGCGCGCGACGTGAAGAGCAACTAGGCTTAGCGCTGCGCCTTCCAAGAAGGGCTCGCCGGACATCGGCGAGCCCTTTTTTGTGTCCAGATGTGACCTTACGTGTCGTCGATGCAATCTTGGGTGGCGATCACGATATAGGGTTGAAAAGATGTAAGGCGAAGCTTCCCCATTCTGGGGATTTCAACGGCTTGCCCACGTCCGACGACATTACCGTCTTCATCCACAGCGGCTGGCGCTGCTCCAGCACTTATGTCTGGCATCGCTTCCGCGCGCTGGCCGGGGTGCGGGCGTATTACGAGCCCTGGCACGAGCAGTTGGCGCGCGTCACCGCCGCCACGATCCGCGCGGAAACCCCAAGCAATAGCGGCCTGCGCCATCCGGGCGGGGACACGCCCTACTTGCGAGAGTTCGAGGTTGTTCTTGATCCCTCCGGCGGCGTGCGAGGCTTCGATCCGGGTTTCGCCCTGGACCGCTTCTGGATCGAGCCCGGCGCCAGCGATCTTGAACAGCAGGTCTATGTCGCGGGCCTGGTGGCCGCCGCGCGGGAACGGAACGAGATTCCGGTGCTGGCCTGCTGTCGAACCCTGGGCCGTGCAGGGTGGCTGAAGCGGCGCTTTGGCGGGTTCCACATCGTGCTGATCCGCGACCCGGTTCAGCAGTGGCTGTCGTTCTATTCGTTGCGTCGCCGCCCGCGCCCGACCTATTTCGAGCTCTGTCACTATGTCCTGCTGTCGGAAATGTCCGGCTGCGCGGACGTCTCCCGCGTGCTTCTGGGCGCCGGGTTTGAAGGCGGCGCGCCCTTGGCCGATCGGATCGCGACAGTCCGCGCCCGGCTCAAACGCGCGCCCGCCAGCATTTCCTTTCAGGCGTTCCTGGCGGTGTGGCTGCGGTCCTACCTGAAGGCGCTGCCGCACGCCGATCTGGTCGTCGATGTCGACCGCCTGGCCCGCGACCAGACCTACGCCCGCGAGGTCGAGGCGACGATCGAGGCGGGCTGCGGATTGCGCCCGGACTTCTCCGACTGCCGCGCCCCGCCGCCCCACGGCAGCCATCCGCCGGTGGCGTGGCGCAAGGCTGTGCGGACCGTGGTCGATCTGATGGACCTGCGGCAGGCGATCATCGGCCCGGAGGCCCCGCCCATCCTGTTTCGCAAACTGGCGCCGGCGCTCGCGGCGCTGACGCCCGGGGCCGCTGGCCGACCGGCGAAACTGCGTGAAGCCTTGGGCGGCCTCGTGGGCGGCGCCTGGCTGGCGCGCGCCCCGGGAAGAGCCTATGCGGCGGCCGCCGCCCGAATGGACGGGTCACGCAGATAGATGCCGCGACCGCCAGGCGCCGGGGTCAGCAGTTCGTCGATCTCCGAGGCGTCGTCCTCGGGGTCCAGCACCAGGACGCCGTCCTCGGGCAGCAGCGCCGCCAACGCACGGGCCACCTTGCCGCGCAGCGAGGCCTCCATGCCGCCCAGAACGTTGCGCAGCAGGATCACATCGAACCGCCCCATGGCTGACAGATCAGCCAGCAGGTTGATCCGCTTCCAGCGCACCATCTGGCGGATCCGGGGTGAGATCACCCAGGTGTCGTCCTGGTTCTCGAAATACTTGAGCAGCAGTCGGATCGGCAGGCCGCGCTGGACCTCGAACTGGGTGTAGATGCCGGCCTGCGCCTTCTCGAGGCTGCGTTCGGAGAGGTCCGAGCCGAAGAATTCGAAGCGCGCGCCCGGAACCAGGCCTTGGGCCTCGGCGGCGGCGATGGCCATCGAATAGACTTCCTGCCCGGTCGCGCAGGCCGCGCTCCAGATCCTGATCGGCGTCTCGCGACGGCGTTGCGATAGCGCGGGCAGGACCTGGTCGCGAAGCTGGGCGAAGGTCTCGCGCCCGCGGAAGAACCGGGTTTCGCTGCGGCAAAGCGCTTCGACGACCGCCCAGATCAAGCGCTCCTCACGCTTGCTCCGCAACGCCGCGATCAGCGCGTCGATCGAGTCATAGCTCTCCCGTCGCGCCAGGGGCGCCAGGCGGCTCTCGATCAGATAGGGCTTCTCGGTCTCGATGCGCGCGCCGGCGCGGGCGCGGCCGAGGGCCGCCAGCAGGTCCATGTCCTCGGGCGTCACAGCAGGCCCGCCTCGGCGAACTTCGCCTCGATGATGTCGCCGTCGAAAGGCTTCATGATGTACTCGTCCGCGCCCGCCTCCAGGGCCGCGCGGATGTGGTCGGGGCTGTTCTCGACCGTGCAGAATATGACCTTGGGCGCCGCGCCGCCCGGCTCGGCTCGCAGCTGGCGCAGAAAGTCGATGCCGTTCATGACCGGCATGTTCCAGTCGAGCAGCACCGCGTCGGGCATGGCCGCGCGGCACCACGCCAGGGCCTCCATGCCATCGGCGGCCTCGGCGATCTCGAAGCCGATGTCCTCAAGGACTCGGCGGGCGACCTTACGGATCACCCGGCTGTCGTCGACCACCAGACAGGTCTTCACGGCGCGCTCCAATCCAGGCGGGCACCATGCGCAGCCGCTGGTTAAGGAGCGGTTTGCTAAAACCCGGATCGGGCGCGCGATCTTGTGAGCTAGGCGGGAACCCAGGCGGCGATCGAGGCGCGCTCCTCGGCGATCTCGACGGCGATCTGACCGCCGGCCGCCCGCACCAGCGCGTTCAGATAGGCGGCCTGCACCCACGGACCGCCCAGACCCTCGGCCAGGGGCTCGCCCTTGAGACCGGCCAGAACTTCGGGGCGCAGCCGCGCGCGCGGCCCCTTGGCGTCGGCGATGATCGAGAAGCGACCGTCGGCGGCCACGCCCTTGACGGTGGCGACGCCGCCGGCCGGCAGGGCGCTGGCGGCGATCTGGGCGATGTTCAGCACTGCGCGCGACGAGGGCTTGTTCATCGCCTGCGGCTCGATCTGCCACTCCAGGGTGGGGCGGACATGGGCGAAGACGCCTTGCGCCAGCTTCTCGAGCTCGCGTGAGTCGAAGTTTTCCGCCGAAGCCGAGGCGCCGAACGCCACCCGCGTGAACTGCAGCAGGTCCGCCAGCTTGCGGGCCGACGAGGCGATCAGGTTCATGGCGTCGTCGCGCATGTCCTGGGCTGAAGGGTCGTCCAGCAGGTCGAGGCCCGAGACGATGGCGCTGGCCGGACTGATGAAGTCGTGACACAGGCGCGCGGCCAGCATGGCGGCGAAGTCGGGGCCCTGGACATCCAGTTCGGGCGACGCGGGGGCGGTGGTCTCGGTGACAGTCTCGGTCATAGCGGCGGACTTTGCCGTGATTTGAGCCTTTCGCAAACCACGCGCCGGCGCCGCGCGACTATCACCGTTTCGAGAAAATAACGCGCCCGTTTGGCCGGTCGCGCATTTCATCGCGCGCGGACAGGCCCTATGGAAGCGGCCGTGATCGATCCGTTCCTAGAGCCCGGCGTGCTCGTGCGCCATCCTGGCCAGCCCGACTGGGGCCTAGGGCAGGTGCAGTCCGTGATCGGACATCGCGTCACGGTGAATTTCGAAGAGGCCGGCAAGCAGACCATCGACGCCACGCGGGTGCGTCTGGTCTTTGTCGGCGACGACCCTCGGGGGCAGGCATGAGCGACGACAAGCCGACGGTTCAGGATCTGGCGGACTGGGGCCGCGTGCTGGCCAAGATCACCGAGGAGGCGGCGGTGGTGATCCTGCCGTTCTGGCGGACGGAGCTGGCCGTCGCCCAGAAAGCCGACGAGAGCCCGGTGACCGAGGCCGACCGCGCCGGTGAGCGCCTGATTCTGGAACGCCTAGCGACGCTCTATCCCGATATCCCGGTGATCTCGGAGGAAGACGCCAGCGAGTTCGGCACGCCCGAGGCGATCGGTCCGCGCTTCTTTCTGGTCGACCCCGTGGACGGCACCAAGGCCTTCGTCCGCGGCGATCCGAACTTCACGGTCAATATCGGCCTGATCGAGCATGGCGTTCCGGTCGCGGGCGCGGTCTGTGCGCCGGCCACCGGAGAAGTGTGGTTCACCACGGCCGAAGGCGCGGCCAAGCGCGCCGGTCCGGACGCGGCCGTGACGCCGATCCATGTCAGGCCCTGGCCGACCGGCCAGGCGCTCGGCCTGATCAGCCACACGATGCGTGAGGAGAAGGCGACGGAGCTGGCGGCCGAGTACGGCTTTGACCTGCGCACGCCGATGGACAGCTCGATCAAGATGTGCCGGATCGCCGAGGGCTCGGCCGACATCTATCCGCGTCACGGCCCGACCTCGGAGTGGGATACGGCCGCCGGCCATGCGGTGCTGGTCGCTGCGGGCGGCGCGTTCACCCAGCCCGACGGTTCTCCCTTCCTCTATGGCAAGGCGGACCAGAGCTTCCGCAATGGCTGGTTCGTCGCGCGCGGCGGACAGCGCTGAGCTTTAGGGAACGTCTTCGCTGACCGCCTCGGCGGGCGTGGTGAGGATCGTTCCGGCCGAGGCTGCGACGATGGCGGCGATCGCCAGCCACTGGGTCAGGACCAGCCGCTCGTGCAGGATCGCCAGACCCGCCAGGGCCCCGGCCGCGGGCTCCAGGCTGAGCAGGACGCCGAAACTGCGCTTGGGGATGCCGCGCAGGGCGATCATCTCCAGTGAATAGGGGATGGCGCTCGACAGCACCGCCACCACGAGCCCAAGGGCGGCGATCTTCGGGTCAAACAGCGTCGCCCCGGCTGAGGCCAGGCCAACGGGCGCAACGATCAGGGCGGCGGTGGTCATGCCGAGCGCCACCGAGCGTCCGGCGTGCAGATGTCCCGTCCGCTTGCCGAGGATGATGTAAAGCGCCCACATCACCGCTGCGGCGCAGGCATAAGCGACGCCCACGGGATCGAGCGGCTTGGCGCCGGGATTGATCGGCAGCAGCAGGCCGAGCCCCAGGATCGCGAGGGCGATCCAGACAAGGTGAATCAGGCGACGCGAATACGCGATCGCCAGGACCAGAGGTCCGATGAACTCGATGGCGATGGCCAAGCCCAGCGGAATGGTGCGAATGGCCATGTAGAAGCACAGGTTCATCGCGCCCATCACCGCGCCGTACATCGCCACCTTGCCCAGATCGGCGCCGGAAATCGGGTGGCGCCAGGGCCGCCAGACGACCAGCAGGATCAGGGCCGAAAAGCCGACGCGATAGGCGGTGACGCCCTGGGCGCCGACCAGCGGGAACAGGGTCTTGGCGAACGAGGTCCCCACACAAAGCGTGATGATGGCGGCCAGGAGCGCCGCATAGGGCAGGATGGGAGCGCGGGGGCCGGACATAGCCCGTCTTTAGGGGGAGGGCGCTTGAAACGCCAGATGGCGGACGCTTAGGCGCCGCTTGGCCGAGCGGCGACTTGATCCGCGAACAAAGCTGGAACATGATCGCGCGCGATGGACGTGATCATCGAACTGGCGACTTCCCGCCCCGAAACCACGCTGGCCGTGACGCGCGGCGCGGCGCGGCTGCTTGTCGACCTGGGCTATGCGCCCCTCGCCGAGGTGACCTTGCCCAACGGGCGACGCGCTGACCTCATGGCTCTTGGACCCAAGGGCGACGTGTTGATCGTCGAGGTGAAGTCGGGGCTGGATGACTTCCGTGTCGATCGGAAGTGGGGCGAGTACGCACCTTTCTGCGACGCGTTCTATTTCGCGGTCGCGCCCAGCTTCCCGGAAGGAATCCTGCCCGAAGAGCCCGGCCTCGTGGTGGCCGACGGCTTTGGCGGGGCGGTGGTGCGCGAGGCGCCCTTGGCCCCGCTGGCGCCCGCGCGGCGCAAGGCCTTGACGCTGGCGTTCGGGCGCTTGGCCGCCTGGCGGGCGGCCGGCGTGAACGCCGAGCGTCTCAGTCTTTAAGCCCGGGCGAAGACCGCCGCCACGCGCTGGCTCTTAGTGTCGGTTGCGCGAGATCAGGAAGCCCAGGCCCAGGCCGATCGCGAAGGCGCCCAGCGCCACGCCCATCGGATGGTCTTCGGCGACATGGTGGGCGACCTTGGCCTTCTCGCTCGTCCAGGCCGCGCCGGCGCGGGCCTTTTCGGTGGCGAAGGTGCGGGTCTGCTGGGCGACTTCGGTCGCGGTTTCGCGAGCGGCCTTCACGGCGTCCAGCGCGGCCTCCTTGGCCCGCTTGGTCTTTTCGGCGGCGGTCTTGGCGGCGCCGTCGGCGACGTTGCTGAGGTCGGACGGGGTGAAGCTGCTGATGTCGGTCATGGGGGAGGTTCCTCGGCTAGAGCCATGGAAACTCGCCGCGCGCCGATTAGTTCTCTCGAACCACCTTCAAAACCGCCTCGCCATAGCGATCGAGCTTGCCCTGGCCCACGCCGCCCGCTTTTCCCAGCGTCGCCAGGGTGGTCGGGCGCGCCGCCGCAATCTCGGCCAGCGTGGCGTCATGGAAGATCACATAGGGGGGCACGTGCTGCAGTTGGGCCTGCTCCTTGCGCCAGGACCGCAGGGCCTCGAACAGCAATTGGTTCTCGGGCGGAATGGTCAGGGCGCGACCCTCGCGACGCTTGCGCACGCCCCCGCCCGCGCGACCGCCGCTGTCGGGCGCGTCGGTCATCTGGCGCAGCGCGACCTTGCGCTCGTTGCGATAGACCTGCCGCACGCCCTCAACATCGCCCAGGCCCACCAGCGGCCGACCGTCATTGGGATCCTCGCGGAGCAGCCCCTCGAAGATCAGGGTGTCGAAGAGATCGCGCCAGGTCGGCTGGCTAAACTCGCGCCCGATGCCGAAGGTCGGCAACTGCGCTTCCTGAGGGGTGACGTCCTTGGTCTTGCCCATCAGGTGCTCGATCACCCGGCCACGTCCCAGCCGCCCGCCCAGGCGATGCACGGCCGACAGCGCCTTCTGGGCGGCCTGCGTGGCGTCGATCCCGGTCGGCGGCGAGACGCAGATGTCGCAGACCCCGCAGCGACCCACGCCCTCTTCGCCGAAATAGCGACGCACGGCGGCGGCGCGGCAGGTGACGCCCTCCAGCATGGCGTAGAACTGGCGCAGCTTGCGCGACTGCACCTGCTTGACCTCGTCGGGCGCCTCGCGGGTCTCGATCCGGCGACCGGCCCAGGCCATGTCGGCCGAGCCGTAGAGGGTGATGCCCTCGGCGGGCTGACCGTCGCGTCCGGCGCGGCCGACCTCCTGCCAGTAGGCCTCGATGGCGGCCGGCGGATCGGCGTGGATCACATAGCGCACGTCGGGCTTGTCGACGCCCATGCCGAACGCGATCGTGGCGACCATCACTGCGGCGTCGGCCTCAAGGAAGTCCTCCAGTCGGCGGGCGCGGACGGCCTTGTCGAGACCCGCGTGATAGGCGAGAGCCGGGACGCCTTCCGCATTGAGCCGCTCGGCCAGCTTTTCCGTCCCGTCGCGCGAGCCGGCGTAGATGACGCCCGATCGGCCGGGGCGCTCCAGGACGAGTTCGACGACCCGATCGTGGCCCTTGCCGCGCTTCCGCTCGGCGCTGAGCGCCAGTTCCGGACGGGCGAAGCTGTCGACGAACTCGGCCGCGCCCTGAAGGCGTAGCTCCGCGCGGATGTCGTCACGGGTGCGGGCGTCGGCGGTGGCGGTGACAGCCAGACGCGGCACGTCGGGAAACAGCTCCGCCAGCCGGCCAAGCATCCGGTATTCGGGCCGGAAATCGTGACCCCACTGGCTAACGCAGTGGGCTTCGTCGACGGCGATCAGGGCCAGCGGCGTGCGCGCCAGGCGATCCAGCATCCAGGGCTGCATCAGGCCTTCGGGCGACAGATAGAGCAGGTCAACCTCGCCGGCGTCGATGCGCCGCCAGATGTCGGACCGCTCGTCCAGCGAGATGTTGCTGTCCAACCGCTCGGCCGCCACGCCCGCCTGGCGCAGACCTTGGACCTGGTCGGCCATCAGAGCGATCAACGGCGAGATGACCAGACCCAGGCCCGGCCGGATCAGCGACGGAATCTGGTAGCACAGGCTCTTGCCGCCGCCTGTCGGCAGCACCGCCATGGCGCTGTGGCCGGTCAGCAGCTCGTGGATGACCCCGGCCTGCAAGCCCCGGAAGTCGGCGTGACCAAACGTACGGCGCAGGACGTCGCGCGCGCGCTCGAGCTCGGGGGATTCGGGAGGGACGTACACGGGCGCTCTTATGGCGCTCGCCCGGCGCCCCGCCAAGTCGGCATCTGAGGAACCTCGATTTCGATTGACTTAGTCAATTAGCTAATTCACTAACTCCTGCTATGAACGAGGTCTTCAAGGCGCTGTCACACCCTGCCCGCCGCCGAATGGTCGCCATGTTGCGTGACGGTCCGTTGGCGTCCGGCGACATCGCGTCACGCTTCGACATGGCTTGGCCCACCGTCACCGCGCATCTTGCTGCGCTGAAGGCGGCGGGCTTGGTCGAGACCGAGAAGGAGGGGGCCTCCGTTCGCTATCGCCTGGTGATCTCGGCGGTGGAGGAGGCCCTGGCCTTCATGATGGACCTGATGGGAACCGGCGAAGGTTCGACCGCGCCGGAGACTGAGGAGAACAAGGCATGACGAGCAACAGCGACAGGCGCGAAACCGGGACAGGCTTTGGTCTGATGGACCTGGCCACGATTGTCACCGTGGCGGGAATCCTTGCTGCGGCCGCCATGGTCTGGCGCGCTGGGCCAGAGGGGCCTTTGCCAATGCACTTCAATGCTGCAGGCCAAGTCGACCGATGGGGCGACCGCTTGGACATGGCTATCGTTATCGCGACCATGGGCGTCGTGGCGAGCGCCATCTCCATCTTCTGTGCGGTGATGGAGCGGCAAGTCCGCGATCCGGCCGCAGAGCGGTTCACCTACCGGCTCGGCCGCATTGTCGGCCTGGCGGCGCCGGCGCTTGTCGCCCTGCTGATGACGGCGATGACGTTCGGCAAACTCGGCGGGGGCAGCGCGGGTGATGGCCCGTTCCTGCGCATGATGATGGGCGGCATAGCCCTGCTGCTGCTGGGCATGGGCGCGTTTCTGGGTCGGGCCAAGCCTAATCCGGTCGTGGGCGTGCGCACCTATTGGTCGCTTCGCAGCCGCCTGGCCTGGGACAAGTCCAACCGTCTGGCTGGGCGCTTGTTTTCCCTGATCGGCGTTGTCGGCCTACTTGCCACGCCGTTCGCGCCGCTGCCTTGGGGCTTCCACAGCATGATGATCGCCGTGATCGTCGCGGGCTTGGCCTCGGCCGTCGAAAGCTGGCGCGTCTGGCGCACCGATCCCGAGCGCGCCTGACCCTGGGGACGAGCGTTCACCGCGATCAAATCGTCCGATCTCCCCAGGCGTTACGGGCGCGGGCTCGCCGGAGGGTTCCCGACGCACGCCGCGCCCCCTATGTTGCCGGCCATGACCGACGCCGCCGCGCCCCCGCTTCCGAACGCTTCCGAACTGACCCAGGACGGCCCGGCCGTCCGGCTCTTCCTGGTCGACGGCTCGGCCTATCTGTTCCGCGCCTATCACGCCCTGCCGCCCCTGACGCGCAAGAGCGACGGCCTGCCGGTGGGCGCGGTGCAGGGCTTCTGCAACATGCTGTGGAAGTTGCTACGCGACATGCAGGGTGACACGCCCACCCACTTGGCGGTGATCTGGGACCATTCGGAAAAGACGTTCCGCAACACCCTCTACGACCAGTACAAGGCTCACCGTCCGCCCCCGCCTGAGGACCTGATCCCGCAGTTTCCGCTGGTGCGCGAAGCGACGCTGGCCTTCGGCGTCCCGGCCATCGAGCTGCCGGGCTACGAGGCCGACGACCTGATCGCCGCCTACGCCTGCAAGGCCCGCGAGGTCGGGGGCGAGGCGATCATCGTCTCGTCCGACAAGGACCTGATGCAGCTCGTCGGCGATGGGGTGTCGATGTACGACCCGATGAAGGGCGTGCGCATCGAGCGCGAGCAGGTGTTCGAGAAATTCGGCGTCTATCCTGAGAAGGTCGTCGACGTTCAGGCTCTGTGCGGCGACAGCGTCGACAACGTGCCGGGCGCGCCGGGCATCGGGATCAAGACCGCCGCCCAGCTGATCACCGAATATGGCGACCTCGACACGCTCTTGGCCCGCGCGGGCGAGATCAAGCAGCCCAAGCGCCGCGAGACCCTGATCAACTTCGCCGACCAGATCCGCCTGTCACGGGCCCTGGTCAAGCTGGACTGCGACACGCCGCTGCCCCAGCCCCTCGATGAGCTGAAAGTGCGCGAGCCCGACAAGGAGGCCCTGGCGGCTTTCCTCGAGCAGATGGAGTTCCGCTCTCTGGCCCGCCGGGTCGGCGACGGCTCGGCCGCCGCGACGCCCGGCACGCTCGATCGCCCCGCAGCGCCGCCCAAGGCCCCGGTGGTCAGCGTCTCTTACATGGGCGCGGCCGCCCGCGCGGCGGCGCACCCGGTCGAGCCGGTCAAGATCGACCACGCCGCTTACGCCTGTGTTCGCGACCTTGAGACCCTCAAGGCCTGGGTCGACAAGGCCACGGCCAAGGGTATCGTCGCCTTCGACACCGAGACCGACGCGCTGTCGTCGGCGACGGCGGGGCTCTGCGGCGTGTCGCTGGCGATTGCGCCGGGCGAGGCCTGTTACATCCCGATCAGCCACTGCGAAAAGGCCGACGGCCTGGCCTTCGAGGCCCCTGCCGACATTGAGCAGATCCCGCTGGCCGACGTCATCGCCACCCTTAAGCCGCTGCTGGAGGACCCGGCGGTGCTGAAGGTGGCGCAGAACGCCAAGTACGACATCGCGGTGTTGGCGCGACACGGGATCCAGGTCGCGCCGATCGAGGACACCATGCTGATCAGCTATGTGCTGGAGGCGGGTCTGCACGGTCACGGCATGGACGAGCTGTCCGAGCTGCATCTCGGGCACAAGCCGATCCCGTTCAAGCAGGTGGCCGGCAGCGGCAAGGGCCAGATCAGCTTCAAGCACGTGGCCCTGCCCGAGGCGACCGCCTATGCGGCCGAGGACGCCGACGTCACCCTGCGGCTCTACAACCATCTGAAACCGCAGCTGGCGCGGGCGAGCCTGTCGACCGTCTACGAGACGCTGGAGCGTCCGATGCCGGCGGTGTTGGCGATGATGGAGAACAACGGCGTCCGCGTGGACCCCGAAGCGCTGCGCCTTCTATCCAACGAGTTTTCGCTGCGGATGGCGCAGTTCGAGGCGCGCGCCCAGGAGCTGGTCGGTCGCCCCTTTAACCTCGGTAGCCCCAAGCAGATCGGCGACGTGCTGTTCGGCGAGATGCAGATGAAGGGCGGCAAGAAGACCGCCACCGGCCAGTGGTCGACCGACAGCGACGTGCTCGAAAGCCTGGCCCTGGAACATGAACTGCCCCGCGTCCTGCTGGACTGGCGGCAGCTCTCCAAGCTCAAGGGCACCTATACCGAGAACCTGATCGCGGCGATCGCGCCGTCGACGGGCCGGGTCCACACCTCCTACGCCCTGGCCGCGACGACGACGGGGCGTCTGTCCTCGTCCGACCCCAACCTGCAGAACATCCCGGTCCGCACCGAGGAGGGCCGCAAGATCCGCAAGGCGTTCGTGGCGTCACCGGGCAACGTGCTGATCAGCGCCGACTACAGCCAGATCGAACTGCGCCTTCTGGCCCACATCGGCGACATCCCGCAGCTGAAGAAGGCTTTCCAGGAAGGCCTCGACATCCACGCCATGACGGCCTCGGAGATGTTCGATACGCCGATCGAGGGCATGGATCCGATGATCCGTCGCCGGGCCAAGGCGATTAATTTCGGCATCGTCTACGGCATCAGCGCGTTCGGCCTGGCCAACCAGCTCGGCATCGGCCAGAGCGAGGCCGGGGCCTATATCAAGACCTATTTCGAACGCTTCCCGGGCATCCAGGCCTATATGGACGCCACCAAGGCGTTCGTGCGCGAACACGGCTATGTCACAACGATCTTCGGCCGGAAGATCAACATTCCCGACATCGAGGCCAAGTCGGCCGCGCACCGCCAGTTCGCCGAGCGCGCGGCGATCAACGCGCCGATCCAGGGCGCGGCCGCCGACGTGATGCGCCGGGCGATGATCCGCATGCCCGCCGCTTTGGAACGCGAAGGCCTGGCGACGCGGATGCTGCTGCAGGTGCACGACGAACTGGTGTTCGAAGCGCCCGAGGCCGAGGCCGAGCGCGCCTGCGCCGTCATCCGGGCCGTCATGGAGAGGGCCGCCGAGCCGGCCGTGGCCCTGTCGGTCCCCCTTACGGTTGAGGCGCGGGCCGCTGGCAACTGGGAGGAGGCGCACTGACCAAAAAAGTGGCGAAAACGTCGGATATGCGACATCTCGCCACGCCACGGTTAAGGGGTCGGAAACAGGTTCGGGCGGACTCGTCTGGGTGAGGTTCGCCGATCCGGCCATGCTGAAAATATCAGCGATATCCGAGATTTGGCGGCCGCGCACTAGACCTGGAGCTGGCCGTGTCCTTTGGCGACCTGAAGATCTCGCACAAACTGATGGCGGTGTTCGCCGTTATGCTCGCCACGATCATGCTCATGGGTGTGGCGCTCTATGCCAATAATGTGAGCTTCACCAACTCGGTGCATCGCACCGAGCGCGCCTATGAAATGGTCCGCGCCGCTGACCAGGCCGCCTTCCGTCTGACCCGCCAGGAGAATTCGCTGCGCGGCTTCCTGCTGTCCGGCGATCCCTATTACGTCAAGCGTCTGGAAGAGGCCCACAAGCCCAAGTTCATGAAGGCGTTGGACGACATGCGAGCCCTGGCGGCGGGCGACCCGCAGGACCTGGCGCGCATCGCCGCTGTCGAGGCCGCCTACGCCAACTATCGCAAGATGGCCATTGAGCCGGGCGAGGCCCTGGGCGCCGATCCCGCCACGCGTCCCCAGGCGGTCGAACTGGTGCGCAATGACGGCGTCGCCGACAAGGCGGTCGAGCCGGTCGAGAACGCCATCGAGGCGATCACCAAGAACGCCGAAGAAAAGCTCGCGGCTGAAGCGACCGCTCAGAAGAAGGCCTATGCGCAGGCCAGCCTGACCCTGGCGATTGGCATCCTGATCACCGCCGCCATCGCCGTCGCTGGTGGGCTGCTGCTGACCGGCGCCATCGCCAAGCCGGTGACGGCCATGACCAGCGCCATGCGCCGTCTGGCCTCTGGCGACCACAGCGTCGAGGTGCCGGCGCGAGGCCGCAAGGACGAGATCGGCGAAATGGCCGCCGCCGTGGCCTACTTCAAGGATTCAGAGGCTGAGAAGGTGCGTATCGAGGCCGCCGCCGTCGAGCAACGGCGCGCCGCCGACCAAGAGCGCGCCGCCAACGAGGCCGAAAAGGCCGAGGTCGCCCGTCACGACGCCATCGCCATCTCGGCGTTGAACGAAGGTCTGGATCGTCTGGCGTCGGGTGACCTGACGCACCGTATCACCACGCCCTTCGCGCCCAAGACCGAGAGTCTGAAGACCAATTTCAACGCCGCCGCCGACCGGATGCAGCAGGCGATCCAGGCGATTGGGGTGGCGACGAACGGGGTGAACAGCGGCTCGGACGAGATCGCTCAAGCCTCCGACAACCTGTCGCGTCGCACAGAGCAGCAGGCCGCCAGCCTCGAAGAGACCGCCGCGGCGCTAGACGAGATCACCGCGACGGTGCGCAAGACCGCCTCGGGGGCTAAGGAAGCTTCTCAGGTGGTGGCCGTTGCGCGCGCCGACGCCGAGAAGTCGGGTCAGATCGTCAGCCAGGCCGTGTCGGCGATGACCGAGATCGAGACGTCGTCGAACCAGGTCAGCCAGATCATCGGGGTGATCGACGAGATCGCGTTCCAGACCAATCTGTTGGCCCTGAACGCCGGCGTCGAGGCCGCGCGGGCGGGCGAGGCCGGACGTGGCTTCGCGGTGGTCGCTCAGGAAGTGCGGGCTCTGGCCCAACGCTCGGCCGACGCGGCCAAGGAGATCAAGACCCTGATCTCGACCTCGACTCAGCAGGTCGAGACGGGGGTCAATCTGGTCGGCCAGACGGGCGAGGCGCTGAATCGCATCGTCGCCCAGGTCGCCTCGATCGACGCCCTGGTGAAGGAGATCTCAGCCTCCGCCAGCGAGCAGGCCACCGGCTTGAACGAGGTCAACACGGCCGTGAACCAGATGGACCAGGTGGTTCAGCAGAACGCCGCCATGGTCGAGGAGGCCACGGCCGCGACGCACTCGTTGAAGAACGAGGCCAAGTCGTTGGCCGAAATGGTGGCGCGCTTCCGCGTGGCGGAAGGCGTGGCTATCGCCGCGCAAAGCGCGCCGCGCGTCAGCTACCGCCCGCCGGTCGAAGCGCCGGCGCCGGTCGCCCGCCCATCGCCCGTGGCGCGGCCAAGCCGAGGCTCGGCGGCGGTGGCCGTCCGTGAGGACTGGGAAGAATTCTGATCGCGTCTGCGATCGCACCGTCAGAGGCTCCCGGCCCGCCGGGAGCCTCTGACGGTGCGATTCTAGCCCTTGTTGAGGGCGATCGTCTGGAACGACGACTGGGTCGGCTGCGGCTTGGGGCTCGCGCCCGGCGTCGGCAGGGCGAAGCCGATCGCGGCGGCGATCAAGAGGGCTATGGCGAGGAAGGCCTTGCTGGCCATGGTCGTGTCTCTGGTCTGCGTCGTGAAGCGACAATCGCTGACGCCCACGGCGCACAGATGGCCCCGCCCGCGCTGGTTTCAAGCCGTTCGCCGCGCGGCGCTCTTGACCTGATCCAACAAGAAAGGCCGGAAACCGCCTCGACGGTTCCCGGCCTTCTTCATTCAAGGACCTTCAGCGCGGACGGGAAACCATCCGCGCTTTGAAATCAGAAGATTTCGAACAGGCCCGCCGCTCCCATGCCGCCGCCGATGCACATGGTCACCACGCCCAGCTTGGCCTTGCGGCGCTTGCCTTCCAGCAGGAGGTGGCCGGCGCAGCGGGCGCCGGTCATGCCGAAGGGGTGGCCGATGGCGATCGAGCCGCCGTTGACGTTGTACTTCTCCGGATCGATGCCCAGGCGGTCGCGGCTGTAGAGGCACTGGCTGGCGAAGGCTTCGTTCAGCTCCCACAGGTCGATGTCGTCGACCTTCAGGCCGTGGCGCTCCAGGAGACGCGGCACGGCGAAGACCGGACCGATGCCCATCTCGTCGGGCTCACAACCGGCCACGGCGAAGCCGCGGAACGCGCCCAGCGGCTCGAGGCCGCGACGGGCGGCTTCCTTGGCTTCCATGACCACCACGGCGGCGGCGCCGTCCGACAGTTGGCTGGCGTTGCCGGCGGTGACGAAGTTGCCCGGGCCCTTGACCGGCTCCAGCTTGGCCAGGCCTTCCAGCGTGGTGTCGGCGCGATTGCACTCGTCCTTGCTGACCACGTAGTCGACCAGGCTCTCTTCCTTGGTCTCCTTGTTGACCACCTTCATCTTGGTGGCCATCGGCACGATCTCGTCGTCGAACAGGCCGGCGGCCTGGGCGGCGGCGATGCGTTGCTGGCTGCGCAGGGCGTATTCGTCCTGATACTCGCGGCTGACATTGTAGCGCTTGGCCACGATGTCGGCGGTGTCGATCATCGCCATCCATAGCGCCGGATGGGTCTTCAGCAGCTTTTCTTCGGTGATGTGGTAGCGGTTCATGTGGCCGCTGGCGTTGACCAGGGAGATCGACTCCACGCCGCCGCCGATGGCGACTTCCGCGCCGTCGTTGCGGACGTAGTTGGCCGCCGTGGCGATCGCTTGCAGGCCCGACGAGCAGAAGCGGTTGACCGTCTGGCCCGAGGTGGTGATCGGCAGGCCGGCCCACATGGCCGCGTTGCGCGCGACGTTCATGCCGGTGGCGCCTTCGGGGCCGCCGCAGCCCAGGACCACGTCCTCGACTTCCGCGCCGTCCAGCTTGGCGCGAGCGACCGCGTGCTGGATCGCGTGGCCGGCCATCGCCGCGCCATGGGTGTTGTTGAAGCCGCCGCGGACCGACTTGGCCAGACCGGTGCGGGCGTAGGAAACAATGACCGCTTCGCGCATAGAGGCGCACTCCCCGTTAAACGTTAGTTTGAATTGGCGGCCACCCTAGACCGTCTCGTTGCGGTGCGAAAGATCACGTGCGCGTAAAGGGAAAGCCGCCCCGCCCCGGGGTCATGGCGTGGCTTTGTGATCACAGTTTTGATCGCCTCTAACGCCCTGATTCTAAAAGCCTTCGTTTCAGATTGACTTTCGTCAGGGCGGAGATGAACGCTGCCGTTGCGTCGGGAGCCCGTCTCCAAGAACGCGAAAAACATTAGGGAGGTAATCATGACCATCGTGTCGTCGCGCCGTCGTGCGCGCGCGCTGCTGGGCGCCAGCGCGCTTTCTACGCTTCTGGGCGCGGGCCTTATGGCGCTGCCGTCGATCGCCGCCGCGCAGCAGGCCGATCAGAACGCCATCGAGGAAGTGATCGTCACCGCGACCAAGCGCGATGCGACGATCCAGGACATCCCCTTCTCGATCAACGCCCAGACCGAGAAGGACATCCAGCGTTCGGGCGCGGTGACGCTGGAAGACCTGTCGCGCAACGTGGCCGGCCTGACGATCCAGAACCTTGGCCCGGGGCAGAGCCAGGTTTCGGTGCGCGGCGTGTCGGCCGGCCAGGTCGTCCGCGACCAGCCGGGCGTCAAGGAGCAGGTCGGCGTCTATCTCGACGAGTCGGTGATTTCGCTGTCGCTGTTCACGCCCGATATCGACCTGTTCGACCTGAACCGCGTCGAAACCCTGCGCGGCCCGCAGGGCACGCTGTTCGGCTCGGGCTCGGTGGGCGGCACGATCCGCTACATCACCAACCAGCCCAAGCTGGATGTCTCGGAGGGTACCTTCGAGGCTAACGCCAACCTGGTTGGCGGCAACGCGTTCGGCGGCCATGTGAAGGGCGCGGTGAACATCCCGATCTCCGACAAGATCGCCATGCGCGCCGTCGGTTACCTGACCCAGTACGGCGGCTTCATCGACGCCCTCAAGGAGGGCGGCAAGGTCGACAAGAACGTCAATGACGGCACCCGTCGCGGCGGCCGCCTGTCGTTCTACATCGAGCCGAACGAGCAGGTGAACTTCACGCCGCGTATCGTCTATCAGGAGATCCGCGCCGGCGGCTTCAACCGCCAGGAAACCTTCAACCTATTCGCCAACAACAACACCACCACCCGGCCGAAGATCCAGCTGGGCGAGCGCGAGCAGTACCTGCTGCTGGACGAGAGCTTCGCCGACAACACGCTGCTGGCGGACATGACCGCCAACTTCAAGTTCAACGCCGCCACCCTGACCAGCGTCACCAGCTTCATCAGCCGGGACATCACCGTCAGCCGCGACGCCAGCGCCCTGACGGGCAGCGTCTCGGTGGATCTGGGCTTCCCCGCCGCCGCCGTGCTGCTGCCCTCCAACCTGCGCGACACCACCGATCTGGAGCAGTTCACCCAGGAGCTTCGCCTGGCCTCGACCGGCGACGGCCCCCTGCAGTGGGTGATCGGCGGCTTCTATTCGAAGGTCGACCGCGTCTACAACCAGCGTCTGCCGACGCCGGGCTATGACGTCGCGACCGACGCCAAGCTGGGCGCGGGCACCTCGGCCGCCGTCGCCAACGGCTTTGGCAAGGACTCGCCCTACAACGCCTACCTGCCCTACGACATCAAGCAGAAGGCCGTGTTCGGCGAGTTGACCTACACGACCGGCAAGCTGACCGCGACGGCGGGCGGCCGCTATTACGACTTCAGTGAAACGCGGCAGTTCAAGTCCGGCGGCCTGTTCGCCAACGGCGACAACCGCACCGACAAGACCTCGTCCGATGGCTTCACGCCGCGCTTCCTGCTCAGCTACGAGGCCAGCGACACGGTTACCTTCAACGCTCAGGCCTCGAAGGGTTTCCGCCTGGGTGGGGTGAACGACCCGCTGAACCTGCCGCTGTGCTCGGCGCAGGACAAAGCGATCTTCGGCGGCTACCAGAGCTATGACGACGAGACGCTGTGGAACTACGAAGGCGGCGTGAAGTCGCGGTTCGGGCGCGTCACCCTGAACGCGGCGGCCTTCTACACCGACATCAAGAACCTGCAGACCACCCTGGACGCCGGCTCGTGCTCGTCGCGCGTGGTGTTCAACGTGCCCAAGGCCCACACCAAGGGCGTCGAGGCCGAGCTGACCGCGCGTTTGGCCAACGGTCTCGACATCGGCCTGTCGGGCAGCCTGCTGGAAGCTGAGTTCGACTCCACCGTGAAGGATGGCACGGGCGCGGTGATCGGCGGCATCCGCGACGGCAACCGTCTGCCGTCGGTGCCGAAGTTCCAGGTGTCGTTCGATGTCACCTACAGCAAGGAAGTCCGGCCGGGCGTCAACGGCTACCTGAAGGCTTCGCTGCAGCACGTCGGCAACCGCTTCACCCAGGCCAGTGACCAAGAGAACAACCCGCGCTCGTTCGTCTCGGGTCTCGCCTTCGGCGGCGCCACAGGCACGGTCCCGACGGTCGTCAATCTCCAGCTGCCCAGCTACGAGATCGTCAATCTTAGCGCCG
Source organism: Caulobacter sp. FWC26 (assembly GCF_002742645.2). NCBI lineage: Bacteria > Pseudomonadati > Pseudomonadota > Alphaproteobacteria > Caulobacterales > Caulobacteraceae > Caulobacter > Caulobacter sp. FWC26. The sequence goes on from NZ_CP033875.1 coordinate 246,522, forward strand.
GCCTGGAGATGCCGGACGGCGTCGACATGACGTTCTACGTCAACAACCTGTTCGACGAGAACGCGCTGCTGTCGTTCGACCGCGAACGCGGCGGGCGCGCCCGCCTCGGCTACGCCGTGGGGCAACCGCGCACCATGGGCGTGACGGTCCGCAAGTCGTTCTAGGGGTAGACACCTTTTACGGAACGGGGATGGGGCGGTTGCTACGGCGACCGCCCTTTTTCTTGACGCCTCCGCCCTGCGGGGTTCACGCTGGTGAACAACGATAAGATAAGCGGAGGGCGACCATGGCCAAGCACGCCTACGATCTGGTCCTGCGGGGCGGGATGGTCTTCGACGGCGCGGGCGGACCGGGCTTCCAAGCCGATGTCGGCGTACGGGACGGCGTCATCGTCGCGGTCGGCAAGGGTCTCGCGGCCGGGGTCGAGGAGATCGACGCCCGAGGGCGGATTGTCACCCCGGGCTTCGTCGACATCCACACCCACTACGATGGCCAGGCGACCTGCAGCGGCCAGCTGGGTCCTAGCTCCGGTCACGGCGTGACCACGGTGGTGATGGGCAATTGCGGGGTCGGCTTCGCCCCGTGCCGGCCGGAGGATCACGACCGCCTGATCCGCCTGATGGAAGGCGTCGAGGACATCCCCTTTCCCGTGCTGACCGAGGGCCTGCCCTGGGCCTGGGAGAGCTTTCCCGACTATCTCGACTTCCTGGCCGGCCGCGCCTTCGACGTGGATGTCGGCGCCCAGCTGCCGCACGCGGCCTTGCGGGTCTATGTGATGGGCGAGCGGGGCGCGAACCGCGAACCGGCGACCGACGCCGACATCGCCGCCATGGCCGCGATCGCCAGGTGCGCGGTCGAGGCCGGGGCCCTGGGTTTCTCGACCTCGCGCACCCTCAATCACCGCACCAGCGACGGCCAACCGACCCCGACCCTGACCGCAGGCGAGGACGAGCTGACGGGGATTGCGCTCGGCTTGGCGGCCGCCGGCAAGGGCGTGTTGCAGGTGGTCTCAGACTTCATCGACGGCCCCGCCGAGCTGGCCATGCTGCGCCGGATCGTCGAGCGATCCAGACGGCCGCTGTCGTTCTCCCTGGTCCAGAGCCCCAAGGCCCCGGAAGGCTGGCGCGGCCTCCTCGCCGGCGTCGCCGCCGCCGTCGACGCGGGCCTGCCGATGAAGGCGCAGGTGTGCGGCCGTCCGGTCGGGGTGCTGTTCGGCCTGGAGCTCACGCTCAACCCGTTCAGCCAGAACCCGGTCTTCGCCGAACTGAAGGACCGCCCCTTGGCGGACAAGGTCGCGGCCCTGTCCGATCCGGCGTTCCGGGCGCGCCTACTGGCACACGACGGCGACGCCAAGGGCCCCTTCGCCGGCAGCGCGCTGCGGGCCTGGGACAATCTCTTTCCGATGGGCGGCGACGCTCCCGACTACGAGCCGACGGCGGACAAGACCGTGGCCGCGATCGCCGCGCGCGAGCGGCGCGATCCGGCCGCCGTCGCGCTGGACGCCATGCTGGCGCAGGGCGGGCAAGGCATGCTGTACCATCCGTTCCTGAACTACGCGGACGGCTCGCTGGAGCCCAGCTTCGCCATGCTGACCCATCGCGACACCGTGCCGGGCTTGTCCGACGGCGGGGCGCATGTCGGCATGATCTGCGACGGCAGCTTCCCGACCAGCAACCTGATCCACTGGACACGCGATCGGACCCGGGGGCCAAGGATCCCGCTGGAGACGATGATCGCCCGCCAGACCCGCGACACCGCCAAGGCCGTTGGGCTGCTTGACCGGGGCCTGATCGCGCCGGGCTATCGCGCCGATCTGAATGTCATCGACTACGACGGCTTGAGGCTGGAAGCGCCGCGCGTGGCCTACGACCTCCCGGCGGGCGGGCGTCGCCTGACCCAGCGCGCGGATGGCTATGTCGCCACGATCGTCGCTGGCGTCGTCACCCAGCGCGACGGCGAGCCGACCGGCGCCTTGCCGGGCCGCCTGGTGCGCGGCGGCCAGGCCGCGCCGCAGGGCGATGTCCAGCCGTTGGCGGCCGAGTAGGCGCTACTCGCCGAAACCCTTGCCGGGCGCGAAGGGCGAAAAGCGGATCAGCCGCGAGTCTTCCACCGCCGCCTGGCGGTGCTTGACGTGCTCGCGGTACTCGGGGTTCGTGACCATCGCCAGGAAGGCGCTGGCATTCGGGTACTCGGCGATGAAGGCCAGGTCCCACCGCTCGTCGCTGGGACCGGTCAGCACGACCTCGGGACTGCCCGCCCAGACCTGCCGCCCGCCCAACCCTTCGAAGATCGGGCCGGAGGTGCGGCCGTATTCACGATAGGCGTCCAGGCCAGTCATGTCCTTGCCGTGATTAGGATGATCGGCCGGATAGTCGGCCAGCGGCTTCAGCCGGATCAGGTTCAGCATGTGGATTGGCGTATCGCGCGGCAGGGCCTTGAAGGCGTCGAACTGCGCGCGGGTCGGGTCGATGTTGGACATGGCGGTCCTCCTCAAAGTGGGCGCGTCAGGCGCGCTCTTGGTCTTTCGGCATGGGAGGCCAGAAGTGGAACAAGGCCAAGCTGAATATCGCCAGCGCCACGGCTTCGGCGGGTCGTGTGGCCCAGGCTCCTGTCGCGCCCATGGCGTTGATTACCGCATGAGGGATGAGGCCCGCGACAAGAAGGCTGCCTCGGCCATGGACGTGCAGCCAGGTCATCAGCACCGAGAGCGCGATCGTTCCCAAGGCGTACCAGCCGATATCGGTCAGAGGCGTCAGCACGATGTCGGAGAATAGAAACGCCGGCACGTGCCAAAGCGTCCAGACAAGGCCCAAGATCGTCCCCGCCGCCAGCGGCGGCCAACGCTCCAAAAGGCGAGGCAAGGCATAGCCGCGCCAGCCGAACTCTTCACCCAGCGGACCGGCGTTCGTGATGACCTGGGCGGTAGTCAGCAGCAGCAGGGGCGTGGCGATCAGCACGGCGGCGGGCTTCACCGGCCAAGTCGTGGGCATGGCGAGACACAGCGCGAGGGCAAGGGTCGGTAGGACAAGAACGGCGACCGCCATCGTTAGGGCCGTTCCAGGCAGCAGCCTGCGGAGTAGGTCGAGCAGACCAGCGCGGCCCTGCTCGGCGAGCGTCAGGCCAAGACCCACGAGGCTGGGGGCGCAAGCGGCGACCAAATAGGCAGGGGATCCGTAGACGAAGGGCCCCAGCAAGGCGTTCAGCGGTTTGGGGAACAAGAGCCAGAGTCCACCGACGCCCCAGGTGATCGCGAAGGTGAGGACGAAGAACAGTCCAAGATGACGCCCCCCGCCCGTCACCTCACCGCCTCGGCAGGATCGTCAGGCCGTCGGAGAGTTCGTTGCGGTCGTCTCCGCGCGGGGGGACGTGGGCGGCGAGGATCGCGCCGGTGCGGGCGACGGCGGCTACGAAGCCGTCGGCGACCTTGCCGCGCTTGAGGCCCGCCACGAGATCGGCGACCACCTCGTCCCAGACCGCATTGGGCGCGGCCTTGTAGATGCCTTCGTCGGCGATCACCTCGACCCGGTGCTCGGCCAGGGCCGCGAAGATCAGCACGCCGGTGCGGTCGCGAGTGACGTGCAGGCCGTGGCTGAGGAACTGCTCCATCGCCGCGCGCTTGACGCGGGCGGTCTTCAGCGCGCCCGGGGTCAGCGCGCGCCGGACCGGCGGGATCGACACCAGCAGGGCGGCGACGACGAACACCACCAGCTGCAGCACGATATAGGTCGACAGCGCCGACAGGATCGCGCCGTCCTGGGCCGCGTGATGGCCGACGCTCCAGCCGCCGAACAGGCGGGTCAGCATCTCCGGACGAAAGCCCGCCAGCAGCGCTGCAGCCGGTAGGACGAGGGCGCTGGCGGCCGCCCAGACAAGCGGCGTCTCGCGATAGTCCGAAACCTCTGGCGCCAGGACGCAGAAGATCTCGCCCGCAGTGGTTTTCTCAGCCTCTGCTACGGCTTGGGCGATGCGGTCGAGATCGTTGGGGGTCATGTGCCTGGCCATCTCACCACCGTCCCGAACTGCCGCCGCCGCCGAACGAGCCGCCGCCGCCGGAGAAGCCGCCCCCGCCGCCGCCCCAGTCACCGCCGCCGCCGCCGCCGCCGCCGCGCCCGCTGCTGGTCAGCACGTTGAGGATGATCCAGGGCAGGGCTGAGCCCAGCCCGCCGCGTCGGCTGCGGAACAGGCTGGAAAACACGAAGATCACGAACAGGAAGATCAGCAGCCCGACGATGGCCGAGCCTCGCGCCTCGTGGCGTTCGGGACGCGCGGCGTCCGCCACCCGGGCCTGGGCCTCTTCAGGCGGCAGGCCCAGCTGCTCGACCAACGCATCGGTTCCAGCGACCACGCCGCCCGAGATGTCGCCGTTGCGGAACTTGGGCAGGATGGCCGACTGGATGATCACGCTGGACAGGGCGTCGGTCAGCACCGGCTCCAGGCCATAGCCGACCTCGATCCGCACCTGACGGTCATTGGGCGCGACCAGCAGGATCGCCCCGTCTTCTTTGTCCTTGTCGCCAATCCCCCAGGTCCGGCCGAGCTTGTAGCCGTAGTCCTCGATCGGATAGCCCTGCAGGCTGCCGACCGTGGCCACCACCAGCTGATGTCCGGTGCGGGCCTCCAGCGCCTCGAGCTTGTCCGAGAGGTCGCGCTCGACATCCGGCGACAGCACCTGCGCGTCGTCGACCACGCGGCCGGACAGCGGCGGGAACTTCGGGTCCGCCAGGGCGGGCAGGGCGAATAGCACGGCCGCGAGCATCAAGAGCAACATCCTCACCCGTGAAACGGGGGAGGTGGCGCGGCGCGTGTTCACGCCGCGCCGGAAGGGGCGCAAGCGGCGGTGTGACGCCCCCTCCCCCGTTTTACGGGGGAGGATGAAAGCGGTCATGGCCACAGGCCTACTGAATTTTCGGCGGCGTCGCCGTCGGCGGGCTGGAGAAGTCCACCGTCGGCGCGCTCTGGGCGGCGGCGGTGGCCTGGAACAGCTGGGCCGGCTTCTGGTCGCTGTAGAGCGTCTTAGCCCAGAACACGCTGGGGAAGGTCCGCAGGGTGGTGTTGTACTTCTGGGCGGTCTCGTTGTAGTCGCGCCGCGCGATCGCGATGCGGTTCTCGGTGCCTTCCAGCTGGCTCTGCAGGGCCATGAAGTTCTGGTTCGACTTCAGGTCGGGATACTGCTCCTGGATCACCATCAGGCGGCCCAGCACGCCCGACAGCTGGTCCTGGGCGGCGGCGAACTTCTGGAACTGGGCAGGGTCGGTGATGGTCGAGGCGTCGACCTTGACCTGGGTGGCGCTGGCGCGGGCCTCGGTGACGGCGGTCAGCACGTCCTTTTCCTGGGCCGCATAGCCCTTCACCGTCGCAACCAGGTTCGGGATCAGGTCGGCGCGGCGCTGGTACTGGTTCTGCACCTCGGCCCAGGCGGTCTTGGTCGCCTCGTCCTGGGTGGGGATCTTGTTGATCCCGCAGCCCGCCAGGGTGGCGGGGATGGCGACGACCAAGGCGACGCGCGCGGCGTTACGGACGAGACGGCTGTTCAAGGATCCCTCCACCAAACCCGGTGAGCCCGCCCGCCTCGAATGAGGCGGACCCGCAGGCTCGTCCGGCGATATGCGAACATGTACGCCGCATACCGCCGTTAGATAGCGCGTCCATTGATACACGTCAGGGCCGCGAAGGTTAAACCTTATCCATCTCCGCGAACGTCTGCTTGCGCGGACCCATGTAGCCGAACAGCCAGGCGGCGACCTTGCGCATCTGGATCTCCTCGCTGCCCTCGGTGATCCGGTAGCGGCGGTGGTGGCGGTAGATGTGCTCGAACGGCTTGTGGCGCGAATAGCCGATGCCGCCGTGGATCTGCATCGCACGGTCGGCGGCTTCGCAGCACAGGCGGTTGGCCCAATAGTTACACATCGAGACCTTGTCGGAGAGGCGCTTTTCGACCTCGGGCTTGGACATCTGGTCCATTTCCCACGCCGTCTTGCGGATCAGCAGTCGCAGCATTTCGGCCTGGGTGGAAAGCTCGACGATCGGGAACTGGATGGCCTGGTTCTCCGACAGCGCCTTGCCGAACGGCTTGCGGGCGCGCGCGTACTTGATGCTCTCTTCTATGCAGTAGACCGCCGCGCCCAGACTGGAGGCGGCCTGGCGGATGCGATTCTCGTGCACGAAGTGCTGGGCCAGGGCCAGGCCCCCGCCCTCCGGGCCGAACATCGCGCTGTCGGGAACCCAGACGTCGGTGAAGCTGACGCGCGGGTGGTCGGTCGGCATGTTGAAGGTCCAGAGGTATTCCTCGATCTTCACGCCCGGCGCATGGGCCGGAACCAGGAAGGCGGTGATGCCCCGAGCGTCGCCGTCCTGACCGCTGGTGCGGGCGAACAGGCAGCAGTGCGTGGCCGCGTGCATCCCGGTGGTCCACATTTTCTCGCCGTCGATCCGCCAGCCAGCCTGGCCATGACGCTCTTCGCGGACCGCCTGGGTCTCCATATGGGTCGCGTCCGAGCCATGGTCGGGCTCAGTCAGGCCGAAGGTCGGCCGGAAGGCGCCGCGATCCAGCATGTCTTCGATCAGGTGCTGCTGGTCAGGTCGGCCGAAGTCGCGGATCATCAGCACGAACGGATTGTTGCCGACGATCGAGTGCTCGTTCTGCAGGTCGTTGAAGAGGCCAAGGCCCTTGCTGGCCAGGTGCTCGCGGATCACCGCCATGCCCAGGTTCGTGCCATCCTTGCCGCCATAGGCTTTCGGCAGGGCGTAGCGATAGTGCCCCGCCTGGTCGGCCAGCTTGCGGGCCTGGCCCAGCAGCGCCTCCCATTCGTGGCGCGGCAGGCCGCCGGCGTCCCAGTCGGTGCGGGCCCATTCCCGGCGGTGGTCGAAGAAGCGCTCGTTGTCGTCGCGCGCCTGAAGCGGGGCGATCTCCTTCTCGATGAAGGCGTCGAGCTCTTCGAGATAGGCCGAAAGTTCCGGTGACAGTCGGAAGTCCATGGTCAAGCCTCCCTGCGCGCATTGTTCTCTTTATGCTGGAGACTAAAGCGCGGGCGGCCGCTCCGGCCAATCGTGCCCCTGCGGAACGGGCTTTAACGGCTCTTTGACCAGCGCCGCCTTATACCGGTCGCATGATCACCATGGCTGCCTTCGCGATCCTTGGCGCCGCGCTCGGACTGTTCGTCCGGCCGCGCGTTCTGGGCGTGATCCTGCCCGTGCTGTTGGCCGCCATCGTCGAGGGCGCCGTGCTTTGGATGATCGGGGTCATGGAGAAGCAGCCAAACCGCGAGCTGCTGATCGACCGCCTGCAAGCGATCTTCGGCGAAGGCTGGGTCGGGGCGATCGGACCCGTGGCCGCCGCCTTTATCGGCGCGATCATGGCCGCCCTGATGAGCGCCTTCACCGATCCCGCCGGCCCGGGGCCCGTCGTGACCGCCGACGGCATCCAGCGTCGCGCCGGAAAGAACGGTCGCTACGCCCGCGCCAAGGGCATGGTCGAGGACCGCGCCATCCACGCCCAGGCCGAGAGCCGGATCGACCAGATCCTGGGGCTTTAGCCCTCGTCTTTTTCGCGCTCGTTTCGCCGAGTCCGTCGAGAAATCCGTGTTTCTCGAAAATGCGACGCGCAAGCGAAATTGCTCTTGCGCAATTTCTTATCACTGATATCTAAGCGATGCTTAGTTCGGACCCGAAGCACCGGTGGGGATACCGGCGCCATCATCCCCGGGGTCGAGCGGCCAGTACCTGCGTTTTCACCGATCCTCGATCTGACCGCAACTTCCCCAAAGCCGGAGGGCTTTCCGATGAAGCTCCGTTCGCTGGCGGCTGTCGCCGCCCTGTCTGTTTCCATGTTCGCCGGTTCGGCCTTCGCCGATGGTCGCATCGCCGCCGCGTTGGACGCGCCGGTCGCGGCGAAGACCAAGGTCGTCGCCGGCGGCGCGGTCTTCGTCTGCGAGGGCGCCGAGTGCGTCTCGGCCCAAGCGCCTTCGCGGGCCCTCACTGCGGCCGCCTGCAAGGCGCTCGCCAAGGAAGTGGGCCGCGTCTCGGCCTTCGGCGGCGACACCAAGTCGCTGGACGCCGACGACCTGACCCGCTGCAACGCCTCGGCCAAGGTCGCGGCTAAGTAAGAACACCTATCGCTTTACCCTAGTACCCAGACGCGTTGCGGGCCGCCGTTTCTCCGGCCCGGTCTGGCTGTTTCCTCGAGCATTCGCCTTAACGGGGCGGCGGAACGTTCCGCCGCCTCTTTTCTTTTTCGGCTACAGGACTAGTTGAAGGCCATGGACATCAGCCTCGCCGCCCAACTGGAATCCGTTCTGCGCAAGGCCGCAGGCGAAGAAACGTCGCTGACCTCGATGACCGTCGACTATGGCGCAAGCGATGTCGGAGACGACCTGGAGAGCAAGAGTTGGGTCGAGCGCGCCACCAAGAGTCTGGTTTTCGTCCAGGCCGAACTGCGCCGCGCGGACGGCGGCTTGGCCGCCTCGGCCTCGGCGATATTCCGTCGCGCCGGGAACTGACGATCCGCTTGGTTGCGCCCCGTTGGTTGCGACTGCGAAAGGCCCGTGTTATCAGGCGCGCGGCTTCGGACGGGACGGCGCGGCAGCGCCGACCGTCCATGTGCTTTTTTCAAGCGCGTTCAAGCCTTTAAGTCGCGATGAGGGTTAAACTTCTTGTCGGCGGCGATTTGCAACGCACCGGGCGGATACCAAGTGGCGGACGAAACCAAGGCGACGGATGCGGGTCAGCGCTATGCGCAGTCCCTCTTCGAACTGACGATCGAGAACGGCAATCTGGCCAAGGTCGAGGCCGACCTGAAGAGCCTGAAGGCGATGATCGCTGACAGCGCCGACCTGCGCCGCCTGATCGCCAGCCCGGCTTTCTCGGCCGAGGACAAGGGTAAAGGTCTCGTCGCCGTGGCCGTGAAGGCCCGGTTTGACATGCTGACCACGAAGTTCCTGGGCCTGGTGGCCGCCAACGGCCGCACCGGCGACCTCCTGGGCGCCATCTCGGCCTTCGTCGAGCTGTCGGCCAAGCACCGCGGCGTGGTGACGGCGGAAGTCGTCTCGGCCGCCGCCCTGTCGCCGACCCAGCTGAAGGGCGTGCAAGCGGCCCTGGCCGAGGCCCTCGGCAAGACCCCCGAAGTTTCCACGCGCGTCGATCCGTCCCTGTTGGGCGGTCTGAAGGTGCGCGTTGGTTCGCGTCTCTTCGACGCTTCGCTCCGTTCGAAGCTCGATTCCCTGAAATTCGCCCTGAAGCGCGCCTGAGCGTATAAGCGCGCCGTAAAAAATTAGATCGCAGAGAGCCCAGAAGACCATGGACATCCGCGCCGCCGAAATCTCGGCCATCCTCAAGTCGCAGATCGCCAACTTCGGCGAAGAGGCCGCCGTCTCGGACGTCGGCCAGGTGCTGTCCGTCGGTGACGGCATCGCCCGCATCTACGGCCTGGACAACGTCCAAGCCGGTGAAATGCTGGAGTTCCCGAAAGCCGGCGTGAAGGGCATGGCCCTGAACCTCGAGCGCGACAACGTCGGCGCCGTGATCTTCGGTCAGGACCAGGAAATCAAGGAAGGCGACGAAGTCCGTCGCCTCGGCGAGATCGTGGACGTGCCGGTCGGCCGTGGCCTGCTGGGCCGCGTCGTCAACCCGCTGGGCGAGCCGATCGACGGCAAGGGTCCGATCCAGTACACCGAGCGTCGCCGCGTCGACGTGAAGGCTCCGGGCATCATTCCGCGCAAGTCGGTGCACGAGCCGGTGCAAACCGGCCTGAAGTCGATCGACACCCTGATCCCGGTCGGCCGTGGCCAGCGCGAGCTGATCATCGGTGACCGTCAGACCGGCAAGACCGCCGTCGCCATCGACACCATCCTGAACCAGAAGGCCGTGAACGCCGGCAAGGACGAGAGCGCCAAGCTCTACTGCGTCTATGTCGCCATCGGCCAGAAGCGCTCGACCGTCGCCCAGATCGTCAAGACCCTGGAAGAGCACGGCGCCCTGGAATACACGACCGTCGTCGTGGCCTCGGCCTCGGAGCCGGCCCCGCTGCAGTACCTGGCCCCGTTCGCCGGCTGCGCCATGGGCGAGTGGTTCCGCGACAACGGCCTGCACGGCCTGATCATCTATGACGATCTGTCCAAGCAGGCCGTCGCCTACCGTCAGATGTCGCTGCTGCTGCGCCGCCCGCCAGGCCGTGAAGCCTATCCGGGCGACGTGTTCTACCTGCACTCCCGTCTGCTGGAGCGCGCCGCGAAGCTGAACGAAGACAACGGTTCGGGCTCGCTGACGGCGCTGCCGATCATCGAAACCCAGGCCAACGACGTGTCGGCCTACATCCCGACCAACGTGATCTCGATCACCGACGGCCAGATCTTCCTGGAAACCGACCTGTTCTACCAAGGCATCCGCCCGGCCGTGAACGTCGGCATCTCGGTGTCGCGCGTCGGTTCGTCGGCCCAGATCAAGGCGATGAAGCAAGTCGCCGGCCCGATTAAGGGCGAGTTGGCCCAGTACCGTGAAATGGCCGCCTTCGCGAAGTTCGGCTCGGACCTCGACGCCTCGACCCAGAAGATGCTGGCCCGCGGCGAGCGCCTGACCGAGCTGCTGAAGCAGCCGCAATACGCGCCGCTGTCGGTCGAAGAGCAGGTCTGCGTGATCTACGCCGGCACCCGCGGTTACCTCGACGGCATCCCGACCTCGTCGGTGCGTCGCTTCGAGAGCGAGTTCCTGGCCCGTCTGCACAGCCAGCACGCCGACCTTCTGGAAGGCATCCGCACCAAGAAGGCGCTCGACAAGGATCTGGAGAACACGCTGAAGAGCGCGCTCGACAGCTTCTCGTCGACCTTCGCCTAAGCCCCTCGGAACCGCTCGGAGAGAGTAGCGCCGAATGGCCAGCTTGAAGGAAATGCGCAATCGGATCTCGAGCGTCAAAGCGACGCAAAAGATCACGAAAGCGATGCAGATGGTGGCGGCGGCCAAGCTGCGCCGGAGCCAGGACGCGGCTGAAGCCGCCCGTCCTTACGCCCGGCGTCTTGCCAGCGTCATCGCCAACCTCGCCGCCGGCGTCTCCGGCGACGGCGCCCCGAAGCTCCTGGCCGGCACAGGCCGTGACGATCGCCACCTGGTGGTTGTCGCTGCGGCCGATCGCGGCCTGGCGGGCGGCTTCACCTCGTCGATCGTTCGCGCCGCGCGCGCCCACATCGACGGGCTGATCGCCCAGGGCAAGGATGTCCGCGTGATCTGCGTCGGCAAGAAGGTCACGGCTCAACTGGCCAAGCCCTATGCCGGCTGTATCGTCGACACCTTCGACCTGTCGTCCTACCGCCAGCTGACGCTGGCCGTGGCGCAGCCGATCGCCGATCTGATCACCCGCGAATACGAGGCGGGGGAGACCGATGTGGTCACCCTGTTCTACAGCCGCTTCAAGTCGGTGGTGCAGCAGATCCCGACGGGCCTGCAGTTGATCCCGGCCATGGTCGAGGGCGCCGAAGCGGCCTCGGGCCCGGCTGCGGTCTATGAGTACGAGCCCTCGGAAGAGGCCATTCTCGAGACCCTGCTGCCGCGCAACCTGACGGTCCAGATCCTCTCGGCCCTGCTGGACAACATGGCCGGCTTCTACGCCAGCCAGATGACCGCCATGGACAACGCCACGCGCAACGCCGGCGACATGATCAAGCGCTACACCCTCGAGTACAACCGTTCCCGCCAGGCCCAGATCACCAAGGAGCTGATCGAGATCATCTCCGGCGCCGAAGCCGTCTGATCTAGCCTAACGACACAAGCACGCAGAGACCGAAAGACCGCAACGCCATGGCCAAGACCCCCGCTGAAAAGCCGGCGACCGCCGCCAAGAAGCCCGCCGCCGCCAAGGCCGCCGCTGCTCCGAAGGCCGCCGCCGCCAAGGCTCCCGCCGCCGCCGCCAAGGCTCCGGCCGCCAAGAAGCCGGCCGCGCCGAAGGCCGCCGCGCCCAAGGCTCCGGCCACCAACCTGGACGGCGCCACCGGCCGTCTCGTCCAGATCATCGGCGCCGTCGTCGACATCGAGTTCGACGGCGCTCTGCCGGCGATCCTGAACGCCGTCGAGACCGTCAACGAGGCCACTGGCCAGCGCCTGGTGTTCGAAGTCGCCCAGCATCTGGGCCAGAACACCGTCCGCGCCATCGCCATGGACGCCACCGAGGGTCTGGTCCGTGGTCAGGCCGTGCGCGACACCGGCGAGCCGATCCGCGTTCCGGTCGGTCCGGGCACGCTGGGCCGCATCATGAACGTGATCGGCGAGCCGATCGACGAGCAGGGCCCGATCCGTTCGGACATCAGCCGCACGATCCACCGTGACGCCCCGTCCTTCGCCGAGCAGACCAACACCGCTGAAGTGCTGGTCACGGGCATCAAGGTCATCGACCTGATGTGCCCCTACACCAAGGGCGGCAAGATCGGCCTGTTCGGCGGCGCCGGCGTCGGCAAGACCGTGACGATGCAGGAACTGATCAACAACATCGCCAAGGCTTACGGCGGTTACTCGGTTCTGGCCGGCGTGGGCGAACGCACCCGCGAAGGCAACGACCTCTATCACGAGATGATCGAGTCGAACGTGAACGTCGACCCGAAGGCCAACAACGGCTCGACCGAAGGCTCGCGCTGCGCCCTCGTTTACGGCCAGATGAACGAACCCCCGGGCGCCCGCGCCCGCGTGGCCCTGACCGGCCTGTCGATCGCGGAATACTTCCGTGACGAAGAAGGCAAGGACGTGCTGCTGTTCGTCGACAACATCTTCCGCTTCACCCAAGCCGGCGCCGAAGTGTCGGCTCTGCTGGGCCGCATCCCCTCGGCCGTGGGCTACCAGCCCACCCTGGCCACCGAGATGGGCAACCTGCAGGAGCGCATCACCTCGACGAACAAGGGCTCGATCACCTCGGTGCAGGCCATCTACGTCCCCGCCGACGACCTGACCGACCCGGCTCCGGCCACCTCGTTCGCCCACTTGGACGCCACCACCGTTCTGTCGCGTGACATCGCGGCCCAGGCCATCTTCCCGGCCGTGGACCCGCTGGACTCGACCTCGCGGATCATGGACCCTCTGGTCATCGGCGAAGAGCACTACACGGTGGCTCGTCGCGTCCAGGAAGTCCTGCAGCAGTACAAGGCCCTGAAGGACATCATCGCCATCCTGGGCATGGACGAGCTGTCGGAAGAGGACAAGCTGATCGTGGCCCGCGCCCGCAAGATCCAGCGCTTCCTGTCCCAGCCGTTCCACGTCGCCGAGCAGTTCACCAACACGCCGGGCGCCTTCGTCCAGCTGAAGGACACGATCCGCTCGTTCAAGGGCATCGTCGACGGCGAGTACGACCACCTGCCGGAAGGCGCCTTCTACATGGTCGGTCCGATCGAAGAAGCCGTGGCCAAGGCCGAAAAGATGGCGGCTGAAGCCTAATGACCGAAGACGCGGACCTGGCCAATTTCTGCTGCGATGAGCTGGCCGAAGCGGTGTCTCCGGACGCCAACGCCGGCTTGATCGAGCACGACAGCGGCCTGATCCTGCTGAATCTCGGCGAGCGGGAAGAAGAGGGCGAGACCGGCGTGGTGCTGGCGACGATCCGCTTCTGCCCGTTCTGCGGAACCGAGATCCAGACCGATGAAGACATCGAGGCCGCCCTGGGCGGCGTCGAGGAGACGTTCAACTGATGGCCAAGCTGCACTTCTCTCTGGTCGCCCCCGAGCGCGAACTGTTCTCGGGCGAGGTGGACATGGTCCAGGCTCCCGGCGCCGAAGGCGACTTCGGCGTGCTGGCCAACCACGCCCCGTTCATGACCACCCTGCGTGAAGGCAAGGTGACCGTGAAGGACGGCGCGACCACCAAGGTGTTCGATATCCAGGGCGGTTTCGCCGACGTTGGGCCGGAAGGTCTGACGATCCTGGCGGAACACGCGGTCGAGGCTCTCTGATCGCCCGACTCAGCGATCACGCTGTTATTGTTTCGATGCGCCCTCGGTCCCCCGGATCGAGGGCGTTTTCGCGCTAGAAGCGATACGGCGTCGCGCGGCGGGAGATAAAATTACACCTGTGGCCCAATCTTGGTCTTAATCCGTGCCCATAAGGGTTGCGAGGGACCGTCCGTCGGTTTTAATGCCGACCTCTCGTCTTGTTGGGGATACCTTGCCTATGCGCCTTGCGCTCGTCAGCCTGATCGCCCTCGGCGCGGTCGCTTCCACCGCCGCCGCTCAGGATCAAACCACCGCGCCGGCTCCGGCCGCTGCGCCCGCTCAGGCTCCTGCCGCCCAGGCGGCGCCCACCGATCAAGCCGCTCCGGCCGCTCCCGCTGACCAGGCCGCGCCGCCCGTCGCCGCGCCCGCCGCGCCCGCCGCCGACGCCTATGTCGCCCCCGTGCGCGGTCCGCGCACTACCGACCCCTTCACCGTCCGCCTGCTCGACGTGCTGGACCGCATCTGCAAGCCGCAGGTCTCCGGCGGCGATTTCGCGCAGCTGGTCAAGGACTACGGCTTCAAGAAGAAGAAGGAGCAGTGGGTCCTGGCGCTCGAGAAGCCCTTCAACATCACCCTGGATAACCCGGGTTCGAACAAGAACGTCTGCACCGTCACCATCGACTATTCGCAGGCCCCCGAGCAGGCTCAAGAGCTGGCCAATGGCCTGCACGATTGGGCGACGTGGGAAAACAGCCCGCAGCTGCGTCTGATCCGCAACGACCAGACCGTCGGCAGCGACTATCGCCGCTTCACCGTGTCGTGGGACGACGCCTGGGCCGGCGGCCGCGCGGGTCTGGTCTATATGCGCCTGAAGAAGCTGGACGAGACCTCGGTCGGCAAGAACTTCGAACGGGCTCAAATCCTGTACAGCACGACCAGCCGCTAAGGCCGGTTGCCGCTCCTGCCAGGCGGTCCTATCTAGAAAAGGCGCGGGGACGACCCCGCGCCTTTTTGCTTTGTCCGGGGACGACCCCGCCTTTTTGGACAGAAAGGGCTCGTCGTGGCCTGGATTATTCTCTTCATCGCCGGCCTTTTCGAAGTGGGCTGGGCCGTGGGCCTGAAGTTCACCGAGGGTTTCACGCGGCCGATCCCGATCGTGCTGACGGCGATCAGTCTGGTGCTGTCGATGGGGCTTCTGGGCTGGGCGGTGAAGAGCCTGCCGCTGGGCACCGCCTATGCGGTGTGGACCGGGATCGGGGCGGTCGGTACGGCTATCGTCGGGATCGTGGTGTTCAAGGAGCCGGCCACCGCCGCCCGGCTGGTCTGCTTTGGCCTGATTGTCGCCGGGATCCTCGGACTGAAACTGTTCAGTCCACAGTAGCCCGCAAGCTCAGGCGGCCACGCGCCCTTCGGCGGCGATGAAGTCGAGGCACCGCGACGCCACCGCCTCCCAACCCGGTTCGCCCGGTAGCCAGTGGCTCATTTCGGCGAAGACCTCGACCTGGCCGCCTAGGCGCGCGGCCGTCTGGCGAACCGTGGCCGGCGGATGGATCACATCCTTGCCCCCCGCGATGGCCAGCACCGGACAGGCCGGGGCGCGCACATTGGTGGTCATGAACGGGTCCAGCCACCAGTTCAGTGTCTCCCACAGGGCGCGGCCGCTTTCGGCTGTCATTCGCGCGAAGATCGCCTTGCGGTCGGCGCGTTCCAGGCGGTCGACGCTGTAGCGGCGCACCACGCCATAGTCCGGGGCGATGGCCTGCATCCAGTAGGGACCCAGGGCGTAGAGGCTGACCGCAGAAACAGCCTCTTCCAGGCTGGCGCCCGAAACACCCCAGGGCGCGGATGGCGCCAGCAGGATCAGCTTGGAGACGGGCGCGCGCGCCGCCGCCATCTGGACGACCAGGCCGCCCATCGAGTGACCGATCAGAATCGGCGGGGCTTCGCAGGTTTCTATGAGCCGGCTGATCTGGCGGGCATAGTCGGACATCGAGACACCGGCGGCGCTGCTGACGCCGTCGTGGCCGATCAGGTCGGGCGTCAACACGCGATGCCCCGCCGCCTCGAACGGCGCGCGGAACCCATCGAACGTCCACCCGCCGCAGAAGGCGCCGTGGACCATGATCACCGGTGCGCGCATGAACGCCCCTAATCCCCCGCCGACGACACTGCCGGCGGGGTCAGCCTACACTTACTTCTTGGCTTTGGGCGAGGATTTGGCCGGCGCCTTTGTCGCAGGCGCCTTGGCGGCCTTCGGCGCGGCAGGGGCCTTGGCGGCCGGAGCGGCCTTGGCCGCAGCCTTGACCGCCGGCTTCGGGGCCGCCGCCTTGGGAGCGGCGGCCTTCTTCGCCGCCGGCGCCTTTTCGGCCGCAGGCTTGGCCGCCGCCTTCGGCTTGGCTTCGGGCTTGGGCTTTGCGGCGGCAGCGGGCTTGGCCGGGGCCTTGGCGGGAGCCTTAGCCGGCGCTTTGGCCTTGGTCGGGGCCTTGGCGGCAGGCTCGGCGGCCGGCGCCGCCTTGGCTTTCGGCGCGGCCGTCTTGGCGGCGGGAGCCTTGGCCGGGGGCTTGGGCTTGGCTTCGGCCTTCGGCTTGGCCGCAGCCTTCGGCGCAGCGGCCTTCTTCGCGGCCGGGGCGGGGGCGGGCTCAGCGGCCTTTACGGGCTCGGGCGGCGGGGCGGCGGCCTCTACAGGCGCCGGCTCGGGCGTCTTGGCTGGTTCAGGGGCCGGTTCGGGCGCGGCCTTGGGAGCCGGTGCGGCCGGTGCGGCAGGCGTCTGGTTCTTGCCCCGCAGCCAGGCGATCACGTCATCGAGGATCTTCATCGTGTTCGGCTCGTCTATGAGATAGTGGGCGTTGTTGGGATAGATCTTGATATCGGCGCTGGCGTACTTGCGGCCGATCCGCTGGACGTCGTCCAGCGGCGTGGTGCGGTCCAGCGCTCCTGCCAGCACGAGGATCGGAACCGTCACCTTAGCGGCGTCAACGTGCGCGGCCTTGTTCGGATCCTTGTCCGGCCAGGCCAGATCGGCCAGCACCTGGCCGCTGTCATGCACCATGGTGGCGTAGAGGGCGTCGTGACGGCTGGCCGGCACCGCGTTCATCACGCCGAACTTGAAGCCCGGCTTCCACATCTTGCCCGCCTTGGTCTCGGGCTTGGGCTGCAGGGCCATGTTCAGGAAGGTGAAGACGGGGGAGAGCTTCGGCTTGCCGCGCGCGTCCGCCGGCGAGGCGGGGGCGAACAGAACCAGCGCCGAGGCGTGGCCGGCCTCCGCGATCTTCTGGGCGATCAGGCCGCCCATTGAGTGGCCAAAGACCAGCGGCTTCTTGCCCGTCTCCTTGGCCAGGGTCTGGGCCAGGGCGCTCATCTCGGCGACGTAGTCGGCCAGGGTCAGGCCCGCCAGGCCCGCGCGCGGGCCGTCGACCGTCCGCACGGCCGAGCGAATGGTCGGCGCTTCGACGCGATAGCCCTCGGCCTTCAGTCGCTCGGCGACCGGTCCCCAGACGTCGCCCGCGCAGCCGTAGCCGTGAATCAACAGAACCGTGTCCGCCATCCAACTCTCCCCTTCGCGGCGGCGGACAGCTCAGGCCCCGCCCGCGAACCCCTGGAACGCGGCGACCACCGCTTCGTAGACTCCGCGCTTGAAGGGTACGATCAGTTCGGGCGTTTCGTCGAGCCTGCCCCATCGCCAGGCGTCGAACTCGATGTGTTCGTCTGCTTCCAGATCGATTTCCGACTCCTCGCCGACAAAGCGATAGGCGAACCAGACCTGTTTCTGGCCCCGCCAGCCGCGCGTGTGCTTCGGATTGGCCAGAACCTCGGGCGGGAAGTCGTAGGTGATCCAGCCCTGAGTGCGGCCCAGAAGCTCCACTGAGGTAACGCCCGTTTCCTCGGCGAGTTCGCGGCGGGCTGCGGCTTCCAGGTCCTCGCCGTCGTCCACGCCGCCTTGCGGAAACTGCCAGTTATAGGGCGGGGCCTGCCGATGACGGCGACCCAGCCACACGCGACCGTCCGGATGGAACAGGACGACGCCGACGTTCGGGCGGTGTTGGGGATGGTCAAGCTCGGTCATGCCGAGGCTTATCTCAGGGCGCTCAACGCTGCGCCAGGGCCGATGCGGGAGCTAGCTGAATCCCTCGCGCCTGCAGGCCGGCCGCCCAGGCGCGAACCTGGCTGATGGTCACCGGATAGGCGAAGCCCGAGCCCAGCGACTGTCCCCGCGCCGCCGCGCCGTTCTCCAGGGCGCGCAACTGGGCGTCGATGGCGCTGGCTGAGAGCTCGTCGTCGATCACCCGGTCGGCCGAGGCGCGCGGGATCGGACCCGCGCGGCGCGCGGCCAGGCCATCGTCGATGAAGGCCAAGCCCCGCGCCTTCAAGACGCCATTGAAGGTGTTCATCGCCTGGTCGTTGTCGACGAAGCGCGCGCCCAGATAGTTGGAAAGGCCAAAATAGCCGGTGGCGCGCGACATCAGCCACTCCAGCTTGCGGACGGTGTCTTCGGGCCGGTTCGCGGCGATCAGGGTGTAGGGCCCCGGATCGTTGGCCGGATAGTCGGCCGGCTCCATCGGCGTCTCCAGCAGCACCTCGTGGCCGTGCGCGCGGGCCAGGTCGATCCAGCCTTGCAGGCCCTCGGCGTAGGGCGCGAAGGAAAGGGTGATCTCGCCCGGCAGGGTTTCGATCGCGGCGCGGGTGGTCTGGGCGTTCAGGCCCAGACCGCCGATGACGACCGACACCTTGGGCCGGCCGTTCGGCGTGAACGGGCGGGCATAGGCCTCGGCGGCCGTTCGGCCGTCTGCGGCGATGATCGGCAAGGGGGCTCCGCCCGGACCAGGCGCGGTCAGGCCGGCGATCGGCGCCTGCGGCAGGCCGGGGCCTTGCGGGATCGCAGGCGTGTTCTCCAGGCCCTCGGCGGCGGGGGGCTCGCCCTCGGCCTGCGCCATCAGGAGGCCAAAAGGCTTGGCCGAAAGACCCAGTTCGCCCGGGACCAGGCTGGCCTCGTGCGCGGGGTCGCCGCCTAGCGCTTCGCGCCAGCCTTCCGGAGCGTTCTTAGTGGCGCCGATCTTGGTCAGCTCCAGCCGAATCACCGGCGAGCCTGCGTGCGGATCGCTGGTGATCAGGACCAGCGTCGCCAGCGAGGAGAGAAACAGAAGCGCCGCGCCGCTGGCGCTGATGTAGGGGTTGCGGACCGCCGCCATGAACTTGGCGCGCAGGTCGTTGGGCGCGCCCGAAACGGGCGCGGCGGCGGCGTAGGCGGGCTTTCGTGAGAACGAGACGGCCATGACGCCCTGATCCTAGGGGCAAGCTTCGAAGATATGGTTAACGAGATGTGTCCGGCCGCGATCCGGGGCGCGACGCGGCGACGCGGGCGCCACTGAAATCAGCGTTTTCTGCAACGGACACAGGCGCACGATGGAATGTGTCGGAAAGTCGTCCCTGGGCGGATTGACGATGTACGCGCCGACTTTGTTCCCTGAAGGCCTCTCGCGGGAGAGACCGGGCCCCGGCCCGGCGCTGAAGGCGAAACCGCCCCGGAAACGCTCAAGCAAAAGGACCGCGCGAGGCGTTGAACGCTGGAAAGCAGGGCGCTTGCCGCTCTCGCCGAAGGAGCAAGGTGCGTCGACCGCAGCGTCGGCCGCCGAATCTCTCAGGCGCCAAGGACAGCGGGGGCAGAAGGCGTGTCGTTTCCGACCCGTCCAAGCCCCTGTGTGTGATCGCGGAAGACTAACCTCAAAAGCACACCAAATGACGCTTTCAAACGCGATCGCCCGATGGCTTTCGCGCTGCTTCTGTTCGATATACTTCAGTAAAACTGGCTATGACTGAAAATCAAACAGATGTTGTGCAAGGTTTTGACGCTGAGATTTAGTTGATACTATTTCCATGCTTGAGGGTTTACCTGGATTTTCCCCCTTGTGACGCTGAGCGGGTCAACATGATTGGGGATAGTCATGACCTCTCGCAAACCCACGCGCGACGCCGTCCGGCTCAAGGCGCTTCTTCTCGCGGCTTCCTTGTTGGGCGGTGCGACCAGCGCCTACGCCCAGCAGTCGGAGAAGCCCGCCGAACTGGAAACCGTCGTGGTGACCGGCAAGCGTCTGTCTGAGGCCAGCGTCGCCATCGGCACGGATCACGCGACGGCGACCGTTTCGATCACGCGCGAGGCCCTGCTGTCGGCCCCGGCCGGCATCACCGGCTTGAAGATGCTGGAGAGCCTGCCGGGCTTCAACGTCCAGGCCAACGATGCGCTGGGCATGTACGAGTTCGGCAACTCGGTGTCGGTGCGGGCCTTCAACTTCCAGCAGATCGGCTTCTTGCTCGACAACATCCCGATGGGGCGCAGCGATCAGTTCGGCGGCAGCCCGATCTATCGCTATGTCGACAACGAGAATCTGCTGCGGGTGACCGCTTCCGCCGGCGCGGGCGATGTCGCCCTGCCCAGCTATGCGTCGCTGGGTCCGATCGTCGACTACTTCACCCAGGCGCCGTCCGAAGAGGCCGGGGGCGCGATCAGCCAGACCTTCGGCAGCGACGACCTGCGCCGCACCTTCCTGCGGCTCGAGATGGGCAAGGTGGGGCCGCTCTCGGGCTATGTCAGCGGATCTTGGATCAAGGGCGACCTGTGGCGCGGCCCGGGCACGATCGACCGCAAGCATTACGAGGGCAAGCTGAAGTACGACCTCCCCAACGGCGGGGACATCACCTTCCAGACCGTCCACAACGACTATTTCGACTATGACAGCCCGTCGATCACCAAGGCGCAGTACGCCGGGACGGCCGGTGACGTCTTCGGGCGGAAGGGCCGTTATTTCGCCTATCTGGGCGTGGTGCCGACCTCGGTTCCGTTCGGAACGCCGCTGTCGATCCCGACGGGCAGCCTGCCCGAGGCTGCGGCCGGCGTGCCGTACTCCAACGCCAATTACGCCCAGTACTACAAGTTCGCGATCAATAAGCGGAAGGACCACCTGTATGGCCTGACGCTGAACACGCCGATCACCGACAATCTCGACCTGACCACGACGGCCTATTACGAAGACAAGGGCGGGTACGGGGTGTCGCCGGAGGCCTACGCCACCTCACTGGCCAGCCATAACGCCGAGCGCCTGATCGTGCCGGGCCTGTTCGCGCCCAAAGGCATCCAGTACGGCCTGTCGGGCATCGACGGGATCCGCCAGGGCGTAACCGCCAAGCTGGCCTGGCATGTCGGCTTCAATAAGATCGAGGCCGGCGTCTGGCTGGAGAACGACGACTATCATCGTACCCAGAACCGCTACAACGTCGAGAACGGCAACCCGGACGGCAAGCCGCTCTTCAACGAGCGCGTCCACGCCCAGCGTGACTATAAATCCCTACGGGAGACCACGCAGTTCTTCCTGAAGGACACCCTGACGCTGATGGATTCCAAGCTGAAGCTGGAACTTGGCTTCAAGGCGACTGACATCGATTACAAGATCTCGGGCTATCGCAATCCGAACGACTATATCAACAGCCGCCGCCCGCTGCTGAAGGACAACTGGAAGGACAGCTTCCTGCCCCAGGTGGGCGCGGTCTACAGCGTGACCGGCCGCGACCAGATCTTCGCCTCGTACTCGGAGAACATGGCCCTGCCGCGCGGCGCGGACGACATCTTCTCGGCCGCCAGCCCGACCGTCGCGGGGCCCGACCCCGAGACCTCGACCAACTGGGAGCTTGGCTATCGCGCCAACCACAAGACGTTCAACGCCTCGATCGTGGCCTATCAGACCGAGTTCAAGAACCGGCTCCAATCCTTCGCCTCGCCAGTGCCAGGCGGTGGCGGGATCACCGAGACCTTCTTCCAGAACGTCGGGGCGGTGAAGGCCAAGGGCGTCGAGTTCAGCGGCCAGTGGAAGCCCGAACTCCTTGCCGGCAAGGCGTACTTCAACGCCAACGTCTCCTACAACAGCGCCAAGTTCCAGGATGACGTCCTGAACTACCGCGCCAGCACCACGGCGGCGGCCACGACCCTGGCCATCGCCGGCAAGAAGGTGCCGGACTTCCCCGACTGGGTGATCCAGGGCGGTGTCACGGTCGAACCGTTCGACGGCCTGTTGATGAACGTCTCGGCCCGCCACCTGGAAAGCCGCTTCACAAACTTCATCAACAGCGAAAGCGTCGGCGGCTACACCATCGTCAACGCCTACATCGACATCGGCGACGGCTTCTCGGCCGGGCCGTTCAGCCAGATCAAGGCGCGGGTCAACATCGATAACCTGTTCGACAAGGACTATCTGGGCACCATCAACACGACGGTGAACACCGCCGCCAGCTTCCGTCCGGCGCCGCCCAGAACGGTGCAGTTCACGATCTCTGCTGACTTCTAGAATCCATCGCTGAGACAAAGAAAAACGCCGCCCCGGAAGCTCTGGGGCGGCGTTGATCGTTCAGGGCGCGGAGCCTGGCCGTTTACTTGGTCTCGGTCACCGGCGTCTTGCCGCCCGCCGCGGCGGCGGCCTTGGCCGTCACTTCGGCGACCTTGGCGGCGGGCTTGGGAAGCTTTGGCGTGTTGGCGACGCCCCCGGCCTGCAGCACGGCGATGGCGCGTTGCAGCTGGAAGTCGCCCTTCTTGTCGTCGAAGCCCGTTGGCGGCGCCTCGGCCGGCGTATGGGCGCCGACGCGCGCCTTGCCCTCGTCGGCGTTGAGCGCGTTCTTGAAGCTGGCTTCGCTGAACCAGACGCGATTGGCGATGTCCTGGGCCTGGTCGCGGGTCTGGGCGACTTCGAGATCTGGCGCGATGCCGGTCTTCTGGATCGAGCGGCCCGACGGGGTGAAGTACTTGGCCGTGGTCAGTTTCAGGGCGCCGTCGGCCCCGCCGCGCAGCGGGATCACGGTCTGCACCGAACCCTTGCCAAAGCTGGTCAGGCCGACCAGTTCGGCCCGCTTACGGTCCTGCAGCGCGCCCGCCACGATCTCCGCCGCCGAGGCCGAGCCCTGGTTGATCAGCACCACCATCGGCAGGCCGTTCAGCATGTCGCCGCCGCGCGCGTTGTAGCGCTGGATATTGCGGGCGTCGCGGCCGCGCTGGCTGACCACCTCGCCACCGTCCAGGAACACATCGGCCACGCCGACCGCCTGGTCGAGCAGGCCGCCCGGATTGTTGCGAAGATCCAGGATCAGGCCCTTCATCTTCGGGTTCTTGGTCTTCAGCTCGTTGATCGAGGCCACGAGCGCGTCGGTGGCCTTCTCGTTGAAGCCCGGCAAGCGGACATAGCCGTAGTCGCCTTCCATGCGGGCGATGGCGGCCTTGGGCTTGATGACTTCGCGGATCAGCTTGACGTCGAAGGGGTCGGTCTTGTCACGAGCGATCGTCAGGGTGACGGCCTCGCCGGCCGTGCCGCGCATCTGCTTGACGGCTTCATTCACCGTCAGGCCCAGCACGCTCTGGCCGTTGACGGCGGTGATGTAGTCGCCGGCCTGGATGCCCGCGCGCGACGCCGGGGTGCCGTCCATCGGCGAGATCACCTTGACCACGCCCTCTTCGCTGGTGACCTCCAGGCCCAGCCCGCCGTACTCGCCGCGGGTGGTGTCCTGCATGTCTTCATAGGCGTCGGGCGCCAGGTAGCCGGAGTGCGGGTCCAGGCTGGTCAGCATGCCGTCCAGGGCCGCCTCGATCAGCTTCTTGTCGTCGACCTCGGTGACATACTGGTCCTCGACGGTGCCCAGCACGTCGCCGAACAGCTCCAGCATCTTGTAGGTCTTAGCCTTGGGGGCGTTGTTCGCCTGGGCGATGGGGCTGATGTAGGCCATCGTTCCCGCGCCGAGGACGAAGGCCGAAACGCCGATGATCAGGTACTTGCGCATAAAGGCCCGGAAGGCTCCCTAGCGGCGCGCGGCGCCGCAACCCGTGTTTAGTCCCGACCAACCCTGTCAGTGACCGGAGGTATAATTACGGCCACAATTACTGAAAAAGTCGACTATCGCGACTCCTGTTTCAGCCAGCGCTCCGGATCGGCCGGCGCGCCGTTTTCCCGCACTTCCATATAGAGTTCCGGTTCGGAAGATGCATGGTCGGGCATCTTTCCGATGGGCGCGCCGGCCGCGACAGATTGTCCGGGTGCGGCGGTGACCTGGTCCAGGCCCGCCAGCACCACATGATAGGCGCCTTGGGCGCGCAGGATCAGCACTGCTCCCCAGCCGTTCAGCGCGCCGGCGTATTCGACGACCCCGGCGACCGGCGCGGCGATGGTCGCGCCCTTTTCGGGACGCAGCGTCAGGCCCGGCGACTTGCCGCCCACCGGCATTTCCTGTCCGAACCGGCGAACGATCGCCGCTTCGACGGGCGGCCGCAGCTTGAGCGGCCCGCTGGGCTCCACGCGGCCCAGCCCGTCGGTCAGCGCCCCGAGGGTCTTCAGTTCATTGGCCTGGGTCAGCGCCTCCTGGGCGTAGGCGCGTTCGAGCTCGGTCTTTTCGATGATGAGGCGCTCGATCTCGCCCTTGCGGTCGGCGACCACGCTTTCAGCGGTGAACAGTTCGGCCGACGCGGCCGCCGCCTCGCGACGCAAGGTTCCGATCGCCGTCGCCTGGCGGCCATAGGCGTCGGCGCGGGCCTTCAGATCCGGCGTCATGGCGCGGATCAGGATCGCCGCGCGCACCGCGTCGCGAGCGTCGCCGGGCGAGACGAGCAGGGCCGGCGGCGGATCGCGGCGGAACAGTTGCAGGGCGGAGAGGAGCAGCGACAGCCGCTGACGGTTGCGGCCCAGATCGGCCAGGATCGCCTTCTCCCGGGCGTTCAGCGCCTCCAGCCGGTCGCGCTTGGCGTCCACGTCGACGCCGGCGGCGATGCGGGCGTGGTCCAGGCGATCGAGCTCGGCGCGGAGGTCCTGGATCTCGCGGCGGATGTCGGCCGCATGCTGGCGGTCCTTGGCGCGTTGGGCCTCGAAGGCGGTGTCCGCGCGCTGCCAGCCGACCACGACCGTGGGAACGGTGAGGATCAGGGCGCAGACGGCGAGGGCGAGTCGCGAGCGGGACATCGCCGGAACTCTTGCCTCAATCGCGGTGATAGGGCGAGCCCGACAGGATGGTGGCGGCGCGATAGATCTGTTCGGCCAACATGGCGCGGGCCAGGGCGTGCGGCCAGGTCTGGACGCCAAAGGCCATGGTCTCGTTGGCGGCCGCCAGGATCGAAGGGTCAAGACCGTCGGCTCCACCGATCAGGAACACCACCCGGCGGTTTCCGTCATCGCGGAGTCGGGCCAGATGATCGGCGAAGGCGCGGCTTTTCCAGGCCTTGCCGTGCTCGTCGCACGCCACGACATAGGCGCCCTCCAGATGCGGGCGCAGCACCTCGGCCTCGGCGGCCTTGCCCGGCTTCTTGGCCTCGACCTCGAGAATGTCGACAGGGCCCAGGGCCAGGGCGCGGCCTGACGCGGTGGCGCGGGACGCATAGTCCAGAGCCAGTTGCGCCTCGACCATGCGGCCAAGCTTTCCAACGGTGAGGATGGTGATTTTCATCAAGGCAAGCGTGGCAGCCGAAGGTGGAAGCCGGTTTCGGCGCCCGCCACGCGCCAAGCAAAAGAGCAAGCTCAAGGCCGCCATCTCTTCTGGAGACAGCGGCCGAGCTCAAGAGATCAGTTCGCCGCCGTGCGGTGCGGGGCGTCGACCGCCCAGATCTTCTCGATGTTGTAGAAGCTGCGCACTTCGGGACGGAACAGGTGGACCACGACGTCACCGGCGTCGATCAGCACCCAGTCGCAATGCGGCAGGCCTTCAACCCGCGCCTTGCCGAAGCCGTTTTCCTTCAGGGCGCGCAGGATGTGGTCCGCCAGAGCGCCGACGTGACGGTGCGAACGGCCCGACGCCACGATCAGGCTGTCGGCGACCGAACTCTTGTCCGTCAGGTCGATGTGGACGATGTCCTGGGCCTTGTCGTCGTCAAGGCGGTCGAGGATGAGGCGCTCCAGCGCCTTCACGTCGAGAACCGGACTCAGGCCCGGGGATTCAGTCGAGGACTCGGCGCCGGCCGGGCCTTCGTGCGCACTTTGCGCGGGGTCGCTACGCAGCGGATTGCTCCTTATGGGGTCGCTGTGGATCGTCCTCATAGCATGGAATTGGGCGAAACGTGAGGGGGTGATGGCGGAACGGTGATTCGCAAGCCTTCAGCGGCGCACGCACAACGCGGCTCAACCCTTCTGCCGCGCCCGTAGCGCCGTCGAGGAGGCGAAGTTCAGCGGGCCCGTCAGATAGACCCAGGCCGGCGATTTGGCGTCCGGCAGCTTGGCGGCGGCGCTGGCGGGCCATCGGGCGAACGCGAAGCGGCGGGCGGCCGGCGAGGTTCGGGCCTTCAGCGCGATCCACGGGCGCGAGATCACCGCCACCGGCACTTCGCGCATGATCTGCGTCCAGCCCCGCCAGCGGTGGAAGGTGGCCAGGCTGTCGGCGCCCATGATCCAGACGAACTTCACGCCGGGGTAGCGGGCGCGCAGAACGCGCAGGGTGTCGATCGTGTACTGCGAGCCCAGTCGCGTCTCGGCGTCCGAGACGATCATCCCCGCCCCGCGCGCCCAGCGGCGGGCGTTGGCCATGCGCTCGGACAAGGGGCGGGTCTCGTGCGACGGCTTTAGCGGGTTCTGCGGCGACACCAGCCAGATCACGCGATCCAGCTCGAGACGACGCATGGCCGTCTCGGCCACGTGGGCGTGGCCCTCGTGCGCCGGATTGAAGCTGCCGCCGAACAGCCCGACACGCATCCCGGGCTCCAGGTGGAACCCCAGGCGCTGGGCGTTGGGCCGACCGGCCTCAGGGACGAGTCTGGCCGGTCCCGCGAACCACATATTTGAACGTCGTCAGTTGCTCGGCCCCAACCGGACCGCGGGCGTGAAGCTTGTCGGTGGCGATGCCGATCTCGGCCCCGAACCCGAATTCGCCGCCGTCGGCGAACTGGGTCGAGGCGTTGACCAGCACGATGGCGCTGTCGACCTCGGCGATGAAGGCCTCGGCCGCCGTCGGATCCTCGGTGATGATCGCGTCGGTGTGGCCTGAGCCGTAGGAGGCGATGTGCTGGGCCGCGCCGGCCACGCCGTCGACCACGGCGACGGCCAGGATCGGGGCCAGATACTCGGTGGTCCAGTCCTCGACGGTCGCCTTCTTCATGGTCGGCTCGATGGCGCGGGCGGCGGCGTCGCCGCGCAGCTCGCAACCGGCCTTGATCAGCGCGTCGGCGATCGGCGGCAGCAGCTTTTCGGCGGCGGCCTTGTCGATGAGCAGGGTCTCGGCCGAGCCGCAGACCGAAACGCGGCGCAACTTGGCGTTCACCACCACCTCGACGGCCTTCTTCAGGTCGGCGGCGGCGTGCACGAAGACGTGGTTCAGGCCTTCCAGGTGGCCCAACACCGGAGCGCGGGCCTCGGCCTGGACGCGGGCCACCAGGCTCTTGCCGCCGCGGGGGATGATGAGGTCGACGGTCTTGTCGAGCCCGGCCAGGATCATGCCGACGGCGGCCCGATCAGGCGTCTTCACCGCCTGGACGGCGGCGGCGGGGAGACCCGAGCTCTTCAGGCCGCGCTCGATGGCGGCGTGAATGGCCAGGTTGGAGTGGATGCACTCCGAGCCGCCGCGCAGGATCACCGCATTGCCCGAGCGCACGCACAGCGCCGCGGCGTCGGCGGTCACGTTGGGGCGGCTCTCGTAGATCATGGCGATGACGCCGATGGGGGTGCGCACGCGGGCGATGTCCAGGCCGTTGGGCCGGGTCCAGCGCGAGATGGCCACGCCGACCGGATCGGGAATGGCGGCCACGGCCTCGACTCCGGCGGCCACGCCCTCCAGGCGGGCGGCGTCCAGAGCCAGGCGGTCCAGCATCGGGCCCGAGACGCCATTGGCCTGCGCGCGCGCCAGATCCTTGGCGTTGGCGGCCAGGATCACGTCAGCGTCTTCGCGGATGGCGGCGGCCATGGCTTGGATGGCGGCGGTGCGCTGCTCTGGCGTGGCGAGACGAAGCGCGCGCGCGCCCTCGCGGGCCGTCCGGCCCATCCCCGCCATGATCGCCTGCAAGCTGGCGCCCGCGTCGTCCATCTCGTCCCCGTCCTGAAGGTTATGCTCAGGTTGAGCCTTACCTAAGCCCTTTCCGGAGCGGATGAAACCGGGTTCGTCTGAAAACGGAGGGAGTTTTGGTGACAGTCGGGGCCTGGCCATTGCCGACGGCGAGCGGCCGACGCATCAAGGGTTGGCTAGAACTGAGAGGCGCTTCTCATGTCCGACAACAAGGTGAAGGGCCCGGCGTCCTACTTACCGTCAATCGAGAAGACCTACGGCCAGCCGATCGCCCACTGGCAGAAGATCGTGCGCGACGCCTATCCGGCCAAGCACATGGATCTCGTCGCCGTGCTGAAGAGCGCATACGGTCTTGGCCACGGCCACGCCAATGCGATCGTAGCCTACACCTTGGCCGAGGACGGTCTGAAATAGCCGCCTATTTCGCGTAGACGACCCGGCACTCGCCCTCGACCGTGGTGTAGCGGCCGTTGGCGGCGTCGACGAACGAGATGCGGCCGCCTTCGTCATATTCGACCTTGCCGGTCGAGCGGCCGGCGAAGGTCTGGGTCCCGTACGACCAGCAGACGATGTCGGCCGGCTTGTCGCTCCACGTCGCCGCGCGCCGGGCTTGCTTGCTCTCGGTGCAGGCCGACAAAGCCGGAAGGGACAGGACGGCGAGAGCGACGACGAAGAGGCGCATGGGAATCCTTGGTGGTGGCTTGGTCGGCGATACCGCGAGGGTCTCCCGGTCGCGCGTTCTGAGAGCTTAGCATCGGCGCGGGCGAGGACCAGCGGTTCGCTGATCACGGCCTAGTCCTTCTGACAAGGCCCAAACCGGGCGTAGTAGGCTTCCAGCGTCTCCAGGCCCATGGCTGCGCGGCGAGCCTCCAGGCCTTGAGGATCCGCCACGGCAGGATGGGGTTCGCGTTGGCCGGCCCGACAGCGCGCTTGCGTCGCGTAAAGCTGGTTACGGCCCTCATTGGCCGCGAGGCGGTCATACAGGTAGGCGTAGTTGCGCTTGCTGGTCTCGTTCTGGTCCTTGAGGCGGGTCAGCAGGGCCAAGGCCTCGCGCTGGAAGACGGGATCATGGTCGGCGTGCTGGACCATCAGCCACGCGGCCCTGTCGGCGTCCGGGCCCTCTGCGGAGAGGGTGAACCAGCCGTTGGACCGGATCTCCGACTTCAGCCACTCGGCGTTGTCGCGCGCGATGACGCAGTAGCGATGCTTCGAGCGCAGAGCGATCCGTCGCTCCACCCCCGGCGCGCCATCTCCGGGCGCGGAGACGCTCAGGCCGGCCTGGTCGACCGCGACGCGCTCGATCACGGCGCGGGCGCGCGGCGTTCGCGCGGTTTGAGCCTGCTCCACGAAGGCCTGAACATTGCGGCTGACATAGCGGCCATCGATCTGCTCGCCGGCCAGGGCCTTGGCGCGCAGAGCCGCGCTGTCTTGCTCGAGCTGAGCGGCGGCCTCACGGTCGGCGCGCCAAGCGGCGGCGGAGTCGGCTTCCGCTGCGCTCTCGAGACCCAGAACGATCTCGAAGTCAGCCTCGGTGCGACAACCCTTGGCCTCGTCGTCTGCGATGATCGAAGCGGCCAGAGCCCGGACCTCCGCTGGGGTGCGGACCGCGCGAAGGCTCCAGTAGTCGAAAGTCCGTGCGGCCGCAGCGTCAGCGCGCAGCGCTGTGAGCGGCAACGGCGCCTGGAGGGCGCTGGCCAGCGCAAAGGCGACGACCACAGGTCCTGTTCCGAACGCCATCGCCAGCTCCGCCCCAAGGTCACTCAATTCGAGATTGTTCTCGAGGCGAGCGTCGCGTCAAGTTGAACGCGTGGTCACTCCGCGTCCCACTGGTACGCCTTGTCCAGCCAGTCGCCGAGCCGGCCGTCGGGACGGGCCAGGGCGTGAATGCGGGTCATCTCTTCTGCCGAAAGTTCAAAGTCGAGCACGTCGAAGTTCTCGGCGATCCGCGCCGGATTGCTGGTGCGCGGGATCGCGATGATGCCCTGCTGGATGATCCAGCGCAGGGTGACCTGGCCGGGCGTCTTGCCGTGGGCGCGGCCGATCTCGATCAGCACCGGGTCCTGGGCGACCTTGCCTTGGGCCAGCGGCGACCAGGCGGTGATCGAGACGCCCAGCTGGTCGGCCTTGGCCTTCAGGGTCTTTAGCGACAGATAGGGGTGGTACTCGACCTGGTCGGTGGCGATCGGCGCCTCCGACAGCCTGGCGGCTTCCTCCAGCTGGGCGGACGGGAAGTTCGACAGGCCGATCGCGCGGGTCCAGCCCTTGGCGCGGACCTCGTTCAGGGCTTTCAGGGTTTCGGCCAGCGGGACCTCGGGTTTCGGCCAATGCAGCAGCAGGAGGTCGACGTGGTCGACGCCCAGCTTCTCCAGGCTCTTTTCGGCCGAGCGCTGCAGATCGCCGTCGGCGAACTTGTCGATCCAGACCTTGGTGGTCAGGAAGATTTCGTCGCGCTTGACGCCGCTATTCTTGATCGCCGCGCCGACATCGCGCTCGTTGCCGTAGATCTGGGCGGTGTCGATGTGGCGGTACCCGATCTCCAGGGCCTTCTCGACCAGCGGGACAGCGGTCCCGTTCTCCAGCTGCCAGGTGCCAAAGCCCAGGGCGGGCATCAGGACATCGCCCGAGCGGACGGCGGGAACGAGCTTGGACATCGAAAACTCCGGAAAGAACGTCAGGCGGATATGGGCGCTGCGGCGCTGGGCGCCAACCGGGTTCGAACGCGCAGCAGGGCGATGAAGATCAAGGCGACCAACGCGAAGGCCACGCTCATCTCCACCATGGTCAGCAGCACCTTGGGGTAGCCGCGCTTGGCGACGTTCATGAACGGGTACGGATACCAGTTTGTCAGCGCGCCGTGGACCAGGGTCCAGACCCCGAAGAGGGCCGGGAAGGCCATGGCCTTGGCCGCCACGATCCAGCGCGTGGGGCCCTGGCCGCCGCGCATGGCCACGTCCAGCAGGAAGGCGATCGGGGTGATCGTGTGCAGGATCGTGTCGGAGACCTTGCGCAGCCCCTGCGGGTCCCACTGCCACGCCAGCATGGTGTGATAGACGACCGCGGTGATCGCCAGATAGGTCGCGATCGCCGCGCGCGGCCCGCTGCGCTCGGCCCAGGCGGCGAAGGCGCTGCGCGGCGCGGCCAGGGGTGCGGTCAGGGCGGCCGCAGCGAGCATGTTCGTCAGGATCGTGAAGTAGCTGAAGAACTCGACCGACTTCACCGCCGCCGACACCAGGGTCTCGTCATAGACCATCAGCCCGTACTGCAGGGTGGGGCCAAGGCAGGCGATCAGCGCGATCAGGATGCGCCAAAGGGCGAGCGGGCCTTTCATGGAGTCTCCGTCGGGTGGGTTTCGTCCCAGGCCTTGAGCACCGTCTTGGGCGCGGTGGCGCGCCACTGGCGCATCACCAGCCGCTCGACCGTGCCGGGATGGGCGCCCGCCAGGCGGACCAGGATGTAAGGATAATTCCGGAAGTGGTCGGTGAAGTGGAAGACGTCGGGCTCGGCCTCGACCAGCATGTCACGTTCGTCGAACGGCACGGCCGGACAGACCAGGCTCTCGCCGTCTTCGAAGAGGCGGGTCAGGAACTTGCCGTGCGCCTTCAGGCAGGGCCGGCCATAGGCCGTTCCATCCGCGACGCCTGGCAGCCGGAACGCAAAGGCGCGCACCTCGTCATAGGTCATGGGCAACCCCTCCCACGCGGGACTATAGGTGGCGAATGGACGCTGAGAACACCCTGAAGACGCCGGTGCTGGTGCTGGGCGCGACCAGCCTGATTGGGCGCCATCTGATGGCCCGTCTGAAAGAGGAAGGTCTCGACCCGATCGCCTTCAGCCGCCGCCCGCCGCCGGGCGACGCCTGCTGGGTCGGCGGCGACCTGAAGGACCCGGACCTCGCCGAGCGCCTGCCGGTAGCCACCACGGTGTTCTCCCTGTCGCCGATCTGGCTCCTGCCGTCCGCCTTGCGGGCGTTGGAGGCGCGCGGCATGGCGCGTCTGATCGCCTTCTCTTCGACCAGCCGGTTCACCAAGACCGACTCGCCGGTCGCGGCCGAACGCGCGGTGGCGGCGGCGCTGGCCGAGGCGGAACAGGCGATCGAGGCTTGGTGCGCGGCCAACGGGGTCGCCTGGACGATCCTGCGGCCCACCCTGATCTATGACGAGGGCCACGACGAGAACGTCAGTCGCATCGCCCGGCTGGTGCGGCGCTTTCATGTGATGCCGCTGTCGGGCGCAGGGGAGGGGCTGCGCCAGCCGGTCCATGCCGAAGACCTCGCCGCCGGGGCTCTGGCCGCTGCCCATGCGCCGGCCGCACAGAATCGAACCTACAACCTCGTCGGCGGCGAGACGGTCAGCTACCGCGTGATGGTCGACCGCGTGTTCGAGGGCTTGGGCAAGACGCCCCGCACCCTGCCGATGCCGACCTGGCTGTTTGGCCTGCTCATGCGCCTGGCCAAGCCGTTCTATCCCGGCGCCACGACGGCCATGGGGACCCGCATGGGCCAGGACCTGACCTTCGATTCGTCGGACGCGGCGCGGGACTTTGGCTGGAGCCCCCGCCGGTTCCATCCGCGCTTTTAGCCCCGCTGACCATGCGCGAGCCTACTCGACCCCCGTCGCGCTCCAGACGCCCAGCTCGTTGCCCGACGGGTCGGTGAAGTGAAAGCGACGCCCGCCCGGGAAGCTGAAGATCGGCGCGGTGATAACCCCGCCCGCAGCCGTGACCTTGTCGAGCATCGCCTCCAGGTCGTGGGCGTAGAGGATGACCAGCGGCCGGTCGCTGGACCCTTCCTGCGGCCTGGCGAAACCGCCATCGGTCCCCTGGCCCTCAAAGGCGACATAGTCGGGACCGTAGTCGGCGAAGCTCCAGCCGAAGGCGCCGGAATAGAACGCCTTGGTCGCCGGCAGATCGCCGCCGGGCCACTCGATGTAGTCGATCTTGCCGTCTTCGCGCATGGTGGCCTCCACCCGATTGTTCCTGAATTGTTCTAGTTCGCCGTCAGGGCAGAGTCCAGACGCTGGTGCGCTTGACGGCCATGTCCTCTAGCTCGCGGGTGGTCTCAACCTGGTACTCGGCTAGCTTCACCAGGTCGTCCTTGCGGAAGTAGGTGCGGCCCGGATCGCCGATCAGCACCGTCGAGCCCTGGGCGCGGCCGCGCCGCAACCAGTCCATCACCGCCTCGGCCATCGGCTTCTCGTAGCAGATGTCGCCGGCCAGCAGGACCTGCGCTTCCGGCGGCGGACCGCCAAGCAGATTGGCCTCGGTGAAGGCGACGGCGACGCCGTTGGCTTCGGCGTTCAGGGTGACGGCCGCCTCGCAGAAGACGTCGATGTCGTTGGCCAGCACGCTCGCGGCGCCGGCCTTCATCGCCGCGATGGCCACCAGGCCCGAGCCCGTGGCGAAGTCGAAGACGGTCTTGCCGGCCACGGTTTGGGGATGGTCGAGGATGTAGCGCGCCAGGGCCTGACCGCCGGCCCAGGCGAAGGCCCAGAAGGGCGGCGGCAGGCCGATCTCTTCGAGAGCCTCCTCGGTCAACTTCCACAGCGGGGTAACCTCGTCGGCCAGGTGCAGCGCCAGTTCGGGCGCATGTGGCGGCGACAGAAGCTGGGTGTTCTGGCGAATGAAGGCGCGGCGGCCCTCAAGGGTCTGGACGATCATGGGCGGGGTTAGAGCACGCCGCGCGTCAGGCGGCGACCGCCGGTTTGCTCGATGCGGCCTTCAATACGCTCAGATACCCTGGCGCGGTCAGCATGCCCTGGTTCAGGCCCTTCTTCTCCAGCACCCGGTGCGCCAACGGCAGGTTCCAGCAAGGGGTGTGCATGAACATGTGATGTTCGGCGTGGAAGTTGACGTAGTAGGGCGCAATCAGGGCGCGCTCGATCCAGTTGGCGTTCGTGGTGCGGGCGTGGCGGAACGGGTCGGGCTCGTCCTTGGCCACCAGGGCGTGCTCAGCGATGTTGCGCAGGCGCGTGACCAGCGGAAACCAGGTGGCCATGGGCACGATCCACAGCGCCAGCCACGCCCACCATAGGCCCATGGCCGAGAGCGCGACCAGGATGCCGAGATTCCACAGCAGGAACGGCGTTTGCCGCGCAATCTCGCCGGCGAAGATCGCGCCCTTGGGCGCATCGCCTTTCATCTTTCCGAGCAAAGGCCCGAAGCGCTGCTTGAAGAAGGTCTGGCCGGTCAGATCGCGGATCATCTTGCGGCGCAGCGAGCGCCGCGTGGTCGGGAAGGGCGCTGACAGGACCAGATCAGGATCCTCGGCCTGCTGGGCATATTTGTGATGGCTGAGGTGATAGGGGCGATAGCTGGCCAGCGAGGCGCCCACCGGCGCGGCGCACAGCCACTCGCCGATCCAGTCATTGACCTTGAGTTTGGGATGCAGCCCGCCGTGCGCGGCCTCGTGCATCAGGATCGCAAGGCCCAGCTGCCGCGCGCCGATCAACATGACGGCGAGGACGTAGGTGAGCGGGTTGGGGAACGCCACGAACAGCGCCCCGGCGGCGATGATCACGCCCCAGGCGTGGGCCACCATCCAGACGCCCCGCCAGGACGAGCGCGCGGAAATCCGCGTCCATTCCTCGGACGTGAACAGGTCCTGCGGTTTGACGCGTGGAGCGACGGCCATGGAACGATCATCGCACAGTCCGCCTGCGCTCGACAGCGTGACCTTGCGTCACCAGTTGGAGCCGCCCCAGACGCCATTTGGTGTGTCATCCCGGAAGCCTCGCAGAGGCTATCCGGGACCCAGGGGCGAGCGGCAATGCGGCGGCCCCTGGGTCCCGGCTCTGCGCGCTTCGCGCTTGGCCGGGATGACAAGGGGTTTGAGGCTAGAAGCTCACCCCGGGCTTCCACAGCCCGGCCGCCAGGCCTGCGAACACCAGCAACCCCGCCAGCGCGTTCGACTTGAAGAGCTTCAGCGCGCCGGGACCGTCTTCGATGCGCACGGCGGCGGCTTGGCGCGACAGGTGCAGGGCGAACAGCGCCGCCAGCGGCAGGAACAGCGGTCCTATGTCGCCGACCCAGCCGGCCAACACCAGCAGGATAAAGCTCACGAGATAGAAGCCGGCGACGCCCGCCTGGACGTGCTGGCCAAGCCGACGGGTCGAGGACTTGATCCCCGCCAGGGCGTCGTCCTCGATGTCCTGGATGGCGTAGATCGTGTCGTAGCCCAGGGTCCAGAAGATCCCCGAGGCGTAGAGCAGGGCGGCGGACCACGACAGGTGGCCGGTGGCGGCGGCGTAGCCCAAAAGGGCGCCCCAGTTGAAGGTCAGGCCCAGCCACGCCTGCGGCCACCAGGTGATCCGCTTCATGAAAGGATAGGCGGCCACGAGGGCGAGCGACAGCACGCCCAGCAGAATCGCGGTCCATCCCAGGCAAATCAGGATCAGGAAACTGACCAGGCAGCAGCCGACGACGAACAGCCAGGCCTGCTTGACGGTGATCAGCCCCGCCGGGATCGGGCGCATGGCGGTGCGGGCCACCTGGGCGTCGAAGTCGCGGTCGACGATGTCGTTGAAGGCGCAGCCGGCCGCCCGCATCAGGGCCGCGCCGACGAAGACCGCCAGCAGCAGCAGCGGATTGGGCCAGCGGCCCTGCTCGGCGGCGGCCAGGGCGATGCCCTGCCAGCCGGGGAGCATCAGGAGCCAGATCCCGACCGGCCGGTCGAAGCGGCCCAGCTTCAGCCAGGAGCGCAGGCGCTCGGGCGCGTGGCGGTCGACCCAGTTGGTGGCGGTGGCGTCGGGCAGGATGGTGCTCATGCGGCGAGGCTTAACCCGCAATCCGCGCGCTCGTCCTATAGAGAAGATCGATCCACACGAGAAAAATGATCAGTTGGATTTATTTTCCGGTGGCGACCATGTGTCTTTGACCAAAAGGACAGGAGACCGCCATGACCACCGCCGCAATCCGCCTCTCGGGCTGGAGCCTTCTGGTCGCCGGCGTTGGCGCGGGCGTTGTTCTGCCGCATCCGGTCACGACGGCGCTGTGGACGCTGTCCGCCAAACTGTTCGGCCGCGTGGGCGACCAGGGCATGGTCCGCCGTCTCACGGCGGCGACCAAGTTTGGTCCGCGCATTCGCGAAAGGCTCAGCCGATCCTCGCCGCGCCGCTTCAGCAGGGCGCTGGAAGCGTTCTGAGGCTTTCGGCCGCGTCGCAAACGCTCTAGCGTCTGCGAATGGATCGCAAACCCGTCCGCAAACCGCGCCGCAGCCTGACCCGGGCTGAGCGCTGGGTGCTGGATGGTCTGGGCGGCGCGCTGCTGGCCACCGGCGCGGTCGGCGCGGTGGTGCCGGGCATGCCGACCACGGTCTTCTGGATCGGCGCGGTGCTGTGCTTCCTGAAGACCCGTCCCCACGCCGTGCGCCCCATGCTGCGCGCGCCGGTGGTGGGGCCCGCGATCCGCTGGTTCCTGCGCTGGCGGCCGTTCGGCGGCGGGCGAAAGCGTGGGCGGGGCTGACGAGCGGCCGGGAAAGCCCTATCTCCCGCGCCATGACCGATATGCTCGAGGACGAAGACGAGACCGGCGCCCGGAAGCGCGCGCTGTCCAATCGCCAGGTGCTGGGCTTCGTCGCCCGGTTCTGGAAGCGGCGGCCGGTGCTGTTTGGCCTGGGCGTCGGCCTGACCCTGGTGGCCGTGGCCTTTGACCTGGCGCTGCCCTACGCCTCTGGCCACCTCGTGGACACGGTCGCCACCAAGCCGCGCGGCGATGCGCAAGCGTGGTCGGCGCTGGCGATCTTTGTCGGCGTCTATTTCGCCTTCGCGGTGGTGCGCAACATCGCTCACCGGTTCTGGATCCCGCTGGCGGCCCGGAACATGGAGGAGATGACCAACGAGAGCTTCGCCAAGGTGCAGGCGTTCTCGTCGGACTGGCACGCCGACAGCTTCGCCGGCGCGACCGTGCGCAAGCTGACCCGCGCCATGTGGGGCTATGACAGTGTCACCGACGCGGTGACCATCTGGCTGGGGCCGGGGGTCATCGTGCTGATCGGTCTCTCCATCGCCATGCTGGTGCGGCAGCCGCTGGCGGGCGTGATCTCGCTGGTCGTGGTGGCGGCCTACCTGACGGTGAACCTCGTCATTACCGAGCGCTATGTGCGGCCCAGCAACCTGAAGTCCAACGCGCTGGACTCCAAGATCGGTGGGGCCCTGGCCGATGCGGTGACCTCCAACCCGACGGTGAAGAGCTTCGGCGCCGAGACGCGCGAGGCCGAGCGTCTGGCCAAGGTCACGGCGCAGTGGCGCGACGCGGTGATGATCACCTGGAACCGCTTCACCGACGTGTGGCTGGGCCAGAACCTGCTGCTCGTGGTGCTGCAGGCCGGCCTGACCGGGGCCATGGTCTGGGGCTGGGCGCAGGGTACGGCCACGCCTGGCGACGTCGCCTTCGCCATCACCGCCTTCATGCTGATGAGCGGCTATCTGCGCAATCTCGGCGAGAACATCCGCATGCTGCAAAAGGGCCTGGACGATACCGAGGACGTCGCGGCCTGGACCCGCCTTGCGCCGCAGATCGCCGACGATCCGAACGCGCCCGACTTCCAGCCGGGACCTGGCGCGATCGAATTCAGGGACGTGACCTTCCGCTACAAGGCGGCCGGCGCGCCGCTGTACGACCGGTTCAGCCTGAAGATCGCCCCCGGCGAGCGGGTGGCGCTGGTCGGGCCGACGGGCTCAGGCAAATCGACCTTCGTCAAGCTGATCCAGCGTCTGCATGACCTGCAGGACGGGGCGGTGGTCATCGACGGCCAGGACGTCTCGAAGGTGAAGCAGGCCAGCCTGCGCCGCGCCATCGCGGTGGTGCCGCAGGACCCGGCGCTGTTCCACCGGACGCTGTTTGAGAACATCGCCTACGGCAAGCCGGACGCCACCCGCGAGGAGGTCGAGGACGCCGCCATCAAGGCCCGCGCCCACGAGTTCATTCTGCGCCTGCCCAAGGGCTACGATACCCTGGTCGGCGAGCGGGGCGTCAAGCTGTCGGGCGGCGAGCGCCAGCGGGTGGCCATCGCCCGCGCCTTCCTGGCCGACGCGCCGATCCTCGTCTTGGACGAGGCGACCTCGTCGCTGGACGTCGAGACCGAAGGCCACGTCCAGGCCGCCGCCGAGGCGCTGATGGAAGGCCGCACCACGATCGTCATCGCCCACCGCCTGTCGACGGTGCGCGGCGCCGACCGGATCCTGGTGTTCCAGGGCGGCCGCGTCGTCGAGGAAGGCCGCCACGCCGAACTGACGGCGAAGGGCGGGGTCTACGCCCGGCTGAACGCGATCAGCGCGGGGGTGGTTTGACGCTGACCTCGCAATCCTTGCTGGCCGGCTGGAGCGCTAGGCGTCGGCCGTCCAGGATCAGATCGCGACGCGCGACGGGCTCGCTCAGGCTCGGCGGCCCGGCCTTCATCCAGGCCTCCAGGTCGTAGCTCTCGCAGCCCACCGTCGCCACTGAGGTGAGCCGCCAGGTCTGATCCGCGCCTTCAGCGAAGACCTTCAAGCGATCGCCCTCGGCCAGCAGGACCTCGTCCTTGCCGTCGGCGTCGACGTCGGTGACCAGCGCCGGGCACTGCATGGCCGTGAAGGTGCAGTTCGAGCCCGAGGGCTTGGACCAGTCCTGCGTGACGAAGCTCTGGGGCAAAGCCTTGCCCGCCGGATAGACGGCCATAGCCTTGAAGTTCGGCCGAGCCTCTTCCGCCGCGACGCGCCTTTCCGTGCTGGCGGCGGCTTCCCGGGCCCGCTTGGCGATCTCACCGTTGGGATCCGTCTTGAGGCGGTCCAGAGCGTCACGACCATAGCGCCCCGCGTCAAACCGCAGGAACTGGAAGTCGAACTTGTCCGCAGCCACCTTGCCGGTCTCCAGGCGCTTGACCTGGCTCGCCACCGACAGTCGCGCCGGGTCGGCGATCGGGGTGAAGAGGGCGATCAACAGCAGGACGCAAACCGCCGCCATCAGCGGATTGGTCCGCTCCAGCGGTTTCATCCAGGGGCCAGGCTTCACGGCGGCGAGCGCGTAGCCGATCGTGAAGCCTATGGCGACCAGCAGGAAGACGCCAGCGAACACCCGCTCGGGCGTCAGGCCATACTGGTCGATCCGCAGCCATAGCGCATAGCCGGCCAGGATCACGATCGGGATCAGCAACAGGCCCGCGATCCGCGCCGCGAGGCGGGGGATCAGGTGAGGCGGCTCGTCGCCGTCCTGATAGGCGGCGTTGATCAGCAGGATCAGGGCGGCGGCGGCGGCCAGCAGCAGGGCGGTGGCGGCCTTGGTGCCCCACAGCGGCGCAAGACCCGTGAAGGGCAGGGTGGCCAGGAACCCGCCGCCGATCAGCACCATCAGCGGCAAGAGCCAGGTGAGCAGGGTCAGGCCCACGGTCAGGGCGCCACGCACTAGGCCCGCGCGCGCCTCGGTCAGCTGTACGGCCATGTGGACGGCGGCGGCGAACATCAGGCCGGTGGCCGGGAAGGCGAAGGCGGTTTCCCCGATCAGCTTACCGATGGCCGAGATCCCGATCAGCTTGAACAGCGCGGCGGCCAGGAACAGCAGCAGCCAGAAGGCGCCGGTGAAGGCCAGGGACAGCACCAGCCGCACGCCGTTGGTCCAGGTCAGGTCGAAATAGGCGGGATAGGGCGCGACGGCCTTGCCGGCCGCGTCGGCGGGCTGGACCAGATGGTGGGCGATGAACAGCATGGCGGCCGTCGCCAGGAACAGCGGCGGCGACAGCGGGCTGACGCCGATCCGGTCAGGCGCGGCCCCGACCCAGGCGGCGTGGACGGCCAGGATCGCCGTGACGGCGGTGGCCACGGCGCTCCAGATCAGCAGGTTCCGCCGACGCATGGCCGACAGCGCCGCCAGGGGCAGCAGCGGGACCATCAGCACGCAGACCAGCAGCGGCGCGTACAGCATCGGCTGCGTCGCGGGCCAGGCCTTCGACTCGTCGGCCTTTTGCAGCAGGAAGAGCGCCACGCCCTGGGCCAGACCGATGGCCAGGCGCAGAATAGCGGCGTCGCGCGATCGCGTGGCGTCCATGACAAGGTCCTCCCGTGCGCGGCCACACCACCACGTTGGCGCAAGGTTGTGAAGCCGCGCGCCTTGGCCTAGCAATTTCGCCCTCAGTGGAGGGGTATCGATGAAACAGTCTTTCCGAGCGGGCTTGCTGGCCCTGGTCGCCGTCGCCGCGCTGTCGGGTCCGGTCGCGTTCGCGCAGGACAAGGCGGGCGACAAGCCCGCCGCCGAGAAGTCGGGCTTGGACCTGCCGGCGTTTCCCGCCGAGAAGTCGGTCAAGCAGACCACGGTGCTGGCCGGCAAGACTCTGGCCTACACCGCCACGGTCGGCGCCCTTCCCGTGCGCGACGAGAAGGGCAAGAAGATCGCCGAGGTGGTCTATACCGCCTACACTCTGGACGGGCCACGCGACCCCAAGCGTCCGATCACCTTCGCTTTCAACGGCGGTCCTGGCGCGGCCAGCGTCTATCTGAACTTCGCCCTGGGCCCCAAGCGGGTGCAGTTCGGCGCCGAGGGCGACAGCCCTTCTGACTTCAGCAAGCTGGATGACAACCCGGCCTCGTGGCTGGATTTCACCGACCTGGTGTTCATCGATCCGGTCGGCACCGGCTTCTCGCGGTCGCTGGTCAATGAGGAAGAGACCAAGAAGCGCTTCTATGGGGTCAAGCAGGACATCGACTACCTGTCGCGGATCGTCTTCGACTACCTGGTCAAGACCGATCGCCTGACCTCGCCCAAGTACCTGGTCGGCGAAAGCTATGCGGCTTCCGCGGGCCGCGGTTGGCCTACACGCTGCAGACGGATCTTGGCGTGGCGGTGAAGGGCGTCGTGCTGGTGTCCCCGCTGCTGACCAGCGCCGGCCGCGTCTCGCAGGAAATCTCGCCGCTCCCGGCCATGTGGACCCTGCCGTCGATCGCGGCGGCCAAGCTGGAGCGCGACGGCAAGCTGACGCCCGAGAGCATCAAGGCCGTCGAGGACTACACGCGCGGCGAATACATGGTCGACCTGATGAAGGGCTCCGATCCCGCCGCGCTGGACCGCCTGACGACCAAGGTCTCGGCGATGACGGGGCTTGATCCGGCCTATGTCCGCCGCGCGGGCGGTCGTCTGGAGACCCAATCGTTCCTGCGCGAAGTGTTCCGCGACAAGGGGCGCCTCGGCAGCCGCTATGACAGCAACGTCACCTCGCTGGATCCTTTCCCCAACGCGCCCGAGCAGGAGGTCAACGATCCGATCCTCGACGCGATCATTGCGCCGACGACCAGCGCCGTCGTCGACTTCACCACCCGCGTGGTCGGCTGGAAGCCGGAAGGCCGCTACGATGCGCTATCCGACGTGGTGAACCGCAACTGGGATCGCGGTCGCGGCCCCGATACGGAGTCGGTCTCTGACCTTCGCAAGATCGTCTCGGTCGATCCCAAGCTGAAGGTGCTGATCGTCCACGGCTACAACGACCTGTCGTGCCCGTTCTTCGCCTCGCGCCTGATCGTCGACGCCATGCCGGCCACGGCCAATGGCCGCGTGACCCTGTCCAACTATGCCGGCGGCCACATGTTCTACAGCCGTCCGGACAGCGGCGCGGCGTTCCGCAAGGACGTCATGGCGCTGTACGGCGCGAAATAGTCGAGGCGTGGTGTCGGCGGGGGCGCTTCTGGAACGTCCTTTGCTCAATCGATCGAGGACCATCCGATGATGAAGCCGCCCGCCGCGTCCGTTGACGACTATCTGGCCAAGCTGCCCGCCGACCGGCGGGCGGCGTTGGAGACCCTCCGCAGCCAGATCCGGGCGGCGGCCCCAGAGGCGATCGAGGCGATCAGCTATGGCCTGCCGACCTTCAAGCTGAACGGCAATCTCGTCCACTTCGGCGCGGCGGCCAAGCACTGCGCCTTCTATCCCGGCGCGGTGATGGACGTGTTCGCCGAGCGTCTGGCCGGCTTCGAGACCGCCAAGGGCACGATCCGCTTCCAGCCGGAAGCGCCGCTGCCGCCGGCGTTGGTCGCGGACATTGTCCGCCATTGTGTGGTGCGGAACGCGCAGGTCGTGGCCGAGCGGAAGGCTAGGAAGAGGAAGGCTTAGACGCCCCCTCCGTCACGCGGCTGCGCCGCGCGCCACCTCCCCCGCAAGCGGGGCAGGAGGATGCCGCTTCTTCCTCACCCGCATCGCGGGGGAGGTGGCGCGGCGCCGATAGGCGACGTGACGGAGGGGGCGCTACCGCGCCAGTCTTCCGTCCTCCAGCGCCGCCGGCTCGAACGGGAAGATCACGTCCGGATCGGGCTTGGCCACGCCCTTCACGACCTTCTTGTCGCCCGCCGCATGCAGCAGCCAGCGGATGACGTTCAGCCGCGCGGCCTTCTTGTGGTCGGCGCGGACGCAGATCCAGGGCGCGACATCGCTGTGGGTTCGCATCAGCATGTCGTCGCGGGCGGCGGTGTAGTCGTCCCACTTCTCCTCGGCGACCTTGTCGAGATCGCTGGTCTTGAAGGCCTTCAACGGGTCTTCGCGACGGGCCTTCAGGCGCTTGGCCTGCTCGTCGCGGCTGATGTCCAGCCAGAACTTCACATAGCGCAGCCCGTTCTCGACCAGCATCCGCTCGAAGGCCGGCACGTCGCGCAGGAACTGCTCCTGCTGCTGCGGCGTCGAGAACCCCATCACCCGTTCAACGCCGGCGCGGTTGTACCAGGAGCGATTGAACAGCACCGTCTCGCCGCAGGCGGGCAGCCAGTCGACATAACGCTGGAAGTACCATTCGCTGCGTTCTCGGTCGGTGGGCTTGGGAAGGGCCACGACGGTGGTGGCCCGTCGCGAAAGGTGCTCGGTGATCCGGGCGATCACGCCGTCCTTGCCGGCGGCGTCGCGCCCTTCGAACACGACCAGGATCTTGTCGCCGGTCTCGATCGCCTTTTTCTGCAAGGCGATCAGCGCCAGCTGCAGCTGGACGAGTTCGGTTTCATAGTCTTCGGACTTGCTCATCTGGCGAGCCTACCCCCGAGCGTGCTGGTTAGGCTAGAAGGACGCCATGATCCGTCTCTTCGTTCCCAACGATCTGTCCGCTGGCGCGGGCGTCGTCCCGACCGTCGACCAGTCGCGCTATCTGACTTCGGTGATGCGCTTGTCCATCGGCGCGGAACTTCTGCTGTTCAACGGCCGCGACGGCGAGTGGCGCGCCACCATCGTCGA
Source organism: Caulobacter sp. FWC26 (assembly GCF_002742645.2). Lineage (NCBI taxonomy): Bacteria > Pseudomonadati > Pseudomonadota > Alphaproteobacteria > Caulobacterales > Caulobacteraceae > Caulobacter > Caulobacter sp. FWC26. The sequence goes on from NZ_CP033875.1 coordinate 289,573, forward strand.
GGCCACCAAGCGCGGTTGCCTGCTGAAGGCCGAGGAACAGACGCGGCCGATGGCGCTGGGTCCCGACCTTGATCTGATCGTCGCCATGGTCAAGCGCGGCCGCGTCGAGACGATCGTCGAAAAGGCCGCCGAGCTGGGCGCGCGCCGGGTGCGCCTGACGATCACCCGGCGGACGAATGTCGATTTCGTCAAGCTGGGTCGCCTGGACGCCATCGCCATGGAGGCCGCCGAGCAGACTGGTCGCCTGGACGTGCCCGAGGTCGCCGACCCCGAGAAATTGGACAAGATTCTCGACAGCTGGGATCCGGCGCGTCGCCTGGTGTTCTGCGACGAGGGCGGCGACGCGCGGCCGATGATCGAGGCCTTGGCGGGAACCGGTGATCCGGCCGCCATTCTGATCGGACCCGAAGGCGGCTTTGCGCCAGAGGAGCGCGAGCGTCTGCGCGGGCTTTCCTTCGTCACGCCGGTGTCGCTTGGGCCACGCATCCTGCGCGCCGACACGGCGGCCATTTCGGCCATGACCCTGTGGCAGGCCGCCGCCGGGGATTGGCGCTAGGACGCAGATAAGCTCAAGGTCGCCCCTTGAGGTTCGCAAAGAAAACGCCCAACTGGGCGTGACCGAGTAGTATCGCCGTCGGCGGAGAGCATGGGCCCTCTCCTCCCGCAGCACCGCAAACCCTGGGGAGGGACGGCTCGCATGGCCGACACCGCTAGCGTCCAGGAGCGTCAACTGACGCTCGACGATCTGACCGCGTACTTCGCCAAGGGCTGCAAGCCCAAGGAGGCCTTCCGCGTAGGGGCCGAGCACGAGAAGTTCGGCTTCTATCTGGGCTCGCACGAGCCGGTTCCCTACGAGGGCGACAAGGGCGTCCACGCCCTGCTGACCGGCCTGCAGCGCTTCGGCTGGACGCCGGTCATGGAAGGCGAGGTCATCATTGGCCTGGAGCGAAACGGGGCCAATGTCAGCCTCGAGCCGGGCGGTCAGTTCGAGCTTTCGGGCGCGCCGCTCTCGACCATGCACGAGATCTGCGAGGAGACCGGCCAGCACCTGGACGAGGTCAAGACCGTCGCCGACGAACTGGGCCTGGGCTTCACCGGTCTGGGCTTCTCGCCGAAGTGGACCCGCGCCGAGGTCCCCGTGATGCCCAAGGGGCGTTACGTGATCATGCGCAACTACATGCCCAAGGTCGGTAATCTGGGTCTCGACATGATGCTGCGCACCTGCACGGTGCAGGCCAATCTCGACTTCTCCAGCGAAGCCGACATGGTCGCCAAGTTCCGGATGAGTCTGGCGCTGCAACCGATCGCCACGGCCCTGTTCGCCAACTCTCCGTTCACGGAAGGCAAGCCCAACGGCTTCCTCTCCGCCCGCGCCAATGTGTGGACCGACACCGATCCGAACCGCACGGGCCTGCTGGACTTCGTGTTCGAGGACGGCTTCGATTTCGAGCGCTACGCCCGCTACGCGCTGGACGTGCCGATGTATTTCGTCAAGCGCGGCGACAAGTACATCGACGTGGCCGGCCGGTCCTTCCGCGATTTCATCGAAGGCAAGCTGCCCGAGTTGCCGGGCGAGATCGCCACGATGAAGGACTTCGCCGACCATACCACGACGGCTTTCCCCGAAGTGCGGCTGAAGACCTATCTGGAGATGCGCGGCGCCGACGCCGGGCCGTGGAGCCGCCTCTGCGCCCTGCCCGCCTTGTGGACCGGCGTCTTCTACGATGACGCTGCGCTCGCGGCGGCCTGGGACCTTTGCAAGGACTGGACGATCGAGGACCGCGAAGGCCTGCGCCGCGATGTGCCCAAGCTCGGCCTCAAGGCCAAGGTCGCGGGTCGCACGGCCCAGGATGTCGCCAAGGACTTCGTGGCCATCGCGAGATCGGGTCTGAAGAACCGCGCCCTGCTGAACGGCGGCTTCCTCGACGAGACGATCTATCTGGGCGAACTGGAACAGATCGCCGAGAGCGGGATCACCCCGGCCGAGAAGTTGCTGTCGCTGTACAACGGCGCCTGGGGCGGCGACATCGACCGCGTGTTCACCGACTGCGCGTACTAGGCGGCCCCTAAGGCGCGCCGATATCCCGGTACGGTTGGTCGACCTCGCGTTCCTCGCGGTCGGGATCCGGCGAGGCGACATTCGGGGGCCAGTGTTCAGCCTGGCTGGTTCCGGACCCGCTGTCAGTGTGCCGGATCACCTCGCCAACATCCAAGGCCTGGGTCTGGGCCGGCGTAAGGTCGCCGAGCTGAAACTCGACGTGCTCAGGGTAGAAGGCCAGGCGTCCGGCGATCTGGATCAGGGCGGGGGCGGGGCCTCATAGGACCACACCGCATCCTCGATGATCTGGCGATCTCGATAGATCGTGAAATAGGTGGCCTGGCCCTTGTACGGACAGTGCGTGCTCTTGTCGGTCGGCCGCAGGAACGCCATTCGCACGTCGTCGCGCGGGAAATAATAGACCGGCGGGTAGTGAGCTTCCTGAAGGATCAGGGCGTCATCGCTGTCGGCGATCTCGTGGCCCTCGAAGAGCACCCGGACCACGCCGGGCGCGCGGGTGAGGGCGATGGGGTGACTTTCGTCCAGGGTCGTCATGATCGGGGGCTCGCGTTCGGTTTTCGGTATGCGCCCTTAACGCACGAGACAGCGGCCAAGCTTCCCGCTTCGAAAGGCCCTGACGGCCCCCACGCAAGCCGTTGCTTGTGAAACGGTCTCACGCGTGGTCTTCTCGCCGCCAAATTGGGGCCGGCGGGGATGATTTGACCATGGGGGGTCCGTTCCCGCCTCTCGTTACGATTCAAGGCTAGCGTATGAACATCGTTATCGCCGTGGGTATTCTGGTCACGCTCGTGACCGGCATCCCGGTCCTTGTCCAATTGCTGAAAGGCCATCCGCGCGGCCTGATCATCTGTTTCCTGGCCGAGATGTGGGAGCGCTTCTCCTACTACGGCATGCGCGCCATCCTGATCTTCTATCTGACCCAGCATTTCCTGTTCGATCCCAAGGCTGCGTCGGGCCACTACGGGTCCTACACCGCGCTGGTTTATCTGGTGCCGCTGATCGGCGGCTTCCTGGCCGACAAGTGGCTGGGCACCCGCAAGGCCGTCGCGTTCGGCGCCGTGCTGCTGGTCGCCGGCCACCTGGCCATGGCGATCGAGGGCAAGCCGGCTGTCCAGACCCTGACCTATCAGGGGGCGACCTACGAATTCCAGGCCGAGGGCCGGGGCCAGAATCGCGAGGCCAAGCTGGTGGTCGACGGCAAGGCCTATGAGGTCGCCGCCACCAAGGTCGGCGATTTCGAGATCAAGGGTCTGCCCGCCAATGCGCCGCTGCCGGCCGTGCTGCCCAAGGCGGACTACAAGCTGGACGTGACCGGTCGCGACCCGCTGTACCTGAACATCTTCTGGTTCTCGCTGTCGCTGATCATCCTGGGCGTCGGCTTCCTGAAGCCGAACATCTCGACCATCGTCGGCCAGCTCTATCCGCAGGGCGACCCGCGTCGCGATCCAGGCTTTACCCTCTACTACTACGGCATCAATCTGGGCTCGTTCTGGGCCTCGATCCTGTGTGGTCTGTTGGGCGTCAATGTCGGCTGGTGGGCGGGCTTTGGCCTGGCCGGCGTCGGCATGCTGGCCGGCTTCATCGTCTTCGTGCTGGGCAAGCCCTGGCTGGACGGCAAGGCCGAGCCGCCGGAGCCCAAGGTGCTGAAGGAAAAGGTCGCCGGCCCGATCAATCGCGAACTGGCCATCTACGCCCTTTCGCTGGTGGGCCTGGTCGGGATCTTCTTCCTGGTGCAGTTCAACGCCATCGTCGGCGTCGCCCTGAACATCGGCATCCTGGCTTCGCTGGCCTATATCGGCTGGTTCATGTTCACCAAGTGCGCCAAGGAAGAGCGCGAGCGCCTCGCGCTGGCGGTGTTCCTGATCTTCGGCGCGGTGGTGTTCTGGACCCTGTTCGAGCAGGCCGGTTCGTCGCTGAGCCTGTTCGCCGCCACCAATGTTCAGCTGGACCTCGTCCGCGAGCCCGTCCGCCTGTTCGGCGGCGCGGTGACGCTGGCGACGCCCGAGCAACTGGCCAAGGCGGGCATCGATGCGGCATCGACCTTCTGGGTGAACACCAGCTTCAACGCCCCGCAGACCCAGGCGCTGAACGCCGGCTGGATCCTGATCTTCGCGCCCGTGTTCGCGGCGATCTGGACCTTCCTCGGGGCGCGCGGCAAGGACCCGAACCCGGTCATCAAGTTCGGCCTGGCTCTGATCCAGGTCGGCGCCGGCTTCCTGCTGCTGCAGTGGGGCTCCACCTTCGCGGACGGCGCCTTCAAGCTGCCGCTGATTTTCCTGGTGCTGATGTACATGCTGCACACCACCGGCGAGCTGTGCATGTCGCCGGTCGGCCTGTCGCAGATGACCAAGCTGTCGCCCGCCTCGGTGGTGTCGTTCATGATGGCCGTCTGGTTCATGGCTGTGGCCATCGCCCAGTGGGTCGGCGGCAAGATCGCGGGCCTGGCGGCGACCGAGACGGTCGGCGGTCAGGTGCTCGATCCCGGCGCGGCCCTCGCTGCATCGTTGAAGGTCTTCAACGTCATCGGCCTGGTGTCGGTGGTGATCGGGATCGGCTTCCTGCTGCTTTCGCCGGTCCTCAAGAAGTGGTCGCATGGCGCCGACGACGTCGACCGCGCGAAGACAGCCTAAGGAAAGAAGGGCCCCGGCGAGGATCCGGGGCCCTTCGCGGAGGCGTGGAGGGGGCCACGCCTCACCTTCGGGTGGGACGGTCCTCGCGGTGGCTCAAACCGTGGGGACCGCTTCCGCTCCCAACCCGAACGATCTCGGCTCATTCGCCCTGACCTCGACCGTGCCTCTCGGGCCGGCGCGAGGAAAGTTACAAGCCCGACAGGTGGATTAAACCTTTGCAAGGTGGCGCGGAGCGGCGGCGGCTCGCTCTGAACCCGATGTGCAGGAGAGGCCGTGAGGCGAGTTTCGACACCCCTGGCGATCGCCGATCTCGCGGCGCCCGACGGCGCGGCCCTGCTGGCGCTGAACAACGCCCATGCCATCGAATTGTCGTGGCTCGAGCCTGAACGATTGGCGCATCTGGTCGGGCAGGCGTTCCTGGCGCGGCGTGTCGGCGCGGCCGACGCCCTGCTGCTGACTTTCGACCAGGACGCCGATTACGACAGCCCCAACTTCCTGTGGTTTCGCGCGCGCTATCCGAGGTTCGTCTATGTCGACCGCGTCGTCGTCGCCGACAGCGCACGGGGCCGGGGGCTGGCGAAGGCGCTGTACGACGACCTCTTCGCGGCGGCCAGGAGCGCCGGGCACGAGCGGATCGTCTGCGAGGTCAATTCCGACCCGCCCAATCCCGCGTCGGACGCCTTCCACGCCGCGCTTGGCTTCGTTCCGGTGGGGACGGCCGAGATCCAAGGCGGCAAGAAGACCGTGACCTATCTGGAGCGGCGGCTGTAGGGCGCAGAAGCGCCCTAAACCGCCGTCCCGCCGACGGTCAGGCCGGTGATCTTCAGCGACGGCTGGCCCACGCCCACGGGAACGCCTTGGCCGGACTTGCCGCAGACGCCGATGCCGGGGTCGAAGTCGAAGTCGTTGCCGATCATCGTCACGCGGGTGAGGGCGCTGGGGCCGTCGCCGATCAGCGTCGCGCCCTTGACCGGGGCGGTGATCTTGCCGTCCTCGACGAGGTAGGCCTCGGTGCATTGGAAGACAAACTTGCCGTTGGTGATGTCGACCTGGCCGCCGCCGAAATTGGCGCAGTAGAGACCGCGCTTCAGCGAGGCGATCATCTCTTGCGGATCATGGTCACCCGCCAGCATGCCGGTGTTGGTCATGCGCGGCATCGGCATGTGGGCGTAGGACTGACGGCGGCCGTTGCCGGTGGCCTTCATGCCCATCAGGCGCGCGCTCATCCGGTCGTGCATGTAGCCGACGAGAATGCCGTCCTCGATCAGGATGGTGCGCTCGGTGGGCGTGCCTTCGTCGTCGACGGTCAGCGAGCCGCGGCGGCCGGGGATAGAGCCGTCGTCGAAGACGGTGACGCCGGGGGCGGCCACGCGCTCGCCGATGCGACCGGAGAAGGCGCTGATGCCCTTGCGGTTGAAGTCGCCTTCCAGGCCGTGGCCGACGGCCTCGTGCAGCAGCACGCCGTTCCAGCCCGGACCCAGCACCACGTCCATCTCGCCGGCGGGGCAGGCGACGGCGTCGAGGTTGACCAGCGCCATGCGCAGGGCCTCGTCGACCTGGTCCTGCCACTTGTCGGGGCTGATCCAGGCGGCGAAACCGGCGCGGCCGCCGGCGCCGGACGAGCCGCTCTCGCGACGGCCGTCCTTCTCGACGGTGACCTGGACATTGACCCGCACCAGCGGGCGGACGTCGCGGATCAACCGGCCGTCGGCGCGCAGGATCTCGACGACCCGGCGCTCGCCGGCCATCGAGGCCATGACCTGCACGACGCGCGGATCGCGGGCGCGGGCGAAGGCGTCGATTTCCTGGAGGAGGGCGACCTTGTCGGAGAAGTCCGGCGCGCTGACCGGATTGTCCTCGCCATAGAGCTTTTCGTTGGTGGCGCGCGGACCTTCCGCCGACACCCCGGCGTGGCCGCGCTTGGCGAGGCTGGCGCTGTCGGCCGCGCGGCGGATGGCCGCCTCGCTGATCTCGGCGGCGTGGGCGTAGCCGGCCGTCTCGCCGGCCACCACGCGCAGGCCGAAACCCTCGCCCGAATCGTAGGAGGCGCTCTTGAGGCGTCCGTCGTCGAAGACGAAGGCCTCGCTCTCGGAGCGTTCGAGGAACAGTTCGCCGTCGTCGGCGCCGGTCAGGGCCTCGCCCAGGATCGAGCGGGCGCGGTCGGGATCGACACCGGCGGCGTCGAGGATCGAAAGGGAAGAGGCGGGGATCGGAGCGTTCATGGACCTACAGGTAGGCCTTCCGAGCGCGTCCGTCACCCCGCCCCTTTTGTCGCGGTCTTATTGGTAGTCGTGCTGCACTTTGCCCGAGCCGCTGGTGCTTGCGGTGAGACTGCTCGGCTGCGCTTGAAGGCTTACATCGCCACTGCCTGAAAGCGCGATCGTCACGACGTTTTTCGCTGTCACCACGGCGTTGCCGCTCCCCGCGATCATCAGGTCGGCGTTCATGACGGCCAGGTCTTCCAACTGGGCTTCGCCCGATCCGTTCGCGGCCAGGGACAGGGCCGCGACCTTGCCCTCTGCGGTGATATCTCCACTGCCATTGATCGCGAGATCTAGGGCCGGCTGGTCGAAGTCCCGAATCTCCAGATCACCGGACCCATCCAGCTTGAAATGACGAACGTTCGGTGCGGTGACGATGATCCGCGTCCGGTCGGCGTCGCTGTGAACGCGGATGCCATTGCGGTCGATGGTCAAGCTGTCGGCGTAAAGGTCGCTATCTCCGTCCGCCAGGCTGATCCGGCCTTTATCGACCCGCAGGCGATCTAGGATCGCTGCAGGGCCGCTGACCTCGATGCGGGCGACGGGGCCCTGGACGTAGGTGACGTCGATCGGCAGATCGACAATCAGAGAATCGCCGGTCCAGGGCAGTTGCCGCGAGACGGTCGGTGAAGGTCTATTGCCGGCTAAGCCCAGATGGCGGCTTTGGCTCCGGCCTTCTTTGTGGGTTTCGAACGGAATGGTCCAGCCGTCTTTCATGATTACGGGGCCGGCCAGGGCGGCGACGCCGGCGACGCTGCCGAGCATCAGTACGAAGCTGGCCCCGCCTATAATGAGCGCATTACGGATCATGACGGCCCCCTCAGCCTTGATTGTTGATGGCCGGCTTCAGCAGCCGGAAGTGCAGACGGCCGTACCAGACCACCGCGTTGAACAGGCCAACCGTGGCGATAGTCAGCAGCGAGCCCAGGAAGGTTGCGCCGGCCATCAGGGCCACGCCGGCCAGGAGGGCGGTCAGGGGGCCGCCCGGAGGCGCCGACAGCGGCCCCATGGCGAAGACAAAGCCGCCCGAGACGAACAACGTCACCACGGCCACGAGGAAGCCGAACAGCGTAGCCAGCACGCCCATCAGCAGGGGCAGGAGGAACATCACGTCGATGGCCCCCAGGCCGATCAGGGCGATGATTGCGGCCATGGCGTTGGACGGGCTCTTCTTTTCCTCCCACTGCTTCAGACCGGCCTCGGCGCGCAGCTCGCGGGCCAGGCGGTCGGGATCGCCTAGCGCGGCGGCGACCTCGGCCTCGGTGCGGCCGGCGGCTTGGGCGTCGGCGAAGTGGGCCTCGTGATCGGCGACGATGTCGGCGATCGTGGTGGCCGGCAGGCCCGACAGGCCGCGGCGCAGACGGGTGATGAACTCGGCGCGGGTCATGCGGCGGCCCCCACGATGTCGTTCACCGCATTGGCGAACGCGGTCCATTCGGCCTTCTGCTGCTCCAGGCTTTGACGCCCGGCGGCGGTGAGGCGGTAGTATTTGCGCGGCGGGCCGCTCTGGCTTTCCACCAGATAGGTCTCGACCAGGCCATCCGACTGCATGCGGCGCATCAGCGGATAGATCGTCCCTTCCCCCATATCGATGTCCTTCGTGAGCCTGCTGGCGATCTCGTAGGCGTAGCTGTCGGCGTGCGAGAGCAGGGCCAGCACACAGAGCGCCAGCACGCCTTTCTTCAGTTGGATTTCAATTGTTTCCGGCACGGCGTCCTTGCCTCCGTTGATGCTCTCTTCTACCGCCAGGTACTGAGTATCGCAAGGTACCTATCTATGAACGATACGTAATGATCCGGACGCCGGATTCGGGGGTTTCTGAGAGGGATTCGCGACTGGACCCCCTCGCGGCGGGGATAAGCGGCCAATCCCATGCTCAGCGCGTGGGCTCTGGCGCTTGGCAAGGGCTGGCGATGCGCGTATGCAGCCTCCGGACCGACAATCGGAGGGGCTGGGCGTCGACGCGCGACTCATTTTGAGCAAAGTCGATTGCGCGGCATCTTATCGAGAGTCGTAATGTGCATGTCGGCGCGGCGTGGGCCTTGATCAGGCTCAAATCGCCGCCGAAACGGGCCGTGAGGGATATGAAGGCGCAATTTTCGGGGATTCGGCGGATCATGACGGGCGCGTCCGCCCTCGCCGCTGCGATGATGTTCGCGGGCCATACGCTCGCTGAAGATCTGATGGGTCAGCCGACGCCGGGGGCCATCGACCTCCAGCCGGCCGCGTCGGAGCTGAAGCACCACGCGATCCAGTTCCACAACCTGGTGCTGATGCCGATCATCACGGCCATCACTCTGCTGGTGCTGGGCCTGCTGGTCTGGATCATCGTTCGCTACAACAAGAAGGCGAACCCGGTCCCGGCCAAGTTCAGCCACAACACCACGATCGAAGTGATCTGGACGGTTGTGCCGGTCCTGATCCTGATGGTCATCGCCATCTTCTCGTTCCGTCTGCTGTTCCACTACAACGACATGCCCAAGCCGGCCCTGACCGTGAAGGCCACGGGCTATCAGTGGTACTGGGGCTACGAGTACCCGGATCAGAAGATCAGCGAGATCATCTCGCTGCCGCTGACCAAGGAGCAGGCCGACGCCAAGAAGGTTCCGTACCTGCTGGCCGCCGACAATGCGATGGTCGTCCCGGTGAACCAGGTCGTCCGCGTGCAGGTCACCGGCGCCGACGTGATCCACGCCTTCGCCCTGCCGGCCTTCGGTCTGAAGACCGACGCCATCCCGGGCCGCCTGAACGAAACCTGGTTCAAGGCCGAGCGCACCGGCGTGTTCTACGGCCAATGCTCGGAGCTGTGCGGCGTCGACCACGCCAACATGCCGATCGAGATCAAGGTCGTGACCCAAGCCGAGTTCGACGCGTGGGTGAAGTCCAAGACCGCCCCGCCCGCGCCCGCGGCCGCCCCGGCTGACGCCGCCGCGACCCCCGCCTCGGCTCCGGCCGCTCCCGCTTCCGCTCCGGCCGCGGCTCCCGCCGCGCCGGCGGCCTAAGAATACGATCGTAGGATAGACGTCAGATGGCTTCCGCCGCAGACACTCACGACCACGCCCACGACGACGACCACAAGCCGCCGTTCATCGCGCGCTGGTTCTTCTCGACGAACCACAAGGACATCGGCACGCTGTACATCCTGTTCGCCATCATGGCGGGCATCGTTGGCGGCGCTCTCTCGGGCCTGATCCGCTGGGAGCTCATGGAGCCGGGCATTCAGGTGTTCTCCGACACCGGCATGCTGGCCCAGATGGGCATCTTCAAGGGCAAGCACGGCTATAACGCCGTCGTCACCGCCCACGCCCTGATCATGATCTTCTTCATGGTCATGCCGGCGATGATCGGCGGGTTCGGCAACTGGTTCGTTCCGATCATGATCGGCGCGCCGGACATGGCCTTCCCGCGGATGAACAACATCTCGTTCTGGCTGCTGGTCGCCGCCTGGGTCCTGCTGGTCCTGTCGATGTTCGTCGACGGCGGTCCGGGCCACGGCTTCGGTGGCGGTTGGACGATCTATCCGCCCCTGTCGACCATCGGTCACAAGGGTCCGGCCATGGACCTGGCGATCCTGTCGCTCCACCTGGCCGGCGCCTCGTCGATCCTGGGCGCGATCAACTTCATCACCACGATCTTCAACATGCGCGCGCCGGGCATGACCCTGCACCGCATGCCGCTGTTCGCCTGGTCGGTGCTGATCACCGCCTTCCTGCTGCTGCTGTCGCTGCCCGTCCTGGCCGGCGCCATCACCATGCTGCTGACCGACCGTAACTTCGGCACCCACTTCTTCGACCCGGCCGCTGGCGGCGACCCCGTCATGTTCCAGCACCTGTTCTGGTTCTTCGGTCACCCGGAAGTGTACATCCTGATCCTGCCCGGGTTCGGCATCATCAGCCACATCGTCTCGACCTTCTCCAAGAAGCCGGTCTTCGGCTACCTGGCGATGGCCTACGCGATGGTCGCCATCGGCTTCGTCGGCTTCGTCGTGTGGGCGCACCACATGTACACGGTCGGCATGAGCATCAACCTGCGCGCCTACTTCGTGGCCGCAACGATGATCATCGCCGTCCCGACCGGCGTGAAGATCTTCAGCTGGATCGCCACGATGTGGGGCGGCTCGATCAGTTTCAAGACGCCCATGCTGTGGGCGATCGGCTTCATCTTCCTGTTCACGGTCGGCGGCGTCACCGGCGTCGTCCTGTCGAACGCCGGCATCGACTACAGCCTGCACGACACCTACTACGTGGTGGCGCACTTCCACTACGTGCTGTCGCTGGGCGCCGTGTTCGCCATCTTCGCGGGCTTCTACTACTGGTTCGAGAAGATGTGGGGCGTGAAGTACAACGAGTTCCTCGGCGCGCTGCACTTCTGGATCATGTTCGTCGGCGTGAACCTGATCTTCTTCCCGCAGCACTTCCTGGGCCTGCAAGGCATGCCGCGTCGCTATGTCGACTATCCGGACGCCTTCACGCTGTGGAACTACGTGTCGTCGGTCGGCTACATGATCACCGTTGTCGCCGTGGGCGTGTTCATGCTGGTCCTGATCGAAGCGGCGATCCGTCGCCGCAAGGCCGAGGCCAACCCGTGGGGCGAAGGCGCCACCACGCTGGAATGGACCCTGTCCTCGCCGCCGCCGTTCCACCAGTTCAGCGAACCGCCGGTGATCAAGGCCGACGACCACCACTAAGGTGAGCGTCGTCCGGAACCGGACCTAAAAAAGGGGGGCGCGGGCGGGATCCTTAAGGGTCCGGGCCGCGCCCCTCTCCTGTTCAAGACCTGTATGTTTTGGATCGATGTCAAAGACAGCCGCCATGACGTCTGACAGCGCCGAGATGAACCCGATCCGGGATTCGTCCGAAACCGCCCGTTGGCAGGACTATTTCCAGCTGATGAAGCCGCGCGTCATGTCGCTGGTGGTCTTCACCGGCCTGACCGGGCTGCTGGCCGCGCGCGCGCCGATCCATCCCGTCCTCGCCGCCATCGCCGTGCTGTGCATCGCCGTGGGCGCGGGCGCCTCGGGCGCGCTGAACATGTGGTACGACGCCGATATCGATCAGAAGATGCGCCGCACGCGCGGCCGCCCGGTGCCAGCCGGCAAGGTCAAGGGCGAGGAGGCCGCCTCGCTGGGCGTGGTCCTGTCGCTGCTGTCGGTGATGTTCCTGGGCTTTGCAGTGAACTGGCTGGCCGCCGGCCTGCTGGCCTTCACCATCGTCTTCTACGCCGTCGTCTATACCATGTGGCTCAAGCGCTGGACGGCGCAGAACATCGTCATCGGCGGCCTCGCCGGCGCCCTGCCGCCTGCGATCGGCTGGGCGGCCGCCACCGGTTCTGCGCCGCTGAACGCCTGGCTGATGGTCGCCATCATCTTTTTCTGGACGCCGCCGCACTTCTGGGCGCTGTCGCTGTACGTGACCACCGACTACGCCAAGGCCGGCGTGCCGATGCTGCCGGTCGTGAAGGGCGCGCGTGAGACGCGCAAGCAGATCCTGCTCTACAGCCTGCTCCTGATCCCGATCTGCCTGTCGCCGGTGCTGACGGGCCTGGGCGGTCCGATCTATCTGGCCGTCGCCGGTCTGGGCGGAATCGTCTTTCTGCTGCTGGCCTGGCGGGTGTTCGCCAGCAAGGCCGGCGACGCCGCCGATCCCCGCGCGGCCGATCGCGCCCTCTATGACGTGACGGAGGACGAAAAGGCCGCCGGCGCCAAGGCGGCGCGCAATCTGTTCGCCTTCTCGATCCTCTATCTTTTCGCCCTGTTCGCGGCCCTGCTGGGCGAGGCCGTGACCGGCGTGCATCCCCTGGAGCTCCTGAAGTGAATCAACCGGTCGAAACCGACGCGGCGCGACAGGCCGCCAAGAAGGCCCGCGACGGGCGCAACCTAGCCCTTGCCCTGGGCCTCGTCGCTTTCGTCGTGCTCGTGTTCGTTGTCACCCTCGTGAGGCTAGGCGGAAATGTCGCACACCCCCACGTCTAAAGACGATCTCACCCCGCAGCAGCAGGTCGCCCGTCGCAACAAGAAGGTTGCGATGATCTGCGTGGCGACCTTCGTCGGCATGATTGGCGCGGCCTATGCCGCCGTGCCGCTCTACAAGCTGTTCTGCCAGGTCACCGGCTTCGACGGCACTGTCCGGAAAGCTGAAGCAGCCCCCTCGCGAATCCTGGATCGCAAGATCACGGTCCGTTTCGACGCCAACATCCGCGAGCTGCCCTGGAAGTTCCAGGCGCTGCAGCCCAAGCAGGACATCCGCATCGGCGACACGGGCCTGGCCTTCTTCAAGGTCACCAACCCGTCCGACAAGCCGATCACCGGCCGCGCGCTCTACAACGTGGTGCCCGAGCAGGCCGGCCCGTACTTCCAGAAGCTCGAATGCTTCTGCTTCACCAGCCAGACGATCCAGCCTGGGCAGACCGTGGAATTCCCGGTCGTCTACTTCGTGGATCCCCAATATGCGGACGACCCCGAGACGAAGGGAAAGCCTGAGATCACCCTCAGCTACACTTTCTTCCCGGCGGTCGACGAGGGTAAGAAAGGCCAAGTCGCTGCGGTGACGACGCCTCGTATCGTGGAACCCCTTGGCGGCGCACCGTCGAGAGGTCTATAGCGTTCACAACGATCACGGCGCGGGGGGAACCGCCGACCGTGCTCAGAGGGATATAAGGGTTAGCAGCAACATGGCCGGCGCCGTCAAACACGACTACCACATCCTTCCGCCCAGCCCCTGGCCCTTCGTGGGCTCCGCCGCCGCGACGGTCATGGCCATTGGCCTGATCGGTTGGGTCAAGGGCGGCGTGCTGGGCATCGACAAGGGCAACTGGGCCATTTTCGCCGCCGGCCTCGCGGGCGTGCTCTACACGATGTTCGGCTGGTGGGCCGATGTCGCCAAGGAAGCCAAGGCCGGCGACCACACCCCGGTGGTCTCGATCGGCCTGCGCTATGGCATGATCCTGTTCATCGCCTCGGAAGTGATGTTCTTCGTGGCGTGGTTCTGGATGTTCTTCGAGATGGCGCTGTTCCACGAGCACCGCACGCTCTCGACCATCGAGGAAGTCCGCACCGCCTGGGCCGCCTGGCCGCCGGCCGGCGTCGAGACCGTCTCGCCCTGGCACCTGCCGCTGATCAACACCCTGACGCTGCTGCTGTCGGGCACCACGGTCACCTGGGCGCACCACGCGCTGCAGGTCGGCGATCGCAAGGGCGCCAAGTGGGGCCTGATCCTGACCATCCTGCTGGGCTGCCTGTTCACCGCCATCCAGGTCTACGAATACGCTCACATCAACCACGAGCAGCTGTTCTACTCGGAAGCCGCCGCCAACTCGGGCCTCTATGGTTCGACCTTCTTCCTGGCCACGGGCTTCCACGGCTTCCACGTGTTCGTCGGCACGCTGTTCCTGATCGTCTGCCTGGTCCGTCTGCTGAACGGCGCCTTCACGCCCAAGCAGCACTTCGGCTTTGAAGCGGCCGCCTGGTACTGGCACTTCGTCGACGTGGTCTGGCTGTTCCTGTTCGCGTTCATCTACGTGATCTTCGGGGCCTCGGCCCACTAAGATCGAGAGATCCAAGGGGCCCGGAACGCCAACCAGCGTTCCGGGCCTTTTTCGTTTCGGGAGGTCCGCGTGACCAAGAACAACCCCTACGCCGCCGGTGCGCGCGGCCTCTGCCCCCACTGCGGCGAGGGCTATCTGTTCGACGGCTTTCTCAAGGTCGCGCCGCGCTGCGAGGCCTGCGGTTTCGATCTCGGCAAGTACGAGACCGGCGACGGCGCGGCGACGTTCGTGATCCTGATCGCCGGCGCCATCTGCGCCTTTGGCGCCTTGTTCTCGATGTTCGCCTGGAACTGGCCCGTTTGGGTGTCGCTGGTCATCTGGCTACCGGCCGTCGTGGTCATCAGCCTTGGCCTGATGCGTCCGGCCAAGGGCCTGATGGTCGCCGCTCAGATCGCCCAGAAGGCTTCGGAGGCCGGGCGCGACCATGTCTGAGGCCCCCGTCGCCCGATCGCGCTTTCCCGCCGGCCTGACGATCGCCACGGCGATCTCGTTCGCGATCCTGTGCGGCCTGGGAACCTGGCAGTTGCAGCGCCTCCATTGGAAGGAGGGCGTCCTGGCGCGGCTCGAGGCGCTGAAGACCGCCCCAGCCATGCCGCTGGTGCAGGTCTTGACCGCCAAGACGCGGCCCGAGGACCTGGCCTGGACCCGCGTCAGCATCGACTGCGGCGACGTCGCCGGCGAGCCCCTGCCGCTGGTCTATGGCGTTCGCGACGGCGATGTCGTCTGGCGCGCCCAGGCGCCGTGCGCCGTCCTCGCCGGACCCTACAACATGATCCTGGTGGATCGCGGCGTGGTCGGCAGCCTGACCGGCCAGGTCGCGCCGGCGCCCCGCGCCTTCGACGCCCCTCGCCGCGTGGTGGGCGTGCTAAGCCCGATCCAGCAGCTGGGCGGCGACCGCGCCAAGGTCCTGCAGCGTTTCGCCGATCGCAAGCCCGCCCCGCTGGTCCTGATGGTCGAACAGGAAACGCCGGCCCCTAGCGGAATCACGCCGGCGCCGCTGCCGGCAGAAATTTCCAATCGACACCTTGAATACGCTCTTACGTGGTTCGGTCTTGCCGTAACCCTGCTGTTTATCTATGCCGCCATGCTCTGGCGGAGACTGAGACCCTGATGCGCTACGTTTCGACCCGCGGCCAGTCCGCGCCCATCGGCTTCCTCGACGCTGTCCTGGCCGGTCTTGCCCCGGACGGCGGCCTGTATGTGCCCGCCGAGTGGCCCAGCTTCACGGCCAAGGAGATCGCGGCTTTCGCCGGCAAGCCTTACGCCGAGGTCGCCGCGGCCGTGGTCGGCAAGTTCGTCGGTGACGATATCCCGGCCGAGGACCTCCTTCAGATGTGCGAGGAGGCCTACGCCACCTTCGCCCACACCGCTGTGGTTCCGGTCAAGCAGCTGACGCCCAACCGCTACCTGCTGGAGCTGTTCCACGGCCCGACGCTGGCGTTCAAAGACGTTGCAATGCAGCTCCTGGGCCGCCTGTACGACTATGTGCTTGAGCGCCAGTCGCGGAAGATGACCATCATCTGCGCCACCTCGGGCGACACCGGCGGCGCGGCCGTCGAGGCTTTCCGGGGGCGCAAGAACGCCCGCATCGTTGCGCTCTTCCCCGAGGGCCGCATCAGCGAGGTGCAGCGCCGGTTCATGACCACGGCCGTCGACGCCAACGTCGCCTGCATCTCGGTGCTGGGCTCGTTCGACGACTGCCAGGCGATCGTCAAACAGGCCTTCCAGGACGACCAGTTCCGCCACGCGGTGGACCTCTCGGGCGTCAACTCGATCAACTGGGCGCGGATCGCCGCCCAGAGCGTCTATTACTTCACCGCCGCCGTCGCCCTGGGTGCGCCGGCGCGGGAGGTTGCGTTCGTGGTGCCGACCGGCAACTTCGGCGACGCCTACGCCGCCTTCGTAGCCAAGACGCTGGGTCTGCCGATCCATTCGGTGACCGCCGCCACCAACAGCAACGACATCCTGGCCCGCGCTTTCGAGGACGGCCGCTATTCGCGCGGCGCGGTGGCCGCGACCCAGAGCCCGGCCATGGACATTCAGGTCGCCTCGAACTTCGAGCGCCTCTATTTCGAAGCCGTCCGCCGCGACGGGGTCGAGACCGGTCGCGCCTTCCGCGCCTTCGCGGACACCGGCCTTCTGGACATTCCGCCCGCCGCCCACGCCTGGATGCGCGAGCTCTTCCGCGGCGCGGCCGTCAGCGAGGCTGACACCGCCAAGACCATGCTCTCGACCCTGAACGAGACGGGTGAGGTGGTCGATCCGCACACGGCCGTGGGCCTGGCTGCGGCCCAGGGCGTCCGGATCGATCCGTCGATTCCCGTCGTGGTGCTGTCGACCGCCCATCCGGCCAAGTTCCCCGAAGCGGTGCAGGCCGCCACGGGCCTGTTGCCCTCGACCCCGCGCGCCACGCCCGACCTTTCCAAAAAACCGGAAAAGTTCGAGCGTCTGCCGGCCGACGGGTCGTCGGTGAAGGCTTTCGTGCGGACCTTCGCAGCGAACAGTTGAGCCAAAGCTGGCGTTCAAGGGCGCGAAGACCTAGATAGCGCCCCTCATGACCGCTTCCTTGCGCACCCTGAAGAACGGCGTCCGCGTCGTCTGCGATCCGATGCCCGGCCTCGAAACCCTCGCCCTGTCCGTCGTGGCCGGGCGTGGCGCGGCCTATGAGGACCCGGCCCGATCGGGATGGTCGCACCTGCTGGAGCACATGGTCTTCAAGGGCGCGGGTTCGCGGTCAGCCCGCGACATCGTCGAAGTCATCGAGAATCAGGGCGGTTCGATCAACGCCGCCACCGGCTATGAGCGCACCAGCTTCCAGGTCCGCGCGTTGAAGGGTGGCCTGGATCTGGGGATGGACGTGATCGCCGACCTCGTGCGTCGGCCCACGCTCGATGGGGCCGATCTGGCCCGCGAGAAGCAGGTCGTGGCCCAGGAGATCGCCGAGGCCGCCGACGCGCCCGATGATTACGTCTTCGACCTGATTCAGCGCGCCAGCTGGGGCGACCATCCGGTGGGGCGTCCGATTCTCGGATCCGACGAGACGGTCAACGCAGCGACCGTCGAAGCGCTGTCGGACTGGCGCGCCGACCTCTATGCCGCTGATCGCCTGGTGATCGCCGCGACGGGCGCGGTGGAGGAGGGCGAGCTGATGGCCGCCGCCGAGCGGGCGTTTGGCGATCTTCCGGCCACGCCGGGCGCTTCGGTTCCGTCGCCCGCCGCCTTTGTCGGCGGACCACTGGCCGAGGCGCGCAAGCTCGAACAGGCGCATCTGGTGTTCATGCTGCCGGCCTGCGGCGCCCGCGAAGACGACTATTTCGCCTTGCGGATCTTCGCCGAATGCCTGGGCGGCGGGATGTCGTCGCGGCTGTTTCAGGAGGCGCGTGAGAAGCGCGGCCTCGCCTACAATATCGACGCCTACGCCGACACCTATGCCGACCATGGCGCTCTGGGAATCTACGCGGGTTGCGCCGCAGGGGATGCCGTCGAGACGGCCAAGGTCTGCGCCGACGAGCTTTTGAAGCTGGCGGATCGGATCGAAGAGGCCGAACTGGCCCGCGCCAAGGCGCAGCTGAAGGCGCACATGTTCATGGCCCGAGAGCAGCCGCTGTCGCGCGCCGAGCAAGGCGCGGGGCAGGTGCTGCTGTTTGGCCGGCTCTACCCGCCCGCCGAGTTGGCGCGAGAGGTCGACGCCGTGACCCCGGCCGATGTCGCGCGGCTGGGGCGACGGCTGGTGTCGGCGGGGCGCGCTGCGACGGCGGTCCTTGGCGCCAAGTCGGCGCTGAAGGCCGGCGAGGCTTTCGACAAGGCATTGTTCTCGGCCGCCTGACGGTCGAAGGTGCGCCCGTGATCCCGTCAGAGTTTCGCCCGTGTCCGCCCTTCTACCGTTCTTGAAGCCTCGCCAGCGCCTGCGGTTGCGAGGGCGCGCGGTCCATCTCCGGCCCCCCACACCACGCGACTACAAGGCTTGGGCGTCCCTGCGCGCCCAATCTCGCGCCTTCCTGGAGCCTTGGGAGCCGACCTGGCCTGAACACGACCTTGGCCGCGCGGCCTTCCGGGCGCGGCTGGGCGCCTATGCTCGCGAAATGGAGCTCGGCGAGGCCTATGCGTTCTTCATCTTCCGCAGCGATGACGACGCCCTGCTGGGCGCGATCCGTCTTTTCCACGTGCGGCGTGGTGTCGCCCTGACCGGGACCATCGGCTATTGGCTGGGTGAGCCGTTCGCGCGGCGGGGCTACATGAAGGACGCGGTGGAAACCCTGATCCGCTTCGCCTTTGACGGCCTTGGCCTTCACCGCCTGGAGGCCGCATGCATGCCGGAAAACCACGCTTCGGCCGCGCTACTCGCGAAATGCGGGTTTTCTGAAGAGGGATACGCTCCGGCTTATTTGAAAATTAACGGCGCTTGGCGAGATCATCGTCTGTTCGGCTTGGTGGCGTCCGAGTAGCGCCCCGCTTGGGCCGATCTAGTTGGGACGAGCATGTCTTTTCGGACGGGCGAGCGACGGATCTGGGACACGACGGCCACGCTTGAGGCGTTAGGCGCGGCCGATGTCGCCCTGTGGATCTGGGAGCCCGAATCCGACCGCCTGCGCCTGAACGGCGCAACGCGCGCGCTGGGCCTCGGACCCCTGGCCCCCGAATGCTCGTCCGCCGCCTTTCGCGCCCTGGCCCTGCCGCAGGATCGCGCCCAGGCCGAGGAGGTGCTGAAGTCCCGCGAACCGGGCAGCGAGGTCATCGCGCGGTTCCGGGTGCGTGGCGGGGAGACCTGCCTTTGGCGGGGCGTCTGGCTGGAAGAGGGTGTCCGCGCCGCCGGCGTCGTCGCCCCTGAAACCAAATTCTCGGCCTCTGAGCGCTGCGAGCTGACGGGCCTTCTGGACCGCCGCAGCTTCATCGCCCGCGCGCGTGAACGCCTGTCGCGGGACGGGACCCACCAATTGGTTGTGGCCGACTTGGATCGGTTACGTCGCCTCAACGAGGCTCTGGGTCACGAGCGCGCGGACCTGGTTCTGGCGGCCCTCGGCTCGCGGCTCGCGGCGGCCTTCCCCGCTCAGGCGATTCTTGGGCGTATCGGCGAGGACGAGTTCGCGGTTCTGTGCGAACCGCGCGGCTATGAGCCGGCTGAAGTGCTGCGCGGCGCGCTGGAGCAGCCTCTGCGCGTCGCCGGCTTTGACATCCACCCGACCCTGTCGATCGGCGCGGTCACGGCCGAGGGCGGGCTCGACGCGCCGGACGCCGCCGAGCTGATCCGTCGCGCCGAACTGGCGGTCGAGGCCGCCGCCGCCGCCGGTCGCGGGGGCGCAGCCGCCTATGGCCGCTCGATGGAAACGGACGGGCTGTCGCGGCTGGCGTTGGAGGCCGACCTGCGGGGCGCGATCGGTCGGGGCGAGATCATGCCCTACTTCCAGCCGATCGTTCGCCTGTCGACCGGCGCCCTTTCAGGCTTCGAGGCCCTGGCCCGTTGGATCCACCCGCGTCGCGGCATGCTGCCGCCGGATGAGTTCCTGCCGCTGATCGAAGAGATGGGTCTGATGAGCGAGCTGGGCGCGCACATGATGCACGCCGCCGCCCGGCAACTGTCGACCTGGCGCGCCGCCCACCCGGCGATGGGAAACCTGACCGTCAGCGTCAACCTGTCGACCGGCGAGATCGACCGCCCGGGCCTTGTCGCCGACGTGGCCGAAACCTTGCGCGTCAACCGCCTGCCGCGCGGCGCCCTGAAGCTGGAAGTCACCGAAAGCGACATCATGCGCGATCCCGAACGGGCCGCGGTGATCCTGAAGACCTTGCGCGACGCCGGCGCGGGCCTGGCGCTGGACGACTTCGGCACCGGCTTCTCGTCGCTGTCTTACCTGACGCGCCTGCCGTTCGACACGCTGAAGGTCGACCGCTACTTCGTCCGCACCATGGGCACCAACGCCGGATCGGCCAAGATCGTGCGCTCGGTCGTCAAGCTTGGCCAGGACCTGGATCTTGAAGTCGTCGCCGAAGGCGTCGAGAACGCCGAAATGGCCCACGCGCTGCAGGCCCTTGGCTGCGACTACGGCCAGGGCTTCGGCTACGCGCCCGCCCTGTCGCCGCAGGAGGCCGAGGTCTATCTGAACGAAGCCTATGTCGACGGCGCCGCGCCGGTGAAGGCGAGGGGCTAGGCCCTTCCTGCCGTCGCCGACAGGTGGTCGGCCGTGATCCCGAGCTTCGCCAGGGCCCGGGTCCACTTGTGTTCGTGGTCCTCGTCGAACAGCAGCCCCTCGTCGGCGTCACAGATCAGCCAGACATTGTCGCGCAGCTCCTGCTCCAGCTGTCCGGGGCCCCAGCCGGCGTAGCCGAGGGCCAGCAGCGACTTGCGCGGGCGCTTCATGGCGCTGGCCATGGCGTCCAGCGCATCGCGGGTGGCGGTCAGGGCCACGCCGTCGGCCACAGCCAGGGTCGAATCCGGCGAGTTGAAATCGTCGGTATGCAGCACGAAGCCGCGTTCACGTTCTAGTGGGCCGCCCAGAAGGACGAGGTCGCTGGGCGCTTGTATCTCGGACCGCACGCCGAGCCGCTCGAGCAACTCGAACACCGTCAGCCCTTCGACCGGACGATTGACCGCGAGGCCCATCGCCGCCTCTTCGTCATGGGCGCATAGATACAGCACCGTGCGCTCGAACCGCGGATCCTCGATGCCGGGCATGGCGACGAGCAGCCTGCCGATCAGGAACTCACCGTCATCATCGTCGATTAAGCTAGCCATGCACGAAGCATTGGCTTTCGGTGTGACGGTTTCAAGTCGAACACGCCAACAAAGCGTGCTTGGCGACCGCCGCGTCGGGGTCTATTCGAGTCCCCTCAATTCATCCCCACAAGAGGAAATAGGCCCATGGCGATCAAGGTTGGCGACACGCTGCCTGCGGCGACTTTCATGACCAGCACGGCCGAAGGGCCCGCGCCGATCACCACCGATGACATCTTCAAGGGAAAGACGGTCGCCCTGTTCGCGGTGCCCGGCGCCTTCACCCCGACCTGTTCGGCCAAGCACCTGCCGGGCTTCAAGGAAAAGTCCGAGGAACTGAAGGCCAAGGGCGTCGACTCGATCGTCTGCGTCTCGGTTAACGATGTCTTCGTGATGAAGGCTTGGGGCAAGGACCAAGGCATCGACGGCGAGGTCCTGCTGATCGCCGACGGCAACGGCGACTTCACCAAGGCCATCGGCCTGGATTTCGACGGCAGCAAGTTCGGCATGGGCCCGCGCTCGCAGCGCTACTCGCTGGTCGCCAAGGACGGCGTCGTCACCCAGTTGCATGTCGAGGACGCCGGCCAGTTCAAGGTCTCGTCGGCCGAGTACCTGCTGGAACAGCTTTAAGCGTCATGGGCGCGGCGGTCTCCGCCGCGCCCTTCAGTCTCGCACGATCGCAGCGTGCAGCGCCTGGATCCGCTGGTTCAACGCGCCTAGGTCCTCGCCGTCCATGCCGGACCGCTCCAGCAGAGCCTTGTTCAGGCATCCCGACTGGCCCAACAGGGCCCGTCCCGCTTCCGTCATCGTCACCTCGACCTTGCGCTCGTCCTCGAGCCCGCGCCGCCGCATGACTAGGCCGGCGGCTTCCAGGCGCTTGACCAGCGGCGTTACGGTGCTGGACTCAAGGTCCAGCCGCGCCGCGATCGCGCCGATGGTGGCGCCATCGCTTTCGCCCAGCGCATTCAGCACAAGATACTGCGGATAGGTCAGGCCCATCGCGTCCAGCAGGGGCTTGTAGGCCCGGGTGATCGCCATGCTGGTGGCGTAGAGGGTGAAGCAGATCTGCTGATCCAGAGGATGCGGGGGCGGCGTCTTGGTCGTCATGAATCTTTCTTATCACAAAAAAGGATATCGCAGCAAATAAAATGCTGGACACGCGTTCGAGGTTCGCGTAGCTCTAAATTGTTCTCGCGATAAACGTTATTGCGAGCAAGAAATGAGGGATGATCATGAGCCAGTCGAACCAAGCTTCCCGCCGGGGCGTGATGACCGCCGGCTTCGGTCTCGCCGCCGCCGCCGCCTCGCTGGGCGCTTCCGCCCAAGCAGCGACCCCTGCGAAAAAGCCCGTCGCCTCGCCCCACGCGACCAACCGCGCCGAAAGCGGTTTCGTCACCACCAAGGACGGCGTCCAAATCTTCTACAAGGACTGGGGCCCCAAGAGCGCCCAGCCGATCGTGTTCCACCACGGCTGGCCCCTGTCGTCGGACGACTGGGACGCGCAGATGATGTTCTTCCTGCTGAAGGGCTATCGCGTCATCGCTCATGACCGCCGCGGCCACGGTCGCTCGACCCAGACCGACAGCGGCAACGAGATGGACACCTACGCCGCCGACGTCATCGCCCTGACCGACCATCTGGACCTGAAAAACGCCTTCCACGTCGGCCATTCGACCGGCGGCGGCGAGGCCATCCATTACGCAGCCCGCGCCAAGCCCGGTCGCGTGGCCAAGGTCGTGCTGGTCGGCGCGGTGCCGCCGATCATGCTGAAGACCCCGGCCAATCCCGGCGGCCTGCCGATGGAAGTCTTTGACGGCTTCCGCGCGGCTCTGCTGGCCAACCGCGCTCAGTTCTTCCGCGACATCCCCGAGGGCCCGTTCTTCGGCTTCAACCGTCCGGGCGCCAAGGTCAGCCAGGGCCAGATCGACAACTGGTGGCGCCAGGGGATGATGGGCGGGGCCAAGGCCCACTACGACTGTATCAAGGCCTTCTCGGAAACCGACTTCACCGACGATCTCAAGGCGGTCGATATCCCGGTCCTGATCATGCACGGCGAGGACGACCAGATCGTCCCGATCGCCGACAGCGCCCACCTGGCCATCAAGCTGGTCAAGAAGGGCGTGTTGAAGACCTATCCGGGCCTGCCCCACGGCATGGCCACCACCCATCCGGAGATCATCAACAAGGACCTCCTGGCCTTCTTCAAGGCCTAGGGGGCGACTTTCCTGATCGTGTCATCCCGGGCGGCGTAGCCGACCCGGGACCCAGGGGGCGGCGCACAGACGCTTCCCCCTGGGTCGCGGCTCTCCGCTTTGCTACGGCCGGGATGACGCGGCTTTGAGTATTGGTTCTACGCTCCCAGAACCTCGGGCGTCATCGCAGCAAGATCCGCCGCCCCCAGCATGACTCCGGCGGCCGCGCCGGGCGCTTGCGCCAGCACCGATTCGGCGAACACCCGAGCCAGGGCGCGCTTGCTCTCGGCCCAGGCCTTGTCCGCCTCGCCCGAGGCCGCCAAGGCGCCCTTGGCCAGCATCCAGCCGCCGACCGTATCACCCAGCAGCTTCTGATAGGCCGTGGCGCCCGAAAGCGCGTCCGGCATCGCCTTGGCGCGGCGTTCGATCAGCCAGGCCGTGGCCGCGGCGGCGGCGTCGAGGGCCGCCTCCAGGCGCAGACCCACGCTCTTCAGGTCCGAAGCCTTGAGCGCGTCGATCGTGTCGCGGATGTCGTCCATCAGATCGCCGATGGCCTGACCCTCGCCCAGCATCAGCTTGCGGCCCACCAGATCGATCGCCTGGATGCCGTTGGTGCCTTCGTAGATCGGGGCGATGCGGGCGTCGCGATAGTGCTGGGCCGCGCCGGTCTCCTCGATGAAGCCCATGCCGCCGTGGATCTGCACGCCCTGCGAGGCGACGGTGACGCCGATGTCGGTCGACCAGGCCTTGGCGATGGGGGTCAGAAGTTCTTCGCGTAGCTTGGCCGCGGTGCGGGTCGCCTCGTCCGAGGCGGCGCGGGCCAGGTCGGCGGCGACGGCGGTCGACAGGCAGATGCCGCGCGCGGCCTCGATATGGGCCTTCATCAGCACCAGCGTGCGGCGCACGTCCGGGTGGTCGAACAGGCGCGCGGGATAGGCGCCGGTCCAGGCCGAGCGGCCCTGGGCGCGGTCCTGGCTGAACGCCAGCGCCTGTTGATAAGCGCGCTCGGCGATGGCCACGCCTTGGGTCCCGACCTGCAGGCGCGCGGCGTTCATCATCACGAACATGTTGGGCAGGCCTTGGCCCAGGCCGCCGATCAGTTCGGCCTTGGCGCCCTCGAACAGCATCACGCAGGTGGGCGAGCCATGGATGCCCAGTTTGTGCTCCAGGCCGCCGACGCGCAGGGCGTTGGCCTCGCCCAGCTTGCCGTCGTCGCCGACCAGCACCTTGGGCGCCAGGAACAGCGAGATGCCCTTCACGCCGGGCGGGGCGTCGGGCGTACGGGCCAGGACCAGGTGGACAATATTGTCGGCCGCGTCGTGATCGCCCCAGGTGATGTAGATCTTCTGGCCGGTGATCCGCCAGCCGCCGTCGCCGTCGGGCGTCGCCATGGTCGTGAGGGCGGCCAAGTCAGAGCCGGCCTGGGGCTCGGTGAGGTTCATGGTGCCGGTCCACTCGCCCGACACCAGCTTGCCCAGGTACTTGGCCTTCTGTTCGGGCGAACCGCACAGCTCCAGCGCTTCGATCGCGCCCAGGCTCAGCATCGGGCAGAGACCGAAGGCCATGTTGGCGGCCTGGATCATTTCGAGGACGGCGACCTCGAGAGTTTTCGGCAGGCCCTGGCCGCCGTGAGCGACGGGCGCGGCCAGGCTCGTCCAGCCGCCCTGCGCGAACTGCTGGTAGGCGTCGGCGAAGCCGGGCGCCGTGCGCACCACGCCGTTCTCCAGCTTGGCCCCGACCAGGTCGCCTTGTCGGTTCAGCGGGGCCAGGATGTCGCTGGCGAACGCGCCGGCCGCCTCAAGAACGGCTGCGACCGTGTCTGCGTCCGCCTCAGGAAAGGCGTCGGTGAGACGCTCGAAACCCGCCACATGGCGCAACGAGAAGGCAAGATCGCGGACGGGCGCGCGGAAAGTCATTGGGAGAAACTCCAGATCACGCCTTGTCTTTAAGCGCGGCGCCGAAGGTCGCCAAGCGCTCGGCGCCTCACCGATAGATATCACGCTGGTGCGTTATCACGCGCTCGTGAACACGATGCCCTTCAAAGCCGTGCTGGAGTACCTAGATCGGGAAATTGCAACTAGCGCTGTTTTAATTCTCCCTGGAGCGCCTCCCGATGTCCCGTCACTTCTCCCTGTCCAAGGTCGCCTATGGCGCCGTCGCCGTCGCCTTGCTGACGGCTCCCGCCGCCCTGGCTGCGCCGGGCGTTAGCTCGACCAAGCCCGCCGACCTGCCGGCCGGCCGCTATGTGCTCGACAAGACCCATGCCTCGGTCGTGGGCAAGATCAAGCACATGGGCTTCTCGAACTACCAGTTCCGCTTCACTAAGGTCGACGCCGAGTTCACCTATGATCCGAAGGCTCCGCAGGACGCCAAGATCACGGTGACCATCGATCCGGCTTCGATCGACACCTCGACCGGCGCCGACGCGTTTGGCCTGAAGTTCAACAAGGAGCTGGCCGGCGACGGCTGGCTGGAGGCCAATAAGTATCCGACCGCCACCTTCGTCTCGACCAAGGTCGAGCCGGGCGCGGGCCAGACCGGCAAGGTCTATGGCGACTTCACCCTGCATGGCGTGACCAAGCCGATCGTGCTGGACGTCACCTTCAACGGCGTGGGCTCGGGCTTCGCGCCGGGCAGCGTCAAGACGGGTTTCTCGGCCGTGACCTCTATCAAACGCTCGGAGTTCGGCGTCAGCAAATATGTGCCGCTGGTCGGCGACGAGGTCGCGTTGAGCATCGAAGTCGAGTTCGACAAGAAGTAAGCTTGGCCTAACAGGGATCTGGGAGAGTCGCATGGCCGAGAACCGGACACGCTACACGACGGTGGCGATCGCGCTGCATTGGCTGATCGCCGCGGCCATCATCTTCCAGATCATCCTGGGCTGGCGGGCGGGGGACGGGCCCAAGGGGCCCGCGACCTTCGCCATGATGCAGCTGCACAAGTCGATCGGGATCACCATCCTGCTGCTCAGCTTGGCGCGTCTGGGCTGGCGGCTGGTCAATCCGGCGCCGCCGGCTCCGGCGGGTCAGCCCCGCTGGGAGCAGATCGCCTCCAAGGTGGTGCATATCGGCTTCTACGTCGTCATGATCGGCCTGCCGTTGACGGGCTGGATCCTGGTATCGACTAGCCGGACGAACCTGCCGACGATCCTGTTCGGCGCGATACCCTGGCCGCACCTGCCGCTGTTACCGGATTTGGCGGCCGGTCCCAAGCACCTGTGGCACGAGATCGGCGAGATCGGTCACGGGGTGCTGGTTAAGACCACCTACCTGTTGCTGCTGCTGCACCTGGGCGCGGTGGCCAAGCACCAGATTCTCGACAAGGACGCAGTGTTCCAGAACATGGCGCCCGGCGCCAGACCCGGCTGGAAGGAGCCGCGCCTGTGGCTGGCCGCGGCCGGCTTCGCCGCCGTGGTCGCCGCTGGCTATCTCTACATGCCTAACACCGCGCCGTCGGCGCCGCCACCTGCGCCGGTGGAGCCCGTTTCGGCGGCCCAGCCCGCAGCCGCGCCCGCGTCGACTGCGGCGTCGCCTGCGGCCCCGGCCGCCACGTCGGAAGCGGCCGTTACGCCGCCCGCCGATGACCTCAAGGATCCCGTCGCCTGGACTGTCCAGAAGGGCGCCGCCCTCGGCTTTACCGCCACCTGGTCAGGCGCGTCTATTGAGGGCCGCTTCCAGCGCTGGACCGCTGACATCCAGTTCTCGCCCGAGGCGCTGGACCGCTCAAAGGTCACGGTCGGCGTCGACCTGGCCTCGGCCGAGACTGGCGACGCCCAGCGCGACGCCAGCCTGACCGGCGAGGACTTCCTGGACACCGCCGACCATCCCAAGGCCGTCTTCACGGCGACCAAATTCCGCAAGACCGGTGAGGGGCGCTATGTCGCCGACGGCAATCTCGATCTACGCGGCGTGAAAAAGCCGCTCAGCCTGCCGTTCTCCCTAAAGATCGACGGCGACACGGCGACCGCCAGCGGTGTAACCAGCCTGGACCGGACGACGTTCGGCGTGGGACAGGGTGAATGGGCTTCGACGGACGAGATCGCGGCGCAGGTGAAGGTGAGCTTCAAGCTGACCGCCAAGCGGAAATAGCGGCCGCCGCCGAGGCGCTGCGCGCCGGCGGCCTGGTGATCCTGCCCACCGAGACCGTCTATGGCCTGGGCGCGAACGCCGCTGACCCCACCGCCGTGGCCGCGATCTTCGAGGCCAAGGGGCGGCCGCGCTTCAACCCCCTGATCGCCCATGTCGCCGATCTGGAGACCGCCGCGCGGATCGCCGCCTTCGATGACCGCGCCTTTGCGCTGGCGCGGGAATTCTGGCCCGGTCCCCTGACCATCGTGGCGCCGATCCGCGACGCCGAGGCCGTCTGCGACCTGGCCCGAGCGGGCCTCGACACAGTGGCGATCCGCGTGCCGGGGCATCCTCTTTCGCGCGCTGTGCTCGCCGCCTTTGGCGGGGCCGTCGTCGCGCCGTCGGCCAATCGCTCGGGACGCCCCAGCCCCACCACCTATGCCGACGCCATGGCCGAGACCGGCGACAAGGCTGCGTCCAGCCTGGACGGCGGGCCCTGCGCCGTCGGACTGGAATCGACGGTCGTCTCGGTGCTGGACGGCGAGGTGCGGCTTCTGCGGCCCGGCGCGGTCACGCGCGTGCAGTTGCAACAGGTCATCGGCCGACTGGCCGAGGCGCAGGACGACGCCAAGCGCTCGCCGGGGCGGCTGGCCCTGCATTACGCGCCTGACGCGCCCGTGCGGATCAACGCCA
This sequence comes from Caulobacter sp. FWC26, assembly GCF_002742645.2. Lineage (NCBI taxonomy): Bacteria > Pseudomonadati > Pseudomonadota > Alphaproteobacteria > Caulobacterales > Caulobacteraceae > Caulobacter > Caulobacter sp. FWC26. The sequence goes on from NZ_CP033875.1 coordinate 317,726, forward strand.
GGACGCCCGAAGCGAGCGAGGCCTATCTGGCCTTTGGTCCCTGGTCCGAAAGCTCGCGCGTCTTCAACCTCAGTCCGACCGGGGATCTCGCCGAGGCCGCCGCCAATCTGTTCGCGTTCCTGCGCGCCGCCGACCGCATCCGACCGTCGGCGATCGCGGTGGCGCCAATCCCGGAGGAGGGGCTGGGCGAGGCGATCAACGACCGCCTGCGGCGCGCGGCGGGCTATGTCGGTTAGCTCCAGAGGCCTATGATCGCATCATGACCAAGCCCGTCCCCGCCGATGTCGTGTCCCGCCTGAAAGCCGTGCTCGGTGAGGGCGGCTGGAGCCAGGATCCGGATGTGATCGCGCCCAGGCTCGTGGAGTGGCGCGGTCGTTGGCGCGGCGAGACGCCGCTTCTGGTCACGCCCCGCTCGACGGCCGAGGTCGCCGCAGTGGTCGCGATCTGCGCGGCTGACGGCGTAGCGATCACCCCGCAGGGCGGCAACACCGGCCTCGTGGCGGGCCAGATTCCGCAAGGCGAGATCCTGCTGTCGACCCAGAAGCTGACGGCGGTCCGCGACGTTGATCCGATCGACGACGCGATGGTGCTGGAGGCCGGCGTCACTCTTTATGAAGCCCATCAGCAGGCGGCCAAGGTTGGTCGGCGTTTCACCGTCGGCGTGGCCTCGGAGGGATCCTGCACGATCGGCGGGCTGATCTCGACCAACGCCGGCGGCACGGCCGTCCTGCGTTACGGCATGATGCGCGAGCAGGTCCTTGGCATCGAGGCGGTGCTGCCCAACGGTGAGATCTGGAACGGCCTCAAGCGGCTGCGCAAGGACAACACCGGCTATGACCTCAAGCAGCTGTTGATCGGCGCCGAGGGCACGCTGGGGATCGTCACCGCCGCAAGCCTGAAGCTGCACGCGCCGCTGGCCTCACGCGCCGTGGCGATCGTGGGCCTGGCCTCGCCGGCCGACGCCATCCAGCTTCTGGCGCGGGCCAAGGACGAAACGGGCGGGGCGGTCGAGGCCTTCGAGCTGATGGGCCGTCTCGGCTTTGAGCTGACCGTCCGCAATGTGCCAGGCCTGCGCGATCCGCTGCCCGAGGCGCACCCCTGGTACGTGCTCATCGAGATCGCCAGCGGTGAACCGGGCGCGGCCGAGGCGGCGCTGGAGCGTCTGTTGGCCGGGGCCCTGGAGCAGGGCCTGATCGCCGACGCGGCGGTGGCGCAAACCCAGACGCAGATGAAGGCGTTCTGGCACATCCGCGAAGGCCACTCCGCCGGCCAGAAGCCGGAAGGAACCGTCTGGAAGCACGATGTCTCGGTGCCGGTCTCGAAGATCCCCGACTTCATCGGCCAGGCCAATGCGGCGATCGAGAAGGCTTTCCCGGGAACCCGGATCGTCGCCTTCGGCCATGTCGGCGACGGCAATGTCCACTACGACGTCCTGCAGCCCGTCGACGGCGACGGCGACGCCCACGAGGCCCAGCGGGAAGCTGGGGCCAAGATCATCCACGACATCACCGCCGGCTTCAGCGGCTCGATCAGCGCCGAGCATGGCCTGGGCGCGATGAAGACGGGCGAGGCGCTGACCTATAAGGACCCCATCGAGGTCGCGGCTCTGCGGGCGATCCGGGGGGCGCTGGACCCGAAGCGGATCATGAACCCCAGGGTTCTCTTCTAGGCGGCTGGCGTGGCTTGCGCCCGCCTGCGGGCGCGCAGCCACAGAGCCAGCATGACCAGGAACGCGCCGCCGGGGATCGTCGACCGATGGAAGCCCGGCTGCGTCCCGGGGATCAGATTGATCGCCAGGGGAATAAAGCCCCACCGCCCGCTCGCCTGCTCCATCCAGAACGCGCCCACCCCGATGAAGCACGCCACCGCCCAAAGGGGGCGGAACTTCAGCGTCCTGTCGCGAAGCACGAAGAACAGGGCGGCAAACACCGGAATCGGCCAGGCGAGGGCTGCGGCGAGGCCAAGGGTGTTCATGCCCGGCTGGATAGCCTCGCCGCTCCTCGAGGTCGAGGCGTTGTTACGCCTCGGGCACGCCCGCCATCATCGCCTTCAACGCGGCGAGGTGGCCCTTCAACGCCTTGCGCCCTTCGCCGGACAGCGACAGCCAGGTCCGCTGCCGGCCGTCGGAGGCGGCCTTCTTGACCCGGACATAGCCGGCCTCTTCCAGGGTCTTCACATGCTTGCTGAGCACCGACTCCGAGACGTCCAGCGCCTCGCGGACGGTGGCGAAATCGATGGTGTCCACCGCCGCCAGCATGCAGCACATCTGCAGGCGGTTTGGGGCGTGGATCACCGGATCAAGCGCTGCGCTCACAAGCGCCCCCCATCGCGCAGATCGGCGCGGAAGGCGGCCTCCCAGACAAAGCCGCCGATCGTCACGATCACCGCGATCAGGCCCGCGAACACGAAGGGGGCCAGCGTCTCCTTGCGCGTGTGGAACAGCCAGGCGGACAGCAGCATCAGGCCGGTGGTGATCGTCGCCAGTCCCACGGCCACCCAACGCGTCCGTCCAGCACGATAGCCGCTGACCCACAGGCCGGTGCGCTTGATGTAGGCGCGGACCAGCAGCACCAAGCCGGCGATGAACACCGCGTAGTAGGCCAGCATCCCCGGCACGGGCGCGGCCTGGACCGCGCAAAGACCGCCCATCAGCAGTCCCAGGGCGGGGTGGTACCAGGCCGGCGCTCTGACGCGCTTGGTCAAATCGGCGTTTGCGGCCTCAAGTTCGGCCAGCATCCGCAGGGCGTCTTCGTCTCGGGTCACGGCGACCTCCTCGCTTTCCAATGCGGAAAGTCATAGCGGATGACTTTCCATTATGGCAAGTCAAAACTTTCCACGTCGGAAAGTGATTATCCTCCGCCCTAGCGCTTGGCGCTGTAAGCCTCTATCTCCCCGGCCATGTTGATGGTCATCTCGCCTGCCAAGTCGCTGGACTTCACCGCGCCCCAGACGGTGCTGCCGCTCACGACGCCTGAGCTGAAGCCGCAGATCGCCGAGCTGGCCAAGGTCACGCGCAAGCTGACGGCGGCGGATCTGAAACGGCTGATGCACATCTCCGACGCCCTGGCCACGTTGAACCGCGAGCGGTTCCAGGCCTTCGACCCCGAGGTCGAGGACGGCCTGCAAGCCGTCATCGCCTTCAACGGCGACGTCTATGCGGGCCTGAACGCGCGCGAGCTGGATCGTCCGGCCCTGGAGTGGGCGCAGGATCACTTGCGGATCCTGTCGGGCCTGTATGGCGTGCTGCGCCCCTTCGATGCTCTGCAGCCGTATCGCCTGGAGATGGGCACGCGCCTGAAGACCAAGAAGGGCGCGAACCTCTACGACTTCTGGGGCGAGACGATCTCCAAGACGCTCAACCAGGCGGCCGAGGGGCACGCTGACCCGACCCTGGTGAACCTGGCCAGCCAGGAGTATTTCGGCGCGGTCGACGCCAAGGCGCTGAAGCTGCGCGTCGTCACTTGCCACTTTAAGGAAGAGAAGGGCGGCGAGCTGCGCGTGCTGGGCTTCTTCGCCAAGAAGGCGCGGGGGCGGATGGCGCGGTACGTCATCGACAATCGGATCGATCAGGCCGAGGGCCTGAAAGGCTTTGACCTGGACGGCTATCGCTTCCAGCCGTCGCTTTCCACCGATGCGGACTGGGTTTTCGCTCGCCCGCAGCCCTGAATTCATCTATCGATGAATTTATAAGCGCTCGCCCTTCGCAAGGGCGAGCTATATGCTGCACCGCAACACGCGATAGGGCAGCACTTCAGGGAGCGCGCGCATGGCCGTCGATTTCGGTTTGCAGGGGCAGGTCGCCATCGTTACCGGCTCGACCAGCGGCATCGGCCACGCCATGGCCGACGCGCTCGCCGCCCAGGGCTGCAACATCGTCATGAACGGTCTGGGCGAGATGAACGCCATCGAGCGCGCCCGCGCCGAGATGGCCGAGACGCACGGTGTGGAGGTGCTTTATCACGGTGCCGACATGACGAAGCCGATCGAGATCGCCGACATGGTCCGCGCGGCCAAGGCCGAGTTCGGCGAACTGGACATCCTGGTCAATAACGCCGGCGTCCAGCATGTGGCCCCGGTCGAGGATTTCCCGGACGACAAGTGGGACCTGATCATCGCCATCAACCTCTCCTCGGCCTTCCACGCCACCAAGGCGGCGGTGCCGATCATGAAGGAGCAGGGACGGGGTCGCATCGTCAACGTCGCCTCGGCGCACGGCCTGGTCGCCTCGCCGTTCAAGGCCGCCTATGTCGCGGCCAAGCACGGGATCATGGGCCTGACCAAGACGGTCGCCCTCGAGGTCGCCCAGCACGGCGTCACCTGCAACGCCATCTGCCCGGGCTTCGTAAAGACCCCCCTGGTCGAGGCCCAGATCGCCGACCAGGCCAAGGCGCGCGGCATCTCCGAAGAAGCCGTGATGAAGGACGTGATCCTGGCCAGCCAGCCGACCAAGCAGTTCGTCACCTTCGACCAACTGAACGGCATGTTGCTGTATCTGGTCTCGGATCTTGGCGCGTCGGCGAACGGCGCGGCCTATCAGGTGGACGGCGGCTGGGTCGCCCAATAGGCCAAGCCACACTTTCGCCTGTCGCCGGGGGCAGGAAGCGCTACTGATCGGAAGGGCTTGGTCCTTCGGGAGGTCGCATGCCGATTCCGCCGTTCAAGAAGAAGCCTTCGGGCCCCAAGGGCCTCAGCATCGCCTTGCAAGGCGGTGGCGCGCATGGCGCCTTCGAGTGGGGCGTGCTGGACCGCCTGCTCGAGGAAGACGGGCTTGAGATTCGCGCGGTCACCGCCGCCTCGGCCGGCGCGATGAACGCGGTCTGTCTGGCCCAGGGCCTGATCGACGATGGCCGGTCGGGGGCGCGGACGCGGCTGGAATCGTTCTGGCGGAACGTAAACCGGGCCGGCGGCCGCAACGTCTTCGGGGACACCAGCATCTGGACCAATGCGTTCGGCGGCGGGGTCGATTGGCTGAAGAATACGCCGGGTTGGCGGATGGCCGAGACCATCGCCCTGTCGTTCAGCCCCTATGAGTTCAACCCGTTCAACCTCAATCCCCTGCATGACGTGCTGGAGGGTGAGATCACCTTCAGCCGGATCCGGGGCGAAAGCCCGATCAAGCTCTACATCTCGGCCACCCAGATCCGGACCAGCAAGTCGAAGGTCTTCCGCGAGACCGAGCTGACCTCGCGCCACATCATGGCCAGCGCTTGCCTGCCGCAACTGTTCCAGGCGGTGGAGATCGACGGCGAGCCCTACTGGGACGGTGGCTTCTTGGCCAATCCGCCGCTGTGGCCGCTGTTTTACGACGACACGCCCGACGACATCCTGATCGTCACGCTCAACCCGTTCGTCCGCGAGGAGACGCCCAAGTCTCCGGGCGAGATCATGGACCGGCTGAACGAGATCACCTTCAACGCGTCCCTGGCCTCTGAACTGCGGGCCATCGGCTTCGTCCAGAAGCTGTTGGACGAAGGCCTCCTGAAGGACAACGCCCGGGGGCGCTACCGCCGGATGCTGGTCCACGCCATTACCGCCGACAAGCCGCTGGCGGACTTGTCCCTGTCGACCAAGTTCAACACCGAATGGAGCTTCCTGACGGATCTGAAAGAGCGGGGCCGGGCGGCGACGGAAGCTTGGCTGGCGGATTGCGGCGATTGCGTCGGCGAGAAGTCCAGCGTCGATCTCAAGGTCGGTTTCCCCTAAGCTAGGGCATGAGCCATCCCGTTCCCACTGTCGGCGTCGTCTGTCTTCGGGGCGAAGAGGTCTTGCTGATCAAGCGCGGCACGCCGCCCAGGCTTGGGCAATGGAGCGTGCCCGGCGGCAGGCTCGAATGGGGCGAGACTCTGCAAGGCGCGGCGCTGCGCGAACTCAAGGAAGAGACCGGCGTCGACGCCGACCTGTTGGGGCTGATCGACGTGATCGACGGGGTTTTTCCCGCCAGACCCTCTCTTGACGGGAAACCCGGCGAGATCACCCGACACTATGTGCTGATCGACTACGCCGCCCGCTGGACCGGCGGCCAGCCCATGGCCGGCGACGACGCGGCCGAAGCGCGGTTTGTCTCCCGCGAAGAGGCGATGGCCCTGGTCGAGTGGGAAGAGACCCGACGCGTGATCGCCGAGGCGTTCGAGCGGTTTGGGGGATAGGGTCCGTTGAGCAGGGTTCGCACCATACCCTGACGCCTTCTCGTCAAGCCTCTTGACCGCCAGCGCCCCGTCCCGCATCCCGGCGGCATGGCCGTCTATACCGACATCACCGACCAAGAACTCGAAGCCTTTCTCGGAGGCTATGACCTCGGCGCGCCGCTGGCGTTCAAGGGCATCGCCGAGGGCGTGGAGAACTCCAACTTCCTGCTGGAGACGGAGAAGGGGCGCTACATCCTGACCGTCTACGAGCGGCGGGTGAAGGCCGACGACCTGCCGTATTTCCTCAACATGCTGACCTGGCTGGCCGACAAGGGCTATCCCAGCGCGCGGCCGATCCCGACCCGCGCGGGTGCGACGCTGTCGAGCCTGCGCGGCAAGCCCGCCGCCATCGTCGAGTTCCTTCCGGGTCTTTCGGTGCGCAAGCCCACCGCCGCCCACTGCCGCGAGGCGGGCGAGGGCCTGGCCTGGCTGCACCTGGCCGGCGAGGGCTATCCCGGCCGCCGCGCCAATGACCTTGGCCAAGCCGCCTGGTCGCCGCTGTTCGCCAAGCACCGCAAGGCCGCCGAGGATCTCAAGCCGGGTCTATCGGCCACGATCGACCAGGACCTGGCGCAACTGGCCCTGATGTGGCCGCGAAACCTGCCGACCGGCGTGATCCACGCTGACTATTTTCCGGACAACGTCTTCTTCCGCACCGACGGCAAGTTCGCTGCGGCGATCGACTTCTACTTCGCCTGCGACGACGCCTATGCCTACGACGTGGCCGTGACGCTGAACGCCTGGTGCTTCGAGGCCGACGGCAGCTTCAACATCACCGCGGCCAAGGCCCTGCTGAACGGCTATGAGCGCCGGCGGCCGTTGAGCCCGGCCGAAAAGGAAGCCCTGCCGATCCTGGCGCGCGGCGCGGCGATGCGGTTCTTCCTGACCCGCCTGGCCGACTGGGGCTCGACCCCCGCCGGGGCGCTGGTCCGGCCCAAGGACCCTCTGGAGTACGAGCGCAAGCTGGCCGTTCACCGCGAGGGCCTCGTGCTGTTCGCATGACGCCGAAGGTCACGATCTACACCGACGGCGCTTGCAAGGGTAATCCGGGCCCGGGCGGCTGGGGCGCCATCCTGTTCTATGGCGACAAGAAGAAGGAAATCTGCGGCGGCGAGCCGGGGACGACCAACAACCGCATGGAGCTGATGGCCGCCATCCAGGCGCTGGAGCTCTTGAACCGCCCCTGCGTGGTCGAGTTGCACACCGACAGCCAGTACGTGATGAAGGGCGTCACCGAATGGATCCGGGGCTGGAAGGCGCGCGGCTGGAAGACGGCCGACAAGAGCCCGGTCAAGAACGACGACCTCTGGAAGCGTCTCGACGCCGCCCGCGCCCGGCACGACGTCGACTGGCGCTGGGTAAAGGGCCACGCCGGCCACCCGCTCAACGAACGGGCCGACCAGCTGGCCAATGAAGGCCTGCGAGAGGCCAATCCGCGCGTGATCTAGAGGCGGCCGGCCTCGGGTCCTTCGGCGAACGGCAGCCCCTCGTCCGCCCAGCCGGTGATGCCGCCGATCATCAGCTTCACCGGTCGTCCGAGGGCCGCCAGCTTTAGCGCCGCGCGATCGGCGCCGTTGCAGTGCGGCCCGGCGCAGTAGACGACGAACAGGGTTTCGGGCGGCCAGACGGCCATGCGCTCGGCGGTGATTTCGGCGTGGCGCAGGTGCAAGGCTCCGGGCACGTGCCGACGAGCATAGGCCTGCGGCGAGCCCACCACATGCAGCAGGACGAAGTCCACCTCGTTCGCCTGCATCGCGGCCGCGACGTCGGCGCAGTCGGTCTCCAGCGAGAGGCGCGCGGCGAAGTGGGCGGCGGCGACGGGCGACGCGGCGGCGGAGATCTCGGATACAAAGCTCATGATGGCCTCCATTTACGAACGCCACCACACTTGCCGTGGTCCAGACTTCCGCGTTAGTTGGCAAGATCGACATTGACCGTAAAGATCATGCCAAACGCCTCGCCGCTGGTCGTGGCCCTCGCCTATGACGGCCTTTGCACCTTCGAGTTCGGCGTGGTGGTCGAGCTGTTCGGCCTGCCTCGGCCCGAGATGGGTGAGGGCTGGTACCGCTTCGCCACCGCCGCCGTGGAGCCGGGCGAGCTGCGCGGTCTCGGCGGCGTGCGGATCGCCGCGGACGGCGGCCTTGAGCTGCTGTCGCGGGCCAGCGTCATCGTCGCGCCGGGCTGGCGCGGCGCGGAGCATCCCGTCCCGCCGGCCTTGATCGACGCGTTGATCGCCGCCCACGCGCGTGGCGCCCGGCTGATGTCGATCTGCTCGGGCGTCTTCGTGCTGGCGGCCACGGACCTGCTGGATGGCCGGCGCGCGACGACCCACTGGCGCTATGCTGAGACGTTACGGATGCGCTATCCGGCGATCGAGGTCCTGCCTGACGTGCTCTATGTCGACGAGGGCGAGCTGCTGACCTCGGCCGGCAGCGCGGCGGGCCTGGACCTCGGGCTGCACCTGATCCGCCGGGACTTTGGGCCGGAGGCCGCTAACAGCGTCGCCCGCCGGCTGGTGATCCCGCCGCATCGCGACGGGGGCCAGGCGCAGTTCATCGACCGGCCCGTGCCGGTCGCGCACGAGGCCTCGCGCCTGTCGCCGGTTCTGGACCGGATGCGCGCCGATCTCGCCGGCGATCACACCATCAAGGCCCTGGCCACGGTGGCGGGCATGAGCCAGCGCACCTTCCTGCGCCGGTTCGAGGCCGCGACAGGCCAAACACCAGCCCGCTGGCTGCTGGCCGAGCGGCTGGCCCGCGCCCGCGACTTGCTGGAGACATCCTCCGTCGGCGTCGATCATGTCGCCGAGGCGGTGGGGCTGGGCGCGCCGGCCCTGCGCCATCACTTCCGGCGGCAATTCTCGACCACGCCCGGCGCATACCGGGCGCGTTTCGCGAGAGGCTAGCCCACAGACTCCGGCGTGTAGGTCTCGAGGTGCTCGGGGGGCCAGTTGGGCAGGATCCGGTCAAGGTTGACCTCGATCCAGTCGGCCAGGCCCCGGACCCGCTCGGCGACCTCCAGACCCAGCGGCGTCAGGCTGTACTCGACATGGGGTGGCACGACTTCGAAGGCCTCGCGGCGCACGAAGCCGTCGCTCTCAAGCAGTTTTAGGGTCTGTGCCAGCATCCGCTCGCTGACGCCGCCGATCTGGCGCTTGAGCTGGCTGAACCGCAGCGTGCGGCTCTCCAGCGCGATCAGCACCAGAACGCCCCATCGGCTGGTGACGTGGTTGAGCACCTCGCGCGAAGGGCAGGCGGCGACCATCAGGTCCGCCTGCAACACTCCATCGGCCAGCAGTTGGGACAGCGGGCGACGCGGCGTCTCCGAAGGAAGGTCATTCAGTTTCATGCTTACCTTTATGTGCGTACTTACGAAAAATAAGCAATGCGCCTAGGTGATGCTTGTCCGCTAAAAAGGAGCAGGAACATGACGATCATCGCCGTCACCGGCGCCACCGGCCAACTGGGCCGCCTGGTCATCGAGCAGTTGAAGACCCGCGCGCCGGCCGAGTCCCTCGTCGCCCTGGTCCGCGACCCGGCCAAGGCGGCCGACCTGGGCGTCGAGGTCCGCGCCGCCGATTACGACCAGCCCGCGACCTTGGTCGCCGCCCTCGCGGGGGTCGACGTCCTGCTGCTGATCTCCAGCGACGCGATCGGCCAGCGGGTGGCGCAGCACCGCAACGTGATCGAGGCCGCCAAGGCGACCGGCGTGAAGCGGATCGCCTACACCAGCATCCTGAGGGCCGACGACACACCGATCGGCCTGGGCGTGGAACACCGCGCCACCGAAGCGATGATCCGCGAGTCCGGGCTTGCCTACACCCTGCTGCGCAACGGCTGGTACCTGGAGAATTATGCCGGCGCGATCGTCGGCGCGCTGCACGCCGGCGCTTTCGTCGGCAGCGCGGATCAGGGCCGCATCTCCGCCGCCGCCCGGGCCGACTATGCTGACGCTGCGGCGATCGTACTGACCAGCGACGGGCACGAGGGTCAGACCTACGAACTGGCGGGCGACGAGGCCTTCACCATGGCCGAGCTCGCCGCCGAGACCTCGCGCCAGACGGGGCGGGACCTGCCCTACAACAATCTGCCGGAAGACGCCTACGCCGAGGTTCTGAAGAGCATCGGCCTGCCCCCGCCCGTGGCCGCCATGCTCGCCCAGTCCGACGTCGGCGCGGCCCAGGGCGCGCTGTTCAACGCAGATCGGCGGCTCTCGCGTCTGATCGGACGCCCGACCACGCCCTGGCCCGCGTTCGTGGCCGGAGTTTTGGAGTCTCAATAGGCGGCTCGCCACGATCGCCCACGAAGTCTGTGGGCGATCGTGGTTTTCCCCTCGCCAGTGCGCGGCGCGTCTGCGAGTCAGCCGGGATGAAAATCGTCGGCTACTACCGCGTCCCGCCCGCGCCGGGGGTGTTCTTCAGCCCGGCCCAGGAGGAACGACTTCTGCTGCTGGGGTGCGAGCAGGTGTTCAGCGACCGCTGCCTGGCCTCTGGCGTCGTGCGGCCGGGGCTGGAGCGGGCCGTCGAGGCGCTGGAGCCGAGCGGCGTCCTGGCCGCCCTCAGCCTGCACGCCCTGGGCGGAGATCTGGTCGCGGTGATGGACATCGTGCTGAAGCTCCGCGCGCGCGGCCTGCACCTGCTTGTCCAGCAGCCCCCCATCGACACCCGCGCCGATCCCGGCTTCTTCGAGGCCTGCCTGGCCCTGGCCGCCTTCAACGGCGAACGCGCCATGGTTCGCCGCGCCGAAACCGCCCTCGTCGCCAAGGGCGCCAGGGCGGGCGGCATGAAGGGGTTGAAGGCGGTCGAGGACAAAACCGAGTAGCCCTCGTTTTCGTGTCATCCCGGCCGCAGCGAAGCGGAGCGCCGGGACCCAGGGGGTGAGGGACCACCCTGCGCGCCGCCCGTGGGGCCCGGATCGACCCTGCGGGCCGTCCGGGATGACACGGGGATGGTCGGGCTCTGGGACAGACCTTTAAACCTTCAGCCGATATCCGGTCCGGAAGATCCACCAGACCGCGCCAAGGCACGCCGCCAGGAACACGCCCGTCATGCCCAGGCTGATCCCGACGCCGACATCCGACTGGCCGTAGAAGGCCCACCGGAAGCCACTGATCAGATAGACCACCGGGTTGAACAGGGTGATCTTCTGCCAGATCTCGGGCAGCATCTTGATCGAGTAGAAGCTGCCGCCCAGGAAAGTCAGCGGCGTGACGATCAGGAGCGGCACGATCTGCAGCTTCTGGAAGTCGTCGGCCCAGACCCCGATGATGAAGCCGAACAGGCTGAAGGTGACCGAGGTCAGCACCAGGAACAGCAGCATCACGAACGGGTGGGCGATCTCGAACGGCACGAAGATCCGCGCGGTGGCCAGGATCAGCAAGCCGAGGCAGATCGACTTGGTCGCCGCCGCGCCGACATAGCCGGCCACCGTCTCGTACCAGGCCACCGGCGCCGACAGGAGCTCGTAGATCGTGCCCGCCCACTTGGGCATGTAGATGCCGAACGAGGCGTTGGAGATGCTTTCGCTCAGCAGCGACAGCATGATCAGGCCCGGCACGATGAACGCGCCGTAGCTGATCCCGTCGATGGCCTGCATTCGCGAGCCGATCGCCGAGCCGAAGACCACGAAATAGAGGCTGGTCGACAGCACCGGCGAGATGACGCTCTGGGCCAGGGTGCGGAACCACCGCGCCATCTCGAACCTGTAGATGGCCTTGATCGCGTAGAGGTTCATTGCGGGGCCCTCACCAGGCTGACGAAGATGTCTTCCAGCGAGCTCTGGTCGGTCTTCAGGTCCTTGAACTCGACGCCCTGCTCAGAGAGGCGTCCCAGCAGCTCGGCGATGCCCGTGTCCTCGGCCTGGGCGTCAAACGTATAGACGAGGTCGGCGCCCTCATTGGCCAGGCTGAGCGAGGCGTCGGCCAGGGCGGCGGGCAGGGCGGACAGCGGCTCCTTCAGGTGCACGGTCAGCTGCTTCTTGCCCAGCTTGCGCATCAGGACGGTCTTGTCCTCGACAAGGATGATCTCGCCCTTGTTGATCACCCCGATCCGGTCGGCCATCTCCTCGGCCTCCTCGATATAGTGGGTGGTCAGGATGATCGTGACGCCGCTCTCACGCAGCTTGCGGACCATCTCCCACATGTCGCGCCGCAGCTCGACGTCGACGCCGGCCGTCGGCTCGTCCAGGAACAGGATGGTCGGCTCATGGCTCAGCGCCTTGGCGATCATCACCCGGCGCTTCATGCCGCCCGACAGCGCCATGATCTTGCTGTCCTTCTTGTCCCAGAGCGACAGGTCGCGAAGGATCTTCTCGATCAGGGCGTCGTTGCGCGGCTTGCCGAACAGTCCGCGCGAGAAGCTGACCGTGGCCCACACCGTCTCGAAGGCGTCGGTGTGCAGCTCCTGCGGCACGAGGCCGATCTTGGTGCGGGCGGCGCGATAGTCGCGCACCACGTCGTGGCCGTCGGCCAGGATCACGCCCTGGCTTGGATTGACGATGCCGCAGATAATGCTGATCAGGGTGGTCTTGCCCGCCCCGTTCGGCCCCAGGAGCGCGAAGATTTCGCCCTGCCGAATGTCGAGATCGATCCGCTTGAGGGCCTGATGGCCCGACGCATAGGTCTTGGTCAGACCCTGTACCGAAATGATGGATGTCACGCCTTACCCCTCCACGCGCGGCGATGCAGCGCCGCGCGGCCCCTTGGCCGCCCATGACGGCCTAGATGGTGTCCCGCCGCGCGAAGTACAGGGCCGCGCGCCGCGAACTGTCAGCAGAGCGCTCAGGCCGGGATCTTGCGCACCTTCAGGATCGCGCCGGCCACTGCGACGACCACGACCTCCTGGCTGATCGCGGGGATCGCTTCGTCGGTCTCGGCCGCCCAGTCCTTGCCGTCGATGAAGACGCGGCCACGCCCTTGCTCGAACGTCGACAGGACCTGGCCGCGCTGGCCGACCAGACGCTGCATGGGGTCGTTGAGGTCCGGTCCCGTGGCGTCCAGCACCGGCCGCAGATAGCGCTTGGCCAGGAAGGTCGACGCGATCGCCAGGGCCGCGAAAAGGCCCAGCTCGATGACGAAGCTCATCGGCAGAAGTTGAGCGACGATCCCGACGACGAAGGCGCTGGCGGCTGACCACAGCAGCCACCCCGTGCCTGTGGCCACCTCGACGGCCAGGAAGGCGGCCGCCACGGCCAGCCAGAGCCAGAAGGGATGCAGCGCGTGGAAGCCGGCGATCGCGTCCATCCGCCTACTCCCCGCGCTTGCCGCCGACCGGGGCGCTGGTCGCGCCGCGCGGGGGCGGTGTCGGGCGCGACGTGTCGGCACCCAGCGACTTGATCAGTTCGCCCACGCCCGCGACCGTGCCGGTCAGGCCGGCGAAGTCGGCAGGGACGATCACGGTCTTCTGCTGCGGGCTCTTGGCCAGCTCGGCGAAGGCCTCGACGTACTTTTGGGCGACGAAATAGTTGATGGCGTTGACGTCGCCCTTGGCGATGGCTTCGGAGACGAAGGCGGTCGCCTTCGCCTCGGCCTCGGCCTCCCGTTCACGGGCCTCGGCGTCGCGGAACGCGGCCTCACGGCGCCCTTCGGCCTGCAGGATCGCCGACTGTTTCTGACCTTCGGCGCGCGCGATCTGGGCCTGCTTCTCGCCTTCGGCCTCGGTGATCACGGCACGCCGCTCGCGCTCGGCCTTCATCTGGCGGGCCATGGCGTTGGTGATGTCGGCGGGCGGCGTCAGGTCCTTGATCTCGATCCGCGCGACCTTGACGCCCCACGGGCCGGTGGCGTGGTCGATGGTGGACAGAAGGCGCGTGTTGATCGCGTCCCGCTGGCTGAGCACCTCGTCCAGCTCCATCGCGCCGACCACCGTACGCAGGTTCGTCTGCGCAAGCTGGGTGATGGCGTACATCAGATTGTCGACCCGATAGGCGGCGGCCGCGGCGTCCATGACCTGGATGAAGACGATGGCGTCGACCTTCACCGACACGTTGTCCTTGGTGATGACCTCTTGCTGGGGCACGTCCAGGACCTGCTCCATCATGTTGACCTTGCGGCCCACCGTCTCGAAGAACGGCGTCAGGATCGAGATGCCGGGCTTGAGCGTGCGGGTGTAGCGGCCAAAGCGCTCGACCGTGAACTCGCGCCCCTGCGGCACGATCTTGATCGCGCTGAACAGGAGGACGAAGGCGAAGACCAGAAAAACCAGTACGACGATGCCGCTCAAGACGGTCGCTCCTCCAACTTGAAGTTGGGTGGAGGTTAGCGCGCTCGGGCCTCGTCCGCCATGAAATCCGGTGACGCTGCGGCGCGGTGAACCTCGCGCATGGCCTGGGAAAGCTTCTGGGCCAGGGCCTGGCCTTTGTGCGCCACCGCCCGCTCGGCCTTCCGGCTGGCCTCGTCGCACAGCGGGTACTCGCTGCGACGCGAGGCGAAGCCGGTATTGAACCGTTCGCGCATCTGGGCGTCGAAGGCCTGGTCGGCCTGTTCCACCTCGGTCAGCCGCACCATCCGCGAGCGCCAGTACTGGTCGCCCTCTCCCTGGCAGGCCTGGCGCAGGGCGTGGCTCTCGCCCAGGGCATAGGCCAGATCGAGCAGACGCTGACGGTCTTCGGGCGGCCTTTCCTGGGCCAGGACCGGACCGGCGAGCAGGCTCGCCAACAGAACGCCGATGAGAAGCGGTCGCGACATGAGCCCGTTATCGCCAACTCCTGGGCCGCTGTCACGACCACGCCGCCCAGCGGGCGAGCGGACACGCCGCCGGTTGTCGGCCAAACCTCGCCACGAGAAGGAAAAACGCTCGCCCGATAAAGGCCTTGCGATCGCCACGGTTCGGACTTTCCCTATGGGCGCTGCAAGGAGGTCTGATCATGACTGAGGTGCATTACGGCGTGGTGCGCGTTGGCGACCATTGGGCGATCGTTGGTGAAAACCTTCGGTTCGGCGCTTATGAGACGCGAAGCCAGGCTCAGGCGGCTGTCCGGCGCCTGGCGGAGTTCCCGGCGGGCGTCGGCCTGCCGGTGTTGCTGCATGAGCAGGAAGACGACTGGGTTTTTCCAGGTCCGACACTTCTCAGCTAAGCGGTCTCGGCCTCGTCGGGCGCGTAGAGCAGCGGCTTGATGAACCGCCAGACCTGCAAGGCCGAGGCGATCGCGCCGACGATGGAGGCGACGATCTGGAACGCCTGCCACACCAGGCTGATCAGAGTGTCTTCGCCCAGCATGGCGGCGAGCGGATAGATCAGGTTGCTGACCGCGATCCGGAATTCCGCATAGACGCTGGAATATTCGACAGACGCGCCCGCGACCGCGGCGGTGACCACCACCGCCAGCACCGGCGCCCACAGCAACGGCAGCAGCAGCAGGAGGGCGAGCGCGGTGATCAGCGACTTGGTCGACAGGCCGATGTCCTTGACCAAGGTGACGCCCACGCCGGCGATCACCGCCAGCGCCAATAGCGCCAGAGCCACTGGCAGCACCAGGTCGGCGGAGGCCGCCAAGGGCGCGCCGACGCCAAAGACCAGAACGGCCATCGCCAGAAGCACGCCGACGAACCCGCCCAGCCACAGCGCCCCGTACTGGCTGAGCCGCCGCCGCAGATGCTTTCGCGCGATCATCGTCTTCTCCCCCGCGTCCGCTGGAGCGTGCTTCGGAAGAGTCTCGTCGTCCACGGGAAACTAAGCTGGGCGTGGCGCGCTACATACAGGCCAAGCTTCAGGGGAGGTCCCGATGACCGCCATTACCCGCATTGTCCGCGCCGCCGAGGGCGGGACGCCGCCTTTTTCCGCCAATCGTCTGCTCGCGGCTCTACGCCCCGACGCCTTGTCGGCGCTCGCGCCGCATTTGACCTCCGTTGAGTTGGCGAGCGACGACTTGCTGTTCGATGTCGGCGACGATGTTGAAACCACCTACCTGCCTTGCGGCCCGACTCAGGTGTCGCTGCTGGTGGTCTCTCCCGATGGACAGGAGATCGAGGCCGCCAGCGTCGGCCTGGAAGGCGCGATCGGCGGCGTGGTCAGCGCCGGCTACAAGCCCGCCTATGGCCGCGCGGTGGTGCGGACGCCGGGTCAGGCCTTCAGCCTGCCGACCGCGCGGCTTGAGGAGGTGAAGACGCGGGTTCCCGCCGTCGGTGATCTGTTCGATCGCTATGCCGACGTGATGATCGCCCAGATGATGCAGTTGGTCGCGTGCAACGCGCTGCACCCGATCGAGCAGCGAGCCTGCCGCTGGCTGCTGTTCGCCCATGACCGCTCAGGCGAAGAGCCGATCCGCCTGACGCAGGAGACTTTGGCTCAGATGCTGGGCGTCCAGCGCACAACGATCAGCGCGGTGGCGCGGACCCTGCAGGACGCCGGGATCATCCATATCGGCCGCGGCCGGGTGGAGGTATTGGACCGGCCTGCGCTCGAAAAGCGGGCGTGCGACTGCCACGACGCCGTCGAGGCCCATTTCCATCGCCTGTTGCCGAAGGTCGAGCTTTAGGTCCTGAAGGACGAGGCCCTGGCCAGCGCCGCCTCGGCCTCGGCCATCAGCTGCGTCACGATCTCGCCGGCCGGCAGGATCTCGCGCACGCCGCCGGCGCTCTGGCCCATGGCGAAGCACGACTTGTCGGCGTCCAGCCCGTCGATCTGTCCGCCGATGCCGCCCATGGCGCCGTTGCGGATCGAGACCATGGCCTGCTGCGGGAAAGGCTGGATGTCCCCTGGGCGGGACTCCCAGTCGTCGACATAGGGGTTCTTCTTCACCCGCATGGGCTTGCCGGAGTAGCAGCGGGTGCGGACGGTGTCCTCATCGGCCGCCTCGACCACCGCCTGACGATAGAGATCGCCAGCGTGCGCCTCGTGCGAGGCGATGAACCGGGTGCCCATCCAGACGCCTTGCGCGCCGAGCGCCAGCGCCGCCGCCAACCCCCGTCCGTCGTGCAGGCCGCCGGCGGCGACCACCGGAATCTTGACCGCCTCGACCGCCTGGGCCACCAGCGGCAGGGTGCCGACAAGGCCGGTGTGGCCCCCGCCTTCGCCGCCCTGGCAGATGACTGCGTCGCAGCCGGCGGCTTCCGCCTTGACCGCGTGCTTCACCGCCCCGCAGACGACCATCACCTTCAGCCCCGCTGTCTTGAGACGCTCGATGATCGGCATGGGCACGCCAAGGCCCGCGACGAACGACGAGGCACCCTCCTCGATGATGACCTCGACGCTGGCCGTCAGCGCATCGGGCGTGGCGGCCAGCAGGTCGACGCCGAACGGCTTGTCGGTCAGGCTTTTGACCTCGCGCATCTGGGCGCGGATGAACTCCGGACTGGTGCCGGCCATGCCCAGCACGCCGTAGCCGCCGGCGTTCGAAACGGCGGCGGCCAGCGGGGCGTAGGACACCCCGCCCATGCCGGCCAGCAGGATCGGATGCTCGATTTCCAGCAGATCGCAGAGCGGCGTGCGCAGGCCCATGGTCGTTCCTCCCCGTATTTCCGGAGAGGATCGGGGCGGGATCGCGGCCTCACAAGCCTGCCGCGAGGTCAGTCGCGGTCGGGCGCGCCCAGCGGGAAGTAATGCCGATAGGGGCGCCCCTCCTCGACGCAGCGGCTGATCGAGGGTCTGGCCAATAGCCGCGCGCGATAGGCGCGCACCTTCGGGAACGCCTCGCCGATCGGCCGCACCCAGTCGGCGTAGAACAGCGAGGCGGCCGCTGCGCAGTCCGCCATCGTGAAATCCTCGCCCGCCGCCCAGGGGGCGGCGAGATGCTCTTCCAGCCACTGATAGGCGGTGTCGAGCGCCACCGCCGCTTCGGCCATCGCCTCCTTACGGCCGCCACCGGGCCGAAGGGACTCGAACACCGGGACCTGCATCGGCGTCATCACGTAGTTGTCGAAGAACCGATCCAGAAAACGCACCTTCAGCGCCGCCTTGGGGGCGTCCGGCAGCAGCTTGACCGGACCGGGGTGAAAAAGCTGCAGGTGCTCGATGATGATGCTGGACTCCACCACCGTGACGCCATCGTCGACGACCACCGGAAAACGGCCCAGCGGCCAGAGCGCCTGACGCTCCTCCATGGCGGCGGGGTCCTCGGGTCCCAGCAGGCGATAGGTGAAGTGCACGGCGTTCTCATAGAACGCGATCTGCACCTTCTGGCAGTAGGACGAGAACGGATGGGCGTAGAGCGACAGGGTCACAGGCGGTCTCAATCTGGTTGCATTTTGCAATCAGTTGCCATCTAGCCATACCGATCCTACATCGCAAGCAGTTTTGGACGCGACGATGTCGAACACCCTGCGGTCGGGCTGCCCGATCAACCTGACGCTGGAAGTGCTGGGCGACCGCTGGAGCCTGATCGTCCTGCGCGACGTGATGTTCGGCGGCCGTCGCCACTATCGCGAGCTCTTGAGCCGGTCGGAGGAAGGGATCGCCTCGAACGTTCTGGCCGACCGGCTCAAGCGCCTGGTGGCCAACGGGCTGCTGTCGCGGGTCGATGACCCAAGCCACAAGCAGAAGGCGGTCTACAGCCTCACCGAACCGTCTATCCAGCTGGTGCCGCTGATGGCGCAGATGGGAGCCTGGGGGCGGCGGCATACGCCGACCACGCCGCTGCTGGCGATCCGCGCCGAGCTCCTGGAGGCGGGCGGGCCTGAGATGTGGGCCGCGTTCATGGACGAACTGCGGGCGATCCATCTGGGCGCGCCCACGCCCACGCCGACTCGACGCGTCAGCGCGGAACTACAGGCGGCGTACGAGCGGGTGCTGGCCGAAACTTCAGCCGGGTCTTGAGCGAGCTCTAATCGCGGCGGACCAACTCGGCTTCCAGGTCCGCGCCATGCGTCCAGAAGCAGGCCATCATGCCGGTAAAGGCCAAGGCCAGCATCATCAGGAAGCCGCGCGGCGGCGCCAGGCTGACAACGTCTTGGGGCGTCATCTCTCTCGTTTCCTCGTCGGCGCCCGGATCTTCTCGTCCAGGCTACCGTGGAAGGAAGCTTCACACCGACGGGCCGCCCGCGCAAGCCCCTGTTTTCAATAGCTTTTCACTGGACCCCAGAGTCCAATAAACACTGATCCTGACCATCGCCAGGTAAACAACGAAAATTCCTCGTCATCCCGGAAGCCTCGGAGAGGGTCTACGGAACACAGGGGCGACCGCACTGCGCCGGCTCCTGGGTCCCGGCTCTACGCTTCGCTTCGGCCGGGATGACGCGTGTATTTTGCCCGCAGCGCGTTCGATCCGCTCACTGAACGCCCGCCCTAGAAGATCGAGTAACCGCCATCGATCACCAGGGTCGTGCCCGAGTGATAGCTGGAGGCGTCCGAGGCCAGATAGACGGCCATGCCGCCGAAGTCCTCGGGCTCGCCCCAGCGGCGGGCCGGCACGCGCGGGATGACCTTCTCGGCGAAGGCCGAGTTGGCCTGGGCGCCGGCGGTCATGTCGGTGGCGATCCAGCCGGGCAGGATGGCGTTGGCGCGCACGCCATAGCGGGCGTGCTCGACGGCGACCGACTTGATCATAGAGATCACCGCGCCCTTGGTGGCGGCGTAGGCCTCATTGCGGGCCGCGCCCTCGATGGCCGCCAGCGAGGCGACGCCCACCAACGAGCCGCCCGGATCGCCGGCCTTGGCGCGCTCGACCATGTGGCGGCAGGCCTCGCGCAGGGTGAAGAACACCCCGTCCAGATTGACCGCCAGCACCTTGCGATAGACCTCGGTGCTCATGTCGACGAACGAGGGCGAGCCATAGCCGACACCGGCGTTGGCGAAGACGCTGTCGACCCGGCCCATGGCGGCGACGGCCTCTTCCATGCCTTCGCGGACCTGGGCTTCGTCCGAGACGTCGACCGTCTGCGCCTTCACCCGCACGCCCAGGGCGGTCAGGGTCTGCTCGGCGGCCAAGTTGCGCTCTGGGTTGGAGCCCCAGATGACGATGTCGGCGCCGGCCTGCGCCATGGCCTTGGCCATGCCAAGCCCGATGCCCCGGTTGCCGCCAGTGACCAGGGCGACCTTTCCCGACAGGTTGAACGGCGCATAGGCCATGGCTAACCCTCCCTCATTCTTCTTGAAACGCTTGTTTGAAGGAGAAGGGGTCGGGAGCCGAAGGTCAAGAGCCCCAGAAGTGGAAGGTTCTCCAGCCGTCGCCGATCGCGGGGCGTGAGACCCCCAAAAGGTCGGTGATCGTCAGGGCGGCGCCGAAGATGAACGTGCTGACGCCGGGAGCCCAAAAGATCAGGGCGAACAGGATCAGAAAGCCGACCCGCTCGACCTTGACCATGCGCGCCTGCAAGCCCTCGGGCAGGAATGGGCGGATGACGCCGTAGCCGTCCAGGCCCGGGACGGGCAGGAGGTTCAAGACGAGCGCGCTGGCCTGCAGCATGGCCAGCAGCGACAGGGCGTTGAACAGCGGCGGGCTGGCGGCCGCCAGCGGCAAGCTCACGGCGATGACGACCAGCACCACCAGCGTCCCCAGCGGTCCGGCCAGCGAGGCCAGCGACCGCCAACCGCGCGAGCGCATCAGGTCCTCGCGCAGATAAACGGCCCCGCCGGGAAAGCCGATGCCGCCCAGGGCCAGGGCGACCAGCGGGATGATGATCGTCGTGAAGAGGTCGGAGTATTTCAGTGGGTCGAGGGTCAGATAACCCTTCTCGACGATCGTCGTGTCGCCGGCCTTGTAGGCGATGAAGGCGTGTCCGAACTCGTGGATCCCGACGCTCAGCACCCAGGCGGCGGCCACGAAAGCGAAGGTTAGGACGCCCAGCGGCTCGATTCCGCTGGCCACCGCCCACCCGAGGCCCAGACAGGCGGCGATCAGGATCAAGGCGTTGGGACTGATCGGCGCGCGGGGCGGGGCGGGGGCTTCGAGGATGGTCATGGCCAAGATGTCGGAGACCTGGGCCGGGAGCGCAAGCGCAGTGTTGCTTCGCGATCGGACCGCAGCCGAGGCGAGGACAGACGCTCCTCCTAAGCCGTCAACAGCCTCGGCAGCTTGAAGGTGATCGTCTCGCGCGCCTCCACCAGCTCCTCGACGGTGGTGTCGAAGCGGGCCGAGATCGCGTCGATGACGCCCTGCACCAGGTCTTCGGGCGCCGAGGCGCCGGCGGTCAGGCCCACGCGCGAGACGCCGTCGAACCAGGTCCAGTCGAGGCCGCTGGCGTCGTCGATCAGATGGGCGTCGCGCGCGCCGGCCTTCAGGCCCACCTCCTTGAGGCGCACCGAGTTGGACGAGTTCTTCGAGCCGACCACCAGGATCAGTTCCGACCGCTCGGCCAGATGTTTGACCGCATCCTGGCGGTTGGTGGTGGCGTAGCAGATGTCTTCCTTGTGCGGGGCGGCGATGCCAGGGAAGCGCTCGCGCAGCAAAGCCACCATGTCCGCTGTGTCGTCGACCGACAGGGTGGTCTGGGTCAGGAAGGCGACGTTGGCGGCGTCCTTGGGCTCCCAGGCCGCAGCGTCGTTGATGTCTTCGATCAGGGTGACCGCGCCTTCGGGCAGCTGGCCCATGGTGCCGATGACTTCCGGATGGCCGGCGTGGCCGATCAGTACGATCTCGCGGCCGGCGTCATAGTGCTTCTGGGCCTCGACATGGACCTTGGAGACCAGCGGGCAGGTGGCGTCCAGATAGATCATCTGGCGGGCCTTGGCCTCGGCCGGCACCGACTTGGGCACGCCGTGGGCCGAGAACACGACCGGGCGATCGTCGGGCGCTTCTTCCAGCTCCTCGATGAACACCGCGCCCAGGGCCTTGAGGCGGTCGACCACATGGCGGTTATGGACGATCTCGTGCCGCACATAGACCGGCGCGCCGAACTTCTCGACGGCGCGCTCGACGATCTGGATGGCGCGATCGACGCCGGCGCAGAAGCCGCGCGGGCTGGCCAGCACCAGGGAGATCGGGCGGCGGATCGGGGTCTGGGCGTTCATGGCGTGGAAACTAGCGTCTCGAACGTCGGTTCGCCAGGAGTCTGCGTCGTTGCGACGTCACGCATATGCCTTTATCAGGCTGCATGACGCGGGCGGGGCGCTGTGGCCCCGCTTGGCTCTTGTGTCCGGAATCGACGTTTCATGCGCCGCACCTTCACCCTCGCCCTCAGCGCCCTGATGGCTGTTTCGATCGCCGCGACCACGGCGACGGCCGTCCACGCCCAGTCGCGCGGCGACCAGGGCGGCGGCGAGGATGACGGGGCCAAGAAGCGCAAGCGCGACGAGGAATGGAACCAGCCCAAGGCGCCGCTGCCGCAGCTGCGCAACGCCGGTCCGTGCCCGTATGTGAAGGTGCTGTACGACGCCAGCCGCTATGTCGAGTTCAAGGACGGCAAGGAGTCGGCCTCGCAGGCCGGCTTCACCGGCGAGATCCAGAGCCTGACCTCTGGCTGCGCCTACCGGGGCGACGAGCCGATCAAGATCCGCGTCGAGGCGTTGTTCCAGTTCGGCCGTGGCCCGCAGGCCGTCGGCGACAAGCACGTCTATCGCTACTGGGTGGCGGTGACCGAGCGCAACCAGTCGGTCATCGCCAAGGAATACTTCGATCTGCCCGTCAGTTTCGCCTCGGGTCAGGACCGCGTCTATGCGCGCGAGACGCTCGAGCAGATCACCATCCCCCGCGCTGACGGCAAGGTTAGCGGCAGCAATTTCGAGGTCCTGCTGGGCTTCGACGTGACGCCGGAAATGGCCGCCTTCAATCGCGACGGCAAGCGCTTCCGGGTCAATGCCGGCCAAACGGCTCCGGCAACGCAGCCCCAGACCCAACCAGGGACGACCACCAAGCAATGAACGATTTGAAGCGGTCCTTGAGCGAGGCGGCCGCGGCCGCTTTCCAGGCCGCCGGACTGCCTCCCGAGTTCGGACGCGTCACGGCTTCCGACCGACCAGACCTGGCCGATTTCCAGTGCAACGGCGCCCTCGCCGCCGCCAAGAGCGCCAAGCGCAATCCGCGCGAAATCGCCGTGCAGGTCGTCGAGATCCTGAAGGGCGACCCGCGCCTGGCTTCGGTGGAGATCGCTGGCGTCGGCTTCATCAACATGCGTGTCAGCGACGAGGCCCTCTCGGCCCGTGCGCGTGAGATCGCCGCCGATGAGCGCACCGGCGCCCATCTGCTTGAGACGCCGCGCCGCGTGCTGATCGACTACGCTGGTCCCAATGTCGCCAAGCCGATGCACGTGGGCCATCTGCGCGCCTCGATCATCGGCGAGTCGATCAAGCGCCTTTACCGCTTCCGGGGCGACGATGTGGTGGGCGACGCCCACTTCGGCGACTGGGGCTTCCAGATGGGCCTGTTGATCAGCGCCATCATGGACGAGGACCCGTTCATCAACGCCTTGATGGAAAAGCTGCCGGAGGCCCCGCGCGGCTTCTCGTCGGCCGACGAGGCCAAGGTGATGGCCGAGTTCGAAAAGCGCATCACCCTGGCCGACCTCGACCGCATCTATCCCGCCGCTTCGGTGCGCCAGAAGGAAGATCCGGCCTTCAAGGAGCGCGCCCGCAAGGCGACGGCCGAATTGCAGAACGGCCGCTTTGGCTATCGGCTGCTGTGGCGCCACTTCGTCAATGTCAGCCGCGTGGCCCTGGAGCGTGAGTTCCATGCGCTGGGCGTCGACTTCGACCTGTGGAAGGGCGAGAGCGACGTCAACGACCTGATCGAGCCGATGGTGCTGCAACTGGAGGCCAAGGGCCTGCTGGTCGAGGACCAGGGCGCGCGCATCGTCCGGGTCGCCCGCGAGACCGACAAGCGCGACGTGCCGCCGCTGCTGGTGGTGTCGTCGGAAGGCTCGGCCATGTACGGCACGACCGATCTGGCCACGATCCTGGATCGTCGAAAGTCGTTCGACCCGCACCTGATCCTCTACTGCGTGGACCAACGCCAGGCCGATCACTTCGAGACGGTGTTCCGGGCCGCCTATCTGGCCGGCTACGCCGAAGAGGGCGCGCTGGAGCATATCGGTTTCGGCACCATGAACGGCGCCGACGGCAAGCCGTTCAAGACCCGCGCCGGCGGCGTTCTGAAGCTCCACGACCTGATCGAGATGGCCCGCGAGAAGGCCCGCGAGCGCCTGCGCGAAGCGGGGCTGGGCGCGGAGCTGACCGAAGAGCAGTTCGAGGACACGGCCCACAAGGTCGGCGTCGCGGCGCTGAAGTTCGCCGATCTGCAGAACTTCCGCGGCACCTCCTACGTCTTCGATCTCGACCGCTTCACCAGCTTCGAGGGCAAGACCGGTCCGTACCTGCTGTACCAGTCGGTGCGCATCAAGAGCGTGCTGCGCCGCGCCGCCGAGAACGGCGCCGTGGCCGGTCGCATCGAGATCCACGAGCCGGCCGAACGGGATCTGGCCATGCTGCTGGACGCGTTCGAGGGCGCGCTGCAAGAGGCCTATGACAAGAAGGCCCCGAACTTCGTCGCCGAACACGCCTATAAGCTGGCCCAGTCGTTCTCGAAGTTCTACGCGGCTTGCCCGATCATGAGCGCCGACACCGAAACCCTTCGCGCCTCGCGCCTGACCCTGGCCGAGACCACCCTGCGCCAGCTGGAACTGGCGCTGGAGCTGCTGGGCATCGAAGCGCCGGATCGGATGTAAGGATCAAGCGGCCATGGTGCGCGCGCCAGCCTCGATCTGGAAGCGCTCCATCAGCTGAGCGAGCTGCCGGGCCTCGTTGGTGAGGCTGTGGCTGGCGGCCGTGGTCTCTTCGACCATGGCGGCGTTCTGCTGGGTCACATGATCCATCTGGCCCACCGCTGAATTGACTTCGCCAAGGCCGGTGGCTTGGTCGTGGGCTGCTTGGGCTATGCCCTCCACGAGGGTCTGGATCTTGCCGAATTGCGCGACGACGCCGGTGAGTTCGCCGCCGACACGGCCGACCAGCTCGACGCCGTTCTCGACACTGCGGCTGGCCTCCTCGACCAGGGTCTTGATCTCCTTGGCCGCGTCGGCCGAGCGCTGGGCCAGGGCCCGCACCTCCATGGCCACGACGGCGAAACCGCGCCCGGCCTCGCCCGCACGCGCGGCCTCGACCCCGGCGTTGAGCGCCAGAAGGTTGGTCTGGAAGGCGATCTCGTCGACCACAGTAATGATCTGGCCGATCTTGCGCGACGAAGCGTCGATGCGCTCCATCGCGACGCCGGCCTCGCTTGCGACGGCGCTGGAGGCGCCGATTAGCTCGCGGCTCAGCGCGACCTCGTTGAAGGCGGTGCGCGCGTTGATCGCGGTGGTCTTGATCGTGGCCGTCACCTCGTCCAGCGCGGCGGCGGTCTGCTCCAGACCGGCCGCTTGCTGTTCGGTGCGCCGGGCGAGGTCATCGGCCGCCACGGTGATCTGCCGCGCGCCGCCGCCGACGGCGCTGGCGCTGGAGACGACCTGGTGGATGGTGTCCCGGAGGGTGGTGATCGAGTCGTTGAAGTTGCGCCGCAGGCGTTCGAACTCCTCGGGGAAGGCGGCGTCGATCCGTTGTGAGAGGTCGCCATGGGCCAGACGGCGCAAGCCTTCGTCGAGCGCGTCGACCACGAACGAGCGGCGTCCCCGGGCCTCGGCTTCGGCCGCCGCGTAAGCCTCCTCGCGGGCCGCCGCATAGCGGGCCTTTTCCTGCTGAACGGCCTGGCGACGTTCGATCGCGGCGGCGCGGAACACCGAAACGGCCGCCGCCATGTCGCCAACTTCGTCCTTGCGCTCGCGCATCGGCGGTTCTTGCGAGTAGTCCCCCTCTGCGAGCCGGCCCATGTAGGCGGTCATGCGCGCCAGCGGATCGATAATCCGTTTCCGCAGGGCGCCGACGCCCAGAAGGATCATCCCGAGCATCCCGATCGCCACCACGCCCAGGCCCGCAAACACGGAGAGGGAGGCGGCCTCTGCCTCATGGGCGGCGGTGGTCACCATCGCCCGCGCCTTCGCCGTCAATTCGTCCACGCCAACGCGGTGCCGACAATAGTGACCGTCCAACTTGGCCGCGGCCATGTTGACCGCGATCACGTCCCCCGATTTCAGGGCCGGCGCGTAGGTCTGGTCCAAATCGCGCCAGAACGCGCGACCATGCTGGTCCAGCCGTTCGAGCGAAGCCTTGGCGTCCTCGGGAATGTCCGACTTGCGCCAGTAGGCGACGCGCGTCTCATAGTCGGCGCGGAGCATGGCCAGTTTAGCCAAGGTGGCTTCGGCGGCGCTGGGATCCTGGCTGCCCTGTTCGACCACCAGCATGCTCTCCACCAGATAGGCTGGCGGCGGCAGGATGTCGGCGACGAGGTCAAAGGCTGCGGCTTGGCGATTGGCGATCGGCCCGCCCACCCGCAGATGCAGCAGGCCGAACGTCGCTGCAGCGATGGCGATCGTCATGCCGACCATCAGCGCGACGGTCAGGAGTTTCAGGAACGCATTGAGGCGCAGCATTTGAACCATGAGCTGGAGGTTGAATGGCCAAGCTTGAACTGCGCTGGAACGATGGTCGGCCAAAGGTAAACGTGATCGTAACCCGGTCTGCGACAGATTGTCCGGGCGTTCGGACGCCCGCAAAACGGGTGCCTGGAGTTGTGGATTGATTTCCCCCTAGCCGAGAGGACAGTCTGGGCCGAGTGAAGGCGCGAGGGGGTCATGGGGAAGACGTTTTTGAAGTCGCTGATGGCGGGCGCCTGCGCCTTGGCCATGGCCGGTCCGGTGGTCGCGGCCGACGGGGCCCCCGCCAAGCCCGGCGACAAGTTCGCCCAAGCCACTGCAGGGCTCGAACGCAAAGATGGCCTGGTTCCGGTGTTCGTTGACAGGAAGGACGGCCGGATCCTGCTGCTGCTGCCCAAGCCCGGCGCGGACGGGATCGCGGGGCGCTATCTCTATCAGACCTATCTGCGCGCGGGTCTTGGCTCCAACCCCACGGGCCTGGACCGTTCAGCGCCCGGCGACACCCAGATCATCGCCTTCCGCAAGGTGGGCGGCAAGGTCGTGGCCCAGTTCGAGAACTGGGGCTTCTCGGCCGCGCGGGGTTCAGCCGACGAGCGCCAGGCGGTGGCCGACTCGTTCCCGATCTCCACCGTCTGGTCGAACGCGGTGGCGGCTGAAGGGCCGGATGGCGGCCTCCTGGTGGATGTCACCTCGTTCCTGACCCGCGACGCCCAAGGGGTCGCCAGGACGCTCAAGCGCAGCCGCCAGGGCGATTTCCGCCTCCATGACGGCCTATCCTACGCCGACGCCGGCGCGGTGAACACCTTCCCACAGAACATCGAGCTCGAGGCCGTTCAGACCTTCGTCGGCGATGAGCCTGGGGCGGAGGTGCGCGGTATTGTTCCCGATCCGCGCAACGTCACGCTCGTCCTGCACCACTCCTTCGTCGCCCTGCCCGAGCCCGGCTATCAACCGCGCCAGAACGATCCGCGCGTGGGCGTGATCGATCACACCGTGGCCGACTATTCCGCGCCGCTGAACGAGCCGATCGTGCATCGCCTCGTCCATCGTTTTCGGCTGGAGAAGACCGACCCGACCGCCGCGCGCTCGCCGGTCAAGAAGCCCATCGTGTTCTACATCGATCGCGCCGCGCCCGAGCCGGTCCGCTCGGCCCTGATGGACGGCGCGCGCTGGTGGGCCCAGGCCTTTGAGGCGGCGGGCTTCATCGACGCCTTCAAGGTCGAGGTCCTGCCACAGGGGGTCAGCCCGCTGGACGCGCGCTACAGCGTCGTCAACTGGGTGCACCGCCAGACGCGTGGCTGGTCTTACGGCCATGCGGTGGTCGATCCGCGCACCGGCGAGATCGTCAAGGGCGACGTGCTGCTGGGCTCGCAGCGCATTCGCCAGGATCGCCTGATCTTCGAGGGCCTGGCCGGCTCCGACGCCACCGGCAAGGGCGGTCCCAACGATCCTATCGAGATCTCCCTGGCCCGCCTGCGCCAACTGGCCACCCACGAGATCGGCCACTCGATCGGTCTGCAGCACAACTTCGCCGCTAGCACCTATGGCGGCCGCGCCTCGGTGATGGACTATCCAGCGCCGAAGATCGCGCTGAAGGACGGCAAGCTCGACTTCACCGACGCCTATGGCCGGGGCGTCGGCGATTGGGACAAGTTCGCCATTGACTGGCTGTACGGTCCCGCCCCGACCGGCGTCGACGAGAAGGCCTGGCTGAAGGCCAAGGCCGACAGGAGCCAGGCCGCCGGTCTGCGCTATGTGTCGGACGAGGATGCGCGCAGCGCCGACACGGCCCATCCGCTGGGCGCGGTCTGGGACAACGGCGGCGATCCGGTCGCCGAGCTTGATCACCTGATGGCCGTGCGCAAGGTCGCGCTGGACCGCTTCGGTCTTGCCAACCTGCCCAAGAGCGCCTCGGTCGCCGACCTGCGGCGCGTCATCGTGCCGATCTATATCTTCCATCGCTACCAGATCGACGCGACCGCCAAGCTGGTCGGTGGGATCGACTTCACCTACGGCGCCGAGGGCGACGGCCATGAGGCCAGCAAGGTCGTGCCGGCCGACCGTCAGGCCGCCGCCGTCGACGCCCTTTTGCGGACCCTGTCGCCGGGCGCCCTCGACCTGAATGACAAGGCGCTGGACGTGCTGACCTCGGGCCAGTCGCAGGGGAACGACAAGGCCTACGACATCGAGACCTTCGGCCAGGGGCCGGTCTTCGACCTGCCCGCCGCGTCCGAGGTGGCGGCCGACCTTGTTTGGAGCGCGCTGTTCGCGCCCGCCCGCCTCAACCGCCTGGTCGAGGCCAAGCGCCGCGATCCTGGCCAGCTCGGGCTCGACGGCGTGATGGACAAGGCGCTGGCCGCTGTCGCCTTCGACGGCAAGGCCACGGGACGCCAGGCCGAGCTGGCGCGGCGTGTCCGGCAGCGCCTGGTGGTCAGCCTGGCCCAGACCCTGAACGACAAGACCCTCGCGCCCACGGCCGCCGCGGTGATCCGCGCGCGCCTCGCCGACTGGGGCAAGGGTCTGGCCAAGGCGGGCGGCGACAGCGCTGACCGGGCCCAGGCGCGGCTCCTGGCCGGCATCGTCGCCGACGAGACCGGCGGACGCCTTGCGGCCCTGGTCGAGGGCGGCAAGGCCAAGGTCGAGGTCCCCCCGGCCCCCCGATCGGCGAGACGGACTGGTTCGGGGATCTCGTTCCGTGATGGGGCAGGCCGTGCTTGACTCGCACGGCCGCCTCCCGCATGACCCCAACGACCCTCGCGGGAGACATCGGGATTCGCTCCCGAGGCCGAAGGCGCAACCGCCCCGGAAACGCTCAGGCAAAAGGACCGCGCGGGTTTAGGAACGCTGGAAAGCAGCCTCTCCACCGGAGAGGCTCGCCGAAGGAGCAAGGCCAAACCCGTCCGGCAGAGGGGCGAGGCCGGAATCTCTCAGGCTCAAGGGACAGCGGGGGCGACTTGCCGGCGTGAGCCGGTCCCGTCGCCGACCCCGCTTGGAGCCCCGCCGCGTGTCCGACCAAGATTTGAAGAAGACCCCGCTCTACGACGCCCATGTGGCGGCCGGCGCCCGCATGGTGCCGTTCGCGGGCTATTCCATGCCGGTGCAGTACAAGGACGGGGTTCTGAAGGAGCACCTGTGGACGCGCGAGCACGCCGGCCTGTTCGACGTCTCGCACATGGGTCAGGCCCGCATCCGCGGTGAGAACCCCGCCAAGAGCTTCGAGAAGGTCGTCTCGGCCGACTACCAGGGCCTCAAAGCCGGTAAGCAGCGCTATGGCGTGCTGCTGAACGCCGAGGGCGGCATCGTTGACGACCTGATGACCGCGCGTCCCGATGACGACGGCCTGTTCGTCGTGGTCAACGGCGCCTGCAAGGACAACGACTACGCCATCATCGCCCGTGAACTGACGGGCGAGGCCACCGTGACCCGCCTGGAAGACCGCGCGCTGCTGGCGCTGCAAGGTCCCGAGGCCGCCGCCGTGCTGGCCGCCCATGTGCCCGAAGCGGCTGAGATGGTGTTCATGGACGCTCGCGCCCTGACCGCCTTCGGCGTCGACGCGGTCATCTCGCGTTCGGGCTATACCGGCGAGGACGGCTACGAGATCTCGGTCCCGGCCGAGGCCGCCGAGCGCGTCTGGAACACCCTGCTGGCCAACGAGCGCGTCAAGCCGATTGGCCTCGGCGCCCGCGACAGCCTTCGCCTGGAAGCGGGCCTGCCGCTCTATGGCCACGACCTGGACGAGACCGTCTCGCCGATCGAGGCGGGCCTGAACTTCGCCGTCGGCAAGTCGCGCCGCGAGGCCGGCGACTACCTCGGCGCGGCCCGCATCGCCAAGGAACTGGCCGGCGAGCTGTCGCGAGTCCGTGTGAACCTCAAGGTGCTGGAAGGCGCGCCGGCCCGCGAAGGCGCCGAGATCGCCGACGAAGCAGGCAATGTCATCGGCAAGGTGACCAGCGGCGGCTTCGCGCCCAGCCTCGGCTACCCGATCGCCATCGGTTTCGCCCCGCCGGCCTATGCGGCGGTGGGCACGAAGCTCAAGGTCATCGTCCGGGGCAAGCCGGCCGCCGCCGAGGTGGTGGCGAGCCCCTTCGTTCCGAACCGTTACGTCCGCAAACTCTAAACTCAGGGGACTCACCCAGATGCGTTTCACCAAGGATCACGAGTGGGTCATCGTCGAAGGCGACGTGGCCACCGTTGGCATCACCGCCTACGCCGCCGAGCAGCTGGGCGACGTGGTGTTCGTCGAGACCCCTGAAGCGGGCAAGGTCGTCAAGCAGGGCGAAGGCCTGGCCGTCGTCGAGAGCGTCAAGGCCGCTTCGGACGTCTACGCCCCGGTGTCGGGTGAGGTGATCGAGGGCAACGGCGAACTGGCCGACGCGCCGGAGACCGTCAACGCCCTGCCGGAAAGCGGCGGCTGGTTCGCCAAGATCAAGCTGTCGAACCCGGCCGAGGTCGACGCCCTGATGGATCGCGACGCCTACGAAGCCTTCCTCGCCACGCTGTAACCAGGACCCCTTCCCCCGAGGGGGAAGGGAGCAGGACAAGAACATGCGCTACCTCCCCCTGACCCCCGAAGACCGCGTCGAGATGCTCGGCGCGATCGGCGTCAAGTCGATCGACGACCTCTTTGTCGACGTGCCGGCCTCGGCCCGTCGCGACGCGCCGGTCGACCTGCCGCACCATGCCGGCGAGCTGGATGTCGAACGCGAGATGGCGGGCCTGGCCCGTCGCAATCGCGCGGCGGGGGAGGGGCCGTTCTTCTGCGGCGCCGGCGCCTATCGCCACCATGTGCCGGCCACGGTCGACCACATCATCCAGCGGTCGGAGTTCCTGACCAGCTACACGCCGTACCAGCCGGAAATCGCCCAGGGGACACTGCAGGTCCTGTTCGAGTTCCAGACCCAGGTCGCGGCCCTGACCGGCATGGAAGTGGCCAACGCCTCGCTCTATGACGGCTCGACCGGCGCGGCCGAGGCCGTGATGATGGCCCAGCGCGTCACCCGCAGGAACAAAGCGGTGATGTCGGGCGGCCTGCACCCGCACTATCTCGGCGCGATCGAGACCCTGGCCCACGCCGCCGGCGTCACCACCCAGGCCCTGCCGGCCGCCGTCGACGCCGAGGACGCGGTGATCGCCGCCATCGACGCCGACACCGCTTGCGTCGTCGTCCAGACCCCGAACGTGTTCGGCACGGTCACCGACGTGACCAAGATCGCCGAGGCGGCCCACGCCGCCGGCGCGCTGCTGATCGTGGTCACCACCGAAGCGGTCTCGTACGGGCTGCTGAAGTCGCCGGGCGAAATGGGCGCTGACATCGCCGTGGCCGAGGGCCAGTCGATCGGCAACGGCCTGAACTTCGGCGGTCCCTATGTCGGCCTCTTCGCCTGCAAGGAAAAGTTCGTCCGCCAGATGCCGGGCCGCCTGTGCGGCGAGACCGTCGACGCCGACGGCAAGCGCGGCTTCGTGCTGACGCTGTCGACCCGCGAGCAGCACATCCGCCGCGACAAGGCCACCTCGAATATCTGCACCAACAGCGGCCTGTGCGCCCTGGCGTTCTCGATCCACATGAGCCTGCTGGGCGAGACGGGCCTGCGCCAACTGGCGTCGGTCAACCACCAGAAGGCCCTGGCCCTGCGCGACGCGCTGAAGGCCGTACCGGGCGTCGAGGTCCTCACGCCGCGCTTCTTCAACGAGTTCGCCATCAAGGTTCCGGGCAAGGCCGCCGAGGTCGTCGAGACTCTCGCAGGTCACGGCATCATCGCCGGGGTGCCGTTCTCGCGCCTCGACGCCAAGGCCGGCCTGGACGACGTGCTGCTGGTCGCCGCCACCGAGACCACGCTCGATATCGACATCAATGTTTTCGCCAAGGCCCTGACCAAGGTGTTCGCCCAATGAGCATGAACAATGTCGGCCGCCCCACGCGTCCCGAAGCCGCTAATGACGCCGTTGTCGGCCATGAAACCCTGACGGGCGCGCGCGGCCTGCTGCAGGACGAGGCCCTGATCTTCGAACTGGACGGCTGGAACAAGACCGGGGTCGACCTGCCGCCCGTCACCGCCGCGCCGTCCAGCGATCTGGCCGGCCTGCTGCGGTCCGAGCCGATCGGCCTGCCGGGCCTGTCCGAGCCGGAAGCCGTCCGCCACTACGTGCGCCTGTCCCAGAAGAACCACGCCATCGATCTGGCGCTGTATCCGCTGGGCTCGTGCACGATGAAGCACAACCCACGCCTGAACGAGAAAATGGCGCGCCTGCCCGGCTTCTCCGACATCCACCCGCTGCAGCCGACCTCGACGGTGCAGGGCGCGCTTGAGCTGATGGATCGCCTGGCCCACTGGCTGAAGACCCTGACCGGAATGCCCGCCGTCGCCCTGACGCCGAAGGCTGGCGCCCATGGCGAGCTGTGCGGTCTTCTGGCCATTCGCGCCGCCCACGAGGCGGCCGGCAACGGCCACCGCAAGACGGTGCTGGCCCCGACCAGCGCCCACGGCACCAACCCGGCCACGGCGGCCTTCGTCGGCTACACGGTCGTCGAAATCGCTCAGACCGAGGATGGCCGTGTCGACCTGGCCGACCTGGAGTCCAAGCTCGGCGACCACGTGGCCGCCATCATGGTCACCAACCCCAACACCTGCGGCCTGTTCGAGCGCGACGTCGTCGAGATCGCTCGCCTGACGCACGCGGCGGGCGCGTACTTCTACTGTGACGGCGCCAACTTCAACGCCATCGTCGGCCGGGTGCGTCCGGGCGACCTGGGCGTCGACGCCATGCACATCAACCTGCACAAGACCTTCTCCACGCCGCACGGCGGCGGTGGTCCGGGCGCAGGTCCGGTGGTGCTGTCGGAGGCGCTGGCCCCGTTCGCGCCGACGCCCTGGCTGACCCATGGAGACAACGGCTTCGAGCTGGCCGAGCACGCCGGCGACGACGACGCCAAGACGGCCTTTGGCCGGATGAGCGCCTTCCACGGGCAGATGGGCATGTATGTCCGCGCCTACGCCTACATGCTCAGCCACGGGGCCGATGGCCTGCGGCAGGTGGCCGAGGACGCCGTCCTCAACGCCAACTACGTCAAGGCGCAGCTGAAGGACGTGATGAGCCCGGCCTTCCCCGAGGGGCCGTGCATGCACGAGGCTCTGTTCGACGACGCCTGGCTCGAAGGGACCGGGGTGACCACGCTCGACTTCGCCAAGGCGATGATCGACGAGGGCTTCCACCCGATGACCATGTACTTCCCGCTGGTCGTCCACGGCGCAATGCTGATCGAGCCGACCGAGACCGAGAGCAAGCAGGAGCTGGACCGCTTCATCGTCGCCCTGCGCGCCCTCGCGGGCGCCGCCAAGGCCGGAGACGTCGAGCGGTTCAAGGGTGCACCCTTCCACGCGCCGCTCCGGCGCCTGGATGAGACTCAAGCCGCCCGCAAGCCCCGGCTGAGGTGGAAACCTGTGGCCGCGGCGCCACTAGCGGCTGAATAGCATTTTCCATACCCCCCTTGCGACCAGAGGGCGCCTTTACGGCGCCCTTATCCCTCCACATATCGGGGAGGCGCATCGGGGCTGACTGGTTTTTTCAGGGAGCAGGCGAAGCGCAAGCCCGTTTGACCTCCCATGACCGCTTTTGCTTTCGCCATGCCGCGCGCCCGCCGCACCGCCGATGACCTCGCCCGCGAGCTCGTCGCGCGCTTCTTGCGCGTGTCGTTGGTCGCTCTTGGCCTGGTGTTTATCGCCGGCGGCGCCCTGATCGCGCCGCTGCCCGGTCCCATGGGCCTGCCGCTGACGGTCATCGGCCTGATGTTGGTGCTGCGCAACTCGTTCAAGGCGCGCAAGCAGTTCGTCCGTTTCCAGCACGCGCACCCCAAGCTGGTCTTTCCGATCCGTCGCCTGCTGCGCCGCGAGCCCGAGGTCGTGCTGGTGGCCTGGCAGCAGGCGCTGCGCATCGAGCGCATCGTCATGCCGCGCAAGTGGCGCGTGGGCGTCCGTTGGCGAAAGTCGTTGAAGCGGCGCGCCCGCCAGCGCGCGGACCGGTGACCGCGAGCGCCCCAGCCTTGGACGGCATCAAGCACAGGGTCCGTCGCCGCGCGCGGCTAGCCCTGCTGCTCCGCGAATCGGCGGCCCGGGCCTTCCGCTGGACGGCCATCGGCTTCGGGGCCCTCGTGATCCTGGCCGGGGCCATCCTTACGCCGCTGCCGGGACACCTGGGTCTGCCGCTGCTGGTCATCGGCCTGATGATCGTGCTGCGCTACTCGTTCCAGGCCCGCAAACAGTTCATCCGCTGGCAGCGCCGGCATCCCAAGCTGGTCTTCCCGATCCGCCGATTGATGCGTCGCGAGCCGGAGGTGCTGCTGGTGGTCTGGCAACAGATGTTGCGGACCGAGAAGCTGATCCTGCGCAAGGCCCGCTGGCGGATGCTGAAGAAGACCCGCAAGCGCGTGCGGCACTACGTGGCGCGCAGGACCGCCCAGGCCGGTTAGCAAACGCTCTGGCCAAGGCGGCGCCTCGCCGTGGCCCGCCTAGGCGGCGTGTCGAGACTGGCGATCGACGCGCGTCGTGACGTTGAAGCGGGCGATCAAGCGGTCGAGTTCACTGGCCTCCTGGCGCAGGTTCGACGCCGCCGCCGTCGCTTCCTCGACCATGGCGGCGTTCTGTTGCGTCACCTGATCCATCTGGTTGACCGCCACATTGACCTCACCCAGGCTGTGGCCTGTTCGCGCGAGGACTGCGCGATCTCGCTGATCAGCGTGTCGATCTCGCTGACCTTGCTGACGATCGTACGCAGCGCCTGGCCGGTGTCGCCCACCAGTTTCACGCCGCGCTCCACCTGAGCCGAGCTGTTGGCGATCAACACCTTGATCTCCTTCGCGGCGTCGGCCGAGCGTTGGGCCAAGGCGCGGACTTCCTGGGCCACCACGGCGAAGCCTCGGCCCGCTTCCCCCGCACGGGCGGCCTCGGCGCCGGCGTTCAAGGCTAACAGGTTGGTCTGGAAGGCGATCTCGTCGATAACCCCGATGATCTGGCTGATCTGGTTCGAGCTCGACTCGATGCCGTCCATTGCCGCAACCGCCTCTCCGACGATCTCGCCGGACTTGGCCGCGTCGATCCGCGCCCCCGAGGCCGCGGCAGACGCGCGTCTGGCGCCGTCGGCGCTTCGCGCGACCGTGGCGGTGATCTGATCCAGAGCCGCAGCGGTTTCCTCCAGGCTGGCGGCCTGCTGCTCGGTGCGGCGCGACAGGTTGTCCGAAGCAGCCGAAATCTCGTTGGCGCCGGTGGTGACGTTCCGGGTCGCTGCGGCGACCGTTCCGATGGCTTCGTCCAGCGCCGCAACGGCGCCGTTAAAATCGTCCCGGACGTTCGCGAATTGAGCGTCGATCTGGCCGGACATCCGGTAGCTCAGATCGTTCTCGGCCAGCCGTGACAGGGCCTTGGCGATCTGATTGACCGCATCCACACGGCCGGTCACGTCGGTGGCGAACTTGACGACCTTGGCCACGCGGCCCTTGGAGTCGAACACCGGGTTGTAGGAGGCCTGGATCCAGATCTCCTTGCCGCCCTTGCCGATCCGCTTGAACTCCTCGGCCACGAACTCGCCGGCGTTCAATGCGCGCCAGAACGCCGTGTAGGCGCCAGAACGGGCATAGTCGGGCTCGACGAACAAGCTGTGATGCTTGCCCTTGATCTCCGTCAGCGAGTAACCGACGGCGTTCAGGAAGTTTTCGTTGGCGTTCAGGATGACGCCATCGGTGGTGAACTCGATGGTGGCCTGCACACGCTCAACGGCGTTGAGCTTGGCCAGCCGCTCGGCTTCCGCCTCTTTCTGGGCGGTGATGTCTGTCGCCACCTTGAGGACCTTGGTCACCTGGCCGGCGGCGTTCTTGACGGGATTGTAGGACGCCTGAATCCAGACCTCACGGCCTCCCTTGCCCAAGCGCAGATACTCCCGCGCGTCGAACTGCCCACGCGCCAGTTGCGCCCAGAACTCACGATAGGCCTGGCTGGCGGCGTATTCGGGATCGACAAACAGGCTGTGGTGCTTGCCGACGATCTCCCGCTCCTCATAGCCCAGGGCCTTACAGAAGTTGGCGTTGGCCGTCAGGATCACGCCTTTGATGTCGAACTCGATCATCGCGAGCGACTTGTCGAGCGCGTCGATCTTATGAGCAGCGTCGCCAGAGAAGCCATTCAGAAAGCTGATCATTCGGCACTGCCCATTCGTCCATGGAGGGTTTTCACGCTTCGAATAACATGGGTCTCCATGGTGAATTTCTGGTAAAAATGACCGTAGTTAACTGCAACCTCGAGGAGGTAATTCACTCGAATTGAGTACAGTTATTTAGCTGTGGAAGCGACTTGAGTGCCATTATCAGCAGAAGTCGAGACAATATCTTAAATTCATCCATAAGTTTAGCGAGCTGTATAGGTTATATCTTGGGTCGCAGCTCGCCCCTTTGGTTTCTTTGTGGTGCAAGTTTCGGAGTGCGCAGCGCATTTGGCGCCCGCGATCCAGCGCTATAGCCTGGTCGTGAAAGGATCTTCCCATGTTCTGTCGAGCCGCCTGTATCAGCGCTCTGCCGATAATCGATGCCGACTGACCTTCGGGCCCTTGTCGCGCCGCTGAAGCTGCTGGCTCCGGCGTTGGTTCCGTCCTGGAACTTCTTCGACGTGATCGCGCCTGCGCCGCGCGTCGAGTACGCCCTGCTGGCTTCGCCCGGCGACGCGAGCGGAACTTGGCGGGTGTTTCGGCCACGGCCTGAGCGCGTGTCGCTGGCGCGGATGGCGCGCCGGCTGTTGTGGAACCCGCGCTGGAACCAGAGCCTGTTCGTCATGAGCTGCGCCGAGCGGCTGGCCGAGGATCGCACGCCCGAGCATAGCGAGGCTGAGCTCTTCAAGCGCATCGCCGCCGATCTGGCCGCAGAGCCCGCAGACCCGGCCCGTCCCTGGCTGTGCTTTCGTCTCGTGTTCGTACATCGCGAGGGCGAAACCCTGACCGAGGAGGTGATGGTCCAGCCCGCCCCACGGCGGCTGGCGGAGATCGACATCCGATGAGCCTCGAGCTGGCGCGTCGCCTCGTCGAGATCCTGCTGGCCCTGGCGCTGATCCAGCAGAGCGTGGAGCATCTGCGCGGGTTCCGAGACGAGCGGATCCTGTTCTCCGCGCGGATCGTCCTGGCGATCCTGGTGCTGGCCGGCGTCGCGGGCCCCTGGCCGCTGGTCGGGCTGGCCGGACTGTCGCTGCTGATCCTCCACCGCTTCCAGGGGCCCTATAACGGCGGTAGCGACCGCATGGGGCTCTTGATCCTGTGGAGCCTGACGCTGTCGAGCTTGGCGCCGACGCCGATGCTGGCCGAGCTGGCCTTCGGCTATCTGGGCGCGCAACTGACCCTGTCCTATTTCATCTCGGGCTGGGTGAAGGTGGTGAACCCGGACTGGCGCTCGGGGCGGGCGCTGCGGGATGTGTTCCAGTTCTCGGCCTATCCGGTCGCCGAAAGCCTGCGCGGGTTCGCCCATCGGCCGCGTCTGCTGCGCGCGATGTCGTGGGCCGTGATGGGCTTCGAGCTCGTGTTTCCGTTGACCCTGCTGTGGCCGCCGGCCTTGGCGGCGGGCTTGGTCGTGGCCGGGACGTTCCACCTGGCCAACGCGTGCCTGTTCGGGCTCAACCGCTTCTTCTGGACGTGGCTGAGCGCCTATCCGGCCATCCTGTGGCTGCAGGGACGTGTCTTTTAGGCGGCCGTCTTCTTGCGCAGGCGGGCCAGACGCCGCAGCCGTCGCCAGAAGCGGGTCTTTTCCGGCTCGGGATAGGGCTGCAGGTTGCGGAAGAACTCCTCGGCGCAGGCGCGCCACGAGAACCGCTCGGCGAACTTGCGGACCACGGTGCGGTCCAGGTCCAGGCACGCCAGGCACGCCTCGCGCAGGCCTTCGGTCTGGCCGGGCGCGAGGACGCCGGCGTTGGAGCCGGGGATGATGTCCACCGGACCCGGAGCCGAGAACGCCGCCACCGGCACGCCGGCGGCCATGGCTTCCAGGATGACAAGGCCGAAGGTGTCGGTCAGCGAGGGGAAGCAGAACACGTCGGCGCAGCCGAAATAGCGGCCCAGCTCGTCGCCGAACTTGGCGCCCAGGAACTTCACCTCGGGATACTTCTCGGCCAGCTCTTCGCGCTGGGGGCCGTCGCCGATGACGACCTTGGTGCCCGGCAAGTCAAGGCTGGCGAAGGCCTCGATGTTCTTCTCCACGGCCACGCGGCCGACATTGAGGAAGATCGGCCGGGCCAGGCCCTCGAACAGGTCCGGCTCATCCGGCTGGCGGGGCTTGAAGATGTCGGTGTCCACGCCGCGCGACCACGGCGAGAGGTTGCGGAAGCCGTGCTTGGCCAGCTCGTCGCGCATGGTGGGCGTGGCCACCATCAGGCGACCCGACGGCTTGTGGAACCAGCGCATGTAGGTGTAGCCGGCCGCCAGCGGCAGCGGCAGGCGGGCCGAGACATATTCAGGGAACTTGGTGTGGTAGCTGGTCGTGAACGGCAGCTTCCACTCCAGACAGATCCGCCGCGCGGCCAGGCCGATCGGTCCCTCGGTGGCGATGTGGATCGCCTCGGGCTCGAACAGCTTGAAGCGCTCCTGCACCGGCTCATAGGCGCCGATGGCCAGCTTGATCTCGGGATAGGTCGGCAGCGGGAAGGTCGGGAACTGGTCGGGGCTGACCACGTCGACGATGTGGCCCATCGCGCGCAGCTCCTCGACCACGCGGGTCAGAGTCCGCACCACCCCGTTGACCTGGGGCTCCCACGCATCGGTCGCAAGCAGAATTCGCATCAGGCGGCGGCCGGCTCCGGCAGCGGCTCATCCGAGGGGGCGGCGGGCGCGCGGTCGATCACCGACCACGAGCGCATCTTGGCCCATTCGAGAATTTCCAGGCGCCCGTCCGCGTGCTCGGCCAGGGCCGTGCAGCTTTCCACCCAGTCGCCGTCATTGACGTAGTGGATGCCGTCGATGTCGCGCATCTCGGCCTTGTGGATGTGACCACAGATCACACCGTCCACCCCGCGACGTCGGGCCTCGTCGGCCACGGCGGCCTCGAAGTTCTCGATGAACTGCAACGCGTTCTTCACCTTGACCTTCAGATAGGCCGAGAAACTCCAGTATCCGAATCCCAGGCGGCGCCGCAGGCGATTCACCAAGGTGTTCAGCATGAGGATGGTTCTATAGGACCAATCCCCGAGGAAGGCGAGCCACTTGGCGTGTTGCACAACGCCGTCGAATTCGTCGCCGTGCACCACCAGGTAGCGCTTGCCGGCCGCCGTCTCGTGGATCATGTCGCGCGCCACCACCACGCCGCCGAAGTGGACGCCGCAGAACTCGCGCACCCGATCGTCGTGGTTGCCGGGCACATAGATCACCTCGGTGCCCTTGCGGGCCATGCGCAGGATCTTCTGGACCACGTCGTTGTGCGCCTGGGGCCAGTGCCAGCCGCCGCGCAGCTTCCAGCCGTCGATGATGTCGCCCACCAGATAGAGCTTGTCGCACTCGATGTGACGGATGAAGTCCAGCAAGAGCTCGGCCTGACAGCCGCGTGTGCCCAGGTGCAGGTCGCTGATGAACACGGCGCGGTAGTGGCGGACGGCGACGTGGGCGCTCATGGTCGAATCCCCCTCGCGGCCGCTGCAGATCGCTCCGTCCCCGGATCGGCGCGATGGCGGCCAGTGGGTGGCGATTAAGCCGATTGCATGTCGCTTTGATGAAGCTCGTCCGATCGTGCGCCGCGGCAGGCCTCCCCTACGTAAGCCTGGAAAACACGCAGTTTCGACCTAAATGTCAAAAACCTGACCCGCGCCCGAAGCCTTTCACTGCAAGGGCCCGCTGGCCTGTTGCGGTGCAGCATGGTGCGCACTAGATCAACCGCATGGACGCCGCCCGCCTCGCCAAGGACACCCGCAAGTCGCAGAAGACGCGCGCGCGGATTCTCGACCGGGCGATGCATCTGTTCGCCGAGATCGGCTATCACGCGGCCACCAACCCGGCCATCGCCGACGCTGCGGGCCTGACGCGCGGGGCGATGCTCTATCACTTCCCCACCCGCGAGGCCCTGGTCGAGGCCGCCGTGGCTCATATCCAGGCCGAGCGCTCGGCCCTGTTCCGCGCCGCCGCCGACAGCCTGCCGCCTGGCGCCGACGTCACCGAGCACGCGATCGACAGCTATTGGGATCTGCTGCACAGCGTGCCCTTCACCGCCTTCGCCGAGCTGGAGGCCGCTGGCCGCACCGACCCGGCCATCCATGCTCTGCTGGCGCCCGCTCAGGCCGAGTTCGACCGCGCCCAGGCCGGCGACCATTTCCTGAAGATTCTTCATGCCGGCGCCGGTCCCCGCTTCCAGGCCAGCCGAGACCTCGCCCGCTTCATGCTGGAGGGCCTGGCCCGCACCACCCTGACCTACGACAAGGACGGCCGGAAGGAGCGCCTGCTAGCGGTGATCAAGCGCGCCACGCACATGCTGAACCGCAAGGGCGACATACAGGATCTATGGCCGGAGTAGGGGGCTCCGGGCAGGCGATGAGACCGGGAAGGTCGGGCTTCTGGGGGGGGCGTTAGACGCTGCTCACGACCCTGGTCGGATATTTCAACGAACGACCTCCTCGGCGAATGCCGGGGCCCAGATTCATCTGGGGCGGCTGGGGATGATGCGACGTCACGCGGCGCTTATCGGACAGCGACTGGCGGGTTCGATCTGGATCCCGGCATTCGCCGGGAAGGTCGGGTTTCTGGAGGGGTGTTAGGCGCTGCTCACCACCCATCACAGACCTTCGATCCGTCCGCTTTTGGCAGCGATCGCTAACCCGTGCGCTTGGCCGTCCAGGGCTTGAACAGGGCGATCCACAGCGCCAGCACCGCGACATAGGAGATGAGCTGCGCCGACGGGGAGATCGGGCCGAGGCTGCCGTGCAGCGCGGCGATCAGCGTCACCCAGAGCGGAATCGCGTTGGCGACACAGGCCAGCCAGGCCGAAAGGCTCTGGCCGTGATCGACGGGCGCGGCGGCGGCGCTAGGCTTGGACATCGTCTCCCGCTCCGGACGTGAAACCGAGCGTCACCCAACCGCGCGGGCCCGCGCCGATCAAACCAGTTCCGCTGAGGCGGGCGATAGCGCGGCTGAACGACCGTGGCCCTCGACGGGGATCGAGGACGCCCAATCCCCGTCATCGGCGGCGCCAGAGTCCATGAAATCAGAGGCTTGCGATTTTTCAGCGCCGCTGAATCATCCGCGTTGAAATCACCCTCACAATGCTTCCACCTCGTCGCGAGGAAGGGGCGCATGGCCAGCGACCATTTGCGGCGGCGGGGGGCGGTCGAGCGGGGACAGGTTCGAGGGGGATACTCGGACGGTCCGGGGATCTGGTTGCTGGCCAGACCCGCCCGCCGTCGGCGTGGTCGAGGGAAAGGGTTCGTCCCTCTTCGATCGCCGGGCGATGCCGGAAACGGAAGCGCCCGGGTCCCGGTAAGGCCCGAACAGGGCCACCTTCCCGGGACGCTGGCGGACAACGGCTGCGCGGAGCGTCGGGCTTCGTCGAAACGGTATTTATCAATCAACTCCGGACGGATGTCCGGCGCTCCGCATCCCTTTCTAGACCTTCAGCGGCGAGCCGCGTGAAGTGGCGGCGGCGCGCCCAAATCCTCCCCAGTTGGGAGAGGATTGTCTAGCGCCCCCTCACGTCGGCGCGATCGGCAGGGCGGTGGTGAACTTGATCTGCTCCATGGCGAAGCTGGACGAGACGTCGGTCAGCGGGGCGGTGGCGATCAGCCGTTTGTAGAAGCGGTCATAGGCGGCGATGTCCTTGACCACGACCTTGAGGAGATAGTCGACATCACCGCTCATCCGGTAGAACTCGACCACCTCGGGCAGGGCGCTGGCGCCGGTGGCGAACTGGTTCAGCCAGCCCTCGTCGTGGTGGCCGGTCTTGACGGCGACGAAGACGGTCAGGCCCAGGTCGAGGGCCTCGCGGTCCAAGAGGGCGACGCGGGCGGTGATGACCCCGGCGTCCTGCAGGCGGCGCACCCGCTTCCAGCAGGGGGTCTGGCTCAGACCCACCCGCTCAGCCAGCTCGGCGATGGGGACGGTGGCGTCCTCCTGCAGGATAGCCAGCAGGCGACGGTCAATTTGATCGAGATCAATCATCTCGAAGTCCACCCTCAGAGAGAATTTTATTCTCCGTATCGCGGAAATGGTAACCTTTCAAACAATGTCTTTCTCCGAATCCACGGCATCCTAGAACGCCTCGGTTTCAGCCAGCGGGGCTCCCATGGACCTGTCGTTCACGCGTCATCCCAAATCGGTCGGCGAGACCTATGGCCAGCACATGGGCGTGGCCTGGAGCTTTGGCTTCACCCTGCTGGGCGCGGGCCTGGCCTGCATCATCCACGGCATCCTGCCGTTCGCCTTCGAGCGCACTGGCAGCCAGACCGTGCGCCGCCTGCACGAGCGTCTGAGCAACCGTTGCGCCAAGGCCGACGCCCACTTCGCCGCCGCCGCCTCGATGAACGGCGAAACCGTCCGCGGATGACCGCCGCGGCCCTGCGCCTGAACGCCGTCCGCATCGGGCCGGGCCTCTTGGCCGGGCTCCTGATGGCGGTGCTGGCCAAGCTGCTGTCTCAGAGCCTCCACGCTCCCGCGCCTCTGCTCGCGGTGGCGCTGGGCATGATGCTGGGCGCTCTGGGCCTGCAGGGACAACTGGGCGCGGGCCTTGATCTCTTCGCCAAGCCGGGCCTGCGGTTGGGCGTGGCCATGATGGGCGCCCAGATCAGTTGGACGGAGTTCGCCGCCCTGGGCGGTCCGGCCGTGCTGGCCAGCGGCGCGGTGGTGCTGGGCGGCCTCGGGATCGGGGCTCTGGCCGGCGCGGCCCTGGGTCTGCCGTTGGCCGAGGCGCTGATCGCGGCGGCCGCGTGCTCGATCTGCGGAGCCTCGGCGGCGCTGGCCGCCTCGCAAGCCGCCCCGTCCAGCCCCGAGAACCAGCGCACGACGGCGCTGGTCATCGTCGGGGTCAACCTGCTCTCGACCGTGGCCATGCTGGCCTATCCGCCGGTCGCCAACGCCCTGGGCCTGACGGCGCACCAGGCCGGGGTGTTCTTCGGCCTGTCGATCCACGACGTCGCGCAAGTCGCTGGGGCGGGCGCCTCGGTGTCGCCGGAGGTGGCCGGGACAGCGGCGCTGGCCAAGCTGTCGCGGATCCTTTGGCTGGGCCCTGCCGTGGTGTTGATCGGCCTGATGCTGACCCGCACCTCGGAAGGCGGCCGCGTCTCGGGTCTGCAAGCCCCGCCGCTGTTCGTCTGGGGTTTCGCGGCCCTGGCCGCAGCCCGGGGCCTCAATCTGATCCCGCCGTCTCTGGTGTCGGTCCTCGCGGCTTGCTCCAGCTTCCTGCTGCTGGCCGGGGTCGGGGCCATCTCGGCCAAGCTCGGCCCCAAGGCCCTGCTCGAGGTCAAGCCGCGCCTGGCGATCCTGCTGGTGACGCTCACGGTGGCCGTGGCGATCCTTGCCTACGCCCTGACGAGGATTTTCTTCTAAAGACAAGCCTTGGCTGAGAACGAAAGCCGCTCCATGGTCCGCATTGAGAGCCTGTCCGCTTCGGATCTCGATCCGAAGCGGTTAAACAGGCTCGCTACAATTTGCAGAGCATGGCGGACGCCGAAACCGCTGACACTTTCGGCTGCCATGCTCTGGTCGGAGGGACCCGAAAAGTGAGCTTCTGGACGCGCCGCAAGGCCATCGACACCATCACCGCCGGTCATGCGGACAGCCATCAACTGAAGAAGACTCTGAGCTGGCCGCACCTGGTGGCTCTGGGCGTCGGGGCTATCGTCGGCACCGGCATCTACACCCTGACCGGCGTCGGGGCGGGCCTGGCCGGGCCGGGCGTGATCCTGTCCTTCCT
This sequence comes from Caulobacter sp. FWC26, assembly GCF_002742645.2. Taxonomy (NCBI): domain Bacteria; kingdom Pseudomonadati; phylum Pseudomonadota; class Alphaproteobacteria; order Caulobacterales; family Caulobacteraceae; genus Caulobacter; species Caulobacter sp. FWC26. The sequence continues at coordinate 362,141 of NZ_CP033875.1, forward strand.
GATCGCCGGCGCCGTCTGCGCCTGCGCGGCCCTCTGCTACGCCGAACTGTCGACGATGATCCCGGCCTCGGGCAGCGCCTACACCTACAGCTATGCGGCGATGGGGGAGCCGGTCGCCTGGTTCGTCGGCTGGAGCCTGATCCTAGAATACACCCTGGTCTGCGCGGCGGTCGCCGTCGGCTGGTCGGCGCACGCGCACGGCCTCTTCAAGATGATCGGCTTCCCCGACGCCCTGCTGGCGGGTCCTCACCAGGGCGGGCTGATCAACCTGCCGGCCGTGTTCATCTCCATGGCGGTTGCCGGACTCCTGGCGCTCGGCACCCGTGAGAGCGCCACGGTCAACATGGTGCTGGTCTTCGTGAAGATCATCGCCCTGATCGTCTTCGTCGTGCTGTGCCTGCCAGCGTTCAACATCGCTCACTTCACGCCGTTCATGCCCAACGGTTTCCAGGCCCACGTGCCGGAAGGCGCGGCCGGCGACGCGGCCAAGATCGGCGTGATGGCCGCCGCCAGCCTGATCTTTTTCGCCTTCTACGGCTTCGACGCGGTGTCGACCGCCGCTGAAGAGACCAAGAATCCCAAGCGCGACCTGACCATTGGCATCGTCGGCTCGATGGCCGCCTGCACCGCGATCTACATGATCGTCGCCGCCGTCTCGATCGGCGCCTCGCGCACCGAGATCTTCTCCAAGAGCGAGGCCCCGCTGGTCTTCATCCTGGAGAGCCTGAACCACGGCAGGATCGCCCAGCTGGTCGCCCTGGCCGCCGTCGTGGCGCTGCCGACCGTGATCCTGGCCTTCATGTACGGCCAGAGCCGGATCTTCTTCGTTATGGCGCGCGATGGCCTGCTGCCCCGCGCGCTGTCGAAGGTGAACGCCAAGACCGGCACCCCGGTGATGATGACCCTGCTGACCGGCGTGCTGTCGGCGGTGCTGTCGGGCCTGCTGTCGCTGAAGGACATCGCCGAGCTGGCCAACGCCGGTACGCTGTGGGCCTTCATCGCCGTCGGCGCCTCGGTGATCCTGCTGCGGTTGCGCGAGCCGAACCGGCCTCGGGTGTTCTCGACGCCGTTCTGGCAGGTCGTGGCGCCGGCCGGCATCCTGGGCTGCCTCTATCTGTTCGTCAGCCTGCCGGCCAAGACCCAGCTCTACTTCCTCTACGCCCACCTGATCGGGGCGGTGATCTATCTGGCCTACGGCATGCGCAAGAGCGTGCTGGCCCAGCAGGAACGGGCGTAAGGGAAGGCTTCCATTCTCGAGGACCATCGCTACAGTTCCCGGCAAAACAAGCGTTTGACGCCACCCCTCGCGGCCTCCGCGAGGGACCAGGGAATTTCGGGAGACGAAGCGTATGGCCCTCGATCTGGAAACTCGTGAACAGCTGATCGACACGGTCGCCCGCTTCGTGGCCGAGCGCCTGCGTCCGATCGAGGCCCAGGTGGCCGAGAACGACGCCGTTCCGGACGATGTGATCGAGGAGATGAAGGGTCTTGGGCTCTTCGGCCTGACGATCCCGGAAGAGTTTGGCGGGCTTGGCCTGACCATGGAGGAAGAGGCGCTGGTGGCCATTGAGCTGGGCCGCGCCTCGCCGGCCTTCCGCTCGGTTTTCGGCACCAATGTCGGGATCGGCAGCCAGGGCCTCGTGATGTTCGGCAACGCCGAGCAGAAGGCCAAGTGGCTGCCGGGGATCGCCTCGGGCGAGGTGATCACCTCGTTCGCCCTGACTGAACCAGAGGCCGGTTCCGACAGCGCTGCGGTGCAGACCCGCGCCACGCTGGACGGCGACCACTACATCCTGAACGGCTCCAAGCGCTACATCACCAACGCTGGCAAGGCCTCGCTGTTCACGGTGATGGCGCGCACTAACCCCGAGGCCAAGGGCGGGGCTGGGGTCTCGGCCTTCCTGGTCCCGCGCGACCTGCCGGGCCTCACGGTCGGCAAGCCCGAGAAGAAGATGGGCCAGCAAGGCGCTCATATCCACGACGTGACCTTCGACAATGTCCGCGTGCCAGCTTGGAACCGTCTGGGCGCGGAAGGTGAGGGCTTCAAGGTCGCCATGCAGGTGCTGGACCGCGGCCGACTGCACATCGCCGCCGTCTGCGTGGGCGTGGCCGAGCGCCTGATCGCCGACTGCGTGGCCTACGCTTCCGAGCGCAAGCAGTTCGGCCAGCCGATCGCCAGCTTCCAGCTGATCCAGGCCATGATCGCCGACAGCAAGACCGAGGCGCTGGCGGCCAAGGCGCTGGTGTTGGAGACCGCTCGGAAGCGCGACGCCGGGGTCAACGTCACCCTCGAAGCCGCCTCGTCGAAACTGTTCGCCTCGGAGATGGTGGGTCGCGTGGCGGACAGGGCGGTGCAGGTGTTCGGCGGCGCCGGCTATGTCGCCGACTACGGGATCGAGCGGCTTTATCGCGACGTGCGGATCTTCCGCATCTACGAAGGCACCAGCCAAGTCCAGCAACTGATCATTGCGCGTGAGACTCTGAAGCGCGGCGGGTGAGTGCGACGAGCGGTCGCATCAGCGGCTGAGTGGGCCTAGGCTGTCGATAATCCGCGCCTTTCCGAGCGTGGGCCTGACGGCTTGAGGCGTGCAATCGGTTGCAACTCTGGGGTCTGTGCGGCGAGGTGTCGCGCTCCTGGCGAGAACATTTAATGCCTGATTAAGGATCAGGGCAGAGACTTCCTCTACGTGAAAACGACGGGGACGGCCATGAGCCAGGACTATGCGATCGGTGAACGCACGGCGTTCATGGGCATCGATGACAAGGCACGATCGGCGCTCCGCGATCTCCGTCCGGTCATCCGGGCCGAGATCGGCAAAGCGCTGGCGAGCTTCTATGGCAAGGTCCGGACCACCCCGGAGACGCGCGCGTTCTTCAGCGACGAGCGCCACATGGACGCGGCCAGCGCCCGTCAGCAGACGCACTGGAGCGTGATCGCCGAGGGGGACTTCAGCGACGACTATGTGCGGGCGGTTCGCGCGATTGGCCAGACCCACGCGCGGATCGGCCTGGAGCCGCGATGGTACATCGGCGGTTACGCCGTGGTCGGAGACCATCTCGTCCGGGCCGTGATCGACTCCATGTGGCCCAAGGGGCTGCTGGCCAAGGGCGACTCTCGTCAGGCCGGCGAGGCGGTCGCGGCGTTGATGAAGGCGATCTTCCTGGACATGGATTTCGCGATCTCGATCTATCTGGAAACCCTGGATAACGAACGAAAGCGGCTCGAGGCGGAGCAGCAAGCGGCTCAGGCGCGGCAAGAGCAGGTCGTCACCCTGCTGGCCCGAGCGCTTGATCGTCTGGCCTCAGGCGATCTGCTGGCCCGCCTGGATGGCGACGTTTGTAGCGAGTTCCGGAAATTGAAGGACGACTTCAACCACGCCGTGGAGCTGCTGGACCAGGCCATGTGCGGCGTGGGCGGCGCTACGGAAGGCATCCGCTCCAGCACCGAGGAGATCAGCGTCGCGGCCGACGATCTTTCGCGGCGCACAGAACAGCAAGCCGCCAGCCTGGAACAGACCGCTGCGGCCCTGGACCAAATCACCGCCACCGTCCGCCGCTCGGCCGCCGGCGCCAAGCAGGCGCAGGACGTCGTCGCGGGCGCCAAGACCGACGCCGAGCGCTCGGGCGCCGTCGTCAGCCAAGCCGTGGCGGCGATGGGCGAGATCGAAACGAGTTCACGGGAGATCGGCAACATCATCGGCGTGATCGATGAGATCGCATTCCAGACCAATCTCCTGGCCTTGAACGCGGGGGTCGAAGCCGCCCGAGCCGGTGAGGCGGGCAAGGGCTTCGCTGTCGTCGCCCAGGAGGTTCGAGCGCTGGCTCAGCGCTCGGCCGAAGCCGCCAAGGAAATCAAGGCCCTGATCAACACCTCCACCAAGCAGGTCGAGGCCGGGGTCAACCTGGTGGGGCAGACCGGCGAGGCGCTGCGCGGCATTGTCTCGAAGGTGGCGGAGATCGACGAACTGATCGCCCAGATTTCCGTTTCAGCCCAGGAACAGGCCGGCGGTCTTCACGAGGTCAATACGGCCGTGAACCAGATGGATCAGGTAACTCAGCAGAACGCGGCCATGGTGGAGCAGACGACGGCCGCGACCCACTCGCTCAAAAGTCAGACTGGAGAATTGGTCCGCCAGGTCGAAAGTTTCCGAACTTCCGCCGTCCGTCGCTCGGAACCGAAGCCAACCACGCGCATCGCGCCGGCGCCTGTGGCGAGTCCGCCGCCTCGCCCCACGATGCGCCCCGGATCCGCCGCTCCCCCTTCGCGCAGCTCAGCCGCCGTTGCGCTCAAGGAAGAGTGGCGGGAGTTCTAGGGTTCGGGCCGCCGGGGCAGGACCATCAAGGGCGCGGCGTTTTGACGCGGGTGATCTCCGTCGGCAGCCGTCCGGAGCCTTTTGAGTAAGCGCTAGAAAGCAGAACGCCCCCGTCGACCAAGTCGACGGGGGCGCTTTGTGTTCCTTCGGAAGGACGCTTACGCGCCGCCGGGGAAGCGGAACGGAACCTTCACTGTGCCGGTCTTGGCGCCCATCGGCAGCTTTTCGGCGATGCACATGGCGGCCTTGTCGAAGCCCTTGCCCGCAGCGCTGTTGTCCACGACCTTGCAGTCCGAAAGCTTGCCGCCGTCGGCGTTGCACTCAAGCATGACTTGCGCGGCGTCGCGCGTATTGGCGAACTGCTGCAGGCAACGGCTCATTTGATCTTCAAAACCACCGGCGGCCGAGGCGGCCTGGGCGACGAAAAAGCTGCCAGCGATTCCCGCGGCAATAGCGATCGGATATTTCATCCCGCTGCTCCTAGTAATAAATTCACGTCCCATGGACGATGCGCCAACCGGACGCAGGAGCAATCTCGCAGGTGCGAGTTAAGATATCCTGAGTAGCACGGCAATATTCAATATTTACTTTCGGCTAACCATGATCACCACGTGCGGGATTCTCGATCCAGACCGGGCGCTTTATAGAATCCGCGCGTTCAGGGCTGCGACTAAATGACCATTCAGCCCAGAACCGACCGGAAAGCGCCGCCTTCCCTTAACCAAGTCAGAGTCTGTTAGGACTCTATCGGGATTATTCCACTTCAGTTTGGCGATCCGTGGGCACGGAGCGCTGGTTGGAGGGGACCTCGCGATGAAACGGATACGTCTCGTCGATCTACCGTTGATCATCAAGATCGGCTTCGCGCCGGCGTTCGCGCTGTTGATGCTGGCTCTGATGGCCGGCGGCGCCATCATGGTTCAGAAAAGCCAGTCGGCTGCTCTGAAGCAGGTCGTGGAAAGCGACATGCGGCAGAACTTGGAAATCCAGCGGATTTCCAAGCGCATTTCGAACATCAACGGCGAACTGTTCGTCGTGATGACCCACAAGGCCGGCAATATCGACGTCGATAAGAACGATGCGCGTATGGCCGCCGTTCTCGCCGAGACCGATGCGGTCAAGAAGGATCTGGTCGCGCTGAAGAGCAAGCTGCCGGCCGCCGAGCAGCCGAAGATCGCCGAGTTGATCAAGTCGCTTGAGGAATGCCGCAGCGCGATCGACACCGTCAGCGGGATGATCGGCGTCGATTTCAACATGGCGGCCGGATTCATCGCGCCGTTCGAGGAACAATACGCCAAGATGACCGGTCAGCTGGACCAGGTCGTCGCCGCCGCCAATCAGCGCATCGAGACCGAGACCGCCAAGCGTCAGGCCCAAGCCACCGCCGCTATGAGCGTCACCGTGGTGATGTCGCTGCTGACCCTGGGCGCGGTCGGCGCGCTGGCGTTCCTGACCGTGATGACGACCCGCAAGTCGATCAACGACATCGCCGCCGCCACCGACAAGCTTTCCAAGGGCGACAATGCCATCGACTTGGAGAAGATGACGCGCGGTGACGAGCTGGGCGCCATCGTCACCGCTCTGAAGGTCTTCCGCGACAACCAGCTGCACCTTGAGCAGCTTCGCGCCGAGCAGGAGAAGTCAGCGGCCCTCACGGCCGATGAACGTCGCGCCAAGGAAGCCGCCGCCGCCGCCGCCGCCAAGGAAGCGTCTCTGGTGGTGTCCAACCTGGCCGAGGGTCTGGAAAAGCTGGCCTCGGGCGATCTGACCTTCCGGGTCACCGCCGATTTCCCCGGCGACTACCGCAAGCTGAAGGACGACTTCAACGCCGCCATGGGCTCGCTGCAGGAGACGATGAAGGTCATCGCCGCCTCGACCGACGGCCTGCGCACCGGCGCCGACGAGATCGCCCACGCTTCCGACGACCTGTCGCGCCGTACCGAACAACAGGCCGCCAGCCTGGAAGAAACCGCCGCCGCGCTGGACGAACTGACCGCCACGGTGCGCCGCACCGCCGCCGGCGCTCGTCAGGCCTCAGACGTCGTCTCGACCACCCGTGGCGAAGCGACGCATAGCGGCCAAGTCGTACACCAGGCAGTCTCGGCCATGGGCGAGATCGAGAACTCGTCCAAGCAGATCAGCCAAATCATCGGGGTCATCGACGAGATCGCCTTCCAGACCAACCTCCTGGCGTTGAACGCCGGCGTCGAGGCCGCCCGAGCGGGCGAGGCGGGCCGCGGCTTCGCTGTCGTCGCGCAGGAAGTTCGCGCCCTGGCTCAGCGCTCGGCCGAGGCGGCCAAGGAAATCAAGACGCTGATCTCCAGCTCCACGCAACAGGTCAGCCAAGGGGTGAGCCTGGTTGGTCAGACAGGCGAGGCGCTGCAGCGCATCGTAGCGAAGGTCGGAGAGATCGACGCCCTGGTCACCGAGATCGCGGCTTCGGCTGCGGAGCAGGCCACGGGCCTGAACGAAGTGAACACCGCCGTGAACCAGATGGACCAGGTCACGCAGCAGAACGCCGCCATGGTCGAGCAGTCGACCGCCGCGACCCACTCGCTGAAGGGTGAGACCGCCGAGCTGGTGCGACTGATGGCTCGCTTCCAGGTGGGGGGCGGTTCGTCGGCCTACGCCCGTCCGGTCGCCGCCGACACGGCCCAACACGCCCCGGCGCGCAATCCGGTCGCCGAGCAGCAGGCGCGCCTGAACACCTTCGCCCGCCCGGGCCGGAGCAGTGGTTCGGCGGCCGTCGCACAAGCACCCGCGACCGACGGGTGGGAGGAGTTCTAAATGGCCGCCGCAATCGCGCTGCCCGAAAATCTGGACCTAAAGGCGGCCGGGCCGCTGAAGGCCGCTCTGCTGGAACGTCGCGGCGCGGCGATCACGGTCGAGGCCGATCAGGTTCGCCGACTTGGCGGGCTTTGCCTGCAAGTGCTTCTGGCCGCCCGCAAGGCCTGGGATCAGGACGGTCAATCCTTCTGCATTAAGGGGCCTTCCGAGGCCTTTGTCGAAACCACCCGTCTGTTTGGCGCCGCAGGGGCGCTCCTTTCGGCGGAATTCCAAGGAGCTGAATCGTGACGCGTACGATTCTCACGGTCGATGATTCCCGGACGATGCGGGACATGCTGCGCATGGCCCTCGCCGGCGCGGGCTTCAACGTGGTCGAAGCGGTGGACGGCGAGCATGGTCTCGAAGTCCTGTCCGCTCATCGACCCGATGTGATCATCACGGACATCAACATGCCGAAGCTGGACGGCTTCGGCTTCATCGAGGCGGTGCGCGTTGACGACGATTACCGCGCGATCCCGATCCTGGTGCTGACCACCGAAAGCGATCCGGCCAAGAAGCAGCGGGCTCGTGAAGCCGGCGCGACGGGTTGGATCGTCAAGCCGTTCAACCCGGAAAAGCTGGTCGACGCCATCCGACGCGTCGCCGCCTGATCCAGGTCACGGACCAGTACGCCGTTTTTGATTACCCGTTGCTAGACGCGAATTAGGACTCACGGGAATGGACGAGCTAGAGGCCATCAAGGTCACCTTCTTTCAGGAGTGCGAGGAACTGCTCGCCGACCTCGAAGGCGGTCTCCTGGCCATGGAAGAAGGCGCGGGCGACCTAGAGACGGTCAACGCCGTGTTCCGCGCCGTCCATTCGATCAAGGGCGGCGCCGGGGCCTTCGGCCTCGAGCCGCTGGTGCGTTTCGCCCACGTGTTCGAGACTCTGCTGGACGCCGTCCGCGGCGGGTCGGTGCCGAACACGGTCGAACTGGCCGCCGTGCTTCTTCGCGCTTCCGACATCCTGGCCGACCACGTCAGCGCCGCGCGCGGCCTTGGCGACGTCGACATGGCCGCCTCCGCCGCCATGGCCGCCGAACTGGCGCAGTGGACTGATCCGAACGCAGCGCCGGCGGCCCCTGCGCCCGTCGCTGCTGCGGTTCCTGTCGAGGAAGCCGCGCCCATCGTCATCGGCGCCGATGACGATGCGATGGAAGAAGACGACCTCGGTTTCGTCTTCGTTCCGCAGACGATCACGGTCGAAGCCCAGGCGGCCGACGCCGAGTTGATCCCGTCGAACGTCTGGACGGTGTCGATCCGTCCGAAGTCCGACCTTTATCGCAAGGCGAACGAGACCGCGCTGCTCCTGCGCGAACTGAACCGCCTTGGCCCGATCAAGGCCACGCTGGACGACAGCGCGTTGCCGGCTCTGGAGAACCTCGACCCTGAGGCCGCCTTTGTCACCTGGAGCGTCCGCCTCGAGACCGAACAGGACGAGAGCGCCATCCGCGAGGTCTTCGAGTTCGTCGATGGCGACTGCGATCTCGAGATCACCCGGGGCGAGGCCTCTGTCGAAGCAGCGGTCGCCGCCCTGATCACCACGACCGAGCCCGTGGCCGCCGTCGAGCCGCCCGCTCCGGCGCCGGTCGAGGTCGCCGCGCCGGTCGCTGAAGCGCCGCCGGTTGAAGCCGCGCCGGTTGTCGAGGCCGCCAAGGCCGCCGCCGTCGCCCCGCCGCCGCAAAAGGCGACCCCCGTCGAGGTGCCGGGTCCCGGCCAATCGGTGATCCGCGTTGACCCCGAGCGCATCGATCGCCTGATCGATCTCGTCGGCGAACTGGTCATCAACCAAGCCATGCTGGCGCAACGCGTCGGCGAATATGGCATCGCTCCTTCCTCCAACCTGGCCATGGGTCTCGACGAGCTGGAACAGCTGACGCGCGAGATCCAGGACAGCGTAATGGCCATCCGCGCTCAGCCGGTGAAGTCGGTGTTCCAGCGCATGCCGCGCCTGGTTCGCGAAGTCGCCAACATGACGGGCAAGCATGCCCGCCTGGTGATGGACGGCGAGAACACCGAAGTCGACAAGACGGTCATCGAGCGTCTGTCCGACCCGATCACGCACATGCTGCGCAACGCCATCGACCACGGGCTGGAAAGCCCCGAGGAGCGCAAGGCGGCCGGCAAGAACCCCGAAGGCGTCGTGCGCCTGGCGGCTCTGCACCGCAGCGGTCGGATCGTCATCGAGGTTTCCGACGACGGCAAGGGCATCAACCGCGAGCGCGTCTTCGGCATCGCCGTCAAGAAGGGCCTGATCGCGCCCGATCTGCAGCTGACCGACGAAGAGATCGACAACCTGATCTTCCTGCCGGGCTTCTCGACCGCCGAAAAGATTTCGGACGTGTCGGGCCGTGGCGTTGGCATGGACGTGGTCAAGCGCTCCGTTCAGGCCCTGGGCGGCCGAATCTCGATCTCGTCGCGTCCGGGCCAAGGTTCGACCTTCACCCTCAGCCTGCCGCTGACCCTGGCCGTCCTGGACGGCATGGTGGTCGACGTCGCCGGCGAGACCCTGGTCGTTCCGCTGGCCGCGATCGTGGAAAGCCTGCGTCCCAAGCCGGAAGAGGTCCGTCCGCTGGGTCCGGTGGGTTCAGTGCTGGCTGTCCGCGACAGCTTCGTGCCGCTGATCGATGTGGGCTTGACCTTGGGCTACCGCGAGGAAAGCCCGCATCCGACCGACGGGGTGGTTCTTCTGGTCGAGGGCGAGGACGGTTCGCGCGCCGCCCTGGTGGCCGACGCCATCCATGGCCAGCGCCAGGTGGTCATCAAGTCGCTGGAACAGAACTATCAGCAGGTCGAGGGCGTGGCCGCCGCGACGATCCTGGGCGATGGCCGCGTGGCCCTTATCCTGGACGTCGACGCCACTATCAACCTGCGCCGTCGCGAGGGGGGCGCGCCGCGTCCCACCGAGCCCAGCCTGATCGCAGCGGAGTAAGTCATGACCGATCATGCCACCGCCACCAGCGCTGATCGCCGCGAACTGATCTCCTTCCGCGTGGGCGAGCAGGAGTACTGCGTCGACATCATGGCCGTGCGCGAAATCCGGGGTTGGAGCCCCGCGACCACGCTGCCGCAGTCACCCAGCTACATGCGCGGGGTTATCAACCTGCGCGGCGCGGTGCTGCCCATCATGGACTTGGCGTGCCGCCTGGGCATGCCGGTGATCGAGCCGACCGTCCGCAGCGTGTTCATCGTGGTCAAGGCCGGCGATCGCACGGTGGGTCTGCTGGTCGACGCGGTGTCCGACATCCTGTCGATTAACGACGATATGATCCAACCGACCCCCGACGTCGCCTGCGACGCCGTCCGCAGTTTCGTCCGAGGGATCATCTCGGTCGAGGGACGCATGATCAGCGAAATCTCGCTCGATCGGATCTTGCCTGAACGGGAGGCCCTGGCCGCCTGATGTCTTCTGTCTCCGCGCCTATTTCGGACCGCCGCGAAGCCATCGTCGATGGCGAGTTCGCGTTCACGTCCCAAGACTTCAAGCGCATCGCCGCGCTGCTCTACGATCTGGCCGGCATCAGCCTTCCGGACAGCAAGGCGACCTTGGTCTATTCGCGTCTGGCCAAGCGCCTGCGCTCCCTGGGCATGCGCTCCTTCAACGAATACTGCGCGTTCGTCGCCAGCGAAAAGGGGCACGACGAAAGCCAGGAAATGCTCCGGGCGCTGACCACCAACGTCACGCGCTTCTTCCGCGAACCGCACCATTTCGACGACCTGCGCGCCAATGTTCTCGAGCCCATGGCCGATCAGGTTCGCGCGGGCCGCCGTTTGCGTCTTTGGTCGGCCGCCAGCTCGTCGGGGCAGGAGCCCTACTCGATCGCGTTCACGGTGCTGTCGGTTTGGCCGAACGCCGCCGATCTCGACATCCGGATTCTGGGCACGGATATCGACACCAACGTGCTCGCGACCGGACGCGCCGCCGTCTACGACGAGTCCCTGCTGGAGGGCATTCCGGCGGCCGCGCGCGGTCAGTATTTCGAACGCGACGCCAGCGATCGCCGGAGCTGGCGTGTCTGCGAGGCCGCCCGAAGCCTGGTCGCGTTCCGCGAACTAAATCTCAACGGTCCGTCCTGGCCAATGAAAGGCCCGTTCGACGCCATCTTCTGTCGGAATGTCGTGATCTATTTTGATGAACCCACTCAGGAGCGCGTCTGGAACCGGTTCGCGCCGCTCGTCGCCCCCGGCGGTCGCCTCTATGTCGGTCACTCCGAACGGGTCGGTACGTCCGTGACCGCGTTCGAGAGCTGCGGCCTGACCGCCTATCGGAAGGTGGGGCGCTAATGGCCAAGATTCGCGTTCTCGTCGTCGATGACTCCGCCACGATGCGGAGCCTGATTTCGGCGGCCCTCAATCGTGACCCGGATATCGAGGTGGTCGGCGGCGCCGGCGACCCGTTCGAGGCGCGGGGCATGATCAAGGCCCTGAACCCCGATGTCGTCACGCTGGACATCGAGATGCCGAACATGAACGGCATCGACTTCCTCGAGAAGATCATGCGCCTGCGGCCCATGCCGGTCGTCATGGTCTCGACCTTGACCCAGGCCGGCGCCGAGATGACGCTGCGAGCCTTGGAACTGGGCGCCGTGGACTGCGTGGGCAAGCCCGCCGACGCTACCGGCACTCAGGAAGCGCTGGCCGAGATCGTCGCCAAAGTGAAGATCGCGGCGCGCGCCTCGGTTCGCACCAACGCCGGCGCCGCGCCCAGCGCGGCCGCGCCGCGCCGCAAGGACTTCATGCCCTCGGGCGACATCGTGGCGATCGGCTCGTCGACCGGCGGGGTGGAAGCTCTGCTGACGATCCTGCAGCTGTTCCCTGAGACCTGCCCGCCCACCGTCATCACCCAACACATGCCGGCGACCTTCACCGCCAGCTTCGCCGCACGCCTGGACCGCTCGAGCGGCGCCAAGGTGCAGGAAGCCACCGATGGCGCGCTGCTGGAGCCCGGCAAGGTGTATGTCGCACCAGGCGGCGCCACACACCTCGAGGTCGTTCGCTCGGCCGGCCTGCGGTGCCGTCTTGTCGCGGGCGATCCGGTGAGCGGTCACCGGCCTTCGGTGGACGTTCTGTTCAACTCGGTGGCCAACGCGGTCGGCGACAAGGCGGTCGGGGTCATCCTGACCGGCATGGGCCGCGACGGCGCGCAGGGTCTCCTGAGCATGCGCAAGGCCGGCGCAAAGACGCTGGGCCAGGACGAAGCAAGCTGCGTCGTCTACGGCATGCCCCGTTCCGCTTTCGAAATTGGCGCCGTGGAGAAGCAGGTCAGCCTGTCCTCCATGGGCCAGTCCATCCTCGATTTGGCCTCCGCGAGGCGATAGACCATGCCGCAAGCTAGCACCATCTCCGTACTCGTGGTCGATGACCAGCTCACCATGCGGGCTCTGATCCGCAATGCGCTGCAGCAGATCGGCTTCAAGGACATCCGTGAGGCTCCCGATGGCGAGGAGGCTCTCAAGAACCTTCTGGCCAAGCCGGCGAACCTCGTCATCTCGGACTTCAACATGCCGAAGATGGATGGTCTGGCGTTGCTGCGGGCCGTTCGCTCGCACCCGCCAATCCGCCAGACCGCGTTCGTCATGCTGACGGGCCGCGCCGACCGCGAGCTGGTGCAGCGCGCCGTGCAGTTCGGCGTCAACAATTACTGCGTCAAACCCTTCACCGTCCAAGGGCTGAAGGAAAAGATCGAGCAAGTGTTCGGGCAGCTCACATGACGTCATTCCATCACGACGACCCGGAACGGGCGATCAAGGTTCACGTGACGCAAGGTGAGAGCCATGTGTCGACCGACCCCAACGTGGTGATGACCACGGTGCTGGGCTCCTGCATCGCCGCCTGCATCCGCGATCCGCAGAGCGGTGTCGGGGGCATGAACCACTTCCTGTTGCCCGACTCTGGCGATGGCCGGCGCGACGGCGACGCCGTGCGTTACGGCGCCTATGCGATGGAAGTGCTGATCAACGACCTCCTGAAGCGCGGCGCGCGTCGCGAGCGTCTTGAGGCGAAGATCTTTGGCGGCGCCAAGCTGTTCGATGGCCTGTCGGACGTGGGCGCCAGCAACGCGGCTTTCGCCGAGCGCTTTCTGCGCGACGAAGGCATCCCGATCGTGTCGTCCAGCACGGGCGGCGTCTCCGCCCGCCGAGTCGAGTTCTGGCCGGCTTCGGGCCGTGTCCGTCAGCGCCTCGTCGCCGTCGATAACGCGCCGCAGGACGTCCGCCGCCCGACTCCTCCGCCGATGCCAGCGGTGGCGAGCGGCGACGTGGATCTGTTCTAGTTCATGGCCGTATCGCCGCTTCAGACCGACACGACCGTTCCGCCGGAAGAGCATCTTTTGGTTGGCGAGTTGTCGCGTCGTCTGGCGGCGGAATTGGCGTCGGCCGCCGCCATCTGCCAGGACTGCGAGCATCTCGTCGGCGACTTGGCCGACGGCGGCGCGGCCTTGCCCAGCTTGACCAGGCTGCAGGCTCTGGACGAGCTCAGCCAACGCCTGCACGGGCTTTCCGCCGTGCTGCAGCGCATTGGTCAGCATGCTTCCGGCGAATGGAGCCTGTCGATCGAGCCGTTGCTGGAAGGCCTGGGGTTGTCCGATCTGGTCGTGCGGCTGCGGGCCAGCGAGCAGGCGGCCTGGGAAGCCGAGGCCGGCGAGTTGGATTTTTTCTAGGCGCCGATGACAGACGCCCTTCTTCCCTCGACCCGGATCAATCTCGAACGGGCGACGGTGCTTGTGCTGGACGATAACGGCCCATCGCTGGATATTCTGTCCCAGGTGGTGTCCGGCTTCGGCGTCAAGCAATTGCACCGCGCCGAGAGCGTCGCCGACGCCCAAGGCCTGATCAGGACCAAGACCTTCGATCTGGTGATCAGCGACGTTCAGATGCCTGTCACCGACGGCATCGAGTTCATTGAGTGGCTGCGACGCGAGGGTGGCGAAACCAACCGCTTCATCCCGGTCATCCTGGTGACTGGCCACACGCGGACCTCCCAGATCTTCAAGATCCGCGATGCAGGCGCCAACTATGTGGTGGCCAAGCCGATCACGCCGAAGGTTCTGCTGGAGCGGATCTTCTGGGTCGCGCGCGAGGACCGCGCGTTCATTGAGTGCGACACGTTCGTTGGTCCCGACCGTCGCTTCAAGCATATGGGCCCGCCACCGGGGACGGATGGCCGGCGCAAGGACGACCTTCCGGCGGAGGTGGGCGAGGCGCAGACGCCCAACCTGTCCGATGATGAGATCAGCAACATGATGCGCCCAGCGAAGGTGCAGATATGACCGTCCGCAAGTTCCGCCCCCCGAACCGCCTGGCCAAGATGATCAAGGAGCGTGGGGGAATCCTCGCCCAGGACGCCATCGCTGCGGCGGAGGCCGGTGTCGAATCGCTGCGCGAAGCCTCGATCGCTGCGCTGGACTCGACGTTGGCCGAGATCGAGGCGCGATTTGGCAAGGACGCGGAGGGACGGGCCTCGGAGTCGTTCGAGAGCCTTTACGTCCTTGCCTCGCGCATCATCGATGTCAGCGCCTTTGTCGACGGCACCGGCCTGGATCGCGCGGCGATGTCGTTGTGCGGCCTCGCGGACAACTGCGCCGAGGCGGGTGCATGGCGCTGGGACGCGGTTGATGTCCATCTCAACGCGTTGAAGCTTCTGCGCAGCGTGGGCGCGAGCTTGCCCGCCGCGCAACGCGATTCGATGCTTCAGGGTCTCTACCAGGTCAGCCATTTCCGCCCGGACGAGGGCTGAGCGCTCGCGTCTCACGAGTCATTGTGTCGGAAACGCAACGGCGTTCGCAGTCTCTTGGCTTGTGACAGCATTGTGGCCTTGTCGGTTGGCTCTGCCTTTGTTAGCAGTCTGATACCGGTGTCAAAAACCTAGATCTGTTTCTGACACCGGTGGCAAAAAGCGAAGACTGCAAGGCCTGAGCCGATTTCGTGGGAAGGACGCGAGATCGAGACGAAGGCCAAGGCGGCGGCGACGTCGTCGTCCAATGGTCGAACGGGAGGAGGTTCTATGTCCAAGAATACCAAGGGACGCGTGCGCGCCCTGCAATACGGCGTCTCGGGCGGCGCCCTGGCGCTGGCGATGGCCTTCGCTGGCGCGGCGAGCGCGCAGACCGCTCCGGCCGCCGCGGCGGATGATCAGGTCGAAGCCGTCGTCGTCACCGGTTTCCGCGCCTCTCTGGCCAACGCCCTGGACGTCAAGCGTCGTGAAAACGACCTCGTCGACGTCATCAAGGCGCAAGACATCGCCGACTTCCCCGATCTGAACCTCGCCGAGTCGCTGCAGCGCGTGCCGGGCGTCTCGATCGACCGTGACGGCGGCGAAGGTCGCACCATCACCGTCCGCGGCCTGGGTCCCGACTTCACCGTCGTGCGTCTGAACGGCCTGGAAGCCCTGGCCACGACGGGCGGCAAGGACGGTTCGGGCGGCGCCAACCGTGGCCGTCAATTCGACTTCTCGATCTTCGCCTCCGAACTGTTCAACAGCGTCACCGTCCGCAAGTCGACCTCAGCGATGAACGAGGAAGGCTCGCTGGGCGCGATCGTCGACCTGCAGGCCGCCCGTCCGTTCGACTTCAGCAAGTTCACGATGAGCGCCAGCGCCAAGGTGGGCTGGAACGATCTCTCGCGGAAGAGCGACCCGCGCTACACCTTCCTGATCAGCAACCGCTGGGACACCGGCATTGGCGAAATCGGCGCGCTGTTGTCAGTCGCCTACGCCACCCGTGCTCAGCGTGAAGAGGGGTCCTCGACCGGCCGCTGGGAAAACCCGTCGGTCCGCTTCAACTCCTCGACGGCCTTCCCCTGCACGGGCGCGGCCTACAACCCGGTTAGCGGCCCGGCCCTGACCTGCGCCCAGATCGGCACGGTCACGGGCGGCACCAACCCGACCGTCACGGCCGCCTCGGGCACCGCCAACAATCTCTGGCACCCGCGGATCCCGCGCTACGGCCGTCTGGACTACGATCAAGAGCGTCTGGGTGTGACCGGCTCGCTGCAATGGCGCCCGAACGACCGCTCGACCCTGACCTTCGACGCGATGCTGGCCAAGTTCCAGAACAATCGCGACGAGACCTATCTGGAAATCATCTCGTTCAGCCGCAGCGGCGCGGGCCTGCCGCAGACCGACGTCGTGAACTTCACGGCCGACGGCAAGGGCACTCTGATCAAGGGCACCTTCGATGACGTCGATGTCCGCACCGAGTACCGCCACGACACGCTGAAGACCGAGTTCAATCAGTTCGCCCTGACCTATGACACCAAGTTCGGTGAAGGCGGCAACCTGAAGCTCGGCTACGGCCAGTCGCGCTCGATCCAGGACAACCCGGAACAGACGACGTTCTCCTTCGAGCGCTACGACAGCGACAACTACAGCTACGACTACTCGGCCAACGACAAGCTGCCGAACTTCAACTACGGCTTTGATCCGACGAACCCGGCCAACTACGTCTACAGCGCCAGCAACGCTCTGGGCGACGCTTCGCTGCTGCGCATGCGTCCGAGCAAGGCGGTCAATACGTTCAAGACCTTCTTCGCTGACGTCGACTACCAGATCCTCGATGGCTTCAAGCTGCGCTATGGTGCGAAGTACAAAGAGTACGGCTTCAGCTCGTGGGAGAAGCGGCTGAACTCCCGCGTTCTCGCCGGCAACTCCGCGACGACGTTCACCAACGAAGCCGCCTTCGGCCTTCCGCCCGGCGTCACCGTTGCAGACGTGTCGCGTGTGATTACCGGTTTTGGTCGCGGCCTGGACATTCCTGCGGGCGTGCCGACATCGTGGCTGGCTCCCGACCTCGACAAGCTGCGCCAGAAGCTGGGTTACGACTGCAACTGCGTGAACGCCAACGGCGACTTCCGTCTCAGCGTCCTGAACCAGTTGGGCGCGATGCGGGCGATCACCGAAAAGGACACTGCGCTCTATATCCAGGGCGATTTCGACTACGATGTCTTCAACATTCCGGTGCGCGGCAACTTCGGCGTTCGCTACGTCAAGACCGAGCAGGAAGCGACTGGCCACTACAGCACCGGCAACACGACGCAGACCGTCACGACGCTGGGCGGCACGTTCAGCCAGCGCGTGCCGATCGATGCGGTGCAGACGGTCAAGCGTCAGTACACCAATACCCTGCCGTCGCTGAACATCTCGGCGCAACCACTCGAGAACTTCTTCGTCCGCTTCGCGGCCGCCAAGGTGATGACGCGTCCGCAACTGCCGAACCTGTCGCCGGGCTACAGCGCGATCAGCCAGTCGGCCCAAACCGTCACTCGCGGTAATCCGGACCTCAACCCGATGCTGTCCAATAACCTGGACCTGAGCTTCGAGTGGTACCCGGACAAGGAGACGCTGTTCTCGGTCGGCTTCTTCCAAAAGGACATCAAGTCCTACATCCAGACTTCGTCGGTCGCTGTGCCGTGGGCCGAAACCCAGTTGCCCGACAGTCTGCTGTCGAACGGCAATGCGCCCGACACGCTGTTCACGGTGACGACCCAGATCAACACCCCTGGCGGCAAGCTGAAGGGTTACGAAATCTCGCTGCAGCGTCCGTTCTCGTTCCTGCCGGCGCCGTTCGACGGCTTCGGCGGCATCGTGAACTACACGCACGTGCAGAGCGACATCCAGTACGTGATCGCCAACCCGGTCTATTCGGGGACCCCGCGCGTCCTGGTCACGCCAGCCGTGATGCTGACCCAGCCGCTGGTGAACCTGTCGCCCGACGCCTACAACGCGACGCTCTACTACGAGAAGAGCAACTTCAAGGCGCGCGTCTCGGCCTCGTATCGTGACCCGTACCTGATCCAGGTGGCCCCGTCGGCGACCAACAACAACGATGTCCGCATCAAGGAAAAGACGCTGAACATCGACAGCCAGATCAGCTACGCCTTCAAGAACTTCACAGTCACGTTGGAAATGATCAACCTGACCGATGAAAAGGACAGCAAGGTCGACGACTCGACCCGCATGATCTCGGAAGAGTACGTGCACTACGGCCGTCAGTACTATCTGGGCGTGAAGTGGAAGTTCTAAGCTTCCACGGCTCTGAAGGCTAAATAAGAAAAGGGCGCAGACCTCACGGTCAGCGCCCTTTTTTGTGCCGGGTGGAGCGAGTCAGGCCTCGAAGCCGTCGATCCAGGTCGAGACGACCTCCAGGCGATCATCCAGCAGGCAAAGGTCGGCCGCGTAGCCCGACGCGATACGTCCACGCCGCTGGCCGAGGCCCAAGAAGGTCGCCGGGGCTTGGCTGGCCATCATCACCGCCTGCTCAAGCGTCAGTCCAAGCAGGCTGATCGCGTTGCGAACGGCCGTGATCATGTCCAGGTCCGATCCGGCGAGCGTGCCGTGGTCGTCGACGCAGACGCCGTCGACGACGCGGATCGCGCGGCCCTGAAGGTTGAAGCGCTTGTCGGCCATCCCCACGGTCGGCATGGCGTCGGTCACCAGCATGAAGCGGTCCAGCGGCCGCGTGCGCAGCGCGATCTTCAGTGTCACCGGGTCCACGTGACGGCCATCGACGATGATCCCGCACCAGGCCTCCTGGCTCTCCAGCGCCGCCCCGACGGCGCCGGGCTCGCGGCTGGTGAGGGGAGACATGGCGTTGAACAGGTGGGTGAAGCCTGCAAGACCCTGATCCAAGGCCTGCCTCATGGTCGGGTAAAGCGCATTGGTATGGCCCGCCGCGACGACCACGCCCGCATCCGTCAGTCGTCGGATCATGTCGGGTGTCGTGCGCTCAGGCGCGAGGGTCACCAGGGTGGCGCCAAGCTTCAGAGACGACAACAGCGCTAGAGCATCTTCGTCGATCAGCCGGAACTTGTCGGCGTCGTGGATGCCCTTGCGCTTCGGATTCAGGAACGGGCCTTCGATGTGAAGACCTAGGACGCCAGGCACGCCGCGCGCGATGGCCTCTTCTGTCGCCCGCATCGCTTGATCGACAACGGCGAGGTCGTCGCTGATGAGCGTGGGTAGAAAGCCTGTCGTGCCGAAGCGCCGGTGCGCCGCCCCGATCGCCGAGATGGCTTCGACGGTCGGCGCATCGTTGAAGAGGACGCCGCCACCTCCGTTGACCTGGGTATCTATGAAGCCAGGAACCAGCACGCCGCCCTCAAGGTCGCGATGCTGGGCGTTCGTGGGGATCTCACGCGACGCGACGATCCCCGCGATGACCCCGTTCTCGACCAGGACGGCCTTGCCTTCGACGACGCCAGCTTCCGTCAGGATGCGGCCATTGACCAGAGCTGCCAGCATCAGACGGTTTCGGTCACCTTGTTGAGATGGGGAGGGCTGTCGGGATTGTAGCCGCGTGCGACCGACAGCGCATTGGCCATGCGGTAGAAACTCTGGATCATCAGGATTGGCTCAAGCACTGGATGGCTGGACAGAGCCGGCAGAACGCCTGCGCTCGGTTCACCGGAGCCCGCCAGCAGGACCTCTGCGCCTCGCGCGCGGAGGTCAGCGGCCATGGCGTCGACACTGGCGCGGCTTTCGTCGTTCTGAGCGAAAACCAGGGCGGGGAAGCCATCCTTCACCAGGGCCATGGGGCCATGCAGAACCTCGGCCGCGCTGAAGGCTTCGGCATGAAGGCCGCAGGTCTCCTTGAACTTCAGCGCCGCCTCCAGCGCCACGCCGAAGCCGACGCCGCGACCGAGAACATAGAGGTTGCAGGCCGTCTGTAGTCGCTCGACGGCGACAGACCAGTCGAGCGCCCAGGCCTCGGCGAGTTGGCGCGGAAGCCCGTCAAGCGCCGAGGCGAGCTCGGCGTCCGCCGTCCACGCCGCAATCAACTGAGTCACCGCGACGAGGGCGGCGATGTAGGACTTGGTCGCTGCGACACTGAGCTCGGGACCGGCGTGCAGGGGGATCACCGCGTCGGCCAGCTCCGCCAGGGGCGAATCCTCAACATTGACCAGCGCTACGGCGTAGGCGCCCGCCGCCTTGGCGGACCTGACGGCGGCTAGCAGGTCAGGGCTCTTTCCCGATTGTGAGATCGCCAGGACCAGCGCGCCGTCCAGGTTGGGCGAGGCGTCATAAACCGAACTGACCGAGAGCCCGGCCGACGAGGTCAAAACCCCCGCCCTGGTCTCGATCAGATAGCGGGCGAAGGTGGCGGCATGGTCGCTGCTGCCGCGCGCACAGGTGACGACGACGCGGGGCGGCTTGGCGCGCAGGCGCTGGGCCAGGACCTCGATCCGGGCCCTGTTCGCGGTCAACTGACGAGCGGCGACCGAGGCGGCCTCGCCCGCCTCGTGGAACATGCGGGTGGACTCGGGCGACAGTCCCGTGGGCGCGGGGGTCTCAGGACGGGTCAAGGCAGTCGCCTCCAAGCTCTACTCCTCGGTCTTCTGGTCGTACTCAGGACAGGGCGTTCAGTTCCGCGACGAAGTCGTAGGCGTCGCCGCGGTAGTACGATTGGGTGACCTCGACCGCTCGCCCATCCTTGAGAAAGCCGCGGCGTTCGATCAGCAGGCCGGCGTCCTTGACGGGCACGCCCAGAAGGTCGGCCTGCTCGGCCTGGAACAGCACCGCGCGAAGTCGCTGCAGCGCGCGCACCGGGCGATGGCCGGTGGCTTCAAGCGCCTCGTACAGCGAGGTGCCGACAGCGTCCGTGGAGGGCAGGGCGAACGCCGCGATCGTCGTATACTCCACGGCCATCGGCGCACCGTCGGCATAGCGGATCCGGGCGAAGCGATAGACCGGCGTTCCGGGCGAGAGGCCCAGCGTCAGGGACTCTTCCGGCGTGACCTGTCCCTCGCCGCGACTGATCCACTCGCTGCGAGGCACGCGGCCGCGCGAGATCATGTCTTCGGTGAACGATGACAGCTTAGAGAAGCTCTTTTCGACCCGCGCGGCGACGAAGGTGCCGGCGCCCTGGCGGCGGGTCAGCAAGCCCTCGCTGACCAGGCCGTCCAGCGCCTTACGCACCGTGATGCGCGAGATGCTGAACTCCTCGGCCAAGTCACGCTCGGCGGGCAACGCGTCGTCGGGGGCCAGGACCTTTTTCTGGATCGCGTCCCGGAGCGCGCGCTGGAGCTGCCGGTACAAGGGCGCATGATCGTCGGCGGCGTTCAGGCGGCCAATTCGCTCGGCAAACGTCATTGCATCCCCCTTCCTTGCTCAAGCTCTCTGCGGTCTCGGCGGTGTAGAACCATTCTCATACCAATAACAACTTGGTCTGCAATTGGTTTCTTTTTGGCCTTGTCATTCGAGAAATTTCCGTCACAGTCGCGTTCCGAGGCCTGAGAAGTATCACTTTCTGCGGAGCCTCCCAGAAAATTGGTATCACATTGGAATTGGATTTCTGATCCAGGTCCGGTGGGCCCGGCATAATGGGGAGAAGCCGAGTATGAAGACTATCCGTAAATCCGTCCTGGCGGCGTCCGCCAGCGTGATCGTGGTGATGATCGCCGCGCCGGCGATGGCGCAGAGCAGCGGCAATCAGGTGGAAGAGGTGGTCGTCACCGGCATCCGCGCCTCGCTGCTGCAGTCTATAGAGTCCAAGCGCAAGGCCGACGCCATCGTCGACGTCGTGACTGCGGAGGACGTTGGCAAGTTCCCGAGCACGAACGTCGCTGAAGCGCTGACGATCGTTCCGGGCGTCACGGTTGATCGCGCTTTTGGTCAAGGTGAGAAGGTCAGCATCCTGGGCACCGACCCGGCGCTGAATCGCACCTTGCTCAACGGCCAGACCGTCGCTTCGGCAGACTGGTTCATCCTCGACTCTCCGGGCCGCACCTTCAACTACGCCCTGCTTGCGCCGCAGATCGTCGGCAAGGTCGACGTCTACAAGTCGCCTGAAGCGCGCATCGACGAAGGCAGCATCGGCGGCACGGTCATCGTCAACACCCGCAAGCCGCTGGACCTGAAGTCGGGCACGATCGCCGGCGCGGTGAGCTATCTCTATACGGATCGCTCCAAGAAGGGCGATCTGCAGGGTTCGTTGCTGGCCAGCTGGAAGAACGCCGACAGCACCTTCGGCGCGAGCTTCTCGGTGCAGCGCGCCGAAGACCAGCTGCGTCGCGACGGCGTCGAGACCTACGGCACGATCGCGGCCAATCAGTGGGCCGGCGGCAACCCGGACAATCCGGTCGACTCCCGCACCAAGGGCTGCGTCGGCTCGTGCGCCAGCACCCTGACGGCGAACCTCAATGCGCGTAGCCCGAACGCTTTTGGCGCTTCGTACTTCGAGCAGGGCCGCACGCGCACGACCTACACGACATCGCTGCAGTACAAGCCGAATGACCAGCTCTCGCTGGAGTTCAACTGGCTGAAGGTCGACGCCGACTACGACAACACCAACCAGTCGATGTACGCCTTCCAGGGCAACACCTGGAACAGCCTCGGCGCCCTGACGGGGTTGACCGTCAACAACGGCGTCGTCTCCAAGGCTTCGTTCAACAATGCGCTCAGCGTGCTCGACGTGCAGTACCGCGAGGCCTCGCTGAAGTCCGACACCTTCCACCTGAAGGGCGGCTACAAGGGCGACGGCTGGGACCTGAACGGCGAGGTCGGCAAGTCGAGCGCCGACGGCGGCACCAAGCGTCAGGTGTTCCTCGAGTTCCTGAACTGGGCCAGCTACACCGTCGACATCAGCGGCGCGCCAAAGAGCCCGGGCAGCCTGACCTACACCACCAATGTGATGGGCAACCCGGCCGCTTTCGCAACTGATCCGGGCTGGAGCGGCAACCTCGTCAGCAAGCCCACCTCGGATGAGGAAAAGTACGCCCAGTTCGACTTCGGCAAGGACTTCGACGGCGTCATCCAACGTGTGCAGGTCGGCTACAAGCGTCGTGAACACCAGACCGGCCAGCGGTATGCCGGCATCGCCATCACCGGCGTCGCCGCTCCCGCCTCGTCCTTCAATCCCTCGACCGTGCCGAGCAACTATCTGAAGGGCTTCGACGGCGTCGGGACCCAGATGCAGAACCGCTTCCGCATCGACGGCAATTCGATGGTGTCTTATGTCCAGAGCGGCAAGTGGCTGGCGGCGGGCGCGACCATGCCCCAGCCGTCGATCTTCGCCGCCGCCGAGTTCACGGCCGGCAACTGGAACATCCAGGAAGATATCGACGCCCTTTACGCCCAGGCCAACTTCAAGGCCGACAACGTGCGCGGTAACTTCGGCGTCCGCTACGTGAAGACCTCGGTCGACAGCGCCGGCTACGTCTGTAAGCCGGGCGCGCCTTGCAACAAGGCCGCTGACTGGACCTGGCAGTCGACCAAGAAGAGCTACGACAACGTCCTGCCCAGCGTGAACATCATCGTCGACGCCCGCGAGGACCTCGTGCTTCGCTTCGCGGCGGCGCAGGTGATCGCGCGTCCGAACTATTCGGACATGACCAACTACTTCTGGCTGTCCGACGGCATCCTGACGGGCGGCGGCGGCAACCCGGCGCTGGAGCCCTATAAGTCGAGCAACTTCAACGCCTCGGCCGAGTGGTACTTCCAGCCTCAGGCGATCCTATCGGCCGAGGTGTTCTACAAGGACATCTCCAACTACATCCTGCAGCGGACTCAGCCGGAATCGTACTTCAACCAGTCGCAAGGCAAGGTCACGACCTATCAGATCAGCCGTCCGTTCAACGCGGGTTCGGCTGAGGTGAAGGGTCTGGCGCTGGCCTATCAGCAGACCTTCGGCATGGGCTTTGGTCTCCTGGCCAACTACACCTACGCCGACGCCTCGGGCCAGTCGGGCGCGCCGCTGCCCTACAGCTCGAAGAACCAGGTCAATCTCAGCCCCTTCTACGAGAACGGTCCGTTCTCGGCCCGGGCCACCTTCACCTGGCGCTCGAAGTACTTCACCGGCGTCGATCGCGGCGACGACATGTTCGTCAAGGCCTCGAAGACGCTGGACGCCACCGTGGGCTACGCCGTGACCAAGAACATCACGATGTCGGTCTCGGGCCAGAACTTGCTGGACAGCGAGTACTACGCCTACGCCAACACCACGGCCCTGCCGCGCGGCGTCTACCGCACGGGCCGTAAGCTGCAAGCTACGCTGAACGTCGCGTTTTAAGGCGTTCAGCGACCGGAGGCTTCGGCGCCGTCGAAGCCTCCAATGTTTGCGCATTGATCCAACCCCTCCTGACTGCAAGCATGGAGCTGGGGCGGGGCGACCCGGTCGTCCCGCCCGCTTTTTGCCGGCCGTCCAAGACCTTCCCTGCGAGGCTGCGTGATCTTGACCCCGCTCCGCATCGCCGCCGTTTCGGCGTTCGCGCTGACCGCGCTTGCGACCGGTGCCTTCGCCGAAAGCCTCACGATCACGCCGGCGCCCGCCATGGTCGTTCGCACCGAAGGAACCTTTACCGTGTCGCCGGCCATCCGCATCCACGTCGCCAAGGGTGATGGCGAGGCCAGGGGCGTGGCTGTCCAACTGGCCGACCTCATTCAGCGCTCACGAGGTTTCCGCCCTGGGGTCGTCGAGGGGCCGGCGAGCGGGCGCGCGATCGTCCTGACGCGCGAGGGGCCTGCGGGCGAGGCCTACAAGCTCGACATCGGTCCAGAGGGAATAACCATCGCCGCCGCCAAGCGCGCCGGCCTGTTCTACGGCGCGATGTCGCTCTGGCAGTTGGTCACTCCGGACGAGACCAAGGGGCCTGTCGCGCTTCCCGCCGCCGCCATCGAGGATGCGCCGCGCTTCGCCTGGCGCGGCCTGATGGTCGACAGCGCCCGCCACTACCAGTCGCTCGACACGCTGAAGGCGGTGATCGACGCGATGGCCGCCCATAAGCTGAATACCTTCCACTGGCATCTGGTCGACGATCAGGGCTGGCGGCTGGAGATCAGGAAGTATCCGAAGCTGACAGACATCGCGGCTTGGCGGCGCGATCCTGGCGCGGCGGTGAACTATCCCAGGTACGGCGGCTTCTACACCCAGGATCAAGCCCGGGAGCTGGTCGCCTACGCCGCTGCGCGCAATATCACCATCGTCCCCGAGATCGAGACCCCGGGCCACGCCCTGGCGCCGATCGTCGCCTATCCGCAGCTGGGAACCGCGCCACCGGACGCTAGCAAGATGGGTGACTGGGGGATTTTCCCCTGGCTCTACAACACCGACGACGCCACCTTCGCCTTCCTCGACGATGTGCTGAACGAGGTGATGGACATCTTCCCGTCGACGTTCATCCACATCGGCGGCGACGAGGCGATCAAGGACCAGTGGAAGGCCAGCCCGAAGATCCAGGCCAAGATCAAGGAACTGGAGCTCAAGGACGAACACGCGCTGCAAAGCTGGTTCATCCAGCGGGTCGGCAAGACGCTGGAGGAGCGTGGCCGTCGCCTGATCGGCTGGGACGAGATCCTCGAGGGCGGCCTGGCGCCCAACGCCACGGTCATGTCCTGGCGCGGGATCGACGGCGCGATCGCCGCCGCCAAACAGGGCCATGACACGGTGCTGTCGCCGCATCCGGTGCTCTATTTCGACAACCGCCAGAGCGCCTCGGCCGAGGAGCCCACAGGACGCGGCCACATCTCCAGCCTGAAGGATGTCTACGCTTTCGACCCCGCGCCGGCGCAGCTGACGCCGGACGAGCGCCGGCACATCCTCGGCGTCCAGGCCAATGTCTGGACCGAGCACATGCAGACCGACCAGCGCATGCTGCTGATGGCCTTCCCGCGCGCTGTGGCGCTGGCCGAGCGCGCGTGGTCGTCGGAAGCCAACGCCAGCTGGAGCGATTTCGCCAAGCGCCTTCCCGCCGAGATGGCGCGGCTGAAGATCCTGGGCGTAGCCGCCAATCCGGTTCCCTTCGAGCCCCAGCCGGCGCTTTCGGAGGGCGAGGGCGGTAAGACGCGTGTGGCGTTGTCGACGGGCCTCGGCGTGGGTCAGATCCGCTACACCACCGATGGCAAGGCGCCGACAGCGACGTCTTTGACCTATGCCGCCCCCCTCGAACTGCCCACCGGCGCGGTGCTGAAGGCGCGGACCTTCGTCGAAGGCCAATCCCTGGGCCGTGAGCGGTCGTGGACGGTTTCGGCGGATCTTCTCCAAACGCGAACGAGCGGTCAGCTCAAGCTCTGCACTCAGCAAGTGCCGCTGACCATGATCGACGATGCGCCAGCCGCGCTCGACAAGCGTCCGATGATGATGGTCGACATTTTCAATCCCTGCTGGATCTGGGAAGGCGCGCGGCTCGACAAGGGCGCGGTGCTCAGCGCCCGCGTCACCCAGATTCCGTTCAACTTCCAGGTCGGCAAGGATCGCGACAAGATCCCGCTGCGTCCGCCCGCTACGACCGGTGGCGAACTGGAAGTGCGTTTGGGTTGCTCTGGCGAGCGCATCGCCGCCATCCCGCTGGGCGACGTCGCGCGCAATCCCGGTCTCTCGACCATCGCCGGCCGTCTGCCTGCGCGAGCGGAGAAAGCCGATCTCTGCCTGACCTTTACGTCCAAGACCCTCGATCCCTTCTGGGTGATCGAGCGTGTCACCCTCAAGCCCGCGCCCTAGTTTCGAGGAAGCGTAGATCGTGTCGAACCTCGTCCTCACCGCGCCCCTGAAGGGCTGGGTCTCGTCGCTGGAAGAGGCGCCGGATGCGGTGTTCGCGGAGCGGATGCTGGGCGATGGGCTGGCGATTGATCCGCTGGACTCGGTGCTGCACGCGCCGTGCGACGGGGTGGTGGTGTCGGTGCACCGGGCGAGGCACGCGGTGACGCTGCGGGCGGACAACGGCGCTGAGATCCTGATGCATATCGGCCTGGAGACCGTGGCGCTGAACGGCGAGGGCTTCGAGGTCCTGGTGCGGGAAGGCCAGGCGGTGAAGGCGGGCGAGCCGCTGATCGGCTTTGACCTTGACCTGCTGGCGCAACGGGCGCGCAGCCTGATCACTCCGGTGGTGATCACCAACGGTGAGGCGTTCAAGATCGTCCGCCGCGACCAGGACCGCGAGATCGGGGTCGGCGGGTTCCTGATGGCGCTGTCGCCGATCGAGGGGCGCGCCACCCCCACCGCCGCCCCGACCGCCACGGGCGACGAGATCGCCCGCGAGATCCTCGTGCCCCTGGTCCATGGGATCCATGCTCGCCCCGCCGCCCGCATCGCCGAGGCCGCGCGAGCGTTCGCGGCGGAGATCACGATTGTCCTTGGCGAGCGTCGCGCCAACGCCAGGAGCCCGGTGGGCCTGATGGCGCTGGCGATCCGGCATGGAGACGCCATCACGCTCCTGGCCGCAGGCGCGGACGCCCCGGCGGCGGTGGCGGCCCTGGCCGAGCTGATCGAAGGCGGCATGGGGGAAGGCGCCCCGGAGGCCGCCAGGACCCAGGCTTCGCCCATCCCTCCATCCATCCCGCCCGCCCCGACCGAACCGTCCCAACCGTTGGACCTGCCGCGCGACGGCGTGCTCAAGGGCGTCCTGGCCGCGCCGGGCTTGGCGATTGGCAAGGCCGTGCGCCTGGCCAGCGCCGATATCGTCGTGCGCGAGGCCGGCGAGGGCCTGGCCCAGGAAGAGGCGGCGCTGACGACGGCGCTGGAGCGCGTCCGCGTCCGCATCGGCAAGGCCGCCGAGACCGGCGACAAGGCCCGCAAGGCGATCCTGGCCGCGCACCTGGCCTTCCTGGACGATCCTGAACTGGTCGCCGGCGCGCGCCGCGCGATCGCGGCGGGCAAGAGCGCGGGCTTTGGCTGGCGAGAGGCGGTCGGCGGCTATGTCGAGGCCCTCAGAGCCCTGGGCGATCGCCGCCTGGCCGAGCGGGTCGACGACCTGATCGATCTCGAACGCCAGGTGCTGCGCGCCCTGAGCGGCGAGGAGGAGACTGGCGCGGCGCTGGCCCCCGGCTCGATCCTGCTGGCCGACGAGCTGTTGCCTTCGCAACTGATGGGCGCGGACCCCGGCGTCGTCGCCGGCTTGGCCACCGCGCGCGGCGGGCCGACCTCGCACGTGGCCATCCTGGCTGCGGCGATGGGGGTTCCGGCGCTGGTGGCCCTGGGCGGGGCCCTGTCGAGGGTCAAGGACGGGGCGACCCTGATCCTGGACGCCGACGCCGCGACCCTGCGCGTGGCCCCTGACGCCAAGGCCCTGGAAGCGGCCCAGACGGCCCTGGCCCAGCGCCAGGAACGCAAGGCCGCCGCCAAGGCCGCTGCTCACGAACCGGCGGTGACGCTGGACGGGGTCCGCATCGAGGTGTTCGCCAACACCGGCTCGCTCGCCGACGCCCAGGCCGCCGTGGCCAACGGGGCCGAGGGCTGCGGCCTCCTGCGCACCGAGTTCCTGTTCCTGGATCGCGAGACCCCGCCCGACGAGGACGAGCAGGCCCGCCAGTACCAGGCCATCGCCTCGGCCCTGGACGGCCGTCCCCTGATCATCCGCACCCTGGATGTCGGCGGCGACAAGGCCGCGCCCTATCTGCCGATCCCAGCCGAGGAGAACCCGGCGCTGGGCCTGCGCGGGGTGCGGGTCAGCCTGTGGCGGCCGCACCTTCTGAAGGCCCAGCTGCGCGCCATCCTGCGGGTCCAGCCGCAAGGTCAGTGCAAGATCATGGTCCCGATGGTGGCCAGCCTCGATGAGCTGCGGGCGGTCCGCACGATGCTGGAGGAGGCCAAGCGTGAGCTGGGGATCACCGAGCCGGTGGCGCTCGGCGTGATGATCGAGACCCCGGCCGCGGCCGTCACCGCCGACCTGCTGGCCGCCGAGGCCGACTTCCTGTCGATCGGCACCAATGACCTGACCCAGTACGTGCTGGCCATGGACCGCGGCAATCCCGAGCTCGCCGCCGGGGTCGACGCCCTGCATCCGGCGGTGCTGCGGATGATCGACCAGACCTGCCGGGGCGCGGCCCAGCACCGGCGCTGGGTCGGGGTCTGCGGCGGCCTGGCCTCGGACCTGGACGCCACCCCGCTGCTGCTGGGGCTGGGGGTCACCGAGCTGTCGGCCACGGCGTCCATCGCGCCGGAGGTGAAGGCCAGGGTGAGGGGTCTGTCGCTGGAGGCCTGCCGGGCCCTGGCGGCGCAGGCCCTGACGCAGACCTCCCCCGAGGCGGTGCGCGCGCTGGTCCAAAACCCTTTGAACGCGTCCCGGGGAGCCTGAGCCGATGAAGTCTCCGCTCGAAGTCCTGCAGCCGCTTGGCCGGGCCCTGATGCTGCCGATCGCGGTGCTGCCGGTGGCCGCGCTGCTGCTTCGCATCGGCCAGCCGGACCTCTTGGGCGCGCCCGCGCTCGCGGCGATGACTCACGGCGTGTCGTTGACGGTGGCCAACACCTTCGGCGCGGCCGGCGGGGCGATCTTCGGCAGCCTTGGCCTGATCTTCGCCATCGGCGTGGCGGTGGGCCTGGCGCGCGAGAACCATGGGGCCGCGGGCCTCGCGGGCGTGGTCTGCTACGTCATCGCCACCAAGGGCGTCGAGGTCTTGATGGTCGCCCCGCCCGAGGTGGCGGCCAAGGCCGTCGAGGGGGCCAAGGATCTGGCGGTGGCCGCCTGGAAGGCCAAGGAGATCGGCAAGCTGTCGATCCCGGTGGGCATCCTGTCGGGCGTGATCAGCGGGTGGCTCTATAACCGCTACAGCACCATCAAGCTGCCGGAATATCTGGCCTTCTTCGGCGGGCGGCGGTTCGTGCCGATCGTGGCGGGCCTGGCCGGCGTGGTCCTGGCCCTGCTGTTCGGCGCGTTCTGGAGCACGCTGGAGGCCGGCGTCGATGGCCTGAGCGGCCTGGTCACCGCGTCGGGCAACCTGGGCCTCGTCGTCTATGGCCTGCTCAACCGCCTGCTGATCGTCACGGGCCTGCACCACATCCTCAACAACGTGGTCTGGTTCATCCTGGGCGACTTCAACGGCGTCACCGGCGACCTCAACCGCTTCGCCGCCGGCGACAAGACGGCCGGGGCGTTCATGAGCGGGTTCTTCCCGGTGATGATGTTCGGCTTGCCGGCCGCGTGCCTGGCCATGCTGCACACTGCGCGGCCCGAGCGCCGCAAGGCGGTGGCGGGGATGCTGGGGTCGCTGGCCCTGACCTCGTTCCTGACCGGCGTGACCGAGCCGATCGAGTTTACGTTCATGTTCCTGGCGCCGGCGCTCTATGCGATCCACGCCCTGCTGACGGGCTTGTCGATGGCCCTGATGAACATCCTCGACGTCAAGCTGGGCTTTGGGTTCTCGGCGGGCCTGTTCGACTATGTGCTGAACTTCAACAAGGCCACGCACCCGTTGCTGCTGATCCCGGTGGGGCTGGTCTATGGCGCGATCTATTACGGCGTCTTCCGGTTCGCGATCGTCCGGTTCGACCTGAAGACCCCCGGGCGCGAGGACGAAGCGGGCCCTTCCATCGAGACCGTCACCACCGGGGGCGGACGCGGGGCCGACTTCCTGGTCGCCCTGGGCGGCGCGGCCAATCTCGTCAGCGTCGACGCCTGCACCACCCGCCTGCGCCTGATCGTCAACGACCAGGGCCAGGTCGACGAGCCCGCCCTCAAGGCGCTGGGCGCGCGCGGGGTGGTCAAGCCCTCCGACAAGGCCCTGCAGGTGGTGCTGGGCCCCATCGCCGACACCGTGGCCGGCGAGATCCGGGCCGCCATCGCCACCGGCGGGGCAGGCCCATCGCCCACAACAGCGGCAAGGCTCGCGGCCCCGGCGGCTCCTGCTGCGTCTCCATCGCCCTCCGAGGCCGACAGGAGCAAGGCTGAACGTCTGGTCCAGGCGCTCGGCGGCCCAGGCAACCTCCGCGACGTCGCCGCCGTCTCCAGCCGCCTGCGCATCGTCGTCCTCGACCCCGCAAACATCGACCAACCCGCCGTCCACGCCGCCGGCGTGCGCGGGGTGACGCGGGTCGCGGAAGACACCCTGCACCTCATCATCGGCCCGGAAGCCGAGCGGATCGCATGCGCGATGCGCGATCTCGCCTGACCGTCCTACCGTGACAGCATTTCGACCGCAGTCACCTTGCGAGCGCCTTCAACCCGGTTGAGTTGGACGACGACGTCCACGACCTGCCGCACGTAATTCCGGACGGTGTCCCACCCCAGGTCCACGCCCGCCAGGAGCGAGAGCAGCGCGATCTGGTCGAGCGCGCCTTGAGGGCTGTCGGCATGGACGGTGGTGATGGAACCGGGATGGCCGGTATTGACCGCGCGGAGGAAGGCGAAGGCTTCCCGTCCGCGCAGTTCTCCCAGCAGGATCCGATCCGGCCGCATGCGCAGACTGGCCTGAAGAAGATCCTCCGCATCCACCTGGGCTTCGCCCGTCTCGCTTCGCGCGGCGATCAGGCCGACGGCGTTCTCGTGCCGGAGCTGAATTTCGGGCGCGTCCTCGATTAGAACCAGACGCTCGTGCGGCGGGATCTCCTTGACCAAGGCGTTCAGCAGCGTGGTCTTGCCCGAGGAGGTGCCGCCCGACAGGACGATCGTCTTGCGCGCCTTCACCGCCGCGCGCAGGAAGCCCTCAATGTCGCCGTTGTCCAGGCGGACTCTCAGCGCTGCGTCCCCGTCGGTTCGCCCTGCGTCAGCGGGCGTCGCGAGCGTTCCCGAAACCGCCAAGTCACTGAGGCTGAGATCGCTGAGCGTGTGCTTGCGGATGGCCAGGGCCAGATCACCGCGCGTGGCCGGAGGCGCGATGATCTGCACCCGAGCTCCGTCGGGCAGGCTGGCGCTAAGCAGCGGCTGCTCGCGACTGACGCCTTGGTGGCTGGCGGCGGCGATCTGACGGGCCAGACGCTGGAGCGCTTGATCGCTCAGTTCGGGCGCGGCCACGCGCGAGGTCGCGCCACCGGTCGTCTCGATCCAGACTTCGCCTGGCCGGTTCACCCAGATGTCCGTGACGTCTGGTCGATCCAACCAGTCACGCAGCGGCGCCAGATAGGCGGCCAGATAGACGCCCGTGCTCATCGCGCCTTCTGAACCACGCCGGAAAAGTCGAGGTCGCGGGCGACGAAAACACGGATGGGCGCGCCCTGAGCGACGCTGATCGTCGTGGGGATGTCGATCTCCCGCTGCAAGGCGATGGAGGCGATGTTCGAGGCTTGTTGCGGCGAGCCGATGATGATGGCGGTGTTGTCGCCGCCTCGGCCGTTGTTGGACGCCGCGTTCAGCCCGGCGTTCAACACCGACAGCAGGATCGAAGCGCCAAATCGTCGGAAGAAGTGCGTGTTGGTCTCGCCATCAAGGCCGCCACGGCCAAGGCGGTCGGCGCCGGGCGAGCCGATGTCGATCGACACGCCCTGCGGCGTCAGGACCCGGGACCAGACGATGAAGGCCCGGGTCTGACCGGCCGCGACGCCGCTCTTGTATTGTCCGATCAGTTTGGACCCGCGCGGGATCAGCACCGTCGATCCGTCGAATCCCCGCACGTCGCGGCTGACCACGGCGCGCACGAAACCCGGCAGGTCGGAATTGATCGCCGTCTCCAGGATCGCGGGGATCACCGTGCCCTGGGGCGCGACGAGGCTCGCGTCAGCAAGGCGGGTGGCGCGGGCCGCGTCGGCGTTGTTGCCGGCGACCTTTTCGGCGAAGCGTTCCTCGGCCGACATCTTGTTGTCTTCGCTGGCCGGACGAGCCGTCGCACGGGCTGGCGAGGCCTCAGCGGCTGTCTGCATGGCGGCGACCGTCTCCCCAGCCGCCGGGGCGGGGCGGCCGTCGAGATCGACCACCATGGCCGGGGCGCGCAGCCGGTTTGTCGTGTCCAGGACCGCTGTGTCGTCCCCCGGCGCAGCGGGCGTTTCCTGCAGGCCGATCGGGGGGGCAGGCCTTGCTGCATGGTGCCGCTGTCGGCCACGGCGATGGGGGGCATGCTCGGCGCCGGCGTCGACGGCGTCACGGCGACGGCTGGGGTCGCCGTCTGGGTAGGCGGCCGTCCGGCCGCCTCACGCGCCTGACTGAGCGAAGAATAGACCACCATGCCCAAGATGATGATCCCCACGATCCCAAGCGCCAGGCCCCACGGCGATTGCGGGCGACCGACGGCGGTGGGGCCATAGCCCAGCGACCGCAGGACGGGGCTGTCGAGATCCGGGTCGGAGGGGGACGAAGGCGCGGTCATGGTCCGAAGCTCCTAGCGCGTCTTGCGGGGCGACAGTGTGGTGGCGGTGACGGCTTCGCGATAGCCGTCGTTGACGATGCGCGTCACCTGATCGCCCCGACGCAGGACGAAGGCCCCCGCGAGGCGATCGACGATCAGAAAGCCGTCGCGCTGGGCGATATTGACGACCGCCTCCTTGTTGTCGGGGTCCACGGCGAAGATGGCCGGGTAGTCGACGCCCGCAGGGAAGACGAAGTAGGTCGAGACGCCGTCGTCAAAGACCCGTTCGGGCAGTCCAAGCGCTGATCCGCTGAAGCTGTAGGCCTTGTTGACCTCGCGCGGCGGCTCCGGCGGGGGCGGCGGCGCCGGGGGCGGGGCAAGTATGGCCCGGGCGGGGGGCGGATAGTCGAAACGCAGCGAGAAGACCGGTTGGCGCGCGCGCGTGCTCGCCGCCGCGCGAAGGTCGAAATTATAGCTGCGCAGATTGGTGACCACGGTCATGTTGGTCGGCGCGGCGCGCTCGTTGGGCTTGACGAACAGCACCCGCGCGCGGCGGTTGGGCGTGATCTGCCAGCCTAGGCTGTCGCCGATCGCCACGTTCTCGATCCGCTCGTCTTCGCCAAAGAACAGCGTGACGACATAGCCGAGGGTCGCGTCCAGCCGCACCACCTGGTCAGGCACGTAGCGCACGATCCGGACCCGTTGGTCCGTCACGGCCTGAGCTTCCAGGGGCGGGGCGGCCAGGACGAGCGCCGCCAGGACGCCGAGGAGGGCGCGCGTCCGGGTCATCGGGGGCCTCCGGTCAGGTTGCGATAGTGATCCATGAAGGCCCCGCGCCGATGAGGGGTTTCGCGCGCCTCGGCGCGGGGGAGCGCGGTCACCGCGCGTAGCGCGCTGGCGACCGTAGGCGTCGGAAGGCCCGACATAGCGGTATCGGACGATCGGCTCGCGATGCTCGCCGTCGTCTGCAGGCTTTGGGCCAGGCGATCAGGCCGCGACAAGGCCGTCGGCGCGGAGGGAGACGACCGCTCCAGGCGGGTCGTGCGCTCACTGCGCCTGGTTTTGCCGCCAGGCTGGGAGCCGCCGGCGATCACAGCGGCGCCGACGGTCAGGGCCGCCTGAGCGGCGGCGAAGATGAAGATGACCGCCGAGACCATCACCGCCGCTTGGGTGTCCGGCGCTCCTGCCAGACGCCCCTGCGCCAGGCGCACGAGAAGCGGATCTACAATCACGAGCAGCAGGGTGGTCGCCGACCAGCAGAGCATGGGGATGAACGCCGCCGCGAGCAGCGCGCGAAGCCAGCCCTCGAAGAGGCCGCGCGTGGCGTCGAACATCACCAGGGCGATGAAGACCGGGCCGGTTGCGGACAACACACCTACGGCGATGATCGCGATGGCCATGACGCCCGCCGTGCTCATGAACAACGCCGTCTGGGCCTTCCAGAGCGCCTGAGCGGCCGCCGCTTCGCCGCCCCGTAGAACTTCAGGATTGGGCCCGGCCAGTTTGCCCAGCGCCGAAGCGCTCCTGGCCAGTTCGTCGTAGGTCACCTGCAATCCGCCCAGCGGATCGGAGACCAGCGCCGCGCCATTCGCGGCGGCGGGCGCGCCGATCGTCTGCGCCAGCTCGAGCGGCGCCTTCATGGTCACGTCGAAGACCAGCGTCTGGAACGTATTCCAGTTCAGCGCCAGCGACAGCACCACGCCGATCTTCAGGGCGATCAGAGGCGCGTCGGTCAGGCGCGTTGCGCCGACGCCCAGCAACATCCGATAGCCCAGCAGGGCGATGTAGATCGTCAGCAGCAGGGTCAAGGCGGTCGGGAAAACCGACTGCGGGCCGTTCAGCGCCTCATAGCCGCTCTGCGCGTACACTCGCGTATGACAGTCGATCGTCGACAGGACGCCACGGATGACGCCAGCGGTTGGCGGTGGAGCGGGGCAGACGTCCATCAGCGACGCTCGCTCGGGGGGGAGACGTAAAGCGGCAGCCAAGCCGCTGGATCATCGCCGACCTGGGCGCGGACCTGGTCGAGCTTTCGGACACGACGTTCGTTGCCGGCCAGCACCATCAGCACGTCGTCCAGGCCCGTCAGGTCCAGGCGGGCGACCGCGCTGTGATCGGCCTGTTTGACCAGGAAACAGCGGCTGGTGTCGGGCAGCGCGCGGACAAGGTCGAACTCATGCGGCGTCAGCCCGAAGCCATCGATATAGTCGGCGGGGCGAGCCTTGGGGTTCGGCAGAAAGATCTGTGTAGCGGCCTGTTCAACGATCGCCGAGGCGATCCGGCTTTCCAGCGCGTCCGACGCGCTCTGGGTGCAGAAGCCCACGACGCCGTTCCGCTTGCGGAGGGTCTTTTCCCAATCCTTCAGCCGCTGGGTGAAGACCGGGTCGTCCAGCGCCTTCCAGCCCTCGTCGACCACGATGATCGTCGGCCGACCGTCCAGCGCCTGCTCGATCCGATGGAAGAGATACATCATCGCCGGGGTCCGGGTGACCGGCGTGTCGAGGATCCGGGTCATATCGAAGCCGAAGGCGCGCTCGTCGAGACGCACTCGGTCTTGGGCATTGTCGAACAGCCAGGCGTGTTCGCCGCCTTCGCACCACGGGCGCAGCCGCGCGGCCAGGTCTCCGGCGCGAGGACGTCGGGCTCCGACGAACAGCTCTCTCAGGAAGGTGAGGCGCCGGTTATGGGGGGGCTGGTCAAAATTGGCGTCGACCGCGTCGGCGATCATCGCCAGATCTTCGGCCTCAAGACGTTCGGCGCCGCCCAGAAGCTGCGCAAGCCAGTCGGCGACGAAGGCGCGGTTGGCCGGAGTGTTGTCCATCAGCAACGGATTGAGCCCGGAGGGCTCACCCGGCCGTAGGACATCGTAGCGCCCGCCGATGGCCCGAACGAAGGGTTCGGCGCCGCGATCCTTGTCGAAATAGACGATCTGGGGATCGAAACGCCTGGCTTGGGCCAGAAGGAAAGTCAGCAGGACGGTCTTGCCCGCCCCGCTCGGGCCGATCACTGTGAAATTGCCGAGATCCCCATTGTGGAAGTTGAAGTGGTAGGGGCCGTGGGCGGTGGTCTCCAGCAGGCTGACCGGAGGTCCCCACGGACCGCCTTCGGCTCTTCCTGGCGAATGATTGTGGAGCGACGCGAAGGCCGCGAAGTTGCTCGCCGAGATCATCGCCTTGCGGGCGATGAACTTGAAATTGCCGGGGAACTGCGCCCAGAAGGCTGGTTCCAGGTTCACGTCCTCGCGGACGGCGACCGCGCCGGCCTCATTGAACGCCGACTGCAGGTCGGCGACACTGGCGTCCAGTTCGGCAAGGCTATCGGCCCTGACCAGCACACTCATGTGGTGCTCGCCGAACACCGCTCGGCCGGCTCCGACCTCGTCGCGCGCTGCGGCCAGGTCATCCCTAAGGGAAAAGGCGTCGTCCTCGGCGGCCCGTAATCGCCGCAGGGCCAGGCCCATGCGATCCAGAGCGGCCTGCCGGTCAAGGAAGGAAAAGCTTTCCGCGACCACCATCTCGGCGGGCAGGCGGAAGACGGCGTCGAACATCCCGGGCGCGGAGCGCGCCGGATAGTCCTTCAGCGACACGATCGCGCCGAAGCGTCGACCGCGCTTGGCTCCCGCCCCGATCTCCAAGGCGTCCAGGCCGAAGGTGAGGCGGCGATCACCCAAGGCCTGACCGATATCGCCCGTTGGCGTGGCCATGACGCTTTTTTCGCCGTTCAGCATCTCGGAGAGGAAGGCGCAGGGTTCCGAGCGCTCCACGCCGCGAACGCGTTGCTTGGAGAGGGCGCGCGCGCCGTAGGTGGCCAGACCTGATTCCAGGCTCTCGCGCAGGCTGTGCAGGCGCCGCAGATCCTGGGCCTCGGCGGCGGCGCCGGAGGGCGCGGCGCGCGCCAGGCGGTCAAGCCAGCCGACCTTGCCTTGAGCAGGGCGGCTGACCAGCGTCAGGTAGAGCGCGTTGACGAATAGTCGCCGACCGTCCAGGCGCTCGCGCCAGGCTTGATCCAGAGCCTGACTGAACGGATCACTGTCGACCGGCTCGGCCTTCGGCGCGACCTGCCGCCGGATCAGGTGGTGGTAGATCGAGACCCGGGAGCTTGCGGCGCTGCGCAGCAGGATCTCGCGCATCTGCTTCCGATAGGTCAGTTCCTGATCGTCGGCGGTCTCGAACGGTAGGCCTTCCAGCTGGATCACCTGCAGCAGCAGGCCGTCGCGGGTTCGCAAGGTCAGGTCATCGACATGCTGCGCGTAGGGCAGGCGATCGCCGATGCTCGCCTCGCGCGGGGCTAGGCGCGATCCAAGGTCCAGGCTGAGAAAGCGCGCGGTCATGGTCGGTAGGAGTTGGCCTGCCAGAAGCCGCGATTACGGATATTCGGGCAACGGCTCACCTTGGTGATCCAGAGGTCGAAGAAGCGCGGCTCGTTCAGGCAGCCCAGATAGCCGACCACGTGAACGGCCGGGGCGATCAGCAGGGCCCAGAAGGATTTGCTGATCAGGAAGGCCTCGACGGTCACAATCAGGTTGAAGACTGCGTAGCTGTAGGTGACGCCCGCCACCATCTGAGGACGGGTGAGCGCCCCGAACACC
This sequence comes from Caulobacter sp. FWC26, assembly GCF_002742645.2. Lineage (NCBI taxonomy): Bacteria > Pseudomonadati > Pseudomonadota > Alphaproteobacteria > Caulobacterales > Caulobacteraceae > Caulobacter > Caulobacter sp. FWC26. Next base: position 399,781 of record NZ_CP033875.1, read on the forward strand.
GGATCGGACCCGAGAGCGCTCATTGCACCCCCGCAGCCACGCTACGGATTCCGGCCACGATGGCCGCCGCGCCGAACACGATGAAGGCGCCGACGATCACGGTGACGCCACGTCGCCAGTCGATGCGACCGGTCAGCATCATCAGACCGACGATGGCCACGGCGATGACGGCGGCGGTCGTCGCCAGATTGCCAAGCAGCGTTCCTTGCATCCATTGCAGCGCCGCCAGCAGCGGACCCGATCCTGCCGGGTCGGCCTGCACGGATTGGGCATGAGCCGGCGCGGCCAGGCCGGCGAGCGCCAAAGCGGAGATGAGGCGGCGAGTCTGGGTCAAGAAAACGCTCCGATCAGGGCTTTGGGCGCGGCGCGACGGCTTCGGCCATCTGTTCGAGAATAGCGGCGACATAGGCCTGTGTTTCGCGGAAGGGGGGCGTCCCGCCATGACGATCCACCGCGCCCATGCCGGCGTTATAGGCGGCCAAGGCCTTGATGACGTCGCCGTCGTAGCGGGCGAGCAGTGTTTTCAAGTAACGGGCTCCGCCGTCGATATTCGCGGCAGGATCGGTGGGATCCACTGACAGGTCCTTCGCCGTGCCCGGCATCAGTTGCATGACTCCGACGGCGCCCTTGATCGATCGCGCCTTGGGGTTCAGTCCGGACTCTCGCCGCGCGACGGCGGTAAGGAGGTCGGGGCTGAGGCTTGAGCGCTGGGCCGAGGACTCGAGAAGTCGCCTAATGGGCGCCGTTGTAGGGCGGGGGCGGCTCGGAGGAGTCGCGGGCGCCGCCGTCAAGGGATGCGCGACGCCATCGCCCAGAAACTGCGCCGGGCCATCATGACGACGCACCACGCCCTGGTCGTCGATCTCAAGCACCTGAGCGCTGGCCTGGGCGGCGAACAGCGTCGCCGTCATGGCCAAGCCCCCGGCCCAAGCCCGGCTGGATCGAACCGCAGTGCTCACCAAACCCCCACTCTTGTCACGCCCACGAGTATCACGCGCTTCCGGCGCGCTGCACAAGCGTCGCTGTCCCACGCGCTAGGCCATCGACTCCGTCGCGATCCGACGGATAATTCACAAAAGCGCGACGGATTCTTTTCGGCCCATCGTTCTAGACTTCATCTTCGGCTCGGACTTGCTCTTCGCGGGTGCGACCGAGAGTCGCGCTACGGATGCGAACTATCGGTTAAAAGGCAGTTTTGATTACACGTTAAGAAATTCGTCGCTCGCATCGGTTGGAGTGATCCGGCAGGCGGCATTCGGGGGAGGGCCTTATGGCCACGGGCGCGTCCAACAGTGCGACTTCGGCAGCGGTCATCGCTGCGACGGCGGCGGCGGCGGCCGTAGCCGTCCTTGCCGCGGGCAGCGGCGGCGTCTTGAACGGCGCGGAGGCCGGTGATCCGACGCCGGCTGATCTGCAGGCCGCGAGACTGCTCAACCTCGCGACGTTTGGCGCGACGGCGGACGCCGTGGCCGAGGCCCGAGGTCTGACGCCGGCGGCCTGGGTCAAGAGCCAGGCCGAGACGAAGTTCAGCGCCACTCACTTCATCGACTGGTATGTGCGGCGCGACACCGAGATCAACACCGCCGACTCCAAGAAGAAGGCGAGAGCCAGTTTCGGTCAGTTTCAGGAGGCGTTCTGGGCTGCAGCTTTGGCCGGACCCGAACAGCTTCGCACGCGGATGGCCTTCGCTCTGTCAGAGATCTGCGTGGTGTCGTTCCAAGGCTCGACCGTCACGGCGCGCATGGGCGCGGCCTATTTCGACATGCTGCGCGTCCGCGCGATGGGCTCCTATCGCGACCTGATCGAAGCCGTTTCGCTCTCGCCCGCCATGGGCATGTATCTGAACATCATCGGCAACATCCAGGCCGATACCGACAAGACCCGGCGCCCCGACGAAAACTACGCCCGCGAGATCATGCAGCTGATGTCCATCGGGCTCTATCAGCTCAATATGGACGGTTCGGCCAAGCTGGACGCCCAGGGCGCACCTATCCCGACCTATGGGCAGGACGACATCGCCGGCTTGGCCAAGATCTTCACAGGCTGGGGTTTCTGGTCGGCCAAGCCGTCCAGTTCGACCTTCGCGACGCCGCGCGACACTGACGCCGACATCAAGCCGCTGATGGCCTACACGGCCTATCACTCGCAATTGTCCAAGACCTTCTTGGGCGTGACCTTTCCGGCCTATAGCGCCTGGACGCCGCCGACGGGGACCGCCAAGAGCGTGGGCGCCTACCAGGTGGCCGGACTGAAGTTCGCGCTCGATACGCTGGCCAACCACCCTAACGCCGCGCCGTTCATCGCGCGACGGCTGATCCAGCGTTTCGTCAAGAGCAACCCCAGCCCCGCCTATATCGAGCGCGTCGCCAAGGTGTTTGTCGACGACGGAACCAAGACGCGCGGCAACCTCACGGCGGTAATCGCTGCCGTTCTGTCCGACGCGGAAGCGTGGTCGAGCAGCTTCGGCGACTTCGACGGCAAGCTGCGCGAGCCGACCTTGCGGCTTTCGGCCTTCCTGCGAGCGTTTTCCGCCTCGTCTGTCTCCAAGAACTATCTCGCGCCTTACGACTTCGCCCCAGCCTCCGCGTTCAACCAGGCGCCGCTGATGGCGCCGTCGGTCTTCAACTTCTGGATGCCGGACTTTGCGCCCCTAGGCGGCGCGATCGCCAAGGCCAACAAGGTCGCGCCCGAATTCCAGGGCGTGGACGTTTTGACGACCGCCAGCTACGCCAACAAGATCCTCAGCAACGTCCAGAACCAGAACTGGGGCAACAAGGACGTCGCCACGACCTACGCCAAGGAACTGGCCCTGATCGACGCCAAGGGTCTGGTCGACGCCAAGCGTTTGACGCGACGGCTCAACATGCTGCTGTTCGGCGGCCAGATGGGCGACAAGCTGGCCAAGCGGATCATCGACGTCGTCAACTCGACGACGACCACGATCGCCAAGCCGACGGCCGACCAACTCGCCGCGCTCAACCTCAACCGCGTTCGGAACGCCGTGGCCCTGGCCATGGTGTCGACCGACTTCCTGATCCAGCGCTGAAGGGGCCGATATGACGCGCCATCAAAAGCCCAGCCGCCGCGACGCCCTGAAGGGTCTGGTCGGCTTTGGGGCCGCCGCGCCGCTGGTCCTGAACCTGTCGACCGTGGGCGCCGCCGCCGCCGCCGAGAATCCGACCGACTACAAGGCCATCGTCTGCCTTTTCCTCGTCGGGGGAAATGACGCGAACAATCTGCTGCTCGCTACAGACGATGCGAGCTGGCAACGCTATTGGACCGCGCGGTTCCGCGGCGCCACGCCGATCGCCTTGATGCCGCCCGGAACGGCGCCGACGCCGATCGGGTCCATCAACACCGTCTCCAACCGACGGGTCACGGCCAGCAACTTCCCGGAGTATTGGGGCGGGGTGCGGGCGATCACGCCAAAGACGCCTCAGAAGATTCCTGGCGCCGCGGCCAACGCGCCGGCGCGGACCTTCGCCCTACATCCGCTGATGCCCAACATGCAGAACGCCTTCAACGCCGGGCGGCTGGCGGCGTTGGCCAATGTCGGCACGCTCCTGGCGCCCTTGACCAAGGCTCAGTACCAGAAGCCGACCACCGGCGTTCAGATCCCGCCGCGTCTGTTCTCGCACAACGACCAGCAGCAAACCTGGCAGACCGGCCAGGTCGGCTACAGCGCGCTAGGCTATGGCGGGCAGATGGGCGATGTCTTTGCTGTTTCGAGCAGCGCGTCGAGCATCAACTTCACCGCCTTCACCACCGCGGGCCTGACGGGTTTCCCGATTGGTGCGCAGGTCAAGCCCTACCGCATCTCGGTCACCGCGAGCGGTGGCAGTGGGGTGCAGGTTGATCTGCTTCAGAAGACCGGTTCCTACAACAACTCATCGACGTTCCTGTCGGCGCTTTCGGCGACGCTCCTGGGGAATGACGCCGACGGAAACCTGCTCGGACAGGCCTACGCCGACGCCATGACGACGTCCAACACCACGGCCACAACATTCACAAAGGCTTTGGCCAGCTCGCCCGTCAGCGCGCCGCCGGCGTTTACAAATCCGATGACCGGCGCGACGGCGTCCAATAACCTAGCTGACCAGTTCCGAGCCGTGGCGCAGACCATCGTCGCCAATGGAACCCTGGGGCCGAAGCGGCAGGTCTTTTTCGTCCAGATCGGTTCGTTTGACACGCACGATGGTCAGAACGACCGGCAGGGCCTGCTCTTGGCGCAGGTGGACCACGCTTTGGCCTATTTCGACGCCGAAATGGTCGCGCGTGGCTACGGTGACGCCGTGACAACATTTACGGCTTCGGACTTCAGCCGCACCTTCACCACCAATGGTGATGGTACGGATCACGCGTGGGGCGCGCACCACCTGATACTCGGCGGCGCGGTGAAGGGCGGAGATATTTACGGCCAGTTTCCTACGGTCGGCATTGATGACACGGCCACTGGCTTCAACAATCCGGACATGGCCGGCACCGCGCTGATCCCTACGACGTCCGTCGATCAGTACATGGCCACACTGGCCAAGTGGTTCGGCGTTCCGCCTGCCAGCCTTGCGAAGATCTTCCCGAGATTGTCGGCCTTCGCGACGCCGGATCTCGGCTTTATGAAGTCTGCTTGATCCCCCGCCTCAGGGCGGGCTCAAGGCGGGTCAGGCGGTTGCGATCGCCCTTGGCCGAGGTCTGAAGGTGGAGGCCCGGGCCGGAATCGAACCGGCGTGCACGGATTTGCAGTCCGCTGCGTCACCACTCCGCCACCGGGCCATCCGGATGTCGACGCAATCACGTCGGCGGGGGAGGGGGTTCGATACAGGAGCGCTCGCGGGGCCGCAACCGGCAAATCGATGACCGGGCCGACAGACGCAGCCGGCAAAGGACGTGCGTCGCTAGCGACGGCTTTAACAAGCGCGCCTTTGCGCCAAAGGCCAACATTCGGCTGGATTACCCCGCTAGGTCAGGCTAGGGCGCACATCAGCAACGTCCCGATCTCGGGGCGAGCGCTCTCGTGAGGGACAAATGCGCGTAGCGATGATTGGGACCGGCTATGTGGGCCTGGTGTCTGGGGCGTGCTTCGCCGACTTCGGCCACGTCGTGACATGCATCGACAAGGATCCCAGCAAGATCGAACGGCTCGAGCGGGGCGAAATTCCAATCTTCGAACCTGGGCTGGATGATCTGGTCGCCCGCAACGTGCGCGAAGGACGGTTGTTCTTCACCTTGGACGGCGCCCAGGCGATCAGGGAGGCCGAAGCGGTGTTCATCGCGGTGGGCACGCCGACGCGCCGCGGCGACGGGCACGCCGATCTCAGCTACGTCTACGCGGCGGCCGAGGAGATCGCCGGGCTGATCGACGGGTTCACCGTGGTGGTGACCAAGTCGACCGTGCCGGTGGGCACCGGGGACGAGGTCGAGGCTATCATTCGCAAGACCAATCCCAACGCTCAGTTCGCGGTGGTGTCGAATCCCGAGTTCCTGCGCGAGGGCGCCGCGATCGAGGACTTCAAGCGTCCGGATCGCGTGGTCGTGGGCACCGACGACGAGCGCGGCCAGGCGGTGATGCGCGATCTCTACCGGCCGCTTTCCCTGAACGAGACCCCGATCGTGTTCACGGGGCGGCGCACCAGTGAGCTGATCAAGTACGCGGCCAATGCGTTCCTGGCGATGAAGATCACCTTCATCAACGAAATGGCCGACCTCTGCGAGAAGGTCGGCGCCGATGTTCAGCAAGTGGCCAAGGGTATCGGCTTGGACAAGCGCATCGGTGCGAAGTTCCTCAACGCCGGTCCGGGCTATGGCGGCAGCTGCTTCCCGAAGGACACGATCGCGCTCGTGAAGACGGCTCAGGATTTCGGCGCGCCCACGCGGCTGATCGAGACCACGGTGCAGATCAACGACGACCGCAAGAAGGCGATGGCCGGCAAGATCGCCAGGGCCATGCAGCTCGACGACCTGACGGGCCGTACGATCGGCGTGCTGGGCCTGACCTTCAAGCCCAACACCGACGACATGCGAGACGCGCCAAGCCTGGACATCATTCCGGCCCTGCAGGCCTTGGGCGCTAAGGTTCAGGCGTTCGATCCCGAAGGCGCCCGGGAAGCCGCGCACATGCTCAAGGACATCGACTTCAAGGCCGGCGCCTATGAGGCCGCCGAGGGCGCCGATGCGCTGGTGATCCTAACCGAGTGGGATCAGTTCAGGGCCCTCGACCTGGATCGTCTGAAGCTGCTGATGCGGTCGCCGACGGTCGTGGACCTTCGCAATGTCTACAAGCCGGCTGAAATGGTCCGTCACGGCTTCACCTACGCCTCCATCGGGCGCGGCTGAGCGTGACCAAGGGCCCGATCATCGTCACAGGCGCGGCCGGCTTCGTGGGCTACCACGTGGCCGAGCGGCTGCTGCTGCGTGGTGAGCGCGTGATCGGGGTTGATGTGTTCAACGCCTACTATGATCCTGCGCTCAAGGAGGCGCGCGTCGCGCGGCTGATGGGGCGGGACGGCTTCGAGATGGTCCGCCTGGACATCGCCGAGCATCAGGCGTTCTCGGAGCTGATGGCGGCGTCCGGCGCCCGGCGCGTGGTCCATCTGGCCGCCCAGGCTGGAGTCCGCTACTCGATCGACAACCCCTTCGCCTACGAGCGCAGCAACCTGGCCGGTCATTTGTCGGTGCTCGAAGCCTGTCGCCACGCGGGCGTCGAGCATCTGGTCTATGCCAGTTCGTCCAGCGTCTATGGCGATCGGCCGCTGAATGGAGACGGCTTCAAGGAGAGCGATCCGGCCGAGAGCCCCGTGTCGCTGTACGCCGCCACCAAGCGTTCCTGTGAATTGCTGAGCCAGAGCTACGCCAAGCTGTATGGCTTTCCCCAATCCGGTCTGCGGTTCTTTACCGTCTATGGGCCATGGGGGCGACCGGACATGGCCTATTTCGGCTTCACCGAGAAAATGCTGCGAGGCGAGGCGATCGAGGTCTATGGCGGCGGCGAGATGGCCCGCGACTTTACCTATATCGACGATATCGTCGACGGGGTGCTGGGCGTGCTCGATCATCCTCCCGCTCCCGGCGGCCATGAGATCTATAACATTGGCGACAATGATCCCGTCGGCCTGATGGATATGATCACAACCCTGGAGGCGGCTCTGGGCGTGCAGGCCGAAAAGGTCTTCAAGCCGATGCAGCCTGGCGACGTCACCGCCACCTTCGCCAATATCGATAAGCTGAACGCGCTCTGCGGTTACAAGCCCAAGATCAAACTGGCGGAGGGGCTGGCGAAGTTCGTGGCCTGGCGTCGCAGCTTCGATCTTTCGGGCGCTTAAGCCTCTTCGGATCACCTGCCGCTGTTCCTCGCGGCCGGGGCATCAAGGGTTTTTCGATCGGATCGGCGGGCTCCGGCGCCGCTTTGGCGCGTCGGGGGCGCTCGCGCCATCGGTCGCCGTAAAGAGACGCTGTAATCCGCCGTTCATCCCGCAGACAGCCGGGGTTCACGGCTGCTCCCTAGCTCTTGTCCTGTGGGCGAAGGCCCGTTCCCCGAGGACAGGAATTGATGAGCAAGCAAGGGACATTCGTCGCGGTCGCCGCATCGGTATTGGCTATGACCGCAGTCGCTGGAAGCGCCCAGGCGGCTGAACGTGGCCAGATCCAGATCAAGGCTCTGGCCACGCACGTGGCGGTTGACGGCGCGATCACCAAGGTCAAGGTCGATCAGTTGCGCCTGCCCGCCGGTTCGGACACCCGCGCTAAGGACGCCTGGGTTCCGACCGTCGCGGTCGAGTATTTCTTTTCGCCGCGGGTCTCGGTCGAGACGATTTGCTGCGTGACGCAGCATGACGTGCGGGGCGCCGGCGCGCTGAAGGGCGCGACCCTGGTCGACAACGCCGAGGTCATCCCGGCCACGGTCACGCTGAAGTATCACCTGCCGATGACAGGAGGCGTGAAGCCCTATGTCGGCGCCGGTCCGGCTTACTTCCTGGTGTTCGGCGAGGGTGTCGGCGCCAACGCCAAGGCTCTGGGCGCCACCAAGGTTGGCCTCTCGAGCGAACTGGGGGCGGCTCTCCAGGCCGGCGTCGATATCCCGCTCGCTAACAAGGCGATGGGCCTGAGCATCGATGTGAAGCGCTACTTCGTGGACACGACGGCCCGGTTCCATGCGGGCGACCGGCTGGTGCTGGAAACCGAGCACGAGCTGAATCCCTGGGTGGCCAGCGCGGGGCTGACATGGCGCTTCTGATCGCCGGCCGCAGCGGCCTAGGCTTGGCGGTGGCGAGCCTTGCGCTCGCCGCCGCTGGAGCCGCGTGGGCGACCGACACGGATACCCAGGCCTGGTCGGTTGTCCAGGCCTCTGGCGCCCTGAGCGACAAGATGACTCTGACCGTCGACGGACAGGCGCGTTTCAGCGATGACGCCAGCCGTTTGGGACAGGTCATCTTCCGTCCCTCGCTTGGCTGGCGACTGGACACCACGACCACCGTGTCGGCGGGTTACGCCTATGTCCGCTCGACGCCCAAGGGGCGGTCGACGACCCACGAGCATCGCGGCTGGCAGCAGTTGTCCTACCGCCTGGCGGGAGACGGCAAGGGCGTCACCCTGACGGGGCGCACACGTCTGGAACAGCGCTGGGTCGAAGATCGCGACGGGACGGGCTGGCGGATGCGCCAGCAGGTTCGCTTCACCACGCCTTTGAAGGACGGTGTCCGAGCCGTCGCATGGACAGAGGCGTTTGTCGGCCTCAACCAGACCCGTTGGGGACAGCGTGACGGCCTGCACCTTTGGCGCAGCTTCGCGGGCGTCTCCGTTCCGATCAGTAAGGCGGTCACGCTGGAGCCGGGTTACCTGCACCAGCGCGCCTACCGCACCGGCCCAGACCAGGTGACCCACGCCGCCGCCGTCTGGATCAATCTGCAATTCTAATGAAAGGAGCCACATCGTGAGAAGCTTGGCAGTCCCCTTCGGCGCCGCCGCGTCGGCCGCGCTTTGCGTCGCTGGCCCGGCCCAGGCCTCGGTCGGCCACAAGCCCCTTCACGCCGCGCTCGTGAAGATGACGCCCGAGACGATCGCCGAGCGCATCGAGGTGCGCGATGATCCGCTCGAGGACCACGTGCTGTTCAGCTCCAAACCAGTCTTCCGCAAGGGGGGCTTCAGCCACGGCGTGGCCGTGCGCGATGGCTTCATCAAGGCCGCCAAGTCGCGGGATGGCGCGGGCGTCTCCTGGCGGGTCACCTACGACCTGACCTATTACGGCGCGCGTCTGGATGTGACCCAGATTCATGTACGGGGTTCTGACGGACTTCTGAAGCTCGCGCCGACGACCGTGCGGCGCTGGAGCGAAGAATGCGGCGAGGTGCTCGTCACCTGCGGTCGACACATGACGGTGGAGTTCGAAGTGCCCGAGACGGTCATCCGCGCCGTCGCGGCGACCTACCGGCCGGGCGACCGCATGCCTTGGAGCGTGCGCTTGAAGGATGACCAGGGCGAGGGTCTGACCGTGGGCTTGGCGCCCGTCGAGGTCGCTGGATTGGTGAGCGCCGTCGACCGCTGGAAACGTTAGCGGGGTTTCCGCCTCGGGCAGTACAGTTGCTGAACTGTTCGAAAGCCGCGCCCTAGAGGCGCGGCTTTCTGCGTCTTTGCGGGACAGTTGTTCTGTAATCCGGCGTTCATCCGCGCGACAGTTCAGGTTCACTTGCCCCTTCTATCCCTGAGGACACGGCGTTCGACGCCGCACAGATCAGGAGAAGATAATGAACCCTCGCTCTCTAATCGCCGCCGGCGCGCTCCTTGCGGCGGTCGCGACCGCTCCGGCCGCCTGGGCGAGCACGACCTACACGGGCGCTCTGACGGAAGCCGAAGTGCTGGCCGCTCAAAAGGCCTGGGGCGAGGCGCTGGTCGCCATCGCTCGCGAACATGAGACCGGCGGCCACGCCAAGGCCAAGGCGCTGGCGAGCACCGTGCTCGACAAGGCCTACGGTTACAACCTGGGGCCGGTGCTGTTCAAGCCGACCCTGACCGTGGCGCCGCAGACCTTCCGCACCACCAAGGACGGCGCCCTGGCCTACTTCGTCGGCGGTGATCCGAACTATCCGAACGACAAGGGCTTTGCGCTGCAAGGCTGGCGTTCGGTGGAGATCAAGAACGCCGCCGTCCAGATCCATGGCGACACCGCCAGCACCACCGGCAACGTCATGATGACTGACAAGAACGGCAAGGTGACGACGGTGGACAAGACCTGGACCTTCAAGAAGACCGACGACGGCGCGATCCGCATCGTCGCCCACCATTCGTCGCTGCCTTACGCCGCGAAGTAGATCCCCACCCCCTCTTTGAATCCCCTTGTCTTCGCCCGCGCGGTCCCTCTGCCGCGCGGGCGTCTTTTTTCCGAGAGCGTCAGGCGCTGAGGGGCGCGCGAGCCGGATCGGGTTCCAGTCTGTATCCGAGGCCGCGCACCGTGGTGATGAAGGACGATGCGTTCGGCGGGTCGATCTTGGCGCGGAGCCGGCGGACATAGACGTCGACCACGTTCGTCAGCGGGTCTTCGTCGACGCCCCAGACATTCGACAGGATGCGCTCGCGGCTCAGCACGCGGCCCGGTGAGGACAGGAACAGCTCGAGCAACGCCAACTCACGGGCGGTCAGCACGATCTCTTCGCCGTCCCGCTAGACGCGCATCGTCGACCGGTCGAGCTCGACGGCGCCCACCCTGATCTTCTTGGCGGTCGGCGCGCGCTGCTCCCGCGACCGTCGAAGCAAGGCTTCGATCCGCGCCAGCAATTCCTCGAAGGAGAACGGCTTGACGAGGTAGTCGTCGGCTCCGGTTCGCAGGCCTGTCACCCGGTCGTCAACCGCCCCCAGGGCGGTGAGCATCAGCACGGGCGTCATGACGCCGGCGGCGCGAAGGGTCTGGCACACCTCCATGCCCGTCATCTTGGGCAGCATGAGGTCCAGCAGGATGACGCCGCTCTGATCAAGCTCGCGCAGCATGGCGTCGAGATCCCGGGCGGCTTCCAGGCCGGTGATCCCGTCCCGGGCGACCCGAACCTTGTAGCCCTCGGCCTTCAGCCCGCGCTCAAGGAAGTCGGATACGCGCGCATCGTCCTCTACGACCAAGATGTGCATCTAGAGGACTCCTTCGGACGGCGCCGGTTCAGTCTTGGGTAGGGTCAGGATCGCCCTGACGCCTCGGTTCGTCTCGCTTTCCAGCCGCAAGGCGCCGCCTTGGCGTTCGGTAAGGGCCTTGGCGATGGGCAGGCCCAGACCGGTCCCATCGGCGCGGTGGGCGCGCGCGGCGGCCGACCGGTAGCCGCGTTCGAAGACATGCGCCAGATCAGGTGGTGCGATGCCGATGCCGTGATCCTTGATCTCCAGCCGCCAGATCTCCGGCGTGGCCGCATCGGATCCGGCCACAATCTCGACCGCACCGCCGGGATGCGAATAGCGTATGGCGTTGTCGATCAGCAGAGCCATCACCTGCTGCAGCCGTTGACCGTCGGCAGCGACGCGAGCCGGGGCGTCCTCTATGGCGACCTGGAGTTCCACCTCGCGCACGTGGGCGATGGGCGACAGCGTCGCGATGGCTTCTTCGAGGGCTTGGCGCGGGTCAACCTCGGTCAGGTTCAAATGCAGGATCTCGGCGTCGCTGCGAGCCATCATCAGGAGGTCCTCGATCAACGCGCCCATCTGGCCGGAGGCCTGGGTGATACGCTGGAGGGCGTCGCGATAGTCGTCCAACGATTTGCGGCCGCGAAGCGCCACTTCGGCCTCGCCGCGAATAGCGGTCATCGGCGTGCGCAGCTCATGGCTGATGTCGCCGAGCAACTGACGCCGTCGAGCCTCGACCTGACGCAGTTCACCGAGCGCGGCCTCCAGTTCCTTGGTCCGAGTGGCGACCTGGACCTCCAGGCCTGCGCGTAGTTCGGCCTCTTGCTCCCGTCGCGCCGAGAGTTCGGCGGCCATGCGGTTGATGCTGACGCCCAGGCGCGAGAACTCCAGAAAGCCGCCCTCCGGCATCCGGTGGTCCAGACGCCCCTGCTCGAACGCGCGCGCGCCTTCGGACATCGCCGACAGAGGGCGGCGTAGCGCACGCGTGAAGTAGAAGGCGAGAACGATCGCCATCAGGCCAAGGGTTCCCGCGGCGGACCAGCTCAGGACCTTCACCCGCATGAGGTAAAGGTCAGCGACCTGGCGGGTTCGCTTTAGGATATCGGCCTCGGTCCGGATCCGCTCATTCAGCATTTCCCGCAAGTCGCGACCTGCGCCCTTGTCGAAGACGGACTCGATCGCCGCCCATGCCGTCAGGGCGTCTTGGGTCGGGCCTCGTCGGTTGATATCGGCGATTGGCTCGCGCAGCGCCACGACGCTTTGAGACAAGAGCTTTAGGGCGTCGTCGCGCTGAGCGCTTTCGCCGGACTGGATGCCCATGGCCCGATCCATCTGCTCAGCCCGCGCGCTGAGGTCCTGCAGGCGTACGATGGCGTCAGACATACGCAGGCGGAGCATTTCGCCGTCACCCGGCGCGTGCGGCGCCCCCATCAGGGCGCGCAGGGACCAGGCGCGCAAGCGCTGCTTGGTGGCTGAAAGCTCCCAGAACGTACTTTGCAGATCACCGGCCACACGCCCCCGAAGGACTTGGTCCTCGGCTCGGTTGGCGATCCAGGCCGCGAGACCGCCTTGCGCGAGCGCCAGGGCCGCCATCAATGCAAAGGCCACCGTCAGGCGGGCTGAAAATGGTCGCTGCACCCAGATCTCCATAAATAAAGCGGCCATTGTAGAGATAGGCGCAAGCGCCGTCCTTGCCAGCATGGCCTCAATGGCGCGCCGCCGGAGCAAATGGCGCTACTGGGCCAAACCCTGGAGGCGGTAGCCCACCCCGGGCTCGGTCAGGATCAATCCAGGGTGCGCCGGGTCGTCTTCAAGCTTCTGCCGGAGCTGCCCGACGAACACTCTCAGATACTGGGTGTCATGCGCGTGCGCAGCGCCCCACACACCAACCAGGAGCTCCTTGTGGGTCAGCACTTTGCCGGGCGATAGGGCCAAGCGCGCCAGGAGTTCGAAAGCCTTGGGCGACAGCTTTACGGCCCCGCCGGCCTTGGTCACCAAACGCAGGTCCAGATCGATAACGACATCTCCGAAGGTGAGCGGACCCGTGCTCCTCTTCGGCGTCGCCGACTGGCGCAGCGCCACGCGCAGCCGCGCCAACAGTTCGCCGACGCCGAAAGGCTTTTCGACATAGTCGTTGGCGCCGCGATCCAGGGCCTCGATCTTCTCGACCTCGCGGTCGCGGGCCGAAAGGATCAGGATCGGCCCCTGGTAGAACGCTCTGGCCTTTTCGAGGACGTCCTTGCCGTCCATGTCGGGCAGGCCAAGATCCAGCACGACGGCGTCGGGCGACCACAGGGCGATGCCGCGCAGGCCCTCCTGGCCGCTGTCGGCGCGCAGGGGTTCGTAGCCAGCCGCGTCCAGAGCAGGGCCCAGGAAGCGGTGGATCTGCGGCTCGTCGTCTATGACGAGGATGCGGTGGCGAAGCGCGCTCATGCGGGTGTCATAGCAGGTGATGCGGCGTCGCGACGGCCTTGGGCAAGCTGATCAGGATCCGCGTGCCCTTCCCGTCGTGGATGGGGCTGGCGGCGGCGATCCGTCCGCCCAACGCATCGATGAAGCCCTTGGCGATCGAAAGGCCCAGGCCCGCGCCTTGAGTGCGGTCGCTGGGCTCCTCCATGCGGCGGAATTTGTCGAACACCCGCTCCAGTTCCGATGTGGGTATGCCGCGTCCTTCGTCCTCGATGCTGATCACGACGTTGCCGCGATCCTCATAGGCGGCCATTTCGATGCGCGCCTCAGACGGACTATAGGCGATGGCGTTTTCGAGGACATTGACCACTACCTGCTCCAGCAGGCTCGCATCGGCTTGGACCAGGGACAGCTCCCGAGGAAAATCCCGGGCGAGCGCCCGCCCGCCCAGGCGGCGCGACACCCGATCGGCGGCGGTGTTCAGCACGTCGCGGACGTCTAGCCAGTCGGTCCGCAGTCGCAGAGCGCCGCCTTCGATGCGCGTCATGTCGAGCAGGTTTGCGACGTAGCGGTTCAGTCGTTCGGCCTCCTCGCGAATGCTGACGATCAGGTCCTCGCGCACCGGCCTGGCCAGCTTGTCCCCGTAGTCGATCAGGGTCGTCGAAGCGCCCAGCACCGTCGACAGCGGCGTTCGCAGATCGTGGCTGACCGAGTTCATCAGGGCCGAGCGGAAGCGGTCGGCGCGGCGCAGGGTTTCGGCCTCGACAGCCTCGGCCGCGAGCTGCGAGCGCTCCAGCGCGACGGCCCCCTGTTCCAGCAGCGCCAGCACAAGGCGCTCCTGGTCCGGCCCCAACGGCGCGCCGCCCGCGGCCAGGCCGGCGACGCCCGTGCGGGCGCGGACGCCGTCCAGCGGCCAGAACGTCCATCGGGCCTGGGGCAGGGTCCCGGTTCCGAAGCCGGCGGCTTCGCCCTTTTCCCAAGCCCATCGTGCGGCCGCCATCTGCCCGGCGTCCAAGGTGGCGAGTTCGGGCGAGCCGTGGGTGACTGCAATTTCATCCCCTTCAGGCAGAAGCACGACGGCGCGTGCGCCGGCGGCGGCTGAAACCTGTTCCACCAGAGCCTTGGCGACGGCGTCGCGGCCGCTGGCGGCGGAGAACGTCCGGCTGGCGGCGAGCAGGGTGGTGACGGCGGCGGCGCGGCGTTGCGATCCCAGCGCCTGTTCGCGCACTCGGCCGGCGAGCCCGCCCGAGGCCAGGGCCACCGCCCAGAACACGACCAGGGTGATGAAGTCCGTGGGCGCGCCGACGGCGAGACTGTAGCGCGGTTCGAGGAACAGATAGTTGTAGACGAGGAACGCCACGGTCGCCGCCGCCAGTGCGGGGCGCAGGCCGTGCAAGACGCCCGCCGCCAGGACGGCCGCCAGGAAGATCATCCCGAGATCGACACGATCGAACGCCACGTCCAGACCCCAGGCCGCCAGGGTGGCGACCGCGATGAACAGGGCTCCGACCGCATAGCCGCGCCAACGATCGGGCCGGGGCGGCTCAGGTGCGGGCGACCTCCGCTCGGGCGCGGCCTCGGTGACGACGTGAACCGCCACGCCGCGGGCTTCGCGGAGCAGGGCGTTGGCCAAGGAGCGCCCCAGAAGCTCGCGCCAGCGGCTCTCGATCGCCTTGCCGATGACGATCTGGGTGACGTTGTGGCGCCGCGCATAGGCCATCACCGTCTCGACGATGTCGCCGCCGCTGAGGGCGATGGTCGCGCCGCCCAATTGCTCGGCCAGGCGGTAGGCCTCGCGGAGGCGCGCCGCGTCGCCATCCTTGGCCAGCGGCCGATCGGTCCGCTCCACGTGGGTGACGGTCCATGGCGCGTCCATCATCATGTCCGACAATCGCCGGCCGGCCCGCACCAGGGTGGCCGCCATCGCATCGCCGCTGACCAGGACGAGGATCCGCTCGCCCGCCGCCCAGGGCCCTTCGACGCCCTTCTCGCGCATGGTGGCGACCAGCTGGTCGTCGACGGTCTGGGCCGCGCGACGAAGCGCCAGCTCGCGCAGGGCGGTGAGGTTCTCGACCTTGAAGAAGTTGTCCGAGGCCAGGCGCGCGGTCTCGGGCACATAGACCTTGCCGGCGGCCATCCGCTCGCGCAGTTCGTCGGGCGTGATGTCCACCAGCTCGATAGCGTCGGCGCGGGAGAGGGCGCTGTCGGGCACCGTCTCACGCTGGCGCACGCCGGTGATGCGCTGGACGACGTCGACCAGACTCTCAAGGTGCTGGACGTTCAGCGTTGTCCAGACATCGACGCCGGCTGCCAGCAACTCCTCCACGTCCTGCCAGCGCTTGGGATGCCGCGAGCCAATCGCGTTGGAGTGGGCGTACTCGTCGACCAGCAGGATCTTCGGCTTGCGCGTCAGGGCCGCGTCGATGTCGAACTCCATCTGGACACGGCCGCGGTGCTCGATCGGCTTCCGGGGCAGGACCTCCATGCCGCGCAGCAGGCTTTCGGTCTCGCGGCGGCCATGGGTCTCGACGACGCCGATCAGGACGTCCGCGCCTTCGGCCTTCCGGCGGCGCGCGGCGCGCAGCATTTCATAGGTCTTGCCCGCGCCGGGCGCCATGCCCAGAAACACCTTGAGGCGCCCCCGGCGCGCCTTGTTGGCGGCGGCCAGGAGCGCCTCGGGGTCGGGGCGCCCGGGTTCTTTTTGAGAGGAGCGTTCGTCAGCCGGCACTAGCCGCCTTTCGTGAAGCGGGCGTCGAGCGCCCGGTTGAGGGCCAGTACGTTGACGCTAGGCTGACCGATGAAGCCCAGTAGCGGCTGCTGAACCTGGGCGTCGATCAGCGCCGTGATCTGGCTTTCCGTAACCCCGCGCGCCTTGGCGACGCGGGGCGCCTGGAAGCGGGCATTGGCCGGCGAGATGTCCGGATCAAGACCTGAGGCCGAGGTGGTGACCGCGTCTGCCGGGATGACCGCGCCGGGGTTCTCGGCCCGCAAAGCGGCGGCGTCGCCTTTTTCCCGCGCGATCAGCTTGTCGTTCAGCGGGCCCATGTTGGAGCCGCTGGAGGCCGTGGCGTCGTAGCCGTTCCCCGCCGCCGAGGGGCGGCCGTGGAAGTATTCGGGCTTGGCGAAGGCCTGGCCGATCAAGGCCGAGCCGATGACCTGGCCGTTTGCGTCGCGGACGAGGCTGCCATTGGCCTGGACCGGAAAGGCCGCCTGGGCGACGCCCGTGACGGCCAGCGGATAGGCCAGGCCCAGCAGGGCGGTGAACAGGCCCATCGAAACCAGGGCCGGACGAAGATGCGAAAGCATGACGGATGAGTCTCCGATGGCTCGTGTTTACGCCAGACCCAGGGCCGAGACCACGAGGTCGATCAGCTTGATGCCGACGAACGGGGCGATCAGGCCGCCAAGGCCATAGAGGGTCAGGTTGCGCGACAGCAGCTTGCCGGCGCCGACGGCGCGGTATTTCACGCCCTTCAGGGCCAGCGGGATCAGGGCGACGATCACCAGGGCGTTGAAGATCACCGCCGACAGGATGGCGCTCTGCGGGCTGTGCAGCTTCATCACGTTCAGCGCCCCCAGGGCCGGCAACGAGACCACGAACATCGCCGGGATGATGGCGAAGTACTTGGCCACGTCGTTGGCGATCGAGAAGGTCGTCAGGGCGCCGCGGGTGATCAGCATCTGCTTGCCGACCTCGACGATCTCGATGACCTTGGTCGGGTCGCTGTCGAGGTCGACCATGTTGCCGGCCTCGCGGGCGGCCTGGGCGCCGGTCTGCATAGCGACGCCGACATCGGCCTGGGCGAGGGCGGGGGCGTCGTTGGCGCCGTCGCCGCACATGGCCACCAGGCGGCCCTTGCCCTGTTCCTCGCGGATCAGCCGCAGCTTGTCCTCGGGCGTGGCTTCGGCCAGGAAGTCGTCGACGCCTGCCTCGGAGGCGATGGCGGCGGCGGTCACAGGGTTGTCGCCGGTGATCATTACCGTGCGAAGGCCCATGCGGCGAAGGTCCGCGAACCGCTCCTTCACCCCAGGCTTCACCACATCCTTCAAGTGGATGACGCCGACCAGGACGCCGTCTTCGCTGACCGCCAGCGGCGTGCCGCCCGAGCGGGCGATGCGATCCACGGCGGCCGTCAGTTCGGCCGGAATGCTTTTGGGCTCCAGCGCCAGGGAACGGTAGACGGCGTCCACAGCGCCCTTGCGCCAGGAGTGGCCGTCGTGGTCCAGGCCCGACTGGCGTGTCTGGGCGGTGAACGGGATCGAGGTCGCGCCCTCGGGCGGCTCCACCGTCAGGCCGGCGTTGCGGGCCAGTTCGACGATCGAGCGGCCTTCCGGGGTCTCGTCGGCCAGCGAGCCCATCAAGGCCGCCCTCATGGCCGCTTCGGGACGCACGCCGGGCGCGGGGATCACTTCGGTCGCCATGCGGTTGCCGAAGGTGATGGTGCCAGTCTTGTCGAGCAGCAGGGTGTCGACGTCGCCCGCCGCCTCGACAGCGCGGCCCGAGGTCGCCAGGACATTGACCTTTAGCAGGCGGTCCATGCCAGCGATGCCGACGGCGCTGAGCAGCCCGCCGATGGTCGTGGGGATCAGCGTGATGAACAGCGCACCCAGCACCAGCGGGTCCAAAGCGACGCCCGAGAACTTGCCCAGGCCCAGCAGGGTCACGACCGCGATCAGGAAGATCAGGGTCAGGCCCGCCAACAGGACGGCCAGGGCGATCTCGTTCGGCGTCTTGCGACGGTCGGCGCCCTCTACCATGGCGATCATTCGGTCAAGGAAGGTCGAGCCCGCCTCCGCCGTCACCCGCACCTTGATCCAGTCGGAGACCACCGTGGTGCCGCCGGTCACGGCTGAGCGGTCGCCGCCGCTTTCGCGAATGACTGGAGCGCTTTCGCCGGTGATAGCCGCTTCGTTGACGCTGGCCATGCCCTCGATGATCTCGCCATCGGTCGGGATGACCTCGCCGGCCTCGACCAGGATCACCTCGCCCACGCCCAGCTTGTGGGCGGGGGTGGGAATCCAGGTCCCGGTGTTGGGATCGACGATGAGCTTGGCCTTTGTCGTCACGCGGGTGGCGCGCAGGCTGTCGGCCGCCGCCTTGCCGCGCCCCTCGGCGACGCTCTCTGCGAGGTTGGCGAACAGCACCGTGGCCCATAGCCAGACGGCGATCTGGATGGCGAAGCCCGCCGCCTGGTGGGTCGCCACCGCCGCGACCGCCGAGACGGTCGACAGCAGGGCCACCAGCCAGGTGGCGAAGATCACCGGGTTGCCGGTCAGCTTGCGCGGATCGAGCTTGAGGAAGGCGTCCTTGGCCGCGCGGGCCAGGACGGGGCCGGAGAGGCCGCCGGCGAGGGGGCGTCGACCCTGATCGGCGTGGATATCGATCGAACTCATGGGATCACCACTCAGCGGAGGGCCGCGACCGCGCCGAGCGCTTGGAAGTGCTCGACGATCGGTCCCAGCGCCATCGCGGGGAAGAACTGCAGGCCGCCCAGGATCAGGATCACCCCGATCAAGAGGCCGATGAAGAGACCGCCGTCGGTCGGCAGGGTGCCGGCCGTGGGGGCGAGCTTGGGCTTGGCGACCAGGCTGCCGGCGATGGCCAGGACGGCGACGATCGGCAGGAAGCGGCCCAGCGCCATGGCGATCCCCAGCGTCACGTTCCACCAGGGCGCGTTGGCGGTCAGGCCGGCGAAGGCCGAGCCGTTGTTGGCCGTGCCCGAGACATAGGCGTAGAGGATCTCCGAAAGGCCGTGCGGGCCGCTGTGCATCAGGCCCTTCAGCGCCTCCGGCAGGACGGCGGCGATCCCTGAGAAGCCCAGCATGGACAGCGGGATGATCACCACCGCCAGGATCGAGAACTGGATCTCGCGCGCCTCGACCTTCTTGCCCAGGTATTCGGGGGTGCGGCCGACCATCAGGCCGGCGACGAACACCGACAGCAGGGCCATGACGACCATGATGGCGACGCCCGAGCCGATGCCGCCAGGCAGGATCTCGCCCAACTGCATCAGGAACATGGCGATCCCGCCACCCAGGGGCATCAGGCTGGAGTGCATGCCGTTGACCGAGCCGTTAGACGCCCCGGTGGTCATGGCGACCCAGGCGGCCGTGGCGGGCGCGCCGAAGCGGACCTCCTTGCCTTCCATGTTCACGCTCGTGTCGACCTTGGCCGCGACCTGGGCGGGCGGGGCTTGGGTTTCGGTCGCGTAGACACCCGCCGCGCCGGCGAACAGCAGCACGAAGGCGGCGATCACCAGGGCGCGGACGTCCTTCTTGGCCATCACGGTGCGGCCAAAGGCGAAGAACGCCGCCCACCCAAGAGTATTGATCGAGACGGCCGTGATCAGGTTGGTCAGGGGAGTGGGGTTCTCGAACGGGTGGGCCGAGTTGGCGTTGAAGATACCGCCGCCATTGATCCCCAGCATCTTGATCGCCTCCTGCGAGGCCACGGCGTAGAGCGAGATTTTTTGCTCGGCCCCTTCCAGCGTATGGGCGGTGACGCCGGCGGCCAGGGTCTGCGGCAAGCCCAGGGTGACGAGTAGGACCGCGACCACGAAGGCCAGCGGCAGCAGCAGATAGAGCGTGGTGCGGATCAGGTCGGCCCAGAAGTTGCCGACGCCTTCGCCGCGATTGGCGACAAACGCCCGCGCCAGGGCCGCCGCCACGGTCGCGCCGGTGGCGGCCGAGACGAAGTTCTGGACCGTCAGCACCAGCATCTGGCTGAGCGTCGACATCGTGCTTTCGCCCGCGTAGCTCTGCCAGTTGGTGTTGGTGACGAAGCTGAAGGCGGTGTTGAACGCCAAATGGCCCGAAAGACCCGGGAAGCCCTGCGGGTTCAGCGGCAGCACGCCCTGCAGGCGCAGCACCGCATAGACGAAGGCAAAGCCGATCAGGTTGAAAGCCAGCAGGGCCATGGCGTAGGCGTGCCAGCTCTGGCTCTTCTTGGGATCAACACCGCAGGCCTTATAGAACAGGCCTTCAACGGGATGCATCACGGGGTCTAGGAAAGTCTTCTCCCCGTTCCAGACGCGGGAAAGAAGAACGCCCAGCGGCCAGCCGATGGCGACCGCCAGGCTCAGGGTCAGGGCGATCTCCGCCCATCCTTGCCATGTCATGGGAAAGGGTCCGTCAGAACTTGTCGGGCCGCAGCATCGCCGCGACCATGTAGCCGGCGACCACGATCGCGCCGGCGCCCCACAGGATGTTCACGAGCATCGTCAGACGCGCCTCAGCGCGGCGACGAACGCGCCGAACAGGGCGAACAGGCCAAGCGCCAGCGCCCCATAGAGAAGATCAGCCATCACGGCCTCCTTGGATGTCGGAGGCTAAGGACGACGGACGCGCATAAAGGCGCCATGCGGAAGCGGCGAATGCGCGTAAAGACGGCGTAAAGAGACCCGTGCGCTCGATCTGCCCGCGTTTTATCTGCACCGCTGTAGGGCGGCCCTGAAGCTGGGCCGTCTCGTCCCAAACATCGTTCCCCAAGTGCGATGTGGAACGCGACGGATCGCATCGAACGCACTGGAATACGATCTCGCGATTTCCCCTTACGCAACGGGGACTTGCGGAACTTCAGCTGGACTTGCGGAGATAGGTGGCTGGCGGAGAGGGTGGATGCTCGAGGTTCGCAATTAGTTCAGTGAAATCATATTCATGTCAAAAATGAAGATTTTTTTGTTCCACAAATCGTCCCCCAAAGCTCCTCAAAATGAGCTCCGCTTGGGCGTCCACCGATGAGGTCCAGCTTGGGGGCGTGGTCGATGCCGAGCGTCAAACGCCTATGTCATTGGCACGGCGTTTGGAGGCTCGCGGGTCTGTGTCGTCAGTCTGCTCGGCCGTACATACAGGTCAGCCGCAGCCAATCGCCGTCACCTCCGGCGCTCTGTGCTGATGGGGGTCTACACAGGAACCCGGCCGGGCGTTTCGCCCAAGGTCCTGTGGCATGAAAGCCCCGCCCGGGCCTGGGTTGACCTGGAGGCGGGGATGATCTGGCGGCGAGGCAAGGCTGAACGCTAGCACGCCACCAAGCGGCGGCCCGTGGTGCGCTTGCCAGCGCCGTTGCTCGGCCACATGCGGCGGTGGAAAGCGCATGATGATCGGATCGCCGCGCTGCAGGACGAGGGAGATCACGCAGCCACAAGGCGTAGGCTCCAGCCCGGTCAGCGTGTCCGCACCGTTCTGCATCATGGCGGGTGTTCGATCCATGGACGGATACGAACCGGGTTCGAGGGGCTGGTTCGTGACGCGGAACTGGACGGAGAAATCACGCCGCACTGGATGCGGCACACCTGCGTCACCTGGCTGATGGAAGCAGGCGTCAGCTCTTGGGACGCCTCCGCTCACAGCGGGATGAGCCCGGCGATGATCTAAAAGCACTATGGGCAGCGCGACGCGCTCTGCGCCAGGACGGGTGGGGCCTGCGGGGTTGGACGCTCCGCTCCGCCGACAGCTTTGGGGAGGGCGTCTCAAGCACGTTGAGGTTTCTGCGTTGAGGCTTGGATCGGCGCCTCCGGCAGGCCTTGAGCCTTAGAGACTACCCTCTAGCCTCGATCGGTTTGGGCCGGCGGCCGAGCGCGTAGGAGCGCCAGCTGCTCTGCGGCCAGCCGTCGGAGGCTGCAGGGGGGCATGTCCGCAGCCTGTTCGAGGCGATCGCCGATCAGGGCCGCAGTCAGGGCGTGGCTCGTAAGGTTCAGCACGATCGGGCCCGCGCCGGCGGCGTGGTGGTCGGTTCCAGGCGGCTCGCCTTCGCGCAGGGCGCGGACGCTGTCGGCGACGACGTCCAGGATTGGCGTCAGTCCGCCGCCGCCGCTAGCGGCAAGCCAGCCCAGCAGCTTGCCAAGACCGCTGCTGCTGAATGCGTCGAAGAACATGTCGACAATTGCCTCAGCGCCGATCTCGCCGCTTCGCATTTCCAGAACCGCCGCATGGGCCTCTCGCGCTAGCCGACGGGCCGAGGCTTCGACGAGCGCGGCGTGCAGGGCGGCGCTTGTTCCAAAATGATGAGTGACATTGCCATGCGTCATGCCCAGGCGCTGGGCGACTCCCTTCAGCGTCACCGCGCCAGGGCCTTGCTCGAACAGCAGCGCGCGCGCCGCCTCGAGCAGCATTTCCCGCGCCGCCTCGGAGGTTCGGCGGGTGCGCTTCTGCGACGGTTGCTTGCTATTGTCATTGATGATAGTAGTGACCATATCGTCACTCTAGGTCGCAACCGGCCAAATCTGAAGTCGGGGGCCCCGCAGCCGGGACGACGGAGGACGCACGTCATGCCCAACGGTGCTCAGGCGCTGATGAAGACCCTGGTTCAGGGCGGGGTCGAGGTCTGCTTCACCAATCCCGGCACTTCGGAAATGCACTTCGTGGCCGCGCTGGATTCAGCTCCGCAGATGCGCGCGGTGTTGTGCCTGTTCGAGGGCGTGGCGACCGGCGCGGCCGATGGCTATGGGCGGATGGCCGGCAAGCCTGCGGCGACCCTTCTCCATCTGGGGTGTGGTCTCGGCAACGGCTTGGCCAACCTGCATAACGCCCGCAAGGGCAAGGTTCCTGTGCTCAACATCGTCGGCGACCACGCAACCTCGCACGTCCCCTACGACGCCCAACTTCAGTCCGACATCGAGACTGTCGCCCGCAACGTCTCGCCCCAATTCGTGCGCACAAGCCAGTCCACCCAAGCGCTGTGTCGCGACGCGGCTCAGGCCCTGGCTGTCGCCAAGGGGCCTCCAGGCCAGGTCGCCACGCTGATCCTGCCGGCCGATGTGTCCTGGGGCGAAGGGGGGACGCCCGAGCCCCCGTCGGCGACAGCCGCGCCAAGCTGCGCGCACGATGATCAGGTCAAGGCCCTTGCTGCGTCGATCCGCACTGGCGGTCGGACCGCAATGCTGCTGGGTGGAAGCGGTCTGCGTGAAGAAGCCCTATGGATCGCCGCGCGGATCGCCGCCCACAGCGGGGTCAAGCTTCTCGCCGAAACCTTCCCCACGCGCCTAGAACGTGGGGCTGGTCTGCCCGCTGTCGAGCGGATCGCCTATCTGGCGGAGATGGCCGCTGTTCAATTGAAGGGGGTCGAGCGGCTGATCCTCGTCGACACCAAAGCGCCTGTCTCATTCTTCGCCTATCCGGGCAGGAGGAGCGATCTGACACCGGAGGGCTGCGCCGTGGAGACGCTGGCGGCCCCTGACCAAGATGCGGTCGGCAGCCTGAAAAAGCTCGCGATTGCGCTGGGCGCCGACAATGTTCAGGCCCCGTCCGCGCCCGCCCTGCGGCCGCCGGCCCCGCGCGGGCGCAGGCTCACGGCCGAAAAGGTCTGTAAGGCGGTTGGCCAGCTGCTGCCCCAAGACGCCATCCTGATTGATGAAGCCATCACCTCGGGTCTGATGCTGGCGCACTACACAGCCGGCGCCCCGCGCCATGACCTTCTGACCCTGACGGGCGGAGCGATCGGACAAGGCCTGCCCAACGCGATCGGCGCGGCCATCGCCTGTCCCGAGCGGCCGGTGCTGGCGCTGATTGGCGACGGCAGCTCGATGTACACGATCCAGGCGCTTTGGACGCTGGCCCGCGAGGGCCTCAACGTCACGGCGGTGATCTTCAACAACGCCGCCTACTCGGTGCTCAATGTCGAGCTGGAGCGGGTCGGCGCCGAGCGGATCGGTCCTAAGGCGCGCGCGCAGCTGGACCTGGGCGGGGCGGGCCTTGATTTCGCGAAGATCGCCGAGGGGATGGGGGTGACGGCGGTCCGCGTCGAGGAGACGGACGCGTTTTGTCGCGCGCTGGCTCAGGCGTTGGCGACGCCGGGGCCTCACCTGATCGATGCGGTCGTGCCACCGGCCCTTGGCGGGCTGAAGCGCAAGCTGCTGCCGCATGTGCTGGGCGCGCTCGACAAGATGCCGTCCCCCTTGGCCTCGGCGGTCAAGCGCAAGCTGGCGCCCTGAGCGCCTTATGGAGCGCCCGAACCATGGCGATCACCCATCAGGCCGATGTACTTGTCGCCGGCGGCGGCGTGGCCGGTCTTGTCACTGCGCTCGAGTGTTTGCGACAGGGACGCTCGGTCATTGTAGTCGACAAGGATACGCCTGAGCGTCTTGGGGGTCTTGGGCTCTGGGCGTTCGGGGGCATGGCTCTGGTCGGTACGCCGCTTCAGGCGCGGCTGGGCATCCGCGACACCCCCGAGATTGCCCTGCGCGATTGGCTGCGGTTTGGCGAACTGGGCGCGGACGATCACTGGCCACGCGCCTGGGCGCAACACTACGCCGAGCGTTCCCGGCCCGAGGTTTATGACTGGCTTCGCGCCGAGGGCGTACGGTTCATGCCGACAGTCAACTGGGTTGAGCGCGGCGTTTATGGCGAAGGCAACGCCCTGCCGCGCTATCACATCGTCTGGGGGACCGCCCGCCACATGACCCGCGTGCTGATCGCGGCGATGCGCGCGGCCGATCCCGGGGGGAGGCTCACGGTGCTGCATCGCACCCGCATCGAGGCGTTGGACAACTTTGGCGGAGCGCTATCGGGCGCCTTGGCGATCAATGAGGAGACCGGCGCGCAGAGCCTGATCAAGGCGCCGATGGTGGTTCTGGCGATGGGAGGCCTTAACGGCGACGCGCGGCAGGTCCGTGCGAACTGGACCAAGGACCGCCCCATGCCCAGCGCGATGTTGAATGGCGCGCACCCCTTCTCGGACGGGCGGCTGCATCAGGAGGCCGTCGGGCGAGTGGACGCCCGCATCACCCACGCCGGAGAGATGTGGAACTATGCGGCGGGCTTTCCCCACCCCCAGCCCCATTTCCCTGGCCATGGCCTGTCGGTCATCCCCTGCAAGTCGGCGCTGTGGCTCGATTACAGGGGCGTGCGGATCGGACCTGAGCCCCTGGTGACGGGGTTTGACACCCATGCGCTCTGCCAGCGGGTCGCCGCTCAACCCAGACCCTACACCTGGCACCTGCTGAATTGGCGGATCGCGATCAAGGAACTGGCGATCTCGGGCGCCGAGCACAACGCATCTATTCGTGATCGCCAGATGTTCTCCTTCTTGCGTGAGACGCTGTTTGGCAATTCGGGGCTGGTTCGGCGGCTCCAGCGCGACAGCCCACACGTTCTGGCGGACGCCACGCTTGCGGGTCTGGCGGCCAAGATGAACGCCTTGACCGGAACCGACGACATCAAGCCCGAGGTCCTCCAGGCCAGCGCCGACGCCTACGACGCCAATTTCGTCGGGGGAACCCGGCTGCAGAACGACGACCAGATCCGCCGGATCGTCCATGCTCGGCAGTGGCCATCGGATCGGCTTCGCACCTGTCGGCCAGCGCCCCTGCAGCGGCGCGACGCGGGTCCGTTTATCGCGATTCAGATGCAGTTGGTCACGCGAAAGAGCCTGGGCGGCCTGCAAACGGATCTGCAGAGTCGGGTGCTCGATGCGAGGGGTGCTCCGATCTCTGGCCTGTTCTGTGTGGGGGAGGCCGCAGGGTTCGGCGGCGGCGGGGCCGCAGGCAAGCGCTCCTTGGAAGGCTCCTTCCTGCCTGGCTGCATCCTGACCGCGCGGGCGGCCGCGCGGGCGATGTGACCCTTTGTCGATGCGTTGGCCTTGAGAGTTTCAGGCGCAAGGTCCACCGTCCCCCGCGACCGTGAGGGCCGCAAGGGACGGGCTGAAATTGATACACTGGGAGCGCGATCGAGCGGTTTGACCGCTCGCGCGCGAATCTAACGCGCCATAAGTTCAACCCTTGCGTCTATTCCGCCGCCAGGACGGCCTTGGTCGGGAGCGGCCGCTCCAAGGTGGCCCAGTCGATGAGGCCGTCATGGGTGGCGTCCTCCCACTTGAGCACGCCGAGCGCCTCGAACTTGGATCGCACCGCCTCGGTCAGCAGGCCCACGCGCTTCAGGTTGGGGATCATCCGCTCGAACAGGAAGTCTCGGAACGCCTGGCCGACAGCGCCGCCGACCTGGATCGCCTTGGCTTCCTCGGCCGTGAAGCCGAACTCCTCGGCGACGTCCGTTGAGAACAGGCGCTCGCGCATGATCACGCACGCCTCATAGGCGAACTGGGCGCGGTCTTCGATTTCCTGTGGCGGCAGCGCCTTGATCCAGTCCTCCAGATAGTTGACGCCGAACGCCACGTGACGACCCTCGTCGCGCATGACCAGCTCGACGATCTGGCGGATCAGAGGGTCGCGAGCGGTCATGGCCATCGACTGGAAGGCGGCCAGAGCGAGGCCCTCGATCAGGATCTGCATGCCGACGAACTTCAGGTCCCAGCGCGGATCCGACAGCACCTTGTCCAGCAGGGCCTTCAGGTTCGGGTTGATCGGATAGACCAGCTTGCAACGCTCACGCAGATAGCGGTTGAACACTTCGACGTGGCGCGCCTCGTCGAAGGTCTGCGACGCGGCGTAGAGCTTGGCGTCATAGGTCGGCGCGCACGAGACCAACTGACTGGCCACCATGAGCGCACCCTGCTCGCCGTGTAGGAACTGAGACAAGGTTTGGGCGTGGCTGCGCCAGGCAAAGTCCATCTTCTGCGCTTCACTAAGCGCTTCATACTTGGGATGGCCCACGAACGCGTTGAGCTGCGGGTCGGACGGCGGCTGGCTCAGCGGGTAGGGCGCATCCCAGTCGACATCCAGGCTGGCGTCCCAATTGAACCGCTTGCCCAGCTCATAGAGCTTGCGGATCTTGGCGTTGGCCGCCTCGTAGTCCCAGTTGTACGAGCCGACCAGCGGGGTGTTGAAGATCTCGCGGATCACCTCGACATCGTCACCGGTCAGCTTGCCGGCCAGCTCTTCACTTTCGAATTGGCGGATCGCCGTCGGCGCCCGCTCCACAACGGTCACATGCATGTTTTCCTCCCTGCGAGCCCGCGTCTCAAGGCGCGGCTCTCCGTCACCACTATAAAGATGACGCAGGCGTCATCTTTGACGCCGCTCAACTTACCGTCAGGCGCGTGTAGGTGAGGGCGCGGTCCTGATCCGTGCGCGGTTGACCCAACTCAAAGCGTCGGCGTTGCGCCTCGACTACGGTCTTTGACTGTTACGGCGATCTGGCCGCACCGCCCATGGGAGTTGATCTTGCCGGGCTCAGGGTTTCAGCGACGCTGCGTGGGCTGGCGCACAGGCATTCAGAACTGGGCGCGCTCGTGATCGCGTCCGATCCTGAGGGCCGAATCGCAGGCGCTGTGCTGACCATGGGCCTGGTGGCGATCAGCCTTTGGTTGTCGCAGCGCTTGGCGCCGAGGTCAGAGCCAGGCGGAACCCTTGCGGGCGTCGCGGCCGTCCCCCGCTGGGTGGGTTGGCTTGGCCCCGCGAGCGCGGGCCTGATGGTGGGCTTTGGGATTGCGGTTGGACTGACCGCCCTGGCGCCTGATCGACAATTGGCGGCGGCCGTGATGATCATTCTGGGCGGCTTGGTCGGGTGGCTGGCGAATCCAGACCGATTGTGGTCGCTGCGGGTGACCTGGCGCCTCGAAGGACTTGAAGGTGCGGGTCAGATTTTCGCTTCTGTCCTGCGAGGGCCGCGCGAAGTGATCACTTGGCCCGAGTTGACGTGTATAGGCGGTTTGGATGGCGGAGTTTGGTTCGTTGAAGCCGTCGATGGGCGGCGTGTCTATTGGAGCGATCTGCATGAGGGGCGTGAACGCCTCCTCTCGGCGATCCAACTTCGACGGCCGGATTTGTTCGGACCTGCGGTCGGCGCCTTTGGTGGGCGGACGCGGGTCAGTGGTAATGATTGACCCATGACCCCTTTTGACGCCTCGATCGCCTCGACGACGCCGCGCTCACGCCTCAGCGACGGCCTGGGGCGCACGGTTACCTATCTGCGGGTGTCGATCACCGACCGCTGTGATCTGCGCTGCCACTATTGCATGGCCGAGCACATGACCTTCCTGCCCAAGGCGCAGGTCCTGCAGTTGGAGGAGCTCGACCGCCTGGCTTCAACCTTCGTCCGGCTGGGCGTGCGCAAGCTTCGCCTGACCGGGGGGGAGCCCCTGGTCCGAAAGGGCATGATGGACCTGGTCGTAGCCCTATCGCGCCACCTGCGGACCGGCGCCTTGGACGAGCTCACCCTGACCACCAACGGCACCCAGTTGGCGCGTTTCGCCCAGGCCCTGGCGCGCCATGGCGTGCGACGGGTCAATGTCTCGCTCGACACCCTCAAGCCGGCGCTGTTTAGGACCCTGACCCGAGGCGGCGACCTGGCCCAGGTCCTGGAGGGCATTGATGCGGCCAAGGCCGCCGGCATCGCCGTTAAGATCAACACCGTCGCGCTGAAGCGCGACAACGCCGCCGAACTTCCCGAACTGATCCAGTGGGCGCATAGCCGCGGTCATGACCTGACCCTCATCGAAACCATGCCGCTGGGCGAGATCGAGCAGGACCGCACCGATCAGTTCCTGTCCCTGAAGACCGTGCGCCAGGAGTTGGCATCGTTCTGGACGCTGGAGGATCTGGCCCATGCCACAGGCGGGCCGGCGCGCTATGCGCGGGTGGCCGAGACCGGCGGGCGGCTTGGTTTCATCACTCCGCTGAGCCACAATTTCTGCGAGGCCTGCAATCGCGTGCGCCTGACCTGTACGGGCACGCTCCACACCTGTCTTGGTCATGAAGACGCGACCGATCTGCGCGCATTGTTGCGCGCGGGGGCGTCGGACCGTGACCTGGAGATGGCGATCCGGGCGGCTCTGGACACCAAGCCGCGCGGACACGACTTCGACATCGCCAGGCGTCGTCCCGCGGTCGCGCGCCACATGTCGACAACGGGCGGCTGAACAAGGGATCGACCCATGGCCAGAGTATTGCTGTTTGGACGCTTGGCCGATCAGGCCGGGTGGCGCGAACGTTTGATCGCCGCCGATGATCTGGGCGCGCTGCGTGCGGCCTTGGCCGGGGAGGACCCGCGCCTGGGCGAAGCCTTGGTCGCCCCTGGGGTGCAGGTGGCGGTGGACAAGGCGCTGGTGCGCGGGGAGGCCCGACTGAACGCCCAGACCGAGGTGGCCTTCCTGCCGCCCATGAGCGGCGGATGAGGGTGGCCCTGAGCGCGGCGCGGCTCGACCCCGGCGCGTTGATGGAGAGGTTCTGCGCGGGGCGCGTCGATATGGGCGCGGCGGTCAGTTTCGTGGGACTGGCGCGGGCCGAAGGCGGCGCGGCGCTGGCCCTTGAGCTGGAGGCCTATCCCGGCTTCACCGAGCAGGCGATCACGGCCTTCGTGAGCGAGACGATCACGCGCTTTGGGCTTGATGACGTCTTGGTGGTCCACCGGACCGGCCGGATCGCGCCCGGCGAGGCTGTGGTGTTTGTCGCCGCCGGCGCGGCCCACCGACGCGCGGCCTTCGAGGCCTGTGACTGCTTGATGGACTACTTGAAAAGTCGCGCGCCGTTTTGGAAGAAGGAGCATGGGCCAACGGGCGCACGCTGGGTCGAGCCGACCCACCAGGACCGGCGTGACGCTGAGCGCTGGGACCGCGACGTCGCTGTCCACCCGCCGTCGGATGGGCTGCGCTTGACCCACATCGACGATCAGGGACGCGCGCGGATGGTCGATGTCTCCGATAAGTCTGCGACTGTTCGCGAAGCGATCGCTGGCGGGTTTGTACGCATGAGTCCGCAGACCTTGGCGCTGGCGGTGTCGGGCTCTGGCCGCAAAGGCGATGTCCGCACGGTCGCCGAGTTGGCCGGGGTGATGGCGGCCAAGAAGACTTCGGACCTCATCCCGCTGTGCCATCCCTTGGCGCTGTCGCAGGTTGAGGTGTCGGTCGAGCCGGCCGACGGCGGGCTCTGCATCACGGCGCGGGCCAAGACCTCCGGTCCCACGGGCGTGGAGATGGAAGCTCTGACAGCGGCGTCGATCGCCTGTCTCACCGTCTATGATATGCTCAAGGCTGCGGAGAAGGGCATGGTCATCGAGGCCGTTCGTCTGCTGCGAAAGACCGGGGGCAAGTCGGGCGACTGGAGGGCCCTGGCCAACGTTCAGTCTGCTGCGGATCGACCTGGCGATTGATCTTCCGCAAGGGGAAGGATGAGACCGTCGGCTAACCCAGCCGCGTGATCACGCCTTGCTTGCAAGGCCCAGCCCAAGAGGTTCTTTATGCCCGGCGTCGACCCCAATCTCACCTTTCATCCGTTGGGCGTCGCGGTGTTGACGATCTCTGACACCCGCACGTCCGAAACCGATACCTCCGGGGCCCTGCTGGTCGAGCGGCTGACCCAGGCCGGGCACAGCCTGGTCGATCGGGCGATCGTCACGGACGATGTTCAGGCGATCCGCCGGCGCGTTCTGGACTGGGCGGCCGACCCGCGAATCGAAATCATCCTGACCACCGGCGGAACCGGATTTTCCCCGCGTGACGTCACGCCGGAGGCCATTCGCCCGCTCTTTAGCCGGGAGATGGAGGGGTTCTCGGTGGTCTTTCACCAGGTCAGCTTCGGCACAGTCGGCGTCTCGACACTTCAGTCGCGCGCTTTCGCCGGTCAGATCGGCGACACCTTCGTCTTTTCGGTGCCCGGCTCGACCGGGGCTTGCCGCGACGCCTGGGACGGGGTCCTGGTCCAGGAACTCGACAGTCGCTTTCGCCCCTGTTCCATAGCCGGCAATCTGCCGAGGCTGCGGGGCGTCTGTCCGTGATCCGCTACGCAGAGGCGCTGAATCGCCTGGTCGCTGAGGCCAAGCCCCTGGCGATGGAGGTCGTTGGTCTTGCGAACGCCGATGGCCGCAGATTGGCCAAGCCTGTGATCGCGGCGCGAGACGCGCCGATCGTGGCGGTGTCGGCGATGGACGGCTTTGCGGTTCGCGACAGCGACCTGGATGCTGGGGCCAGATCTTTGCCGATCGTTGGCGCGGCCTATGCGGGCCGAGGCTTGCGAGACGCCCTGCCGGCGGGCGCCTGTGCGAGGGTTTTTACGGGTGCGCCTGTTCCGCAGGGCGCGGACCGGGTCGTGCTTCAGGAGGACGTCGTCGTCGACGACGGACGGGCTCGTCTGCCGGAGTCTATCGGCGCCAAGCGTCACATCCGGCCAGCGGGCTGCGATTTCCAGGCTGGTCAGACGTTGTTGGCGGCCGGACTGAGGCTGAACGCGCAACGGCTGGTCGCCGCCGCCGCCGCTGACTTTTCCGAGGTGACGGTTTGGCGTCGCCCCCGCGTGGCGCTCCTGGCCACGGGTGATGAACTGGCTGATCCGGGCAAGGCCGGCGCAGACTGCGACAAGATCAGCGAGAGCGTCACCTTTGGTGTCGCCGCACTGATCACGGCCTTTGGCGGCGAGGTGGTGTCTCGACACTGCGCGCCCGATCACCTTCCCACGCTGCAAGCGATGGCGGCCGATCTTGCGGACTTAGCGGACCTTGTCGTCGTGATCGGCGGTGCGTCTGTCGGCGAGCGCGACTACGCCCGAACGATCTTCGCCGGCGAGAGCTTCCGGATGATCTTCGCCGGCGTGGCGATCCGGCCGGGCAAACCGGTTTGGGCCGGGCGGGCGGGGGATCGCTGGATCTTTGGCCTACCGGGCAATCCAACCTCGGCCTTGGTCACCGCCCGGATCCTGCTGGCGCCCCTCATCACCGCCTTGGCCGGAGGCGCTGCGTGCGAGGCCCTGGACTGGCGTTCCGCGCCTTCGGTGCGCGCCTTGGACGCCGGTGGACCGCGCGAGAGCTTCGTGCGCGCCCGCAGGGCGGGGGAGGGCGTTGAGTCCTTGGCCGATCAAGATTCGGCCTCTCAGTGGGCCCTTGCCAACGCCGACACCTTGATCCGCCGTCCTGCGCATAGTCCGCAGGTTGAGGCCGGAGCGCTTGTAGAGTGCCTCTCCTTCTAGAGCATTTTTCGAGCGAAGTGGCTCCGGTTCGCGTAAAGAAAAATGCGCTAAAACAAAAGATTAGAGCTCACGGCCTGACGCAGTCAGGTCGGGAAAGGCTCTAGGCCAGCTGGCTGGGTCGCTTGGGTCTTAGACATCGATCAAGTGACGGCGGCCAATCGATCAAGGCGCGAGGGTCTGCGTTGCGCCAAGCTAGCAGGGTCTATTGAGGCGACGTCTCACTCTCTGTTCGTGGCCTTGAAGATGAGCGCGCTGAACCTCGCCAGCGCTTGCCCAACGCGGGTGGGCGCTGGCTTCTCTCTCTACGGCGTCCGCAGGGGCTCAGGCCGCCGGGCGGTTCTGCGCGCTGTTTTCGGCGCTGCAAGGCGCCACAGCCTCATCGATCAGCCGATCTGGGCGGGCCAGCCGATTGAGTTTGGCGTTGGGACGGATGGTGATCTGGGGACCGTTTACGATGACCCCGTAGCCCGCAAGCGTCGCGAAGGCCCGTGACAGATTTTCCGCCGACATGTTGAGCAGACCGGCGATCGTGCCCTTCTTGTGGGACAGTTCAAAGGTCGGAGCGCCGCCCTGGCGCGCCTGCTCGGCGAAAAGGTAGTTGGCCAAGCGCTCTGCGCCGACCCTGAGCTTCTGGCTCTTGGTTCCCCGCACAAGTCCGCGGTAGTCGGCCGACAAGGCGTGGGCGACCGCTCGGGCGAAGGCCGGATCGTTCGCAAACGCCTGCCGTATCTGTTCGGCGGGCAGCATCGCCAGGCGCGATCGGTGAACGGTTCTGGCCGACGTCAAGGCGTCGGCGTCCAGGACGACCGCCGGCAAGATGAAGGTGGCGTTAGGGCGCAGGACCGTCAATGTCGCTTCCCGGTCCTTCCAGGTTCCGCTTACGGCGACCTCTCCGTCCATCAGAATATAGAGATAGTCGACGGGCTCGCCCTGGGCGACCAGGGTGGTTTCCTCCGGAAAGGTCTGCACCAAGGCGCTGCGGCAGAGCATGGCCAGGGTGTCAGTGTCAGCTTGCGCCAGCAGCGGGTGGCGACCAAGGCGCTCAGTATCGCGGCCGATCAGGGACATGGGCTCTCTCCAAACCCGGCGAGTTTGGAGTGATTTCAGAGCGCTGCGTTGACTTCGCGCAAGGCGACGCTTGGCGGCGAAAGCGTGCGGCCCCAGCGATCGCTCAAGGGCTTTGCCCCGGCGCCGAAGTGTTCAATCCAAGGATCGCGGAGGGCGGCTCGACAAACCAAGCTTAATGCGTCCATTTTGACTTTGCTCAATGGCGCGGTCGACCGCGACAGGCACGACCCGTTCGAAGGCCACGTGACGGGCGTGGCCATGACTTGAGGTACACCCGCATGCAAGGCGGCCCTCTGGAAAAGAACGCGCCGGGCGCCGGGATGGCGCTGAGCCTGAGCACGATTTCGTTCACCGCGTGTTTTGCGGTCTGGACCATCTTCTCGATCATTGGCGTGCAGATCAAAAAAGATCTGGGCCTGACTGAGGCGCAGTTTGGCCTGCTGGCCGGTGCGCCGATTCTCACCGGCTCGCTGATCCGGGTCGGGCTTGGGGTGTGGGCCGATCGCGTCGGCGGACGCCGCTTGAGCCTAGGCTTGATGCTCAGCGCGGCGGCCGCGACGCTATTGCTGACCAGGGCCCAGACCTATCCGCAGTTTCTGTTGGGCGCGCTCGGCGTTGGGGTCGCGGGCGGGGTGTTCGCCGTCGGCGTCGCCTATGTCTCCAAGTTCTTCCCCAAGTCCCGTCAGGGCACGGCGCTGGGCGTGTTCGGCGCGGGCAATGTCGGCTCTGCGGTGACCAAGCTTCTCGCGCCAATGGTGATGCTGGCGTTCGGCTGGAAGGCGGTCGCCGAGGTCTGGGCGCTGGCCCTGGCGGTGATCGCCGTCGTCAGCTTCCTGCTCACACGGGATGAGCCAGGTCTGGCTGAACGCCGCGTGGCTGCGCAAACCAACACCTTGGCCAAGCCGGCCAGCTCGCCGCTGCTCAAGCTGCAGGTCTGGCGGTTCGCACTCTACTATTTCTTCGTTTTCGGCGCGTTCGTAGCCCTGGCGCTTTGGCTGCCGCACTATCTGGTCGGGGTCTATGGTCTCGACATCCGGGTGGCTGGCCTGCTGGCGGCGGCCTACTCCATTCCGGGGTCTGTGTTCCGGGTGGTCGGCGGCTGGCTGTCTGACAAGATCGGCGCCCGGCGGGTGATGTACATCACCTTCGGGGTGAGCGTGATCTGCACCTTCATCCTGTCCTATCCGCCCACCCAGTATGTGATCGAGGGCGTGCGCGGCCCGATCAGCTTCCGCCTGGCGCTGGGCCTTGTTCCGTTCGTGGTGCTGCTGTTTGTGCTGGGCTTCGCCATGAGCCTGGGCAAGGCGGCCGTCTACAAGCACATCCCCGTCTACTATCCCGACAGCATCGGCGCGGTCGGCGGTCTGGTCGGCATGGTCGGCGGCGTCGGCGGCTTTGTTCTGCCGATCGTGTTCGGCGCGCTCAACGATCTGACCGGCGTGTGGACCAGCTGCTTCATGCTGCTGTTCGTGCTGGTCGCCACGGCCTTGGCCTGGATGCACCTGGCGGTTCGCCGCATGGAGCGGGCCCGTACGCCTCAACTGTCCAACCTGCCGGAGCTGCCGGAGATGGAGGCCCTCCATCCCGCGCCCAGCGCCTTGACTGCGGTGATCCGCGGCCAGAACCCCTAAGAAGAGTGAACCGTCCCATGGACAGATCGTCCCTCTCGAATAGCGCCGGTCAGCGCGTTCTGGTCGACTGGCGGCCCGAAGACGAAGTCTTTTGGGCTGAGCGCGGCCAGGCCGTGGCGCAGCGCAATCTTTGGATCTCGGTGCCTAACCTCTTCCTGGCCTTCGCGGTCTGGATGGTTTGGTCGATGGTCGTGGCCAAGCTGAAACTGGTGGGGTTCAAGTTCACCACCGAGCAGCTCTTCTGGCTGACGGCCCTGCCGGCCCTGTCGGGCGCGACCTTGCGGATCTTCTACAGCTTCATCGTGCCGGTTTTCGGCGGCCGGCTGTGGACCACACTCTCAACCCTGTCACTGCTGGTCCCCGCGATCGGTATTGGCCTGGCGGTGCAGGATCCGACCACGCCCTACTGGGTGTTTGTCGCCCTGTCCCTGGCCTGCGGGCTGGGCGGCGGCAACTTTGCGTCGTCGATGTCGAACATCTCGTTCTTCTTCCCCAAGCGCGCCAAGGGCAACGCCCTGGCGATCAATGCCGGGATTGGCAATCTGGGCGTCAGCGCTATGCAGCTCCTGGTTCCGCTGGTGATCACGGTCGGTGGCGTGCTGCCGTTCCTGGGCGGTCCCCAGACCGTCAGCCAAGCGGGGGGCGCAACCGAGCTTTGGCTGCAGAACGCCGCCTATGTCTGGGTCCCATTCATCGTGGCCGCCGCTCTGATGGCGTGGTTTGGCATGAACGACATCGCCGACGCCAAGGCCTCGTTCAGCGAGCAGTCGGTGGTCTTCAAGCGCATGCACAACTGGCTGATGTGCTGGCTGTACCTGGGGACCTTTGGCTCCTTCATCGGGTTTTCGGCCGCCTTTCCGCTGCTGATGAAGACCCTGTTTCCGGACGTGAACGCCCTGCAGTTGGCTTTTCTGGGGCCGTTGGTGGGCGCGGTCGCCCGGGCCATGACGGGCTGGGTGGCCGACAAGTTCGGGGGCGAGCGGGTGACCCACTGGGTGTTCCTGGCCCTGGGGGCGGGCGTAGCCATCGTGCTCCACGGCGTGGGCGCCTTCGGCGCGGCCGCATCCTTCCCGGTGTTCTTCGGCGGCTTCCTGTGGCTGTTCTTCTGGACGGGCGTGGGCAACGCCTCGACCTTCCAGATGATCCCGGCCATCGTGCGCGGCGATCTGGCCAAGCGAATGGCCGGCGCGCCCGTCGCCCAACGCCTTAAGGCCTCGGAGATGGAGGCCGCGGCGATCGTGGGCTTCTCCTCGGCGATCGGCGCCTTCGGCGGCTTCTTTATCCCCAAGGCGTTCGGTGACTCGCTCAAGGCCACCGGCGGTCCGCAGACCGCGCTCTACATCTTCCTGGGCTTCTACTTCATCTGCCTGATCGTCAACTGGGTGTTCTACGCACGCCCCGGCTCGATCCTGCGTCCCCTCGTCGCCAATCAAACCGCGGAGCGTGCGGCATGAGCCATACCCTTGATCGTCTCGCCTTCTTCACCCGCAAGACCGAGCTGTTCTCGGACGGCCATGGTGTCACCAATGACGAGGACCGCGCCTGGGAGGAGGCCTATCGCTCGCGCTGGCGCCACGACAAGGTCGTGCGCTCCACCCACGGCGTGAACTGCACGGGCTCCTGTTCGTGGAAGATCTATGTCAAGGGCGGCATCGTCACCTGGGAAACCCAGCAGACCGACTATCCGCGCACGCGACCTGAGCTGCCCAATCACGAGCCGCGCGGCTGCGCGCGCGGCGCCAGCTATAGCTGGTATCTCTACTCGGCCAACCGGGTGAAGTACCCCCTGATCCGCGGCCGGCTTCTCAAGCTCTGGCGTGAGGCGCGGGCCACGCGCTCGCCGGTGGCGGCCTGGGCCGCCATTCAGAACGATCCCGCCGCGCGTGAGAGCTACACGCGCATGCGTGGTTCGGGCGGCTTTGTGCGGGCGACGTGGGACGAGGCGACCGAGATTGTCGCCGCCGCCAACGCTCACACGGTCAAGCGCTGGGGCCCGGACCGGGTGTTCGGGTTCTCGCCGATCCCGGCCATGTCTATGGTCTCCTACGCCGCCGGCGCGCGCTATCTGCAGCTGCTGGGCGGGGTTTGCGGTTCGTTCTACGACTGGTACTGCGACCTGCCGCCATCCTCGCCCCAGACCTGGGGCGAGCAGACGGACGTGGCTGAAAGCGCCGACTGGTACAATTCCGGCTTCCTGCTCCTGTGGGGCTCGAACGTGCCGCAGACGCGCACCCCCGACGCCCACTTCTATACCGAGGCGCGCTATCGCGGCGCCAAGTCGGTGGTGATCTGCCCCGACTATTCGGAAGCCTCGAAGTTCTCCGACCTTTGGTTGCCGGTGAAGCAGGGCACGGACGCGGCCCTGGCCATGGCCTTTGGCCACGTCATCCTGAAGGAATACCACATTGACCGTCAGGTGCCCTATTTCCAGGACTACCTGCGTCGCTACAGCGACCTGCCGATGCTGGTGAAGTTGGTCCCGCAGGGCGACGGCTACGCGCCCGACCGCCTGCTGCGGGCGGCCGACTTCGACGGTGCGCTGGACGAGACGAACAATCCCGACTGGAAGACGGTCGCCATCGACGAAGTCAGCGGCGAGATCATCGCGCCGTCGGGCTCGATCGGCTTCCGCTGGGGCGAAGACGGCAAGTGGAACCTGCAAGAGAAGGACGGCCGTGGTCGTGACACCAAGCTGCGCCTAGGCCTGAAAGGCGTTCACGACGAGGTCGCGCCGGTCCGCTTCCCCTATTTTGGCAATGTCGCGCCGCAAGGCTTCGACGCCACCGACCATCCTGATGTGCTGACCCGCAACGTTCCCGCGCGGCGTCTGAAGCTCCAGGACGGCGAGGCGCTGGTTGCCTGCGTCTATGATCTGTTCCTGGCCAACTACGGCGTTGATCAGGGCTTTGGCGGCGACCACATGCCCGCCTCCTACGATGATCCCCAGCCCTATTCGCCGGCCTGGGCCGAGGCGGTGACCAGCGTGCCGCGCGATCAGATCATCGCCGTGGCGCGCGGCTTCGCGACCAACGCCGAAAAGACCAATGGGCGCTCGATGGTGATCATCGGCGCGGCGATGAACCATTGGTTCCACATGGACATGAACTATCGCGGCGTCATCAACATGCTGGTGATGTGCGGCTGCGTGGGTCAGTCGGGCGGCGGCTGGTCTCACTATGTCGGCCAGGAAAAGCTGCGCCCTCAAACCGGCTGGGCGCCGTTGGCCTTCGGTCTGGACTGGATCCGTCCGCCACGGCAGCAGAACTCCACCTCGTTCTTCTACGCCCACACCGACCAATGGCGCTACGAGACCCTTTCGACCAAGGAGATCCTGTCTCCGACCGCGCCCGAAGGGGCCTGGGACGGGGCGTTGATCGACTTCAACGTACGCGCCGAGCGCATGGGCTGGCTGCCCTCGGCGCCCGCCCTGAAGACCAACTCGCTGGAGATCGCCAAGGCCGCCGCGGCTGCGGGCCGGGATCCGGTCGCCTACACGGTCGAGGCGATGAAGTCTCGTGAGCTGGAAATGTCGTGCATGGATCCCGACGATCCAGCCAACTGGCCGCGTAACATGTTCGTCTGGCGCTCCAACCTATTGGGATCGTCCGGCAAGGGGCACGAGTATTTCTTGAAACACCTGCTGGGCGCCGAGCACGGCGTTCAGGGCAAGGACCTTGGCGAGGCCGGCCAAGAAAAGCCCAAGGACGTGGTCTGGAGAGACCAGGCTCCGGAAGGAAAGCTTGACCTTCTGGTGACGCTGGACTTCCGGATGAGCACCACGGCGGTCTATTCCGACATCGTGCTGCCGACCGCCACCTGGTATGAGAAGAACGACCTCAACACCTCTGACATGCACCCGTTCATCCACCCGCTGTCAGCGGCCGTGGACCCGGCCTGGGAAGCCAAGTCAGACTGGGAAATCTTCAAGGCGATCGCCAAGACCTTCTCGGAGGTCGCCCCTGAAGTGCTGGGCGTCGAAAAAGACGTGGTCCTGACGCCGATCCAGCACGACAGCGCCGCCGAGATGGCCCAGGCCTATGGTCCGCAGGACTGGTACCTGGGTGAATGCGAGGCGATCCCAGGCAAGACCATGCCGCAGATCAGCGTGGTCGAGCGCGACTATCCCAACCTCTACGCTCGCTTCACCTCGCTGGGTCCGTTGATGGGCCGTGTGGGCAACGGCGGCAAGGGCCTGGCCTGGAAGACGCAGCACGAGGTCGATCTGCTGGGTGGTCTCAACGGCGTTGTCGCCGAGGGGCCGGCCAAGGGCCTGCCGCGGATCGAAACCGACATCGACGCCTGTGAGACCATCCTGACCTTGGCGCCGGAGACCAACGGTGAGGTTGCGGTCAAGGCCTGGGCGTCTTTGTCGGCCCAGACCGGCCTTAATCACACTCGCCTGGCGCTGCCCAAGGAGGATGAGAAGATCCGCTTCCGTGATCTTCTGGCTCAACCGCGCAAGATCATCTCCTCACCGATCTGGTCAGGGCTGGAGAGCGAGCACGTCTGCTACAACGCCGGCTACACCAATGTTCACGAACTGATCCCTTGGCGAACCCTGACAGGGCGTCAGCAGCTCTATCAGGACCATCCGTGGATGCGGGCGTTCGGTGAGGCCCTGTGCGTCTATCGTCCGCCGGTCGATCTGAAGACCACCTGGGTCAAGGGTCACAAGCCCAACGGCCAGACCGAGATCGTCCTGAACTTCATCACCCCGCACCAGAAATGGGGCATCCACTCGACCTATTCCGACAACCTGCTGATGCTGACCCTCAATCGCGGCGGTCCGGTGGTCTGGATCTCGGAGATCGACGCCAAGCGCGCCGGCATCCAGGACAACGACTGGATCGAGGTGTTCAACGCCAACGGCGCACTGACGGCGCGAGCGGTGGTGTCCCAGCGGATCCGCGAAGGCACCACCTTCATGTATCACGCTCAGGAAAAGATCGTGAACACGCCCGGATCGCAGATCACCGGCAAGCGCGGGGGGATCCACAACTCGGTCACCCGCGTGGTGCTCAAGCCCACCCACATGATCGGCGGCTACGCGCAGCTGGCCTACGGGTTCAACTACTACGGGACGGTCGGCTCGAACCGCGATGAGTTCGTGGTCGTGCGCAAGATGACCAAGGTCGATTGGCTGGATACGCCCCGGGCTCAGACGGAGGCCGCTCAATGAAAATTCGCGCTCAGATCGGCATGGTCCTGAACCTGGACAAGTGCATCGGCTGCCACACCTGTTCGGTGACGTGCAAGAACGTCTGGACCAATCGCGACGGCGTTGAATACGCTTGGTTCAACAACGTCGAGACCAAGCCTGGGATCGGCTTCCCCAAGGACTGGGAGAACCAGAAGCGCTGGAATGGCGGCTGGCGGCGCAAGGCCAATGGCAAGATCGAGCCCAAGATGGGCGCCAAATGGCGCATCCTGGCCAAGATCTTCGCCAATCCGGACCTGCCCGAGATCGACGACTACTACGAGCCGTTCGATTTCGACTACGCGCACCTGCAGAACGCCCCGGAAATGAAGGCGTTTCCGACCGCTCGCCCGCGCTCGAAGATTACGGGCGAACGGATGGAGAAGATCGAGTGGGGCCCCAACTGGGAGGAAATCCTGGGCGGGGAGTTCTCCAAGCGCTCGGTCGACTACAACTTCGAAGGGGTCGAGAAGGAGATCTACGGCGCCTTCGAAAACACCTTCATGATGTATCTGCCGCGCCTGTGCGAGCACTGCCTCAATCCTGCCTGCGTGGCGGTCTGCCCCTCTGGCGCGATCTACAAGCGCGAGGAGGACGGTGTGGTCCTGATCGATCAGGACAAGTGCCGCGGCTGGCGCATGTGCGTCTCGGCCTGTCCCTACAAGAAAATCTACTACAACTGGGAATCGGGAAAGTCCGAGAAGTGCACCTTCTGCTATCCCCGTATCGAGGTGGGGCTGCCGACGGTCTGTTCGGAAACCTGCGTTGGTCGTATCCGCTACCTTGGGGTCATGCTCTATGACGCCGACCGGATCGGCGCAGCCGCTGCTGCGGCCGACGAGAAAGACCTCTACCAGGCGCAACTGGACGTCTTCCTGGACCCCAATGACCCGAAGGTGATCGCACAGGCTCGCGCCGACGGCGTGCCGGAAGCTTGGCTTGAGGCGGCCCGTCACAGCCCGGTCTATAAGATGGCGGTCGATTGGAAGGTCGCCTTCCCGTTGCACCCCGAATACCGCACCCTGCCGATGGTCTGGTACGTCCCGCCGTTGTCGCCGATCCAACATGCGGCGGCCGTCGGCGCTCTTGAGACCGATGGCGACATGCCGGACGTCTCCAGCCTGCGGATCCCCGTTCGCTATCTGGCCAACATGCTCACGGCCGGCGACGAGGCTCCCGTTCGCCTGGGCCTTGAGCGGATGCTGGCCATGCGGGCCTACATGCGCGCACGCAGCATCGACGGGCGGATCGACCACGGATTGGCTGAGCGGGTGGGGATGTCATCGACCCAGATCGAAGACATGTACCGCTACATGGCCATCGCCAACTACGAGGACCGCTTCGTCATTCCCACCACCCATCGCGAATGGGCGGAGGACACCTACGAGATGCGCGGCGACTGTGGCTTCACCTTCGGCAACGGCTGCTCTGGCGGTCGCACGGAGGTGGGCCTGTTCGGCTCCAATGCGCGCTCGCCCGCCAAGCCGACGATGGAGGTTTAGTCATGGGTTTGACCTATCGCGCCCTGGGCCTTCTGCTCACCTATCCGTCCGACGAGCTGCGGGCCGGCCTGCCCGAGATCGAAGCTGCGCTTCTGGCTGATCCGGCCTTGCCTGGGCCGATCGGCAAGGCGCTGTCGCGTCTTGTCGCCACGGTGGCGGCGGGCGATCTCCTTGACCGGCAAGAAGAGTATGTCTGGCTGTTCGACCGGACCCGGTCGCTGTCGCTGAACCTCTATGAGCATGTTCACGGCGAAAGCCGTGACCGGGGCCAGGCGATGGCCGCCTTGTTGGAGCTCTACCGCCAGCATGGCCTGGAACTGTCGGCGAACGAGCTTCCGGACTACCTGCCTGCGTTCCTGGATTTCCTCAGCAGCCTGCCCGACGAGAAGGCCGCCTCGCTACTGGCCGAGGCCCTGCATGTTCTGGCCGCGATCGGTGAGCGTCTCCATAAGCGCGGCAGTCCCTATCGCGCGGTGTTTGGAGCCCTGACGGCCCTGGCCGGACAGGTTCCCGACGCGGCGGCCCTAGCCGCCTTGCTGGATGAGCCGGACGATGATCCGGCCGACTTGGCCGCACTCGACAAGCAATGGGCCGAGACCGCCGTCACCTTCGGGCCGGGCGAAGCGGGATGTCCCAAGGTCGCGATGGCGGCCATGAACCCGTCGTCGCCTGCGGCGACGGCCTAGAGGGGGGAGAAGATCATGAACCTCAATCAGGCTCTTTTTGGCGTCTATCCCTATATCGCCCTGTCGGTGCTGGCGATCGGCTCGGTCGTCCGGTTTGATCGCGAGCAGTACACGTGGCGCTCAGGCTCCTCGCAACTGTTGCGCCGCCGGCAACTGATGCTGGGCTCGGTGCTATTCCACCTGGGCGTCTTGATGATTTTCGCGGGACACGTTGTTGGTCTGCTGACGCCGATCTGGATTTTCGACGCTCTGGGCGTGCCTCACTCGGCCAAGCAGATGCTGGCGATCGTGGCCGGTGGGATCGCTGGTGTGCTGGGGCTTTGCGGCGGTCTTGTCCTGCTGCATCGGCGACTGACCGATCCGCGCATTCGCAAGACCTCCAGCTTCAGCGACATCGCCATCCTGGTCCTGCTCGTGGCGCAGCTTTGCCTGGGCCTGGCCACAATCCCGACGTCGCTCGAACATCGGGACGGTCATGAGATGGTCAAGTTCATGTCTTGGGCTCAGGGCGTCTTTACGTTCCAGCCCGGCGTCGCAGATCACGTGGCCGATGTAGGCCTTGTGTTCAAAGCCCACCTGGTCCTGGGCATGACGATCCTTCTGGTGTTCCCGTTCACCCGTCTGGTGCACATGCTGTCGGCGCC
The DNA here is from genome assembly GCF_002742645.2 of Caulobacter sp. FWC26. Classification (NCBI taxonomy): domain Bacteria; kingdom Pseudomonadati; phylum Pseudomonadota; class Alphaproteobacteria; order Caulobacterales; family Caulobacteraceae; genus Caulobacter; species Caulobacter sp. FWC26. Next base: position 442,794 of record NZ_CP033875.1, read on the forward strand.
GATCTGGTTCTTGGGCCGAAGGGGCTGGCAACTGGTGCGCACCCGCCGGCTGGGCCCTTGGACCCGGAAGACCGCCCGCTCGGCGCGGACGCCGGTTCAAGCGGTCTACCCCCGCAACACCCCGCAGATCAGGAAGGACTGACATGCGTTATCAGGTCGTTGGCGGGGTCCAAATCCCAGAAGCGCTGATCGCGCGCGAGGCGCAAAACCATCCGTCCGAGGCCGGAGGGCAAGCGTGGGCCGAAGCGGCGAACGCCTTGGCGGTGCGGGCGCTTCTCCTGCACCGGGCTGCGGCCCTGAACTTGAGCCCCGAGCCGGAGTTCGACGAACAGGGGAGAGAAGAGACCCCCGAGGAGGCGCTGGTCCGGGCGGTCCTCGATCAGGAGGTGGTCGCCTCTTCGCCGACGCCGGAAGAGTGCCGCAGGCTCTATGAGGCGCAAAATCACCGCTTCATGAGCCCAAGCCTAGTCGAGGCGTCGCATATTCTGGTGGCGGCGGCGGGCGATCAGCCCGACGATCTGGATGCGGCGGAAGCCCTGGCCAGGGGGCTGATCCACGAGTTGAAGACCGCGCCGCAACGGTTCTCGGACTTGGCCAGAGCCCACTCGGCGTGCCCATCGGCGGCGGCGGGCGGGTCGCTGGGACAACTGACGGAAGGCGACCTCGTCGCAGAGGTCGAACAGGCCCTGGCGCGCCTCGACCCTGGGCAGGTCGCGGCGGATCCCGTTCGCTCGCGGTTTGGTTGGCATGTCCTGCGCCTGGATCGCCGTGCGCCCGGGCAGCCCCTACCGTTCGAGCGGGTCGAGCCGGAGATCAGGCTCAATCTTGAGGGGCGGGCCTGGTCGGCGGCGGCGGCGCGATATGTGGCGGATCTGGCGGCGCAGGCCCGACAGGGCGGCCTGCTGAGCGTCGAAGAAAACACCCCAGCGCCCCAGGTGTTGTCGCTTGGCGCGCTGATCAGCGACGCCAATACAGTCAAGGGCCTTGAGGCTTGGCTTGAGGCCGCAGATCCGGCTCTGCTTGACCGGTCGCGCGCTGCGGCCGCCGAGGCGGGGCTGGACCTCACCGACTGGGTGTTGCGTCAGGCTGACACGTTTGTCCGCGAAGCCGACGATGAGGCCTGGACGCGCTTGATCTCGGCCGCGCAAGGTTCGGAAGATCCGGCCTTGGCGGGGCTGGGCGCGATCCTCAAGCGAACGCTTGTGGCCGAGCCTCGGCGGTTCACGCTGGTTCAACGCCGCGGCGGATAGGGGAGCCCATGGGACCGGTCGTCGTTCTCGCGGGAGGTCAGGGCGCGCGCCTTGGCGGCGACAAGCCCGCCCGGTGGCTCGGCGGACGGCCCTTGGTCGATTGGGCGCTTGATCGGGCCCGTCACTATGGCGGGCCGGTTGCGATCAGCGTGCGGCGGACCGGACAAGTGGCCATGTCCGATGGGTTGGAATTGCTCGACTCACCTGATCTTGAAGGGCCGCTGGCCGGGTTGGCGGCGGCGCTCGCCTTCGCGCGCGACCTGGCGGCGGCGCATGTCCTGACCCTACCCTGCGACATGCCTTGGCTGCCCGACGACCTAGCCGAGCGCCTGTCGGCGACGTTGGCCGACACCGCTGCGGCCGTGGCCTTCCCCGCGATCGCGGGCGAATCCCAAGCGGTCTGTGGCCTCTGGCGGGCAAGCTGCCTTGATCGATTGGACGCCTATGTCGCCACTGGCCGTCGATCCTTGAAGGGCTTTGGCCAGTTTGTCGGCGCAGTCGACGTCGCGTGGCGCGATGATCACGCCGACCGCTTCGTCAACATCAACCGCCTTGAAGAGCTGCAAGCGGCCGAGCGTCGGATTTCAGGCCTTGGCTGAGACCAACTACGGCCCCCAAAGCGCGGCGAGCGATGGCGCCAGACGACTGGGAAGCGCTACGCGACAGTCGCTCGCCAAAAGGCCGCGTTGGCGTGCTTCCATGAGACCGCCTTCATGAAGGCGTCGACATAGGCCCCCGCCTTGGCGCCGTAGTCCATGTGATAGGCGTGCTCGTACATGTCGAGCGCGAGCAGCGGGGCGCCGTCGGCCAGGAGCATGGTGTGGTCGGCGGCCCAGGTGTTCACCAGTCGCCCGTCCCGTCGACTCCAGGTCAACAGCACCCATCCAGACCCGCCGCCAAGCGCCTTACCCATGGCGGAGAACTCCGCCGCCCAACGATCATAGCTGCCAAAGTCGCGCTCAAGGGCCTGCGCCAGGGTGGGGCTCGCCCGCTCCGCCGGAGCCAGGCCAGCGAAGTAGACTTCATGAAGCACCATCGAGTTCCACGCGATGAGTTCTTCACGTTTGAGCCCGTTTACACGATAGCCGGGCGCGCTCGTCAGATCGAGTGAGGCCAATTCCGCCGCGATCGCCGCTAACCTATTCACGGCGCCGGTGTAGTTATTGTCGTAGTGGCTACGTAGTAATTTTTCGGACAGGCCGGGAACGGCCGCCGGATCGAAAGGCATCGGCGCCGGCGCGGGTTTGAAGCGCACCGTCGACGCGGCGTTGACGGGCGTGGCCACAAGCGCGCCTGCGCCAAGAAGGACGCCGGCGCCAAGGAGTGCGCGACGATCTGCAGTGATATTGGACATGCGTCACTTCCATTGGTCAGGCGACAACGGCGCTCGCCCTCAAGCGGCGGCGCAAGGTCGTTGTTCGATACACTAATCATGTCTTGCCCCCGCCGCCATGCAGGTGGCGTCCCAGAGTCGTGATCGGCCGCCACTTTCGGTGTCTCGGCCCAGGCGGGGTGATGAGCCCTGGCGACCGAGAGTCTTCGTGGCTCCGACCAGACCGGTCGCCTCGTTTTGGCCTTTGACGGCCATCAAGCGGCGAGGCGAACTCGCTCATTTTTGGCTGATGACACCAGATATAGTGTTTGCATGAAGCATTAATCCAACATGTGGTGTCGATATGAACGTTGCGACTATGGCGGACCATAGGGCCAAGACCTCAGAGCAACCGCCGGTCGCCGCGCGGGATTCGGTGTCGATCGAGGTCGGCGCGTCGATTGACGAATATCTCCATCGGCGCGACTGGCGCGTGAACGCCAACGCCAACCAGGGCTATTCCTTGGGCGGCTTGATCCTCAATGTCTCGGGCAAGGTGGTCGCCAACTACTGGCTGTCGGAGGTCTATCCGCCTGAGATCGGGCAAGCTCATCGGGCCGGTGATCTGCACATCCACGACCTGGATATGCTGGCGGGCTATTGCGCCGGCTGGTCGCTGCGCACCCTGCTGACCGAAGGTTTCAACGGCGTACCCGGGCGCGTGGAGTGTGGGCCAGCCAAGCATTTTTCAAGCGCCGTGGGCCAGGTGGTCAACTTCCTGGGCACGCTGCAGAACGAGTGGGCGGGCGCCCAGGCGTTCAGCTCGTTCGACACCTATATGGCGCCGTTCGTCCGCAAGGACGCCATGAGCTACGAGCAGGTGCGTCAGGGCGTTCAGGAGCTGATCTACAATCTCAACATTCCCTCGCGCTGGGGGACCCAGACCCCGTTCACCAACCTGACCTTCGACTGGATCTGCCCAGAAGACCTGCGCGAACAGACGCCGGTCATCGGCGGTGTGGACATGCCGTTCACCTATGGTGAACTGCAGGCCGAGATGGACATGATCAACCGCGCCTATATCGACGTGATGAGCCAGGGCGACGCCAAGGGGCGAGTGTTCACCTTCCCCATCCCCACCTACAACATCACCCCGGACTTTCCTTGGGAAAGCGAAAACGCCGAGCGATTGTTCGCGATGACGGCCAAGTACGGCTTGCCGTACTTCCAGAACTTCGTGAACTCCGAACTCAAGCCCAACATGATCCGGTCGATGTGCTGCCGGCTGCAGTTGGACCTTTCGGAGTTGCTCAAGCGCGGCAACGGGTTGTTTGGCAGCGCCGAGCAGACAGGCTCCTTGGGCGTCGTGACCGTCAACTGCGCGCGACTAGGCTATGTCCACCGCGGCGACGAAGCCGGACTGCTTGAGCGATTGGACGCCTTGCTGGACCTGGGGCGCGACAGCCTGGAAATCAAGCGCCGGGTGGTCCAGCAGCTGATGGATGAGGGGCTGTTCCCCTACACCGCGCGCTACCTGGGCACGCTGCGCAACCACTTCTCCACCCTGGGGGTGAACGGGCTCAACGAGATGATCCGCAACTTCACCGCCGGGACCGAGGACATCGCCACCCCGTGGGGCCGAGATTTCGCTCTGAGGGTGCTCGATCACGTGCGGGCGCGGATCGTGGCGTTCCAGGCCGAGACCGGTCACATGTACAATCTGGAAGCCACGCCGGCCGAGGGGGCGACCTATCGCTTCGCCAAGGAAGACAAGAAGCGTTTCGCCGACATTCTCCAGGCCGGGACGGCCCAGCAGCCTTACTACACCAACTCCTCGCAACTGCCGGTCGACTACACCGACGACCCCTTTGAGGCCTTGGCCCACCAGGAAGCGCTGCAGCGCAAATATACCGGCGGGACTGTCCTGCACCTCTATATGGGGTCGCGGCTGACCTCGACCGAGGCGTGCCGCAAGCTGGTGCGGCGGGCCCTGGAGGGTTTCCAGACGCCCTACATCACCATCACGCCGACCTTCTCGATCTGCCCCACACATGGCTACCTGGAAGGCGAGCATGAGTTCTGCCCGCGGTGCGACGAAGCCCTGCTGGCGCGCCGCGCCGTCCAGGCCGCCTGAATTTCCCCAACCAACCAAAAGAGGACTACGTCATGAGCCAGTTCGACACCACCCGCGCCGCCGCCCAGCTGCGTCCGGAAGACCGCCAGCGCTGCGAAGTGTGGACCCGGGTGATGGGCTATCACCGCCCTGTCAGCTCGTTCAACATCGGCAAGAAGGGCGAGCACGCCCAGCGCGTCAATTTCGTCGAGCCCCATGCCCGCGCCTAGACTCCGCGTCGGAGGTCTGGCCCGTCTATCGACCTGCGACTGGCCCGACCACCTGACGGCGACCGTCTTTCTGCAGGGATGCCCCTGGCGGTGCGGCTATTGTCACAACGCCCACCTGATCCCCGCCACGGCTGGCGAAGGTCCGCCATGGCCCGAGATCATGGCGTTCCTGGCCGGTCGTCGAGGGCTGCTGGACGGCGTGGTGTTTTCTGGCGGTGAACCGACTTTGCAATCCGAACTCGTCGGGGCGGTGCAGGCCGTGCGCGAACTGGGCTTCGCGGTCGGTCTCCATACGGCGGGTCCCTATCCCGAGCGCCTCAGCGCTGTGTTGCCGTTGCTCGATTGGGTCGGGTTCGACGTCAAGGCGCCGTTCGCTGGCTATGACGCGGTCACCGGCGTGGTCGGCAGCGGTGATCGGGCCGCCGAGAGCCTAAGGCGGCTCCTGGCCAGCGGCGTCGACTACGAGATCCGCACCACGGTGCATCCCGATTTGCTGGGCGCTGAGGATCTTGATCGCCTGGCCCGTCAACTGCAGGCCCTGGGTGTTCGACGCTATGTGACCCAAGCCTTTCGCGCCCAAGGGTGCGCCGATCCGGATCTGGCTGCGACGAAAGGCCCTTCTGCGGTTCTGTCGGCCGACCGCGCGGCCGCCTTCGCCCATCACGCCGCGCGGTAGCCGGGCTCTGTTCTAAACCCATTCAGAGCAGTCTTTGATCTGATCGCCCATCATGGTGGTCGCGCGCCGCTCTAAAGGCGTCGGCGCCACAGCAAGGGACCATAGGCCAGCGCGAACCCGCCATAGGCCAGGCTCCAGAACAGCGCGGCGGCGGCCCACAGCGGCGGCGCGTAGGCCGGCGTCAGCGCCGCGATGATCCGGGTCACCGCCGCCAAATTGATCGCGACAAAAAGAGCCACCGTCGTCCGGTCAGCCGTCAACGCCCGGCCGCAGTGACCCAGGCTGGCGCGGCTCATGACGGCCAGGCACGTGACGCCTACAGCGCCGGCCGTCAGGGCGTGAACGCCGGCCGGACCCGGCACGGTCTGGGGCCAGACGAGGCTAGCGCCGAGCAAGCCCAAGCCAAAGCCCAGCCAGGCGTGGCTAAGATGGAGAATAGATAGCAGGGGCTCGGTCAGAGTCTGCAGGCCGCACCAGCGGGTTAGCCGATAGAGACAGAGCGCGCCGGCGATCATCAGCGTCACGCCGACGGGTGGCGAGCGCGGCGCCAGGGTCCAGGCGACCATGGCTAGAGCGGTCGCGGTGAGGGCGAGCCGGTCGACGGTCGAAAACGTCTTGGGCAGGACCGCGGCCTTTCGCTGCCGAAGCCAGTTGGTCGTGAAGCTTGGTGTGATCCGTCCGCCGATCAGGGCAAGAAGAATGCTGGCGGCGGCCATGGCCAGCCGCGCGCCCAGGCCGCCAAGGCCAAGGGCGGCGTCGAGGTGGAAGGCGATGTTGGCCAGGGCGAGCAGGCTCGTCATCAGGCAGACGGGCAGGTTGCGCCAGTTACGGCCAGCGGTCACCTCGCGCCAGACTACTGCGGAGAACGTCAACAGGAACAGGCTGTCGACCAGCGGCGCGAGAACGCCGATCATCGGCTGTAGCAGCATGGCCGCACGACCAAGAAGCCATAGGGTCCAGAGCGCGCCCAGCGGCGCGCCGATCACCGGCATCCGTCCGGTCCAATTGGGTACGGCCGTGGTCAAGAACCCCGCGACGATCGCCGGCAGGAAGCCGAACAGCATCTCATGGACGTGCCAGTCGAGGCTTCCCACCACGCTAGGGCCGCCCATGAGACCCCAGATCCACAACGGCGTCGCCAGGGCCGACCAGGCCGCGCCGAAGAAGAAGAACGGCCGGAAGCCGTGGCTCAGGATCGCAGGACCGGTGTAGGCGCGGCGTTGTTGGGCTGTCGACATCACGTTCCTCGACGCAGAAGGCGCGCATCGTCTAACCGGCATGAGCGCGGCTATCCTTGAGCCGCGACAAGAACCACACCGTTGGCCTGAGGCAGCCGGCGACAGGGGCTAGGCCAGGCCCAGGCCTCGGGCGATCAGGTTCCGTTGGATCTCGCTGGTTCCCGAATAGATGGTGTTGGCGCGACTGGCCCAATACCGCGCGCTGGCCTCGCGACCCGCCGCCCCCACTCCCCGGTGACCATCCGGCGTTTCGGGCCATTGTCCGACGGCGCCGAACGGGCCGGCGGCTTCAAGGCCCAAGGCGGCGATGTCCTGGCGAAGTTCGCTACCCACCAGTTTGAGCATGGACGGGGCCAGATCGTCGCCGGCCCGTGGCTTTCCTCCCGGCAAGAGGCGCATTTCGAGCTGCTCGAAGGCTTCCAGGTCGATGGCGAGCCTTGCCAAACGGGGCGCGTGTTCGGGCGCGGTGGCGAGCGTGCGGACCTGTTGCAGCGCGCGTCGAACCGACGCTGCGGGGGTGTTGTTTGAGCGCGCCAACTGCATCAAGCGCTTGGCCATGCGCCAGCCTTCGCCTTCTGCGCCGACGCGCTGGTCGACCGGGACCGGCGTGTCGTCGAAAAATACGTGATTGAACTCATGTTCACCTCCCAGGCCGGGGATCGGGACCACGGTGACTCCGGGGCTGGCCATGTCGACGAGCAGGAAGGTCAAACCGTTGCGCCCGGCGTCGTTGGGTCCGGTTCGCGCCAGCATGAACATACGGTTGGCCAGATGAGCGCCCGTCGTCCAGATCTTCTGTCCGTTCAGGCGGTAGTGTTCGCCGGAGCGATAGGCTCGGCTCTGGATCGCCGCGAGATCCGAACCCGCTCCGGGCTCTGAGAAGCCTTGGCACCAGAGATCTTCGCCCGCGAGAATCGCAGGAAGGTAGCGTGCGCGCTGCGCCTGCGAGCCCTGTTCGATCAACAGCGGACCAAGACTACGGACGCCGGCGGCGAAGAGCAGAGGGGCGTCGTTGAGCACGCACTCCCGATCAAAGAGAAACCGCTGCAGGGCGTTCCAGCCCGCGCCGCCAAACGCTTGAGGCCAAGCGGGCGCGGCCCATCCGCGTGCGCGCAATCGGCGCTGCCAAACACGTCCTGCGTCGATATCGGAGAAGAGGCCCACGGTTCGACGGCCGGCAGCACGTAGGTCCTCAGTGAGCTGCTCGGCCAGAAACGCCCGAACCTCGCCCAGGAAAGCCTCGGGGCCGGGTGTTTGAAAGCCGCTGCGCGTCGACATGTCCGCCTCACTGGATGGTCGCGTCTTTGGACCGCAAGGCCTTTGAATCGCTTTGGATGGTTCCATCCCAAGCCAAAGGACCCCAGGGCGCGGGTTGCGCCACCGGCGTATGGAATGGGATCGACGGGACGGCGTCCTTGTCGCAACGCAAACCTTGACCCGAAAGGGACAAGTCATGTGGCGGGACGCGCCGTCGTTCCCGCTCAGCCGGTTAGACCCCGCTTCACATCGATCCGGCCAGGGTCGTCAAACGATCCAGATCGCAGATGACGATGCGGCGGCGTCCGCCGCCGATCAGGCCAGCCTCGTCCCAGGCGGCGAGCGTCCGGCTAACAGTATGAAGCGTCGAGCCCGCCATTTCCGCCAACTCCTGACGCGTGACGGGAAAATCGATCTCCAGGCCGCTGCTGGTCTTGCGCCCCGCATGGCCCGCCAGCCGGAGAAGAATGCGCGCGATCCGTCGCTCGACGCGTTCGCTCGACAGGTCGCTGACGCGCTCTTGAAGCTCAAACAAGCGTTGACCGGCCGTCGCCGCCGATCCCATGGCGATGGCCGGGTAGCGGGTCATCAGATCGCGCATGACGGTTACGGGCCAGTAGATCTCAAGACTTTCCACCACCGCGACCGCGTCGGCCGGAAACGGGCGTCCCATCAACGCCGCGACAGTGCCGTAGGTTTCTCCAGGACCGATGAAACGGATCACAGAGAGCGCGCCGTCGGCGCGCGCCTGGACGATCTTGACCCGCCCATCCAGAAGAGTGTGGCACGTAACGCCCGGATCACCCTGTCCAAAGACGATGCGGCCCGGCGCAAGCGCGCGGACCATGCCCGATCGCGTCACGACCTCTCTCGCGTCGTGATCCAGACTGGCGAACATGTCCGCGTCGGTTAGCGCGTGAGCATCGAGAGTGTGGGCCATGACCAGACACGATGGAACAAGCCCGCACGCTACGCCGCTCGCCAGGCCATGAACATCCGGGTCGCTACCTAAAGGCGCCTCCAAGCGCAGCTCTCACGACGGGGGGCCAAGATATTGGGTCCAACCTTGTCGATGAACAACGTCGCCTGTCGCGCTTTCAGGTGAGGGTGACGCATTGCTCTCGACCCACCGACGACTGGGTCGACCTCCCAACCCCCGTCCCGACGCTCGCTGTTGCGTTTGGGCGACTTGGCCGGATGCTGACGCATCCGGCCATTTTGTTGGTCGAGGCGCAGGAGTATTTTCCGATAGGTGTGAGGCGGCCACCAGAAAAAGCTATAAATATCTGAATAGACTATCTTTTTCATCCGAATATGATGGGCTCGAACAGATCGGAAAGGGCGCTAACGCATCCTCTGTGAACGCCGGATTTAGCCAAAGCGGCGGAAGAGATCGTTGTTCTCAAGATGCATGTGGTCACGCAGATCGGCGTCGATTTCCGCGCAAAGGGCGTAGAGCGCCCGCCACGTGTTGCACGCGCCGTCGGGAGGGGTGAAGTCGTTAGTCAACCGAGCCAGTCCGTGAAGCTGTTCGACAACGTCTTCATGCTCATGCGTCATGCAGGCGATCGGACCGCTCAGTGGGCTTTGACCCCGGCGCATCATCGGAAACAGCCCCATCTCTTCTTTTTGGTGGTGGGCCTCCAACTCGTCGAACATGTGAGCAAGATGCTGCGACAAGCCTGTCGGACAGGCGGGATGATCGCGGTGCACGGCCTCGACCCGGGTCGCCAATCGGATGGCTTCGGGAAACTGCCAACGATGGACGTCATGATAGCGCTCAAGGAGGTGATCGATGAGGGCGTTGGTGTCAGCGGGCGGCTTGGTCGTCCCCGGTGCGAGCGCTTCGATCGCTTCGACGACGGCGTCGACCGCCACGCCGCGCTTGGCGGCCGCCGTCTCAAGCGTCGCGCCGCCGCCGCAACAATAATCGATCTTGAAGCGCCGAAACACGGCGGTCGACCCAGGGCGACCAACCGCGATGTCTCGAACGGTGAGGCGGGCCAAGGGGGAGAGGGTGGTGGTCGTCATGCTGGTCTCCTTTGCGCTGTCCCTAGGCGCACAGCCGCCGCCGGACTTTGCGCCACCGCAATCTGCGCGCCCAGTTGGCGGGGTTGATCGCGTTTGACGCAGGTCCAGCTTGGTCTTGAGTCTCGTCATTCTCCGGGCCTGGCATGTGGCCTAAACTCTGGACGGCAAATCAGCACGCGTCGAAATTGATGCGCGGCAAAGTCCCATGCGCTGGCGCGGCGCAGTATCGGCCCCCTATGTCGGCCGCTCACCGGCGGCTGATCCAGCCGGTGGTCTCGCCGTATCGCTTGTTTGGGGCCCAGCTCATGTTGCTCAAGCCTGCCGACCGTCTTCGGCTGCGGCGGTTGCCGTTGTTTGCAACGGCCACGGAAGACACCTTCGCGCGACTGGCGCGCGCGGCCTTTCTGCAACGATTCACCGGCAACGTCCTTTTGACGGCGGAGGGGGAGCTCAACGATTTCCTCTTTGTGCTGATGGAAGGGGCGGTGGAGCTTGAGGGCACCTGGCACGATCGCGATACGACCTTGGCGGTCTTGCGTCCGCTCTCCACGTTCGTTCTGGCCTCGGCGATGCTGCAGCTGCCCGCGCTGATGACGGCGCGAACGATCGAGCCTAGCCAAGTCCTCATGATTCCGGGCGAGCCGTTTCGTGACGCCGTACGGGCGGACTCGGCCCTAGGGTTCGCGGTCGCTGAAGAACTCTCGGGTTGTTACAGCGGGGTCGTGCGGGTTTTGAAGGGCATCAAGTTGCGGGGCGCACAAGAGCGGTTGGCCAATTTCCTGGTCGTCCAGCAGCGCCGGCAAGGTGGCGGGCAGACCCTGCAACTTCCCTATCCCAAGCGGGTCCTGGCCTCGCTGCTTGGCATGACGCCCGAGAACCTGTCGCGGGCGTTTTCGGCCCTCGCAGCCTTAGGTGTGGAGGTTAAGGGCGCCACGGTGCGCCTTACCCGGCCCGAGGCGTTGTTGGCCTTGGCGCGGCCCGACGCTCTCATCGATGATCAGGGCGATGCGACTGCCGAAGCCAACGGACGCGCGGACCGCGAGCGGAGCAGCTTTACTGGCGCCGAGCACGACGCGTCCTCGATTTGACGCCTCTCTCTTGGGGGCGAAGCCTGGGCGGTTGAGCCATCGCAAGGACGCTTGCGCACCATCCATCTGGCGCTCGTCCCGCTGCTGCTTCCAGGGCTGTCGGTGATGCCCGAGGCGCGCATGGTTTGATCGGGAGTGTCTCATGCGAAATCATAGCCTCACTGTCCTTGCGGGGATTGGCGCGGCCGCCGTGGCGGCGCCGGCTCTGGCTGGCGAGGCGTCGACCGGAACGCTCATCTTGGACGCCCGCGCGCGCCTCGAGCATTTTGATACAACAAGCGCCGACGCCACGGCCGGCAGTGTTCGGGTGCGTCTGGGTTGGAAACAGCCGCTGGCCAAGGGGCTGACGGGGCTTGTCGAACTGGAAGCCGTCGGCGCGCCCATCGACGACTATGCCGACGGCGTTCACCCCTCCCCCGGGCGGGCTGTTATCCCAGATCCCGAGATCCTGGAGCTCAATCGTGCGAGCCTGACCTGGGAGCCTTCCCGGCGCTTGGGCGCAGAGATCGGCCGCCAGCGCATCATTCTCGGCAACTCCCGGTACGTCGGCAATATCGGCTGGCGGGAGAATGAGCAGACATTCGACGGGGTCAGGTTTTGGGCCAAACCCAACCCAGGCGTCACGGTCACCTATGCCTATGTCAGTCGCGTAAACCGGCCCCTGGGGACCAAGTCGCCGCAAGGCGTATGGCGCGGTGACGTCCATCTGGCGCAGATCGAGACAGATCTTGGCGCTATCGGCAAGGCCAGTGTGTTTGCTCTGCTGACGGATTTCGACAACGCCGCGTCACAGTCCACGCAAACCCTCGGGGCTCGCCTAGCGGGCGCGCGGGCGATCCGTCCAGGCCTGAGCGCGACCTGGGAACTGGAGCATGCGCGTCAGGGCGATCATGGCGCCAATCCGCAGCGCTTCTCGGTCAATTATGATCAGGCTTCGATTGGATTGAAGACGGCCCAAACTCAAGCCGCGCTCGTCGTGGAGCGACTGGAGGGAGACGGCGTGCACGCCTTCCAAACGCCACTGGGGTCGCTGCACGGCTTCCAGGGACGGTCCGATGTCATTGGCGCAACGCCCGGCGTCGGCGTTCGTGACGTGTTTTTGCGCGGCGCGCGCAGTTTCCGCACCAAGGTCCCCGTCAAGCTGAGCGGTGAACTGCATCAGTTCAACACCACGGTGGGAGACGATCGCCTGGGCCGCGAGGTCGACATCGTGATCGCCGCGCCGGTCGCCAAGGGCTGGTCGCTTGAAGCGGGGCTGGCCCGGTTCGACAGTGCGGCCCGCCTGTACCCCGACGCGACGCGGGCCTGGCTGAGCCTGGAGTTCAAGCTTTAGGGGGCAAGCGGCTCAGCAGATCATCGGGTGGCGCAGGCCCAGGCCATCAGTCCGGCCTTGGTGGGGCGGCGCAGGGTTGTGACATTGGAAAAGCCTGCCGTCGTCAGCAGGGTCTCGACCTCAGCGATCGGACGAATGGCGTAGACCGACGCTGGGAAGTCCCGCGCGAAATTTGGATCCTCGCCGGGACGAAAGCCGATCACCAGCCGCCCGCCGGGGGCCAGGACGCGGTGGATTTCAGCCAGATCCTGCTCCGGGCGCGGCCAGAAGTAGATCGTGTGGACCGCCAGCACCTTGTCGAAACTGGCGGCGGGAAAGGGCAGCTGATCGCTGGACCCTGGAATCAACTCCATCCGGCCCTCGCGCAGGAGGCGAGCGTTTCGCCCGCGCGCGATCCTTAGCATCACATCCGAAGGATCGATTCCCGCCAGGCGCCCGGCGGTGATGCGTTTGGCCGCCGTCGCCAGTGTCCGGCCATGGCCAAATCCGATCTCAAGCAGCCGATCTGCGGGCTGCAGATCCAGCTGGTCCAGCGCGACCAGATTGGCTCCCTGTGTCTCGCGCGCCATGATCCGGCCGACGATGTGGCCAAGCCAGCCGCTGGGCAGGCGGCCTTGTCGCGCAAGGCTCTCGGAACGCTTCATGAGTGGTCTCCTCAACGCGTGATCACAGATCCACAACAGCACGGCATGCGTCTCGTCGATTTCAGAATCAGCCAGCCTTTTCCATGGACCTATCTGCGTTCGGCGCCGGTGGGCCGGTCTTGGCCGGGTTTGGCCCACCGGCGCGCCGCCTGGCGCGGGACGCCGAAAGGGGGATCCGGCTTCGGTGCGAGCCACGCTATAAGTGTTTGATTTAGCGCCTCGTTATCGCGTCAAAGCGATTCGGTTTTGACGCGCGAGGCTCTTGCGTAGATCGCTCGGTCTTCCTTGTTCCCGCGCAACGACTGATCGCGCGCCGCAGAGGAGAGTTCGCGCTTGGAGGTGCTTGCCCATGCACAGCGAAGCGGTTTGGCGGGGGCCCAGGCCCGATCCCGAATTGTCGGTTGAAGAGCTCGCCGACGAACTGTTCGAGAACCACGCGATCCTGATGGATTCGGTGACCGACATCCTGGTGGATGTCCGGGTGCTGGCGGCGCGACGAACCGCAAAGGACCCGATTGTCGAGGCTTTGGCGACGGGGTTGGCTCGGCTCAAGGCCGAGTTGGCCGCACATCTGGGAAACGAGACAAGGCTTGTTCTGTCGCGCCGCATGCCAGGGCGGGGACCCGGCTGGACGGCGGTCGCCCCCGAGTTACGTGCTGAGCATGATCGGTTGCGCCAACAGGCCAAGGCGCTGATCGGCCTTGCGACCACGCCCCGTCATGGGCCCTGCACGCGCGCCATCGCTCAGCGGCTGGAGCGACTGCGCCTCGACTTTGAGGAAGATCTCTTCGTGGAGGAGCGGATTGCGCTACCGCGAATACTGGCGGTCCACATCGGGGCCTGATCGCGTCATGGCGGCCGAAGCCCGGCGCGGGCGCCCGGAGGGATTGCCCCAGAACGTCACCACCGACAGCGCGCCCAGCAGGGTCAAGGCCAGGCCCGACACCGTCATCACCAGCCGGTAGGGCAGGCCGCCGACCTTGGCCGCATGCAGGGGGTAGTCGAGATTGGCCAGGCGCGAGCCCAGCGGCAGGCTTTGGGCGTCGCGGCTGGCGACCATTGCGCCGGTGGTCGGATCGAACCAGACCATCGAGCGGCCGTTCGGCAGCCATTCGGCTTGCTGGCGCATGCGGATCTGGATCAGGCCACCGGCCTTGGCTGGCAAGGTGATGATCCGAACCTCCGCGCCGGGGAACCGCGCCTTGGCTTGGCTGACCACCTTGATCCAATCGAGGTCCTTGGCGAGCGGCCCGCCCTTGATCTTCGGCGGCGTTGAAGCTTTCGCCATCGTCGCGGTTGATGAAAATGGGGCGCGCAGGGCCTCAGAGAACCACTTCAGGTTCATGGCTGCGCCGGTAGCCAGAGAGAGGATCAGCAGCGGCGCGAGCAGGGCGCCCAGGTCACGGTGATGATGCATGATCCCCGCCCGCGTCATCGTCCGCGGCCAGACGCGCAGGTGGAACACCCGCCGCGTCGGCCACCAGAGGATGAGGCCCGTGAGGACGAAGGCCAGGCCCGCCAGGCCCAGAGCGCCGCCGACGATCTCGCCCGCATCGCCGTTGAAGAGATGATGGTGGAAGTCGAACAGCCAGGCCTCCGGGCGATCCCAGTTGGAGGTCCAGGCCTGGATGACCGCGCCGTCCTGGTCAGCGTAGGCGGCCTTCTCTTCTGTGTTGTAGCTCAGCTTGTTGAGGCCAAGACGTTCGGTGGCCAGCACGATCGAGCGCGGGCGATCCTCGGTGGCGAAGACCTTGGCGGCCATCGCCGCCAAGGTGGCCGTGTCCTGCCGTTGGGCGTCGGCGGCGTGGGGCACAGTGGCGCGCAGGAAGGCGTCCTCGTGCACCAACAGCGCGCCGCTCAAACCCAAGAGCGCCAGCAGCAGGCCGATCGGCCCGCCCGTCCAGCGGTGCAGCAGGCGCAGGAGCCGCATCAGAAGCGTGCTTCCCAGCCCAGTGTCGCGGTGCGACCACGGCCGGCGTAGAACTTGTCCTTGGCCGGCAGGGTCGTGTCGGAATGATAAGTGATGTACTGCTTGTCGAGCAGGTTCTGGACGCCTAGCGACACAGCGCCGAGCGGCAGCTGATAGCGCACGAAGGCGTCGACGAGCGTGTAGCCTTCGAAGTCGTCCTTCACCAGCGCGCGCTGCATATTGCGCGACATGTACTTCTGCATCTGCAAGCGCAGGGCCCACGGGCCGCTCTGGTAGTCGGCCGCCAGGTTGAGGCGATCTGGCGAGATGTTGGCCCCGTCAAGGTCGGTGTCGACCTTGCCGTCCCGGTTGGTGTCGGTCTGGCCGCGCAGGCGCGCATAGCCGGCCGAAACCTCTAGGCCCGGGATCGGGGTGTGGGCCCGCGCGTTGGCTTCCAGGCCCTCGATAGCCACGCCTTGGCGCTGCACGTCGAAGATCCCGTCGGCGTTGCGGACCAGGAACTGGCCAAGCTTGGACTTGGACCAGAAGTAGGTGACGCTGGCGTCGAACGGCCCGCGATTGAACTCGGCGCCCAGCTCGCGATTGTTGGAGACGATCGGTTCGACGGCCAGATAGGTGTCGACATCGACATTGTTGACATTGATGGCCCGCAGGATGCGACCAACATCCGGCACGGTGTAGCCCTCGGCGTAGCTGCCATAGACGCGCACGCCCTTGGCCGGTTCGAACACGACGCCGCCATTGGTCAGGGTGGCGTTGAACTCAGGGCGACCGCCGCCAACCTGACGGGAACCGTAGGAGGCCAGGGTCGTGAAGTCGTCCACCTTCAGTTGGACGTTTTCGAAGCGCACCCCGCCGGCCAGACGCAGCCGACCGTCCAGGAGGGCGTAGTTGCCCTGTAGGAACGGCGCGATGCTGTTGAACTTGGTCGGTGGCACCCAGGCCCGGCCCGTCTCGGTCAAGAGTTGTGCTGTCGTGTCGGTGAGGGCGTCCAGACCGGCGGTGGCGGTCATGCCCTCAAGGCCTGGCACGGCGCGCTCATAGCTGGCGCGCGCGCCCAGCTTGCGCGAGCGGTTCGAGGATTGATCGAACAGCGTGCCGACCGGTGCGATGCGCGCATCCTGGAAGGTGGCGCTGATGTCGCCGCCGAAGGTGTCGCGCGAGCGGTTGAAGAAGAGCTGGGCGTTCAGGGCGCCGCCAAAGACTTCGCTGGTCAGCGACGCTGAAAGGGTCTCCACGCGGTTGGCGGCCGGAAGACCCGGTACGACTCCGCGATAGGCGGTGGTAGGCGAACGCAGCGCGCGATTGCCGTCCGTCGGCGCGGCGGCGGCGCCGGTCACGGTCACATAGTCGCCATCGCCCTTCAGTTCGAATCGGCTGCCGACGATGTCGATGCGAGTCGACCCGTTCAGCTGCCAGCCCAGGCGCGCGAACAGGGACAGGGTCTTGGAATCTTGGACGTCGCCCTGGGTGTTGTCCATGCCGATGCGACGGCCCTTGGCGTCGTAGAAGGCGCCGCGGGTCTCGTAGGCGACGCCGGTGGCGGCGTCGAACGCGCCGCCCCGCCAGCCGACCAGGCCCGCGACCTTGCCGCCGACCGCGTCGCCGAAATCATGACCTGCGGTGGTCTGAACCAGGGTACGGCCCGAGACGCCGTCTTCCTTGGGCGCGCCGACCGTCACCTGGTTGACCACGCCGCCGGTGGCGCCGATGCCCTGGAGGGCGTTGGAGCCGTAGATCAGCTCCACCCGGTCGATGAAGAACGGATCGATGGTGTAGCCATCGCGCGAGCCGTCGCGGATCGGGGTCGACTGTGGGATGCCGTTGATAGCGTAGAGCGGTGAGCGTCCGCGTAGGCTCTCGCCGGCGCCCGACAGTTTCTGACGGGTCGGCGAGAACGACGGCGACAGGGTCGAGATCGCATCAATGATCGAACCGCTGACGCTGACCTGCTGGGACAGGCTCTGGTTGTCGATCACATCCACGGTCAAGGGCAGGGCGCTGGCCGGCAGGATGGTGCGCGCAGCGGTGATGACCACCTGTTCCAGGTCCGTGCTGTCGGGTGCGCGCATGTCTTCGGCTTGCGCCGCCGTCGCCAAGGCCCAAAGGCTCAAGCCCGAAAGGGCGAGACGGCGCGCTGTGGCGCGGGCGGGGAACGGACGGGTCATATGAGCCTCGGTGGGTCAGTAAGTTGCCTTGCTCATATAAGATTGCGAGTGAGTTGCAAATATACCCAGTCCTTAAGGACGCGGTTCGGGCTGGGGAGCGATGATCTCGGCTCGACGCCAAGGTGACTTAGTGCAGCGTTGGGTGCGCGCAGAGATTTGGGGGCGTAGGGGGGCGGGGCGTGTCATCGAGCCTCACCGGTAGGATAAAGCCCTCACGCGCCAATGAGGCGTTGACGACCCGCGCCATGACCGCGACCACGTCGGGCGCAATGACCAGGCCCTCAAGCAGGCGCGCCGCCAGGTCGGGTTCGGCGGGACTGACACCACACGCGGTGATGATGTGTTGCTCGTCGCGCGCATAGCCGGGGCAATTGGGATGCAGGATGCAAAGCGGGCGTTTGACGTGTTCTTCAATCGCCATCATCAGCATGGCGACACAGGTCGCACTTCTGGGGGCGCCGTATCGATCCGCGACCGCCGCGAGGCGCGCCCTTGGGCTTTCGCAAGTCACGCGGGCGATAACCCACTGGCGCACCATCCAGAGCAGCAGCTGTTCACCCTCAAAGAGGCGCTCAGGACCGCAGCGCGGCGCCAGGTGGCTGCGGTGATCCAGTCTTGAGCGGGTCATGACGCCGCCCGTAGAGCATCGTGGATCGGCGCGCGGGGCTTAGCGGTTGATCGCACAGGCGCTGGCTCGACGGCGTCGGGGGAAGACAGTCGCTGACCATGAGCGATCAAAGCAGCGGCGACGAAGGTCGCGGCCCTTTGCGCTGTCGGATCGGGAGGGCTCGCCGCCAGCCAGCGGAAGTGGGCTGCGAACCGGGCGGGGTCGCGATCTTGTGCGGCGGAGAAGAGGCGAAGTAGGACCAACTCGTCGCGCATCACCGTCGGGCAGCCGGGGGGCGCATGGTCGATGGAGCGGCGGCCGACCACGCTCAGCTGCTGGACAAAAACCTGCATGGCCGTGAAGGCGGCGTTGGCCTGATCGCCGCAGCCATGCTCGAAGGCCTTGCGGACGATCGCGCACGTCCTTCCCTTGGCCAAGGTGCGAAACGCCCAGACGATCAGGTGCTCGCCGTAGGTCAAATCGTCCAGATCGACGGGTTGGAAAAGGTCGGGCCGCACGCCGGAAATCTCCAATTTGAGGCTGGGCCGACACCCACCCTGAGCCGAAGATCTCGGTGAGCGACCCGACGCGGTCTTGCGAGCGCCTCTCAACTGAGCCTGTATCTCTGTTGAGAGTCAATCGCAAAAACAACCGCTGTCGACAGATTCCAAGGGGCGACGCTCTTGCGGCGCAGCTTACCTGCTTGCCGTGAACAGCCAGCCATGGCTCCCGGCGACGGCGCCCAGGGTCGTGATCAGGCCAAGGCTGAGCAAGACCACGTGGACGCCCCGTAAGGCGGAGAAGGCCAGCCTGGGATATTGCTGGGCCCAGCGGGGAAAGTAGCGGTGGAGGACAAAGGGCTCGCCGATGAACAGAAGAAAGACAAACAGCGACCACACGCCGACCATGGCGGACATCCACCAAGCCTCCAGCGTGGCGAACCGCGACCAGAGATCAAGCTTGGCGGTCATGTAGAACCCACTGAGGCCCACCACGATGACCGCCGCCCGGGCTTGCCAGACAAAGCGCCGCTCGAACGCCTCGAAGGCCTTGAGCCGGTCCTCGCCCAGTTCGCCCCGCTCGACGGCGGGCAAGGCGACGGTTGTCGCCATCGACACGCCGCCAAACCAAATGACGACGCCCAAGACATGCAGTGCGCGTGCAAGCGCCAAGTCATCCATTGCGGTGTTCCTTTGTTCAGTGGGCCCGCACCCGGCCTCGTTGCGGCGCGGGAAGCGTCCGGCGCTGTTGCTCTAAGGGGCCAACTGAGCCTTGACGGCGGGGGTCAGGCCGTTGGTGGGAACCCGCACGACTTGGATCACGACATCGTCTTGACGAGCCGCCGCCCAATGCTCGCCGCCCTCGGCGGGAACCACGATGACGCTTCCGGGGCCAAACCGATGCTCGGCGGCTGGCGCGATCGTGGCGCCGTCGCCCCAGGACAAGGTTCCGCTGACCACGGTCACCAACCGCACGCCGCCGTCGCCGCCGTGTGGCGGAAGGACCTGACCCTTGCTCAGGCGCAACAGGACAGACAACGGTCGACCATCCTCGCCCTGCGCCAAGACGGTTCTCTGGGCGCCATCGGCGATGGCCTCGCCCTGAAGCTTTGCGATGTCAAGGCGGGTGGCGCCAGCCGAAGCCAGACTCGGCGCGAGGGCGGCGCAGGCGGCCAGAACGAGAAGGGAGCGGTTCATGAGAGGGGCCTTTCTTTGAAGGGGGTTAGAAGGTGAGGCGCAGACCCGCACCGATCGCGCGGCCGTCGCCCGGAAGAAAGACCGCCTGATCGGCGCGGGCTTGATCCACGATCAGAGTTGAGGCGGCGTAGGTCGCGTCCAGCAGATTGGTGACCTCCGCATAGACCGCCATGCCCTTGACCAGTCGATATTCGGCCCGCAGGTCCAGGGTCGCGTAGGGATCGCTGTAGAGAGTTCCGAGGTTGTCGACGGGCGTCTTTTCTAGCGACCCATGCAGGGCGGCCTGAGTGGTCCATCGTTGGGATGGGCGCCAGCTCAAACTGGCGTTGATCCAGTGGCGCGGCGCGCCGGCAAGGCGATGGTCGCTGCGGACCGGATCATCGTGAAACCGGAAGTCCTGATAGGTATAGGCTATCCTGCCGGAGAGGGTGGTCGTCAGGCGCGCCGCGAGTCCCGTCTCGACGCCCAGGTGGCGGGTCTTGGCCGCGTTCACCGCGCCGAGGGACACCCCGGTCTCGTCTCTCAGGCTAAGGAGCTCGTTCCTAAGCCAGGCATGATAGATCACCGCGTCCCACGTCAGGCGTTCTGTCGCGCCGCGCCAGCCGGCTTCCAGCGTCAGGGCCCGTTGAGCCTTGAGCGCCGGGGTCGAGAAGGCGGCGGCGGGCTGGGTGGGCGTCGCTGGATTGGGACGCCCCGGGCTGCTGTTGGGCGTGCCATTGATCGTCGCGAGCAGATCCTCGTGGGTGGGCGGCTCGAAGCTTCGGCTGGCCGCCGCGAACAGGATCTGGCGGGGCGCCAGGCGCCAGCTCAGACCCAGGGCGGGGCTCCAGCCGTCATAGGTCCTGGCATAGCGGGTGCTCAGCGCCGGAACCGCGCCGTCGGGCAGGGCGATGGCCGGCTTGGCGGGATTGTAGGCCGCCGTGGGGCGCGTGGCGGCGCTGTAGCGATCCTCATTGTCGCGCGTGGCGCGAGACCACGACAGTGAGGGCGACACTGTCAAACGCTCGCCTTGCAGCAGGTTCAGACCCAGATTGAGCGCCAGGGTGTCGGCCTTCAACCTATTGCGGCCAAAGAGCGCCCCTCTCTGGCCCGAACGGTTCAGATAGTACGCGCGATCGGCGGCGCCGGCCACGTACTGCGCCGTCATCTCCAGTAAGGGGAGGGCCTGGGTCGCGTCGGGCCGGTAGGCGTACCGCAGTACCGACGTGCCGTCGCCGCCATCGGTGACCCGCTCGCCCGCCGAGATCGGGAAGCGGAAGCGGTCATCGGTTCGCACATAGCCCATGGCGAGGTCGAGGACGTGCGCGCCGAGCGCCGCTGTCGCGCGTCCACCAAGCTGCGCCTGGGACGCCTGGCGATGGGGGCGATCACGCAAGACATTCGGGCCAGGATTGATCGCGCCGGTGGGCGTCACCGTGGGACCGGCGAACACGCTGTCAGGCGCGCGGTTCAACCACTCTTGCGTCAGCGGCCCAGAGACATCGAAGTCCAGATCAGCATAGCGCGCGAAGAAACGCGCGCTCACGGTCTCCGAAAGGCGGATCCCAAGATTGGCGCCAAGGCTGGCCCGGCGCGACTGATTGTAGTCGCGGTAGCCGTCGCGACCGGTGATTTCGCCTTGCGCCAGCAGGTCGATGCGCGGCCCTGCGAGGCCTTTCCGGGCGGAGATGTCATATTGACCAAAGCTCCCGCCGCTGATCCCAAACGCTCCGCTCGGCGAGGTCCGCCCGGTCGGCGTCACGAAGTTCAGCGCGCCGCCCAGCACCGTGGCGCCCAGTCTATTGGCCGTGTAGCCTCGGTAGACCTCAAGCGCTGCGACCTAGGCAGGATTGGCGAAGCCAACCACATAGGAGCCGTCGGCGCGGTTCAGCGGTAGGCCGTTCTCGAGAACCAGGACGCCGCGCTCGACCGGGTTCTGCTGCAGGCCCGAGCCTCGGATCTGAATCCGTGGTTGATCGGGTCCGCCAAAGAAGTCCTGGACGACAACTCCGGGCGCCGCAGCGAGCGCACGTGAGACGGTCAGGTTGATGCTGGAGGGCATATCGTCGCCTGTCAGGATCACGCCGCCGCCAGGCGTCGCGGCGAAACGGCGCGCCACCGTGTTCTCCGGCGCGACGACGATGATCTCCTCGACCACGGCGCCGGGACTCGCCGACTGGGCGAAGGCGCCCGCCGGCGCCAGGCCGGCGGCGACGGCCAGGGCCATGAGGGCGATGGCCGGTTCTCGTCGCGGCGGGACCACGTCAGAGAGAGAGCGGCAAGGCACGCGGGAGGGGGAACAGGACATCGAGATCAACATTTGCGATTAAGAGTCGATCGCAAATAACATCTCGGCCTTGGTCTGAAGTTGCGCTGGCGCAACTTCAAGTGTGATCTTCGAAGCCTTCGATAGGCATGTCTGCGAGGCGCGGGGCGGCCGAAGCGGCAGCCAGGGAGGTTGCATGTCACGGGAGTCGTCGGGACTATGCCGAGCGCGACCATCGACCGCCGCAGAGGTCCGCCCTGGTATCGAACGGCGCTGGAGACAGAGCGTGGGGGACCTTGCAAGGCTGCAGTCCATCCTTGAAACCGCCCTGGACGCGGTTGTGGTGATGGACGCCCAGGGCGCGGTCGCCGACTGGAGCCCAAGGGCCGAAACGCTCTTCGGATGGCGGCGAGAGGAGGTTCTTGGGCTCTCACTGGGGGCGTTGATCGTCCCGCCCCGCTCGCGCGACGCGCATCAGGCGGGCATGCGCCGATTTCTCGCTACGGGTGAGTCGCACGTTCTTGGCCGTCTTCTTGAGATGAGCGCGCTTCGTCGAGGCGGTGAAGAGTTTCCGGTCGAGCTATCCATCACCACATGGCCGACTTCGGAGGACGGGCCCTATTTTCTGGGATTTGTACGCGACATCTCCGAACGTCGTCGGACGATGGAGCGCCTGGCCGCCAGTGAGTCGCTGTTTCGCAGCTTGGCGGACGCCGCACCGGCGCCGGTCTGGCTCACCGGCCCAGACGGGAACATGGAGTTCGTCAACGCCGCATTTGCGGAGGTGGCGAACCTCGAGCGCGACGAGCTGACGGGGGAGGCCTGGCTTCATCTGCTGCATCCCGATGATATCGACGGCTTCCTCGCTCGCCGAGCCTCCGCGCGAGAGCGCTACGAGGCCTATAGCTATGAGGCGCGATTTTGGCGGCGGCGCGAAGGCTGGCGCTGGATGCTCGTCAACGCCAAGCCTCGTGTCGACGTCGACGGGGCGTTTCTGGGCTACGTCGGCATGGCGGTCGACTTGAGTGACATCAAGGCTGCTCAGGCCCATCAGCAATTGCTGATCAACGAGCTGAATCACCGGGTCAAAAACACCTTGGCGTCGATCCAGTCGATTGCGCGACAGACGCTTGGGGCGGGCGCGCTAGGGCCGCAAGCGCGAGAGCAGTTCATCGACCGTCTCATGGCGATGTCGGCGGCGCACGATGTTCTGACCAGCGAGAACTGGGCCGGCGCGGTTGTTGACGATATCCTGCGCGAAGCCTTGCGTCCGTTCGCTGATGATCAGGACTAGCAACGCATTTCACTGCAAGGGCCTCCGTTGCGGGTCGGGCCTTGGTCGGCCTTGGCGCTCGCCCTCGCAGCCCACGAACTGGGCACGAACGCGGTCAAGCACGGGGCGCTCTCTTCGCCGATGGGGCAGGTGCGGATCGACTGGTGGGTGCAGGGCGACAAGCATGCGGTTCTGCGCTGGCGCGAATCTGGCGGTCCGCCGGTTCAGCCGCCCGGGCGCCGAGGCTTTGGGCGTAAGCTCCTTGAGCGAGGCTTGGCCGGCGATCTTGGGGGCAAGCCCGAGCTGCTGTTCCATCCCGAGGGCGTAGAGGCGACGCTTCGCTTCCTGGCGGCCTCTTGAGGCGGATTCTGATGTCGTCGTCGTTCCAGAAGAAGGGCCGCGCGATCGTTTGATCCATGTCCAGCCGATGCTTGAGCCGCGTCATTGCGCCGGCCAGGATGCGGCCTAGGGTCGCCGCCCCAGGCTTGGAGCGGACATGACCGGTGCTCGACGACAGGGCGGCAGTGGCCGCTGGGAGACGCTGTTGGCGCGTCCTTTGCTGCTGCCGCCCAGCGCCTTGCTCACCTTCAGCCTGCGCCGACTGGCGCGAGCCTGCCCGGAGGCCTTCGCGCGGCTGGGCGAGCACGCCGAGCAGCTCTATCTGATTGCGCCCACCGAGTTGCCACTGGCCTTCTGTCTGCGCCCGGCCGGAGCCAGCGGCGAGATCTGGCTGGTCCCGGCTAGGGATGCGCCAGAAGCGGCCGTCCGGATCCGGGGCGCCCTGCCGGATCTGCTGGGGTTGTTCGATGGCACGCTGGACGCCGATTCAGCCTTCTTCTCGAGGCGTATCCAGGTCGAAGGCGACACCAGCGCGGTGGTCGCCCTGCACAACGCGCTGGAGGCGGCGGACCTCACACTGGCCGACCTGATCGGC
The DNA here is from genome assembly GCF_002742645.2 of Caulobacter sp. FWC26. Taxonomy (NCBI): domain Bacteria; kingdom Pseudomonadati; phylum Pseudomonadota; class Alphaproteobacteria; order Caulobacterales; family Caulobacteraceae; genus Caulobacter; species Caulobacter sp. FWC26. The sequence continues at coordinate 466,820 of NZ_CP033875.1, forward strand.
GCGCCCAAGCTGACGCGCGACCTCGTCAATCGCGGCTTGGCCTGGACCACCCAACGCTGGCGGAGCGCCTGAGCATGGGCTCAATCGAACTGGTTTGCCCCGCCGGCTCGCCGCCGATGCTACGCGCCGCCGTCGAGGCAGGGGCTGACAGCGTCTATTGCGGCCTGCGCGACGAGACGAACGCTCGCAATTTCCCAGGCCTGAACTTCTCGCCCGCCGAGATGAAGGACGCTGTCGCCTTCGCACGGGCCCGTGGCGCCAAGGTTCTGGTGGCTATCAACACCTTCGCCCGCGCCGGAGCCGACGAGGCCTGGCGCCGGTCCGTCGACACTGCGGTCGCAGCCGGGGCCCACGCGGTGATCGTCGCCGACATCGGCGTCTTGTCCTACGCCCGCGAGGCCTATCCCGATCTGCGCCTGCACCTTTCTGTGCAGGCCGCCGCCAACTCCGCCGAGGCGATCGCCTTCTACGCCGAGTCTTTTGGCGTCCGTCGCGTCGTACTGCCGCGCGTCATGAGCGCGCCCGAGATCGCAGCCCTGGTCAAGGCGACCAGCGTCGAGCTCGAGGCGTTCGTGTTCGGCGGCCTGTGCGTAATGGCCGAGGGACGTTGCGCCCTGTCGTCCTACGCCACGGGACGGTCGCCGAACCTTTCGGGCGTCTGCTCGCCGCCCGAGGCGGTCAGCTTCGAAACCGACACCAACGGACTGACGCCGCGCCTCGCGGGGGTTGCGATCGACCGCTTCAGGGCCGACGAAGCCGCCGGCTATCCCACCCTATGCAAGGGGCGCTTCGCGGCCATGGGTGAGACGTCATACCTGTTCGAGGACCCCGTCAGCTTGAACGCCATGACCGTTTTGCGGGATCTTCGCGCGGCGGGTGTTACGGCGATCAAGGTCGAAGGGCGCCAGCGAGGCAAGACCTATGTCCGGCGCGTGACCGAGGCGTTCCGGGGGGCGATCGACGCTCTGGATGCGGGCCGCGACTGCGAGTCGTTCGCCCGCATGCTGACGGACTTGGCCGAAGGGGGGCGCGAGACTGAAGGCGCTTACAAGAGGAAATGGCGATGAGCGCGCTGGAGCTGACGGTCGGACCGCTCATGTTCCTGTGGTCGGCGCAGCGCATCGGCGACTACTACGCCCAGATCGCCGCCGCGCCGGAGGTGACGCGGGTCTATCTGGGCGAGGTCGTTTGCGGCAAGCGTTCGCCGCTGACGGTGGAAGCGCTTCTGGGGGCCGAAGAGACGCTGACCAAAGCCGGCAAGGCGGTGGTTTGGGCCAGCCAAGCCTTGCCAGCCACGCCACGGGAGGCGCGATCTATGCGTGAACTGGCCGAGGCCAGCGCCCTGCTCGAGGTCAATGACGTCGCGGCTCTGGCCAGCCTGCCCAAGGGCGCGGCCTTTGTCGCCGGGCCGCTGCTGAACCTCTACAACGAAAGCGCCGTTGCGGCCCTGGCGGCGCGCGGCTGTCAGCGCATCTGCGCCAATGTCGAGCTGTCCTTGGATGCGGTCGCCGCAATCGCCAAGGCCTGTCCCCAGGTCGAGATCGAACTCTTCGCCTATGGCCGGCTACCCCTGGCGCTGTCGGGACGCTGCTACCATGCGCGGGCGCACAAGGCCCACAAGGACGGATGCCTGTTCGTCTGCGAGACCGATCCTGACGGTATGGTCGTGCGCACCGTTGAGGGCGAACCCTTTCTGGCGGTCAACGGGGTCCAGACCCTGTCGCACGGTGTCCATCTTGCTGACGCTGAGGTCGATCGCTTGCTGGCGGCGGGGGTCACGGCGCTGCGGATCTCGCCCCACACAGGCGATGTCCAGGCGGTGCTGACGGCGTTCGGCGCCTTTGTTCGCGGAGAGCTTGACGGCGTGGCGCTGCGGGCGGCGGTGGCGGCGACCAGCCCGCCTGGCCCTTTGATCAACGGCTATCTACACGGCAGGGCCGGTATGCTCGCCCTCGCAGGGCGCTGACATGCGGTTCGACGTCGTCATCCTTGGCGGCGGCATCGTCGGCGTGGCGCTCGCGGCTCGGCTCGCGCCCCATCTGAATGTGGCGCTGGTCGAACGTGAGCCCGCCCTGGGGACCATGACGACCGCGCGGTCGGCGGCGATGTTCCTGCCGTCCTATGGCGGGGCCGCTATCACCCCCCTGACCTTGGCCAGCCGGACCTTCCTCACCGAGGCGCCCCATGCGCCGGGACCCCTTCTGAAGCCGCGCGCTGCTTTACACATCGGCCGCCAGCCGCATCTGGCGGCGTTCGATCAGGCGTGCGCAGCCCACCTGGCCCTGCAGGCGCTTACGCCCCACCAGGCCGTTGCGCTCTTTCCCATTCTGCGCAAAAGCGTCATCGACGGGGCGTGGCTGGAGACCGACGCTGGTGACATCGACGTGGCCGCCTTGCTGGACCTGTTCCGCCGCATGGCCCTCGACGCCGGCGCGCACCTCCTGGTCGACGCCGGGGAAGTGTCTCCCGAGCGTCGGGCCGGCGCCTGGCGCATCAAGAGCCCGCAGGGCGAGCTGGAGGCGCCGATCATCGTCAACGCCGCCGGCGCTTGGGCCGATAGCTTGGCGGCGCGATGCGGCGTCTCGCCCTTGGGCTTGACCCCCATGCGACGGACCGTCGTATGCGGCGTCTCGCCCTTGGGCTTGACCCCCATGCGACGGACCGTCGTCCTGGGCGCGGCGGTTGCGCGGGATGATTTCGAGCGCTGGCCGATCCTCAAGGATGTGCGCGAGCGGTACTATTTTCGACCGTATCATAGCGCGCTGCTGGTCACGCCGGCCGACGCTCATCCCTCGCCGGCCTGCGATCCTGCTCCCGATAGCGCCGACGTCGCGCGCGCTGTCTTGCGGTTCGAGACTATCTGCGATCACCGCCTGACCCGGATCGAACGCCGCTGGGCGGGCCTGAGAACCTTCGCGCCTGACCAGGCGCCAGTGGTCGGCTGGTCGACCGAGGTCGAAGGTTACTTCTGGCTGGCGGGCCTGGGGGGCTTTGGCGTGCAGACCGCCCCGGCCGTAGGAAACTTGGCGGCGAGTCTGATTCTGGGCCGCCAGCTCCCATCGCAACTCGCTGAATGCGGCGTCGATCCGGCTCTCTACACTGCGGCTCGGCTGGCGGCTTGAGTGTCCCGACGGGTTCGCCGCGCTTGTCGGCCGTCTGAGCGAGCGACTTTGGCCGCTTGCATCGCCCCAAACTTTGATCGTGAGCAATGTCCGCTGATGTCTTGGGTCTAGGATCGTGTTCGGGCGACAGGACCCTAGAGCCTCGCGCGTCAAACGGGATCGTTTTGGCGCGACAAAGAGGCGCTTAATCAGATGCTTATAGCGCGACCCGCGCCGAACTCGGTTCCCACTTTCGGCGTCACGCTCTGGGAGAGAAGAAATGATCGGCGCGCTTGAGACGTCGCTCTGTGTGGCTGAGCAGTTGGCGTATGACGCCATCTCCCGCCTGCTGGAAAACTGCGCCAGGGCCGCTGGCCATGCGCTCCGCAATCCCAGGCGTTCGCGGCCCGGATCTACGGTCTTTCCCGAGGACAAAATTCCCGCGAGCATCTCGCGCGTTGCGTGGATGACTATTCGTTCAGTGCAATGTCACGATCACGAGCGTCTTGCGCCCACGGGCGTGACGCAACCCGTAGTGCATCATGGATCGGCGCGCGGGGCTTGACGGTTGATCGCTCAGGCGCTGGCTCGACGGCGTCGGGGGAAGACAGTCGCTGACCATGAGCGATCAAAGCAGCGGCGACGAAGGTCGCGGCCCTTTGCGCTGTCGGATCGGGAGGGCTCGCCGCCAGCCAGCGGAAGTGGGCTGCGAACCGGGCGGGGTCGCGATCTTGCGAGCGTCTCGCAACTAAGCCCTTATCTCTGTTGAGAGTCAATCGCAAAACAACCACTGTCGACAGATCCCAAGGAGGCGACGCTCTTGCGGCGCTGTTCACCTGCTCGCCGTGCACAGCCCGTCATGGCGCCCGGCGACGGCGCGTAGGGTCGTGATCAGGCCAAACCAGGCGCGCGGTGTGCGCCCGCCGCTCGATGGAAGAGGGCCGCCGATGCAAGCCAGAGTAGGCCGAAGACGATGCTGAGCACGATGACCGGCCGGGGCCAGTTCTCCGAGCCCTCGCCCCAGCCCCGCCAGACCGCAACAACGCCGATAGCGACCTGAAGCACGGCGGCCGAGGCCATGGCCCGCGCCAGGCCCGCCGCGCGAAACCGACTGGCCACCGCGCCCACAAAGGCGGCGATGATCACGCCCAGATAGAGCATGTTCGCCGGATGGTCTTCCGAGCCGATGATGCCAACCGCGCCGTTGAACCAGAGCAAGAGCGCTGATGCGAGGACGGCGAGGCCCGCGCCAAACCGATACGACCAGGCGCCCGAGGCGCGCACCGCCAGCTCGGCGATCCCGCCCGCGCCGATGAGAACGATCCCTGCGAAGACGAAGTCGGAGATCGTCCACCGAACCTCATCGGTAAACCGCATGGCGATGGCTGGAGCGACCAACAGGCCCGCAACCACCGTCCAGCCGATCAGGCGCAGCGCTGAAGTAAGTCGATCATTTTTGGTCGAAGCGATAGGGTTCGTCATTGCCTTCATTTCCGGCTTGGGTGAGGCTTGGACTTAGGAGGCGGGGGCGGTGAAAGTCCTGAGCGCCTCGTGAGGAAACCCTGAAAACCGTGTCCAGCCTCTATAGTTTCGGCCCTTTCGTGCTGGAGCCTGCGAACCGCCGCCTGTCTGCGAACGGGCGACCGGTGGAGTTGTCTGGACGCTATCTGGACGCGTTGGTGCTGCTGGTCGTCGAGGAAGGGCGGCTGGTGACCAAGGCGCGGCTTCTGGACGAGGTCTGGAAGGGCGTGCCAGTCACGGAAGAGGCGCTGACCCAGTGCGTACGATCTCTGCGCAAGGCGCTGGGAGACGAAGCGGGACGACCAAGGTTCATTGAGACCGTGCCTCGGCACGGGTATCGGTTCATCGCGTCGGTGACCGCCGCTGAAACCGCTGAAGCAAACAGCGATGCGGCGCGGTTCGAGCCCCGTCCACGACGTGATCGGCGCAAAGCCCTGTCGCACTTTCTGGGCCTGGGCCGAGCTGGCCTTATCGGCGGCGGCGGCGCAGGACTGGTTGGCGGCCTGGCCTATGGCTTCGCAGGCGTTGCGCAGAGCGGCGCCGGCGGCGCCTTGTCCGGCCTCGTCGTGCTCGCGGCTCTGACGGCCGTCATCGGCATGATCGGCGGCTCGAGCGTGGGTTTCGGCGTCGGCGCGGCGGCCTTCGCCTCGCGATATCGGGGGGCGTGGCAGGCTCTCGGCGGCGCGTGCGGCGGAATGCTTATAGGCGGCCTGGTCAGGCTGGCGGGGCTGGACGCCTTTGCTCTGCTGTTCGGATCAGCGCCGAGCACCATGACCGGCGCCGGCGAGGGCATGGCGCTGGGCGCCGCGATCGGCGTCGGGGTCTGGATCACGCAGGCGCAGCCACGGCGGATGGCCCTGATGACCGGCGCCCTTGTGACGGGGGCCGCAGGTGCGGGTGCGACGCTGCTGGGCGGGCGGCTGATGGGCGGCAGCCTGGCCGCCCTTGAAGCCCAGTTCCCTGGCGCCCGACTGGAACTCGGTCACCTGGGCGCCCTTTTCGGCGAGCCGACATTCGGCGCGATCAGCCAAGCCGTCACGGCTGGACTCGAAGGCGCCCTGTTCGGTGCGGCCATGGTGTTGGCGCTACGCCTGGAACAGCAGCACCAGGTTCGCGACGCGGTCCCTTGCCGCTAGAGCGTGAGGCCGAAAGAGGGAACATCGACGCCGCATTGTCTAGAGGTCTCGCAGGCTGGCCAAGTGCTTGTAGCCCGTATGCGTCATCCATTCGGCTCGGCGCATGTGGCTCTCCCAGCAGGCGCGAGAGGCGGGATGGTCCGGATCGCGCGCCAGCACCTGACGCGCCGCCTCACGCCAGTCTGCGCCGTCCCGCGCCGCGTCCAGCAGGCGCAGGTAGGTCACCAGGTGAGCGCGATCGTAGTCGGTGACCCGTTCGATCAATGGCGCCTGGTCGGCTACTGGCTGTTCTAGCTCCGACGTCAAAGAGTCCTCAGCGGTCAAGGCGCGCAGCGCCCAGTCCTCGGCGCTCCAGTTAACCTAATCCGATAAACGCCATGATGACGAGGCTAGCGGCGCGGTCAGAGTCGACAGGCGCGAGCGGATCAGGAACGGTTCGTATCGGGGGGCGGCGAGCGCCGCGATGCAGGATGAACATGCCTCCGCGCCCGACTGGAGACGGGCGGAAACCTATCGGCCCATGCTGGGCGCAGAGCCGGCGGTATGGGCGTGGGAGTTTGCGCGGCGCGGATTGGTCAACAATGGGCTCACGGCGGCCGAGCCCAATCTGCCCGGCCTGTGCTTCGCCGACCCAGGACCCGCCGGCCAGAGGCTCCCCGCCATCCTGTGGCGGCCTGATCCTTGCGCCGCCATTGTCTTGGTTCGCGCCGCGCGCGCCAACGCCTCGGACGCCCTGGATCTTGCAGGCTGCGACCTACCCATCCTGGTTGTCCGCACCGAGCTAGGCGATCAGCAGGTTTTGATCTGTGATGGCCCGCGTCGTCTTCGGTTGGCGGTGATCGAGGGCGATATCCTGAATGGGCCAGTGACCTGCCAGCTTGCGCTGCCCGAGCCCGGCGGCGCGGCCGCCGGGCTCGCCAGTCTAAGGGCGCTGATCGCCCTGCGGGACACCGGGCGACTGCCCGCCGCAACGTCGCGCCCGCCCAGCCGGGCCAAGCGCTGGCTGGAGAGTTTGCAAGCCCACGACGCCCGTCGCGCCGGAGCCAGCCAGCGGGAGATTGCAGCCTTGCTTTTTGGGCAAGACCGAGTGCGCGAAGACTGGGCTGGTCGCTCGGACTATATGCGCATGCGTGTCCATCGGCTGCTGCGTACGGCCGATCGGCTCGTGGCGGGCGGCTATCGCAGCCTTTTGGGAACGAGCGCTAAGCCGTGGCCGCCGCGCGTGAACGTCGTCGAAACCTGGCGCTCGGCCGCCTGGTTTGGCCAATGCGCAGTCCTCACGGCGATGGCCGGCATATTTCTGGAGATGCTGTGGCTGTGTGCGGGACTCCTGCACGAACCATGCGGCTTTGCGTAGGATCTGTGTCGCAGACTTGTCGATCTGGGCCGATAGGCTGCGCGCAACGACCCAGCGCCGAGATTTTACCGATCGCCCCAACATCTTCTCAACCCCGGCGATACCGCATGTCGCCATAGAGGCGCTCAATGGGCTATGGCCAAGTCCCGCCTCGCCGCCGCCAGCTGTTGTTTTCCCGTCGCCGACGCGAAGCTCGTGGCGCTTGCGACGTCGCTAGAACCGGCCGCCCTGGCTTGGGAGTTTCTTCGGCGTAATCCAGCCTATGTCGAGGACTATCGCCACCTACGGGCGGGACGCTTGGCGGCGCTGCCCAAGCATTGGGGACTGCTCCATCCGATCGATCCGGAGGCTCGGGATCTCGACTTTAGGACGATCTGGCGCAGGTCCGTAGGGACAGTGACTACTCCTCCGGCGGCAGGATCCTTGGCAGGTTTTCCGCAAGCCAGCGCTCGGCGCTGAGGTCGCGCCGGTCGATATGCTCTTCAAGCGCGTCGAACGGACGCTTGAAGGCCTCGATCAATACCGGCGAGGCGATGGTGGTTAGCCTGTCGCCGACCCGGTCGTTGAACTGTCGGTAGGAGCCCAAGAGGATCGTCGAGGCCTTGTTGTCCATGGCCCGCAGGGCGTACTCGATCTTGCCCAGCATCAAGGCGTCCATGATGCCGGCGGGGTCGGTCTCCGTGGCGGCTGCAAACCGCCATATGCGGGCGATGATCAGCGGGCCCTCGCCGTTCTCGAAGCTGTAGTAGGTGCGAATCTTCATGCCCATGCGCGCGGCGACGACGCGCGCCTTCAGCCGCCGCAGATCGCGGATCGTCTTTAGGATCGTCGACAGGAGCTGGCGCTGCTGCTCCAGATCATCGGAGGGGCTCTCAACCAAAGCTTCACTCGACACTTGCTTGCGCCATCAAAGCGCGGCGCGATCCTCCGGTCAAAGTACAACCCTGCGTTTGAAGGCGGCCCGTCCTTTTTTGAGCGCCCCCGTCGCCCTGGTCGAACGGTGATCGTCCGAGGTCTGTACAAGCCGTGCGGGCGATTCCGGCTTTTCAGCATTGATCGCGCGGCCTTCTCGCCCGCCTGGGACCATGACGCGCACGGGTCATCCGGATTGTGGGACGCTCAAGCCAAACTGGAGGCGCGCGATCGCGCCAGGGGCGGCCCTGGGCGCCGACTAGGCCTAAGCCAGGCACACTGGCCATTCGAGCAGGATCGTCGCCCTTGCCTCCACCGCGTGACTCCTTTGGCTTGGCCCTTACGGCCCTGAGGCGGCGCCTGCGCCAGGGCGTGGACGCACCGGGCGCGGCGCTGCCAATCAATTTGATCGCTGCTGAGCTGAGGTTATCGACGACGCCGGTGCGCGAAGCGCTGTCGCGTCTAGCGGGCGAGGAACTCGTTTCGAAGAGCGGCCATGCTTACACCCGGCCGCGCCTTGATCCGCCGTCCCTGGCCGAGCTCTACAATCAGCGCCTACTCTACCTAACGGCGGCGTTGTCGCCTGAAATGCAGCGGCGATCACGGCGGAGCCCTTGGCCGACGCGGGCCCCGTTTAACGCTTGGGCGCAGCTCGCCAACCCGGACACGGCTCCATGGGAGGTCGTCGAAGCGCTGTTCCTGGAACTGGTCTTGCGCGCCAACGACCTTGTTCTGGCGCTGGCCTTTCAGCGGACGGCTGCACGCCTGGCGCCGTTCGCGCTCCTGGAAGCGCGGTTGGACGATGATCACGCCGCTGAAGCGTCTGGCCTGATCGCCAATTTTGAGACCGGCCAGATTGCGCCCCTGCGCGCGGCCGTGCGCCAGTATCACCGCCGACGAATGGCGGCGGCCGCGACGATCGTGCGGCTGGCCGAGGACCGCAAATATCCGCCGGATATCTTTTGAATATCAAACTGCAGGGGCGCGGACTTGAAGGGCCGCGATGGGCGGCGATCTTACCAAACGAAGGAGGCCATGATGACCACCCGTCAAACTCTGACGCTGATCCGCTTCGGCTCGGCCAAGACCCTCACCCGGGCCCAGCTGCCGTTCGGCCAGATCGAGGCCGAGGATCCCAGCGACCGCTACGGCGTCTGAAGTCGCAGGCCCGCCGTCGGCGCCCCAAAGCGCCGACGGCGTTGGTTCCACCCTATCATCAAGGCGCTGGCCCATGACTATCGCCCGCCCCTCGATCATCGGGCCAGCGCCTAACGCGGTTTGGCTGGCGCCCAAGGTGCGCGCCGCGCGCGTGGACAACGACATCGTCTTTCTCGACATCGGGGCTGACGCCTACCTTTGCCTGCCTGGCGCTTCCGATGATCTGCAGCTGGGCCCCGGCGGGGCGGTTGCGCTGGCGAGCGCGGCGTTGGCTGAGACACTGACGCAGGCTGGTCTGGTGGCGCGCGATCCTCATGGCCGCGTTGAACACGCCATCCCGATGATCGAGCGCGGCCTCGTGGCGTCCACCGAGGTCTTGACGCCCGCCGCCATCAGCTTAGCCGTCCAGACCAATCGGATCGCCGCCCGCGCGATCGCGGGTTTGCCGCTCGATCAGGTGTTGGCGCTGGCCGGTCCGCTTGACCCGGCCGCCCTGCAAGCGCCGACGCCGTCGCTGCTGGGCGCCTCAGCCGCCTTCGCCCGCATGGCGCCCTGGTTGCCGTATGCGGGCCTTTGCCTGATGCGCAGTCTTCAGCAACGCCTGTTCTTAGGCCGGCGCGGCCATGCCGCGGCTTGGGTGTTTGGCGTGCGAACCTGGCCGTTTGAGGCGCACTGCTGGCTTCAGGCCGGAACGGTCGTGCTCGACGATACGCCAGCCCACGCCGCCCGCTTCACCCCCATCCTTGTGGTCTAAGCATGCGCGACTATCTGGTGATCGAGACGGCGGCGGGCGCGGACCCTGGTCCCTGGCGCGAGGGCGAGGCTCAGGTTCTGGCCAGCGGCGGCTGGACCAAGGTCGCCGAACGACGCAGGTTTTCGGTGTTCCTGGAGACGGCGCGGCCCCCGGTCTATCGTCATCTGCCCGGCGCGGCCGGGGCGCTGATCGGCGATGCCTTCGATGCCGCCGCCGCCCGGCGCGGGGTGGGCGCGGCTCTGGACCTCTTGGGCCTTGGCGTTGACCCTGATCAGATCGCCGAATGCCTGGTGACCCAAGCGTTCGGGCGCTATGTCGCCATCCTCGACGGCGGCGAGGGACCCGTGCGCGTCCTGCGCGATCCGCTCGGCGTGATGGAGGCCATCGGCTGGCGGCGCGGTCCGCTGCGGTTCATCGCTTCGCGGCTGCCGGATCTTCCGCAGCTTTGGCCTCCCGACCTGGCGATCGACTTTGATCGCCTCGCCGCCATTCTGCGCCAGAAGAACCTCGCCAGCCTGATCTGCCCCCTGATCGGTGTGGTCAGCTATCAGCCCGGCGTGCTGTCGGGGCCCGACGGGCAGGGCGCTCGCCTGTGGTCGCCTGGCGGCTTTGCGCGCCGCCCCATGGCGAACGCCGATCCGGCCGCGCTGCGGACGGTGCTGGACGGGGTGGTCGCGGCCTGGGCCCTCGGCCGCCAAGGGGTCTTTTGCGAGATCTCCGGAGGTTTGGATTCGGCCATTGTCGCCACCAGCCTGGCGCGGACCAGGGCGAGGCTGCTCTATGGCCTCAACCACAGCTTTGACCGCGCCGAGGGCGATGAGCGCCTCTACGCCCAGGCGGTGGCCGACCAGATCGGCGTGCGGCTTGAGGTCGTCGCGCGAGCGCCGCTGCGGCTGGATCCCGCCAAGCTGACCGGCGCGGCCGGCGGCGCGAAACTCAACTATGTCGGCGGCGATCCTGACCATGACGCCGACCTGGCCCAGCGCTTGGGCGCGGCGGGGGTTGAGGCGATGTTCACCGGTCGCGGCGGCGATGGGGTCTTCTACCAGCCCCGCCATCCGGTCCTGGTGCGAGACGTGTTGGCCGGCCGGGCGGGCGTGGGCCGGCTGCGCGGCCTTGATCTTCTGGCCCGGCGCAACGCCACCACCGTCTGGCGGCTGATACGCCAGGGCTTGGCGGCCCAAGATATGACGGCGGGCTTGGGCGTGGGGATATTCTTGACGCAGAAGGCTTGCGGCGAGGCGCAGCGCCATCCCTGGCTGGAGGCCGCGCGCACCCTGGCCCCGGCCAAGCAGCTTCAGATCCTGGCCCTGGTCAACGGGCTAAGCGCCTTTGGCGAAAGCCAGCGCCACCGGGCCGGCGACGTCATCGATCCGCTGATGAGCCAGCCAGTGGTGGAGTTTTGCCTGTCGGTGGCGGCCGGGCGCTTGGCCGTGGGCGACAATGACCGGCCGTTCGCCCGGGCCGCCTTCGCCGAGCGCCTGCCACAAGAGGTGCTCTCGCGTCAGGGCAAGGGCGACCTGACGACCTGGTTCGCGCGCGGCCTTGGCGACAGTCTGGAGCCGTTGCGGGCTTGGCTGCTGGACGGGCGCCTGGTCGCGGCGGGTCTGGTCGACCGCGCGCGTCTTGACCCGGCGCTCAGCGTCGCCCAGCTCGTCTGGACCTCCGTCACCTCGGAGCTCTTCGTCCTGATGGCCGCCGAGGCCTGGGTGCGGCGTTGGGAGGCGCGGTTGGCTGCGGTTCGATCGGGCGCGGCTTAAGGCGAGGCGGCGGACCTGGCCGGGCCAAGGGTGCGATCCAGCAAATCAAAGACGCGCTGGTGGTAGTCGCGGACATTGGCCGGGGAAGAGAAGAGATGCCCCTCGCCGCGATAGGTGACGAAGACGGCGTCCTTGTTCTGGCGATAAAGCGCGCTGAACAGCGCCTGGGACTGGTCCAGGCCCTTGTCGTTGTCGCCGTGGAAGATCAGCACCGGCGCGGTGATCTTGTCGGCGTAGATCACCGGGCTGTTGCGCAGGTAGCGCTGCGGATCCTTCCAGGGCGGGACCCCCATCCGCGCCTGGCCGCTCTCCTGCCAGCCGGAGGAGGCGTAGATCGTCAGGCCCGATTCCGGTACCGCGTAGACCATGGGACCAAGGCGACCATAGCTGTTGATCAAATCCACGGTCGGCGCCGTGGCGATCACCGCCTTGAACCGCGTGCTTTGGCTGGCCGCGCCGATCACGCCGTAGGCGCCATAGCTGTGGCCCCAGATCGCCACCCTGGCCGGATCAACCCAACCTTGAGCGGCCGCCGCATCGACCGGGGCGAGTATCTGCTCGGCCAGGGCCTCGATCGGCTCGCGGCCGGCCAGATAGGGCATGGCCGGGACGAGCGCCGCATAACCACGCGCCGCCAGGAGCTGGGCGTTGACCGACAGCTGCAGCACGCCCGGTTCCTGGACGCGGGGCGGCGTGGGCGAGGCCGCGCCCGGATAGGGCAGCACCACGACGGGCGGTGGCCGATCGCCTGGGCGCGTGCCGGGCGGTAGGTAGAGCCAGCTCGTCAGGTCCTGACCATCGACGCCCTTGTGCGGGATGGCGAGCGGCGCGGCGAACGTGACCTTGGCCAAGCCGTCGTTGACGCGGACCAGAGCTCTGGGCGCGGCGGTCTTGGCTGTCAGCACCACCGTCTCCACGCCCTGCGCGTCCTTGGTGATCTCGACCACGCCCTTGGGGGTGACGGCGAGGATGCGGCCGCGTGCGCGGGGCGCGGACAGGCGCGGCCCCGGCCAGGGATGGGCGGGGCTTGCCGCCGGATCGACCAGGGCCAGGTCTTTAAGGCGCGGCAGGGTGTTCAGGGCCCCGCGAAAGCCCTCGACCGGGGCGGCGATCGATTGGACAGCGCTCGGCGCTATTGCCCAGGACCGCGCGCTTTGGGCCGCAACGCGCCAGACCTGGCCACCTGCCGCCACCGCCCAGGCGTCCGCGTCGGCGCCGATCGCCTGAAAGTCCTCGCTAAGCTGCGCGGTCAGATTGGTGCGCCTCGCGCCGTCGATGCGCCAATAGTCCGCCCGGTCGCCGCCCGACGGGCGGGCGCGCACCACCGGCGCGCCGTCAAGCCAGCCGGCCAGCGGCGCGCCGGCGACGTCCCCGGTCGCGCCGAACGCCGCGGTCAGGCCGCGCATCGGCACGAGGCTTGCTGCGCCGCGCGTCGACAGTCGCCAGAAGCGGCCGTCCTTCCAGGGCGTCGGGCCTTGCCGCGCGAAGATCAGGAGCTCGCGCCCGTCCGCCGACCAAGACAGGAACCGCCCAGCCGGATCGCAGGCAGGGCAGGGGGTGAGCGTCTCTCCGCTGGTCAGATCGGCCAGGACCACGGTTTTGCGCAGCGGCTCTGTGGCGGCGTTGGTGGGCTCAGACGACATCGGCTGGATATCCTCGCCCTCGACCACCACCGCCAGCGCGCCAGCGCCTGGCGCCAGGGCCATGTCGCGGATGTTTCCGGCCACCAGGAGGCGCTGGGCGCGGGTTATAAGATCGATCCCTAGGACGCCGACGGCGGGCGCCTTGGGCCGCAGGTCGCGGTGGCGACCGCTGCCGATGGCGGTCACACCCAGCTCCCCGCGGGCCGTGGCCGCCCACTGCTGGTCGATCCGCGCCCGGCCCTGATAGCCAAAGCCAAAGGTCACGTCGGGAAAGTCGGGTGGCCGGGCCGCGACCAGCAGCTCATCCTCGCTACGCCAAAGCACCGCCGGCCCCCAGATCGCCTGGCGAGGGCTGACCCCCAGCCAGCGGGCCTCACCGCTGGTCAGATCGACCACGCCCAGTTCGTAGTCGTGGCCGCGCAGCCGCGCCACCGCCAGGCGGCGCCCCTTGGGCGAGACGCCGAGCGCGGTGTAGCCCGCGCCGGCCGGGAGGTTGAGGCGCGCCTCGGCGCCGCCGGCCTGGAGGTCGAAGGCCTGGATGCGCCCCAGCCGAAGCTTGATGTTGAAATCAAGATCATAGGCGCTGGCCCGGTCCCAGCGATCGTAGCGCTGGACGATCAGCCAGCGCCGGGTCGGATCGAGCCTGACCGACCCCAGCTGCTCGAGGTTGAGCAGGTGATCGAGCGTAAAGGGGGCGGCTGGGACGGCCGTGGGGACGGCGAGCGCGCAGCCGACCGCGAGCGCCGCGAAGCGTCGCATGATGATGTCTCCGAGCAGAAGGGTGGGGGTGGGGGCTCTGTCGCGCTACCAGGTCTTGGTCAGCTGCAGGCTTATCATCCGGCCAAGCGGGTCGGCGTTGGCCGGGTCGTAGCCGATGGCCAGCGGGTTGTCGTAGAACGGCGGATCCTGGTCGAAGAGGTTCTGCACGTTCAGGGTCAAGGTCAGGTTCCGGGCGGCGAGGACCTCGCCCCGCCAACTGCCCTGCAGGTCGACCGTCGTCCAGGGCGCGATGCGCCGGCCGCTCTCGGTGGCAAGATCGCCGACATGGTTGACCGAGGTGGTCACCAAAGCCGGTCCATGCGTCCAGCTCGCCGTGATCCGGGCCCGCAGATCCGCCGGATAGCCGGCCTGCCCGGCCAGTGGGGTCTTGGCCGAGGTCGGGGTGAGCTTGCGCTCATAGCGCGTCAGCCACGAGAGGCTGGCGTTCAGCGCCAAGGGGTCTCCCTTCACCGTGGTGTTCCAGGCGGCGCTGGCGTCCAGGCCCGCCACGTCGAGGCTGCCGGTGTTGACATAGCGCAGATCGATGATCGCCCCGTAGGTGTCGACCGGGTAGGCCGCCAGGCCAGACGCGTTGGGATCGGCCATCGCCGCCAGCACCTTGGCCCGATCGGCCGGGTTGGTCGCGGGGCTGAGGAATGTGCGGAACGGGGCGAACTGCGCCGAGGTCAGGGCCTGGGACAGCACCACCGGCGAGCCGACCCGGTCCTTGAAGGCGGTGCGGTAGGCCGAAAGGCTCAAGGTCAGGTCGGGGACGGCGTTGGGCGTGAAGGTGACGCCGGCCGTCCACGACCGGGCGGTCTCAGGCCGCAGGTTTGGATTGCCGCCCTGATAGACGAGGCTTGGCACCTGGCCCCCTTGGGCGCTGACCGCGATCGGCGTGATCGCATAGGGAATATTGAGCTCCGACAGGGCCGGGGCCCGGAACGAGGTTCCGTAGCTGGCCTTGAGCGTCAGGCCAGGGCGCAGGACCCAGACGAGCCCGACCTTGGGATTGGTGGTGGACCCGACGTCGTCATAGTCCTCGATCCGCCCGGCCAGCGACAACTCCAGCCGCTCGATCCCCGGCAGGGCGTTGTCTGGACTCACCAGCGGCGCGTTGAGTTCGGCGTAGGCGCTACGCACCTCGCGGCTGTAGCGGGCCGGGGCCTTGTTGAAGGGCGCATAGCCCGACAAGAACCGCGCCCCGCCGGTGCGCAGCGCCTCGCGTCGCAGCTGGCCGCCGACCGCCAGGCGCATCAGGCCGCCCGGCAGGCGCAGCAGCGGGCCGTCAAAGCCAAGATTGACCGATCGGCTTTCGCTGCGGACCTTGGAGAGGTCCCAGCCTGACAGGATGAAGTCCAGCACCGCGGCCTTATTGGACCCCTGGCCGATATACGGATTGAAATAGCCGTCGCGCGCGGCGCTAAAGCCGGTCAGCGGGCTGTCGGCGGCAAGGCCCGCCGCCTCGGAGAGGTTGGTGCTGTTGACCTGGCCAGCGCTGCGGCTGATCCCCAGCTCCTGGGCGTAGCCGCCATGCAGCTCCGCGTTCCAGCCGGCGCCGAGCCGCGTCTTGCCCCCCAGGCTCAGGCCAAGACTTTCGGCCTCGCCCCAGTTGCGCACCCCGGGGGCTTCGTTCTGGAACGCATAGGCGATGCGTTCGGAGGCCTGGCCCGTCGGCGAGACGAAGTAGGGATTGGCGGGGGTTAGGATGATGGTGGTGGTCGGGGCGGCGTTATGGGCGTTGATCTTGCGATGGGAAAGACGCAGGTCGCCGCTCAGCGTCACCAGGCCAAGCGCCTGCTCGGCGGCGATCACTGCGCTGTGGCGGGTCGAGCGTGGGATGACGTCATAGGCCGCCTTCTGATTGGTGCGGTTGACTGTCCCGGCGGTGAAATCGCCAGGCTTCAGGGCCGTGCCGTCCTGGCCGGCGGGGATGGCGTAGGTGGCGACATAGGCGCCGGCCGCGTTCAGCCGCAGGATGTTGCCGGGCGCGCCGGCCACCACGCTGCGTCGGTCGCTCCCACCCAGCGCCCGAAGGTCGGCCTGGCCGGTGAACGGGCGGTCAGCCCCGCGCAGGGCCTCGTTGCGGGTGTGTTCATAGGCCAGCAAGACATGACCGCCCGACCAGGTGCGGCCCAGGGCCTGACTGCCCAGATACCGGCTGTAGCCGCCTTGGGTGGCGCTCGCGGCCATCAGCCGGGTCTCGCCGCCGTCAAGATCATGGCGCAGGCGGATGTCGACCACCCCGCCGACCGCGTCGGCCCCATAGAGCGCCGAGGCCCCGTCGAGCAGGACATTGACCTTGCCCACAGCCACGAACGGGATCGCCGAAAGGTCGGAAAAGTCGCCAAACACCCCAGCGCCGGCCATGCGACGGCCATTGACCAGCACCAGGGTCGCATCCGCCCCCAGGCCCCGCAGGTCCACGCCCGTGCCGCGCATGAAATTGGTGCCGTTGGGATCGGCTCCCGTCGAGACGCTGTCTTCGCTGGCCGTGCCGCCGAACGCTTGGGGCAAGGCCGTCAGGGCCTCGGCGATGCTGGCGTAGCCGCCTTGGTCGATGGCCTCGCGGCTGAGCACCACCACCGGCGAGGCGGTGTCCTTCAGGCCACGGATGTGGCTGCCGACCACGATCTCGGCCACCACCGTCGGCTCCTGGGCCGTGACCACCGGGCTTTCGGCTTGGGCGTGACCGGGATCAGCGGCGGCGCTCCCGGCGGCGTCCAGGACCGTCGCCGTCTGAAAAACCCCGCCGCGCGGGCGCAGCACCAGCACCCGCTCGCCCGCCTGCCGCAGCTCAAGGTCGCCGCCGGCGATCAGCAGGGCGACCGCTTGCGGCGGGGTCATGCGCCCGTTCACCGCCGGCGCCTGCCGGCCCTCGACCATCTGGGTGGTGAAGACGATCGATACGCCGGTCTGCTTGGCCAGCGCCAGCAGGGACGCCTCCAGCGGGCCGGCCTGCAAATGCACCTCGGTGGCCGTCATGGGCTTGGGTGCGGCCAGCACCGCCGGCGCGGCCCCAGCGGCCAGCGCCATCGTACTCAAGCCCAGCAAGCGGCGAGGCGGACAGATACGCATTTGTTTTCCCCCATCACGCCTCGGGGCCGCCGTCTTGGCGGGCGCTGCCGGGCGTGGCGTGGGTGAGACACCTGGGAAGGGCTCTTACCCTACCAGGCTTGAGAAACTTTTATGACATGGGGCGGCGGCCAGGCGGAGCGACCGGGCGGCGCGCGGTGGCGAGCGGGCGCCGGGCTGGGCAAGGCGTCGTCGGCCATTGGCCCGGCGGTCATGATCTGGGCGCGCCTAGCCCGCCGTCAGCTCGACCCCGCCGTCCGGCCGCGGCGTGCTCTTAAGGTCGAGCATGGTCGTCACCCCGTCGACGAAGGCGCGGGTGTCGCCCGTGTCGAACACCCCGGTGACGCGCTCCTGGGCCGGGGCGCCGGGGCCCAGCACCACGTGACGGCGGCTATAGCGGTTGATCTCGGCCACGGCCTGGGCCAGGGGCACGTCGCGGAAGGTCACTCGGCCCTGCGTCCAGGCGGTCTCGACGGCCACGTCGACGGGAGCGGGCCTGGCGGGACCTTGCGGGCGCACGTCCAGGCGTTGGCCCGCGCTCAGGGTCACCGGGGCGGCGTGGCGAGCGGGGCTGCTGACCGCAACCTTGCCTTCGGCCAGGATCACCCGCACGCCCTGATCCGCCCGCCAGACCTCGAACCGGGTGCCAAGCGCCCGCACCGCGGTGTCGCCGGCCCTGACGATGAACGGACGGGCCTTGTCGGGGGCCACGGCGAACATCGCCTGGCCCTTCTCCAGCCAAAGGCGGCGTTCGCCCCGGGCCAAGCGCACGCGCACCCGGCTATTGGTGTTGAGTTCGATGGTCGAGCCGTCCTCCAGGCTGATGGCCCGCCGCTCGCCCACCGCCGTATCATAGGTCTGGCCCAGCGGCTGGACCACCAGGATCGCGCCGACCAGAAGGCTGGCGGCGACAAGGCCAAGGCCGCCTATGAGCAGGCCGCGCGGAGGCGCAAGCGCTGCGCGCCAGCCGTCCCTTTCGCGCGGTCGCTGCGCGGCGGCCTGCGCAATCGCCTGCAGCCTTGGATCATCGGCCAGGGCCCGCGCCGTCGTCGTCAGCCGCTCGATGCGGGTATAGGCCACATCGTTCAGCGTCTCGGCCCGCCAGGCGAAAAAGGCGTCAACGTCCTGGTAGCTGGGCGCGCCGCTATTGAGGCGGCCATACCACTGGGCGGCCTCGCGCGCGGCACGCTGGGCCTTGGCGTCCGCCGTCCCGCCGTCTCCCGTCCCGCCGTCGCCGGCCTTGGCGTTCTGCTGGCTCATGGCGCGGCCGTCAGCCCCGCATCATCTCGGCGCAGCGCGCGATCGCCTGGGTCATCCGCTTTTCTACCGCCTTGACCGAAATGCCGCGCAGCTGCGCGATCTCCCGGTAGGTCAGGCCCCTGACATGGTTGAGAGCGAAAACATCGCGCAACTTGGGCGGCAAGGCGAGCATCATCTGCTCAAACGCCACCGCCAGTTCCTGTTCGCCCGGGGCGGACGGGGCGAGCAGGGGGGCGTGCGGGTCGGTGGGGCGCTCGCGCCCGGACTTGCGCAGCCGGTTTGCCGCCACGTTGCGGGCGATGCGCATCAGAAGTGACCTTGGGCTGCGCACCGGGCTTGGCGGCGCATAGCCGTGCACCTTCAGCCAGGTGTCCTGGGCGATGTCGTCAGCCTCTTCGGCGCCATAACGCCAGGCCAGCGCCCGGGTCAGCCAGTCGCGGTGGGCCAGATAAGCGTCGGCCAGAGGCGGAGCGGGAGGCGTCGTGTCGCTTACGGCCAGGCCCGGCGCGTCATCGCGCGCGAGGCCTTGCGGGGCGTCCTTGCGCTCGGCGGTCGAGACGGGGCGGTTGGTGTCGGGCGGAGGCATGAGCCGCATTCCAGGCCGGGTGATGCGGGGAATCTACCGAAATACGGAAAATCTGCATACGCGAATTTTCCATATAGATGGTCCGCCGATCAATCCGTGGTCGGCCCATGCCAAGCTCGATTTTCGACAGCGCGCATACCAGTCTGGTCGAGCTCCTCATTGCGGCTCGCAAGGGGCTTCGCCTTACGCAGGCTCAACTGGGCGCGCGTTTGGGCCGAAGCCAGAGCTTTATCTCCCTGATTGAACGCGGCCAGCGCCGCGTCGATGTTATTGAGTTCGTAGCTTTGGCACGTGCTCTGGAAGTCGAACCCGAAGCCATGTTCGCCGAGCTCCTAACGCAGCCCAAAGCCTAGCTGAGAGAAATATGGAAAATCTGACTATGTGGATTTTCCATATATTTGATCCGCCGTTGCAAATTCCTGCGGTCGGCGGTGATGTCCAAGACGATCTTCGATGGAGCGCACACGCAGCTCGTCGATATTATGATCGCGGCGCGAAAACGATCGGGCCTGACCCAGGTTGAGCTGGCGGCAAAGGTCGGCCGAGATCAAACTTTCATTTCTCTGATTGAGCGTTCTCAGAGGCGTATTGATGTTCTCGAGTTCATCGCCTTGGCCCGCGCCATGGGCGAAGATCCACAGCGCCTCTTTTCAGAACTGATTTCGAACATTCCCTTGGCGATTGAAATCTAGCGCTGGGCGTCTCGCGCTTGCGCCCGCTCGCGCTCTACGGCGCCGGCTGCGCCGGACGCCGCCGAGCCCGCTTCGCGGTCTCGGCCCATTCGGGTGACAAGGCGTTACAGCGGTCCGGAGGCTGGCCTGATGTGAGAGGCTGGTTCTCGATCAACCGGAGGACCCCCGCTGTCGAGATCCATTGCTTAACGGAAGTTGTGTGATTGAGCCCGCTGATCGGGCGCGGTTGCGCGGCGCTGGGCGAATGACTTCGTAGCGATCACTGCGGCCTGGCGATCCAGAGCCGCGAGGGTGACATTCGAAGCATCCGCCCAGATTGGGCTGTGTTCCGGCTTGCAAAACTAACCCCCTTCTCGGGGAGATAGGCGTCCAAAGTTGACCCCCTATCCTTGAGGCTTTGATGGCCAGATCGGCGGCTTGTGGAGCTGCGGATCGAGACAGGGATGTTGGTATTGGAGACGGTGGCGAAGATCCGGCGCGAGCATTTCGCGCGGGGTAAGGGCGTGAAGACGATCGCGCGGGAGATGGGCCTGGCGCGCAACACGGTGCGCAAGGTCTTGAGATCGGGAGAGACCTCTCTGGTCTACGAGCGGCGCGAGCAGCCGCACCCCAAGCTTGGGACCTTCATCGAGCGCCTGGAGGGCATGTTGGAGGCCAATGCCTCGGGCCCTCGTAAAGACCGGCTGACGCTGACACGGATCGCCGACCTACTAAGTCGTGAGGGATACGACGGTAGCTATGATGCGGTTCGGCGCTACGCGAGCCGCTGGGCTGATCAGCGCCGGGGCGTCAGCTCGCCGGTCGAGGCCTTCGTGCCCCTGAGCTTCGCGCCGGGCGACGCCTACCAGTTCGACTGGAGCCACGACCAGGTGGAGATCGGCGGCACGCCGCTGACGGTGAAGGTGGCCCACCTGCGGCTCAGCCACAGCCGCCGCTTCTACATCCGGGCCTATCCGCGCGAGACCCAGGAGATGGTGTTCGACGCCCATGCCCGGGCCTTCGCGCTGTTTGGCGGTGTCACCCGGCGGGGCATCTACGACAACATGAAGACCGCCGTGGAGGCGGTGTTCGCCGGCAAGACCCGGCGCTTCAACCGGCGCTTCGAGCAGATGTGCTCCCACTACCTGATCGAGCCTGTGGCCTGCACCCCGGCCTCGGGCTGGGAGAAGGGCCAGGTGGAGAACCAGGTCGGCTACGCCCGCGACAACATCTTCAAGCCGCGCCCTCGGTTCAGGACCCTGGAGGAGCTGAACGGCTGGCTGGAAGCCGAGTGCGAGCGCCGGGCCCGCAACGACCGTCACCCCGAGTATCGCGACCGCACAGTCCAGGAGGTGTTCGAGGCTGAGCGGCCGTTCCTGGCGCCGTTCGTAGGGCCCTTCGACGGCTTCCACCAGGTCGAGGCCGTCGCCCAGGCCACCTGCCTGATCAACTTCGACCGCAACCGCTACTCGGTGGAGGCCAGGGCGGCGCGCCGGGCGGTGCAGATCCGAGCCTATGCCGACCGGGTCATGGTCCTGTGCGACGGCGAGGTCGTGGCCGATCATCCCCGCGGCTTTGGGCGCGACCACACCGTCTATGACCCCTGGCACTATCTGCCTGTCCTGGCACGCAAGCCTGGGGCGCTGCGCAACGGCGCGCCGTTCCAGGACTGGTCTCTGCCGCCCGCCCTGACCCGGCTGCGCAAGCGACTGGGCTCGGGCGACGAGGCCGATCGGCGCTTCGTTCGGGTGCTGGCCAGCGTCCTCGACGACGGCCTGGACGCCGTGGACGACGCGGTCCGCGAGGCCCTCGACGCCGGCGCCGCCAGTGACGAGGTGATCCTCAACATCCTGGCCCGACGGCGCGAACCGCCCAGGCCCGAGGCGATCACCACGTCACAGGCCTTGGCCTTGCGTCATCCGCCGATCGCCGACTGCGCCCGCTACGACCTGCTGCGAGGTCCCCGTGCAGCGGCATGAGATGATCGAGGCCCTGGGTCAGCTGGGCCTGAAGGGCATGGCCGCCGCGTTCGACGACGCGGTGACCACGGGCCTGCAGCGCAACCGCACCGCCTTGGAGATGCTGGCCGACCTGCTCAAGGCCGAGACCGCGCACCGCCAGGCCGCCTCCATCCGCTACCGGATCACCGCCGCCAAGCTGCCGGCGATGAAGGATCTGGCGCGCTTCACCTTCGACGGCTCGCCGATCAATGAGGGCCTGGTCCGCGCCCTGCACAGCGGCTCGTTCCTGGCCGATCACCGCAACATCGTCCTGGTCGGCGGCACGGGCACCGGCAAGACCCACCTGGCCATCGCCATCACCGCCAACGTCGTGCGGGCCGGCGCCCGTGGCCGCTACTTCAACACCGTCGATCTGGTGAACCGCCTTGAGGACGAGGCCCGGCGCGGCAAGACCGGCGCCTTGGCCGCCCAGCTCTCACGTCTGGACGTCGTGGTGCTCGACGAGCTGGGCTACCTGCCGTTCGCCCAGTCCGGCGGCCAGCGCCTGTTCCACCTGATCAGCAAGCTCTACGAGCGCACCTCGGTGATCATCACCACCAACCTGACCTTCGGGGAGTGGCCCACCGTCTTCGGCGACGCCAAGATGACCACGGCGCTGCTCGACCGCCTGACTCATCACTGCGACATCGTCGAGACCGGCAATGACAGCTGGCGGCTCAGGAACCGCGCCTGACCGGCGCGCCCAGCGTCATCCACAACTTGTTCAACCTCCCCCAGACCCCCTCCGGGCAGCTGAAAGATCAGTGGCTCACTAGGCGGCGACGCGCTGCGCTAGCTGACCGCTACGCGCCTCGCCGCCGGTCCGGGAACAGAGCGTAGAGGGGTCAACTTTGGACGCATATTGGGGGTCAGCTTTGGACGCCGTTTGACAGGCCTATGGGGATTTGAGCGACGCGCTTGTCCCATGAGGTCGCTGGCGATGCGCTGACCGGCATGGTCGCAAGAGTGTGCCGCCAGTTTTCTCCGTCACGACGCTGACGTGACCCCCTGAAACTCCTCCAGAAATAACTAGAGTCCGCCTCGACTTGACCTTGCCCCCGACCTTGGACCAGGTCGGGCCGGGATTTCTCGCCGGTCAGGCGCCGGGCGGGCCATATGGCCCGGCGCCGTTCATGAGCTCGATCGGGCACTTGTCGCCGATCGCGCTGTGGGGACGCTGCTCGTTATAGTCCCTACGCCAAGCCTCGCATTTTGAGCGGGCGTCGTCGAGGGACATGAACCAGGCGGTGTTTAGGCATTCAGCCCGGACCTTGCCGTTGAAGGACTCGGCGAAGGCGTTGTCGGTCGGCTTGCCGGGCCGGCTGAAGTCCAAGGTGACACCGCGCTGGTAGGCCCACAGATCCAGGTCGCGGGAGACAAATTCCGGGCCGTTGTCGACCCGAATGACCCGCGGATAGCCGACGGCCTTTCCAGCCCGCTCGAGCGTCTGGACCACGTCACAGGCCTTATAGGCAAACCGTGGATCCAGCGCCGGCGAGAACCGGCTGAAGGTGTCGATGACGGCCAGGATACGGATCTTGCGTTCGTCGAACAACTGATCGTGCAGGAAGTCCATGGCCCAGACATCGTTGGGCCCGGAGGCCGGCCGACGATCCTCACGCAGCTTGGCCTTGACCACCCATTCGACGCGGCGCAGCGGGGCCAGGCGAGCGGCGAAGGCGGCGCGGTCGGCCAGACTGGCCAGTTCACCGAAGAAGGACAGCTGCCCCTCGGCGTGGGCGGCGGCGAGCTTCTCGAGGAACAGCCGCCGGAACAGCCTGGAGAGCACGCGGACCGGCAGGAAGAACCGGGGGCGACAAGAGACCCAGCTCTGTCCGTCTAAGGCGAGGCCGCCGCCGGGGACGATGCAGTGGACATGCGGATGGTGGGTGAGCGCTGACCCCCAGGTGTGAAGGACGGCCGTCAGGCCGATGCGGGCGCCCAGGCGCCTGGGATCGGCGGCGATGGTCAGCAGGGTCTCGGAGGCGGCCTTGAACAGGGCGGCGTAGACCACGGCCTGGTTCTGGAAGGCGATGTCGCCGATCTGGGCCGGCAGGGTGAAGACCACGTGGTAGTAGGGCAGCGGCAACAGCTCAGCCTGTCGGGCCTCCAGCCAGCGCTGCGCCGCCGCGCCTTGGCACCTTGGACAGTGCCGATTGCGGCAGGAGTTGTAGGCGATCCGCTGATGGTCGCAGTCCTCGCAGCGCTCGACGTGGCCGCCCAACTGCGCGGTGCGGCAGGCCTGGATCGCCGACATCACCTTGAGCTGAGCCAGGCTCAGATGTCCGGCTTGGTCGCGACGGAAGGCCTCGCCATGGGCGTTGAAGATGTCAGCGACCTCCAGGACCGGGCGCACAGGCCCGGTCACTCGCTCAGGCCGGCGGCGGTCTCAATCGCAGCAGATCCAGCGGGCTCTCGATGCCGTCCAGGGTCTTGGCGGCCACATGGGTGCAAACCGAGGTGGTCTCAAGCTTCTTGTGGCCCAGCAGAACCTGGATCACCCGCACATCGACCCCTTGCTCCAGCAGGTGAGTAGCGAAGCAATGGCGCAGGGTGTGCAGGCAAACCGGCTTGCTGATGCCGGCCGTCCTGACCGCCACGTGGAAGGCGCGGTTGAGCGAGCGCGGCGTCACGGCGTTGAACGACGTCAGCCGGTTGGGGAACAGCCACACCGGCGGGCGCGCCACCTTCCACCAGTTGCGCAAGGTCGCCAGCAGATGCGGTGAGAGCAGCGCGTCGCGGTCGCGCCGACCCTTGCCCTGTTCGACCCGAATGCGCATGCGCTGGCTGTCGATGTCGCCGACCTTCAGGCCCACGACCTCGGCGGCCCGCAGGCCCGCGCCGTAGGCCACGCTGAGCGCGGTGCGCCACTTGAGCCCCGGCGCCGCCTGCAACAGCCGCGCGACCTCGTCCGGCGCCAGCACGACCGGCAATCTCTGTGGCTGGCGGGCGATCGGGATGTAGTCCAAGGCCTCTGGCCGCTTGAGCGTCACGCGGAAGAAGAACCGCAGCGCCACCATCGCGCCATTGATGCTGGCCGGGGCCAGGCCGCTCTGCGTCAGGTGCAGCTGGTAGCGCCGTACATCCTCGAACGTCAGCTCGCCTGGGGTCCTGCCGCAGTAGCGGCTGCAGGATCGAACCGCTCGGATGTAGGTCTCCTGGGTCCGCGGATCGAAGTTGCGGAGGGTCATGTCTTCGACCATCCTGCGACGCAACGGGTGGATATCTTCTTCGGGCATCACTCGTCTCCTGTCTTGAGGAGGACGTGGCCGACCCACGTTCCTCTTCAGACAGGAGGATCCCGATGTTCCCCAGCGCCGAACAAATGCCCCTCCCGCGCGAGCGGGTTAGTGCAATGGCGCGCTGACGACAAATGATCGGGGAGGGAGGAGGCTTTGAGAAAGACCCCTAGAGAACGTCGCTCACCGAACGGATGTCACTTTGTCGCACGCATCCGTTAACCCTGTTGCCACCTCTCGCGTCTAAGGTCTTGCAAACGATTGGGTGGGACGAGATGGGTGATCGCGAGGTGCAAAGGCTGGCAGCCTTGCGGGCCTATAGTGTCTTGGACACAGAGGCTGACGCCGCGATTGATCGCCTTGCCGGACTGGCTGGAAACCTTTTTTCGACACCGATTTCGCTGGTTTCGCTGATCGACGAGCATCGACAGTGGTTCAAGGCCAGGGTTGGCCTGGAAGCGTCGGAGACGCCGCGCGATCAGGCCTTTTGCGCCCACGCTATCGCCATGGGTCCCGACGCCGTGATGGTGGTCGAAGACGCCACTCTGGACCCGCGCTTTGCGAACAATCCCCTGGTCACCGGCGCGCCGGACATTCGCTTCTATGCGGGCGCGACCCTGACCACCAAGGAGGGCCACAACCTTGGCACCCTCTGCGTCATCGACGACAAGCCCAGGCCGCGCCCCAGCCCCGCCGAGCTGGAACGGCTTCAGCTACTGGCGCGCATCGTGGTCGACGAGTTCGAACTGACCCGCGCCCACCGCCAGGCCCGCGAAAAACAGCGGCTTCTCGAGATCGCCGAGACCATGTCTGGCGTTGGCCACTGGCGGCTGGATCTAGCCACCAACAAGCCGACCTGGTCAGACGCGGTTTACGCGATCCACGGCGTTGATCGCGAGAGCTTCGATCCCGGACTCGACGACGCCATCGCTTTCTATCATCCCGACGACCGCGACATGGTCCGGTCTCATCTGGCCAATGCTGTCGAGACCGGCGCCGGGTTTGAGTTCAGGCTGAGGCTGATGCGCGCCGACGGCGCCATGCGCCACGTCGTCTCGCGCGGGGTCTGCGAACTGGACGACCATGGCAAGCCGTCTGCGATCATTGGGCTGTTCCAGGACATAACCGACACTGTCACGACCATCGAGACCCTGAAGGATCGCAAGCAGCGCTATCAACTGGTTACCCAGCATGCCGGCGACGTCATCACCCGATACGATTTTGCAGGTGCGGGCCACTTCATCTCGCCGGCCATCGAGAAACTGCTTGGCTACACCGTCGAGGAAACCATCGGACTGACCGTGCCCTCGGTGCTGCACCCGGCGGATCGCGAGCGGGTGATGGCGGTGTTCGAGGCGATGTCGCGCGGGCTGGACCAGAGCACGCTTCAACACCGCTCGCGCCACAAGGCGGGTCACTACATCTGGGTGGAATCCAACCTGCAGCTGGTGCGCGACGAGTCCGGCGCGCCGCAGGAAATCGTCTCGGTCTCACGCGACATCTCCGACCGCAAGGCCCTGGAACTGGAGATGATGGACGCCCGCGACACTGCGCGGGAACAGGCCCAGCGGGCGCGGCTGGCCGAGGACATCGGCGGCGTCGGCTACTGGCGATACGACCTGAAGGCCCTGGACCTGGATGTGTCGCCCAAGATGTTCGAAATCTATGGGTTAGAGCGCGTCGAGCGGCCGGCCATGGCCAGCTTCAACGACCGTATCCATCCCGAAGAACGCGCCTGGACCATGGCCCGGATCGCCGAACGCCTGAAGACCGGCGAGGCCGACTACAACGTCACCACGCGCATCGTCCGCCCGGACGGCGAGGAGCGCTATATTTCCGGCAGCTCGATCATCGATATGGGGCCCGACGGCGTCCCGACCTTCATCATGGGTACGGTCCGCGACATCACCGACGAGCGCCGGGCTCAGGCCGATCTGGCGGCCAGTGAAAGCCGCTATCGGCTGATGGCCGACAGCGCCAGCGACATGATCACATCCTTCGGACCGGCCGGTGATATCCGATTCATCTCGCCGGCATGCCACCCCATTCTCGGCTATACGCCCGAGGAGATGATTGGCCGCCGGGTCATCGATATGACCCATCCCGAGGATGTGGCGGTGATGATGGGATACTATGGCGACCTGATCGCCAAGGGGCCCTCCGCGACCTCCGAGCCCTATCAGTTTCGGGGACGGCACAAGGACGGTCATTGGGTCTGGCTGGAGGGGCAGCCAAAGCTGTTTTTCGATGCGGAGACCGGCAAGCTGGCCGCGATCCAGGACGTTGCGCGAGACATCACCGGCCGCAAGGCGCTCGAGGCGGCGCTGGAACTGGCCCGCGCCGAGGCCGAGGCGGCTGCTGCGGTGAAGGCCGAATTCCTGTCGAACATGAGCCACGAGCTGCGCACACCGCTGACGGCCGTGCTGGGCTTCTCGCGCCTGATCGAGGATCAACCCGAACTGTCGCCCGCCACCCGCCGCTTCGTGGATAGGGTCTCCAACGCCGGCAAGGCGCTGCTGTCGACGGTCAATGACATTCTGGACTTCTCCAAGCTGGAGGCTGGTCAGGTCGAGATCATCGTCGCCCCCAGCAATCCGCGCCAGGTCTTGGAAGACGCCATGGACCTCTTCTCGGGCCAGGCCCAGGAAAAGGGCCTGGATCTGGTCATGACCGGCCTGGATCAGCTGCCTGATGGACTGGCCCTGGCCCCCGACCGGATCCGCCAGATCCTGCTCAACCTGATCGGCAACGCGGTGAAGTTCACCGACCGCGGTCGGGTGACGCTGGACGCCAGGTGGACGGCCAGAACCCGCCGCCTTCGCGTCTCGATCACCGACAGCGGCGTGGGCATTCCCGCCGACCGTCTGGGCCAGCTGTTCAAGCGGTTCTCGCAGGTCGACGGGTCCTCCACGCGCCGACATGGCGGGACGGGCCTGGGCTTGGCGATCTGCAAGGGCCTGGTCGACGCCATGGGCGGCCGAATCGGCGTCTCCAGCCAGGCCGGCCAGGGATCCTGCTTCTGGTTTGAGATCCCGGCCGACAAGACCTCGCGCGCCGTGACCGAGGTGGATGGCGAGACGGCGGTCATACCCGAAGGTTGCCGGGTGCTGGTGGTTGACGACAACCCGGTCAATCGCGACCTGGTCTGTGCGGTGCTGCGTGCCTTCGGCGCTGAAATGGCCGAGGCGCCCGACGGCGAGACGGCCGTCCAGCTCGCCGCCGGCGAGCCCTTCGACGTGATCCTTATGGACCTGCGCATGCCGGGCATAGGCGGCGAGGCCGCGACCCGACAGATTCGCAAGGACGGGCTCAACGGCAATGTCCCGATCATCGCCTTCTCGGCCGATGTGGGCGGCGTCTTGCCGGTGGACGTCTTCGACGGCTTGGTCGCCAAGCCGCTGGATGCGCGCACGCTGATCGCGGAGATCAACCGCACCCTGTCCTTCGAGGGAGATATCGAAAATGCCGCCTAACGCGCGCACGAAACGGATCTTCATCGCGGAAGACGACCGCAACCTGCTGGAACTTCTGACCACGCGGCTTGACCTGGCCGGCTACGCGACCAGTTTCGGTCGCGATGGATGGGAGGCTCTGGAGGGCATCCACAGCACCCGGCCCGCCGCCATAGTCTTGGACGTCAACATGCCCCGGCTGGACGGCTTTGGCGTGCTGCGCCATCTCAGGAAGAGCCCGGCCGTGTCCAATATCCCAGTGATGATGCTTACGGCCCGCAATGCACCAAACGACATTCGCGAAGCCCTCGCACTAGGTGCAAAAGACTATCTCGCCAAGCCGTTCAACGACGCGATGTTGTTGGCGCGGGTAGCTCGCCTGCTGCGCCCTAGGCCGACGGCGCCTCCAATAGTTTCAAACGAGGTGCTGCTCTAGCGGCCGTCATACATATCCAGCGGAGAGGCTCAATCTAGCGGCGTTTCCGCTCAGCGCTGCCTTGTCGGTATCGAATTCAACGTCGTGTTCCCGGATCGACGCCAGAGTCCGCTAGCGGCGCATTGTAGTCGTCGGGGTCTCCCACGGAGTTTCACACGATTGTCGTCAGGCGCTGGCATTGCCGGCTCATGTCCATCCCTGCCTCCGATCAAGGCCTGACGCGTGAGTCGTCCGGCTCGCCAGGCGCCGAGCGCTTTGAGGCCCTGACCCGACGCCTTCGCGTTCCACTGCTGCGCTACTTCACGCGCCGCACCGGCTCGCGGCCCGACAGCGAGGAATTGGTGCAGGATCTGTTCCTGCGACTGCTGCGCCGGCCTGGCCTCATGGCCCTCGAGAGCATCGATGGTTACGTGTTCGAGGCCGCCGCGAACCTCCTTCGCGACAAGGTGAAACGGGAACGGACACGGCCGCTGCTGAGCGCGGTCGACTTGGAACGTATCGACCTGGCTGACGACCTCCCCGACGCGGAGGACGTTGTCGGAGGGCGGCAAAGCCTGGAGCGCATCCAGGTCGCCCTCAAGTCGCTGTCGCCCCGGGCGCGCACCATCGTCATTCTTCGTCGCTTCGAGGACATGAGCCACGCCCAGATCGCCGCCCGGCTGAATATCTCGGTCAGCGCCGTCGAGAAGCATCTTGTGCGGTCGATGGCTGTGCTGCGCAACGCCTTGCGGGAGCAGGGGTGATGAGGCGTCGCATCGTTGACGAGGACGAGGCCGCCCGATGGTTCGCCAAGGCCGATCGCGGGCCGCTGGCGGCGGACGACCGCAAAGCGTTCCTTGAATGGCTCGAAGCCCCCGGCAACGCCGAAGCCTATCAGGAAACCGCCCACGCCTGGTCGTCCCTGAGGGCGGCCAAGGGCGCCGATGGCCTAATGGCGATGCGCGCGGCTGCTTTGCGCGACGCATCCGGGATCAGCCGTCGGCGCGCGATTTTCGGCTTGGCCGGCGCCGCGACAGCGGCGGGCGGGGGCGGCGTCGCGGTGATGATGGCCAGCGCGGCCGGCGCGACGATCCGCACCAGCGCGGGCGAGCGCCTTACCGCCCCGTTGCCGGACGGATCGAGCGTGACCCTGGCTCCGCTGTCGAGGGTTCGTGTGCAGTACGACGCCCAGCGTCGGCGCGTGCGGCTCGTTGAGGGGCAGGCCTATTTCGACATGCGCTCGGCCCCCGACCGGCCGTTCCAGGTCGTTGTTGGCGATGAGCACGCCCAAGGCAGCGGCGGGCGTTTCCAAGTGACCAAGCAGGGCGATACGGCGCAGATTCTTATCGAGGACGGAGCGCTCGACGTCGCCGCGGCCGGACAGTCCGCGCCGCGAAGACTGACGACCTTCCAAATGGTGTCTGGTCAGGCCGGGCCAAAATCCGTGGCGGCGGCGGATCTCGACGCGCTCACGGCCTGGCGCGATGGCCGGCTGGTGTTCAACGACACGCCGTTGCCGCAGGTCGCGGCGGCGTTCAATCGCTATTCCAGCGACCAGTTGTCCCTGGCTCCGGGCGCGCGGTTGAACGACATCCGGATCTCCGGATCGTTCCGCTACGACGGCGCGCGCGAGTTCGCCAACGCCCTGCGCGTGGGCTTTGGCGTGCGCGTCCAGCAGGTCGACAGGACGACCTGGGAGATCGCCGAATGACCGGTTCTGGCGTCCCCGTGCTCGATGAAATTTTCACGACAAGGTGAGGCTTTCGGCGGAGCCGCGGTTCCTGGGGATGATCGGTCGACGGGGGCCGGATTTGCCTAGGAAAGCACGATGACGAACCGAGTTTCCCACGCCGCTGGTCTTCGGCGCGGCCTGATGGCCTGCTGCGCCGTGATGGTCCTGAGCGCGGCCGCGCCGGCCCTGGCCCAGGAGCCCGCCGCGCCGTCGGTGGCCTTCACCCTGCCAACCCAACCCCTGGAACTGGCCCTGCCGGCCTTCGCCAAGCAGGCCGACGTGCAGGTGCTCTATGCGTCGAACCTCGTGAAGGGCAAGCGCGCCAACGCCGTGATCGGCACGCGCCCGCCCGCCGAGGCGCTGCGCGACCTCCTGGCGGGTTCTGGCCTGAGGGCGACGACTACCGGACCGCGGACATTCCTGATCTCGGTGGAGGAAAATCCGGTCGTCGCCGAGCTGGAAGAAGTGATTGTCACCGCCCAGAAGCGCTCGGCGCGGATCGAGAACGTCCCGATCGCCGTGACCGTCGTCGAAGGCGGCGACGCCCAGCGGCGCGGGATCGCCAACGTCGTCGACCTCGTCGATCAGGTCGCCGGCGTCTCGGTGAACTATGCCTTCGGCGGCGTCAACTACGGCCTGATCAGCATCCGCGGCATCGGCGGCGCCGACGATTACAAGCCCAACGGCAACCCCTCGGTCGCCTTGCATGTCGATGGCGTCTACCAGACCTCGAACGCCTATCTGGGCATGCCGCTGTTCGACCTCGATCGCATCGAAGTGCTCAAGGGACCGCAAGGCACGCTCTATGGCCGCAACACCACGGCCGGCGTCATCAACGCCATCACCCGCGGTCCCGGCCAAGTTCTCGAAGGCTCGGGCCGCGTCGAGTACGGCAGCTACGATTTCATTGAGATGGAAGCCTCGGTCGGCGGGCCGGTCAGCGAGAACCTCGGGGTTCGCCTCGCCGTCCTGGCCCAGAACGGCGGCGGCTTCATGGACGGCGCGGGCGCGGGTCTCTTGGCTGGCTATCGCCCGTCGGTGCGCGGCATGGTGCAGACCCAGGTGCCGGCGCTGGTCGATCCGGGGCGCCGCAAGGGTTTCGGCGATAAGGACCTCATCGCCGGCCGCGCGACCTTCGACGTCAAGATGGCCCCGGAAAGCGATCTGGTCGTGAAGCTGTTCGGCAGTCGCGACCGGGGTGACACCCGTCAGTACGACCGGATCTCGCGGGCCCGGGACGCCTCGATCGCCAACGCCGGCGAGAACAACGACCCGTACGAGTTCTACTCGACCGGCTATCCGACCCAGAGCATCGACATCTATGGCGGCTCGGCGAGCTTCAGCCACAAGGTCCGCGAGAACCTGAATTTCACCGCCATCGGCGGCTGGCAGGGCAGCAAGCGCTCTGTTAAAGGCAACGGCGACGGCTCGCCCTATCCGGCCTCCTATTTCGACGCCAACGAGAAGCTCAGCCAGTCATCGCTGGAAATGCGCCTAGCCGACGACACCGGCGGCAAGCTGGATTGGATCGCCGGCGCCTTCTTCGTGACCGACGAGGTCAAGTTCGACACCAACTGGATCAGCTACTCGGCGCTGACGACGTACGACAACCTTCACCGCCAGGAACGGGAGAGCTTCGCGCTGTTCGGCCAGGCCGACTATCGCCTGATCGAGCGCCTGCAGATCTCGGCGGGTCTGCGCTACACGCGCGACAACGCCCACTATGTCGGCCGCAACATCGACCACAATCCGTGGGGTATCAGCACCTTCACGACGACCTTCGTCACCACCAACCCCTTCTCATGGGACGAAAAGTTCGACGACGACAATGTCTCGGGGCGCCTGACCGTGAAGTACGATGTCACGCCAGCCCTGAATGTCTTCGTCTCAGCCGGCACCGGCTATCGCGGCGGCGGCTTCGACGGCACCTCGATCTTTACCGTGGCCGAGACCAAGCCGTTCGCCTCGGAGACCGTGCGCGCCTACGAGGCGGGCCTGCGCTGGACTACCTCGCGCTTGCGCCTGTCACTGGACGTTTTCGACTACCGCTTCAGCGAGCTGCAGGCGACGACGCGCCTGGCCAACGACACCAACGGCCGCGCCAATGTCGGCAAGGCTAGCAGCAAGGGTGTCGAGGTGGCGCTCAGCGCACAGTTGCTGCGTACCGAGCGCCAGAATCTGACCTTTGACGTCAACGCCGCGTGGCTCGACACCGAAGTCCTGTCGTTCTCCTCCAACCGCGTGGCCGATGTGCTGCAGACGGTGGGCGACCCGCTGCCGGGCGCGCCGGATGTATCGGCCACCGCTAGCCTGAACCACAGCATCACGCTGAGGGAAGGCTGGTCGCTGCGCAGCCGGGTGGGCGTCACCCACCATGGCGAGGAATCCAACCGCCTGAACGCGGCGCCAGGCAACACAGCCAAGGCCTACACCCTGGTCAACGCGCGGGTGGACTTGGCCACGCCATCGAACTGGACGGTCTATGCCTATGGTCGCAACATCACCGACGAGGTCTATTTCCCGGAGCTGAACGGCGCGGCTCGACTGGTCGGAGCGCCCGCCACCTACGGGATCGGCGCGCGGCTCGACTTCTGAGCGCGGGGCGATCCGGTCCTCTCGGGTCGGATCGCCTCCACCTCGTTTCTCCGACGGGATTCCAGCGATGTCCCTACTGACGCGCCGCGCGGTGATATCGGCCTCGTCGGGCCTGTTCCTGGCTCGCGCGACGGCGGCGCGGGGACTGGAGATTCGCCGGGCCGCGCCCGCCGAGCCCTTTGCGATGGGCGTGGCCAGCGGTGATCCGTCGACAGACGGCTTCGTGCTCTGGACCCGCCTTAGCGCAGGCGGCGGGCCGCTCGACGCCCCGGCCGTTCCTGTCGCCTATGAGGTCGCCGAGGACGAGGCCTTCCGTCGTATCGTACGACGTGGCCGCCGCGCGGCCACGCCGGTCTTGGGTCATTCGGTTCACGTCGAGCTATCGGGTTTGCGCCCCGGCCGACCTTACTGGTACCGGTTTCACGCCCTGGGCGCGATCAGCCCGGTCGGCCGCACCGCCACCGCGCCGGAGCACGCCGAACGCGCGCGGATCGCCGTCAGCTCGTGCCAGCATTTCGAACTGGGCTGGTTCAGCGCCTATCGCGACATGGTCGCCGCCCAACCCGACCTGATCGTGCAGTTGGGCGACTACATCTACGAGAACAGCTATGCCCAGTTTTCGAAGGTCCGTCGCTTCGATGCGCCCGAGCCCATGGACCTTGACGGCTATCGTCGCCGGCACGCGGTTTACAAGTCCGATCCCGACCTTCGCGAGGCTCATCGGCAGGTGCCTTGGGTCGTGACCTGGGACGATCACGAGGTCGAGAATGACTATGCCGATCAGGCCAACTTGAAGGGGCTGGAACCGGCGATATTCGCGCGTCGGCGGGCCGCCGCCTACCAGGCCTACTTCGAGCACCTGCCGGTGCGACCCAGCCTGTGGGCTCGTCCTGACCAGCCACGGCTCTATCGGCGCCTCGCATGGGGCGACCTTGTCAGTCTTCCCGTGCTCGACGGTCGTCAGTATCGCTCGCCCCAGGCCTGCAATCCGCCCCGCCAGAGCGGGAACCGTCCGCGCCGTGACTGCCCCGCTCTGATCGCGCCAGACCGCACCATGCTGGGCGCGGCCCAGGAGCTCTGGCTGGACCGGACGCTGAAGGCCGAGCGCGGGCGCTGGACCCTGCTGGCTCAGCAGACGGTGGTCGCGCCGATCGAGACGCCCGACGGCGTGATGTCGGATCAGTGGGACGGCTACGCCGCGGCGCGCGACCGCCTTATGCGCAGCATGAGTCGTCCATCGGTGCGCAACGCCGTGGTCCTAAGCGGCGATATCCATGCCTATATGGTCAATGACCTGCGGATCGGCCAGGCCGATGCGGCGCCCGTGGCGACCGAGCTCGTGACGAGTTGCCTGGCCGCCAGCCACGCGCCGCCGGCGCGCTATGGCGATGTCCGGACCCGCAATGACCACGTCCGCTTCGCCGACATCGAACGCTCGGGCTACACCTTGATCGAGGCGAGGCCCCGAAAACTGGACATTGATCTGAGGGCCGTCTCAGATCAGGCAGACCCCAAAGGCGCCACCCAAAGCCTGGCGCGATGCGTGATCGAGGATCAGCGCCCAGGCGCGAAATTCGTCGTATGATCTCCGCCTTGCTCGGCCCTTTTCGTGACCTAAGCGGTGAGGCGCGAATTTTATGTGGCGTAGAGGGCTCAGGCGGGAGCGCATTGATCTGCCTTAAGCCGCCCCCGTCATTCGCCTGACAAGCAGGAGTATTTGGGTAAGGAGGGGCAGCCAACAGCGTCCTACCGGGCCTCTGATCTCGCTCGCCAGACGGTTGGAGAAGCACCGATCAATCGCCGGAACGCGATCGAGAACTGCGCGGGATTGGCGTAGCCGCAAGCGCAAGCTGTCCGAGCCACACTCTCGCCGGAGCGCAGCAGGGCCTGAGCGCGAACCATCCGGCGACGCGTGATGTAGGCGTAGGGCGTGCAACCGATGTCCGTCTTGAACGCACGGGCGAAGCCGCTGATCTCTCGCCCTGCCTGGGCCGCCATGCCGCCGACCGTGATGTCGCTGTCCAGATGGCTCTCGACCCAGTCGAGCACATGGCTCAAGCGTTCTGGAGAGAGGCGCGGCTGGACGCTACGCACCATGGAGCGGCCGGATAGCTCGTCAAGACGCCTAAGCACCAGCTCCGCGCCGTGCTGGAAGAAGGCGCTTGATGCGCCGTGCGCCTCGGCTTCGCACCAAAGCGCTCTCATGACGGATGACAGCAGTTCGTCCTCTACCAGTCCAAGCCGCTCGACGGATTGGAGCGACACGCCCTGGCCAAGCAGCGCTGGATCTAGCGCCAGGCCGAGAGTCGCAACGGCGTCACATCGACTTTCCAGCGGCGCATCCGGCGGCGTCACGACGATCTGGCCCGCCCGCCAGGGCCCCTCGATACGCATGTCCCCGCAACGATAGGTCAGGCGCTCGGCGCCTTCGAGGCAAAGGGCCAATCGCAGCAGGCCACCGCCCTCATAGCGCCCCTCGTGCGCGGGATAGCGGGCTTGGACAAGCACCGCGCCGCCTCCGCTGATGATCCTTCCGTCGGTCGGCGCCGCGCGCCTGACCTGATCGGCCGCTGAGCTCTCCGACATGACGCGCGAAGTTTCCCGCTTTGGAGTGAAGGCGTCCGGCTTTGGAGTGGACGCGATGTTATAATGTATCATTAGAGATCGTGAAAATGGTTCGCAACAGGCGCCTCGGCGCGCCTTGGAGTTTTCATGACGCGCGTTCTTCTCTTGGCCTCGACGGCCGCCGCCTCTCTTCTGAGCCTCCAGGCCGCCGCCCAGGAAACCCAGCCCCCGGCGACCAAGGACGCAAGTACGGTTGAGGACCTCGTCGTGACGGCGACGCGTCGCGCCACGCGACTGCAGGACGCTGACCTGTCGGCCACCGTCCTGGACCGCCAAGCCCTGGACCAAGCGCGTATCCGCGACATTCGTCAGCTGGACGCGGCGGTGGCCAATGTGCAGTTCAACGAAAGCGGCCAGCTGGGCAGCACCTTCATCAGCATCCGAGGCATCGAGTCCAACCCGTTCATCGTCAATCGCGCGGCCGTCTACATCGACGGCGTCCCGTTCCGCGAACTCTCCAACGCGGTTCTGAACCAAGTCGAGAGCATCGAAGTGCTCCGGGGGCCGCAAGCCACGCTCTACGGGGCCAACAGCGAGTCCGGCCTGATCGTGATCAACACCCGCGCGCCCACCGCCGCGTTCACGGGTGAAGCGCGCGTGACGGCCAGCGCCTACAAGGGCGGACACGAGATCGAGACCGACGGGTTCATCGGCGGCCCGCTGGCCGCAGACGCCCTGACCGGTTCGATGGCCTTCAAGCTTTCCAATGGCGACAGCTTCCTGCGAAACTTGGCGCCCAACGTCTCGGCCGGAAGCATTCGGGAGGCGTTCGTTCAGGGGCGTCTGCGGTGGCGGCCAAACGATCGCCTGACCGTCAACGCCCTGGCCTACGTCCTGGAGACGCGCGCCCCGGGAGTCTTCGACCAGGAATACCTGCCGATGGACACCGCGCTGTACAACAAGTCCTACGCCGCCGCTTTCAACGGCGGCCGCGCCGTCAGCGACTTCACCTATGTCAACGACGCGCCCAAGCGGACCGACGAGCGCGAAGCCGTCGCGGGGGGCAGCCTACGCTACCGGTTCGACGTCGGATCTCTGGATGCGGCCCTGTCCTATCGACGTCTCAAGGTCGATGCGCGCGGCTTGGATTTCGATTTCACCGCCCTGCCGACCGCCGCCGGGCAGGACCACAAGGACACCGACTTCATCAACGGCGAGGTTCGCTTCAGCTCGCCCGACGACCGCCCCGTCACCTACATGGTAGGCGCTTCGATCTATCGTCAGGACACCCACCGGTTCCTGGCGACCTTCGTCGGTTCGGGCGGGTTGGATGACTACAATCCCGCCCCGACCCAGCGCGCCCAGGCCCAAGACTGGGGCCTCTTCGCTTCGGTAGGCTGGACGCCCTCAGCGCTGCCCGCGCTGACCATCAATGGTGGTGTCCGCTTCGATCATGCGCACCGCTCGGCGCGGCAATTGGCCGGAACGCTCGATCTTGGGCTAGGGGGCGTGCTGACCTACAAGGAGGCCGACCTCGACGCCGATTTCGAGCAGACCCTTCCTCGACTGGGCGCCAGTTACCGCATATCGCCCGACCTCAGCCTCTACGCCAATGTCGCCAAGGGCTACATTCCGGGCGGCTTCAACCTCTCCGCCGCTCAGGCCGATCTGGGAAGGGACATCCTGCGATACCCCTCCGAAACGATGTGGAGCCGAGAGGCTGGCTTCAAGTGGCGCTCCGCCGATCGCCGGCTGAGGCTGTCGGGCGCGGTGTTCTACATCCGCTCGGACAATTGGCAGGAGATCCAGGTGGCGACGAACGCCTCGGGCCAGATCATCTCCTCGGACTATATCGGAGCCGACGCCTCCATCAACAGTAAGGGTTTTGAACTCGAGGCGGTCGCTCAGCCGCTGCCGGGCCTGGAACTGACGGCGGCCTGGGGGTACGCCGACGCCCGCTATAGGGATCTGCGGATCGACGCGACCACGAACCTCGAAGGCCGGCGCGTGAAACTGACGCCGTCCTATGACGGCTATCTGGCCGCCCGCTACGCGCACCCGAGCGGCTGGTATGTCCGCGCGGAAGCGGCCCTTACAGGCGAGGAGACCTTGGAGAACACCGGCTCGGCCCGGCAGAAGGCCACTCAGGTCTACGGCCTTCAGGCGGGCTTCGAGACACAGCGCTATGCCGCGCGGCTGTTCATCGAGAACCTTACGGATGTCCGTCGCCACAGCGGCATGGCGTTCCGCAATCTCGGCTTCGGCAATGATGGAAACTGGTACGCTCCCTTGGCTCGCGGCCGGCAAGCGGGTCTGGAGCTGACCTCGCAGTTCTGAGCGCTAGGCAAGGCGGACATCGTTCCGCCGCGGTGCGTTTCGGAGGAAACATCGTGCGTGAGCTTGGCGTGGGCGTTAGGCTTCTCGTCAAGCTGCTGGGTAGGCTCAACCGGTCGGTGGTGAGGCGCCTTTCCAATTGATGTCCCCAATGACGGGTCCCCGGAGGTGCGCAAGGGACCGCTTCTGGGGCGACCCGGAACGCACCCTTCCAGAGTACTGCGCTCTCGATTTTGCGTTCAGCTTCCGGATGATTTGGCCAGGACGGTCCGGGTCTGCGGCGGGCACCGGGATATCGGGCGGGCAAGGTCCCCGGCGCGTCGACCGAGGTCCCAACGCCATCTATTCCGGACTACCGAAGGGCACGCCGTAGAGCTCAAGCCGGTGGTCGACCAGCCTGTAGCCCAGCCTACGGGCGATGGCCTGTTGCAGCGCCTCGATGTCCGGGTCCACGAACTCGACGATCTTGCCGGTCTTCATGTCGATCAGGTGATCGTGGTGCTGGTCGGTCGCCTCCTCGTAGCGGGTGCGCCCGTCGCGGAAGTCGCGCCGCTCGATCACGCCGATCTCCTCGAAGAGGCGCATCGTCCGGTACACGGTGGCGATCGAGATACGCCGATCCATGGTGTGGGCGCGGCGGTAGAGCTCCTCCACGTCGGGATGGTCATCGGCTGCTGAAAGCACCCGCACGATGACCCGCCGTTGTTCGGTCATGCGGACACCGCGTTCCAGACAGAGCTTTTCCAGAGGCGTCACGTGGAAGTCTCCTTGAAGGGGGGCGTCATGCCGGCGCCGCGGCGGAGGAGGGCGGACTCATTGTCATCATGATCCGCATCGACTTAACCGCTCCGTCCAGCGCGGCAGCCAGGCCTGCGGAGCAGTGGACGTTGGCGTCGCAGGTGCGGGAGCCGTCTAGCAGTCCCGCCAGCAGACGCTCGTCTTCCGAGGGCGCCAAATCGCCGACCGCGATCGGGCGGCCCAAGACCGCTTCCAGCAGACGAATGATGCTGTCGAACACGGGCGCCAGCATCTCCCCGTGCCGCGTCGCAAGAACCGCGTGAAGGCGCTGCTGGGTTGGCGCGTGCTGATCGCGAGCCAGACGCCAGCACCGCGTGGCCGTGGTCAGCAAATCGATCATGCCGTCCACCGTGGCAGCAGGCGTCCGGCGCGGGCGCAATAGGCTTCCCAGGCCTTGCCGAACTGGAGGTGCATCATGGTTTCCTCCTTGGGAACCCTAATGAACCACATGGCTGCAAAGGCCGGCGCGACAAGGAAGCCGGCGATCCAATTCTGGATCAGCAAGGGCTGGGCTAGGACCGAGATCCAGATCGCCGCGTACATCGGATGGCGAACGCGCGCATAGACGCCACGCGTGATCAAGCTATGGTCCTCGCGCACCTCCAGCCCCGGGCTCCAATTGCGACCGAGGTCGGCGTGCGAGCGCCAGAACAGCCAGAGGCACGGGATCTGGAGCAGCGCGCCCGCGACGATGGCCCCTGAAGGCAGCCGATAGTCGGCGAAGCCGAAGGCGCCGGTCGCCAGTTGCAGGAGCGGCAGCACCATCATGGTCAGGAACATGGCCGCCAGCAGCGCAGTCTCGGCGAAATCCTTGCGCGCATCCACCACGACGTTGCGTCGGTTGCGCAGCGTGTGAGGCGTGCGGATCGCCAACATGACGAGCAGGGCCGCCAGCCAGACCAGCGCGCCCGCACCGTTCTGGCGCCATCGCAGCACCGCCAGTCCTAGCAGACCCACGCCGATCGTCATCGTCACGACGGCGGCCAGGCTGGAGGACATCGATCGGGTCTGCCGGGTGGCCATGGGCTGCTCCTCTGTCGTCCGCTACCGCGTCGATGGCGGTCTAGATAGCTTTGTTGAGAATGACTCGCAATAACATTGAGTTTCTGAGGCTGCACTCAGGCCCTCAGGGCTCCGACGGCCCGAGCCAGGAGGAGGCCGACCAGGATCAAAGCCGGGGAGAGCAGGGCGCAAGCGAGAAGATCCCAGCCGCCGGCGCCGAACAGCGCAAGGACCAAGCCGGCCAGAGTGGCGACCGCCACGAGGACGGGGAACAGCAGAACAGACTTCATGCGGCGACCTCGGCGAGACTATCATGCGGTCCCTTGCGACCCTTCGAGACGGTCAAGATCAGGCCGCTGACCAGCACGGCGATGGTCGTCAGGTCCAAGAGCGCCCAGATCACCTTCAACGTCAGGCCACCGTAGTCGCCGAAATGCAGCGGCTGGGAGAGGGCCAGGGCGGAGATGTACCAGGGCGGCCGCGGCGCGCCGATCACGCGGGCGGTGACGCTGTCGATCAGGACCGGCTGGAAGATGTGCTCTTTCAACCCGTCCGGGCCCCGCAGATAGACGGCGTGGAACCGTTCGCCGGCCATCAGCGAGCCTGGATAGGCGACGAAATAGGGCTGGAAATCGGGATAGCGGGCGCGGGCGGCGTCGACGATAGTGTCGATCGGGGCGGTCCTACCCGTCGGTGGCGTGCCTTGCGCGGCATAGGTCGAAAGCTCGCTCATCTGCCAGAATCGGATGATCGAGGCGCCCCACGTGTTGATGAGGCCCGTGGCGCCGACCACCAACATCCAGGCCAGGATCACCGCGCCCAGCATGTTGTGCAGGTCCAGCCATGCCGTGCGCGTCGTGCGTCCGCCGCGCACCTTGGCGAAGCCGGCCTTGCGCGCGAAGGGGCCGTAGATGACGGCCCCAGAGACCAGGGCCACGATGAACAGGACAGCCGGAACGCCAAGCACCAACGGCCCCATCGGCCCCAGCAGTAGCGTCCCGTGCAGATCGACCAGCCACTGGGTGGGGCTGGCGCGGTCGCCCCCCGAAGGGGGGCTGGCCGTGGCGGCGTCGATCAGCACGTTCTCGTTGTCAAAGAAGGACTTGGCCCCCGGCGGCGCGATCGACAGGGTGATCACGCCGGGCTTGTCCGGCTCCCAGACCAGGAAGTGGATCTTGCCAAGAGGCCGCGCGACCCGCGCGGCCGCCTCTATGGCCGACAGCGGAGCCGGCCTGGCCGCCGCTTGACCGCCCGTCCCATACCCCAAGGCGTGGTCGATCTCGCCCCGGAAGATCAAGGGCAGACCGGTGACGCAGAGCACCAGCAGGAACGCGGTGCAGATGAGGCTCGACCACTTGTGCGCCCAGACCCAGAATCGCATGGCGGGCCTCAGTAGGATGCGCGGACGCGCAGGCCGACCTGGCGACTGGGACCCGCCTGATAGACATTGACCCCCGGCGCGAAGGCCACGCCATAGGGCGCATACAGCTTGTCGCCCAGGTTCTCGCCGTAGAGGTCGAGGCTCCAGCGGTCCGTCGGTCGCCAGGACAGGCGCGCGTCGTACAGCGCGAAGGCCCCCTGGCCGAGGGTGTTGGTTTCCTCGAACCAGTAACGGCCCGAATAGCTCACGCCGACCTGCGCCTCCAGTCGACCCAGCGCGCCGGGCAGGGCCACGCGCCGCGTGACCGCCGCCCTTCCGGTCCAGCTTGGCGCATAGGGCAGGACATTGCCCGTCAGGTTCGCGGTCGGGCTGGTCGGGTTGTGATAGTCGGTGAACTTGGCCTTGTTGTAGGCGACCCGCGTCTCGATCCGCCAGGCGGCGTCGACGTCCCAGTCCAGCCGCGCCTCGGCGCCCTTGGACTCCACCTCGCCGACATTGCTGAGGTACTGGCTGGGCGCGAAGCCAACATAGTACTGATAGTCGTCGCTGCGGGTGAAATACGCCGCCGCGGTGAAGCGCAGCCGGTCCTCCAGGCGTCGGGCGCGCAGGCCCGCCTCCAGGTTCCACAGCTTCTCGGGCTTGTAGGAAAAGCCGACCGTCGCGGGCGTGACGAACCGGCTGAAGCCCCCGGCCTTGTAGCCGCTGCTGGCCTGGGCGTAGAGCCGTGTGTCCTCGCGCAGCTGATAGCCGATCGCCAGCTTGGGCGAGACGCTGTGGAAGTCCTTGTCGCTCTTCAGGATCAGCGCGCCCTGGCCGGCGGTGGCCTCGACGCTGTGCTGGTCCAGGCGCAGGCCGCCCGTGACGTCCAGACGGTCGGACAGCTTGTAGGTCGCCTCGCCGAACGCGGCGTAGGTCTTCAGGGTCTGAGCCGCGCTCTGGCCGTACTGCGGCCGGGCGAAGGTGAAGTCGGTGTGCTCGAAGGCCAGGCCCGCCACGTAGGACAGCGCTCCACTCGCCGCCGCGTCGTCGCTGAGCCGCAATTCCTGGGTGAAGGTCTTCTGGGTTTCGGGGCTGTAGGTGCTCAGCACCGTGCGCTGGTAGTCGCGGTCCTGGTAGGCCGTCACCGAGGTCAGCTTGGCGCGCCCCAGGTCGGCGTCCAGGCGCAGGCTGGCCAGGTCGTGGGTCAGCCGGTGGTGGCTGTCGGCCGGATAGACGGTGCGGGTCGGCAGGTCGGAGGCCAGGACGTACTGCTCCTCCTGCGAGCGGACATCCATCCGCGACAGGGTCAGGAGGGCGCTGACCGGACCGCCTTCCGGCGCGACGCGCAGGCGGACGCGGCCGTTGACGGCGCGGCTGTCGCCCAGGCGCGAGCCGTCGACCGGGCTACGATACTCGCCGTCCTCATCGCGATAACCAGCCGAGAGTTCTAAGAAGGTCGAGGCGCCCAGCGCCAGGTTGGCCAGGGCCGATCCGGCGCGAAAGCGAGAGGCGACTTCGCCCTGAGCGATGAAGGTCTGGCCGTCCGGCGGGCTG
Source organism: Caulobacter sp. FWC26 (assembly GCF_002742645.2). Taxonomy (NCBI): domain Bacteria; kingdom Pseudomonadati; phylum Pseudomonadota; class Alphaproteobacteria; order Caulobacterales; family Caulobacteraceae; genus Caulobacter; species Caulobacter sp. FWC26. Next base: position 509,559 of record NZ_CP033875.1, read on the forward strand.
GAGACCAGATTGATGACCCCGCCCATCGCGCCACGGCCATAGAGCGTGCTCTGGGGGCCGTACAGAACCTCAACCTGCTGCAGGTTCAGCGGCAGCGCTTGGCCGAACGTCGCCTGATCCTGGGGGACGCCATCCAGATAGATCTGGACGGTGGGATTGTAGAAGTCGACCGACGACTGGCCGCGCAAGGTCAGGCTCAGATAGGTCCTGCTGGCCCGCTGGCGAACGGTCAGGTCGCCGACCACTCCGCCCAGTTGATCGACCGAGCTGGCGCGCGACAGACCGATATCGTCGCCCCGCATCACCACGGCCTGGCCGTCCAGCGAGTCGAGGGCCTGGGCCCGCTTGCTGGCGGTGACGATCAGCGCCTCGGACTGGAAGTTCGATCCGTCGTCGGCATAGGCTTGGCCCCACAGACCGACAAACAGGCTGGCGCTCAGCAACCACAGCGTCTTCGACATCATCAGGACTCCCGCGAGCCTGGCGTCGCCCCGACAGCGCGCCTTGTCTCTATGGCCGCGCTTAGACCCCTGCTGGGAGGCCCGCTAACGCGATCGGGGGCGACAAGGCCGCGATCAGGGAAAAATTGACTTTGAGAACTATTCGCAAATAGAATTGCGCATGCCTCTCGACGTCGACCACCAGTTCCACCTCCAGGAGCGCCGCCTCGCGCAGCACGCGGCCAAGGGTCTCTCCGCCTGCGTGGGCATGCCCGCGGCCCAGTACTTCACCGATCGGATCCCGGTGTCGGGCGTCAGTCGCCGCTTCGCCGCGCGCGAAGGGCTGGATGTCCTGACCCACGACGTCCTGGTGCTGGAGGCCGCCAGCCAGGAAGTTCGCTCCGAACCGTGCCTGGCCCTGACGCTGCTCTTTGAGGGCGAAGGGGAAGGCGTCATCCTCGGCGACGCGGACGGTCCGGCCCTCGGCGTCGCCTACCGGCCGATGACTTGGTACGCCAGCTTTTCGACCCGCGCCCTGGATGCGCGTTCGGCGGCCCCGGCCGGCTCGCGCTATCGGCTGGTGGAGCTGCGGGTCTCGCACGACTTCCTGGCGCGCCTTGGGCGGCTGGACGATGTCATGGCGCTCGACGCCCGCCATCCGCGCCACTGCATGTCACGGCCCGGCGTCTGGGTGGCCGCCGCGCCGGTCACGCCCATGCTGGCCCAGGTCGGCGAGCAACTGCACGCCGCCGCGCGGGCCGAGCAGGTCGACGACCTGACGCTGGACGCTCGCGCCCTGGACTTCCTGGCTCTGTCCATGGACCTGATCGTTCCGCGGGAGACCGCCAAGGCCGATGGACTCTATGGACGCCGCCGTCGCCGCGTCCAAGAGGCCGCTACCCTGTTGCGCGCGGAACTGGCTCACCCCTGGACCATCGCCGCCCTGGCTCGCCGCATCGGCCTAGGCGAGAAGACGCTCAAGCAGGGTTTCCGCGAGGTCTATGGCGTCGGTGTGATCGGCTACCTGCAGGACCAACGCCTTTGGCGAGCCCGTGCCCTGATGGCCGAGCAAGGGGTCAGCGTCATCGAAGCGGCGCTACAAGTCGGCTACGCCAATCCCAGCCATTTCGCGCGCCTCTATCGACGCGCCTTTGGTGTCTCCCCGAGCAGGACGATAAGCCAGAGGGGCGAACCAGGAAACACGGCTTGAGGCGGCGCATAAGGCGAATGGGCTTGTGATGAAAAGGTTCGCACCGCGATGTCGATGAGAGCCTCGGGTTAATGGATCGCGGTGAAGAGGGCGCAGACTAGGCTGACGCATGCCAGGATCGCTGACAGCCTTGGCCGCCACGACAACATGAGCACCAGCAGGGGCGCGGCCACGCACATCTGGCCGATCCAGGCGGTGACGCCCAAGGCCGGGCCCAGGCGCGCGACGGCGGCGATGGCCGACAGGGCCAGCAGCGCCCATCCCAGCACCCGGAGAACGCGCTGCGGGGGCAGGGCGCTCCAACCCAGGCTGCTCCCGTGCTTCTTGGTCGCCAGGGCTAGGCTGGCGAAGGCGGCGTAGCTGATCAGGCCGCTGTCATACGGCATCGGCGTTCTCCGGGACAGATGCCGGCTTGAGCGTCGCGGCTCGGGCCTGGCGAGCGGGCGCGAAGGAGCGCGGCTCCGGTTGGCGAGCAGCCTTCAGCGCGCCGAGGCCGCAGAGCGCTGCGATGGCCAGCATGGCCAGGTCGAAGCTGACGAATAGCCAGTCGGCGGCGGCCAGGCTGGCGACCAGTCCGCGATCGGTGGTCAGGGCGTTGACGACCGGAATCGCGGCGAAGGCGACGGCCGCCAGGCCTAGGGTCTCGATCCAGGCGCGACGGGCGGGGCGTAGCAACGACAGCGCCGCCAGCCCGAACCAGACCCAGAACATCGCCGAGACCTCGAGATTTGCGCGGCCGGGCAGCCCGGCGGGGATCAGGCGGTTGGCCAGCAGGAAGGCGGCCATACCCGCAGGCAGGCAGGCGATGGCGCCGATGTTCAGGCGTTCGACCAGGCGCAGCCCGAAGAAGGGCGGCGCGTTCGCCTTGCGGCGCTTGACCACCCAAAGGACCTGGCCGGTCCCGACCATCGCCGCGCCGGTCAGGCCCAGAAGGAAGTAGATCCATCGCAGCGCGGGGTCAGCGAAGTGCCCAAGGTGCAGACCCAGGATGACGCCGGCGGTGGAAACGGCCGGGCCGGGCTGAGGTGATTTGGAGAGCTGTTGGCCGGTCACGCCGGAGAAGGTGATCGAGTCCGGTCGCGCGTTCAGACGGCTGGCCGTGGTGCGCAGAACCGTGACGGTGGCGGCCGCGTCGTTCGGATTGCGGATCATGATGGTGCGGGGCGGATCGCCGCCCCAAGCGCGCTCGGCGGCTTGGATCATCGGCCCCACCGGTCGCAGCGGCGCGGCCTGGCCCGACGCCTTCCCCTCCGCCGGCGCGCCATAGGCCGCAGCCGTGAAGTCCTCGAACTGTTTGAAGTTCGCCAGCGTGGGCCAGGGCATGTACATCGCCACCAACGTGATCAGGCCCGTGTAGGTGATCATGGCGTGGAACGGCAGGGCCAGGACCGCCGAGGCGTTGTGAGCGTCAAGCCAGCTGCGTTGGCCCTTGCGCCAGCGCAGGGTGAAGAAGTCGGTGAAGATGCGCTTGTGGGTGATCACGCCGGAGATGATCGCCGCGAGCATGAAGATCGCGCAGACCCCGGCCAGCCACCGCCCCCACGGATGGGGCAACTGCAGTTGGAAGTGGAACCGGTAGAAGTGCTCGCCGCCCTTGGTGTCACGGGCCATCAGCGGCTGGCCAGTGACCGGGTCTAGCTTCAGTTCCGGGCGACGCGGCGCAGGCTTGGCGGGATCGGGCTTGGCGCGAGCGAAAACCCTGGTCACCCCAGTGCGGTCGTCGGGCAGATAGATAGTCCAGTGCTGGTCGTCCGGCGAGGTCGCCTGCAGGTGGTTGATGGCCGCTTGGGCGGCCTGCTCGGCGGAGGCATGGGGCGAGCGCAGCTCGGGCTGCATCCAACGGGTGATCTCCGGCCGAAAGTAGCTGGCCGTGCCGGTCAGGAACATGGCGAACAGGATCCAACCCGCCAGCAAGCCGAGCCAAGCGTGGATCCAGGCCATCGACTGGCGAAGGCCCCGGACGGCCGGGGAGCTCTCATTCGGGTTCCACCGGGTGTTCAAGGCCTGACCCCCAGCAGCAAGACCGCGCCGCCAGCCAGCAGCGCCGCGCCCCAAAGCACGGCCGCCACATGGGCCAGCCGACGCGCGTGGAAAGCCCACAGCCCAAGCGCGGCGAACAGCGGGAACGACACGATCATGCCCCAGGCCGAGGCCTCGGCCGGCGGGCCTGGCAGCAGGCGAGCCAGCAGAGAGGAGAGGGCTGCGGCGGCAGCGTAGCCGCCGACCAGTGCTGTGAAGCCCCGTACGCTCATCCGCGTGATGCCTGGCCAATCGACGGCCATCTTCGTTTGTCGATCGCTGCTCACGCGCCCTCCGGAAAGCTGGGTTGCATCTAGCGACCCGCTTCGCTATTTGCAACTAATTCTTAATCGTATCGACTACCTATGAGGGGCGTTCATGGCCATCCGTTCAAAAACGACGCGCGGCGCGCAAGCAGGCGCGGAAGCCTGGAAAGGCTTGGCTATGACGGTCGCCGCCGTCGCTACGTTACAGGGACTTGGCGTCGGCGTGGCCCGGGCCGACGAGACGGACAGCGATCCGAACGCGGTGGAACGGGTCGAGATTACGGGCCTGAAGGCTCGCCGCGCCGCCGCTGGGACCAAGACCGAGACGCCCCTGATCGAGACACCCCAGAGCATCACCGTGATCGACGGCGCCGAGTTGTCGCGCCGTAATGTTCAGTCGATCAACCAGGCGCTGGGTTTCGTCGCTGGCGTCGCCCCTAACCAGCGCGGCGGCATGGTCACGCGCTATGACCAACTGGTCGTTCGCGGTTTTACGCCAGGGGTTTTCCTGGACGGCATGCGTCTGATCGCCGGGCCGTACTCGATGCCGCAGATCGACTTCAATCGCATCGACCACATCGATATCGTCAAGGGACCAGCCTCGGTGCTGTACGGCAACGCCACGCCCGGTGGTCTGGTCAACCTAGCCAGTAAGACGCCCGAGGAGGGCCGGTTTGGCCGCGTGGAAGGTCAGCTGGGCAACTACGATTCACGGAGGTTGGCGGCGGACATCAACACGCCGCTGGATAGCGAGGGCAAGTGGTTGGGCCGCTTGGCCGCCGGCTGGCAAAAGGGCGACGGCCTCACCCAAGGCACCTTCAGCGAGCGCTTCCACGTCAGTCCAATGGTGACTTTCGAGCCCACGGCTGACACCAGCCTGACCCTGGTCGCGGCCTATCAGGAATCACCCAGCGGCGGCGGCTATTCCGGCGTCCCGGCCTATGGTTCGGTGCTGACCAACCCGTTCGGCAAGCTGCCGCGCGATATCAACACCGGTGATCCCGGCTATGAGCGCTACGACCATAAGGCCAAGTCGCTAGCGGCCTTTTTCCGCCATGACATCAACGAAAACCTGACCTTCCGCTCCAACGCCCGCTTTCAAAACAACACCCTCTCGTATCGCCAGTTGTATGTCGCCGGTTTCGCCACAACCGGGACAGGCGCGAACCGCAACACCGACTACTCGACCATCATTCGCGGCGGCGGCGGCGCGGACGAGGACTTCAACACCTTGACGCTGGACAACCAGCTGAGCGGCCAATTCGCGACCGGCGCGATCAAGCACCAGGTGTTGGCCGGTCTCGACTATCAGCGGATCACCGGCGAGAACTTCCAGCAGTTTAACACGGGTCAGACCAGCAACCCGCTGACTAGCATACCGAACCTGAGCTTGTTCGCCCCGACCTATGGCGGAACGCTGCCCAGCTTCGACCTGAAGACGCTGTCGTCGGCCTATGTGAACACCTACACCCGGCGCGAGCAGAAGGGGCTCTACGCTCAGGATCAGATGTCGATCGGCCGGCTGCAGCTGATCGCAAGCGGCCGCTACGACTGGTACGAGCAGGTTACCGACAACAAGAAGAACGCCACCCGCAGCACGCTGAAGCAGAACGCCTTCACCATGCGGGTCGGCGGCCTGTACGAACTGACCGACGGCCTGGCGCCTTATGTCAGCTATTCGGAATCGTTCGAGCCCCAGGCCGGCGCGACCTGGCAGGGTGAAGCTTTCGTGCCTGTCACAGGCCGCCAGATCGAGGGTGGCGTGAAGTATCAGCCCAAGGGGACCTCGGCCCTCTTTACCCTGGCCGCCTATGAACTGGAGCGCCAGAAGGTGCCGGTCGCCGATCCGCTGGCCGGCACGAATGGGATTCCCAGCACCTCGCAGGTGCAGATCGGCGAGGTCCGGGTGCGCGGCGTCGAACTGGAAGGTCGCGGCGAGGTCGTGCGCGGCCTCAGCGTGGTCGCCGCGGTTAGCTATACGGACGCGATCATTACCCAGGGCGCGCCCGCGGTGGCGGCGACAGCGACCAACAGCGGCACGCCCACGACGACCGGCACGCGTCAACTGGGCGTTCCCGAGTGGGGCGCCTCGAGCTTCGTCTCGTATGATTTCGGTCGCGGCGGATGGGCGACGGGGGCGCTGGCCGGGCTGCGACTGGGCGCCGGTGTTCGCTATGTCGGCGGCTCGGACGGCACGACGACCTACGCCGTGATCAACAACGTCACGACGTTCCGGCGCTTCCGCACGGACGGCTTTGTGCTCGTCGACGCGCTGATCGGCTACGATCTGGGCCAGATCTCACCGGACCTGAAGGGCTGGGAGGGGGCGCTGAACGCCGCCAATCTGTTCGACAAGACCTATGTCTCTGCCTGCCCCTTCAACAACAGCTGCTACTTCGGCGCGGCGCGAACGGTCACGGCGACATTGCGATATAGCTGGTAGGCCATGGCGGCTGGCGGCCTCATGTCGCCAGCCGCACAAGCCATCGCTCTTGTGCGTCAGCTGCCATTTGCGAATGGCGACTGAGTGTCTGAGTTCTGGCGCGGCGCCAACGGCGGCTCCTGGCGCTCGCCGCCCCCTATAGGCCTATCGACTGTGTAGCGGCGGCCGAGCGCAAGGATTGGGTGTTTCACAACCTTGAACTGTTGAAGATGACCCATGCGCTCGACAAGCGGCCCGCCGAGATGTCAGGCGGCATGAAGCAGCGGGTGGGCATCGCCCGGGCTCTGTCGATGGAGCCCAAGGTCCTGCTGCTGGATGAACCGTTCGGCGCGCTGGACGCCCTGACCCGGGCGCACCTGCAGGACAGCGTCATGGAAATCCATTCGGCGTTGAAGAACACCGTGCTGATGATCACCCACGACGTGGACGAAGCCACGCTGCTGTCTGACCGCATCGTGATGATGACCAACGGCTCGCGCGCCTGCGTGGGGCAGGTGCTGGACGTGCCGCTGGAGCGACCGCGCGACCGCTTGGCCGTGGCCGAGCATCCGACCTACGTCCATGCCCGCGCGGCGGTGATCGAGTTCCTCTACGCGCGCCGCGCCGCATGACGGTTTGGGCGTCGACGTCGCCGTTGGGGCTCCCGGCGCCGAGGCGCCGGCCTTCTGAGCGTCGGCGCCTTCATTTTCAGCACTCCACGCGTCGAGGCGATATGGGGCGGATTCCTGCTCCGGATCTCGGCGCGCGGACTTAAGGACTGCGGGCGATGCGCGTGCTCGTAATCGATCCGGACGCCGCCCGGGCGGCGCTTGTGGCCCAAGGCCTCGAGGGTGTTCAGCCCTTGGAGGTCCGCCACGCTGCTGTCTACAATGAGGCCGAAGTCGTGGCCTTTGCGCCCGACGTGGTCGTGATCGCCGCCGAGAGCCCCGACCGCGACACGCTGGATAGCCTTAGGGAGTCCAGCCAAGGGCGCCCGGTGGTGATGTTCGTGGATCGCTCCGAGCCGGGCCTGGCCGAACAGGCCGTGCGGGCGGGCGTGGCGGCCTATGTGGTCGACGGTCTGGCCCCGGGGCGGGTGCGGCCGATCCTCGACGTGGCCATGAGCCGCTTCGCCTTGACCCAGCAGTTGCGCGGCGACCTGGCCAAGGCCAAGGCCGATCTCGAAGCCCGCAAAACCGTGGAGCGCGCCAAGGGGCTTTTAATGAAGGAGCGCGGCCTGGACGAGGACGGGGCCTATCGGCTGTTGAGGAAACTGGCCATGGATCGAGGCAAGTCCATCGGGGCGGTGGCCGCTGATCTCCTGGCCTTCGCCGGCGTGCTGCGAGGAGACGGCGCGTGAGCAGCTTCCTCGATTTGCGTCTAGGGTTCATCCCTTTGACGGATTGCGCGCCGCTGGCCGTCGCCAAGACGATGGGCTTTTTCGCCGAGGAGGGACTGGAGGTCGAGTTGTCGCGCGAAGCCTCCTGGGCCACCGTCCGCGACAAGGTGGCGGTGGGGGCTTTGGACGGCGCGCACATGCTGGCGCCGATGGCCTTGGCCGCGACGGTGGCGGGTGAGGCCGACATCATTGCGCCCATGGCGCTGAACCGGAACGGCAGCGCGATCACCGTGTCGCGCACGTTGGCGGGCGCTCTGCACGCGGCTGGTCCGGTGTCTCCGGAGGCGCCCGCCACGGCTGCAGGCTTGGCGGGGGTGGTCGAGGCGCGGCGTGTTCGCGGTGAGCCGCCACTGACCTTCGCCGTCGTGTTTCCCTATTCGATGCACAACTACTTCCTGCGCTACTGGCTGGCGCAGGGCGGGGTCGATCCGGACAAGGACGTGCGCATCGTCGTCATTCCGCCGCCTCGCATGGTCGAGCAGATGCGGGCGGGGGCGGTGGACGGTTTCTGCGTCGGCGCGCCTTGGAACGCTGTGGCCGAGGCGGAGGGTGTCGGGGAGATCCTGATCACCGCCTCCCGGTTCTGGCCGTCGGGTCCCGACAAGGTGCTGGGCATGGCGGCGCGCTTCGCCTCGACACGGCCCGATGATCTGAAAGCCTGCCTGCGGGCGTTGATGCGCGCGGCCGCTTGGGCGGACGCGCCGCAGAACCATGAGGTCCTGGTCGAGATCCTGGCGCGGCCGGAGTGGGTGGGCGCGCCCGCCGACGCCATCGCGCGCGCCCTCAAGAGCGAGATTGTCTTCCACCGCGACGGGTCCGGCCTGCCCATGCCCGAGCATGGCCTGTGGTTCGCATCGCAGATGGTCCGCTGGGGGCAGGCGGGCGCCGACGCCGACCTTGAGGCGCTGGTCGCGCGCGTCTACCGCCCGGATCTCTATCGCGCAGCCGCTCTGTCGCTGGACCCCATTCTCGATCCTGCGCTGAGCTTCGAGGATGCGGCGACCCCGGATGCAGCCCGGCTGTTCGACCAGCGGCCGTTCGATCCCGCCGCGCCCCTGGCCTATGCCTCAAGCTTCGCCATCGGTCGCCTGCGCGACTGACCTGCTTAAATCCTGAGCGCTGTTGTCGCTCATTTGCTGAGCAAGCGTGCGAGATCGAAGAGCCTGAGGGCACCCCGTCGCCGCGCGGGTGACTCCGACCCTCCGCCACGCTCAACTTGGATCAAGGCCACCGAACAACGGCGTTCGCGGCTGCCAGAGGACCGCTCCGATGCGGTCAGTCGCCCGAGGCGCCGCCGCCTCGCTCTCGCAGACACGCAGACGATCGAGGCCCATATGCTCTCCCGTGAATTCCTCAAGGCCGGACACGCGCCAACCCTGTTCGCCGCCTTCCTCTACTTCGATCTCAGCTTCATGGTCTGGGTGATCCTGGGCCCGCTGGGCGTGGCGATCGCCAAGGACTTTGGTCTTGATCCCGCTCAGAAGGGCTTGATGGTCGCCGTGCCGGTGCTGGCCGGCGCGCTTCTGCGCTTGGTCAACGGCGTCCTGGTCGATCGCATCGGTCCCAAAAAGACTGGGATCATTGGCCAACTGATCGTGCTGGCGGGTCTGGTCACCGCCTGGGCTGTTGGTCTTCACAACTATCAACAGATCCTGGCCTTAGGCGTGGTGTTGGGCGTGGCCGGCGCCTCCTTTGCGGTGGCGCTGCCGCTGGCCTCGCGCTGGTACCCGGCCGAGCATCAGGGCCTGGCCCTCGGCATCGCCGGGGCCGGTAACTCCGGCACCGCCCTGGCCGCGCTGTTCGCGCCCGCCCTGGCCAAGACCTTCGGCTGGCAGAACGTCATCGGCCTGGCGGCGATCCCTCTGGTCTTCGCCTTCGTCGCCTATCTTGTCTTGGCCAAGGACGCGCCTGAGCAGCCTGCGCCCAAGAAGCTTGCCGAGTACCTGGATGTCCTGAAGGTTCCCGACGCCTGGTGGCTGATGCTGCTGTATGGCGTGACCTTCGGCGGGTTTGTGGGTCTGGCCTCGTCGCTGACCATGTACTTCAACTCCGAGTACGGTCTGGATCCGGTCATCGCGGGCTTCTTCACTGCCGCCTGCGTGTTCGCCGGCTCGTTCATCCGCCCGGTCGGCGGCGCGCTCGCCGACCGCTACGGCGGGGTGCGGACGCTGAGCGTGGTCTATCTGCTGGCTGCGGTCGGCCTGACGGTGGCCAGCTTCCAACTGCCCTCCGCCGCCGTGGCCTTGGCGGTGCTGCTGTTCGCCATGCTGGCCTTGGGCGCTGGCAACGGCGCGGTGTTCCAGCTGGCCCCGCAGCGATTTCGCAAGGAGATCGGCGTCATGACCGGCCTGATCGGCATGACCGGCGGTCTTGGCGGCTTTTACTTGGCCTCGACGCTCGGCTTGGCCAAGAAGATGACCGGCTCCTACCAGTCCGGATTCATCGGTTTCGCCCTGCTGGCCGTGTTCGCCCTGGTCGCGCTGTTTAGCCTCAAGGCCCGCTGGCGGGCGGTTTGGCCGACCCTGCACGACGACGCCGCGCCCGTCCGCGTCTAATCCTGCGCCCCCCTCAATGAGAAGCCCCATGACCCAAGCTGCGCCCAAATTGCGTCTGGTCGTCATCGGCAACGGCATGGCCGGTTGCCGAGCGGTCGAGGAAGTGCTCAAGCGCGATCCGGACCGCTACGCCATCACCATCTTCGGCGCCGAGCCGCGTGTGAACTACAACCGCATCATGCTGTCGCCGGTCCTGGCGGGTGAGAAGGCCTTTGAGGACATCGTCATCAACGACGAGGCCTGGTACCGCGACAACGGGATCGCCCTGCACGCCGGCCGCGCCGTCACGGCCATCGACCCCTCGGCCCGCAAGGTCTTCGCCGAGGGCGGGTTGGAGGTCGGCTACGACAAGCTGATCCTGGCGACGGGGTCAGACCCGTTCCGCCTGCCGCTGCCCGGCGGTGACCTCAAGGGCGTGGTGACCTTCCGCGACCTCGACGACGTCAACGCCATGCTGGACGCCTCGTCTAAGCCCGGGGCGCGGGCGGTGGTGATCGGCGGCGGCCTGCTGGGGCTCGAAGCCGCCTATGGCCTGGCGCGGCGCGGCATGGCCGCCACCGTCGTCCACCTGATGGACGTGCTGATGGAGCGTCAGCTGGACGAAAGCGCCGGCTATCTGCTGCGCGAGGCTCTCGCCGATCGCGGTGTCGAGACGGTGCTGGGCGCGCACTCCGAGGAGATCGTCGGGGCGGACGGCCAGGTCACGGGGCTGAAGCTCAAGGACGGCCGCGTGCTGCCGTGCGACCTCTTGGTCATGGCGGTGGGCATCCGGCCGAATGCAACCCTCGCCAAGGCCGCCGGTCTTGGCGTCAACCGCGGCGTGGTCGTCGACGACGCCATGCGAACCTCCGATCCGGATGTCTTCGCCGTCGGGGAATGCGTCGAGCATCGCGGCCAATGCTACGGTCTCGTCGCGCCGATCTGGGAGATGTGTCGCGCGCTGGCCGAGGCGCTGACGGACGGGGAGGGGGGCTATCAGGGCTCGGTCCTGTCGACGCGGCTCAAGGTCTCCGGCGTTGACGTGTTCTCGGCCGGCAAGTTCGCCGGCGGCGAGGGCTGCGAGGACATCGTCTTCCGCGACGCCGCGCGGGGCGTCTACAAGCGGGTCGTGATCGAGGACGGCAAGGTCGCCGGCGCGGTGCTGTTTGGCGATGCGGCCGACGGTGGCTGGTACTTCGACCTGATGAAAGCCGGCGCCGACGTCGGCGGCATTCGCGAGACCCTGATCTTCGGCCAGGCGATCACCGAAGGGCTGGCCGGCCTGGACCCTAGCGCGGCCGTTGCAGCCATGCCCGATACGCAGGAAATCTGCGGCTGCAACGGCGTCTGCAAAGGGGCGATCACCGCTGCGATCACGGCTCAGGGCCTAACCACGCTGGATGATGTTCGCGCGGTGACCAAGGCTTCGGCCTCGTGCGGATCCTGCACGCCGCTGGTCGAGCAGGTCTTGAAGTTGACCCTGGGCGATGGCTTCCAGGCTCAGACCGGGCCCAAGCCGATCTGCAAGTGCTCGCCCAAGACCCACGGCGAGGTGCGTCGCGCGATCGTAGAGCAGGGCCTGAAGTCGATGCCGGCGGTGATGCAGGCGCTGGAGTGGTCCACGCCCGACGGCTGCGCCGCGTGCCGGCCGGCCCTGAACTACTACCTGCTGTGCGCCTGGCCCGGCGAGTATCGCGACGACAAGCAGTCGCGGTACATCAACGAGCGGGTCCACGCTAATATTCAAAAAGACGGGACCTATTCGGTGGTGCCGCGCATGTGGGGCGGCATGACCAGCCCGGCCGAGCTGCGCGCCATCGCCGACGTCGCCGAGAAGTTCGCTATTCCGGCAGTCAAGGTCACCGGTGGCCAGCGGATCGACCTCCTGGGCGTCAAGAAGGACGACCTTCCCGCCGTCTGGGCCGACCTCAACGCCGCCGGCATGGTCAGCGGCCACGCCTACGCCAAGGGTCTGCGCACGGTGAAAACCTGCGTTGGCTCTGACTGGTGCCGCTTCGGCACCCAGGATTCCACGGGACTTGGCATGCGGCTGGAGAAGTTCCTGTGGGGCTCGTGGGCGCCAGCCAAGGTCAAGCTGGCCGTGTCGGGCTGTCCGCGCAACTGCGCCGAAGCCACCTGCAAGGACTTTGGCGTGGTCTGCGTCGACAGCGGCTACGAGATCCATATCGGCGGCGCGGCCGGCCTTCATATTCAGGGCACGCAGGTCCTGACCCGGGTGGCGACCGAGGACGAGGCCGTCTGGGTCATCGCCGCAGCCATGCAGCTCTACCGCGAGCAGGGCTGGTACCTGGAGCGGGTCTACAAGTGGATGGACCGCGTGGGCCTGGAGTCCATCCGCGACCAGGTCACCGATCCCGACCAGCGCAAAGCCCTCTACGACCGCTTCGTCTATTCGCAGCGCTTCGCCCGGATCGATCCGTGGGCCGAGCGCGTGGCGGGCCGTCACAACGAGGAGTTCACCCCGATGAGCCGCCGGATGGAGTTCGTTCCCGCATGAATACGCACGTCAAAACGCCAATCTGGATCGACGTCGGGGCGGTGACCGACGTGCCGCGGCGCGGCGCGCGACGCGTGCCCAGCCCGCACGGGGATATCGCCATCTTCCGCACCGGCGATGGCGAGGTCTTCGCCTTGATGGACAAATGCCCGCACAAGGGCGGGCCGCTCAGCGAGGGCATTGTCCATGGCCGGGCCGTGACCTGTCCGTTGCACGCCTGGAACATCGACCTGGCCACCGGCGAGGCGATGGGGGCCGACAAGGGCAAGGGCTGCACGCCCGTTGTCGCACTGCGCGTCGAGGACGGCCGCCTGCTGCTCAGCCTGGAGGGAAACCTCTAAATGGCCGACGGCTGCGCCGCCCTGACCGCGACCCGCACGGCCTGTCCCTATTGCGGGGTGGGTTGCGGCGTGATCGGCGCGACGGCGGCCGGAACGCGCGCGGTGGCGATTTCCGGCGACGCGGCTCACCCCGCCAATCACGGTCGACTGTGTTCGAAGGGCACGGCGCTGGGCGCGACGGTCTCGCTGGCGGGCCGGTTGCTGGAACCGACGATCCAGGGACGCGCCGCCAGCTGGGATGACGCCACGAGCCTGGTCGCCCGACGCTTTCGGGAGACGATCGCCCGGCATGGTCCCGACAGCGTGGCCTTCTATGTGTCCGGCCAACTGCTGACCGAGGACTACTACGTCGCCAACAAGCTGATGAAGGGCTTCATCGGCTCGGGCAATATCGACACCAACAGCCGCCTGTGCATGGCCTCGGCGGTCGTCGCTCACAAGCAGGCCTTCGGCGCGGACCTCGTGCCCGGCTGCTACGAGGATCTCGACCTGGCGGACCTCGTGGTGTTCAGCGGTCACAACGCCGCCTGGACCCATCCTGTGCTGTTCCGGCGGATGGAGGCGGCCAAGGCGCGAGGCCAGAAGCATGTGGTCATCGACCCTCGCCGCACCGACACCGCCGAGGGCGCAGATCTTCACCTGGCCCTGGCGCCGCAAAGCGATGTCCGGCTCTGGAACGGGTTGCTGGCCGATCTGATCGGGCGCGGCGCGATCGATGCGGCCTTCCTGCATGACCATGTCGACGGCTATGCGTCGGTGGTCGCGGCCCTGGACGAAGACGACCAGTCGCCTTCAGCGGTGGCGGCCGACTGCGGCCTGGCCCTTGGCGACCTGCAGACCTTCTTTGATCTCTTCGCCGCCCACCCGCGAACGGTCAGCCTGTTCTCGATGGGCGCCAATCAGTCGGCCCAAGGCGTCGCCAAGGGCCTGGCCATCATCAACGCGCATCTGGCCACGGGCCGGATCGGCAAGCCGGGCGCCTGCCCGTTCTCGATCACCGGCCAGCCCAACGCCATGGGCGGGCGCGAGACCGGCGGTCTGGCGAGCACCCTGGCCGGCCACATGGACTTCTCGCCCGAGGAGCGCGACCGCGTGGCCCGCTTCTGGGGCGCGCCGAACACGGCCCGCGCGCCGGGTCTGAAAGCCATCGACATGTTCGAGGCGGTCCATGACGGGCGGATCAAGGCGCTGTGGGTGATGGCCACCAACCCGGCGGTCAGCCTGCCGGCCAGCGGCGCGGTGCGCGAAGCGCTGGATCGCTGCCCGTTCGTGGTGGTCTCCGACTGCGTCGACACCGACACCACGGCCTTCGCCGACGTCAAGCTGCCCGCCCTGGCCTGGGGCGAGAAGGACGGCACGGTGACCAATTCCGAGCGGCGGATCTCACGCCAACGGGCGCTGTTCCCGCCGCCGGGCCAGGCCCGCGCCGACTGGCGGATCATCGCAGACGTCGCTCAGGCCATGGGCTTCGACGGCTTTGGTTGGCCGCACGCGGCCAGCGTGTTCCGCGAATGGGCCCGCCTGACGGCCTATGAGAACACCGGGCGCGTGCTCAATCTGGAGGGGCTCACCCGGCTGGATCCTCAGGCCTATGACGCGCTTGAGCCTGTCCAGTGGCCGGTGAACGCGGAGGGACGGGGCAGGGCGCGCCTGTTCGAGGACGGGCGCTTTCAGACACCAAATGGTCGCGCGCGCCTGGTTCCGGTGCGGCCTCGCGGACCGGCCGAGGCGACCAGTGACAAGTTCCCGATGGCGCTGAACACCGGCCGCATCCGCGACCAGTGGCACACCATGACCCGAACGGGCCTGGCGCCCGACCTGTGTCGGCATGCGCCCGAGCCCTATGTCGAGGTTCACCCCGACGACGCCAAGGCGGTCGGCCTGACCGACGGCGCTCTGGCCCGGGTGATGACGACCCGCGCCGAGGCTGTGGCCGTGGCCAAGCTCAGCGATCGCCAGCGGCGCGGCTCGCTGTTCATGCCGATGCACTGGACGAACGCCTTCGCGCCGGCCGGTCGCGCCAACGCCCTCGTGGCGCCGATGACCGACTCGGCCTCAGGCCAGCCTGAGTTCAAGCACACCCCGGCGCGCCTTGGCGCCTATCGCGAGACCTGGAAGGGGTTCTTCCTCGCACGCGAACCGGCGGTCGTGGTCGACCCAGAGCTTGTCTGGCGGCGCACGCCGCGAGAGGCCTGTCACCAACACGAGTTCGCTGGGCGGGGAGATCGCGCTCAGCGCGCGGCCTTGCGCAAGCGACTGGTTCGGGGGCTGACGGGCGAGATCGTCGCCTATGAAGACGCCGCCACGGGCGGGCTGCGCGAGGCCTGGGTCCGCGACAACACGCTGGTCGCTGTTCTCTACATGACAGAGGCTGGTCGCCTGCCGCCGCGCGACTGGCTGGTCGAGCTCTTTACCGCGCCGCTGACGCCGCAGACGCGCGCAACCTTGCTGCATGGCTTCGCGCCCGGCGCGCCGATCGACAAGGGGGCGATGGTTTGCGCCTGTCTCAAGGTCGGCGCCAAGGCGATCGAGGCCGCCATCGCCGCCGGGGCTTTGACCGCCGACGCCGTCGGCGCCGTCACCGGGGCCGGCACGAACTGCGGCTCCTGCCGTCCAGAAATCAGTCGCATGATCGGCGTCTTCGCCGACGCCAAACGGGAGACCGCCGATGTCCTTTAGCGTTCAGCCAGGACGGGTTCTGTTGGTCGGCGCGGGACCTGGTCCTGTCGATCTGATGACGGTGCGGGCTATGCGCGCGGTCCAGGAGGCCGGGGCGCTTCTCTACGACGCCTTGTGTTCGGAAGAGGCCGTCGCCCTGGCTCCGCCCGGCTGTATTCGAATCCAGACCGGAAAGCGCGCCGGCAAGCCCAGCATGACGCAGGACGAGATCAATCGGGTCATGCTGCGCCTGGCGCGCCGAGGCCTGCGGGTGGTGCGCCTGAAGGGCGGGGACCCGTCGATCTTTGGCCGCGTGGGCGAAGAGGCCGCGTTCCTGAACGCCTACGGGATCGCGACTGAGGTGGTGCCCGGCGTCACGGCGGCCAGCGCCGCTGCGGCCCAGTTTGGATTCCCGCTGACCCATCGCGGACAGGCGCGACGCGTGGTCTTCACGACGGCACGGGTCGAGAACGGTGCGGTCGTGGGCGACTGGCGCTTCGGAGCGGACGCCGAGGCGAGCATCGCGATCTATATGGGGGGCGAGGCCGCGCCCGACCTTGCCAAGGCTCTGGTCACGGCGGGGCGCGCGACCTCGACGCCCGTAGCCGTGATCGAACGGGCCGGCGCGGCCGACGCGCGCCTGAGCACGACGTCTCTTGGTACGCTGACGTCAGGACCGGTCCCGACGTGTGGAGGCCCTGTGCTCATTGTCGTGGGCGAGGTTGCTGCTTTGGCGCAGGATCAGACGAGCAAAGCCGTCGAACGCTTGCGGGACTGGGCGTGATGGTTTTTTGCGAGACGGGTTCTGCGATGGGCTCGCCAGCTTCAGCTGCCAGAGCGTGACGCCGAAGCCGGTTCGCACTTTCGGCGTTACGCTCTAAGATCCTCGACCGGCTGGACTGCACGCCCGAGCAAGTCACCAAGGAAATTGGCAAGGTCGTGATCTAGGCCTTCGCCGGGGCCGGCGCGGCGTCCAGTTCGCCGCGCTCGCGCGCCTTCCTGCCATAGACGAGCTCAAATAGCGGACTGGCCATTACGGTGGTGACGATGGCCATCAAGACCAGCATCGAAAACAGCGTCGGGCCGATGATACCCTTCTGTAGGCCGATATTGATGATGATCAGTTCCATCAGGCCGCGCGAGTTCATCAAGGCGCCGATACCCATGGCGGTGGCGTGGTCCTCGCCCGTGAGGCGGGCGGCGACGTAGCAGGCGCCCCACTTGGCCAGGATCGACACGGCCAGGACGCCCAGCGCGATCAGCAGCAGCTCGGCCGAGTTGACCATGTCCATCCGGGTGTTGAGGCCCGAATAGGTGAAGAACATCGGCAGCAGCAGCACCACGGCCAGGGGCTCGACCTTCTTCTTCAACTCCTCGGTCAGGCGGCCGCGCGGCATGACCACGCCCATGATGAAGCCGCCGAAGATGGCGTGGATGCCCACCGCGTCCATCAGGAAGGCCGAGACGCAGAACGCCAGGATCACCAGGGCCAGGGCGTGCGTGCTCATCTCGCCCTCGCGCTCGACCATCCGGCCCAGCGGCGCCAGGATCTTCGGACCCAGGTTCAGGACCAGCAGCATCCACAGCAAACCACCGCCGATCGCCAGGATCGCCACGCCCGGCCCGCCGCCGAAGGTGGCCAGCACCAAGGCCAGCACGCACCATGACACCGCGTCGTCGAACGCGCCGGCGGTCAGGGACAGGGTGCCCAGCGAGGTCTTCTGCAGGCCGCGTTCGTTGATGATCCGCGCCAGCATCGGGAAGGCGGTCAGGGCGATGCAGGCGCCCATGAACAGGGTCGCCGCGCCTTGGCTGATGGTCTGCGCGAACAGCCCCGGAACCTTCAGCAGGAACGGCGTGATGATCGCCGCCAGGGCGAACGGCGCGGCGATGCCGGCGAACGACACGCTCATCGCGCTCTTGGCCTTGGCCTTGAAGTGCTCGACCTGAAACGTCGTGCCGACCATGAACATGTAGAGGCCCACGCCCAGTTGGGCGCCGACATAGAGGATGTTGCGCGTCTCCTTGGGAAACAGCGCCAACTGGAAGTCGGGGAACAAAAGCCCCAGCAGCGAGGGGCCCAGGACGACGCCGGCGATCATCTCGCCCACCACCTGCGGCTGGGCCAGGAGCTTGTTGCCCAACCAGCCGACCACCCGGCAGGTGACCAGGATCACCGCCAACTGCAGGAAGAAGTGAATGGAATAGTCGCCAACAGTGTAGCTTTGGGCCGCCGCTGTGGTGGCCGGACCGTGGGGCGATAGGATATCGGCCGCCGTCTTCAGCGTGTCCGCAAGCAGGTCTGACACCTCTGTACGCTCCCCAAAGCCATGGCGCTGGCTTTTTGCCCAGCCTTATGGCGCCCGAACAGGGCGCGCACGCGCGCTGTACGGATCGCTCAGTTTGACAGCCTTGTCACCCGACGAAATCCCTCCGCTCAGCCTCGCAGGTTGCGGCGCAGGCAGGAGCGTGACGCCGAAACTGGGAACCGATTTCGGCGTAAGTCACGCTCTAAGTGTTTGATTTAGAAAATAATTTATTGCGACAAAACGCTTCTATTTTGACGGGGGCCTCAGTTCGGCGCCACGGCTTCGAAGCTGACGCCCTCCAGGATCACGTTGTCGTCGATCCGCCAGACCTTGAGCGTATGGCGACCGGCGGCGACATCGGCGAACGTGTGATCCAAGGTCACACCATTGTCGATCACGGCCTTGTACCAGGCCTTCTGCCCCACCGTGACGGCGCCGCCCCCGGTCGCGGACAGGCGCGCGGTGAGAATCTGGACCTCGCCGTCGTCGAGAGAAACACCCAGCCGGACACCCTCGCCGCCCAGGGTGTCGAGCGTTGGGGCGATCCGCACGGCCACCCGCGCCGGACCGGCGCGCGCGGCGGAGACGTCGAAGCCGAGCCACATCTTGTCCTGAACGCCGGTGGCGGGACGCCCCTGCGGCCAGGCGATCACCGCCTTACTGCGACCCAGGTCCGAGATCGTCTTCCAGGCCAGTCCCGCTCCCTGTGAGGCGCTGGCGTAAGCCGTCGCCGGGATCGCATAGTCGCGTCGAACCGCCGCCGGGCGCGCGAAGACGACCTTGGCCGCCAGCTTCTCCGGCGGTGTGTCGGCCGCGACCCGGACGACGCTGGGCATGGTCTGTTCGGTAGGATCGTTCCAGATGACGTAGTTCATGTGGACCTGGTTCATCATCCCGGCCCACTTGCCGCCGCCCAGCGCGTGGTATCGCGCGGTCAGCTCCGCGTCGCGCCGGAAGGTCGCTTCGACGATATCGGCGAAATAGTTGGCGCGCGCATCGTTGCGGGCGGCCAGCCGACGGTTCCACGCCGTGGCGTAGTACATCTCATAGAGGTTGGAGAGCGCCAGAACCGGATGCTCGACCAGTTGGAAGTAGGCGTCCTGCTGGTCGGGACGAACCCTCGTCTTGGTGTCCTCGACGGCGCGGACAAGCGCCCGCCAGGCCTCGACCAGGGCTCCGAACTCGCCGCCGTCCAGCACCGCGCCAGCGCCTTCGCCGAGCCGGAAGGTGTCCGGATCGATCAGTTCGGGCTTACGGCGGGCGGCGTAGGTTCCGTAGGTCGCCAGGATCCGCCCGATCTCCGGACCAAGTTCGGGACCGAAGGTTTCGCCGGCCCAGCGACGGGGGAAGGTCTCGAGCGCTTCGGGCGTCATCGCCTCCGGATTCCACGCCATGCGCATGAAGAACGACAGCGGATATTCCATCGGCTTGATGTCGCCGACATTGACGATCCAGAGGTTTTTGGCCCCGCGCTGATAGGCCAGATCCATCTGCTGCCAGACCTTGGCGACCTGGTTGGTGTTGATCCACTTGTAGTTCCGGGGCGCCCCGACATAGTCGAAGTGGTAGTAGACGCCGTAGCCGCCGGCGCGATCCAGGCGGTCCTTGCCCGCCACCGGCAGCCGGCGGATCTGGCCCCAGTTGTCATCGGCGAACAGCAGGGTCACGTCGTCGGGCACGCGCATGCCGTGGTCGTAGTAGTCGAGCACTTCCTTATAGAGCGCCCAGACCTGCGGGGTTTTCTCCGGCGGCTTGCCGGTGACGTCGGCGATGATCGCGCGCTGGTCGCGGACGATCGTTTCGAGCAGTTCGGTGGCCGCCCCCTCGGCCATCGGTTCGTCGCCGTCGCCGCGCATGCCGACGGTGATCAGGCTCTCGTAACCGACGCCATCGCCCTTGGACATCATCCGCTCGACGCCGCCGCGCCAGAACGTCCGCAGGTTTTCGGCGTTGGTGGCGTAGTCCCAGCGGCCGCCGGTGACGCCCTTGTCCTTGTTGCGGTGCCATTCGTCCTGCGCCCGGGTCATGGGCTCGTGGTGGGAGCTGCCCATCACCACGCCCATCGCGTCGGCGAGCACCTTGTTGTCCGGATCGTCGTCATTGAACGCCTTGGGCGCCCACATGGCGGGCCAGAGGTAGTTGGCCTTCAGCCTCAGCATCAGTTCGAAGACGTGCGCATAGGCCTTGGCGTTGATCCCGCCGAACTTGGCTTTCGCCCAGCCGCTGAACGCCGGGTCCTCATCATTGATGAAGAAGCCGCGATACTTGACGCGCGGATGATCGGCGCGCGCGCCGGCGCCCAGATACAGCGCCGAACGCTGCGTGACCGGCACGTCGGCCCACCAGACCCAGGGCGACACGCCCATCCGCTCCGACAGGTCATAGGCCCCGAAGACGGCGCCCCGCCGGTCGGAGCCGACGATGACGAGGGCGCGCTGGATCGCAGGGGTCGGCCGCTCGACGACCACCTGGCGGTAGCCCTCCCACTGTCCCGCCAAATCCTGGAGCTGGAGCTTGCCGCTTTGCACCAGCGCGTCGATCGTCGGGCTCTTGCCCAGTTGGCCCAGAATGATCGTCGGCCCTCGCGCATCGGCTAGCGTCGCCAGCGCGGCCGCAGGCCGTCTGCTGACCCGCCCAAGGTCCTCGCGCAGGCTCGCAGCCGCATGGCGCACCGCCGGGTCAGCCTCAGCGTCGACATACACATCGGCGGGGACGCCGCCCTCGATCAGCGTGAAGCCGCCCGAACGCTTGGTGGCGCAGACATCGACGGGCGCGACGCAGGCCATGGCCGCCGAGGCGACCATCGTCACAATCAGCGTCAGGGCGAGGCCGGCCGCGTGGCGGGTCTGGACCCAGGAAAGGCGACGCCATGCCCGCCACGGACCGCTGACGCGGCCGGCCGTCTCAAACCCAATCACCACGCGCTTCTCCCCGGCATCCTGGTTTCGGGCAGGGTCGAGGACCGGTCCAGACCCTTGGGCTGGACGCATGGGGACCGACGACATGACCGCACCAGATTGTAAACTGGTCAGGCCACAGGTCAGCACAACAGTGATGTTACCGCAATCATTTCCACTCCCACCCTAGGCGGGATCTTGCATTGTCGATAAATAACAGGGCCTTGCCCGTCCGGTCGGAACAACTGGAATGGTCAGATGAGTTCGCGCTCAGAAGTCGACGGCGACGCCCTTTTTCTCCCAGTCGCCGAAGCGCGTGGGCTCAGGGCCGTCGCGCCGTGTTGACGCGCCTAGCCAACAGCGTCAGCCGGGGAGCCGGCGCGGTCGTGATTGCACCGTCCAACAGATCATGATCAAGGTTTGGTCTCGAACAGCGACCAAGCCGGTGGTTCTGCAGTTTCTGAGCCGGAGAGATGGGTTGAGCAGCTACACCTTCATCTGTCTGACCGGCAATCAGGTCGCGACCTTTGTCGATCCGCAGCCGATCGGCGTTGAGGCCATCCGGGCCCACGCTTTCAAGCTGCTCCGCGAGCACGCTAGCGCGGCGGTGATAGAGATCTGGCGGGACGAGCAGCTGGTCGATGAGGTCGTGCGCGAAGGCCTTCGGCCGGCGCGCGCGGTCTTCGGTGTAGGCCAAGGCCGGGGCGGCGAGCCGGTCTAAGCTGCGCCTTGGTCATCGATGGCGCTCCCTGACCAGATTGGTGGAGAGGCGGAACTTGGCGGCGTCTATGGCTTAAGCGTTCGCCAAAAGCGGCGAGACGACCTCTTCGGGGATCGCGATGGCGTCGTTGGCCGGGTCCATGGCCTTGCTGCTCACCGTCCTCTGGAGGCGAGTTCAATCGGGGCCCTTGAAACAGTGGCGCGCTGGCGCGCCAGCAAGACGATAGGGCTCTTGGACGTCTTTAGATGCGGCGGGACACTGGCGCCATCCCATCTTGGTCAGGCGCCTGCGGCGTTTGAGGGGGCGGACAGAGGAAATGGACCGAGCGGAGGCGCTGGGTCTTCAAAGGCGAACAGGGCGCAATTGATCTCTTGAACCGTTTCGGCGCCCTTCGCGCGCGGACCGCTCCATGGGGCGCGAACGCCTTGAGGATTCAGGCTCGGATTCCGACGGCCGCTAACTCGCGAACGAGCCTGCGGACCTGCCTCAGCTGGTCTCTGGCGTCCTCTTCACTGTCGGAGTTTTCAAGCAAGCACGCCACATAGCCGTCTTTTGTTCGCCGAATACTGCCTTGCGCATGCAGCGCGATAAAACGGCGGCGGACAGTCTCGTAGGGCTGCTGCAACGATGCGGCGATCTGCTTGACGGTCAGCGGTTGCAAGCTGCTATTGGCCTCGGCTGGGTAACGCAGGTTTTCCGCCGCCAAACAAGCGAACACGATCGCCTCCAAGAGGTCGCCCTGGTGCCGCTCGAGGGCGGCCACGCTCCACCTCAAGAGAAAGTCCGCGGCGATGCGGACTCCAGCCCGGCTAAGGGACGACTCGTCCGAGGCGATGCTCATGCCCGCCGCTTACGCTCTCGGCGGGGTTTTAACAACGGGCGAGAAAAGGTGGCGAATCGTCGCAGGGCATGGGCGTCGCAGCAAACTCGCCCGAGGTTTGAAGCGAGCTTAGCCGCGCATGGGCTGCAAGCTGCGCGGCGGGGTCTTCCCAAACCGCCGCGCGCCGGCGAAAGCGACCGCATCAAGGTGTCGCTCCAGGCGCGAGCGGGTTCAGCCCGCTTGGTCCAGGGCTGTGGTTCTGACGTTTGGCCAGCACAGCCCTTACCCATGGCCAAGGGGGGCGCGGCGGGCCAGCGTGGTGAGCGCCAGCAGCAGAGCCGCCGCCAGCAAGGCCGCGTCGATCAGCCAGCCGATCGGGTCGGCCATCGTGCTTGCATAGAGCGCGGCATGGGCGAGCGCGACCAGGGCTAGCAGACCCGCTGTGATCCAGCGCAGCGCTTTGGAAACCCCGGCCGGCGTCCCAACGAGGGCCGAGGCGCAGGCGGCCAGGGTGGCCAGGCCCCAGACCGCCACAGGCGCGGGGCTGGGCGACAGGAGGCCGACCAAGGCCGAGAACGCATAGGCTAGCGGCTGGCTCCAAGCGAAGGCGACCCATAGCCGCTCCCAGCGCGGCGCTGGTCGGCCCTTGTCGCGGCGACGCGCCAGCCAGATCGCAACGCCGCTGGCGGTGACGGTGGTGAGACCAAGCCCCAGGAGAAAGTAGGCGATCTTGACCGGCCAACCGCCAAACCAGCCAAAATGCAGTGGGGTCATGGCCGAGAGCAGCTCCAGGCCCAGAGCGCCGCTTTCATAGCCGACCTCGCCCAGACTCCGGCCCTCGCCGTTCACCACGACGGTCTCGCCGCGCGACAGACGCGCTTCAGTCGCGACATTGACGAGGGCGTGCTGGCCGCGCTCCCCGGGATGCTCGAGATAGATGTAGGTTGGCCGGGCGTTGGGATAGCCGACCGCGACGGCGCCGAGCACCGCAGCCATGTCGATGACCTTGGCCGCCGGGCGGGGGTCGTCCTGGACGTTTGGACCTTGAAACAGCGCATAAGCCTTGCTGGTGTCGCCCTTGAAGGTGGCCAGAGCCAGAACGCCCACGATGATCGTTGTCAGGCCCAGGAAGGCGCCGGTCAGCGACACGATCAGATGGAAGGGCAGGCCCCAGACCGATATCCGGTTATGAAGATCCGCCTCCTGCAGGCGTTTGCCGCCGCCCCACCGAAACGCAAAGGCGTCCTTGAAGACGCGGGGGTGGGACAAGACGCCCGACACCAGCGATGACAGGAGCGCCACGCCCGTCAGCCCGACCACAAACCCGCCAAAGGCGCGGGGCAGGTGCAGCGCCGTATGAAGCTTGGCCTGGAACTCAGTCCACGGGATGTGCGCCTCACCGACCAGCCGGCCGGCCTGATCGGCGACATAGGTGTGCTCGCCGCCGTCCGCATCATCGCCATGCACGGTCAGGCGCGGGTGGTCGGGCGTCGGCAGGCGCACAAGCAAGTTGTGGGGTTTGGGAATCTTGGTGAGCGTCGCCTGGACAGCCGCGTCCGCCGCCCTGGGCGAAACCGCGTACAAAACCGGTCCCTGCGGTTGCTCCCAGCGGCTGAACTCCTGGGTGAAGACGGCGATCGATCCCGAAAAACAGACGAGATAGATCAAGGCCGCAAAAGCCAGACCCAGGGCCGAGTGACCGGCCAACATCGCGCGCACGAAGTCGGCCGGAATCCTTGGCCAGATCGGTTTGCCGACGGCTCTTGCCGTCGACGATGGGGTCTTGTCCGTCTTGGCCTCCATCACAGCGCGCCCTTCAGAAAGGCCGCGCCCAAGGTTAGGGTCGCGACGCTGAACAGGACCGCAAAGGCCCGCAGAATCTTGTCGTCGGACAGGGTCCAGGCCATGCCGCCGGCCCACAGGAAGGGGACAATCAGCCCGCCGATGACCATCCGGCTCTGGATCTGGCCCGGCGCGCAGATCGCCACCGCCAAGCCGCAGCCCAAGGCCGCGACGCCGGCCAGAGGACCGGCCAGGAGGCCGCGTAGCCATCCGCGCCAGGCGATGCGGCGGCGGTCCGACGGCTCGGGCGCCAGCTCGCGGGCGGCTTTCTTACGGGCGTTGCGACGCTCGACGCCGCTCGCCACCAAGACCAGGGCCGCAGTCGAGCCCACCGCCAGGATGGCGGCCGGCCCCCGCGCGGCGCCCATCAAGGGAACCGAGGCGGCCAGCGCCAGGGCCAGGAGGCTCCAGCCGCCTAGGATCAACCAGGGGCGCTGCGGGCTAGGGCCGTCCCAGGCGCGCTTCAAGAGCAACACGCCGATGATCGGCGGCAAGACCAGGGGCAGAGACCAGAGCGCGCTCACCAACGGCGCTCCAGGGTCAGGCCCAGGATCCGAGGCTCACCCAGCATCGCCACGCCGACATCCGCGCGGACGTACTGGGCGTAGGTCGCGTTCAACAGGTTCTTGCCGTAGACATAGACACCCCAATGCGGCCGCGCGTAGCCAAAGCGGCCGTTGAACACCACGCGTTCCTTGACGACATCGTCCTGCGCCTGTTGCAGGCCGGCCGAGGAATAGCTGCGAGACCGGTAAGCCCCGTCCAGATGGGCGATCAGGCCGCTCGCCCAGCGATAATCGGCCCCCAGCGCCACGGTCCAACGTGGCGCATAGGGAAACTCCGAGCCCGCCAGGTTGCGGGTGTCGACGCCCGAAGTGATCGCAAAATCGTCGAATTTCGTCTGGGTGTGGCCAAGAGAGGCGTACCACGACAGGGTCTCAGAGAAGCGCTGGGCGACTTCTAGTTCGAACCCGTAGAGGTGCGACTTGCCCGCGTTGCGAACCTCGTAATCGTAACTGTTCAAGCCCAGGTTCACCGTCACCTGTTGGTCCTTCCAGTCGACATAGAAGGCGTTGGCGTTGAGCGTCAGGGTTCCGTCCAGCCAGACGGTCCGCAGCGAGGCCTCATAGTTCCAGGTGTATTCGGGGTTGTAGGCGACGACGCTCGAGCGGGCGGTGTTCACCGTCGAGCCGCCTGAGCGATAGCCGCGCTGGGCCAGCAGGCTGGTGTTGATGTCCGGCGTCCAGTCGTATTTGAGCCCGACCTTGGGGAGGAAGGCCTTGAACGATCGCCTGGTCTTGGGCGCAGAGGAGCTCGCCTGGGCCACCATGCCGGCCACGAAGGCGTTCACCTGGGTCACGTACGGCGCATAGGGGCCAAAGGCCGCCGGGCTGGGATAGGCGCCGGTAAAGCGGGCGGTCTGGGTGCTGGCGCTAGTGTTCGTCTCATGATCGTAGCGGAATCCGCCCAGCAGGCTCAGCCTGTTCGTCAGCGCAAAGCTGGCGTCGGCGAACATGGCGCTGGTGGAGATCACCGACGGCTGGTCGCCGGCATAGTCCACAGGGATCACGGGCAGGGCGGAGATATAGAGGTTGGCGAAGGCGTTGGCCTGAGCGGCCGCAGCGGCCTGTTGGGCCGGCGTCGGGCTGGATGCGTTGGCCAAGAGGGTCGCGGTCAGGACATTGACCAGGGTGGCCCTGGGGAAGTCGACATTGACCTGGCTGGTGCTCTGGTCCGCAGCGTCTCGCCGGGCGTGGTAGAGGCCGATCAGACCTGTCAGACGCGCGCCTTCGTGGTTCAGGCGCAATTCCTGGGAGACCGTATCCGTGTCCTGACGCCGCGCGCCAAAGGACGTCCGGGCGGGCGTAAAATCGATGTCGTAGGTCGCGCTGGTCTTGACCCTGTTCCACGAGGCGACGGCGCTCAGGCTCAGGGTGTCGCTGAGCTTGTAGCCGATGTCGGCGGTGAGAATGTCGGTCTTGGTCTGGGTCCGCGTCGGATCGCCCGATAGGTCCACCCGGTGTTTATAGAACTCGGGCGTATCGATGCGGGCGTAGGTGAACTGATAGCCCGCGTCACGGTCGGCGTGGGCGTAGGTCACGGTCGCCTTCAGGCCAGGCAGGGCGGTGGGGGTGAGCAGCAGCTTGCCCCGGACGGTCAGGCTGTCTAGCGCGTCGACATCCCGCTTCAGCGTCGGGTTATAGATAAAGCCGTCACTGTCCTTCTTTTCAATCGCGGCGCGGAAGGCCAATTGGTCAGGCATGATCGGGCCGCCGGCGGCGAGCGCAAGGCTGCGCTCATCGCCGCTGGCGAGGTTCACGCGCGCCCGAAACTGCGGGGTGTAGGTCGGGTTGGCCGAGGTGATGATTACTGCCCCGGCCAGAGCGTTACGGCCTTGCAGGGTCGATTGAGGTCCACGCAGGACCTCGACCTGGCCGATGTCCCACATCTCCAGCGGACCGCCATAGACCGCCTCGAGCGGCAAGGCTGCGCCATCGACATAGACCGTCGCCAGGCCGCCGGCGCCGCCGCCCGACACGTTCATGTTGCTGACGCCCCGGATCGTAAAACCGGTCTTGCCATAGGTTTCGCTCATGTTCGCCGTACGGGCGACCACGTCATAGAAGGTCTGTATGTTCTCGCGCTCGATGCGCGCGGCCGTGGTGACCGCGACGCTGGTCACGGTCTGTTGCAGCGAACGTGAGGTCTTCTCACCCGTGACGATCACAGCTTCGACGGCGGTGGACTGCTCGTCGTTGGGCGCCCCTTCGGCGTCGATCGCCTCGGCCCAAGCGGTCTGAGCCAGGCTCAGCATTGTGAAGGAACAAACAGTCAGCAGACGGCGACGCATGGATACCCCCGGAAGAAACATGGCGAGGCCGCTACGCTAGATAATATTGCGAGTCAATCTCATATGCGCGCGAGCGCTGAGCCCAAGCACGTCGTCACCCGACCTAAGGCAATGGGGTCATGCCTCGCCTGGGGCCAGAGCCACAGGGAGTCCATGAATGGCCTCGGGGGCGCCGCTGAGGGCCTACAAGCGCTTCCAGCGCTGGTGGCGCGGCGAGGACGCGTCGCTCGGCTGCAGCTTAAGGCTGGTGATGGAGCGGTGTTGAGGCCGTTGATCGAGCCCCAAAGACGCCCTCCATACGGCCATCGCGCTGCGCGCGATGACTTTTTGGTTTTTCCTTTCGCCTGAAACGGGGGTGGGCGGCGCGCCGGTCTAGGCCCGCCGCGGACGCCGGCAACCGGCCTCGCGGCCGGTCCTCCACTTTCGTTCCGGCCCTTCGGGTGCCAGCGCCCGCTCTTGCGGGCCTTCCCGTCGCTCTTCGCCGCCCACCCCCCTTTCCGGCGAAAGGATGCGGGCCTTGGGCGGTGAAGGAGGCCCCTCATGCGCTCGCCCCGTCCTTCTCCCGGCGCGGCCGAACCGTCCCAGGCGCAAGCCCAGTCTGAGACCAAGTCCCAGGCCCGGTCCGGGACCAAGCCGTCCGCCCTGGGTCTTGGCCGCAACCTCTATGAGGAGGTCACGGCTCGGATCGTGGCCCAGCTCGAAGCGGGCCGCTTTCCCTGGGTTCAGCCCTGGACAGGCTCGGGCGCGCCCGCCCTGGGCCTGCCGCGCAACGGCGCCACCGGCCGCCGCTATTCGGGCATCAACATCCTCTTGCTGTGGGACGCGGCCGTCGAGAACGGCTTTGCGACCCAGAATTGGTTGACCTATCGCCAAGCCCAGGCGGCGGGCGGGCAGGTGCGGCGCGGCGAGCAGGGGACCATCGTCGTCTTCGCCGACCGCTTCGTCCCCGAAAAGGAGAAGGAGCGCGCCGCGCGCGAGGGCGGCGAGCCCGGTGCGGTGGCGTTCCTCAAGCGGTTCACCGTCTTCAACCTGTCTCAGTGCGAGGGCCTGCCGGCGCCGGACGAGATCGCTTCGCCGCCCGTGGAGCGCGAGGCGATCCCGGTCGCCGAGGCGCTGATCGCCGCCACGCTGGCGGACTTCCGTATCGGCGGCGAGCGGGCGTTTTACGATCCGTCGAAGGACTTCATTCGCGTCCCGCCGCAGACCGCGTTCGGCGACCAGATCAACTACTACCGCACCTGTTTCCACGAGTTGGCCCACTGGACTGGCCACCCCACGCGCCTGGGCCGCAACCAGTCCGGCGCCTACGGCTCCAAGGACTACGGCCGCGAGGAACTGGTGGCCGAAATGGGGTCTGCCTTTGTCTGCGCGAGCCTGGGCATCGTCCCCACCGTGCGCCATGCCGACTATCTGGGCGCGTGGCTGGAGACCCTGCGCGAGGACAACCGCGCCATCTTCAAGGCCGCCTCGGCGGCCTCCAAGGCGGCCGATTTGTTGCTGGCTTTCGGCGAGGCCGGGGCCAGATCGGACGACGCGGCGGGCGCGCGATGATCCGCTCGCCTTGGCGTCCGCCGACGAAGGCACGGTCCGAGTGATGGCCGCCCGCCACGCCCCGCCGTCCTGACATCCGGCTTTTCCCCTCCGCGCGCCGGGCTCGCCCGGCGCGGGACCTAGCGCCAATCCTGGCGCATCCCGGCCCCGCCCTCATGCCTGGACAGCCTAACGGGCGGGGCCGGTTCACCCCCTGGAGACAAGGAGCGCTCCGATGAAACTGGCTTTCGCAGACCCCCGCAACATGACGATCTCGAAGCTCAACATGCACCATGGGCGGCCCGCGCCCGATGTGTCCGACATCCGGCCCTCCATCGGCCAGCGCGGCGTGCTGGTGCCGATGCTGGTCCTGGAGAAGGTGGCCGACGGCGCTGTGGTCGAAGGTCATTTCGAGGTCGTGGCCGGGGCGCGCCGCCTGACGGCGGCGCTCGCCGAAATCGCCGCAGGCGTCGAGATCGACCCGGTTCCCATCGTCGTCCTAAGCCCCGGCGACGACGCAGCCGCCATCGAGGCCTCGCTGATCGAGAACCTGCAGCACCTGCCGCCCGACGAGGTCTCGACCTGGGAGACCTTCGTCAAGCTGATCAAGGAAGGCCGCACGCCCGAGCAGATCGCCGCCACCTTCTCCAAGAGCGACGTGGCCGTGCGCCGCATCCTGGCGCTGGGCGCCCTCCTGCCGCGCATCCGCCATCTCTATCGGCGCGAAGCCATCGACGTGCCGACCATCCGCATCCTGACCCTGGCCTCCAAGAGCCAGCAAAAGGAATGGCTGGCGATGTTCGACGACCCCGAGCAGCGCGCGCCCACCGGCGTCCAACTCAAAGCGTGGCTGTTTGGCGGCGCGCCGATCGCCACCAAGCACGCGCTGTTTTCCCTCGACGACTATCCGGGCGCGGTCATCGGCGATCTCTTCGCCGAGGACAGCTATTTCACTGACCCTGCCCTGTTCTGGACCCACCAAAATGAGGCTATCGCCCAGCGCCGCGACGCGCTTCTGGCCGAAGGTTGGGCCGCCGTCGAGATCCTAGAAGCGGGCCGATCGTTCGAAAGCTGGAAGCACGAACGTGTCTCCAAGGCCCAGGGCGGCAAGGTCTATATCGCCGCCAGCCAGCGCGGCGAGGTCACGCTGCACGAGGGCTGGCTGACCCCCAAGGAGGCGCGCCGCGCCCAGGCCGTCGCCGCCAAGGCGCTCAAGGCGAGCAGCGCCGGGACGGCGGACGCCGAGGCGCCCGCCGCCCGGCCCGAGGTCACCAGCGGCCAGCAGACCTATATCGACCTGCACCGCCACGCGGCCGTTCGCGCCACCCTGACGGATCATCCGGGCGTGGCCCTACGGTTGCTCCTGGCCCATGCGGTGGTCGGCTCGCCCTACTGGCGGGTCGAGCCCGATCCGCGACGCAGCGGGGCGCAGAGCGTGGCCCAGAGCCTGGAGGCCAGCCCCGCCGAAGCGGCCTTTCGGGCGCGGCGGGCGGCGACCGCCAAGGTGGTCGGGCTCGACGCCGAGCGTGACCTCGTTGGCCAGTCGCCGGGCGGCGGTCTGGCGGGTCTCTTCGTCAAGCTCCTATCGTTGCCCGACGCCGACATCCTGGCGCTCGCCGCCGTGGTCATCGGCGAAACCCTGGCCTCCGGCGGCGAGGCGGTCGAGGCGGTCGGGCTTTACCTGAAGGTCGACACCGGCGCCTTCTGGTCGCCGGACACGGCCTTTTTCGACCTGATCCGCGACCGCGAGACCATCAACGCGATGCTGGCCGAGGTCGGCGGCAAGAAGGTCGCCGACGGCAATGTCGGCGAGAAGGTCAAGACCCAGAAGATGATCCTGCGCGATTGCCTGGACGGGACGGCCGGGCGTCCCAAGGCGGGCAAGTGGACGCCCAAGTGGCTGACCTTCCCGGCCGGGGCCTACACCCAGCGGCCCCTGCGCACCGCCGCCTTAAGCCGGGCGGTCGCGCCCCTTTTGCGCCAGGTGCGGAGTCCGGCGACCGTGGCGGCGCCGCCCGCCGTCGTCGCCGAGCCAGGCGCGGCGGCGACCTAGATGTCGAAGCTATGAAGGTTGTTCACCCGGAGGCGGGCTTGAACGAAGCTGGGGTTGCGACACTCCACTTACATGGCCGGGAGCCCCCGGATGAACATCCATCAGAATGCCCGCCTGACGCCGCTTGGTCGAGCGGCGATGATTTCACGGATCGAGGTTGAAGGCTGGTCGGTGGCTAGGGCCGCCGAAGCCTTCGGAATTTCACGCCAGACGGTCGGTAAGTGGCTGCAACGGCATCGGCGGGGCGGCGAGCGAAGGCTTCACGACCGCAGCTCGGCGCCCCGCCGATGTCCGCGCAGGACGTCCGCGGAGATCGTCGACCAAGTTCAGACCCTGCGCCGCCAGCGGATGACAGGGCCGGCCATCGCCCGCAACCTGAGCCTGGCCCGCTCGACTGTGGGGCTGATCTTGCGCCGGCTGGGCCTGGGCAAGCTATCGGCCCTGGAGCCCAGGCCGCCGATCGTCCGATATGAGCGCGCCGCGCCTGGCGAGATGATCCACCTCGACATCAAGAAGCTGGGCCGGTTCACCGTCGAGGGCCATCGCGTCACCGGCGACCGGCGGGCGGGACGTTCCAAGAAAGCCGGCTGGGATTTCCTGCACGTCTGCGTCGATGACGCCTCGCGCTTGGCCTACACCGAGATCCTGCCCTCCGAAGGCCAGCACGATACGACCGCCTTCCTCGAACGCGCCCTGGCCTGGCTGAGCCGCCACGGCGTCGCCGTCCAGCGGGTGATGACCGACAACGGTTCGGCCTATCGCTCCAAGCTCTTCGCCCAGGCCCTGCGGATCGCCGGCGCCAGGCACGTGCGCACCAAGCCCTACACGCCCAGGACCAATGGCAAGGCCGAGCGCTTCATCCAGACGAGCCTGCGCGAGTGGGCCTATGGCAGGCCCTATGCCTGCTCGGAGGAACGATCCAACGCCATCAAACCCTGGACCGACGCCTACAACCTAACCCGACCACACTCTGGCATCGGCGGCCTCACCCCCTGGCAGCGTGTAAACAACCTTCTTGGAAACGACACCTAGATCACCTCTGATCGGCTTCATCCTCAGCCCCCGCGCGCCAGCGCGGGGGCCTTTTGCGTCGGCGCGGCTGGGGAGAGGGACGGTCGGCCAAAGCCCCCGCGCCGAGCGGCGCGAGGCGAGGACGGGCCAGGCCTTCGGCGCTCCTGATCAGGGCGAAAACGCTGTCGTCGCCCTGGTCGGCGCGTGGCCCAGATCGGGCCCTGTCGGCGCGCGGTCCCAGGTCCGGATGGACGAGGATCAGGCGGGCGCAGGGCGCCGCCGATCCGCCGACCTTGATCCAACCGGCCCCGATCTCGACCCCGCCGCACGTCACCCGGTAGTCCGGATGGGCGGGCCAAGGCTTGTCGCGCAGGGGCGCTGTCGCCGTGAATGTCGCCCCGGAAGTTGAGGGTGCGCAGCGGGCCCTTGAGGCCGCCGCCTCGCGCTGGGCGGCGCCACCGACGACGCCGGTCATGGCGGGGCTCGGTGTCGCGCCGACGAGGACGAACCCACGACGATGGCTTGAACCCTATGGCCGTCCCGGCCCGCCTTGAACCGTCGCGGCGAACTTTTTTCCCCGCCGCGCCCGAAGACAAGAGGGCGCGTCTCCTCGCGCCGCTTTGCTTCAAAAAAGCCCGCCGCTCGGGTCCTCCGCTGCGCTGCGGCCCTCCGGGTCCAGGCGGCCCGGGACGGCCAAACGGGGCGCCTGTCGCCGGGGATCGGCCCCGACGAAGCACAAGGAACCCCGCCATGACCGCCACCCTCGGCCACGTCACCCAACTCGAAAACGGCGCCTTCAAGGGCCCGCTGCGCACCCTCAACTTCCGGGGCGACATCGACGTCGCGCCTCTGCGCGACAAGGCCTCGCCCGCCCATCCGGACTACCGGGTGACGTGCGGCGGGGTCGAGATCGGGGCCGGTTGGATCAACATCAACCAGACCACCGGCAAGCCCTACACCAGCCTGACCCTCGCCCACCCGGACCTGGGACCGCGCGCCTACAAGGTCAATCTGGGACGCGCCCCCGACCAGGACGACGACAGCGTCTTCGCCCTGATCTGGAACCCCGAGGCCTGACCCGCCCTCGCCCCCGCGCCGCCCGGCGCGGGGGCTTTGGCCGACCGCCCAGGTGAGGTGGAAAGAGGAAAAAGGGGAGGGGGAACGCTTTCAGGGGCGCCTGCTTTCGTACGTCCCAGACCCGCTTACAGCCAGGTTTGCTCGCCCCAGCGCGGCGAACCCCTGATCCCGCCGCGCCCGTGCGATCAGACCAGGAGCACAGCGATGCTGGACGAGGAAGACGCAATTTGGCGAGCCGACCGTGCTCGCAAGGGCACCCCGTTTCTCAACACCGCCCAGGCCGCCCACTATATCGGCCTCACCGAGCGGACCCTGGAACTCATGCGCAAGGAGGGCCGAGGTCCGGTCTTCCGCCGCCATGGGCGCTTCGTGCGCTACCACATCGACGACCTCGATGCGTGGTCCAGCCAGAGCCGCGCCCCGTCGGAGGAGCGGCCCCATGGCTAGGGTCGCGCTCTTCACCCCGCGCGGGCGCTGGCTCGTCGGCCCCGCCGCCCTCGCGCTGGCTGCGCTCGCCGCGCCGGTCCTCCTCGATCCGGTCCCGCGCCTGGTTTGGAACACCAGCGCTAGCGCCCCCATCGGCCTGTGGCGGGTCTTTCCCGACGCGCCCGTCCAGGTCGGCGACATGGTGGCGGCCACCGCGCCGCCGGCCGCCCGCAAGCTGGCGGCGCAGCGCCACTACCTCCCGGCCAATGTGCCGCTGATCAAGCGCGTGGCCGCCGCCAAAGGCGACAAGGTCTGCGCTGTTGGTCCCTGGTTGGAGGTCAACGACCGGCCCGTCGCCCTGCGCCGCGCGACCGACCGCCAGGGCCGCCGCCTGCCCTGGTGGCGGGGATGCCAGCGGCTTTCGGGCGACCAGGTCCTGCTGCTTGCGCCGTCTCCCGAGAGCTTCGACGGCCGCTATTTCGGTCCGGTCGACCGCTCGCGGATCATCGGCAAGGCGACCCTACTATGGCGGCGCTGATCCTTGCCGCCACCGCCGTCGTGTCGGCCCCCGTCCCGTCGTCGAGCGAAGAGCCGATAGCCCAATGGCGACCCCTGATCGCGCAGGCGTCGGCTCGCTTCAGCGTCCCGGAGGCCTGGATCGCGGCGGTGATGGCGGCCGAAAGCGGCGGACGAACCCACCTTGATGGACGCCCGATCACCTCGCGGGCCGGGGCGATGGGGCTCATGCAGGTAATGCCCGACACCTATGCCGACCTCGCCCGCGAACACGGTCTTGGCGTCGATCCCCATGACCCGCGCGACAACATCCTGGCCGGCGCGGCCTATCTCGCCCAGTTGCATCGGCGGTTCGGCTACCCTGGTCTGTTCGCCGCCTACAACGCCGGACCGGCGCGATACGCGCGCCATCTGCGCACTGGCGCGCCGCTTCCCGAGGAGACCCGTAGCTACATCGCGCTGCTGGGCAAGACGCCCGGATCAGCGGTGCTTCCGCCCGCGATCTTGTCGGGAACGCGCCTGTTCTTCCGGTTGTCGACAGAGGCGGAAGCCGTCCCAAAGGCGGAGGCGATACGGTGACCTCGCGACCTTCGACAGCCCGGCCTCCTAGGCGCGGGCCAAGCTGCTTCAGCCCCGGTCCGCACGATCCCGAGGGTGAAGCTTTCGGGATGGGGAACGCCGCTGGGGAGGGAAGGCCGGTAAGGCAAGATGAAGGGACGGCGCCAATCCTGCGGATCGCTCGCCCTAAGTCCTTGTCTGCACATCGGTTTTAGCGTTTGTGGCTTGGCGTCAAAGGCGCTTGCATGGCGCCATGTCGCCTCTAAGGCCCTGAGTTATATGACAAATTCCTGGCGCCAATGGCCTCGATCGGAGCCGGCGCCCTATCGGCCGCGAAAGGCTGCGATAATGGGCCAGGACGATGATTTCGAACCGCGACTAGGGCGTATCCGGGCTCAGGGCGGCCGGCGGGGCAAGACCTATCTCTCGAGGGTCATGCGGGCGGCGATGCTGGCCAGCGGCGGCGCCTTCGGCCGCGCGCCCGGCGCGAGCCGCTTCACCGGCGCGCGGATTGGCAAGGGCGCGGGCGTCGGCGGCCTGCTCGCCGCCCGCGACCACCTGGCCGCCTTCCGCGCGCGCCGGGTCATCGTCAAGATCTCGACCCCGAAGCTGGCGGGCAAGGGCCTGGCCGCCGCCCGCGCCCACCTGCGCTACGTCCAGCGCGACGGGGTGACCCGCGACGGAGCGCCGGGCCAGCTCTACGACGCGGCGTCCGACCGCGCCGACGGCCGGGCCTTCATCGACCGCGCCGAACAGGCCAGAGACGTGCGGCAGTTTCGGTTGATCGTCTCAGCCGAGGACGGGGCGGAGTACGAGGATCTCAAGCCGCTGGTCCGGCGGTTGATGACCCAGGTTGAAAAGGACCTCGGGACCAAGCTCGATTGGGTGGCCGTCGACCACCACAACACCGGCCACCCTCACACCCACATCATCGTGCGCGGCCGCAATGACCAGGGCGAGGACCTGATCATCGCCCGCAACTACCTAACCAAGGGCGTTCGCGCGCGGGCCGCCGAACTCGTGGCGCTGGATCTTGGACCGCGCACCGACCACGAGATCGAGGACCGGCTGCGCAAGGAGGTCGATCAAGAGCGCCTGACCAGCCTCGATCGCGGCTTGCTCGGCGACGCGGCGCAGGACGGCCTGGTGTCGCCCAGCCATGCCGACAGCCTGCGGCAGGCCTTGCGCACCGGCCGGCTGCAGACCTTGACGCGCTTGGGCCTGGCCGAACCGGTCCAGCGCGGCCAGTGGCGGCTCGCCGCCGATCTCGAACCGGCCCTGCGCCGGATGGGCGAACGCGGCGACATCCTCAAGACCCTCTATCGGGCGCTGGCCGAAGACGGGCTGGAGCGCGCGGCGACCGATCAGGTAATTTTCGAACCGGCCACGACCCGGCCGCTGGTCGGGCGCGTCGTCCAGCGCGGCCTCGCCGACGAGGTTCGCGACCGCCACTATCTCATCATCGACGGCGTTGATGGGCGCGCTCACTATGTCGACATCGGCGCCGGCGCGGCCGTTGAGCCGATCCCGATCGGCGCCGTGGTCCGCGTCGAGGGGCGTCCCACACAGGCGCGGCCCGTCGATCGCACGGTGGCGGAGATCGCCGCCGCCAACGAGGGTCGCTACAGCGTCGATCTGCACCTGGCCCATGATCCCGCCGCCACGGAAGCTTTCGCCGAGACCCACGTCCGGCGCCTGGAGGCGATGCGCCGGGCGGGCGCCGGCTTAGAGCGTGATCCCGATGGCATGTTCCGCGTCGGCGCCGACTATCTTGACCGCGTGGCGGCCTATGAGCGCCGGCAGGCCGAGCGCTCTCCGGTCGTCGTGGGGACCTTGTCGGCCCATCCCCTCGAGCGGCAGACCGCGGCCATCGGCGCCACCTGGCTCGACCGCGAACTGATCACCGAGGCGCCGGAGCCGCTGCGTGACGCGGGCTTCGGGCGCGAGGCGCGATCGGCGCTGGCTCAAAGACGCCAATGGCTGATCGACCAGGGTCTGGCCTTCCAGCAGGACGGCCAGGTGGCGTTTCGGGCCGGCTTGCTTGGCGCGCTGCAGCGCCGCGAGCTGGCGAGCGTCGGTCAGGACATGGCGGGCGAGCTGGGGCTGACCTATGCCGAGACGCACAGCGGCCAGCGGACCGAGGGCGTCTACCGACGGGCGATCGATCTCGTGAGCGGCAGGTTCGCCGTGATCGAGCGTAGCCGTGATTTCACCCTCGTGCCGTGGCGACCTGTGCTCGACGGTCTTGAGGGCCGCACCGTTTCCGGTGTGGTGCGGGGCGCCGGCGTCAACTGGACGATCGGTCGGGGACGGGCGGGCCCGTCAATCAGTTGAAGGTCCGATTGTCGCCGTTACGATGAAGGCATCTCAACACCCTTGTCAGACATTCGCTAGGTCCGGCTCAAGGATGATCGTCTAAGGTCCGGTTTCGGGCGGCGGGCCAAATTCCGTTCTCGACCCATGTGGGACATTCAAGGGGCTCGCAGCGCCGGCCGAACTCAAAGCCCTATTTCATGAAGGGGCCGCACTCCTTGGCTTCGCGACAGTGTATCGCTTGCGCTCGGCTAATCAGCCTTTCACCGAAGGCCTTGACGATCGGCATCAAGTCTTGCCCGATCGCATGTTCCTTGGCTCGGAACGCTAGCCCCGCCGGGGTCCGAATGAATGCTTGAGCCGCGCGCACCTCTTCCGCCGACAAACGGTCGGCCTGCTGCCTGAGAATCTTCTGCTCGAACGACGCACCGACGGGGCTCTCGAAGAAGTCGGCAGCCCCCTCCATCTCGGATGGGCTTAGATGGCGAGCATATACCGTTGCTAGCGCGGTTCTCAGGCCGTCGACTTCCGAACGACTCTCGGCGATGGCGGCCTCCATGGCCCGCCGGCGAGCGGGCGGCAGGTTTGTCTCAAATGACGCAACGAGCTGATCATCCGGCAATGAGGTTGCTCGCGCCAACCGTTCCGCAACGGCGGGTATGGACGGGGACGCCCCTTGTCCTCCGCCTTGGGTCAGGAGAACGAGAACCATGGAAGCAATCAGCACTCTAAGCTCCTAGCGTGAGGCGAGCCTCGTACCATTCTGCGAACCATTCAAATACGTCCATAGGGCAAAGCTAGCGCGGGGGCGGACTCATGGAAGGAATGTCCGCTCCCCACCCTGCGCAGACCAACAGAACGTCCGCTTCGGGCGCCGGCTCCCGGCTGACCGCTCTTACCCGAGGGCTGGCGGAACGGTTCAGCTCTATCGAGCGGGCTCATTCCGGGGGGAGGTCGTAGCGGATGATCTCGGCGTCCTCGTCATCCAGCCCCAAGGTGACCTCCAGCCCCATATTTGTCAGGTCGGGAGCGCCTTCCAACGCGTTCAGCGCGAGCTTGAACCCCGTCAACTGCATGGACAGATTCATGGCGGGCGGACCGTTTAAGCAGATCAGGCCAGCATGAAGGCTGGCCAGCCTATACTGGCCTTTCGCTCCCGGCGCCGAGGCTGGTCCACGAAAATCGACCGAGTTCTTCGTCACGAATGTCCAGTCGCCATCGAGGATCAGCGGCATGAGCTTCCAGTCCGGCCAGCCGGCCGCGCCGAGCCAGGTCACGTGGGAGCTTTCGGCGTAGCCGGCTTCGATAGCGTGCTTGGTCAGCTGAGGACTGAGGCATTCATCGACCAGGAACTTCATCCCGCCTCGCGCACCGCCGCCTTCTTCGATGAGATGACCTTCAGGCTCGGGTTGATCTCATGCATGCGCCGCGGCCGGCCGCGTTGGGGCGTGGCGTCCGCGAAGATCACCGCGAGCTCCACCTTCTCTTCGTTCAGGCTTGGATAGCCCTCGAGGATGTCGGAGACCGAGAGACCCGCCGCCACCGAAGCCGCGACGTCGTATACCGGCACGCGCGTGCCCCGGATGACCGGCGTTCCGCTGAGGATCTCAGGGTCCTCGACCACAAGTTCGCGGGCGCGTTCAAGCTTGCTCAGCCTGGCTTCGGTGTCTGCCGCCATCGTCGTCAGGTCGTAGGTCAGGAAGCCGTCTTGAATCGTCCATTCGGATGTATCTGGACGCGTCTGGGCCGCCGCCCGCTCGATCAATAGGGCGCGCTCATCGGCGGTCAGTTGCCCAGCGGCGTGGACATAGAACCGCACGTAGGTGCAGCCGCTGCTGCGCAGCCGCCGTCCGCCCTTCCAGGCGTAGAACCGCTCAGGCAGCACTCGCGTGTCGATGATCCGGTTGACATCGCGAACCGTCACGCCCGCCACGACAGCAGCCTCGGTCGGCGTCAAAAGGTCGAGCTTGGCCGGCATGTCACGCTCCAAATGTTTCCCGCGCACGGGAAGATATATAGCCCCTTTCGCGGGGTGACGGAAGGCCGGTGCGAATGACCCGAGCCAAGCGCCATCGAAGGCTCCTCGCCACCCTCGAAGCTTGAGTGTAGGGCGAAACCGTACCTGGTCGCGCCGAAGGGGGACACAACCGCCGTAAGCGATTTGGGGGCTTCGCCAGAGGCTTTCCGTGACCCCGCCGCATCCCGTGGCGGCAGCGTGCGGGAGGCGGCCGGTGACGCCCACCAAGCTTCTGATCGGACAGATCCTCGCGGTCTTCGCGGTGATGATCTTGGGGGTCTGGGCCGCGACACAGTGGGCGGCCGCTATGCTGGCCTATCAGCCTCAGTTGGGCGCGCCGTGGCTGATGCTCGCCGGTCAGCCGATCTATCCGCCGTGGCGCCTGTTCGACTGGTGGTTCCATTATGAGGCTTATGCACCGGCCGTCTTCGATAAGGCCGGACTGCTGGCCGGGGCCAGCGGCTTTCTCGGCTGCGCGGCGGCCATCATCGGTTCTCTCTGGCGCGCCCGGCAATCGGCCCTGGCGACGACCTACGGCTCATCGCGCTGGGCGCTTCGTCGCGAAGTCGAGAGGGCCGGCCTCTTGGGCGACGCCGGGGTCTTCCTGGGGCGGCTCGATCAGCGCTATCTCCGCCACGACGGTCCCGAACATGTCATGGCCTTCGCCCCGACCCGCTCGGGCAAGGGTGTCGGCCTGGTCGTGCCGACCTTGCTGTCCTGGCAGGGCAGCGCCGTCGTCCATGACATCAAGGGCGAGAACTGGACCCTGACGGCCGGCTGGCGCGCCAAGTTCTCCCACTGCCTGTTGTTCAATCCAACCGACCCGCGCTCGGCCCGCTATAATCCACTGCTGGAGGTGCGCAAGGGACCCAACGAGGTCCGCGACGTCCAGAACATCGCCGACGTCTTGGTCGATCCGGAAGGTGCGCTCGAGCGCCGGTCGCACTGGGAAAAAACCAGCCACAGCCTGCTGGTCGGCGCGATCCTCCACGTTCTCTACGCTGAGGAGGACAAGACCCTCGCACGGGTCGCCACCTTCCTCTCCGATCCCCAGCGTTCGTTCGCCCACACCCTGCGACGGATGATGGCCACCAACCACCTGGGTTCGACCAAGGCGCCCAAGGTCCATCCCGTGGTGGCCAGCGCGGCCCGGGAGGTCCTGAACAAGTCGGAAAATGAACGCAGCGGCGTACTCTCCACGGCGATGTCGTTCCTGGGTCTCTACCGTGACCCCACTGTCGCCGCCGTCACCGCCGCCTGCGACTGGCGCATCGCCGACCTCGTCGACGCGCCGGTCCCCGTCACGCTCTATCTGGTCATTCCGCCCTCGGACATCAGCCGCACCAAACCCTTAGTGCGCCTGGTGCTCAACCAGATTGGCCGGCGGCTCACCGAACGGCTCGAAGGCGATCCTGGCAAGCAGCGCAAGCATCAGCTCCTGATGATGCTTGACGAGTTCCCGGCGCTCGGTCGCCTGGACTTTTTCGAGACCGCTTTGGCCTTCATGGCTGGCTACGGCATCCGCGCCTATCTGATCGCCCAATCCCTCAATCAGATCTCCAAGGCCTATGGCGAAAACAACGCCATCCTGGACAATTGCCATGTCCGGATCGCGTTCTCCTCGAACGATGAGCGGACCGCCAAGCGGATTTCGGACGCCCTCGGCACGGCCACGGAACTGCGCGCCCAGCGCAACTACGCCGGCCATCGGCTCTCCCCCTGGCTCAGCCACGTCATGGTCAGCCGCCAGGAGACGGCCCGACCATTACTGACGCCCGGCGAGGTCATGCAGCTGCCGCCGGCCGACGCCCTGGTGCTCGTCTCTGGCCTCGCGCCGATCCGCGCCAAGAAGCTGCGCTACTACGAGGATCGCAACTTCACCCGCCGGCTCGCCGATCCGCCGCTGTTGGCCGACGGCGGCTATCGGGATCGCCCGCCGGCCCGGCCCAACGACTGGGGTGGCCAGGTTCGCGGTCCGCACGCCGGCCTCGCCGCCGCCGTCGACGAAGACGCGCGCGCCGATGAAGACGGGGGTCTGCA
The DNA here is from genome assembly GCF_002742645.2 of Caulobacter sp. FWC26. Taxonomy (NCBI): domain Bacteria; kingdom Pseudomonadati; phylum Pseudomonadota; class Alphaproteobacteria; order Caulobacterales; family Caulobacteraceae; genus Caulobacter; species Caulobacter sp. FWC26. The sequence continues at coordinate 550,347 of NZ_CP033875.1, forward strand.
GCAGCAACGCCATCCAGGCCTGTTCGACGAACAGACGGTCCGCACGGTCGAGACGCCCGATGCGGGTCTGGGACTGGGCGAGGACGAAGGCGACGGGGTCGCCGACCGTCAGGCCCTGGCTCGGGCCGCCAGCCAGCCCGTGACGCGGGCCCACGCCATGAACGAGGGGGCCGGTCGGCAAGACCTGCTCCCCGATTTCTGAGGGGCGCTGAAGATGAAGCCTCGCCATCAGATCTATCTCGACGAGCGCCTGACCGAAGCCCTGGATCGGCTCGGCGGTAGGTCCGGCACGTCCAAGTCGGCCATCGTCGCCGACGCGCTGCGGGCCTTCCTGGAGCGTCGCGCGGCCGGCGAGCTCGACGAGCTCCTGAAGATCCGCCTGGATCGGGTCAGCCGGGCCCTCAACCGCGTCGAGCGCAATCAGAAGATCCTGATGGAGAGCTTGGCGCTGTTCGTGCGCTACCAGCTCACGATCACCGCGCCCCTGCCGGAGGCCGACCGCGCGGGCCAGGCCCTGGGACGCGAGCGTTTCCAGCGCTTCGTCGACCAGGTGGGCCGCCAGCTGGCTAGCGGCCGCGCGACCTTCGCCGATCCCGACGAGGCCGCGTCATGACTGTCGCGCGCGCTGAAACTGCGGAGCGTCGCCGGACCATGCTGCGCACGGCCATGGGCGCGCAGATCGCGGCGGCCTTGGCCGACGCCGCCGTCGTCGAGGTGATGGTCAATCCCGACGGCCGGCTGTGGCTGGACCAGCTTGGAGCGGGCCGCATCGACACTGGCGTTGTTATGTCGCCGGCTGACGTCGAGCGGATCATTCGGCTCGTCGCCAGCCACGTGCGGACGGAGGCCCATGCCGAGGCGCCGATCGTCAGCGGCGAATTGCCACCGCGCGACGGCGCCATGGTCGGGGAGCGGTTTGAAGGCGTCTTACCGCCCGTGGCCCGGGCGCCGTTCTTCTCTATCCGCAAGCCAGCCGGCCGCATTCACACCTTGGACGACTACATCACCAGCGGGGTGATGGCGCCGGTGCAGGTGGAGACCCTGCGAGACGCCGTCGCGCAGCGTCTCAACATCCTGATCGTCGGGGCGACTTCTGCCGGCAAGACCACCTTGGCCAACGCGCTGCTGGCCGAGATCGCCAAATCGGGCGAGCGCGTCATCGTCCTGCAGGATATCCTTGAGCTGCAATGCGCGGCGCCTGACACCGCCTCGCTGCGCACCATCCCAGGCTCGGTCACTATGGCCGACCTGGTCCGCTCGACCTTGCGGCTGCGGCCAGACCGCATTGTCGTTGGCGAAGTGCGCGGCGGCGAGGCGCTCGATCTCCTCAAGGCCTGGAACACCGGCCACCCGGGCGGGCTGTCGACCATCCACGCCAACTCCGCACGCTCGGCCCTCTACCGCCTCGAACAGCTGGTCCAGGAGGTGGTGGTTTCCGCGCCCCGCCGGCTGATCGCCGAGGCCGTCGACATCATCGTCTTTATTCGGGGCCGGGGAACCGGCCGCCGTGTCGAGACCGTCGCCCGGGTCACCGGCCTCGACTCTTCTGGCGAGTATGTCCTCGCCGACCTCGACCCTCCACAGCTGAAACGCTTCAGACAGGGACAACCCCAATGACGCACCTCGTCTCCAAGACCCGGGCGAGCGCCGCTCCGCGCCCGCTCCGCCACCTGGCCACCGCCATCCTGACGCTGCTGCTCGCTGCGCAGGCCCAGGCCGCCGGCTCCGGCATGCCCTGGGAAGAACCCCTGCAGCAGGTCCTGGAGTCGGTCGAAGGGCCGGTCGCCAAGATCGTCGCGGTGCTGGTGATCATCACCACGGGCCTGGCGCTCGCGTTCGGCGAGACCTCGGGCGGCTTCCGCAAGCTGATCCAGATCGTGTTTGGCCTGTCGATCGCCTTCGCCGCGTCGAGCTTCTTCCTGACCTTCTTCTCGTTCGGCGGAGGCGCGTTGATTGCATGAGCGCGCCGGCCACCCCTTCGCACGGCGAAACCCCGGGTTTTGAGGTTCCGCTCCATCGCTCGCTGACCACGCCGATCCTGCTTGGCGGCGCGCCACGGTCCATCGCCATCCTCAACGGCACGCTCGCCGCGGCGCTGGGCCTTGGTCTCCAGCAGTGGATCGCAGGCCTTGTGATCTGGCTGATCGGGCACAGCCTGGCGGTGTTCGCCGCCAAGCGCGATCCTGACTTTGCTCCGGTCCTCACCCGTCATCTTCGTCAGAAGGGGTGGCTGGCATGCTGAACCTGCGCGAGTACCGCAACCGCGCCGATCGCCTGGCCGATCATCTCCCGTGGGCGGCCCTGGTCGCTCCCGGCGTGGTGCTGAACAAGGACGGCGGCTTCCAGCGCACCTTCCACTTTCGCGGACCCGATCTTGAAAGTGCGACCGAGGCCGAACTGGTGTCGGTCTGCGCCCGCGCCAACAACGCCTTGCGGCGGCTCGGCTCCGGTTGGGCATTGTTCTTCGACGCCGAACGTATCCCCGCCCTCGGCTATCCCGACGGCGTCTTTCCCGACGCGGCCTCGTGGCTGGTCGACGAAGAGCGCCGCGCGCAGTTCGACGGCCGGCGCGACGAGCACTTCGAAAGCCGCTGTCATCTGACCTTGTTCTTCCTGCCGCCCGCCGATCAGGTCAGCCGCGCCGAGCGCGCTCTGATCGAGCCGTCGGGTCCGGTACAAGGCCGCGATTGGCGTCAGGAGCTTGCGGCCTTCGTCGCCGCCAGCGACCGCGTTCTCGATCTCCTGGCCGGCTTCATGCCGCAGGTCCGCGCCCTCGACGACGCCGAGACCCTGACCTACCTGCACGGAACGATCTCCTGCCGCCACCACCCCGTCGCCGTGCCGCAGACGCCGATCTACCTCGACGCCCTGCTGGCCGACACGCCGCTGACCGGAGGCATAGAGCCGCGGCTGGGCGATCAGCATCTTCGAACCCTGACAATCCTGGGTTTCCCGAATGCGACGCGCCCGGGGCTGCTCGACGCGCTGAACCATCAGGCCCTCGCCTACCGGTGGTCGACCCGGTTCATCTGCCTGGACAAGCCCGACGCCACCAAGGCGCTGACCCGCATTCGCCGCCTATGGTTCAACAAGCGCAAATCCGTCGTCCAGATCCTGCGCGAGGTGATCAGCAACGAGCCGGTCCCCCTGACCGACAGCGACGCCGACAACAAGCTCGCCGACGCCGATCTCGCGCTCCAGGCCCTGGGCGGCGACCATGTCGCCTTCGGCTATCTGACCACCACCATCACCGTCGCCGACGCCGACCGCGCGCTGGCCGACGAGAAGGTCCGGCTGGTCGAGCGGATCGTCAACGGACTGGGCTTCACCTGCATCCGCGAGCAGGTCAACGCCGTCGAAGCCTGGCTGGGCTCACTGCCCGGTCACGTCTACGCCAATGTCCGCCAGCCCTTGGTTCACACCCTGAACCTGGCTCATCTGATGCCCCTGTCGTCGGTGTGGGCGGGGCAGGAGGCCAACGCCCATCTTGGCGGGCCGCCGACCTTCCATGCCCTGACCAGCGGCGCGACGCCGTTCCGGTTCTCGACGCACATCGAAGACGTTGGCCACATGCTGGTGGTCGGCCCGACCGGCGCGGGCAAGTCCGTGTTGTTGGCGCTGCTGGCCCTCCAATTCCGGCGCTATCGCGGCGCTCAGGTTTACATCTTTGACAAGCGGTTCTCGGCGAGGGCCGTGACCCTGGCGATGGGTGGCCAGCACTACGGCCTCTCGAGCGACAGCGGGCTGGCTTTCCAACCCCTGGCCGACATCGACCGTCCTGGCGTCCGCGCCTGGGCCAGCGCGTGGCTGGGCGATCTCCTGGTCGGCGAGAACATCGCGCTGACCCCTGAGATCAAAGAGGCCTTGTGGTCGGCATTGACCAGTCTGGCCGGCGCCCCTCGGGAAGAACGCACCCTGACCGGCCTTTCGATGCTCCTTCAGTCCAATCGGCTGAAGGCGGCCTTGGCGCCTTACACCCTGGATGGCCCTTTCGGCCGCCTGCTGGACGCGGCCGAGGACGGCCTGGCGGTTGGCGACGTGCTCTGCTTCGAGACCGAGGCTTTGGTCGCCACCTCGTCGGTCGTCGGCCCTGTGCTGACCTATCTCTTCCATCGACTGGAGACGCGGTTCGACGGCCGGCCGACCCTGCTGGTGCTCGACGAGGCCTGGAAGTTCCTCGACGAGCCGCTGTTCGCCGCGCGGATCCGCGAATGGCTCAAGGAGCTGCGCAAACGCAATGTCAGCGTGGTGTTCGCCACCCAGTCGCTGGCCGACATTGAGGGCTCTTCGATCGCGCCGGCCATGATCGACGGCTGCGCCCAGCGGGTCTTTCTGGCCAACGACCGGGCCGCCGAACCGCTGTCGCGCGCCATCTATCAGGGCTTTGGCCTCAATGATCGCCAGATCGAGCTGATCGCTAGGGCCACGCCCAAGCGCCACTACTATCTGCAATCGCGGCTGGGAAACCGGTTGTTCGAGCTGGGGCTTGGCCCGATCGCCCTGGCGCTCTGCGGGGCGTCCGATCCTGCGAGCCAGACCCTCATCGACAAGGTCCTGGAAGACCACGGCGAGGCCGGCTTTGCGGCCGGCTTCCTCTCCGCGCGGGGCCTGGATTGGGCCGCGCGCCTGGCCGCCGCCTTCGACACCCCCCCAACCGAAATGGAGCCCACGCCATGACCCGGCGCAAACCCGCACGTCCCTTTATCTCCGCCCTGGTCGCCGCGAGCCTGGCGCTTGCGCCCATCCCAGGCCTCGTCACGCCGGCTGCGGCGCAGTTCACCGTGTTTGACCCGACCAACTACGCCCAGAACCTGCTGACGGCCGCGCGATCGCTGCAGCAGGTCAACAACCAGATCAGCTCGCTGCAGAATGAGCTCGTCATGTTGCAGAACATGGCGCGGAACTTAAAGTCGCTCGACTACACCGCGCTCGCGCCGATCAAGGAGGCGCTTTCCCAGGTCGACGCCCTGATGGGCGAGGCCAAGGGCATGGCCTTCACGGTAGCCTCGACCGAAGCAATCCTGAAAGACGCCTACCGGGCGGACCTCGATCCGAGCGCGACGACCAGCCAGCTTCTGGCCCGCGCCCGCGCCCAGGCGACCGCGGCGATGGATGGCTACCGGCAGACCCTGAAGGTCCAGGCCAAGGTGGTCGAGAACGTCCAGGCGGACGCCGGCCTGATCGATCAGCTCATCCAGCGCAGTCAGGGTGCGGCTGGGTCGCTTGAGGCCCAACAGGCGGCCAATCAGCTGCAGGCCCTGGCCATCAAGCAGGATCAGCAGATTCAGACCTTGATGGCGGCGCAGTACCGGGCCCAGGCGCTGGAGAGCGCCCGCCAGGCCCAAGTGCTGGAAGCCGGCAAACTCGCCGCCCGCCGCTTCGTCGGCGAGGCCCCCGCCTACACCTCCAGGCCCTAGCCGTCGCCCTAGCGACGCGCTTAATGGAAAGGCTGCCGCCGTGGACCCCGCGCCGGACCTCAACATCATCGACCGCATGCTGGCGGCGTTCGTCACCTACATCGACAGCGGCTTTGGCGCGCTGGGGCCCGATGTGGGTTTCCTGACCACAACCCTGATCGCCATCGATGTGACCATGGCGGGCCTGTGGTGGGCGCTCGAGGGCGATGATAATGTACTGGGCCGCCTGATCAAGAAGGTGCTCTATGTCGGCGCCTTCGCCTTCATCCTGAACAACTTCAAGACGCTCAGCGAGATCATCTTCCGATCGTTCGCCGGCCTTGGCCTGACCGCCGGCGGGGGCGGCGTCACGGCGGAGGACCTGCTGCGGCCAGGACGACTGGCCAGCGTCGGGTTCACGGCCGCTCATCCGTTGATCCGCAAAGCCAGCGAGCTGACCGGCTGGCCCGAGATCGTCGTCAACGCCCTGACCGTGGCGCTGCTCGCCCTCGCCTGGGTCTTCGTCGTCCTGGCCTTCTTCATCATGGCCATCCAGCTCTTCGTCACCGTGCTGGAATTCAAGCTGACGAGCCTGGCCGGCTTTGTGCTCGTGCCGTTCGCCTTCTGGAACAAGACCAGCTTTCTGGCCGAACGCGTGCTCGGCAACGTCATCTCCAGCGGCGTGAAGGTCATGGTGCTGGCGGTGATCGTCGGCATCGGCGAGGGGTTCTTCGACGCGTTTGTCGCCACCCTGGGTCCCGACCCCGATCTTGGCGACGCCATGACCTTGGTGCTGGCCGCCCTGACGTTGGCGGGCCTGTCGATCTTCGGACCGGGTATCGCTTCAGGCCTGGTCTCTGGGGCGCCGCAGCTGGGCGCCGGCGCGGCGGTCGGGACAGCGGCGGGCGCGGCCATGCTGGTCGGCGGCGGCGCGATGCTCGGCGCCCGCGCCCTTGGCGCAGCGGGCGCTGGCGGTCTTGCGGCGGTGCGCGCCGGCGCGTCGATGGCCTCGGGCGCCAGCGCCGCCTACAACCTTCGCCAGGCGACTTCCGGCGCCACAGGCGCGGCAGGCGTGGCGTCCGGTCTGAGCGGCGTTGCGCGCGCCGCCGCCGGCGCCGTCGCCCAGCCCTTCCGCAACATGGCCAGTCGCGCTGAAACGTCCTTGGCTTCGAGCGCCCAACAGGGCCGCACGGCGGCTTGGCGGGCCACCGGCGGGACGAGCCCGGTCTCGGCCGGAGCGCCAGACAACACGGCCGCTGCAGCGGGGTCGGCAGGTCCAGCGTCGCAGGGCGCGCCCGCCTGGGCCGAGCGTCTTCGCGCCGACCAGGCCGCCCATGTGCGCCGCCATGCCGTGCTCCAGACCATCAAGGACGGCGACCGGCCCGGCGGGTCGGCCAATCCCGACCTCAGCAGCAAGGAGGATTGATCCATGGTCTTCAAGCGAACACCGCAGCGCTATGGCCTGACGCCCGACGCGGAAACGCCCTACCAGCGGGCCGGTCAGGCGTGGGACGAGCGGATCGGCTCGGCGCGGGCCCAGGCCCATAGCTGGCGGCTGTCGTCCTTCGCCGCCCAGGCCTTGGCGCTGGTGCTGGCCGGCGGGCTGATCTGGCTTGCGGGTCAAAGCCGGGTCGAGCCCTACGTCGTCGAGATTGATCGCCTGGGGGAGCCGCGCGCCATCGGACCGGTCGAGCAGAACTATCAGCCGGACGACACCGTGGTGGCCGCGCAGCTGCGGCGGTTCATCACCGATGTGCGGTCTCTTTCCACCGACCCGATCATCGTCCGCGAGCGCTGGCTGGACGCCTATGACCTGTCGTCGGCGCGCGGCGATACTTTTTTGGATGCGCACGCGCGGGCCAACGATCCCCTCACGGCGATCGGCGCCCGCAGCGTCTTGGTGCAGGTCACCAGCGTCGTTCGCGCCTCGCCGACGTCCTTCCAGGTCAAATGGGAGGAACGCACTTATGAGCGGGGCAGCCTCGCCAAGACCGAGCGCTGGACCGCGATCCTGACCCTCATCCGCCAGAAGCCCAAGACCAAGGCCGAGCTCAACCGCAATCCCCTGGGCCTTTTCGTCGACGCCGTCGACTGGGCCCAGGAGGCCGACACCCGGCCCGTCGCGCCGCCTTCCGCTCTTCCGCCGCCGGCCGCAGGCGTCGCAACGCCTGCCGCGCCACTGCAAGGAGATCTTCAGCCATGACTGTTCGTGTTCCTATCCTGCTTACGTGCGCCACCGCCCTCGCGGCCTGCGCGTCGGGCAAGACGCCGCCTCCAGTGATCACCTACGACGCGGCTGACTTCACGCCGGCGCAGATCGCCGTTGAGCCGCCGAAGGCGGTGGAAATCGTCGAGATCCCCAAGCCGCTGCTGTTGCCGGGGCAGTTGCTGCCCCCGCCGACGACGCGCCCCGAGATTGGGCCGCCGCGCGCCCGCGTGGACGCGGCCAATCGCGCGGCGACCCGGGAGCCGAGCGCCGCCGGCTATCTCAATGCTGTGCAGGTTTATCCTTGGACCGAGGGGGCGCTCTATCGGCTGTACGCCGCCCCGGAACGCGTGAGCGACATCGCCCTGGAACCTGGCGAGCAACTGATCGCGGTGTCGGCCGGCGACACGGTGCGCTGGGTCGTCGGCGACACCACCAGCGGCGCGGGCGAGGCCAAGCGGGCGCACATCCTGATCAAGCCGTTCGCTGCGGGCCTCACCACCAACATGCTGATCACGACGGACCGACGCGCTTATCACCTGACGCTGGAAAGCACTGAGGCGACCGCTATGGCCGCGATCTCATGGGTCTATCCGCAAGATCGTCTTGTGGCCCTGCGCAAGCAGAACGCGCTGGCCGCAGCCGCCGAACCCCTGGCCGCCGGGATCGCCGTTGAGGCCCTGAATTTCCGCTACGCGATCTTGGGCGACGCACCGCCCTGGCGTCCGGTTCGCGCCTGGGATGACGGGGCGAAGGTCTATATCGAATTTCCCGAACGCCTCGATCAGGGCGAGGCCCCGCCGCTGTTCGTGGTCGGCCCCTTGGGCGACCACCAGCTGGTCAACTATCGCGTTCGCGGCAACCGCTACATCGTCGATCGCCTGTTCGCCGCCGCCGAGCTTCGCATGGGCGAGGCGCCCCAGCAGGTCGTGCGGATCAGCCGCACCGACGCGAAGGCGCGGGAGGCCACGCGATGAGCGGCGAAGCCGAGCAGCCTCCGAGCGCGGGGCAGGAACCAGCGTCGGACAAAACGCCGGCCGAGGCGCTGACCCTGCGCGCGCGTCCGCCACGGGCCGTGAGGTTCAGGCGTGGGTTGCTGATTGGTGCGGCGGGCGTAGGAGCTGCGGGCCTATCCGCCTTGGTCTGGTTCGCCCTCAGCCCGAAGATCTTGCACATCGCCAAGCCGTCGGCCGAGCCGGTGGCCGATCGCGGCGCCCCCGCTGAGGCGGTCTCGCGCCTGCCAAGTGATTATGGTCAGGCGGGCGCGGTCCCCAAGCTTGGCCCGCCGTTGCCCGGGGATCTGGGGCGCGCTGTCATCGACCAGCAGCGTCGGGACGGTCTGGCGGTCGGCGCCGAAGCTTCGGAAACGCCGCCGCGTCTGACGCCTGAACAACAGGCGGCTTTGGCTGAGCGTCAGCGGCTGCAGGGCCAAGCCAGCCAAGCCCGCGAAGCGGGGGTTATGGTCCAGATGGCGGCGCGTACGCCCGCTCTTTCGACGGTCGGCGACCAGAGCATCATGACGCCGATCATGTCGTCGCCGTCCGTGGCGGCGACCGCGTCACCCGATCCCAATGGACAGGAGCGCAAGGCCGCCTTCCTGGAACGATCTCGCGGCGGCGATGTCTACAACGCCCATCAGCTGGAGACGCCGCGCTCCCCCTACCAGGTGATGGCCGGAAGCGTGATCGCCGCCAGCCTGATCACGGGGCTCAATTCCGAATTACCCGGTCTCGTCACGGCCCAGGTGACCGAGAACGTTTTCGATAGCGTGTCAGGCCGGTTTCTCCTGATCCCGCAGGGCGCGCGCCTGATCGGTCGCTATGGCAGCGTGGTCGCCTATGGTCAGAGCCGGGCGCTGCTGGTCTGGCAGCGGATCATCCTGCCGGATGGGTCGTCCATCCAGCTCGACAACCTGCCGGCCACCGATGCGGCGGGCTACGCCGGTGTCGCCGACAAGGTCGATTTTCACGCCTTTCGTCTGCTGAAGGGTGTCGCGCTCTCGACCATCCTTGGCGTCGGGACCGAACTTAGCCTTGGCGATGACGAGAGCGATATCGTGCGGGCCATCCGTCAATCGACCCAGCAGAGCGCCTCCCAGGCGGGCCAGCAGATCGTCAGCAAGGAGCTCGACGTGCAACCCACGATCCGCATTCGGCCCGGTTGGCCGCTGCGGGTGGTCGTCCACAAAGACCTGATCCTTCGTCCCTGGCGAGCGTCTTAAGGAGCAACGTCATGCCTGATCTCAAACTTGGCAAACTGCCCAACCGAACCCGGGCCAAGCTCACCTTGGATCTGTGGCCCGATCTCGACGATCAGCTGCGCCTCTACGCGACCTTGCATGCGGCTCGCTACGGCGAGGAGGTCTCGGCGGCGGAGATCGCGCCCTACATTCTCGCAAAGTTCCTCGAAGCCGATCGCGAATTTCAAAAGGCGCTGCTGGCCGGCAAGACCAAGGCGGGCGTCTGATGTCGATCATCGGTCATTTTCGCCCGAGCCGCTCGGGTGGCTGGGAAGGGCAGGTCCGGACGCTCTGCCTGAACGTCTCGCTGAGGTTCGCGCCGAACGACGACCGGAGCCATCCCAATGCGCCGACCTTCCGCGTGATGGTTGGACATTCGCACATCGGAGACGCGTGGGAGCGGGGCCGGCACACCGATCCGCCACGCCCGATGTTCCGGGTCCTCCTGGATGATCCGCTTCTTCCAGCGGTCCTCGACGCGGCGCTCTTTCCAGATGAAGCCGGTGAGAAGGCGATCCTCGTATGGCAGCGGCAAACGCCGCGGCGACGTGGCGAGCAGAGCGCTGCGTCAGATCGCGAGCGGGCGGCCAGCGACCAGGAGCCGGTTGCTGATCGGTCGAGCCCGTTCAGTGGAGACGCCGCCTTCGCCCATTCCTGAAGAGGCGCAGATCGGGCGGCGCACGAGAACTCACCAGAGCGCCACCTGCTTGCGCCATCGCGCTTCTGTTCCCGAGGTGAAGACTATGACGCATGAACCGCGTTCAGCCATGCACGACCTTGACGCCGAAGGCCGGCGGTCTTCGAGAACGCCGCCTGTCGACAAGCTCGCCTACAGCGTCCGCGAGGCCGCCCAAGCCGTCGCCATCAGCCGAAGCCGGCTCTACGAACTGATCGGCGCCGGGGAGATCAAGATCCTCAAGGATGGCGCAAGGACGTTGATCAGGAAGACGGAGCTGGAAGCCTATCTTCACCGGCTTGAGCTGGCGGATCAGCCGCCTTTGCGAGCCCGGTCGCGATCGCCCAATCGTCCATGAGCCGTCTGCGCTTCTCGAGCAGATCACCGCGCCGGTAGGCGGCCTCAACCTTGTTGTCGATCGTATGGGCGAGCGCCATCTCAACGATCTCGCTGCGATGCTCGGTGGTTTCGGCGGCCCAGTCGCGGAAGGTGCTGCGAAAGCCGTGGGCGGTGAGATCGCCGCGCTTCATCCGCTTGAGCACCGCCAGCATCGCCATGTTGCTCAGCTTCTTGCCAAACAGCCTGCCCCAGAAGATCGGACCAACTGGATCGATCTCATCGGGGACGGGTCGGCCTTTGGATTCAAGAACCCTGCGCACGACAGTCGCGTACTCGGCCTGCCGCGCTTTGAGGATCTCGAGCATGGGGGCGGTCAGTGGCACGCGATGCTCTTTGCGGCCCTTCATCCGGTCGGCAGGGACGATCCAGACGTTGCCGACCAGATCGATCTCGCTCCACTCGGCGCCGATGACCTCACCGGTACGCGCGGCGGTCAGGATCGTGAACTCCAGCGCTCGAGCCGCTGCGCCGGGTTGCGCCCTCAGCTTGGTCATAAACGCGCCGAGTTCCGCGTAGGGGAGGGCGGCGTGATGTTCGACCTTGTGGACCCGCGACTTGGCCGGAAGCAGCTTTTCCAGGTGTCCTTTCCAGCGGGCTGGGTTTTCTCCCGTCCGCAGTCCCCTGGCGCTGGCCCAATCGAGAACCGCCTCAACGCGGCCTCGCACGCGGCTGGCGGTTTCCGGCTTGGAGGACCAGATCGGCTCGAGCACGGCGAGCACCAGGCCGGTGTCGATTTCGCAGACGCCGCGATCTCCAAAGATCGGATCAGCATAGGTCGTCAAAGTGCTCTGCCATTGCAGGGCATGCTTGTCGTTGCGCCAGCCGGCCTTGTTGGCGCGGATGTAGGCGGAGGCTGCCTGTTTGAAGGTGAAGTCCGCGGCGGCTTCCAGCGTCGAGCGCGCGCGAGCCGCTCGGCGGTGATCGATCGGATCGATGCCGTCGTACTTCAGGCGCCGCGCCTCGCGGGCCATTTCCCGCGCTTCGGAAAGGCTGATCGTATGGGTTGGACCAAGGCCCATCTCCCGGGCGCGGCCATCGAGCATGTAGCGGTAGACCCACGATTTGGCGCCGCCAGCCTGGACGTAGAGGTTCAGGCCGCCGCCGTCAGCGTACATGCCAGGCCGCGTGGCTCGTTTCACCTGCAGCGCCGTGAGGCGGTCCCGAAGCTGGGCCATTTCGTCCCACAAATCGTTCCACAACCAAGACGTGGAACGTGATGGATCCCGCTGGACGTGTCGAAACACGATTTCGCGATTTCCCCTTATGCGACGGGGATTTACGGGACGTCTTCGGACGTGGTCGGATTGATTAGGATGGGGGGCTGGCGGAGAGGGTGGGATTCGAACCCACGTTACGCTTTCACGTAAACCGCATTTCGAGTGCGGCGCATTCGACCACTCTGCCACCTCTCCAGGCGCCGTCCGGGAGGCCGATAATCGCCGCCCGAGGTCGAGGGCGCGATACCTAGCGGCGTCGTCGCCGGGACGCAAGCCCCCCGAACCGCTTTCTTTTCACGAGCTTTCCTGGACTGCCGTGCGCCCGAGAAATCATCCGGGTTCAGGGGAAACCCGTCGTCTAAGGAGACGCGCGCTGATCAGGCCGCGTTGATCACAAGCCCGCTCAGAGCGCGCCGAGGTCGACAGGTGGGAAGCGCGGGCCGGACTCGGGCGGCGAGGGCGGTCGCCCAGAGCGGATGGCGACCCGCAGCGCCGCGGAGGCGACCGTTGGGTCGGGCAGGAATGCGTCGGCGGCGGTGCGAAGGGCGATGAAGTCCAGTCGATCGATCTTGTCGTTGAGCTGGATGTTCGACGCCTTTTGCTCGGCCACCGTCGCTTCGGTCGGCTCTAGGGCGCAGACGCCCGGAAGCACGCGGGTCTGCGGCGGCAAGGCGAGGATCTTCTGGACATCGTCCCAGGTTCTGCCGGCGTCCGCGCCGGGGATGTCGCACCGACCCGCGCCCTCGGCCGGCGCCAGCAGCAGATCGCCGGTGAAGATGACATCCGCCATCTTGTAAGCGACCGCGCCGGGCAGGCGGCCGGTCAAAGCGATCGGGGTGATCTCGAGGCCGCCCATGGGAAAGGTGTCGCCGTCCTGGGCCAGCTTGTCGAAGTCCCAACCGTCGAGGTCGACCATGGTCTCGCCGAATTTGGGGGCCAGACGCTTGAGGCTGTCGACCACGGCGGCGCCGATACAGACTGAGGCTCCGGTCTCGTATTTGAGATGACCGGCGGCCGACAGGTGGCCGGCGTGCAGTCCGGTTTCCAGAATCCAGGTCGGACCCAGGTCTTTGGCGCGGATGTCGGCGATCATCTTGTCGACGAAACCCGTATCGACGGCCTCCGTCACCGGATCAAAGTCCAGGACGGGGTCGACGATGGCGCAGAGAAACGTGGCCGGGTCGACAATCAGGTAGCTCACCGTCCCGGTGGCGGGATGATGATAAGGAGTTATTTCCGGCTGCATCAGTAAGCCTCAGACGCCCGAGGCAGGCACCATGAGGCTCAAGCCGTTAAACATGAGCGAACGGCGCCGCTGGAAAGAGCGGTTTTCTGGCGGCTAGCGAAGCGGCGTCGTCTCGGCGCAGGGATGGGCCCCGTCACGCAGGCGCTCAACCCAAAGCGGCTCGATATAGCGGCCGCCGTCACGGAAACCCGGCGCGCAGCCTTCGGGCGTGTCCGCGTGTCCGCTGGAGCGGCCGGACATCACCGACAGCGCGATGGACTGGCGCTCGCCGCCACGCATCCGCCCAAAGCCAGGCCCGTAGCCGCCATAGACGGGGTCACCATAGAGCGGACCGCCGTACCAGCCGCCGTGCTTGCCAAAATCGGTCTTCGAGACCGCGACACCGACCGTGGTGCTTTCGCCGACAGGGATTAGCGCCGACGCATAGGCGCTGCGATAGCCGCCTGTCCCGACCGAAACGCCCATGGAGCCGTGTATCTTGCGTCGACCATCGGCGTCGCGGTCGGCGGGCAGAAGACCGCGTGGCGCGTCGGCCGCCTCAGGGGTGGGATTGGCGGCGATGAAGGCCGCGATCTGCTCCTGGGTGGTCAGGGGACGAGGCGGCGTCGCGGTCGGCGCTACGCTTGACGCCGTCGCCGAAAGAACCTGAGCCGAGGGCCGCGCCTGGGCGGTGGCGATGACTTCGTCGTCAAGCGCCGCGAACGCGGGCGTCGCGAGCGCGCCTGCGGCGAGGGCCAGGACGGTGACTATAGGCCGCATGGGGACGCTCCACGGTGACAGAACCTGACCCTGGGGCGCCAAGCCAGCACAATTAGGGCGCTTTTGTTGCGCGGACGCAAGCTTGGCTCTTTTCCGCTCAAAGCTGCGCCAGTGCGCGCTCCAAGGTCGCCATGTCGGGAGGAAGCGGCGTTTCAAATCTCAGGGTCTCGCCGGTGATCGGATGGACAAAACCCAGCAGCGCGGCGTGCAGCGCCTGGCGGCGCAGGCCGGACGCTTCCATAGACTCCCGAACCGTCGCCGCCGGCTGCCCGGCGCCATAGACGGGATCGCCCAGGCAAGGCGCGCCCTTGCTGGCCAGATGCACCCGGATCTGGTGCGTGCGGCCGGTCTCAAGCCGGCACGCCACGCGGGCGGCCAGAGGCCGTCCCTGAGAACCGAACTGTGTCTCGACCCGGTAGTGCGTGATCGCCTCGCGGCCGCCGGATCGCAACACCGCCATTCTCTTTCGATCGCCGGGCGAGCGGCCGATCTGGGTCTGGATCGTGCCCGTCGGCGGTGACGGCGCGCCTCGGGTGAGGGCCACATAGAGCCGGTCGATGTCGTGGGTGGCGAATAGAGACGAGAGTCCGCGGTGCGCGGCGTCGGTCTTGGCCGCCACCATCACGCCCGAGGTATCCTTGTCCAGCCGGTGAACGATGCCCGGCCGGGCAACGCCGCCGACGCCGGAAAGGCTGTCGCCGCAGTGATGAAGCAGGGCGTTGACCAGCGTACCGCTGTAAGTACCGGGCGCGGGATGAACGGCCATTCCGGCGGCTTTGTCGACCACGATCAGGTGGGCGTCTTCGTAGAGGATCGACAGCGCAATGGCCTCGGGTTCCGGGTCAGCCGGCGCCGGCGGCGGCACATTGAGAATATAGACGCCGGCCTTCGCCTTGCGGGCGGCGTCTCGGATCGGCTCGCCGTGAAAGGTCAGGCGGCCGTCGTTGATCAAGGCCTGAAGGCGGGCTCTGGACAGGCCCGGAAACAGCGGCGCGAGCACGCGGTCCAGGCGCTGTCCGGCAAGGCTGCCCGGGAGTTCGGCGACCAGCGCCTCGCCGATCTCGTCGTCGCGCGCATCCAAGGCGCCGGCGCCCAGGATGTCATCGTCCAGAATGTCGTCCGCGCCGCTCAAGGGGGTTTCATCGCTCCGTCATCAGCCCGTCGCAACGCCGACACGCGCGGCGCCTAGGTGCGTGGCCGAGTTCTGTTTCCGGGGGATAGTCCATGCGCGCCTTTCGCACCACCACGCTGTTGACCGCCAGCGTCCTGAGCCTGCTTGCCGCCGCTCCGGCTCTGGCCGCCGGTCAGGAACGCGCCGAACCCGCCACGGCCAGCAACAACGATCCGGCCCTTCTGGGCGAACTGGTGGTGACGGCGCAAAAGCGCGCGCAGGATCCCGTAGAGGTGCCGATCGCGGTTACGGCCTATTCGGGCAAATTCCTCGAAGCGATCGGGGTGAAGGCGTTCGACGAGCTGTCGGCGTTCACGCCCGGCTTCCTCGTGCAGAACCAGTCGAACAACAATTCCGGCTTCGTGATGCGGGGCATCACGTCCGACTCCGGTTCGGCCACCGACGAGACCCGCGTCTCGATCTATCAGGACGGCGTGCCGATCTCGCGTTCGCGCGGCTCGTATGTCGAGCTCTTCGACATGGAGCGTGTGGAAATCGCCAAGGGGCCGCAGTCGACGCTGTTTGGTCGCGGCGCCCTGATCGGGGCCGTCAACCTAGTCCAGAACAAGGCCAATCCGGGCGGCTTCGACTGGGCGGTGAAGGCCGAGGCGGGGACGCGCGGCTACCGCGTCGGCGAGGCCATGGTCAATTTCGCTTTCGGCGAAAGCTCGGCGCTGCGGATTGCGGCCCGTACGCGTCAAGCCGACGGCTATGTGAAGGACGCCGCGGGCGGCGACGCCTACGACTCGACCGACACCCAGGCCATCCGCGTGGGCTTCCATACCGAAGCCGGCGGCCTGAAGTTCGACCTGATCGGCAACTACCAGGTCGACGACACGACGGGCACATCGTTCAAGAGCAACACCTTCAATCCCAGCAATCCGGTCACCGGCCAGGCGCTCAGCGACACCCAGGTCGGCGGCTTCGCGACGCTCGCCCCGGGTGCGGGCTTTGAAGGCGGCAAGCCGCTGGGCCTGGACCGCAAGGTCTACGGCCTCACCGCGCTGGCCGACTATCGCATCAACGACAGCCTGACCCTGTCGTCGATCACGGCCACGCGCGCCTTCCACTCGAACGAGGTCTTCGATCCGGACGGTTCGTCCCTGCCGATCCTGACCTTCGCCGAGGACGCGCAAGGTCGTCAGCAGAGCCAGGAACTGCGCCTGCGGTACGACGCCGGCGGCCGCTTTTCGGGCTTTGTCGGCGCCAACTATTTCCACGAAACCGGCTCGTGGCGCATCCCGGGCCAGATGGACGAGCGCCTCGTGCTCGCCCTGCTGGCGGGCGCTTCGCCGTTGGGCATCAGCCGTCCGACGCCGCAGCCGCAGGCTGTCCTGACCAACCCGGCCTATCTGACCCAGGTGCTTCAGCTGGGCTTTGGCATCCCGTCCGTGATCGCGCCGGGTATCGCCTCGAACCTGAAGCCGATTCACCGTGAGGAGTTCGCCAACTACGGCGAGAACACCACCTACGACGTGTACGCTGACGGCACGCTGCGCCTGACCGACAAGCTCGAGCTGACGGCCGGTGTTCGCTACACCAGCGAAGATCGTGAGGCGGCCTTCCGCTCAACCGTCCAGAATGGCCGATCGATCCTGGGCGTGCTGCTGGCCGCGCCGACGCCGACCAACCTGTTCTTGGCCGCCCAGCCGAACGCGGTGAACAATCCGGGGCTGCCGCTCCTGGGTCTTCTCAACCAGCCCACCGCCAACAATGGCGATACGTTCCGCAAGTCGATCTCCGACAGCGGCGTGACCTGGCGCCTCGTCGGTCGCTACGCGGCCTCCGAGGATGTCAGCCTCTACGCCTCGTTCGCGCGCGGGCGTCGCCCGGATGTCATCTCGGCCAGCGCCCCCGCCACGCCGCTGGGGCAACCGCGCTTCAGCACGGTCGACGCCGAGGTGGTCGACAGCTACGAAGCCGGCGCCAAGGGCAAGCTGATGGACGGTCGCCTGTACCTGTCGGGGGCGGTGTTCCGCTACGACTACGACAACTTCGCCACCACCTTCCGCCAGGGCGCTCAGGTCGTGACGCTCAACGCCGGCAAGGCCAAGGCCTATGGCTTCGAGGGCGAGGCGCGTCTGCAGGCCGGTGACTACTGGACCCTGTTTGGGACGTACGGCTACAACCACGCCCGTCTAGAAAGCGGCCTGCGCAAGGGCAACCAGTTCCGCCTGTCGCCTGACCATGCCGTCTCGGTGGGCGCGCTGTTCAGCCGCGAGGCGCTGGGCGGCAAGGTGACGTTCTCGCCGACCTACACCTGGCGCTCGAAGATGTTCTTTGATGACAACAATGACCGCGCCGACCTGCAATCGGCGGGCCTGTTTCCCGACACCAAGGTCGATGAATTCCAGGACGCCTATGGCCTGCTGAACGTTCGCCTGGGCTTTGGCGCCGTCGATGATCGCTGGAAGATCGAGGCCTTCGTCGAGAACCTGAACGACGAGCGCTATCTGAAGGACGCGGGCAACACCGGTGACAGCTTCGGTATCCCGACCTTCATCGCCGGTAAGCCGCGCTTCATGGGCGTCGGCGTCACGTTCCGTCACTAAAACGCGCGCGCCCGGCCCGATCTGGCGTATGTCGGGTCGGGCCGTCAGGGGCATCCGGGGAGAACATCATGACCATCGATCGTCGCAGACTGCTTGGCCTGCTGGGCGTCTCGGGCGCCGCCGCCAGCGAAGCCGCCGCTCAACCGATCAACTATTTCAAGGGGCCGGTCGCCTTTGAGCATGGGGTCGCCAGCGGCGATCCGGGTCTGACCTATGTGATCTTCTGGACCCGGGTGACGCCGAAGCAACCGACGACGGGCGACATCGACGTCGACCTCGAGGTCGCCGCCGATCCGGACTTCAAGACCCTGGTCACCACCAGCCGTGGTCTGCGGGCCCGCGCCAGCCGTGACTGGACCGTCAAACACGACCTTGATGGCCAGGGCCTCAAGCCGGGGACCGAGTACTGGTATCGTTTCAAGGCCAATGGCGTCACGTCGCCGGTCGGGCGCACCAAGACCCTCGTGAAGGGCGCGACCAAGGACGCCGTGCTGGCGGTGGTTTCCTGCAGCCTTTATCCGAACGGCTACTTCAACGCCTATGACGCCATCGCCAAGCTGCCGCGCGTCGACGCTGTCGTGCATCTGGGCGACTACATCTACGAGTACGGGGGCGCGCCGCAGGACTACGGCATGAACTCGCCGGTGGCCAAGTCTCGCACACCCGAGCCGCCGCACGAGATCGTCACCCTCGACGACTATCGCCGCCGCCATGCGCAATACAAGACCGATCCAGCGCTGCAAGCCGCCCACGCCCGCGCGCCTTGGATCGTGGTGTGGGACGATCACGAGACCGCCAATGACAGCTGGGTCGGCGGCGCTGAGAACCACAATCCGGACAAGGGCGAGGGTGAGTGGACAGCGCGGAAGGCTGCGGCCCTGAAGGCCTATTACGAGTGGATGCCCATCCGTGAGGCGGCCCTGCCCGAAGCGGCATGGCGGTCGTTCCAGTTCGGCGATGTCGCCTCGCTGCTCATGGTCGAAACGCGGCTCAGCGCGCGGACCGCCGAGCTGAACTATGACCGCGACATGCCGATCGTCGACGGCAAGCCCGATGTCGCCGCCTTCACCGCTAAGTGGAAGGATCCGGCCCGCCGGATGATGGGCGAGGGCCAGGAGCAGTGGCTGGCGGCTCAGATCGGCGCCTCGGTGAAGGCTAACACCGCCTGGCAGGTCCTGGGCAACCAGGTCGTCATGGGCCGCGTCGCCTCTCCCAACCTGAAGGCGACGATGGGCGAAGCGGCCTACGCTCAACTGCTGGACAAGATGCCGGACTACGCTCGCAAGCGCGTGGATCAGTCGGTCGCGATGTCGGCTTTCGACATCCCTTCCAATCTTGATGCCTGGGACGGCTATCCGGCCGACCGGCAGCGAGTCTACGACATCCTTACGGCCACCAAGGCGAGTCCCATCGTCTTGGCCGGTGACAGCCATATGTTCTGGGCTAACGAGCTGTGGAACGACGCAGGCCAGCGTCTGGTGGCGGTCGAGTTCGGCACGACCTCGGTGACCTCGCCAGGCTATGGCGACATCCTGCCGGGCGTTCCGCTGGGCGAGGCGTTCGTGCAGCGGAACAAGGAAGTGAAGTACGCCCACCCCAGCGCCAAGGGTTTCGTTCTCCTGACCCTGGAGCACGGCAAGGCGACCAGCGAGCTGATGGCCGTCTCGACCATCACGGCGCCGACCTATGACGTGGCGCCGCTGAAGCGCTTTGTGGTCACGCCGGGCGCCGACGGCGGCGTCGCGCCGCTGCGAGAAGCCTAGGGCCTATCGGCGCTCCAAGACCAAGCGAAGGCCGAACGCGACAAAGACCCCGCCGGTGATCCGATCCAGCCATCGGACCACCGGCGAGAGTCGCAGCAGGCCGGCGATGGGCACGGTGGCGGCGATCAGCAGCGCGAACCACGCCAGCCCCTCGACGACGTGGATCGCGGTGAGCAGCAGGCCGAACCGCGCGGGGTCGACGCCCACGGGGATGAACTGCGGCAGGAACGAGACGTAGAAGACTCCCACCTTGGGATTGAGCAGGTTCGTCAGCAGTCCGCGACGCAACGCTGCGACAGGGCCCGCGTCCACAGCATCGGTCTCACCGGGTTCGAAGGCCTCGCGCGGCTTCAGGATCATCCGCAAGCCTGTCCAGGCCAGATAGATCGCCCCGACCCATTTCAGCACCGTGTAGGCGGTCTGAGACGCTGTCAGCAAAGCGCCAACTCCGAGTGACGCGGCCGCGCCCCACACCAGGCATCCCAGTCCAATCCCGATGGCCGCCCCTGCCGCGCGCTGGGGGCCCTCCGCTGCGGCCGTTCGGATCACCAGCGCGGTGTCCAGGCCCGGGGTCAGGGTCAGCAGACCCGCCGCCAGGGTGAAGGCGATCAGCGCCTCAGGCGGGGTCATGGGCGGGCGCTTCTCGTTCGACCAGCGCGCCGTCCTCAAGCACGCGGTAGAAGCAAGACCGGAAGCCGACGTGGCATGCGCCGCCATCACCGCGCGGGCGGACCTTCAGCAACACCGCGTCCTGGTCGCAGTCGACCCGCAATTCGACCACGTCCTGCAACTGACCGCTGGTGTCGCCCTTCTTCCAGAGTTCGTTGCGCGACCGGCTGAAATAGTGGGCGATCTTGGTCTCGACCGTCAGTTTCAGCGCCTCGGCGTTCATCCAGGCCAGCATCAGGATCTCGCCAGTGTCGGCGTGCTGAGCCACCGCCACGATGAGACCGTCGGCGTTGAAACGCGGCGCCAGGGTCGCGCCGCGTTCCAGGTCGTGCTTGCTGTGGGCTTGGGGGAACAGGTCGGTGCTCATGGCGCCACATATGGCGCAGGCCTTGCGTCTGCGCTAGGTTCCGCGCCGCTTCTGGGGAACGGAGCGCGACCGCGCGCTTCAGGGAACGCGATGAACTTGAAAGACCGCATCAAGGCTGGCGTGGCGGCGCTGGACGAGCGGGCCAGGCCATGGGCGCGCAGGTCGCGCTGGAACGGCTACGCCTACGAATTTCTGCTTTTTGGCCTCAAGCAGGCCTGGGCCTGTCTGTTCGGCGGGCTGATGCTGGCGCTGCTGGTCGGCACCAAGCTGTTCTGGCCGGAGGTCGCCCCCATCGCCCGGTACGACTTCCTGGTCGTCGCCGCCGTGGCGATCCAGGTCGCTCTGCTGGCCCTCAAGCTGGAGCGCTGGGACGAGGCGCTGGTGATCTTCATGTTCCATGTGGTCGGAACGATCATGGAGCTGTTCAAGACCGCCCATGGGTCGTGGATCTATCCGGAGGAGAGCCTGCTGCGGATCGGCGGCGTGCCGCTGTTCACGGGCTTCATGTACGCCTGCGTCGGTAGCTACATCGCGCGGATCTGGCGGCTCTTCGACATCACCTTCATCCGCTACCCGCCGTTCTGGACCACCCACATCCTGGCGGTGCTGATCTACGCCAACTTCTTCACCCATCACTACATGATCGACATCCGGGTCGGGCTGTTCGCGCTGTCGGTGTTGCTGTTCGGGCGGACCTGGTTCGTGTTCACCCCAGACCAGACTGCGCGCCGCATGCCCATGCTGATGGGGGCGGTCCTGGTCTCACTATTCATCTGGATCGCCGAGAACCTCGGCACTTTCGCCGGCGCCTGGATCTATCCTAGCCAGGCCGACGGTTGGCGTATGGTGCCGTTCGAGAAGATGGGAGCCTGGTACCTGCTGATGCTGATCAGCTTCGTGCTGGTCACGCTCGTGCATCGGCCGGTGGACGCCTGCGTGGCGAAGATCCGCGAAGGAATCTGGCGCGCGGCATAGTCGCCTCGCAGCCAAGAGAAAGCGTGTCATCCCGGCCGTAGCGAAGCGCAGAGCCGGGACCCAGGGGCAGCCGCTCTGGGCTTGGCCCTAGGTCCCGGATCGGCCCTACGGGCCGTCCGGGATGACATGGATTTTGAATCTTATTTTTTCACCAGATCCATGAAGCGCTGTTGCAGGACCTTGTCGGTCTTGAACACGCCGCGGAACTGGGTGGTGATCGTCGAGACGTCGTGGTGATGGACGCCCCGGGTGCTCATGCACTGGTGCTCGGCGTCGATCAGCACGGCGACGCCAGCGGCCGACAGGTGATCCTCGATGGAGTCGGCGATCTGCATGGTCATGGTCTCCTGGGTCTGGAGACGCTTGGCGAAGATCTCGACCAGGCGCGCCAGCTTCGACAGGCCCACGACCTTGCCGGTCGGCATGTAGGCGACCCAGGCCTTGCCCAGGAACGGCGCCATGTGGTGTTCGCAGTGGCTCTGCACGTCGATGCCGCGCAGCATGACCATGTCGTCATAGCCCTGGACGTCCTCGAAGGTGCGCGACAACTCCTTGGCCGGATCGCCGTGATAGCCGGCGAACCACTCGTCAAAGGCTTCGACCACGCGCTTGGGCGTGTCGATCAGGCCTTCGCGTTCCGGATTGTCACCGGCCCAGGCCAGCAGGGTCCGAACGGCGGCCATCGCCTCGTCTTTAGTGGGGCGCTGTGCGGGTTCAAGATCAAGACCGGTGGTGTCGTCCGAGCCGATCAGGGTTCGCTCGCGGGTCAGTGCGTCCATTTTGGAGGGTTTCTTTCCACGGGCTGAGTTGCGCCGAGACGCCGATCGCCTCGGAATGACGCGTGCCACCCGTTTCACATACGGCCGGGCCTGGAACTTAGACGCATCACGCCGTGGCCCTTGCCGTAACAGAAAGCTATATGGGGCCGTTCATGGGGTGGGCAACACCCTTCCGCTACGTCAGAACCCAGAGTCATGACCCTGAAGATCCACGACACCCTGACGCGCGAGAAGCGCGACTTCGTTCCCGCCGATCCCGAGCGGGTGACGATGTATGTCTGCGGTCCGACGGTCTACAACTACGCCCACATCGGCAACTTCCGGCCGGTGGTGGTGTTTGACGTGCTGTATCGCGTGCTGCGCCACCTCTACGGCGAGGACGCGGTGGTCTACGCCCGCAACGTCACGGACGTGGACGACAAGATCAACCAGAAGGCTGTCGACGAGGGCGTTCCGATCAGCGTGATCACCGAGCGCTACCTGGCGGCCTATCATGAGGACGCCGACGCGCTGGGCGCCCTGCGGCCCGACCTCGAGCCCAAGGCCACCGAGCATATCGGCGCCATTCTCGAGATGATCGGCCAACTGGTCGACAACGGCAGCGCCTACGCCGCCGAGGGTCACGTGCTGTTCGACACCCAGAGTTTCGCCGACTACGGCCAGCTCTCGGGCCGTCCGCTGGACGAGATGATCGCCGGCGCCCGCGTCGAGGTCGCGCCCTACAAGCGCCACCCGGCCGATTTCGTGCTGTGGAAGCCGTCCAAGCCGGGCGAGCCCGAGTGGGACAGCCCCTGGGGTGCGGGCCGTCCCGGCTGGCACATCGAATGCTCGGCCATGATCGACAAGGCGCTGGGCAAGACGATCGACATCCACGCCGGCGGCATCGACCTGACCTTCCCGCACCACGAGAACGAGGTCGCCCAGAGCCGCTGCGCCCACAAGACGTCGGTGCTGGCCAACTACTGGATGCACAACGGCTTCCTCGACATGGGCGGGGAGAAGATGTCCAAGAGCCTGGGCAATGTGATCATCCCGCACGAACTGCTGAAGACGGTTCCGGGCGAAGTGATCCGCTGGGCGCTGCTGTCGGCTCACTACCGCCAGCCGCTGGACTGGACGCCCGAGCTCTTGGAGCAGTCCAAGAAGTCGCTGGACCGTCTCTATGGCGCCTTGCGTCGCGCCAAGGACATAGCGCCTGACCAGGCCATGGAAGCGCCTGCCGACGTGATTTCCGCGCTGATGGACGATCTCAACACTCCGCTGGCCACCTCGGCTTTCTTTGAGGTGTCGAGCCTGATCGAGAAGGCCGTGACGGCGGGCGACACCGTCGCCATCGCGGCCAACAAGGCTCGCCTGCTCGAAGCCGGCGCCCTGCTGGGCTTCCTGCAGGCGGATCCCGACGCGTGGTTCGAGGGCGACGCCTCCGACGAGTTGAAGGCCAAGGTTGAAGATCTGTTGGCTAAGCGGGTCGCCGCCCGCGCCGCCAAGGACTGGCCCGCCGCCGACGGCATTCGCGGCGAGTTGGACGCCCTGGGGGTTGTGGTCATGGACGGCCCGACCGGCGCTACCTGGCGGATGAAGGACTGACCATGCAGCGCGCTGTCGAGCATCGGATCGGGGTCCAGGCTCCCGCCGAAATTGTCTGGGAGGTCGTCTCGGACTTTGAAGGCTGGGCCCACTGGAACCCGCTCTATCGCAAGGCCGAGGGGGTGATGAAGGTAGGCTCGGTTCTGGTGCTGGAACAGCACCTGCCTGGGCAGGCGCCCACCGTCATCCAGCCTGTGGTCCAGGACTGGGTGCCTTACGAGCAGTTGCACTGGCGTTCGAGCCGGCTGGGCGGTTTCGTAACGGCGATCCGCTACCTTGAGATCGAGAACATGGGCCCGGCCAACGCGACCTTCTCCAACGGCGAGCTGTTCATGGGCCTGCTACTGCGGTTCGTTAGCCGCGATGAGCGCCGACGGCTGAAGGCGGCGTTCACCGCCATGGGCGAAGCGGTCCGGGATCGCGCCGAGGCCATATGGTCCGAACGGTCCAACAACCCCACCTAGGCGACGATGATCGACGATCTCTACAGCGCCAAAATCCTCGGGCTCGTGGCCAACATGCCGCGCGCCGGACGCTTGGCCGCGCCCGACGCCAGCGCGGAGAAGACCGCCAAGCTGTGCGGCAGTCGGATCACGGTCGATGTGGTGGTCGAGGACGGCAAGGTCGTCGACTACGCCCAGGACGTTTCAGCCTGCGCTCTGGGGCAGGCCGCTGCGGCGATCCTCGGCGCGAACGTGATCGGCGCGGAACTTTCCGACATCGAGTTGGCGCGGGACTCGCTTGCCGCTATGCTGAAGGCGAACGGCTCGCCTCCTGCGGGCCGGTTTGCGGAGCTCGCCGTGCTGGAGCCGGTCAAGGACTATCCCGCTCGTCACGCCTCGACGCTTCTGGCGTTCGAGGCGACGGTCGAGGCTGTCCGGAAGGCCACAGGCAGCGGTGAAACGCGAACTAGCACCGCCGGCGCGGCTTGATCCCTACCCCCTTCGGGGTGTGTAACCGCATCGCAACAATTCGCGCGCCGGCATGACCTTCTACGAACGCACCGTCGACCTGGGTCTTAGAGCCTACAAGTTGACGCTCTCGCCCCTCATCGGGCGGCAGTGCCGCTTCGCGCCGAGTTGTTCGGAGTATGCGGCGGCCGCCCTCAAGGATCATGGCCCGCTCAAGGGTTCCTGGCTGGCGTTGCGACGGATTTGCCGTTGCAATCCGTTGGGTGGTTCGGGTTACGACCCGCCGCCGCCGCGACACCAGCCACGTCAGTGGATATGTGAAGAATGATCGATCTGGTTTTCCCCGACGGTTCGTCGCGTCAGTACCCCGACGGCTCGACGGGACGCGACGTCGCCGCCGCCATCTCCAAGTCGCTGGAAAAGAAGGCGCTACTGATCAAGCTGGACGGTCAGGTCCTGGACCTGGATCGCCCGCTGACGCCCGACCTGCTGACGGGCGAGCGCAAGTTCGAGATCCTGACGCGCGAGGCGCCCGAGGCCCTCGACACCATCCGCCACGACACCGCCCACGTGCTTGCCGAGGCCGTGCAGGAGCTGTTCCCCGGCACCCAGGTCACGATCGGCCCTAACGTCGAGGATGGCTTCTACTACGACTTCGCGCGCGACGAGCCGTTCAGCCTGGACGATCTGGAAAAGATCGAAAAGCGCATGAAGGAGATCGTCGATCGCGACGAAAAGATCACGCGCGAGGTCTGGGACCGCGACGAGGCGATCAAGCACTTCGACGAGATCGGAGAGCAGTACAAGGCGCAGATTATCCGTGACCTGCCGCCGACGGACACGATCACGGTCTATCGTCAGGGGAACTGGAAAGACCTCTGCCGCGGCCCCCACCTGCCCTCGACCAAGCATGTCGGCAAGGCGTTCAAGTTGACCAAGCTGGCCGGCGCCTATTGGCGTGGGGATCAGAACAACGCCCAACTGCAACGCATCTATGGCACGTCTTGGGCGTCGGAAGCCGATCTCGAAGCCTATCTGAAGCGCATCGAGGAGGCCGAAAAGCGCGATCACCGCAAGCTCGGCAAGGCGCTGAACCTCTTCCATATGCAGGAAGAAGGTCGGGGTATGGTCTTCTGGCACCCCAAGGGCTGGAAACTGTGGCAGACGCTGGAAGCGTACATGCGCCGCAACCTCGACCGCGCCGGCTACATTGAAGTCAAGACGCCCCAGGTGCTGGACAAGACCTTCTGGGAAAACTCCGGTCACTGGGACAAGTACCGCGCCAACATGTTCGTCTGTGAGACGGTCGAGGGCGAGGTTCTGTCGCTCAAGCCGATGAACTGCCCCGGACACGTTCAGATCTGGAACGTCGGCCAGCGCTCTTATCGAGAGCTGCCCATGCGCATGGCCGAGTTCGGCGCGTGCCACCGGTACGAGCCGTCGGGCGCGTTGCACGGCCTGATGCGGGTGCGCGCGTTCACCCAAGACGACGCCCACATCTTCTGCCGCGAAGACCAGATCGTCGAGGAGACCGAGCAATTCATCCGTCTGGCGCGCATGATCCACGCCGATCTGGGCATGACGACCAAATACATCGCCCTGGCCACGCGACCGGAGCTGCGCGCCGGTTCGGACGAGTTCTGGGACAAGGCCGAAGGCATGCTGGCCGAGGCCGCGCGTCTGGCCGGCGTTGAACCGGTGATTGCCGAGGGCGACGGGGCGTTCTACGCGCCGAAGCTGGATTTCATCGTCCAGGACGCCATCGGCCGCGAGTGGACCTGCGGTACGCTGCAGCTCGACTACGTTTTGCCGGAACGACTTGGCGCTGAGTACGTTTCGGAGGACGGTTCGAAGAAGCGTCCGGTGATGCTTCACCGCGCGATTCTGGGATCCTTCGAGCGTTTCATCGGTATTCTGCTGGAAAACTTCGCGGGCGCATTGCCCGTTTGGCTGGCGCCGACACAAGTGGTGGTGGCTACAATTACCTCGGACGCCGATGACTATGCCCGCGAGGTCGTCGAAAAATTGACGAAACTGGGTATGCGGGCGGAGCTGGACCTGCGAAACGAGAAGATCAACTACAAGATCCGCGAGCATAGTCTCGCTAAGGTGCCAGTGATCGCGGTGGTGGGACGTAAAGAAGCGGAAACAGGGCAATTGGCTCTTCGTCGCCTCGGCGGCGAAGGCCAGAGCGTGCTGTCGCTTGAAGACGCGCTTCGGGTGCTGAAATCCGACGCTACGCCTCCCGACCTCGCGCGCGCCCAAGCCGCGCAGGAGGCAGCGACCGCCTGATGAACAGCATTCTCCCGTCCGTATCGACCCTTGCCGTTGGCGCGCGTCCGGCTCGTCCGAACGTGTCCGTTGTCATGGTCGTTTATCGGACGGGGGAGGCGCTGGTCGAGAGCATCCGCCACGTGCTGGCAGAACCGCTGGTCGACGAATTCATCATCGTCGACAACGGTTCGTCCTCGCGGGACGAAGACATGCTTCGGTCGCTGGCCCTGACCGAACCGCGCGTCGTGCTGAAGCAGGGACACGGCAATGTCGGTTTCGCACGGGGGGCCAATCTGGGTGCGGTGACCGCTGCAGGCGAATACATCGTCTTCCTGAATCCCGACGCGAATCTGCAGCCTGGCTGCGTGGCGTCGCTGGTTACAGCCTTCAAGGGCCAGCCAGTGCCCACGATCGTGGGCGCGCGGGTGTTGAACACCGACGGCACCGAGCAGCGTGGCGGCCGTCGGGGCGAGGTCACGCCTATCAGCACCGTGCTGAGCTTCGGCCAACTCACCCGCCGTTACCCCAAGCTGGCGGCTTTCGAGATTCATCGTGAGAACGAGCCCCTGCCACCAGGGCCGGCGCCAATGCCGACGATCTCGGGCGCCTGCTTCGCCATGCGCCGCGCCGATTTCGTCGCCCTCAAGGGCTTCGATGAAGGCTACTTCCTCCACGTCGAGGATATTGACCTCTGTTGGCGCGCCCGCCGAGCGGGTGGCCAGGTGCTGTTCCAGCCCAACGCCCAGGTGATCCACCTGGGCCACACCAGCCTGGAGCACCCGGTGAAGGTCGAATTTCACAAGGGCGTGGGCCTGACCCGCTACTTCATCAAGCGCGCCGACAGCCTCCAGCTCTTCGCCGCCGCCGTGCTGCTGGCGCCGGCGATCATGCTGATGAGCGTCTGCCGGCCGCTGCTGTGGAAACTGACGGGTCGGCCGATCTAGGGGCGGCCGTCAGAGGGGGCGCTCCCTACGTTAAATCGCTTCCTCAGCGTTCTTTGGGGGGGGGCAGCGAGGCAGTCCGGCGGCGGCTTGCGGTGGCGCCGATTGAGCAAGAGCCACGAGCCTAAAACCTACCCCGACCGCTGTGTAGAGCGTCCGCCTACATCGGCGCGATGGTTTCGAACCTCAGACCATCCGGTCCCTCGATAGATGTCGGCGCCTTCAGATTCTTACTGGGCAGCATGGCGCGATAGCGTTCGTACGCAGCTTTGGCGTCTCGTCCCGGCTTCACCGTCAAGCACTGATCGAATTCGCCCTCGCGGCCCCAGGGCTTGCGTTCGGAGCGGGCGATGTCGCTGTCCTTCTTGACGGCTGCGGCGATCTTGTCGGCGAGCGCATGGTCGATGCCCGCGCCATAGCTGCCAAACTTGATCGTGACATCGCAGCGTGCGGGGCCTGCGTCGGCCACTGGCGCGGCGACACAGGCGGACAGGCCAAGGGCGAGCACGACGGCCAGAGATCTCATGCGGGGAATCCTCCGGCGCGGGCGAGGGACGAGGCGGGAGCCTTACCCAACTTGGCGCTGATGTCGCGGCCGATCTCGATGAGGGCGCCCAGATTATAACCCGTCTCGAAGCCGGCGCGTTCCAGCATGTAAACGAGGTCCTCGGTGCCGATATTGCCTGTCGCGGCGGGGGCGAACGGACAGCCGCCCAGGCCGCCGACCGAGGCGTCCAGCACATCAACGCCCGCCTCGACGCTGGCGAAGGCGTTGGCCAGGCCCGTGTTTCGGGTGTCGTGGAAGTGCATGCGAAGGCGCGCATCCGGGGCAGCGGCGCGGACGGCCTCGATCCGCTTGCGGACTGTCCAGGGATCGGCCACCCCGATGGTGTCGGCGATGGCGATCTCCGGAACGCCCAGCGTTGCGGCCTCGCGGACGATGGCGATGACCTGATCTTCCGAAACCTCACCGTCGAACGGGCAACCGAACGCCACTGAGATCGTGGCGGTGATCGGCGGGCCACCTTCGCTGGCCTGGCGTTCGACGATGGCCGCCAGGGTTTCGACCTGCTGGCGTGTCGTCGAGCCCTGGTTGCGGGTGGCGAAGCCGTCGGAGGCGCAGACCACGACATTGGCCTCGTCGCATCCGGTCGACACGCACCGCTCCCAGCCGCGCATGTTCAAGACGAGACCGATCCGGGAGTGGATCAGGTCGGCGGGCAGGGCGGCCATGATCTCCTCCGCCCCCGCCATCTGCGGCACGCGGTTCGGATTTACGAACGAGACCACCTCGGTGCGCCTAGCGCCAGCAGCCTCGAGACGGCTGATCAGATCGAGCTTCTCCGCGACGCTCAGAACGGT
This sequence comes from Caulobacter sp. FWC26, assembly GCF_002742645.2. Classification (NCBI taxonomy): domain Bacteria; kingdom Pseudomonadati; phylum Pseudomonadota; class Alphaproteobacteria; order Caulobacterales; family Caulobacteraceae; genus Caulobacter; species Caulobacter sp. FWC26. Next base: position 579,836 of record NZ_CP033875.1, read on the forward strand.
CTTCTCGTTCTGCAGCCCATCGCGCGGACCGACCTCGACGATCTGGATGAAGCGGCTCACGGCTGTTCCTCCTGCGGCGCGATGCGTTCGCCGCGATAGACGGTCAACCGCTCCTGGTCGCCGTCCGAATAGTTCAGCCCATCCACCACGGCGACGGGACGCGCGGTCAGGCCAAGCCCCGCCAGAGCGTCACGGAACGGCTTCTCCTCGCGCGCCTCGACAATGGCCGGACGCCCCTCAGCAACCGCGTCGGCGGCGCCGGCGCCGTCGGTCAGTTCGGTGGCGGTCCCTAACTGGAAGATCAGACTGGGTTCGGCGTAGCCGGTGACGGCCACGGGGCCCGGCGCCCCCGAACGTGGCGACAGGCGTGCGGCGTCCAGGGTCTCGGCCAGATCACGCGACAGGAACAGAGGTTCCAGGCGCGGGATCAGCCCGGCGGTCAGGGCGATGTGGGCGGCTACGCCCAGGACCCCGGCGGCGACCAAGGCCCGCGCCGAGCGATGACGGAGCAGGAGGAAAGCTCCCGTGACGCCCGCGCCAAGCGCCAGCAGGGCGGCCAGGGCGGTCCAGACGAGATCGCCTGCCGTCCCGAACGCGGTCTGGCCGTAGATCGCCACGGCCGCGAGCAACGCGCCCATCAGCACCGACAGCGCGCCGCCGATCCAGCGCGAGCGCTTGCCCAGCGGCTCGCGCACGGCGGCGGCCATCAGCATGGCCAGGGCGCCATAGGCCGGCAGTTCGTAGTGAACCAGCTTGGTCGGCAGCAATTCGAACATCAGCCACGTCGGGATCAGCCAGCAAAGCGCGAAGCGCACGCCGGGCTCGTCGCGCTTGGTCCAGCCCACGACCAGCGCCGCCGGCAAAAGCAAGGTCGCGGGGAACGAGAGCAGGGGGGCGAGCAGGGTGTGATAGCCGAACGGGCCCGCGTGCCCCTCCTGGCCGCCGGCCAGCTTCGGGGCCAAGTCCGCGCCCACCGCCGCGCCCCAGAAGGCGCCGTCGGTGGCGACGGTGATCATCATGGCCCAGGGCAGGGTGATGGCTGCGAACAGGATCAGGCCCCAGGTCCAGCCGAGATCCTTCATCCAGCCCGCCTTGCGATCCCAGAGCGCCAGGGCGATCAGAGCGAAGATCGCCACGAGAAGACCGACGGGGCCCTTGATCAGCGCCGCGAGCGACAGGCCGAGCCAGAAGGCGAGTTTTGTCCACTTGCTCGAAGATTCACCTTTGAGGTGGGCGATATAGACCCGCGCCAGAGCCGCCATGGCCAAGGTGGTCGTGCCGCAGAGCGCCGCGTCGGTCTTGGCGATGAAAGCCTCGGACGACAACAGGAAGGTCGCGCCAAGGATCGAGCCGGCGAGCAGTCCAGTGCGTTGATCGAAGAGAGCCGCCGCGCCCCAGGCGCAGGCCGCCGCCGCCAGCATCGCTCCCAACAGAGACGGAATTCGGTAAGCCCAGATTCGCCGCTCCTCGGCGTCGGACAGCGCCTTGACGCTCAGCGCCTGCATCCAGTGGATGCCGACCGGCTTCTTGAAGCGCGGCTGATCCTGAAACCGGATCACGACGTAGTCGCCTGTCTCGATCATCTGCGCGGTCGCCTGGGCGAAGCGCGATTCGTCGCGATCCAGGGGCGGCATGGCGAAAAGGCCGGGCAGGCCGGCGATCAGGGCGACGAGCGCGGCGAAGAGCGGCGCGCGCCACCCCCGGCTCCAGTCATCCAGGCGAGATTCAAGCGTCATGCCGTCTGCTTTAGCACGATCCTTTCGTGGGGAAATTTTTCCGGTATTAGAGGGCGATGAACGCCGCCAGCGCCTCCGCCCCCGACTACTCTGTCGTCGTCCCCGTTTTCGATGAGGGAGAGGCCGCGCCGAAGCTGGCTCGCGAGATCGCGGCGGCGTTTGCCGGCGAGGCCTATGAGATGATCTTCGTCGACGACGCCAGCCGTGACGACACCAAGGCGCGTCTGGTCGCGCTGAAGACCGAGATCCCGCAACTGCGCGTGCTGGGCCATCGCAAGAACTCCGGCCAAAGCCGCGCCGTGCGTAGCGGCGTCCTGGCCGCGCGGGGGGCGATCATCGTCACGCTGGATGGTGATGGCCAGAACGATCCCGCCGATGCGCCTCGCTTGGCCAAGGCCCTGGCGGCCGGTCCCGAAAACCTTGCTCTGGTTGGCGGCGAACGGGTCAAGCGCCAGGACAGCAACGCCAAGCGTTTTGCGTCGAAGTTTGGCAACGGCGTGCGCAAGCGCTTGCTCAAGGACACCGCCAACGATACCGGCTGCGGCCTCAAGGCGTTCAAGCGCGAGGCTTTCCTGCGTCTGCCGTACTTTGATCACATCCATCGCTACATCCCGGCGCTGATGCTGCGCGAGGGCTACGAGGTGGCGTTCCAGCCGGTCAATCACCGCCATCGCGAGACCGGGGTGTCGAAGTACACCAATCTCGGTCGCCTCAAGGCTTCGATCTCTGACCTGTTGGGCGTGATGTGGCTCCAGTCGCGGGCCCGCAACCCGCAGGGCGTGGACGAGGCCTAGTCCCGGCTCAGGCGAGCCGACTTCACCACAAGCGAAATTCCGGCTAGGCCTTAGCCATGGCGGTTGACCACACCGGGGCCGCCGGAGGGGGAAGCTCGATGTTCGCGGCCGTTCCGCTGCTGGCCTTGCCGGTCATTGTCTACAACCTGGTCGCCTTGACGCTGACCGGAGGCTTCAGGGCCACGGACGCGACGGCCCGGATGAACGAGGCGCTGTTCACCATCCACATGACCTCGCGCACCGACTGGGCCGTCAGCCTGGGCGATCTGCTGATGGCCGCCTCGCTGGTAGTGCTGTTTGTCGAACTCTTGAAGTCAACGACCAGCCGCAAGATCGCGATCATCAATCATTCGCTGTCGATGGTGCTGTTTATTCTATGCCTGGTCGAGTTCCTGCTCGCCCCCGCCTTTGCGACCTCGACCTTCTTCCTGATCACCCTGATGGTGCTGCTGGACGTGCTGGCGGGCTTCATCGTGACCATCGTGGCGGCGCGTCGCGACGTCGATTTCGGCGATCATTGAGCCCTAGTCGGGGAAGCCTCCGGTCTGCCTCAGCGCCTCGCCCAGCGCCATGGCCGCTGTGGTCGCCAGGTTCATAGACCGCGTCTCCGGCCGGATGGGAATCACGATCCGAGCTTGTGCTGCGGCGTGAACCTCCTCTGGCGCGCCGCGACTTTCGTTGCCGAAAAGCAGGGTGTCGCCGGGCTCGAATGAAAACCGGTGCAACGGAGTCGCGCCCCGGGTCGTGAACAGCAGAAGCCGCCCGTCAACGCGTTCCGGCGCCTTAAGGAATGTCTCCCAACTGTCGTGCCGAGCCAGGTGCGTCAAAGGGCCGTAGTCGAGGGCCGCGCGCTTCAAGCTTTTGTCATTCAACGGGAAACTGCAGGGCTCGATCACGTCGAGCCCCAGGCCGAAGCAGGCCGTTAGCCGAATGCAGGCCCCTACGTTTTGGGGAATGCCTGGTTGAAAAAGTGCGATGCGCATAATAAGCGAACCAACCACAAGGGCAGCAGGGGCTTTGCCACGAATCGAAAGGACTTGCGGACTTCGCCCGCGCGTCCGATAGGACGATTTGACCGCTGCCTTGTGGCGGAGATCCGCTTGCGGGTCGAGCAAGATATGGCGCCGCAAGGCGCGTCTCCAAGCCGGTCGCTCCCGCGGCCTGGCGGAACCAAAGGGTGACTTAAGGTGGCCGACACCGCCGTGGGCGCAACGACCGAGCCGGAACACGGGGGCGATCCCTCCCGGCGCGACTTCATTCATATCGCCGCGATCGCCGCCGCTGCTGGCGGCGCGGCGACTCTGGTGTGGCCGTTCATCGATCAGATGAACCCGTCGGCGGACACGCTGGCCATGGCCTCGACCGAGTTCGACCTGACCAAGGTGCCGGAAGGCCAGCAGGTTACGCTGAAGTGGCGCGGCAAGCCGCTCTTCGTGCGCAACCGCACCAAGGGCGAGATTTCCAAGGCGGTCGCCGACGACAGCGCGCCGATGAAGGATCCGCAGAAGGACGCCGATCGCGTGAAGCCCGGCAAGGCCCAGTGGCTGGTCCTGATCGGTTCGTGCACGCACCTGGGCTGCGTGCCCACGTTCGGCGGCGGCGACTACGGCGGCTGGTTCTGCCCCTGCCACGGCTCGCACTACGACACCTCGGGCCGCATCCGTAAGGGTCCCGCACCGCTGAACCTGGTGGTGCCGGAGTACGAGTTCCTGTCCGACACCAAGGTCAAGATCGGTTAATCCAGATGAGCGGACATTCGACCTACCAACCCAAGACCGGTTTCGAGCGTTGGCTCGACGCCCGTCTGCCGATTATCCGCCTGGGCTACGACTCCTTCGTCGACTATCCCACGCCGCGGAACCTGAACTACTGGTGGACCTTCGGCGGCATCCTGTCGCTGTGCCTGGCCTCGCAGCTGATCACCGGCATCATCCTGGTGATGCACTACACCCCGAGCGCCGACCACGCCTTCGCGTCCGTCGAGCACATCATGCGCGACGTGAACTACGGCTGGTTGATCCGCTACATGCACGCCAACGGCGCGTCGATGTTCTTCATCGCCGTCTATATCCACATGATGCGCGGCCTTTACTACGGGTCCTACAAGGCCCCGCGTGAAGTCCTGTGGCTGCTGGGCTGCGTGATCTATCTGCTGATGATGGCCACCGCCTTCATGGGCTACGTGCTGCCCTGGGGTCAGATGTCCTTCCACGGCGCCGTCGTGATCACCAACCTGTTCGGCGCCCTGCCGATCGTCGGCGAAAGCATCACCACCTGGCTGTGGGGCGGCTTCGCGGTCGACAACGCCACGCTGAACCGCTTCTTCTCGCTTCACTACCTGCTGCCCTTCATGATTGCGGGCGTCGTGATCCTGCACATCTGGGCGCTGCACGTGGTGGGCCAGAACAACCCGACCGGCGTCGAGCCGAAGTCGAAGGCCGACACCGTGCCCTTCACGCCGTACGCGACGGTGAAGGACGGTTTCGCGATGAGCGTCTTCCTGATTCTCTTCGCCTTCTTTGTCTTCTACATGCCCAACGCCCTGGGCCACGCCGACAACTACATTGAGGCCAACCCGCTGGTGACGCCGTCGCACATCGTTCCGGAATGGTACTTCCTGCCGTTCTACGCGATCCTGCGCGCCGTGCCGGACAAGCTGATGGGCGTGCTGGCCATGTTTGGCGCCATCGCGTGCCTGTTCGCCCTGCCGTGGCTGGACACGTCGAAGGTGCGTTCGATGCGCTACCGCCCGACCGCGAAGGTCTATTTCATGATCTTCGTCGTCGCCTGCTGCATCCTGGGCCTCTGCGGCGCCAAGCTGCCGGACGACAAGGTCATCCCGCACCTGACCACCTTCAAGCTGATCGACGCCGACCTGAACAGCTTCGTCTGGCTCAGCCGCTTCGCATCGCTGTACTACTTCGCCTTCTTCCTGGTGATCCTCCCGATCCTGGGTCTGAAGGAAAAGCCGCTGCCCGTGCCGGAATCGATCGCTTCGCCGGCGCTGACCGAGAAGAAGGGCTGATCCCGATGCTGCGCAAACTCTCCATCATCGCAGCCGTCGCGGGTCTGGCCTTCGCCGGCCAGGCGCTCGCCGCCGGGCACCCGCTGCCGCCGAAGGACGTCCAGTGGTCGTTCGAAGGCCCGTTCGGCAAGTTCGATCAGGCCCAGCTGCAGCGCGGCTACAAGGTCTATCGGGAAGTCTGCTCGTCGTGCCACTCGATGAAGCTGCTCAGCTTCCGGAACCTTGGTGACAAGGGCGGCCCGTTCTACAACGAGAAGTACAAGAACTCGAACGACAACCCGTGGGTCAAGGCGATCGCCAAGGACTACGAGGTCGCCGACATCGACTCTGAGACGGGTGATGCGATCAAGCGTCCGGCCACCAGCGCCGACCGCTTCCCGTCGCCCTTCGCCAACGAAGTGGCCGCCCGCGGCGCGAACGGCGGCGCCCTGCCGCCGGACATGTCGCTGCTGGCCAAGGCCCGTTCGGGCGGTCCGGACTATATCTACTCGCTGCTGACGGGTTACGTGGATCCGCCGGCTGGCCTGAAGGTCGGTCCGGGTCAGCACTACAACCCCTACATGCCGGGTGACCTGACGGCCTATTGGTCGGGCTCGCATGAGCACGTCCCGCCGGGCGGCTTTATCGCCATGGCCGCCCCGCTGAAGGACGGTCAGGTGACGTTCGACGACGGCACCAAGTCGACCCTCGACCAGCAGGCCAAGGACGTGTCGGCCTTCCTGATGTGGGCCGCCGAGCCCAAGCTGGAAGAGCGCAAGCAGACTGGCTTCGCCGTGATCATCTATCTGCTGCTGCTGAGCGGCCTGCTCTACGCCAGCTACAAGACGGTCTGGCGCAACGAGTCGCACTAAGCGGCTAGCGTCTTCCAGGACTGGAGAAGCCCGGTGGAAACACCGGGCTTTTTCTTTTGCGCGTCAGCGGTGCGTGCTCAGGGCGCGATCGCGATCGTCCGGGCGTCGGCCGCCAAGCGCAGCCGATGGCGCGCCCATAGTCCCGTTCCCAGGGTTCCCACGACCCCTTCAGGCAGATCGTCGGCAAGCGTCGCCGGGACGTTCTCGGCCAGGACGCCGGCGATCGATAAGGCGCGAAGGCGCGCCGGCGCTTTATGGCGGGCGTTTGAAGTCAGCTTTCCAGTGACCGTGGCGTCACGCGTGGACAGTCGCGTCATCGCGCGCGAACCAGTGTCGATCGCGAATGCGCCGCTGCGGGCTGTGGGGCCGTCGCTGATTGCGGCCGTGATCGTGGGGAGTCCTTCGACGACTTCAACCGGCAGCACTACTTGTCGCCGCGCCCGCCACGGTTGGTCGATACGCACCCTGCATTGCGCGAAGTCGATCTCGATACTGTGCCCCGAAAGGACGTCCATGCCGATGACGCCGGCTATGGGTGTGACAAAGCCTGCGCCCCGATCGTCAAGATCGGCCACCGTCACCGACACCGCTGGCGCCTTGAGCCCGGCGATTTCGACCGGGAGGGTCACCGTCTCGGTGACGATCCCGGCCATCTGAGCCTTGGTCTCATGCAGCAGTGTGCGCGGCGCGGAGAGATCGATCACGTAATCGCCAGCCATATCGGCGATTGCTGCGGGCGCGACAATCGCACCGTTCTCGAACCAGCATCGCGTCTCCCCGGCGTGCGCTGGGTGGGCGACGGAAAACGGCAAAGCGACACAGGCCAGCAGGACGGAAACGCGAGACCGCATGGCGCCGAGCCTAGCTCAGCCTTGGCCGTTGTGCGACGCTTTCGATAATCAGCGGTGACAGGACCTCAGCTTCCCGGGCAAGCTTGCGTCGGCGCGCCGTAGCGAGCGTGCAGCGTCCGTGGCTTGGACCCGCCGAGGGTTATGACCGTCATCTGGTCGTAGTCGCAATCCGTCAGCACTGTCGGTGCGGCGTCCCCCAGCGCGCGGGCGATTTCGCCCACGGTGTTGCTGTGCCCGACGACCAGGACCGTCGTGTCCTTGTCCGCCTTGCGCGCGGCGTTGGCGACGCGCTCAGCGTGCGCCAGGACGCCGCCGTCGAGCGCGATGGTCTGGACGGTCGCGCTCTGGGCCTCTGCGGTCGGCCTGCCGGTTTGCTGGGTTCGCTTCAGCGGCGTCGCCAGGACCAGGCTGACCCGGGCGCCGGAAAGGGCGGTCGCCAGGGCGTTGGCGCGAGCCAGACCGGTTTCCGACAGATCCGGATCGCCGTTGGGTGAGACCTTCTCGCCATGACGGACGATCACGACCGTCTGCGCCAAGGCAGGGCTCGCGGCGAGCAGCAGGAAGACGGCGAGGGCGCTCAGACGACGGATCATGCTCAAGCCTCGGCCTTGGCCCCTCCGGACCGTTGAAACAGTTGCAGCGTGCGTAGCAGGGACAGCCGCGCGCTGTCGGCGTGATGCCCGTTCGGCGCGACGAAGGCATGTCCGGCGTCATAGAGATAGATCGGCAGATCCGGATGGCGCTCGCGGATCGCTTCGACATCGGCCAGCGGGATCATCGTGTCGACCTTGCCGAAGTGAAGGATAGTTGCAACCTTGGGCGTCTCGTCGCGATAGGCGATGATGTCACCGCCGTAGAAAGCCGACACCGCCGAGAGGCCCTCGCAGCGACACGCCGCCAGCCAGGCCGTGGTGCCGCCGTAGCAGAAGCCTAGCGCAAACACCGGGCCACCGAGAACATCAACGCAGGCCTGGACACGGGGCAGGGTGCTAGCTCCCCAGCCGGTCCGCTCGCCCATGGCCATGCGGGCTTCGAGGATCGCTGGCGTGGTGTCTTCAACAGGAAAGTCGGCGTCAGCCGCGTCCATCAGACTGGGAACGATCACCTCATAGCCCTGCTCGGCCAGGCTGTCCGCCAACTGACGCAGATGCGGGGTAACGCCCCAGATCGCGTGCATCATGACGACGCCGCCGCGCCGCGCTTCCGTTGGTGGTGCGTGATACGCAGCGAAGGGCGCGCCGTCCAAGGTGGCGAGGGCGATCCGCTCCCCCACTACGCGGCCCCGTGCGCAGCGAAGAAGTCCATTGTCCGCTGGCGGGCCAGTTCGGCGTCGGCGAGATCGGAATCCGGGCGGCCATCGTTGTTGAAGCCATGACCGCTAGCTTCGTAGATATAGACGGGAACGTCAGGGTGAGCGGCTTGTATCGCCGCCTTCACGTCGTCAGCCGGGATGTGCGGGTCCTTCCGTCCCAGATGGACGATCACCGGCGCCTTCAGCGCGAACTTGGCCATGCCAGCGACTTGACCGCCATAGTAGCTGGCGCCCGCCGCAATCCCCTCGCAGCGCGAAGCCGCCAGCCAGGTCATCGTACCGCCGTAGCAGTAGCCGACCACGAAGACCGGTCCCCGGTCCTTGAGGAAGTCCACGCACGCCTGGATGTCGCCCATGGCGTTGTCGGGCCCGTTGGCGAGGGCGTGCTTGACGCCGTTCTCGAAGCCAGCCGGATCGTGCAGAGCGGTGAAGCCCTTCTCCTGTCGGTCGAACATTGACGGCGCCACGACTTCGAAGCCGCGGGCGGCCCAGCGGGCGACGTCCTCGTGGACGTAGTGGTCCAGACCGAAGATCTCCTGGATCACGATGACTCCGCCTCGGCGCGGGCCGTTCGGCTCGGCATGCAGGGCGGTGAACGCAAAGCCGTCATGCGCGGCGGTCAGGGTGATCATCTGGGCCATGGAGCCTCCTTCCAACGGACCGCCCCTTTTAGACGGCCCGAGCGTCGCGCGAGCAACGAAAAACGGCCCGCGGCGGGCGCGGGCCGTTACTGGTCTTCAACCGCCGAGCTCAGCCCTTCGGTTTTAGCGCGCAAGCGCCCATGCCCGCCGCCTTGGCCCGCGCGCAGGACATGGCGAGCATGGCGGCCGACGACTTGGGCTGAGGCGCGTCGATGATGTAGCCGGCGCCGCCTTCGCACAGAACCTCGTAGCGCGAGATCGGCGGCGTGCCGCCGCCGCCCAGATAGACGCCATCCGCGGGCTTGCAGGTCAGGCCGGCTCTTTGCGCCAGGGCGCCCAGCCCCGCCGTAGAGCCGACGTTCTCGCGCAGACGACAGGTGGCCAGCTTGCCCTTTGCCGCCTTCTCCGAAGCGGCCAAGGCGTAGCAGTCATAGGCGTTGACCTTGCCGCCGGCCTTGCTCACGATCCAGCCAAAGTCGTTCTTGCAGGCGATCTCGTAGGTTTCACCGCCACCGCGATGGGCGTTCACCTGGCCGGCGCTGACAAGATCACAGTTCACGCCGGCCTCCGCCGCCAGCGCGCCAGCGCGCTTCTGCTGCAGGGGATTTCCGGGCTCGAGGAACTGCTGCCCTTCCTGCTCCGCCCGATAGCGGCCGGTGGTATAGGTCGGATCGACCGCGCGTGGGCCGGTGCGGTTGGCGTCGGATGGCTGCCAGCCCGCGCGGCTCTGGCCGAACGCGGAACCAGCGAGCATGGCGCAGGCGACGCCGAGGATGATGATCTTTTTCATGGTGCCCTCCACTTGACGTGTCGAGGTTACACCGTCCGGTTGCCGCGTCGAGCCTTCTCGCGGGGAACCATCAATCCGGCATAAGCGCGGCGCCGTTTAGGTCACGGACGCCGCGCGACGCATCAGACGTTGAAGCGGAAGTGCATCACGTCGCCGTCCTTGACGACGTACTCCTTGCCTTCCGAGCGCATCTTGCCGGCTTCCTTGGCGCCGTTCTCGCCGCCCAGCTTGACGTAGTCGTCGAAGGCGATGGTCTCGGCGCGGATGAAGCCCTTCTCGAAGTCGGTGTGGATGACGCCGGCGGCCTGCGGGCCGGTGGCGCCCACGGGGATCGTCCAGGCCCGGGCTTCCTTGGGACCGACCGTGAAGTAGGTCTGCAGCCCCAGCAGGCTGTAGGCCTCGCGAATCAGGCGGTTGAGGCCCGGCTCGGCCAGCCCCAGGGTCTCGAGGAACTCGGCGCGCTCTTCTTCATCCAGCAGGGCGATCTCGCTCTCGATCTGAGCCGAGATGACCACGCTCTTGGCGTTGTCGCGGGCGGCCCGTTCGGCCACCAGGTCCGAGAACTTGTTACCCTTGTCGGCGCTGGCTTCCTCGACATTGCAGACATAGAGGGCCGGCAGCGAGGTCAGCAGCTGCAACATGGCCCAGGCCTTGGCGTCTTCCTTGTCGATCTGGGCGGCGCGGGCGGGACGACCGGCGCGCAGCTGCTCCAGCGCCAGGTTGATCAGGCGCAGGGTCTGGATCATGTCCTTGTCGCCGCCGCTCTTTGCGCGCTTCTCGACGTTGGGCAGGCGCTTTTCCAGGCTCTCCAGGTCGGCCAGCATCAGCTCCATCTCGATGATCTCGAGATCGCTGATCGGGTCGATACGGCCCTCGACGTGGGTGATGTCGCTGTCTTCGAAGCAGCGGGCGACGAAAGCCACGGCGTCACAGTCCCGGATATTGGCCAGGAACTGGTTGCCCAAGCCTTCACCCTTCGAGGCGCCGCGCACCAGGCCTGCGACATCGACGAAGTTGATCCGGGCCGGGATGATCTCCTTGGAGCCGGCGATCTTTGCCAGCGCGTTCAGGCGCGGCTCGGGCACGGCGACGTCGCCGGTGTTGGGCTCGATCGTGCAGAACGGATAGTTGGCGGCCTGGGCCGACGCCGTCTGGGTCAGGGCGTTGAACAGGGTGGACTTGCCGACATTGGGCAGGCCGACGATGGCGACTTTCAGGGCCATGGAACTCTCGTGAATTTCGTTGGCGCGCGCTTAGCACGGATGGCCGCGAAAGGCGAACCTGGGGAGGGGCTTGCGCGAATTGCAACCAGATCAGATATCAAAGCCGCAACAGGAGTTCGCCATGCCCGTCCGTCCCGTCCTGAAGATCATCAAAGGCCAACCCACCTCAGACGGCGCCGGGGTGCGGCTGACGCGGATGCTGGGTACCCCGGAAGCCCAGATGTTCGACCCGTTCCTGATGTTGGACTGCTTCGACAACGACCAGGCGTCAGACTATTTGGGCGGCTTCCCCGACCATCCGCATCGCGGCTTCGAGACCGTGACCTACATGCTGGAAGGCCGGATGCGTCACAAGGATAACACCGGCCGCGAGGGCGTGATCGGACCGGGCGGGATCCAGTGGATGCGGGCCGGCAAGGGCATCGTTCACTCCGAGATGCCCGAACAGGCCGATGGCCGCATGCGCGGCTTCCAGCTGTGGGTGAACCTGCCCGCTAAGTTGAAGATGAGCGCCCCCGGCTACCAAGAGTTTGAGGCCGACAGCATCCCGGTCGAAACCCGCGACGGCGACGTGACGGTCAAGGTGATCTCCGGCGCGACCGAAGGCGGTACGGCGGGGCCGATCGGCGGCGGCGCGGTGGACGCCCTATATTTCGACGTCGTGCTGCCGGCCGGGACGGTGTTTGAAGAGCCTGTCGGTGATGACCGCAACACCATGCTGGCGGTCTATGAAGGTCAGGTGCGTGTGGCCCATGACACGGTCGACGCCTTGTCGGGCGTCTTCCTGGGACGCGGCGACACGGTTCGGGTCGAGGCGGTCACCAAGGCGCGTGTGCTGCTGTTGGCGGGGCGTCCGATCGGCGAGCCCGTGTTCTGGCACGGCCCGTTCGTGATGGACACGCGCGAGGGTCTCGTTCAGGCGTTCGAGGACTTCCAGCGTGGAAGGTTCTAAGAGGCGTCGTGCGGGCGGCCGCTGACGACGCAGGGACGGAGCTTCACCCCGCCGCGGCCGCCGCGAAGTCGCGCCAGGTCTTGGCTTCCTTGCGGAAGTGGGCGTGGGTCTTAGACAGGCGCCGGTCGATCTCAGCCAGCTTGGCATGAGCCTCGTCCCTGCGGCCCTGTTGGGCCAGGAAGGCTGTGTAGCGGGCGATGCCCTCGAAGCCCGGATAGTGATCGGCCGCCCAGCTAAGCGCCGTCTCGGCCTGTTCGTCGCGGCCGAGCGCTTGGTAGACGCGGCCAAGCGCCAGCAGAGTGTGTGGGGTGCGGCCGGCGGTCGGGGTTTCTCCAAGCTTTTCGAGCAGGGGCAGCGCCTCGGCGGGGCGGTTCAGCTCGATCAGGGCGTTCGCGCGGCCCAGTAGCAACTGCGGGTCGTCGGCGTAGAGGCCCGTAAGGCTTTCGGCGTAGAGGCGCTCGGCCTCGGCGTGCCTACCCAGTTCGGTCGCGGCCACGGCCAGGCGAACGCGATTGGCGACCGTTGGCGCGTCATCCACGGCCTTAGCCGCCTCGCGATACTCGCGTTGCGGGTCGAGCGCCTGGCGCGCGGCGGCGCCCACCTTCTGCGCGGTGCGGCCTCCCAGCAGTTCGGGCAGGATCACGGCGACGAGATAGACCACGCCGCCGACCGGCTGGAACAGTAGGATGATCCAAAGCCAGTACATCTCTCGCTGGGTCCGCACGACGTGGACGCACAGCGCGATCGAGAACAGCAGCGACAGGCCCAGCAGCGGCAACGGAAGCGAGAACATGGGCTGGTCATTCCCTCACGGGCTGGGCGTCGTCAATCCGGCGGCTTGAGCGCCGACGGTGTCTAGATGGGAACGCTTTGAAGGACGCGTAAGGCGCCCGCCTGGGGCCCTAGGATCCTAGGCGGGTTTGCGCGGATCGGCCTTGGGCGCGGGGGCCAGGCGCATGACCTCGGCTTGATAGCGTTCGTCATCACCGACGGCGGCGAAGGGCAGGGCGTCGGCGATGGCGTCCAACATCGGGTCCAGCCACTGGTGCTCTACCTTGTGGAAGTCGCCCAGCACGTAGTGCATCACCGCGTCCTTGTGGCCGGGATGACCCACGCCGATGCGGCCGCGGCGGAAGGCGTCGCCGACCTGGCTGGTCACAGAACGGATGCCGTTGTTGCCGGCCGCCCCGCCGCCCGACTTCATCCTGAAGCGGCCCGGCGCCATGTCGATCTCGTCATGAAAGACGATGACGTCCGCCGGCGTCAGCTTGAAGAACTTCATCGCCTCGCCCACCGCGCGGCCGCTTTCGTTGTAAAAGGTCTTGGGCTTCAACAGCAGCAGCTTGACCGGGCCGTCAGGCGTGGAGACCTGGCCCTCGCAGGCCAAGCCCTGAAAGCGCGCGCGCCACGGGGCGGTCCCCCACTTCCGCGCGAGGGCGTCGACGGCCATGAAGCCGACGTTGTGGCGGTTCTTCTCGTACTTGGGCTCGGGATTGCCCAGGCCGGCGAGGATCAGCATCGCGAAGATCTCGGGAGTTCAAACGAAAACGGGCGGACCCCAAGGTCCGCCCGTCTGTAATATGCTTCGATCCGAGGACCGATAGGCTTAGGCGGTCGTCGTGTCGCCGGCGTCCGACTGAGCGGCGGACGAAGCCTTGACGTTGGCGATCACGAAGTCGCGGTCCATGGCCGGCTTCACGCCTTCCGGCAGCTTCACTTCCGAGATGCGGATGACGTCGCCGATGTCGTGACCGGCCAGGTCGATGACCAGTTCTTCGGGGATCTTGTCGGCCGGGCAGGCCAGTTCGACGGTGTGACGGATGACTTCGAGCGTGCCGCCCTTCTTCAGGCCGACCGAGGTTTCGTGGTTCTTGAAGTGCACCGGCACTTCGATCTTGATCAACTGGTGCTCGTCGACGCGATACAGGTCGAAGTGGACGGGCTCGTCGGTGACGGGGTGGAATTGCACGGCCTTAGCGATGACCGATTGCTTTTCTTCGCCGTACTGAAGGGTGACCAGGTGGCCCAACAGCTTGCCGGTGTACAGCGACTTGCGGAATTCGTTGGCCTTCACGGCGATGTTCACGGGAGCCTTGCCGCCGCCGTACAGAACGCCCGGGACCTTGCCGGCGCGACGGGTGGCGCGAGCGTTGCCGGTGCCGGCGCCGTCGCGGATTTCCACGTTCAGAATGATCTCGCTCATGGTGCAGTCTTTCTAGAGAGCCGTATGCTCTCTTCTGGGACCAGAGCGCCTATGGCTGGATCGCCACGCTCGCCCGGTCGTTTTGGGGTCGCGCTACATACACAAAAGGGCCGGGCGACGCAACGCCCGGCCCCTCGTGATGGAAAGCGAGGAAGATCAGCCCTTTTTGACCGGCTTCTTGGCGGCCGTCTTGGCCTTGCGCGATTTGGAGCCGGCGCCCTTGGTGGCGATCGTTTCCTTGACCGGCAGAACCTTGGGCGGCTCGGGCGGCACCGTGGCGCCGGCGGCCTTGATCACGCAGGCGCCGGTGTCGATCAGGATGTGTTGGCCGAGGCAGAAGATGTCCTCGTAGTGGGGCTTCGAGACGGCCAGGCACTGGTAGAGGTTCAGCTTGGCCATGTTCAGGCAGCTGCTGGTTGCGGGATCGGTGCTCAGCGCGTCGATCGCACTGAGGTTGTTGTCGCCAGCCGCGCCGAGGGCGGCGAGAGCGGCCACGGCCAGGCCTCGGATCACGACCGGCGAATAGGGCGCGACGGCGGCGCGCGGGGTAAGGCCCAGAGACTGGCCCCCCATCGACGCTTGCTGCAGCACCGCGACGTCCGCGCTTTCGGCGAGGGCGGGGCTGGTCGACAGCGACTTGGCCGACGCCAGGCGGCCGTCGCGATCAACGACCGCGCTCTTGGACCAGGTCGCCTTCTGCACATCGTAGGCCGCCTGCTTCACCGCCTTGCCCGCCATGAAGACCTTCAGGCCGTCGCCGCCGATCGTATCGATGATCAGGCCTGCGGCGCTGTCGCTACCCTTGAAGACGGTCGCGTACGAGGGGTTGGAGAAGATGTTGTTGACCATCTCCTGGCGTTGGGTCGGGTGGGCCGCGACCTCGCGCACCGAGGCGACAAAGGTGGGGTCCTGCAGCGCCAATACGGCGGCGTAAGCCACCGCGCCGTTCATGAACGACCTGGCCTCGTAGGACGCTCCGACCTTCAGCGAAGTCTGGATCTGCTCGCCGTTCTGGAACGTGGGCGAGACCTGGCTGGCGCGCGCCATGTAGCCCCGGAAGGCGCTGGCGCGCTCGACCACGCTGGCCGAGAGGGTGATCGGCGGCGGCGGCGGCGGGGCTTGGACAACGGGCGGCGGCGGCGGCGGTGGGGGCGAGCTACAGGCCGCAACCAGCGCGGCCAGCGCCACGACGGTCGTTGTCAGTACGACCCGCGTACGCGAGAAGGAACGCATTATCCGAAATTCCCCATCAAGACTCTGGTGGCGCGCTTAGCAGCCTGGGCAGGCGATATTGTGACTGTCGCCCCGTTAACCAAGCTTTTACAAGCGTGACCGTGCGAGAGGCGAATTCCCTTTGGAATGCGCCGCTTCACGCGAAAAATAACCTTAATCGGGTCTCCGCCGCGCAACGCCGGCGATCAGCACGGCGCGGCCGGTAACGAATGGGCGAAGCGCCGACAACCTAGTCGAACAGCTTGGACACCGACTCTTCGTTGGCGATCCGGCGAATGGCTTCGCCAATGAGCGGCGCGCACGACACGTAGCGGATCTTCGGACAGGCCTTGGCCGGGTCCGAGGCTTCGATCGAGTCGGTGACCACCAGTTCGGTGAGCACGGAATTGGCGACGCGGTCGGCGGCTGCGCCCGAAAGCACGCCGTGGGTGATGTAGGCGCTGACCGACTTGGCGCCGTGGCTCATCAGGGCCTGAGCGGCGTTGCACAGCGTGCCGGCCGAGTCGGCGATGTCGTCGAACAGGATGCAGCGACGGTCCTTGACGTCGCCGATGATGTTCATGACTTCCGACTGGCCCGGACCCGAGCGACGCTTGTCGACGATGGCGAGGTCGGCGTCGTCCAGGCGCTTGGCCAGGGCGCGGGCCCGCACCACGCCGCCCACGTCCGGCGAGACGACCATCAGGTCGTCGCCCATCGGGTAGTGACGGCGGATGTCCTCGGCCATCAGGCGCGAGGGCAAGAGGTTGTCGGTCGGGATGTCGAAGAAGCCTTGGATCTGGCCGGCGTGCAGGTCCATGGTCAGAACCCGGTCGGCGCCGGAGCGGGTGATCAGGTTAGCGACCAGCTTGGCCGAGATCGGGGTGCGGCCGCCGGTCTTCCGGTCCTGGCGGGCGTAGCCGAAGTAAGGCAGCACGGCCGTGATCCGCTTGCCCGACGCGCGCTTGAGGGCGTCGATGCAGATCAGGAGCTCCATCAGGTTGTCGTTGGCCGGATAGCTGGTCGACTGGATGACAAAGACGTCCTCGCCCCGCACGTTCTCGTCGATGGTGACGAACACCTCGAGGTCGGCGAACCGGCGCACCTGGGCGCGGGTCAGCGGCATGTCGAGATATTCCGCGATCGCCTGGGACAGCGGGCGGTTGGAGTTGCCGGACAGCAGCTTCATGATGATCTCGGGTGTGGGGGTCGCCGTTGGCGGGCCTTCTAGCAGGCGAAGCCCCGGACACAAGTGTTAACGGCGAGACTTTTTCGTTTCCGTACCCGGAGCAATGCTCACGGGGGGCGCAGGCGTCACGCCTCCAGCATGATCGCCGACAGAAGGCGGCCGTAGTCGCCCTCGTTGTTGAGGAAGGCGCGGCGGTTGGAGAAGAACCATTCCTCTTCGGCGCGGGTGTCGCGGCCCACCCACTCGCGGCGCTCCACACCGGCGGTCGCCAGACGGTCCAGCACGAAGGCCGGCAAGTCGAAGAAGCGCTTGTCCTCGGCGACGCCCGGCTTGAAGAACCGTCCCGAGCCAGGGCAGTCGGCTTCGAACTTGTGCAGGAAGTCGAGGCCCACCTCGTAGGACTTCGGTCCGATGCAGGGGCCAACAACGCCGGTCATGTTGGCGGGGGTGGCGCCCAGCTCGACCATGCGGTCCACAGCCGACTGCACCACGCCGTCCAG
This sequence comes from Caulobacter sp. FWC26, assembly GCF_002742645.2. NCBI lineage: Bacteria > Pseudomonadati > Pseudomonadota > Alphaproteobacteria > Caulobacterales > Caulobacteraceae > Caulobacter > Caulobacter sp. FWC26. Next base: position 597,115 of record NZ_CP033875.1, read on the forward strand.
CGCCCCGCGCCAGCCGGCGTGGGCGGCGGCCACGATCCGCGCTTCAGGATCGACCAGCAGCACCGGCGCGCAGTCGGCCGCCATGGCGCCGCAGATCACGCCGGGGGTCTTGGACACCACCGCGTCGCCTTCGGGCCGCGCCTCGCCCCACGAGCCGTCGGCGACGATCGCGATGGTCGAATGGATCTGGTAGCAGACGTTCAGATCCTCGGGCCCGCCGCCGAACCAGCGCGCGATCCGAGCCCTGTTCTCCTCCACATCGGCGGGCTCGTCCTTGCTGCCGCGTCCGACGTTCAGGCTGTCATAGATGCCCTTCGAGACCCCGCCCTGGCGCGTGAAGAAGGCGTGCTTGACGCCCGGCAGGCTGGACAGCAGCGGCGACTGGACGGTGGGCAGAACGGGTGTCTTCACGTCGCGTCCTCGAAGAGGGGGGGCGAAAGGTCGGGCGCGCAAAGACACGCGACCTTGAACAGATCGCCCATCTGCGCCTCTCCGATCAAGCGATCAAGCTGTCTTCCGATCTGGTCGGCCCGATCGGGTTGGCGCGTGGCCAAGGCTTCGGCGCGTTGGACGATTCCCAAGGCGACCAGAAACGCGCCCTGGCTGAGGATCGGACCCGCCTTCGCGCCAGTTTCGCGCGCGGCCGTCACCACCGACGGGAAGTCGGCCCAGACCGTCAGGTCGGCAAGGCCTGCCGTCTCCAGCGGATCGACCTTCTGATGGTTCCGCACCGCCTGCAGCGTGTCACCCGGCTCGGGGTGGGCTCGGCCATAGTCGATCAACAGGGCCGCGCCGCCGTCGGTGACGAGACGATGGGCGATGTCCGAGGCCAGCGCCGCCTGGGCGGGGGAGGATTCCCAGATGCTCCCTGCTTCCAAATCCTCCCCCCAGCGGGGGAGGTAGTCCGAAGGACCGGAGGGGGAAGGGGCGGGGGCTACGGGACTTCCCCCTCCGTCCGCTGCACGGACACCTCCCCCTCTGGGGGGAGGATTTATGGCGCGCAACCCAAACGCCAGCGCGCCATCCGCGCCCAGTCCGATCACCCGCTCCGCCCATCCAGTCTGTGTGCGGACAAATTGACGCGCGGGCAGGCAATCCAGAAGCTCGTTGGCGACCAGGATCGTCGGCGCGCCGCCCGGAACCTCGTCGAGGCGCGAGGCCCAGCGCGGGCCGTCACCGAGCCGCGCGGCTTGCTTGTCCTTCAGCGGCTCGGAAACCTCGACAAGCCAGACTTCAGCGGCCGATAGGAAGGCCGAATCCAGTCGCCCGACGCGCAGCACGTCGCTCATCAACGTCCCGTCGCCGGGCCCCATCTCGACCAGACGGAACGGCGCGGGCCGACCCATGCGCGTCCAGGTCTCGATCACCCATAGGCCGATCAACTCGCCGAACATCTGGCTGACCAGGGGCGCGGTGATGAAATCCCCTGAGGTCCCTAGATCCGGCCGCGTGGCGTAATAACCGTCGCGCGGGTCGTGCAGGCAGCGGGTGAAGAACTCAGGAACGCCGATCGGTCCGTCCTGGGCGATCTGGGCCTTCAGGCGGTCAAGCAGGCTCACGCGCCCCGGCCTCGTCCTGAATCGGTTCCTTCAGCGCCTTCCATAGCAGCCACCCGCCGGCCATGATCATCGGGATCGACAGCATCATCCCCATGGTCAGGCCCAGCGGGAACTCAGGCATGCCGATGTCTGGATTGCGCACGTTCTCCAGCGACAGCCGCGCCAGACCGTAGCCCAGCAGGAAAGTTGCCACGAGCGCGCCGCGCCGGCGCAGCCACTTCAGACGATAGATGGCGAAGCCCATGATCAGGAACAGCGCCAGTCCCTCCAGGCCGGCCTCATAGAGCTGGCTGGGATGGCGGGGCAGGGGGCCGGCGGGGCAGATGTGCTGCGGATGATTGGCCTTGATCGTCTCGTTGCAGAAGATGATCCCCAAGGGGCCGTCGGTGACGCGGCCCCACAGCTCGCCATTGATGAAGTTGGCGATGCGACCGAAGAAGATGCCGATCGGCGCGACGGGCGCGATCAGGTCGCCCAGCCTCAGCATGTCGATCTTCTGCTGGCGGGCGAACAGGATCACCGCCGCGCAGACGCCCAGGAAGCCGCCATGGAACGACATGCCGCCTTCCCAGATCTTGAAGACGTCCATCGGGTGCGCGAGCAGCCAAGCGCGCTGGTCGTCGTTCATCAGCATGTAGAAGAGGATGTAGCCGAGCCGTCCGCCCAGAATGATGCCGAGCGTGATCCACAGGACCAGGTCATCGATCTGCAAGGCGGTGGCGGTCGGGGTTCGGCCGCCCCACACGCTTGCAGTCCGCGTCAGGCGGATGGCGTAGCGCCAGCCCAAGAGAATGCCCGCCACGTAGGCCAGGGCGTACCAGCGCAGGGCCAGAGGCCCGAATTCCAGGGCCCAGGGGCCGATGTGGACCACGGGGTCGATGTTCGGAAAGATCACGCGCTCGGGCTCCGTGCGGGACAGATCGACGCAGTCCTATAGTGTTCGGGCTTCGCTTTCATCCACCGTTTCCCATATAAGAGCGCAAGGCCCATTCGCGGGCATGGATTACCGATGCACAGCCAGAACCCCTTCCTCGACGAATTCGCCAAGCTGACCCAGGCGGCCATGGGCATCGCTCAGACGGCCGGCGAGGAAGCCAAGACCGCGATGCGGGCCCAGGCGGACCGTCTGGCGGCGGAGTTCGACCTGATCCGCCGCGACGATTTCGAGGCCCTGAAGGCTGAAGTGGCGGCGCTGCGCGAGGAAGTGGCGGCGCTGAAGGCGGCCAAGAAGGCCCCCGCCAAAAAAACCGCGAGTTCAGGCGAATAGCCGACTCGTCGCTCGCTCCAGGCGTGAAGCGAGTTGAGACGAACGCCGCGAAGCAGATTAGTGTCCCCGTACGTGAGCGATTCAGCGCGGGGCTAACCCCCGCCGTCGCCGGCGGGGACATAGGTTTTTCATGGACACCCAACCGGAAGACGACGACGTCCTGATGGCGCTGGACCCCCTGGAGGTGGTCGAGCACGTGCTGTCGGCCGAGAACCTCACCTTTGACCGCACCGAGGACGGCGATCTGGCCTTCGCTCTGAAGGGCGACTGGAAGGACTACGAGCTGTGGTTCGCCTGGCGCCCTGAGGCCGACTGCCTGCAACTGTGCCTGTCCCTGGACCTGCGCGCGCCCAAGTCCAAGCGCGCCAACGCCTATGAACTGCTGGCCCTCATTAACCAGCGCGTCTGGCTGGGCCATTTCGAGGTCTGGACCGAGGACGGCGAGGTGGTCTTCCGCCACGCCCTGGCCCTGCCGTCAGGCGAGCGTCCGACCATGGCCCAGGCCGCCTCGATGATCGACGCCGCAGTGGAGGCGGCCGACCGCTTCTTCCCGGCCTTCGAGTTCCTGCTGCAGGGCGCCAAGACGCCGGACCAGGCGATGGCCGCTTGCATGTTCGAGACCGTCGGCCAGGCCTGATTGGGGCTTCAAATCCTTATCCCCTTGCGGGAGAAGGTGTCGCGAAGCGACGGATGAGGGGTCGTACAGGCGAGCGCTCGTCATTTTGCGGCGAAGTCCGAGAAACCCCTCATCCGACCTGCTCCGCAGGCCACCTTCTCCCGCAAGGGGAGAAGGACAGAGATCGAGGTAACGCTCATGACCCCCATCCTTCTCCTCGGCGCAGGCCGCATGGGCGGCGCCCTGATACAGGGTTGGCGGGCGGCAGGGGCGTTTGACGCCTCCGATCTCATCATCCGTGATCCCCATGTCGACGCCGCCGCCTTTGCGGGCGCCCGCGTGAATCCGCCGCTTGAAGCGCTGTCGGCGGCCAAGACCGTGCTCTTGGCGGTCAAGCCGCAGATCTGGCGCGAGGCCGTCCAGGATGTGCTCCCGCATCTGGCGCCGGACGCAGTGATTGTGTCGATCGCCGCCGGCGTGCGGGCCGCCGACATCTCGCAAGCTTTCGGAGGACGGCGCGTGGCGCGGGTCATGCCGACCACGGCCGTCGCCATCGGGCGCGGCGCGGCCAGCCTCTATGCCGACGACGCCGAGGCTCTTGAGCGCGCCAAGGCGCTGTTCGCGCCCGTCGCGGCGGTGGCGATCCTGCCGACCGAGGACCTGATGCACGCGGCCACCGCCGTGTCGGGTTCGGCCCCGGCCTATCTCTACGCCTTCATCGAAGCGCTGGAGGCGGCGGGCGCGGCCCAGGGGCTTGATGCGGCCGAAAGCGCTCGTCTGGCCCGCGCGACCATCATCGGCGCGGCCGCCCTGATGGAGCAGAGCGGCGAGGAGCCGGCGGAGCTGCGCAAGCAAGTGACTTCACCCGGCGGCACGACGGCGGCGGCGCTTTCGGTGCTGATGGGCGCGGGGGGCTTTGGCGATCTTCTGCCCAAGGCGCTGGACGCCGCCGTCGCGCGCTCCAAGGAATTGGGCGGCTAGAGAGCTTGGAGCCCAAACGTGGCGGAGTCGTCTTGTTCCTGTGGCTGCGCGAGGCCATGTCTTGAACATGACCGCCGACATCCTCGACCGCGCCGCCGCCGCCGCCCTGGCCCTCGCCGCCGACAAGCCCTGGAACCAGATCGCCCTGCGCGACATCGCCGTGAAGGCGGACGTGCCCTTTGCAGCGCTTTATGCGCTGGCTGACAGCAAGGCGGCGGTGCTCACCCATCTGTCGACCCGGTTCGATCAGGCGGCGCTCGGCGTAGACTATTCCAAAACCTCCACCTGCCATGATCGCCTGTTCGACGCCGCCATGGCGCGGATCGAGGCGATGGAGCCGCATCGCGCGGCGCTGATCGCCATAGCCTCGTCCGAAGGCGTGCTGGCCTCCACCGCCCGCTTCCCCCGTATCGCCCGCGCGATCCTGGAAGCGGCGGGCGTCGAGGCCACCCTCCCGCGCCTGACCGCCATGACGGCCGTGTGGGCGCGGGTGGTCCAGGTCTGGCGCGACGACGAAGGCGCGCTGAACCGCACCATGGCCGAGTTGGACAAGCGTCTGAAGCAGATGGCCGGGCAACTCGGAAAGCTGGGCGCCGGGTTCTAGGCGCTGCTTTCGAGCCCCTGTTGAAATCTCCGCCGTCTTCGTCTATATGGCGCGCCTTCTCCGATGGACTCCGGTCCGTTGGCGAACCTGTTTAAGAACAACGGGGCGTGGGGTCACCAACGCCGTAACCGAGGAAGAGCCCTTCCTCGCCGTCGGGAGACAGGGATAGAGACGCCAAGCCTTCCTGCTCGTGACCCTACGGTCCGAGACCGGAACGCGGCCGACTTTCCTTGAAACAGGCACATGCGACTCGCACGCGGGAGCTATCCCGCATGGGATTCGCATCTGGCTGCCGGAATGGTCCGGCCGCTGTTATTGAGTAGGAGACCGCAATGGACCGCGCTCAAAAGCAGGAATCGATCGAGTCGCTGAAAAGCGTCTTCGCCGATGCCGGCGCTGTCGTCGTGACCCACTACATGGGTCTGACCGTTGCGGAAATGACCGACCTTCGTCTTCGCCTCCGCAAGGAAGGCGCCGCGATCAAGGTTGTGAAGAACACCCTGGCCCTCAAGGCTCTGGACGGCAAGCTCGGTGACAAGGGCGAAAAGCTCTTCACCGGTCCGGTCGCCATCGCCTACGGCCCGGACGCCGTTTCGGCCGCGAAGATCGCGGTGCAGTTCGCCAAGGAAAACGACAAGCTGAAGCTCGTCGGTGGCGTTCTGGACCAGACCAACGTGCTGGACGAAGCCGGCGTGCGTGCTCTGGCGACGCTGCCGTCGCTGGACGAACTGCGTGGCAAGCTCATCGGCCTCATCCAGGCTCCGGCGACCAAGGTTGCTGGCGTCCTGCAGGCCCCGGCTGGCCAGCTGGCTCGCGTTTTCAACGCCTACGCGACCAAAGACGCCGCGTAACGGTCATCCCCGCAATCTATCCCAATCTCTCTAAGGAACTGACATATGTCGAAGCTCGAAAAGCTGGTCGAAGAACTGTCCACCCTGTCGGTGCTGGAAGCCGCTGAACTCTCGAAGCTGCTGGAAGAAAAGTGGGGCGTCTCGGCCGCCGCTCCGGTCGCCGTGGCCGCCGTTGGTGGCGCTGCTGCTGCTCCGGCTGAAGCCGCCGAAGAGCAAACCGAATTCACCGTCGTCCTCGTCGACGGCGGCGACAAGAAGATCAACGTGATCAAGGAAGTCCGCGGCGTCCGTCCGGACCTCGGCCTGAAGGAAGCCAAGGACCTGGTCGAAGGCGCTCCGCAGAACGTCGTCGAGAACGTCTCGAAGCAACAAGCCGAAGAGATCTCGAAGAAGCTCACGGAAGCCGGCGCCAAGATCCAAATCAAGTAATTCGGTCCCGGCTTTCGCCGGGAACCGGGTTCCTTTTGGACCTGCCGAAGCGGCCTCGGAGGGAAACCTCCGGGGCCGTTTTCTTTTGGGGTTGGCGCGCACGGCGTTCGCGCATCCCCTGAGGCCCGGATGGCCTCTGCGAGGTTTCCGGGATGACGCCTTCTTGAGAGCAGGGCGAAGGGGCTTAGACCGCTTCCTGCGCGGGAACCGCCTCTCCATCCGCGTCCGGCGCCGGGTGGATCAGCGAGATCATGGTCCCCGGTGCCGTGTCCGTCACCAGCACCTGAGCTTTCAACTGGCGGGCCAGAGCCTGGATGATGCTGGAGCCGAGGCCCGCCGTTGGCGGGGCGTCCTTGGCCATGCCGACGCCGGTGTCGGCCACCGACAGCGTCCAGGCGGCGCCGTCGACGCGGTAGTCGACGATGATCCGGCCGGGCTGCTTATCGGGGAAGGCGTGTTTGAGCGCGTTGATGACCAGCTCGGTGACGACCAGGCCGATACTGATCGAGGCGCCCGCATCGATCGTCGCCTCCTCGGCCAGGACGACCAGGGCCAGGCGGCTTGGGTCGGGGATCATCGACGCGGCAATCGTGGCGCAAAGCTTGGTCAGATAGGCTCGGAGCTCCACCGCCCCCGTGGTCGCCCCGGCGAGCTGCTGCTGCAGGTCGGCGATCGACATCACCCGCGCGTGAGCGTCGCGCAGCTTCTCGCGGGCCTCTTCCGATTGGGCGGCGCGGGCGTTCTGCATCAGGACGGCGGCGATGATCTGCAGGCTGTTGGCCACCCGATGACGAATCTCCATCAGCAGGGCGTGGTTCTCGACGGCCAGCTCGTCGCTGCGGGCGGTGTTGGCCCGCAACAGGTCCTGGCTCTTTTTGGTAGCCGCTCTGGCTTCGGTGACGTCGGCGACTGACGCCAGGAGCCGGACCGCGTCGAGATCGCTGTAGGCCAGCTTGCGGATATTGATGACAAGGCGGCGGTCGGGCTTGCCTTGACGCTTGAGGTCCATCTCGTAGGCGTCGATCAGAACGCCTTCGGCGGTGCTTTCCAGCAGCATCTTCAGCTGGGGCGCGCGCCATTCGCCGTCCCCGATCTCCGTCATCTCGCGGCCGAGGGTCTGGCTGGGGTCAACGCCGAAGGTGCGCTCGAACGACTCGCTGGCCGCGATCACCTTCAGATGGCCGTCGATCAGTAGCAGCGGCGTCGTCGAGGCGGTGATCATGGCCATGGCCAGGCTCAGGCCCGGGGCGTCAGGGTGGGATAAAAGGCGGTCGGGCACTTGCGGCCCTTTCAGCGGACCGGAGGCTCGCGAAGCGAAAGCCATGCCCGGGGCGGTCGATGAGGCGCGCGAAGGCCTCGATCACCACAACCCTAACACATCCAAGGCCCGATTGTTGGATTTAGGTTCACTTACGCGCATTCTGCGCCCAGGCGCGCTTGCGCTCGTCGCCGTTTCGCCCGAAGCCAAGGCGTCGAACCTCAGGCGGGTTTCCATGAATCGCAGAGACGTCATCCTAGCCGGCGCCGCCGCCCTGACCTCGAGCGCCGCCGCGCCTGCCGTCGCGGGCCAAAGTCTCGGGGGGATTCGCATCCCCGCTTCGGCGAGCGACAGCGAACTGAGGGGCCTTTCGCCGACGGGCGGTGGGACCTATTGGGCCTCGGGCTCCAAGGGCTGGATCATCCGTGGCAAGAGCGAGCGGCAAGATGCGATCCGCATCGTCGGCGCGGAGCGGCTCGACTTTCGAGGGTTGCACGCCTTCGATGACAGCCACGTGCTGGCCATGAGCGCCGGGCCGGGCGAGGCCTCACAGCTGTGGCGCACCAAGGACGGCGGCAAGACCTGGAAGCGGATCGCCGCCAACCAGGATCCCGAGGGCTTCTGGGACTCGATCGCCTTTGTCGACCATAGGCGCGGCTACATCCTTGGTGATCCGACGCAAGGACGGTTCACCGTGCTCTACACCGCCGATGGCGGCGAAACGTGGACGCGACTGAAGCCCGAGGGGGTGCCGCTCGCCGCGCCGAACGAGGGAGCCTTCGCCGCCTCCAACGGCTGCGTCGCCATAGGCCGCCGTGGGCAGGTCGCCTTCTGCACGGGCGGGGCAGGCAAGGCGCGGGTCTATCTGTCGCGCGGCGGTGGCGGCGTCTTCGTGGCGTTGGACACGCCGATCCTGGCCGACGCGCCGTCCAAGGGCGCGTTTGCGGTCGCCTTCGCCAGGGACGGAGCCTTGTGGGTCTGTGGCGGCGACTACAAGGCTCCACGCGCTGATGGCGTGAACCTTACGCGGCTGGCTCCGGGCCGCCTGGCTTTCGAACCGGTCGCCGCGCCGGCCGGGTATCTGTCGGGAATCTCTGTCCTGGGCGACACGGTGATGGCCACGGGCCTGTCCGGGACCATCGTCAGCCAAAACGGCGCGTCTTTCGAGCGGGTGTCTGAAGCGCCGATGAACACGGTGCGACTGACCTCGAAGAAGACGGCCGTGCTTTGTGGTCCAAAGGGGACTGTGGGCCTATGGCGGGCTTGACGGCGGGCGCTCGGGCGCAACTCCACGTCGTTGCGTCACGAGGCCGGTGAGGGAACCCCAGTCCGTTCCTCGCGTTCCATCGCCATGCTGAAGCTCGCCGCCATCCTGCTTGTTCTGATGATCCTGTTCGGGATCCTGGGCTTCGTCGTCAATGTGGCGGGCGCCATCACCAAGGTCGCGTTCTTCGTCTGCTTGATCGCGCTGGCGGCCTCGCTGGTCATGAAGGCGATGCGGAAGGCTTGAGGCGCCGCCCGGCGCCCTTTTCCTAGCGAAGTCTGCTCGCAACCACCGAAACTCGCCCCATAAGGCCGCGCCAGCGTTGGCGCGCTTTTTGCAACCTCAGAGCGCGAAAGCGTGGAGGGCGCGAGATGTCGGTGACGGGTGTGGGCGGATCGGCGGGCTGGGCCTCGTTGATGATGCGCGGCGTGAACAAGGCTGAAGGCGCGTCCGGCGCCACGGCGTCCGGACCCACCAGCGATATCGAGGCGGTTCGAAAGGACGGCCTTCTAACCTTTGCCAAGAACGCCAAGAAGGAAGCCTGGCTGGAAAAGCTCCGCCAGTGGCGCGAGGAGGCGATGAAGTCGCTGGGATTGACCGAGGAAAAGCTGGCCTCCATGGCGCCGGAGACTCGAACCAAAGCGCTCCAGCAGGTGGAGGACGCCGTTCAGCGCAAGATCCAGGACGCCTTGGAGACCGCGCGTGAAGAGGGCAAGCGCAAAGGTGACCAAGGCGGTCAGGTCAATGTGCCGCAGTTCGTCGACTTCAGTGTCTGACCCGAGAGGTCCGGGCGTCGGCCTGCCCGCCCAAGCCCTTTACGCTTCCAAAAGAATCCCTCTTTCCTTCTAGAGCCTCATCCCCTATATCCCCGCGTTCACGATGACATCGGCGGAGCGCCTACGCGCGTCCGTATTACGCCCCGAGGCGCGGTCAGCCGCCCTCCGACCAGCGCGAAGGGGCGCCCGTCAGGCTTCCGGTCCCGGTCGCCCGACAGGGGAATTCCAGCGTCCGCGGCTCTCCGGTGAGGAGAGCGGCGAGGGTGGACGCAGCGGATATTCGAATTCACGCGCGGACTCCGTCCGCGCCGCAGGGAAACAACATGGCGCAATCCTTCACCGGCAAGAAGCGGATCCGGAAGTCGTTCGGCCGCATTCCCGAGGCTGTGCAGATGCCGAACCTCATCGAGGTTCAGCGCTCCTCCTACGAGCAGTTCCTTCAGCGCGAGACCCGTCCAGGCCTGCGTCGCGACGAAGGCGTCGAGGCGGTCTTCAAGTCGGTGTTCCCGATCAAGGACTTCAACGAACGCGCCGTGCTCGAGTACGTTTCGTACGAGTTCGAAGAGCCCAAGTACGACGTTGAAGAGTGCATTCAGCGCGACATGACCTTCGCCGCGCCGCTGAAGGTCAAGCTGCGCCTGATCGTGTTCGAAACCGAAGAAGAAACCGGCGCCCGCTCGGTCAAGGACATCAAGGAGCAGGACGTCTACATGGGCGACATCCCGCTCATGACGGACAAGGGCACCTTCATCGTCAACGGCACCGAGCGCGTCATCGTCTCGCAGATGCACCGCTCGCCGGGCGTGTTCTTCGACCACGACAAGGGCAAGACCCACGCCTCGGGCAAGCTCTTGTTCGCCGCCCGCGTGATCCCGTACCGCGGCTCGTGGCTGGACTTCGAGTTCGACGCCAAGGACATCGTCTACGTCCGCATCGACCGCCGTCGTAAGCTGCCGGCCACGACCTTCCTCTATGCCCTGGGCATGGACGGCGAAGAAATCCTGACCACGTTCTACGACGTCGTCCCGTTCGAGAAGCGTTCGGGCGGCTGGGCGACCCCTTACAAGCCCGAGCGCTGGCGCGGCGTGAAGCCGGAGTTCCCGCTGGTCGACGCCGACACGGGCGAGGAAGTCGCTCCGGCCGGCACCAAGATCACCGCGCGTCAGGCCAAGAAGTTCGCCGACGGCGGTCTGAAGACCCTGCTGCTGGCGCCTGAAGCCCTGACCGGCCGCTACCTGGCCCGTGACGCCGTCAACATGTCGACCGGCGAAATCTACGCCGAAGCCGGCGACGAGCTGGACGTCACCTCGATCCAGGCCCTGGCCGACCAAGGCTTCAGCACCATCGACGTGCTGGACATCGACCACGTCACGGTCGGCGCCTACATGCGCAACACCCTGCGCGTGGACAAGAACGCCATCCGCGAAGACGCGCTGTTCGACATCTATCGCGTCATGCGTCCGGGCGAGCCGCCGACGGTGGAAGCCGCCGAGGCCATGTTCAAGTCGCTGTTCTTCGACGCCGAGCGCTACGACCTGTCGTCGGTGGGCCGCGTGAAGATGAACATGCGTCTGGAGCAGGACGTGTCGGACGAGGTCCGCATCCTGCGCAAGGAAGACGTCCTGGCCGTGCTGAAGGTCCTGGTGGGCCTGCGCGACGGTCGCGGCGAAATCGACGACATCGACAACCTGGGCAACCGTCGCGTTCGCTCGGTCGGTGAGCTGCTGGAAAACCAGTACCGCGTCGGCCTGCTGCGCATGGAGCGCGCCATCAAGGAACGCATGTCGTCCGTCGACATCGACACCGTGATGCCGCACGACCTGATCAACGCCAAGCCGGCGGCCGCCGCCGTCCGTGAATTCTTCGGCTCCTCGCAGCTGTCGCAGTTCATGGACCAGACGAACCCGCTGTCGGAAATCACCCACAAGCGTCGTCTGTCGGCCCTCGGCCCGGGTGGTCTGACCCGCGAACGCGCCGGCTTCGAAGTCCGCGACGTGCACCCGACCCACTACGGCCGGATCTGCCCGATTGAGACGCCGGAAGGTCCGAACATCGGTCTGATCAACTCGCTGGCGACCCACGCCCGCGTGAACAAGTACGGCTTTATCGAGAGCCCGTACCGTCGCGTGAAGGACGGCAAGCCGCAGGACGAAGTCGTCTACATGTCGGCGATGGAGGAATCCAAGCACGTCATCGCCCAGTCGAACATCAAGGTCGACGGCGGCGAGATCGTGGAAGACCTGGTTCCGGGCCGCATCAACGGCGAACCGACCCTCCTGCAGAAGGAGACGGTCGACTTGATGGACGTGTCGCCGCGCCAAGTCGTGTCGGTGGCCGCCGCCCTGATCCCGTTCCTGGAAAACGACGACGCCAACCGCGCCCTCATGGGCTCGAACATGCAACGTCAGGCCGTGCCGCTGGTGCAGTCGGACGCCCCGCTGGTCGGCACCGGCATGGAAGCCGTCGTCGCCCGTGACTCGGGCGCCGTCGTGATCGCCAAGCGCACCGGCGTGGTCGAGCAGATCGACGGTACGCGTATCGTCATCCGCGCCACGGAAGAGACCGATCCCGCGCGTTCGGGCGTCGACATCTATCGCATGTCGAAGTTCCAGCGCTCCAACCAGTCGACCTGCATCAACCAGCGTCCGCTGGTGAAGGTGGGCGACAAGATTCGCGCCGGCGACATCATCGCCGACGGTCCGTCGACCGAGCTGGGCGAACTGGCCCTGGGCCGCAACGCGCTCGTCGCGTTCATGCCCTGGAACGGCTACAACTTCGAAGACTCGATCCTGATCTCCGAACGCATCGTCCGTGACGACGTCTTCACCTCGATCCACATCGAGGAATTCGAAGTCATGGCCCGCGACACGAAGCTGGGTCCGGAAGAAATCACCCGCGACATTCCGAACGTCGGCGAGGAAGCCCTGCGCAACCTCGACGAAGCCGGCATCGTGGCGATCGGCGCCGAAGTCCAGCCGGGCGACATCCTGGTCGGCAAGGTGACGCCGAAGGGCGAGTCGCCCATGACGCCGGAAGAAAAGCTGCTGCGCGCCATCTTCGGTGAAAAGGCTTCGGACGTCCGTGACACGTCCCTGCGTCTGCCCCCGGGCGTCGCCGGCACGATCGTCGACGTGCGCGTCTTCAACCGTCACGGCGTCGACAAGGACGAGCGCGCGCTCGCCATCGAACGCGCCGAGATCGACCGCCTGGGCAAGGACCGCGACGACGAGTTCGCGATCCTGAACCGCAACATCTCGGGCCGCCTGAAGGAACTGCTGATCGGCAAGGTCGCGCTGTCGGGTCCCAAGGGCCTGTCGCGCGGCGAGATCACGGCCGAAGGCCTGGCTCAGGTCGCTTCGGGCCTGTGGTGGCAGATCGCCCTGGAAGACGAAAAGGCGATGGGCGAACTGGAAAGCCTGCGTCGTCTGTTCGATGAAAACCGCAAGCGCCTCGACCGTCGTTTCGAAGACAAGGTCGACAAGCTGCAGCGCGGCGACGAACTGCCTCCGGGCGTCATGAAGATGGTCAAGGTCTTCGTGGCGGTGAAGCGCAAGCTGCAGCCGGGCGACAAGATGGCCGGCCGTCACGGCAACAAGGGCGTCATCTCGCGCATCCTGCCGATCGAGGACATGCCGTTCCTCGCCGACGGCACGCACGTCGACGTCGTTCTGAACCCGCTGGGCGTGCCGTCGCGCATGAACGTCGGTCAGATCTTTGAAACCCATCTGGGCTGGGCCTGCGCCAACCTTGGCAAGCAGATCACCAACCTGATGGAAGACTGGCAGGCCGGCGGTCAGAAGCAGGCGCTCATCGACCGCCTGCGCGACATCTACGGCCCGGACGAAGAGCTGCCCGAAACCGAAGAAGAGCTGATCGAACTGGCCAAGAACCTGGGCAAGGGCGTTCCGATCGCCACCCCCGTGTTCGACGGCGCGCGCATGGACGATATCGAGGACCACCTCGAAATGGCCGGCGTGAACCGCTCGGGTCAGTCGATCCTGTTCGACGGTCTGACCGGTGAGCAGTTCAAGCGTCCGGTCACGGTCGGCTACATCTACATGCTGAAGCTGCACCACCTGGTCGACGACAAGATCCACGCCCGTTCGATCGGTCCGTACTCGCTGGTCACGCAACAGCCGCTGGGTGGTAAGGCCCAGTTCGGCGGTCAGCGCTTCGGGGAAATGGAAGTGTGGGCTCTGGAAGCCTACGGCGCGGCCTACACCCTGCAGGAAATGCTGACGGTGAAGTCCGACGACGTGGCCGGCCGGACCAAGGTCTACGAGTCGATCGTCCGTGGCGATGACACGTTCGAAGCCGGTATCCCGGAAAGCTTCAACGTGCTGGTCAAGGAAATGCGCTCGCTCGGCCTGAACGTCGAGCTGGAGAACAGCTGATCCGGATCTCCCTCCTCTGCCCGAACGGCAGGGGAGGGGCCTCCCTTTCAGCGCACGCTCCACTTTGAATTTTCGCGGGTATCCCCGCAGAAGGAACCAAGATGAACCAGGAAGTCCTGAACATCTTCAATCCGGTCCAGGCCGCTCCGACCTTCGACCAGATCCGCATCTCGCTCGCTTCGCCGGAAAAGATCCGTTCGTGGTCGTTCGGCGAGATCAAGAAGCCCGAGACCATCAACTACCGCACGTTCAAGCCCGAGCGTGACGGCCTGTTCTGCGCCCGTATCTTTGGCCCGACCAAGGACTACGAATGCCTGTGCGGCAAGTACAAGCGCATGAAGTACAAGGGCATCATCTGCGAAAAGTGCGGTGTTGAAGTCACCCTGGCCCGCGTCCGCCGCGAGCGCATGGGCCACATCGAACTGGCCTCGCCGGTCGCCCACATCTGGTTCCTGAAGTCGCTGCCCTCGCGCATCGCCATGATGCTCGACATGCCGCTGAAGGACATCGAACGCGTCCTCTACTTCGAATACTACATCGTCACCGAGCCGGGCCTGACGCCGCTGAAGCAGCACCAGCTGCTCAGCGAAGACGACTACATGCGCGCCCAGGAAGAATACGGCGATGACAGCTTCACCGCCGAGATCGGCGCGGAAGCCATCCAGAACCTGCTGAAGGCGATCGACCTCGAAAAAGAGGCCGAGCGTCTGCGCGAGGAACTGGCCGGCACCGTGTCGGACATGAAGCAGAAGAAGTTTTCGAAGCGCCTGAAGATCCTGGAAGCCTTCCAGGAAAGCGGCAATCGTCCCGAGTGGATGGTCATGACCGTGGTGCCGGTGATCCCGCCGGAACTGCGTCCGCTGGTGCCGCTGGACGGCGGCCGCTTCGCGACCTCGGACCTGAACGACCTGTATCGTCGGGTCATCAACCGCAACAACCGCCTCAAGCGCCTGATCGAGCTGCGCGCGCCCGATATCATCATCCGTAACGAAAAGCGGATGCTGCAGGAGTCGGTCGACGCCCTGTTCGACAACGGCCGTCGCGGTCGCGTGATCACGGGCGCCAACAAGCGTCCGCTGAAGTCGCTGGCCGACATGCTTAAGGGCAAGCAGGGCCGCTTCCGTCAGAACCTGCTGGGCAAGCGCGTCGACTACTCGGGCCGTTCGGTCATCGTGGTGGGTCCCGAGCTGAAGCTGCACGAGTGCGGCCTGCCCAAGAAGATGGCGCTGGAGCTGTTCAAGCCGTTCATCTATGCGCGCCTTGACGCCAAGGGCCTGTCGGGCACCGTCAAGCAGTCCAAGCGCATGGTCGAGCGCGAACAGCCGCAGGTGTGGGACATCCTCGAAGAGGTGATCCGCGAGCACCCGGTGCTGCTGAATCGCGCCCCGACCCTGCACCGTCTGGGCATCCAGGCGTTCGAACCCAAGCTGATCGAGGGCAAGGCCATCCAGCTGCACCCGCTGGTCTGCGCCGCGTTCAACGCCGACTTCGACGGCGACCAGATGGCCGTGCACGTCCCGCTGAGCCTGGAAGCTCAGCTGGAAGCGCGCGTTCTGATGATGTCGACCAACAACATCCTGTCGCCCGCCAACGGCCGCCCGATCATCGTGCCGTCGCAGGACATCGTCCTGGGTCTGTACTACCTGTCGGTCGCGCGCGAAGGTGAGCCGGGCGAAGGCAAGATCTTCGCCGACCTCGGTGAAATCGAAGCCGCCATGGACGCGGGCGTCGTCTCGCTGCACGCCAAGATCAAGGCGCGCCACACCGAAATGAACGCCGACGGTCAGCTGGTCCGCAAGGTGATCGACACTACGCCGGGCCGCATGAAGATCGCCGCCCTGCTGCCGCACCATCCCCAGATTGGCCACCGCCTGATCGAGAAGGCGCTGACCAAGAAGGAAATCGGCAACCTGATCGACATCGTCTACCGCCACTGCGGTCAGAAGGCGACGGTCATCTTCGCCGACAAGGTCATGGGCCTGGGCTTCAAGGAAGCCGCCAAGGCGGGCATCTCGTTCGGCAAGGACGACATCATCATCCCCGTTCGCAAAACCGCGATCGTGGAAGAGACCCGCAAGCTGGCTGAAGAGTACGAGCAGCAGTACGCCGACGGCCTGATCACCAAGGGTGAGAAGTACAACAAGGTCGTTGACGCCTGGGCCAAGGCCACCGATCGCGTCGCCGACGAGATGATGGCCGAGCTTCAGATGAAGCATAAGGACGAGAACGGCCGCGAAAAGGAAATCAACGCCATCTACATGATGGCGCACTCCGGCGCCCGTGGTTCGCAAGCTCAGATGAAGCAGCTGGGCGGCATGCGCGGCCTGATGGCCAAGCCTTCCGGTGAAATCATCGAGACCCCGATCGTCTCGAACTTCAAGGAAGGCCTGACCGTTCAGGAGTACTTCAACTCCACCCACGGCGCCCGTAAGGGTCTGGCCGACACCGCGCTGAAGACCGCCAACTCGGGCTACTTGACCCGTCGTCTGGTCGACGTCGCGCAGGACTGCATCATCGTCGAGGAAGACTGCGGCACCACGCGGGGCATCACCCTGCGCGCCGTGGTCGAGGGCGGTGACGTGCTGGTCTCGCTGGGCGCCCGCGTCCTGGGCCGCTTCACGGCCGAGGACGTCAAGGATCCTGGCACCGGTGAACTGGTGGTTCCGGCCGACACCTATATCGACGAGAACATCGCTGACGCCATCGAGGCTGCGGTCGTTCAGTCGGTGAAGGTCCGCTCGGTTCTGACCTGCGAAGCCAAGATCGGCGTCTGCGGCGCCTGCTACGGCCGCGACCTGGCCCGCGGCACGCCGGTGAACATCGGTGAAGCGGTCGGCGTCATCGCCGCCCAGTCGATCGGTGAGCCCGGCACGCAGCTGACGATGCGCACGTTCCACATCGGCGGCACCGCCCAGGTGGCTGAGCAATCGTTCTTCGAGGCCTCGAACGAGGGTACGGTCCGCGTGATCGGCCCGACGGTCGTGGGTTCGGACGGCGCGCTGGTCATCATGAGCCGCAACACGACCGTCAGCGTTCTGGTCGACGGCAAGGAGCGTGAAACCTACAAGCCGCCGTACGGCGCCCGCCTGCGGGTGAAGGACGGCGACCTGGTGAAGCGCGGCCAGCGCCTCGGCGATTGGGACCCCTACACCACCCCGATCATCACCGAAGTGGCCGGCAAGATCCGCGCCGAAGACCTGGTCGATGGCCTGTCGATCCGCGAGGAAGTCGACGAAGCCACCGGCATCGCCCAGCGCGTGGTCGCCGACTGGCGCACCTCGGCTCGCGGTTCGGACCTGCGTCCGGCTATGGGCGTGCTGTCGGAAGACGGTTCGTACAAGCGCCTCAGCAACGGCGGCGAGGCTCGTTACCTCCTGTCGGCCGGCGCCATTCTCTCGGTCGCCGACGGCGACGAGGTGAAGCCGGGTGAAGTGATCGCACGTATCCCGACCGAAGGCGCCAAGACCCGGGACATCACCGGTGGTCTGCCGCGCGTCGCCGAACTCTTCGAAGCCCGCCGTCCGAAGGACTGCGCGGTCATCGCGGAAATGGACGGCCGTGTCGAATTCGGCAAGGACTACAAGAACAAGCGCCGTATCAAGATCACGCCGGACGTCGACGCCGACGGCAACCAGCCCGAAGCGGTCGAGTTCCTGATCCCGAAGGGCAAGCACATCGCTGTCCACGACGGTGACTACATCACCAAGGGCGAGTACATCATCGACGGCAACCCGGATCCGCATGACATCCTGCGCATCCTGGGCGTCGAAGCCCTGGCCAACTTCCTCGTCGACGAGATCCAGGAGGTCTACCGTCTGCAGGGCGTGCCGATCAACGACAAGCACATCGAGACGATCGTTCGCCAGATGCTGCAGAAGGTCGAGATCATCGAGCCGGGCGATACGGGTCTCATCAAGGGTGACCACCTCGACAAGCCCGAGTTCGACAAGGAACAGGAAAAGGCGATCGCCCGCGGCGGCCGTCCGGCTGTGACCCAGCCGGTGCTGCTCGGCATCACCAAGGCCTCGCTGCAGACCAAGAGCTTCATCTCGGCCGCGTCGTTCCAGGAAACGACCCGCGTCCTGACCGAAGCCTCGGTGCACGGCAAGACCGACACCCTGGAAGGCCTGAAGGAAAACGTCATCGTGGGTCGCCTGATCCCCGCCGGTACGGGTTCCTACCTGCGCAGCCTGCAGCGCGTCGCCGCCAAGCGCGACGAGCAACTGGCCCAGCAGCGCGAAGATGCGATGGAGCCGCTGCCGGCCGAGATCGCTCTTTCGGACGCCGAATAGGCGTCCGAAACAAGCCAGGAGTCGGGCGCTCTACTGAGCGCCCGAGGCGGACGCCGAATAGGCGTCCGAAACAAGCCAGGAGTCGGGCGCTCTACTGAGCGCCCGAGGCGGACGCCGAATAGGCGTCCGAAACAAGCCAGGAGTCGGGCGCTCAGCAGAGCGCCCGCGGCCGACGTCGAACAGGACGTGGGCTTGGACCTGAGACGGAAAGGCCCGGGAGTGATCCCGGGCCTTTTTCGTGCACGAAACCCGGGTGATGCGCAGATCGGGTAGCTCGTAGAACGGCGTTACCCGCTCGTTAAGAGTCATCCCCGCAAACCTCCTGCCCGGGGAGAATGCAAACGATGTCACTACGAATTTCAGGTACGTTGAACCTCTTCGCGGTGTCTTTGATCGCGGCGTTCGCTATCGCCACGGGCGCAGCCACCTATGCCTTGATGACCTTGCGCGTGGGCGGTCCAGTCTCGGAGCGCCAGATGGAGGCCGACGCCCTGGTGGCCGATATCCTGCCGCCACCGCTGTTCATTGTTGAAGCGCTGCTGACCGCGCACCGCGGTCCGGACGAACTGGACAAGTCAGCCGAACTCGACCGTCACATCGAAGAGCTGCAAACCAGTTACGAAGACCGCCGCGCCCATTGGGCGACACGGCCTCTTACGCCCGAGATCAAGGAGACTTTGGCGGCCTCTGACACTCATGTGCGCGCGTTCTGGGACATCGCCGACAAGCAGTTCCGTCCCGCCCTGCGCGCCGGCGATGTGGCCGCCATGAATGCGGCGCTCGATCGGATGAGCATAGCCTACCTGGAGCACCGCAAGGTTATCGACAAGCTTACGCCGCTGGCGGTGGGTCTTTCGAAGGCGCAGGTCCACTCCGCCGAGGCGCAATCGAGCCGCATCTTCATCGCGGTGGGCCTAGCCACGGTGCTGATGCTGGTGGTGGCGGCGGTCGGCGTGTGGATTTTGCGCCGGAAGGTCGTCACGCCGCTGCTGCGTATGACCCAGTACATGGGCGCCCTGGCTGACGGCGACTACGATAAGGACGTCCCCCATCAGGGACGCCCCGACGAGATCGGAGAGATGGCGCGTTCGGTCGGCGTGTTCCGCGCCGCCGTGCTGGAGCGCCGCGCCGCCCGCCAGCAGCAGGAGGCCGCCGACGCCCGTTCGATGGAGGCCCAGCAACGCCAAGCCGAAGAGGCCACGGCCGAGGCGCGCCGCCGGGATCAGGTTGTCTCCGCGCTGGATCGCGGCTTGAGCGGCCTTGCGCGTGGCGAACTCAATCAGCGGATCGATGAGCCATTCCCGCCCGAGTTCGAGCAGCTTCGGATCAACTTCAACGCCTCGGTGCGGACCCTGGAGTCCACCTTGGCGAAGGTTGTCGCGATGGCGGGTTCCGTGGGTGGTGGCGCGGGCCAGATCTCCTCGGCGGCCGACGACCTGGCGCGGCGCACCGAACAGCAGGCGGCCAGCCTCGAAGAGACGGCGGCTGCCCTGCAAGAGGTCACCTCGACGATCCGCCAGAGCGCCGAGCGCGCCGCGACAGCCCGGCAGTCGACATCGCGCAGCCGCTCGTCCGTGACCCAGTCGGCGGACCTGGCTGGCGAAGCGATTCTCGCCATGGAGCGTATCGACGGTTCTTCGCGCCAAATCACCCAGATCATCGGGGTGATCGACGAGATCGCTTTCCAGACCAACCTCCTGGCCTTGAATGCCGGAGTCGAGGCGGCGCGCGCGGGCGAGGCGGGACGTGGCTTCGCCGTTGTCGCCATGGAGGTCCGCGCGCTGGCTCAGCGGTCGGCCGACGCGGCCAAGGAGATCAAGGGCCTGATCGCCGAAGCCTCGTCCAGCGTCGAAAGCGGCGTCGGCCTTGTGGGGCGCGTCGGTCAGGCGCTGGGCGCAGTCGTCGATGAGTTCACGGGGATTGAGTCCCTGGTCAACGACATCGCCCTCGCCGCGCAGGAACAAGCCATCGGCCTTGGCCAGATCAACAGCGCCGTCGTTCAAATGGATCAGGTAACCCAGCAGAACGCGGGCATGGTCGAGGAGACCACTGCCGCCAGCCACGGTCTGACCCGCGAAGCCTTGGAACTGATGCGTCTGGTTCAGGCCTTCCGGCTAAGCGAGGAGGCGCGCCGCCAAGCCGCCTAGGCGCTACCTCAGGGCCACTTCACCGTTGGCGGCATCGAGCTCAAGATCGATTCGACGTTGCCGCCGGTCTTCAGGCCGAACATCGTGCCGCGGTCGTAGAGCAGGTTGAACTCGACGTAGCGGCCCCGCTGCACCAGTTGCTGCTCCCGCTCATCGGCGGTCCAGGCCTCGCCCATCCGGCGGCGCACCAGGGTGGGATAGACCTCTAGAAATGCCCGGCCGACGTCCTGGGTGAAGGCGAAGTCGCGCTCCCAGTCGCCGCTGTCGTGGTGATCGTAGAAGATCCCGCCGATGCCGCGTGGCTCGTTGCGGTGCGGCAGGAAGAAGTACTCGTCGCACCAGGCCTTGTACTTTGGGTGCCACGCCGGATCGTACTTGTCGCAGGCCTGCTTGTAGGCGGCGTGGAAGTCGATCGCGTCCGGGAAGTCCTGCTGACGCTGATAGCCGAGCAGGGGGGTGAGATCCCCGCCGCCGCCGAACCAGCTCTGGGTCGTGGCGATAAAGCGCGTGTTCATGTGCACCGCAGGCACGCGCGGATTGGTCATGTGGGCGATCAGGCTGATTCCTGTGGCGAAGAACCGGGGGTCTTCCGCCGCGCCCGGCATGTTCTTGGCCATTTCCGGGGTGAAGGTTCCGAACACGGTCGAGACGTGGACGCCCACCTTCTCGAACAGGCGACCGTGCATCATGCCCATCACGCCGCCGCCGCCGGCGGGACGCTCCCAGGCCTTTCTCTCGAACCGTCCCGGCGCGCCGGGATAGAGGTCGGCGGGGGCCTCGTCCTCAAGCTGCTCGAACGCGGCGCAGATCTGATCGCGCAGGTTTTCGAACCACGCGCGGGCGGCGGCCTTCTTGGTGTCGAGATCTTGATCGGTGCTCATACCCGCCGATTAAGCCCCCTCGCGCCCGTGTGCAAATGGGGGTTTGATCAGATGACGCCGGAGCGTTCGACAACGGGCAGGGAGCCCGGCCATAATCGCCGGTAAGGGCTCGAACTAAGTCAGCGCCGTGAAGATCAGGGCGACCACGACAATGTCGAAGATACGGACGGCGATGGACATGGCGAGCTCGCGGCGATGAATTCACCTTCGATTAAGCAAGAACGGCGCCAGCCGGCGGTGGTGAACTGATGGCTCTGTTCTTCGATGCCGCCTGGTACGACCAGCGCCTGACCGAACGCGGGCTTTCCCGCGCTGTTCTGGCGTCCGTCGCGGGCATGGCCGAGGCCGATCTCGCCTTGGCCTTCAAGGACCAGCGCGAGCTTTCCATGCGGGAAATCAACGCTTTCGCCGAGCTGTTGGGGGTATCGTCGGACGAAGCGGCGTCGCGCGCGGGAGTGCGCACGCCCCCGCCAAGCGACCGGGATCGGATCGCGGCGTTGGAGGACCGCGTCGCCGCGTTGGAGGCGCGCCTGGCGCGTCTAACGGCTTAGATGTTGGTCTTTTTCAGCAGGCCGGTCGGGGGACGGCGGTCCGCTGGACCGGAATATTCCGTCTCAAGATAGGTCGATCTCGCCGTATCCAGCACTTCCTTCCCACCACGCAGGCCGCGCTTTTGGCCCGACTGTCCCATCAGGTGCGCGGCGAAGGCGGCGAAGCCTTCGCGTCGCGGGGGCGTCGGCGGGGCTTGAACGTCTTCTTCGACCACGAAGACCACGTCTTCGTCTGTGTCCTGGCGCGCCGAATCGCGCGGCGCCGGCAGGGCGCGGCGCGTGGGGCCAGGGCGTCGAAGGGGATCGATCGGACCGCTCATGGGCGAAATCCTAGAGCCAGGACGGTTAAGAACGGCTGGATCGGCTTGGTTAAGACTTGCTGGCCAGCTTGGCGATCTGTTCCTGCATCGCCTCCAGTTGGCGCTTCATCTCCGTCAGGGTGTCGTCCGTCTGCGGAGCAGGGGCGGGAGTGGGCTCCGCCGGCGCGGCAGGAGCGTCCTCGGGGCGAACATAGGCGAACGGCGAGAACATCTTCATCGCTCGGTCGAACAGCGCCATGTTCTGACGGATCTGGTCTTCGTAGACGCCAATGCCGGGCATTTTGCCGGGGGCCATGTTGCTCAGTTGGCCGCGCAGCCGTTCCTGCTGCTTGGCGAAGCTCTCCAGCGACATTTCCAAGTACGAGGGCAGGAAAGCCTGCATCGAGTTGCCGTAGAAGCCGATCAGCTGGCGAAGGAACTGGATGGGCAGCAGGTTCTGACCGCCGCCGCGGTTTTCTTCTTCGAAGATGATCTGGGTCAGGACCGAGCGGGTGATGTCGTCGTTGGTCTTGGCGTCGTAGACTACGAAGTCGACGCCTTCCTTCACCATATCCGAAAGGTGTTCGAGGGTGACGTACGAGGAAGACGCTGTGTTGTAGAGGCGACGGTTGGCGTATTTCTTGATGATCACGCGCTGGCCGGCCGATTTCTCGGTCCCGGCGGCCGTTTCGCCTTTTTCAGGGTTCTCGGACATTTCGTTCCCTAAGACAGCGGTTACGTCCGCTTTTCGCATCGCACTATCGCGAATGCAAAGGCATGACGCCAGTGGTCTGATGACTTGGAGCTGTCGCCAAGGCGTGAAAATGTGCTCGTGACGAACGCGGTCATGGCGTGCATGGTGATGCTGCATTGCAAAAGAACGGGCGCCGCAATCGCGAAGCGTCACGTCAGAACGTTACGGGAGCTATCGCATGAGCGAGATTGTCATCGTTTCCGCCGCCCGCACGCCGGTGGGCTCGTTCAATGGGGCCCTGGCCAGCCTGCCCGCCGCCGAGCTGGGCAAGGCCGCCATCGAGGCCGCCATCTCCCGCGCGGGCATTGCGCCGTCGGACGTGGATGAAGTCATCCTGGGCCAGGTGCTGCAAGCCGCCGCCGGCCAGGGGCCGGCGCGTCAAGCCTCGGTCAAGGCCGGCATCCCGGTCGAGGCGCCGGCCTGGAGTCTGAACCAGCTTTGCGGCTCGGGCCTGCGGGCCGTGGCCCTGGCGGCTCAGCAGATCGCCGACGGCTCGGCCAAGGTGGTCGTCGCCGGCGGTCAGGAGAGCATGAGTCAAGCCCCGCATGCTCAGAACCTTCGTGGCGGCCAGAAGATGGGCGACCTGCAGTTCGTCGACACCATGATCAAGGACGGCCTGTGGGACGCCTTCCACGGCTACCACATGGGGCAGACGGCCGAGAACATCGCCAGCCGCTGGCAGATCACCCGCGAGGATCAGGACAAGTTCGCGGTCACCAGCCAGAACCGCGCCGAGGCCGCTCAGAAGGCCGGCAAGTTCGATGACGAGATCGTTCCGATCACGATCAAGGGCCGCAAGGGCGACACCATCGTCGACAAGGACGAGTTCATCCGCCACGGCGCCACGATCGAGAGCGTCCAGGGCCTAAAGCCTGTGTTTGCCAAGGAAGGCTCGGTCACCGCCGCCAACGCCTCGGGCCTGAATGACGGCGCCGCCGCCCTGGTGCTGATGAGCGCCGAGGAAGCCGCCAAGCGCGGTCTCAAACCGCTGGCCAAGATCGCCTCGTGGGCCAACGCCGGTGTCGAGCCCGAGATCATGGGCACCGGCCCGATCCCGGCCTCGAAGAAGGCGCTGGAGAAGGCTGGCTGGTCGGTGTCCGAGCTCGACCTCGTAGAGAGCAACGAAGCCTTCGCCGCCCAGGCCCTTTGCGTGGTGCGCGAGCTGGGCCTCGACCCGGCCAAGGTGAACGTCAACGGCGGCGCGATCGCCATCGGCCACCCGATCGGCGCTTCGGGCGCGCGCATCCTGACCACCCTGGTTCATGAGATGAAGCGATCGGGCGCCAAAAAGGGTCTCGCCACGCTGTGCGTCGGTGGCGGCATGGGCGTGGCCATGTGCGTGGAAGCGGTCTGAGGCAACTCTTCGGTGACCTGCCCTTCCGTGGGTCACCGCCAACCATAAGAAAAGCGATCGGGAGAGATTTATGACGAGAGTTGCGTTCGTGACCGGCGGCACCCGCGGGATCGGTCGAGCCATCTGCGAGCGGCTGATCGCCGACGGCCACAAGGTGGCGGCCGGCTACTCCGGCAACGAAGCCGCCGCCGAGGCCTGCGCCAAGGAATTGGGCGTGATGGTCGTGAAGGGCAATGTCGGCGTATTCGAGGATTGCCAGGCGGCCGTGAAGAAGGTCGAGGCCGAGCTCGGCCCCATCGACATCCTGGTCAACAACGCCGGCATCACCCGCGACGGCATGCTGCACAAGATGACCTACGAACAGTGGTCGGAAGTGATCCGGGTCAATATGGACTCGGCCTTCAACATGACCCGTCCAGTGATCGAGGGCATGCGTGATCGTAGCTGGGGCCGCATCATCAACATCAGCTCCATCAATGGCCAGAAGGGCCAGATGGGCCAGACCAACTACTCGGCGGCCAAGGCCGGTCTGATCGGCTTCACCAAGGCGCTGGCCTTGGAGAACGCCAAGAAGGGCGTGACGGTCAATGTGATCTGTCCCGGCTATATCGACACCGACATGGTCGCGGCCGTGCCGGAAAACGTGCTGGCGCAGATCGTCGCCGGGATCCCGGTGGGGCGCCTGGGCCGGGGCGAGGAGATCGCCGACATGGTCTCGTTCCTGGCCGGCGAGCGCGCGGGCTTCGTGACCGGCGCCACGCTCACCCTGAACGGCGGCCAGTACATGGCCTAGTGACGCGGCCCCGAAGCTCGGACTTGACGCTGACTGTTGCGGTTTGGCCTCATGTTCCGAGCTTTGGGTGATCGGCGTTTACGCGTCCAAGATTCGCCCCACTCCGGGGGCACTACGGATCGCATGACATTCTGTAAGGCGGAGTTTGGCGGATGGAGCGCCCGGGCGGCGCTGATGATCGCCGCTCTGGCGTTCATGGGGGCCTCGGCGCACGCTCAGCAGCTCCCGCATTCGCTGCGTGACGCTCTGCTGGGTCACAAGGGCCCGGCCGAGGCGCGCCGCGTGCCCGCGCCGCCCGTGGCCCGCTACGTGTCCGAGACCGGCGGCGCCTTTGTCTTCGACCAGGCCGCGTCGCGGCCGCTAATCAAGTTCGACAACAGCGCCGAGATCTGGGTCCTCCAGCCGCAACCGGCTTCGCGCGGCGACGTCATCTACCGTAACGATCTTGGCGAGCCGGTCCTGCGGGTGACCAAGCTGGGCGGGATTATCCTCTTCACTGACGACGCGCCGATGGGCGCGGCAGCGGCGCTTTCGGGACGCGCGCCCTCGATCCAGCCGCCGGCGATCCTCTCGTTCAACGTGTTCGTGCAGCGCGTGCGTATCGCCACTGCGCGCGCCAGTCGTGCGGCGCAGCGCGATATCGAATTCGCCACTGTGCAGGATGTGCGCCCGGAAACGGCGGTGCTGGCCGCCGACTCGGCCACGGTGGTCGCCGAGGCGTTCGAGCGCATGGCCCGCAAGGGCGACCGCTCGTTGATGTCACAGATCGCTCGGGTGCTGCTGGCCGAGGGGCGCAAGCCTTCGGCGACCTTGAAGGACGGGGCGCTTACCGTGACCTACTCGCCCGACCAGGGGCTGGCCGGGCGGCCGTCCTCGAAGAAGATTATCAAGGTGATCCACCGCTAGCAGTTCGTCGAACATCGTTATTTAGATTCGATGTCGCGCCCTCCGCCGCCATTTACGCCGCTGAACGAGGTCGCTATCGATACTGCCGTGAGGTGTTGGCGCGCGAATTCAACCTTGCATAACGCGACGCCATTGCGTCTTTTCGCGCGTTCGCAGAGTCCTAATATCACCTGATGGTCAGTCCCGATCCCGCCGCAGCGCCTGAACCAAGGCGTCTGAAGATGGCCGACATCGCCCGGATGGCGGGTGTGTCGATCTCCACGGTCTCGCGGGCCCTGGCCGGCAATCCCCTGATTCCCAAGCCGCTGCGCGACCAGATCGTCGAGATTGCGCGTACACACGGTTATGTCGTCAATCAGTCGGCCCGATCCCTGCGCCTGCGCAAGACCGATACGATCGGGGTCATCATCCCGCTGGCGCACGAGACCGGGCAACTGATCTCCGATCCGTTCTTTCTGGAAATGGTGGGCCGGCTCGCCGACGAGATCACGCAGCGTGATTACGCGGTCTTGCTGCACAAGGTGGTGATCACCCAGACGGGTTGGTTGGAACGGATCATACAATCGCACCGGGCGGACGGGCTTTTGCTGATCGGGCAAAGCAATCAGCACGAAACGCTGAACGCCATCGCCGAGACCTACCGGCCGTTGGTCGTTTGGGGCGCGCAGTTACCCGGGCAAAAGTACTGCGCGGTCGGAAGTGACAACGTCGCGGGCGGCCGACTGGCGGTGGCGCATCTGGCGCAGGCGGGGCGCAAGCGGATTGCGTTTCTCGGGGCGACCGACGCCCCGGAAGCTGCGCAGCGTTTTGACGGCTACCGACAGGGTTTGGCGGAAGCCGGCCTGCCATTTGATCCCGCCCTTGTCGTGCCTGCTCACTACACCATGGAAGAGGCGGGCCGGACGGTCGCCGACTTTCTTGCTGCCGGGATTCCCTTCGACGCCATTTTCGCCTTTTCCGATGTGATCGCCCTGGCGGCGGTATCGGCGCTGAACGAAGCGGGTCGAAGCGTCCCGGCGGACGTAGCGGTGGTCGGCTTTGACGACATCGTGCTGGCGCGACACAGCGCCCCGCCCCTGACGACCGTGCGCCAGGATCTGGCGATGGGCGCCCGGACGATGGTGGATCTTCTGTTCGAGCGCATGTCCGGCGGACCGGTGCGTTCAGCCTTGACGCCCGTCGACCTCGTGACGCGTGGGAGCAGCCTCTAGCTAGAAGCGTGGGGCGTCAGGCCGCTTCGATGCCGATCGCCTTCAAGTCCTTCAGGAAGCGGGTCAGGCTCTGGTGCGAACGGCGCAGGCCTTGAAGCACTTCCGGTTTGGCCAAGGCCGAGTGAGGCACGATGAAGCCCTCGCGTCCGACGCGCTGGGCCATGCCCTTCTCCAGCATCTCCACAAAGCGACGGCGAACCGTCTCGTAGGGAAGGCCCAGGGAATCGGCAACCTGCCGCACTGTGAGCGGGCGTCGCTCATGGTCTGGCGGAACGTCATCTACGTCGGCGTAGTGCCCGCCCCGGATATGCGAACAGTTCCCGGCCCACAAGGTGGTGAAGACCAGCGCGTAAAGCAGGTCGGAGCCATGGACCTCGTTGGCGATCTCAACCCAGCGCAGAATATAATCGGTCGCGTACCGCGATGCGGCCCGCGCGTTGGCGTAGTCTTCGGACATAGACGACTTCTTCCCCCCGGAATCAGCACTTGTAATGTGACTTGAAAAGGATTGCATGGCTCACCGAACGACGCCATGCGACCAAGTTGCCCACAATGGGTACCCGCCTTGGGCGCCTGCGACATCCTGTCGCAGGGCCTCGCGGCGTGCGGCTAAAGAAGCTGGCCGAAGGCGAAAACACGCCCCGCATCTCGCGCGCGAAAGGCAGGCGCGCCCTGATCCAGGGCAAACCGCCGGCAAAATCTGGTGAGCTAGCCCTGGGTGGGCGTCCAGTCGGGCGGGGCCATCTCGAACCCTTCGAATTGAAAGCCGGGCGCCACGGTGCAGCCAACCAGCGTCCAGGCTCCAAGGCTGACGGCGGTCTGCCACCAGAGGGTCGGGACGATCACCTGGGGGCGGCATCCGGCGCGTAGATCTGGGCCAAGCACATGGGCCGTAGCGCCCTTGCCATCGGGCGGAGACAGGGTCAGCGAGATCGGCGCGCCAGCGTAGTAGTGCCAGGTCTCGACCGCATCGACGCGGTGCCAGGCCGACATCTGCTCGGCTTCCAACAGATAGTAGATGCAAGTCGAGGCGGCGCGGCCGTCAGGGCCCGGCGCATCCTCAAACGTCTGCCGATACCAGCCGCCTTCGGGATGCGGCTGAAGGTCCAGCATCCGCACGATCTCCCGCGCGCCCAGATCGCCTGAGAGGCCAAGCCCCGCTCTGGTCATGTCGCTCATCCCTTGAAGCCGTCCTTGGCCGCGCGGATGTCGCCGAAGGCTTGCGCCGGCGAGGCTGCGCCGGGCCGCAGCAAAGGCGCGCGGAGAAAGGGGTTGGTGGCCTTCTCGACCCCGATTGTGGTGGGCACGGTCGGCTCGCTACGATCGCGGGCGGCGAAGACACTTTCGGCCCGCGCTTTTGTTTCTGGCGCATTGTCCACCGCGAGGGCGAAGCGCGCGTTCGACGCTGTGTACTCATGGGCGCAGTAGACGGCCGTTTCGTCCGGCAGGGCGGCCAATCTCTGAAGCGACGCCCACATCTGTTCAGCCGTGCCCTCAAACAGTCGTCCGCAGCCGAGCGCGAACAGGGTGTCACCGACAAAGGCGATCGCATTCTCGGCGTCATGATAGCTGATATGGCCAAGCGTATGGCCGCCGGTGTCGATGACCTGCAGACGGGTCTCGCCCAGCATCACGACATCGCCGTCGCGAAGCGCGCGGTCCAGGGGCGCGATGCGGGTGACCTCGGCGGGGCCTGCGATCGTCGCGCCGGTGGCCGTCTTTAGGGCCTCGTTGCCACCGGCGTGGTCCGGATGCCAGTGCGTGTTGAGGATCATGTCCAGGGGCCAACCCAGCCTGCCCAGTTCGGCCAGGATGGCCCCGGCGTCGGGCGTGTCGATGGCGGCGACCTTGCCGGTGGCCTCGTCGCGCACGAGAAAGCCGTAGTTGTCGGACAGGCAAGGGAACTGGTGAACGATCAAGGCCATGAGGGTGCTCTGGTGCGGTGACGCCGGGGAGCCTACAACGAAGGTCTCGTGGTTCGGGAGACTCAATGCGTCGCGACGTGCTCGATCTCAGGGCCTTCTACGCTTCGCCGCTGGGGCGCGCGGCGCGGACGATGCTGACCCGAAAGGTCGAAGAGGCCTGGGGCGACACCCGCGATCTCGATGTCTTGGGCGTGGGTTACGCGACGCCGTTCCTGGACGCGCCTCGCGCCAAGGCCCGCCGCGTGGTGGCCGCGATGCCCGCCCAACAGGGGGTCGAGGTCTGGCCCCACGGCGGGCGTAACCTGGCCTGCCTGGTTGAGGACGCCGCTCTGCCTCTGCCCAACGCCATGTTCGACCGCGTCCTGGCGGTTCACGCGCTCGAGGAGGCGGATGACCCGAGCGCTCTGCTGGGGGAGATTGGCCGGGTGATGGCGCCGACCGGTCGGCTGATCGTCGCCGTCTCTTCCCGCGACGGCGCTTGGGCGGGCGCGGAGGGCACGCCGTTCGGGCACGGCCGCCCTTATAGCCGCAGTCAGTTGGAGAGCCTGATTCGCGAGGCTGAACTTGAGCCCGCGGGCTGGACGCGCGCGCTCTATGTTCCGCCCATCGCCGCTATGTCGAACTGGGCCGAGGGCTTCGAGCAGGTCGGCGCGACCCTCTGGCCGCGTTTCGCCGGCGTGATCCTGATGGAGGCGATCAAGCAGACCTTCGCGGTCAAGCCGCGCGGTCATCGCGCCCGGGCGAGAGTTTTCGCGCCCGGCGTGTTGTTACCCAGTCCGGCAGGGCCGACTCCCGCGCGCCACACCGGTGATCGCCCCGTTTCGGTCCATAAGGCGCCCGTTCCTCAGGCGCCGAGTGGCCTTGATCTCTGAACGCACTTGGAGCGAAGCGTCTCGACGCCTAGCTTGGAGTCGTAGAAACCGTTCGCTGGCTGGAGCCGCGCCATGAAGATGATCGTCGCCGTGATTAAGCCGAGCCGCCTCGACGCGGTGCTCGAAGCGGTCACCGAGGCGGGAGCGTCCGGTCTGACCGTGACCGAGGTCCGCGGCTATGGCCGCCAGAAGGGCAAGACCGAGGTCTACCGCGGCGCCGAGTACGAGGTGAAGCTGCTTCCCAAGGTGAAGCTGGAGATCGCCGTGCCCACCGATGTGCTGGAACCGGTGATCGAGGCGCTCCAGCGCACCGCCAACACCGGCAAGATCGGCGACGGCAAGGTCTTCGTCCTGGACTTGGAACAGGCCCTGCGGATTCGCACCGGCGAGCGTGACGCCGCCGCCATCGCCGGCTGACCCGAACAAGAGTTCACGAGACCGCGCGCTCAAGCGGAGCCATAACGCCTTCACGCGCGTTTCACAGCGAGTCGCGGCGTTAGGGTGGACATGGTCGAGCGCGCTTCAGTCTTCCAACCAGGCTACAACTGCTGGCGGGTCGAGCCCGCCGACCGCGTAGCCCTGTTCATCGACAACGATGAAACCTTCGACGCGCTGAAGCCCCTGCTTCTGGCGGCGCGGAAGTCGATCTGGATTCTGGCCTGGGTGTTCGATCCGTTGACCCGTCTCGATCCGGACCGGGTGCGAAAGAGCCGTGACCCCACCTCGGCGGATCGGATTGGCCTGATCCTGCGCCGTCAGGCCGCGCTTAACCCGGGGCTCGACGTAAGGGTGCTCACCTGGGACATGCCGTTCCCTATCGCCGCATCGCAGCTGTTCGGTCCCCACCGCGGCGCGGCGTTCTTCGCCGGTTCGCAGGTCAAGTACCGGCTGGACGCCACCTTGCCGGCAAGCGCCTGCCATCACCAGAAGGCGGTCATCATCGACGGGGTGACCGCGCTGGTCAGCGGCGGCGATATCAGCGTCGACCGCTGGGACGACACCCGACATCTCGACGACAATCCGCTACGTCGCCTGCCGACGGGCCGGCGCTATCCCGCCCGCCACGAGGTCTCGATGCTGGTTGATGGCCGCGCGGGCGAGGCGATGGCGGACCTGTTTGTCGATCGCTGGCGGGCATCGGGCGGCGACGCCATCGAGCGTCCCACGCGGCCAGAGGAAACGCCTTGGCCAGAAGGGCTGGTCCCCGATCTGCGCCGCACGCCAGTGGCCGTCGCCCGTACCTCGGCCGCGTGGCAAGGACGTCCGGAGGTCACCGAGTGCATGCTGCTGCACCTCTCCGCCATCCGGCGGGCCAAGCGGCTCATTTATCTTGAGAACCAGTACGTCACCTCACCGGTGCTCGTTGAAGCCCTGGCCGAGCGGCTGGCCGAGCCTGATGGGCCCGAGGTCGTCACCATCGGGCCGGCCCGCAGCCCCAGCTACTTCGACCAGATGACCATGGACAGCGCCCGGACGGCGGCGATCAACCGTCTGCGCGAGGTCGACATCCATCGCCGATTTTCAGCCTTCTCCGCCCATACGCCAAAGGGCGGACCCATCATCGTTCACTCCAAGGTCTCGATCATCGACGACGAAGTGCTGCGGATCGGGTCGGCCAACCTGAATAACCGCTCCATCGGCCTCGACAGTGAGTGCGATCTGGCGTTCGAGGCGCGCGACGATCGCGAGCGCGAGACGATCCGAGGCTTCCTCGGACGGCTAGTCGGTCACTTCATCGATCGCTCGACGCTGGATGTGCTGGAGGCGATGGCGCGAGAGGGCGGACTGGCGGCGGCGATCAACGCGCTCGACGTGCGTGGCGGGCCGCCGAGACGGCTTCAACCGGTGCCGGTGCGCAAGCTGAGCGCGGTCGAGCAGTTCATCGCGGACTGGAGTCTGGGCGACGCCATCGCGCCGGACGACGCCTGGCGGCCCTGGGGTCGTCGCAAGCGCCTGCGGCGTGACATCGCCCGGCTCACCGCGCCGCCGCCGCTGCCTCCGGACCACCTTCGTCCGTAATTTCAAGCTCGATCACCAGCGGCAGGTGATCTGAGGCCAGTCGCGCGCGGGCGTCGTAGGGGGAGCTGATCGCGCGGGTCTCCAAGCCCTTCGTAAGGAATACGTGGTCGATCCGCATGAACGGGAAGCTCGACGGGAACGTCGCGGTCGCAGGGCGCAACCAGGCGGGCCCCGGCGCCTGAGCGTCGCGCAGCGCCGTCCGCAGCATGCGGTAGGTGGCCGAGTAGGGCGTGGCGTTGAAGTCGCCGAGCACTACGCCAGGGGCGACCCAGGCGTCATCGCCCATCCATTCGGGACCGAGCAGGGCGGCCGCCTGGCGCTTCTGCTCTTGGGGGACGAGGCCAAGGTGCGTGTTGATGATCTGAACCTTGGCGTCGCCGACCTCGACCTCGATCCACAGTGCGCCGCGCGGCTCCAGGCCGGGCACCCGGCGATATACTGGCAAGCCCTGGGCCTTGATCCGGCGCTCCGGCAGGGCGGTCAGGATCGCGTCGCCATAGAGCTCTTCCTCTACGGCCATGGCCGGGTGGAAGTGGAAGCTCATTTTCAGCAGTTCGGCCAGGCGATGGGCCTGATCGACTCCATTCGTCCTGGCGCGCCCCACGTCCAGTTCCTGCAAGGCCACCACGTCCGGCCGTTCAGCCGCGATGACCTCGGCCACACGCTCGATGTCGAGCCTGCGGTCCGTGCCCACACATCGGTGGACGTTGTAGGTCATCAGACGAAGCGTCTTCATCCGTCGAAGAGATCGCCCGAGTTCGACGGAAGTTCCCGAGTCGGCGGCGCGCCGTTGCGGCTGAGCATGAACAGGCAGGTTTCGGTTCGCCAGTTCTCAAGTGCGCTGGAAGGGTTCATCGGCCGCGCCGCGCCCTTGCCGGCGAAGGCGGCGCTGGCGTCGACCCGCAAGTTCAGGTCCTCCGTCAGAGCCATGAAGTCGGCCAGGGTGCAGAGGTGGATGTTCGGCGTCGACCACCAGGGCAGGGGCAGGGCCTTGGTCTCAGGCATCCGGCCGCGGCTTAGCAGCGACCAGCGCACGCGCCAGTGGCCGAAGTTCGGGAACGAGACGATGGCGCGGTCGGCGATGCGCAGCAGCTCGTCCAGCACGTGACGCGGATTGCGCGTCGCCTGCAGGGTTTGCGACAGCACTGCGTAGTCAAACGAGCGGTCCGGGAAGTGGTCGAGGTCCAGGTCGGCGTCGCCCTGAACGACCGACAATCCGCGCGCCATGCAGGCCGCCACGCCGGAGGCGCTGAGCTCCAGGCCTCGGGCGTCCACCTGCTTCTCATGAGCCAGGAGGTCCAGCAGCGCGCCTTCGCCGCAGCCGACGTCCAGCACGCGCGAGCCTGGGCGCACCAGGCGCAGGATCTCGCGGAAGTCTTCACGGATCACGGTGTTGCTCAAACCAGCCCCCGATCGCGTTCCGCCGAGGCCAGGAAGCCCTCCAGCGCGGCGTCCATCACCGGTTCGTCCAGCAGGAAGGCGTCATGTCCCTTATCGCTCTCGATCTCGGCGAAGGCGGCGCGGGCGCCGGCGGCGGTCAGTGCGCGGACCAGATGGCGGTTCTCTGCGGTGGGGTAGAGCCAGTCGCTGGAGAAGCTCAGCACGCAGAAGCGCACGTGGCGCGCTCGGGTGAAGGCCTTGGCCAGCACGCCGCCGTGACTGGCGGCGATGTCGAAATAGTCCATCGCCCGGGTGATGTAGAGATAGCTGTTGGCGTCGAACCGGTCGACGAAGCTGGACCCCTGGTGGCGTAGATAGCTTTCGACCTGGAAGTCGGCGTCGAAGCCCCAGGACAGGCCGTCGCGCTGCAGCTCGCGGCCGAACTTTCGTTGCAGGGCGGGTTCGGACAGATAGGTGATGTGTGCGGCCATGCGCGCCACGGCGAGACCCTTCTCAGGCCGCACGCCGTGGTCGGCGTAGGCGCCGCCGCGCCAGTCCGGGTCAGCCATGATTGCCTGTCGGCCCACCTCGTGGAACGCGATATTCTGGGCCGAGTGGCGCGAGGCCGAGGCCAGCACAACGGCGCTGAACATCCGCTCGGGATAGTCCACGGCCCATTGCTGCACCTGCATGCCGCCCATTGAGCCGCCAACGACGGCGAACAGGGTCTCGACCCCGAGCGCCGAGACCAGCATCGCCTGGGCCCTCACCATGTCGGCGATGGTAATGACCGGGAACGACAGGCCGTAGGTCTTGCCGGTCGCCGGATTGATCGACGCCGGCCCCGTCGAGCCCATGCAGCCGCCAATGACGTTCGAGCAGATGATGAAGTGCCGCGCGGGATCCAGTGGCTTGCCTGGACCGACCAGACGCGGCCACCAGCCGGGTTTGCCCGTCACCGGGTGGGGCGAGGCCACATACTGATCCATCGTGAGGGCGTGGCAGATCAGAACGGCGTTGGACTTGTCGGCGTTGAGCTGCCCATAGGTCTGATAGGCGATCTCGAGGCCTTCGATGACCCCCCCCGAGTCCAGCCGTAGAGGTTCGTTGGCGGGAAACCGCCAGGTTCCCCCGCTGGTGGGCGTGACCAGATTGAGAGCAGCCATGCCGCCTTGGAGCGCTTGGCGAAGAAGGTGTCAACCGCCGGCTTCCTGATAGGGCGTGAGACGGCTATGGAGAGCGCCATGGAGCGACTGATCCTGATGCGCCACGGCAAGGCCGAGCGGCACGCCCAGACCGGCGGCGACTTCGAACGCGCCCTCGTTGAAAGCGGGCGCGCCGACGCGTCGATGATGGGCAAGCTGCTGGCGGGCCTGGCCTATGCGCCGGATCTTCTTTTGGTGTCGTCGGCGCGGCGGACGCGCGAGACCGCCGACCAGGTGCTGGCTCATTTCCCGAAGGCGCGGGTTGAGCATCTGCGTGACCTGTATCACGCCGCCCCGGAGGAGATCCTACAGGCGCTGGAGGACGCGGGCGACGGCGCCGGTACGGTGATGGTGGTCGGACACAATCCCGGAATGCATGATCTGGCTCTGCGGCTGGCGCTGGGCGGCGAGTCTTCGCCGATCCAGACCAACAAGCTGCGCGGGCGTTTTCCGACGGCGACCGTCGTGGTGCTGACTTGGGACGGCGCCCAGAGCCCGCGTCTCGAGCACCTGCTTTACGCCAACGAGAACGGTGGAATGGGCGGCGAATGACCCTGATCTACAAGATCCTGTCCCGCGCCGAGTGGGACGCCGCCAAGGCTGTCGGGCGCTTCGAGGGTTCCGCAGTCGATCTCGCCGACGGGTTCATCCACCTCTCCTCTACGGATCAGGCCCAGGAGACGGCCGCCAAATGGTTCAAGGGGCAGGAGAGCCTGGTCCTGCTGGCGATCGAGGCCGAGCCGCTGGGCGAGGCCCTCAAGTGGGAGGCTTCGCGCGGCGGGGCCTTGTTCCCGCACCTCTATCGTCCACTGCTCGTCGCCGAAGTGACGCGCGAAGCCGATCTTGATCTGGACGCCGAGGGCGTGCCGCAGCTGGACGCCCACCTCGCATGAGCCTTCACGACATCGCCGCCCGTGCTCTCCACGCCTTCGATCCGGAGGACGCCCATGGCTGGGCCCTTCGTGGTTTGAAGTGGGGCCTTGGTCCGCGCGACGATCAGCCCGACGATCCGATTCTGGCGGTCACGATCGCCGGTCTGGAGCTGTCCAACTGCGTGGGCCTGGCGGCGGGCTTCGACAAAAACGCTGAGGTCCCCGACGCCATGCTGGCGGCGGGCTTCGGTTTCGTCGAGGCGGGCACCGTCACGCCGATGGCCCAGGCCGGAAATCCTCGTCCACGCCTATTCCGACTGAGCGAGGACAGGGCGGTGATCAACCGCATGGGCTTCAACAATGGCGGTCTGGAACCCTTCGCGCGGCGTCTGTCGGCGCGTAGGACCCGGGGGGGCGTTGTCGGCGCCAATATCGGGGCCAACAAGGACGCGAGCGATCGCATCCAGGACTATGTGACCGGCCTGACGCGCCTCTGGGGGTTGTCAGACTATTTCACCGCCAACATCTCCTCGCCCAACACGCCGGGCCTGCGCGCCCTGCAGACCAAGGCTGCCTTGGAAGAGCTTCTCGGCCGGCTGGCGGAAACCCGCGCGGCGCTAAGGATCGCGTCCGGCGCCGACTATCCGATCTTCCTGAAGGTCGCTCCCGATCTCGAGGACGGGGAGGTTGAGGCCATCGTCGAGACCGTGGTGGGCGCGGGGCTCGACGCCATCATCGTCAGCAACACCACCATCGCCCGCCCCGAGACGCTGACGTCACGTTTCGCCGCCGAGAGCGGGGGTCTATCGGGCGCACCGTTGCTGGCTCCCTCGACCGCCGTGTTGGCGCGCTTCCACGCGGCCGCTGCAGGCCGGGTGGCCCTGATCGGCGCGGGCGGGGTGGCTGACGGCGCTGGCGCCTATGCGAAGATCCGCGCCGGCGCGCGGGCCGTGCAGCTCTATTCGGCGCTCGTCTATGGCGGTCCGGGCCTGGTTACCCGGATCAAGCGCGATCTCGCCGCCCGCCTTCGCGCCGACGGCTTCGCCGCCGTCGAGGACGCGATCGGCGCCGCATGACGCGTCAAAGGGTCCTGACGCTTCTGCGTCGTTTCGGGCCGCTCGCGGTGGTCGCGATCCTTTGCGCGGTCGCCTTCGCCAGCGGCCTTGTCGAACATCTGTCGCTGGAGGAGCTTCGCCGCCGGGGAACAGAGCTCCAGACGTTCGCGCGAGAGAAGCCGCTGCTGTGCGCGGCGATCTATCTGGCGATCTATGTGGGGTCGGTCGCGATCTCGCTGCCCGGCGCGTTGATCCTGTCTCTGACCGGCGGCTTTCTGTTCGGGCCAGTGGGCGGTGGCTTTGCAGCGGTCACCGGCGCCACGGGCGGCTCCACCGTCACCTTTCTGGTCTTCCGCACCGCGTTTGGCGAAGCCCTGCGGCTGAAGTCCGGCGCCTTTGTTTCGCGCCTCGCCGAGGGCTTCAAGGGCGACGCTTTCAACTATCTGCTCACCTTGCGCCTGATCCCCGCCTTTCCGCTGCTGGCGGTCAATGTCGCGGCGGGGGTGATGAACGTCCGGGTGCGCACCTTTCTGCTGGCGTCTCTGCTTGGCATGATCCCAAGCTCCTTCGTCTATGCCGGCATAGGTGCGGGTTTGGGGCACGTGTTCGCCAAGGGCGGGCCCGTGACGGTGGAAAGCCTCTTGTCGCCGCGCGTCTATCTGCCGATCATCGGTATGGGCGTTCTGGCGTTTCTGCCGCCGTTGTGGCGCCATTGGCGCAATGGGCGCGCAATCGCGTCGCTGGACGAGAAGTAACCGCCCCGGATGGTCGAACCCGGCTCGCCCTCGGAAGACGAAAACCCCAGGCCCCGGAGGCGCTTTCCGTGGCCAGGCGGACTGTCGGCGCGCCTCCTGCTCTTTACCGCCATCGTGGTCAATTTCGGTGGCCTGCTGATTCTGCCACCGGCCCTGGCGGCCTATGAGGAGCAGTGGCTTCTGGATCGGGTGCGGGCGGGGGAACTGGCCTCGACCATCGCGGAATCCGATCCTGAGCTGCGCGTCAGCGACGCGGTCGCCAGCCAGATGTTCGATCAGGCCGGAGCGGTGACCGTGGCCGTCCAGGTCGATGGTGCGCGCCGTCTGGTGCTTCCGCCCAAGCAGCCGTTCGAGACGCCCTATCTGGTTGACCTGCGTCGGCAGAATCCGGGCTCGTGGCTCGCTGCGCCGTTCTTCACCCTGACCAGCCCCAAGGGCGCGATGGTCCGCGTGATGGCCGAACCGCGCTTTCGCAAGGCTGAGTTCATCGAGGTGGTGCTGCCTGACGCCCCTCTAAAGGCCAAGCTGGTCGCCTATTTCTGGCAGCTGGCAGGGGTGACCATCTTTGTGGCTACCCTCGCTGGGGTGCTGGTCTACGCCTTCCTGAACATCTTTCTGGTGAGGCCGATGCAACGCATCACCCGCGCCATGGAGGCGTTCCGCAGCGACCCTGACGACCCGGCCGCGCGCATCGCCGTCTCCAATCGCCGCGACGAGATCGGTCGCGCCGAGCTAGAGCTTGATCGCATGCAGGCCGACCTCCTGGCGGCCCTTGCCTCGAAGGCGCGGCTCGCCGCTCTGGGTGAGGCGGTCGCCAAGATCAATCACGATCTGCGCAACATGCTGACCAGCGCCCAGATGGCGTCCGACCGTCTGGCGGCGCTAGGCGACCCCAAGGTGGCTCAAGCCCTGCCGCGTCTGGAACGCGCTCTGGACCGCGCTATCAACCTGGCCTCCGACGTGATGGCCTATGGGAAATCGCGGGAACCGGAGCCAGTGGCTCGGGTGATCCCGCTCCGGCCGGCGCTGGACATGGCCGCAGAGGACGCCGGCCTCACCCCGGCGGGCGTCAGCCTGGAGACCGTCATCGGTCCGCGCGAGCAGGTGCTGGCTGATCCAGATCAACTGCATCGCATCCTGACCAACCTGCTGCGCAACGCGCGCGAGGCCATTGAAGGCGCGCCGGATCGCGGCGGCAAGGGCAAGGTGTTCATCGAACTGCGGCGGGCGGACGGGGGCAGCGTCCTGCGCCTGTCCGACGACGGTCCGGGCGTTCCTGAGCGGGCCCGCGCCAACCTGTTCCAGCCGTTCGTGGGCTCGGTGCGACGGGGGGGGACGGGACTTGGCCTGGCCATCGCCCGCGAATTGGCCCAGGGGCACGGTGGGGACCTCGTGCTGGTGGAAACCGGACCCGGGGGTTCGGTGTTCGATCTTACCCTGTCCGGCGCACCGGATCCCTTACCCGAGGCGCCGCAGGAGCCGGGCCACCGAGCCGCCGACGCCTAGGCCCTATTTTTACACTTGGAGCGCGTTCGAGCGGTTTAACCGCGTACACTTAAACCTAACGCGCTCTTGAGGAGGCCCCAAAATGGCCACGACCTGGACCATCGCTGTGAAGCTCGGCGCCTCGCCAGACAGCGCACCGATACACGAGATCACGGTCGACGCGCCTGACGCGCCTTCCGCCTTGCGCCGCGTCGCGGCCATGGTCGCCGTCCAGAACGCCGCCGACGCCGAGCTGCTCGTCGATGGACAGGAAGAGGTCTTCTCCCGCGCCGAGGTCGAGGCGGGCCTGGAAGAGCACCAGGCCCAGACATGAACCGTCCTTAGAGCCCTTTGGCGACGCCCTCGCGACGCGGATCGGCGCCGCCTTCCAGCACGTTGCCGGGCCGCACGATAACGCCCTGCAAGCCGGAGGTCTCCAGCTGACCGACCTTGACGCCCACGCCTCGGGCGTTCAGCGCCGCCAGCATCTCCGGCCCGAACAGGTCGGCGTCGCCCGAGAAGCTTTCGCCGCGCGCCACGAGATTCGGCAGCGAGACGGCCTGCTGCATGTTCAGGTTCCAGTAGAACAGCCCGACCATGGCCTTGAGGTTATAGGACAGAATGGCGTTGCCGCCCGGCGAGCCGACGGCGGCCAGGAACTTGCCCTTCTTGTCCAGCACGATCAGCGGCGACATCGACGAGCGGGGCCGCTTGCCCGCCGCGATGGCGTTGGCGGCCGGCGCGCCGTCCTTCTCGACCGGCGAGAACGAAAAGTCGGTCAGCTGGTTATTCAGGAAAAAGCCGCCCACCATCCGGCCGTTACCGAAGATGCTCTCCACCGTGGTGGTCATCGAGACGACATTGCCTTGCGTATCCGCCACTACGAAGTGGGTTGTGCCACCCGGTTCATGGGTCATGTCGACGCCGACCTTGGGCGCGCCCTTGGGCTTGCCGAACGGCGGCGCTGCGCCGGCCTTGTCGGTGATCAGCTTGGCGCGCTCCGCAACGTACTTGGGATCCAGCAGGCCATCGACCGGGACGGTCACGAACGAAGGATCGCCCACATAGCGGTCACGGTCGGCGTACATGACCCGTTCGGCCTGGGCGAGCAGGGTCCAGGCCACCGGATCGGTCGGGCCGCGCTTGCCGATGTCGGTGTGCTCCAGCATCTGCAGCGCCTGTATCACCGCCAGGCCGCTGGACTGCGGATTGGGCACGCAGACGGTGTAGACCTTCCAAGGTCGGCACAACGCCGCTCCCGACCTCGGCTTGTAGGCCTTCAGGTCCTCAAGCGAGATGCTGCCGGGCAGTTCGCCTTCATGGACCCGGTCGACGATCGCCTGGGCGATCGGACCTTCATACAGCGCCGAAGGGCCCTCGGCGGCGATCCGGCGCACCGTCTCGGCATAGGCCGGGTTCTTCAGCACGTCGCCAGCCTTGTAGCGTGTCCCGTCCGGCTTGGTGAAATACTTGACCGCGTCCGGCTGCGAGGCCTGGGGCGCGCGACTGGCGATCATCCCCGCCAGGCGGGGGCTGACCACGAAGCCGTCGGCGGCCAGGGTCTCTGCGTCCTTGAACAGCGTGCTCCAGGCGACCTTGCCGTGCTCCTTCTGGGCCTG
The DNA here is from genome assembly GCF_002742645.2 of Caulobacter sp. FWC26. Taxonomy (NCBI): domain Bacteria; kingdom Pseudomonadati; phylum Pseudomonadota; class Alphaproteobacteria; order Caulobacterales; family Caulobacteraceae; genus Caulobacter; species Caulobacter sp. FWC26. The sequence continues at coordinate 637,489 of NZ_CP033875.1, forward strand.
GGCCAGCATGGCGACCGCGCCGGGGACGCCGGACGAGCGGCCCGACAGCAGCACCTTCACGAAGGGCAGGGGCTTGCCGTCAGGCCCCATGAACATATCGGGCGTCGCGCCGCTCGGCGCGGTCTCGCGACCGTCATAGGCGGTCACCTTGCCGGTCTTGGCGTCGTAGACCATCAGAAATGCGCCGCCGCCCAGGCCCGAGCTCTGCGGTTCCACCAGGCTCAAGACCGCCTGGATCGCGACGGCCGCGTCGACCGCCGATCCGCCGTCGCGCAGGACCCGCAGGCCCGCCTCGACGGCCAGCGGATTGGCGGCGGCGACCATGCCCTTGGCCGGTGTCGAGGTCACCGCCGGACGCGGGGTCGGCATCGCCAGAGGAATGGACTCGGCGTGCGCGGCGAGCGGGGCTAGGGAGAGTTGCAGCGCGGCGGACAGGGCCAGCAGGGAAGCCAAACGACGCATACGGATCCTCGTGACGGACGCGGGGAGCAGCCTGCCCGCCGCTCCGGATGTCTCCATGGACACCAATCATGCGGCGCTGTCACGCCCGTTCGCCGCTACACGCCCCCAAAACACCGCCCTTGAAGCTCCGTCAGGCAAGGCGCGACGCGAAACCGAACGCGGGTGCGCGAAACTTTTCGAAATTATCCGCCAAACCGGGCTTGCGTCCCCCGAACGGCTGGGCTATCTCCCCCGCCTCGCCGCAAGGCAGTGCGCGCCCGTAGCTCAGCTGGATAGAGCATCAGACTACGAATCTGAGGGTCGGACGTTCGAATCGTTCCGGGCGCGCCATTTCTCCCAAGCAATTGTTTTATATAGGCTTTGGGGTTCTTGCGCGGCGCTTTTCACAACGGTTTTGTCAACGGTTTAGAGGCTGGTCAGCCACGACTGCGCGGGGCCGCTATTGTGCGACCGTGGCTTGGCTGGGCAGGTGGCATTGTTTCTGAAACTGCCCGACCAGGGTCACGCCGCCGTGCGAAAATTTCGTGAGGGTGAGGGCAACTGGAGCTTTGACCCGTTGCCGTAGATTTTTCTCGCAGATTGTCGGGCTGGGTCACGCTGCGGGTAAAAGCAAATTTCTGCGAACTACCGGGCAACTTCCCGGGAATTTCCCTCTCAAAATCTGATTTATTGAAAAACGATAAAATCAGTATCTACAGATCTCCTCTCCAGCCCACATAGGGCGGTTCCGCAAAAGAGGTGGAGGTGAGGGAAGGTGTTTCAGGATCGTCTCTGCCAAGTGGGGAGCGTTCGCTATTATAATAGTACCAGAGCCAGTTCTCGCGAGCGCAACGACCGACACAGGCTCCTTGCTGACCTTCGCTGCGTCCGCATCGGTCACCTGTGTCCTACCGTTAGGAGGCTGAACCCAATTTTTCGCTGACAGAAAGGTCGCGGGGTTCGGGCAAAGCCAAGTTCTCCAGCGGTTGCCACCGCCCAGAGCTGCTTGCCACTCCGGCCAGCTCCCAGTCGCGCGTTGCGTGTTTGTATGTTCTAGATAGACTGTCGGTGGCGCGAGGGGAAAGCCGATTGTCGTTAGCAGAGAAGCTCATCTCGAAACCGCAGCGCGAAAAGGGCGGCGAAACGGGGTTCGAGCGTTACGACTATCAAGCTCTCTGGGGTCTCGCGCTGATCTTCGAGCAGCACGGCGGTGGCGATGACTATGCGATCGCGTTTGAGTTCCACGACGACATTCTGGTCATGGACAGCGCATCAGAGCCGACGTCCGTCAGATTCTATCAGGTCAAAACAAAGAACAAGGGTCACTGGACCCTTGGCGATCTAACTAAGCAGCGCCCCAAAAAAGATAGTCCTTCGGAACGTCTCCCATCTTTCCTCGGCAATCTGTACGCCAATTACATCGCGTTTCCCGATGAAACCGCGAGCCTTAACTTCGTTTCGAACGTGCCTTGCGAGTTCCTTAGTCCGGCGACAGGGACGCAAGCATTCAGTGACTGCAGCCGCGAGGCGTTCGAGAAATTCCTTGCGAAGCTGCAGGCTGAACATCCGACAGCCACTGAATCCACCGCGACCCTTATCCACTTCGTGAGGGCGGACCTCAGCCTGCACGACGCGGACGCCCATCTCAAAGGAAAGCTGATCGACTTCATCACGCAGGTCGTAGGTGAGATCGAGTACAGCCCGGACACGCTCTACAAGGCGATCGTCGAGGAATGCCGTACGAAGTCGAAGTTTACAGGAGTGATCCGCAGCTTTGCCGATCTCGTCCGCCATAAGTCCATCACCCGCGCGCAGGTAGAGGGGTGGCTTGATCACGTGCGTCAACGCCAACGTTCTCCAGAGTGGGCTGATGTAAGCCAAAACCTAAACCTGCCTGCGATGGAGCTGGTTGAAGTTCATCGAGAATGGCGGAGGTACAGGCCCCTCGCGCTCAGCCCCGGAGACGAGGCGTTGAACAGGTCGAGAGAGGCTATCCGGCACCATATACGGCAAAATCGAGCTTCCACGCTTCCGCTGCCGGATCTAATCGACCTCATCTATGGCGCTACAGAACGCGCCATCAGATCCAACATGAACCCGTTCATGCCCGCCAGGGTGAAAGCGATGATCCTCTACGAGGTGTTCTCCTATGAACCGCCAGGAGAAGTTCAAGCGTCTGATCCGGAATCTGAGGACCAAGGGTCATGAAAAGCTTGCGCTTACAAAAGCTCTATCTTTGCTCCGATCTGGAACGGGCGGCGAGGATGGTCTCGTTCGATCCCAAGACGACGGTGATACTCGGCGGGAATGACACCGGTAAATCGTCACTCATCAAATCGATCTATTCGGCCTTCGGCGCGGACGCTTACAAAGTCCACCCGAACTGGCGGAAGGCCAATCCGCACATCCTCGTCGACTTTACATTGAACGGTACCCCGTATCGGATCCTGCGGACGGGAAGCAATTTTGCCCTCTTCAACGGCAGCAGCGAGTTGCTGTGGCTCGCGTCAGGAATTTCGTCGGGTGTGGCGGAGAAGATGGCTGAGCTATTGGATTTCCGGCTGCAGCTGCGGAACAGAGACGGTGATCTCGTTGTTCCCCCGCCAGCCTATAGCTTCCTGCCCTACTATATCGATCAGGATATCGGGTGGCTGAAGACGTGGAGTTCGTTCGCCGGGCTCGCTCAGTTTGAAAACGCCAAGCAGGACGCGGCCTACTTCCATACCGGTCTGCGCCCGAATGACTACTACGTAGCCAAAGCCGAGAAGCTCACCGCCGAAAGCGAGAAGGAGACGCTTCGCATCGATCGCCGCGCGGTCGACCGGGCATCCAGGCGGCTCCAGGCGAAGCGCACGAGCCTGAAGTTTGACCTGCAGCCCGCCGCTTTCGGCGAGCGGCTAGAGGAGCTGCTTGAGCGCTGCCAGAGGCTCCAAGCTGAACAGGAAGCCATCCAGAAGTCACTGGTTGAGCTGCACTCGCAGCGAGCCGTGGTTCTGGAACAGATGCACATTGCTCAGCAAGCGCTGGCTGAACTCGACGGGGACTATGAGTTTCTGAGAAATATTTCGGAATCCGAGGTTTTCTGCCCTACCTGCGGGACTTCGCATGATAACGACTTTGCCAACAAGTTTGGTCTCATTGGCGACGCAGATCTCTGCCGTGGCTTCCTTCTTGAAGCAAAACAGGACCTGGCCCGGCTTGAGCAGCGGATCACTGAGCAACGGGCTAAGTTCGACGGCTTTAGCGATCAGATAGGTAGTATAAACCGACTGCTGGATGAACAGCGGGGCGACGTCAGGCTGCGCGACCTTCTGGAAGGAGAGAGCGAACGCCTTGTTGATGAGGCTATCGCATCCGAGCTGTCGTCACTGGATGAACAGATCGGCGCGCTGGATGCTCGCGCTGACGAGGCCGCTGCGACTATGAAGTCGTACGACGACCGAAAGCACCAGAAGTCAATAAAAGATCTCTACCTTGTGTTCCGGCTTGCAAAACTAACCCCCTTCTCGGGGAGATAGGCGTCCAAAGTTGACCCCCTATCCTTGAGGCTTTGATGGCCAGATCGGCGGCTTGTGGAGCTGCGGATCGAGACAGGGATGTTGGTATTGGAGACGGTGGCGAAGATCCGGCGCGAGCATTTCGCGCGGGGTAAGGGCGTGAAGACGATCGCGCGGGAGATGGGCCTGGCGCGCAACACGGTGCGCAAGGTCTTGAGATCGGGAGAGACCTCTCTGGTCTACGAGCGGCGCGAGCAGCCGCACCCCAAGCTTGGGACCTTCATCGAGCGCCTGGAGGGCATGTTGGAGGCCAATGCCTCGGGCCCTCGTAAAGACCGGCTGACGCTGACACGGATCGCCGACCTACTAAGTCGTGAGGGATACGACGGTAGCTATGATGCGGTTCGGCGCTACGCGAGCCGCTGGGCTGATCAGCGCCGGGGCGTCAGCTCGCCGGTCGAGGCCTTCGTGCCCCTGAGCTTCGCGCCGGGCGACGCCTACCAGTTCGACTGGAGCCACGACCAGGTGGAGATCGGCGGCACGCCGCTGACGGTGAAGGTGGCCCACCTGCGGCTCAGCCACAGCCGCCGCTTCTACATCCGGGCCTATCCGCGCGAGACCCAGGAGATGGTGTTCGACGCCCATGCCCGGGCCTTCGCGCTGTTTGGCGGTGTCACCCGGCGGGGCATCTACGACAACATGAAGACCGCCGTGGAGGCGGTGTTCGCCGGCAAGACCCGGCGCTTCAACCGGCGCTTCGAGCAGATGTGCTCCCACTACCTGATCGAGCCTGTGGCCTGCACCCCGGCCTCGGGCTGGGAGAAGGGCCAGGTGGAGAACCAGGTCGGCTACGCCCGCGACAACATCTTCAAGCCGCGCCCTCGGTTCAGGACCCTGGAGGAGCTGAACGGCTGGCTGGAAGCCGAGTGCGAGCGCCGGGCCCGCAACGACCGTCACCCCGAGTATCGCGACCGCACAGTCCAGGAGGTGTTCGAGGCTGAGCGGCCGTTCCTGGCGCCGTTCGTAGGGCCCTTCGACGGCTTCCACCAGGTCGAGGCCGTCGCCCAGGCCACCTGCCTGATCAACTTCGACCGCAACCGCTACTCGGTGGAGGCCAGGGCGGCGCGCCGGGCGGTGCAGATCCGAGCCTATGCCGACCGGGTCATGGTCCTGTGCGACGGCGAGGTCGTGGCCGATCATCCCCGCGGCTTTGGGCGCGACCACACCGTCTATGACCCCTGGCACTATCTGCCTGTCCTGGCACGCAAGCCTGGGGCGCTGCGCAACGGCGCGCCGTTCCAGGACTGGTCTCTGCCGCCCGCCCTGACCCGGCTGCGCAAGCGACTGGGCTCGGGCGACGAGGCCGATCGGCGCTTCGTTCGGGTGCTGGCCAGCGTCCTCGACGACGGCCTGGACGCCGTGGACGACGCGGTCCGCGAGGCCCTCGACGCCGGCGCCGCCAGTGACGAGGTGATCCTCAACATCCTGGCCCGACGGCGCGAACCGCCCAGGCCCGAGGCGATCACCACGTCACAGGCCTTGGCCTTGCGTCATCCGCCGATCGCCGACTGCGCCCGCTACGACCTGCTGCGAGGTCCCCGTGCAGCGGCATGAGATGATCGAGGCCCTGGGTCAGCTGGGCCTGAAGGGCATGGCCGCCGCGTTCGACGACGCGGTGACCACGGGCCTGCAGCGCAACCGCACCGCCTTGGAGATGCTGGCCGACCTGCTCAAGGCCGAGACCGCGCACCGCCAGGCCGCCTCCATCCGCTACCGGATCACCGCCGCCAAGCTGCCGGCGATGAAGGATCTGGCGCGCTTCACCTTCGACGGCTCGCCGATCAATGAGGGCCTGGTCCGCGCCCTGCACAGCGGCTCGTTCCTGGCCGATCACCGCAACATCGTCCTGGTCGGCGGCACGGGCACCGGCAAGACCCACCTGGCCATCGCCATCACCGCCAACGTCGTGCGGGCCGGCGCCCGTGGCCGCTACTTCAACACCGTCGATCTGGTGAACCGCCTTGAGGACGAGGCCCGGCGCGGCAAGACCGGCGCCTTGGCCGCCCAGCTCTCACGTCTGGACGTCGTGGTGCTCGACGAGCTGGGCTACCTGCCGTTCGCCCAGTCCGGCGGCCAGCGCCTGTTCCACCTGATCAGCAAGCTCTACGAGCGCACCTCGGTGATCATCACCACCAACCTGACCTTCGGGGAGTGGCCCACCGTCTTCGGCGACGCCAAGATGACCACGGCGCTGCTCGACCGCCTGACTCATCACTGCGACATCGTCGAGACCGGCAATGACAGCTGGCGGCTCAGGAACCGCGCCTGACCGGCGCGCCCAGCGTCATCCACAACTTGTTCAACCTCCCCCAGACCCCCTCCGGGCAGCTGAAAGATCAGTGGCTCACTAGGCGGCGACGCGCTGCGCTAGCTGACCGCTACGCGCCTCGCCGCCGGTCCGGGAACAGAGCGTAGAGGGGTCAACTTTGGACGCATATTGGGGGTCAGCTTTGGACGCCGTTTGACACCCCAAGAACCAACTTCGTACGGGTGGACAGCTAAGATCAGTCTTGGTTGGACCTGGTAATCCCGATCAGACCATGAACTCACTTCGAGCTGCTGGTGGATTTCTTGCTGGCAGACCTAAGAAGGTTTCCGAGATCGCGTCGGGGAAGGGGCGGAGCCCCGAGACGGTAGCGATCGCAGGAACTGCGGAGCAAGGCCAAAGCCTTGCGCAGCCTCAGCCTCAGTCTCTCCCCGAACTCCTGAAGTCGCTTGGCTTCACTGTTCCCAGGCTAATGGCGCCGGAAGGCGAGAAGCCCGTCATCTGGATTCAAACCCCTGATTGGGATCGAGCAGGCGACGCCATGAAGATGGCGGCAATGTGCGCTGTCGCGGCCCGCCCCGAAATGAACGGTAGGGCTTTTTCGATCAACCTCTCTGAGGATCTTGTGAAAGAGGCGCTGGCGTCTCCCCTTGGCTTCACGGTCTTCCTTCAGCGCCGCTTGAAGCGCTTTTTGAAGAGGGTCCTGCCGAAAGCTGACTTCGCCTTCGCAATCGACGTCACCGATGAGACCTACCGTCTTCATCTCCACGGCGTAGTCGTCCCGAACCAGCCATTTCTTTGGACGCGCTCAAAGGGTCCCAACGAGCTCAAACAGGCCCTTCGCAAGTTCGCGGACAATCAGTCCAAGCAAGCGGTCGAGGCGTCTCCTTGGAGCGATGTGCCTGAGGGATGGGGTGGCTATTCGACCAAGTTTGCGAGTCTAGTCACCGCCATGATCACCGAGAATGATGGCGGGGATAGGCACCAAACGACGCTGCTGACTACTCGGCCTCTAACACAGCTGGCTCGCGACCATTGGATGACCGAGCGGCGGGACAACCTCGCGGCTTTGATCAAGCTTGCACGCCAGGATGTTGATGATCGCGGGGACGATCCTGACCGGGCTGTTGCCAGGCGGTCGAAGCCGAGTTCGTTCCAGAGCAAGATCAAGCAGGACCGCGCTCACGTTAAAGCTCGCGACAAAGAAGTCAGGAAGGCCAACAAGAAGCTTTTCGACGAGGCGATGAAGGAGGGCGAGGAAAGGAAGCAGCAGGGTGTCCCTGCCCCTCAGTTCATCCGGGAGCCACCCGACATTCTGCTGGTCAAAGATTGAGTCATATCCCCGAGTGGCCGGGCCGGAGGTGAGTCCGGAAGGGAGGCGGCTTCCCGCCCTCTTCCAACTCAGATAACCGTCAGCCATCGGTGCCGGTCACCATTAAGCCGCCGGCCCTGCCTTTCGCGACAAGATAAGACACGAACGATGCGCAGGCGCCGAGCATGAAAAGAGCGTCCGACTCGTCTACGGCAGGTCCATCTTGAAAGACCAAAGCGTGGCGGACTCCCTCCTCGTCGGATGTGTATCCATACAGCGCACCGAACGCCTTCTTGAGTCCGCCATGGATGTGCTGCTGCGCACTTAGAACGGCTAGAGCGTCTCCGAGTGTGTCTTTCGAAGGGGCAAGTTGGACGGCAACCGACTCCACGGCGTGGATACTCTCACGCACGCTCGCCGCCCAATCTCCGTTTCTTAGGCTTGTTGATGCATTCACTAGGTGGTTAGCGGCTCCAGGCAGAGATGCCGCATCTTGAATTCCGAGCTCAATCGCGGCGGCTTGTTCTGCCGTGCCAACCGCGCCAATGGTTTTCCCCTCAAAAACGCGATAGGCCGCGCGAGAGTCAACAAATGCTCGCTCTAGCGCTATGCTAATTGTAGGTGGCGTTCTTGGGTGCTGTAGGATGAACTCTACAAAGTCGAAAAGGCTGCCTAGGCTCGACACCATCAGCATAGCTTCTAGTCGCTTCTCGTTGGCGTAAGATTTGTTATCCCAACGGTTAATATTTTTTCCTTCCACCAGAACGAAATGATCGCGTAACAAATCCTCCCACCAGCCGGAAATCCAAGAATCTGTGTAGTTGTTCTTTGTATTGTTTTTGAAATCTAACGCCAATGGATAGTGCAGCCTATTGCGTAATTCTCTACTAACCTCCCCTAGCCTCAACTGGGGCGGCACAGGTGACAGGCCATTTCGCTGAGAAAAAGTAAGACTATTGGGCGGCTCTTCCATTCCTTCTCCGAAATCCGGACGCGCTCGCCTGACAGCCTACACTATTTCGCCCAATGACCGAGACGGGCTGAGACCGGAAGATCGATGCTCGCGCTGAACCGGGCATCTGACCGACTGCCCGGAAGCGGACGCTGCCACGTCAGAAAAGGGTGGAAAGAGGACTATCCAGACTCCATGGCTGAGCATCCCATGTTGCCGCTGTCTCCGCCCCCAAAGGGCATCGTTGTTGCTGGCCTGTCTCAAGCCAGGAGGCATAAGCGACGCTTTGATGCGGTCATCACTCTCGAAGATCCCGGTTGTCGGTCGGCAAACCAGCTCCGCTTCAATCGCCAACCCGCTCCCGCGCATCTGATCCTCGCGTTCGAGGATGTTGACGATGACACCCTCGGCGTTCGCGTAGCAACGAGAGAGCAGGTCGCGGAGGCTCTAACCTTCGCTCAAGAGCATGCAGCGGGCTCGCTGCTGGTGCACTGTTTTCATGGCGTGGGAAGGTCTGCGGCGATAGCGCTGGCGATCATGGCCGATCGGCTAGGCGCGGGCTCAGAGGCAGCAGCACTTGAGCATCTGCTGGCTATCCGCCCCATCGCAACGCCTAACCTTGTGGTAGTCAAACTCGCCGACGACATCTTGGAGCGTCGGGGCGGGCTGATCTCTGCAGTCTCGGCCTGGGAAGCCTCCGCCCCCGGGCTGAAGGAAAAGCGCGAGGCTCGGCTGCATCTCGTGAAGTCCAGCCCACAGCTTTACTCGTGGCTTTAGAAGCCAACGTGCGGGGACCGAGACAACGCTAACCCCTCAAGGCCGCCATTGAGAAGGTCGCTAGGAAGCGCACGTCTCGGACCTCCAGAAATGGCGGATGACGGACGTTAGACGGCCCATAGGGCTCCCTCCGAATGTCCGGCAACCTGCAGAACGGGTTGTCCATTCGCACTGAGTATCGCGGAAAACGTCCCGTGGCAGAGATGATGCGATCACGCCATGCGGGGCGGGATAGCGGACACCACCGTCGTATCCGCCTTCCGTTGCGCCGCCGCTTCGCTGCGAGCCCGCGCCGCTCGGCTCCAGATGTTGAACCGTCGGTTCTCGAGACCGGCGCGTCCGTAGGCATCAATCAGCGTGCCGAACCGATGGATGTACACAACCGGCGTTGGAGTGTCCGGGTCTGCGCGCATAAGCTTGGCAGTCACGTAGCCGTGCTTGTGGTGCAGCTGCCGCAGCCGATCCAGCAACTCCTCGTCACTATATCGTTCGCTGATCTCAGACCAGCGAGGCAAGCTGATCCTGCGGGGTGGCTCGCCGGCGCGCCTGGCGCGCAGCCTTTCGAGGCCGAGCCGCTGAAGATCACCTTGCTTGTAGGGCAGACCTGCCAGCCGATACGCGTTGGTGAGCTTGCCGAACTTGGACTGGTATCCAGGAGCGCTGGGAACTGACGGCTCCGCATTTATGGTCGCCTCGGTCACGTAGCCGTCGCGCTCGAACAGGCGACGCAGCGCCGCCAGCATCTCCTCCTTGGTCACAGGCCGGTCCTGGCCGGGCGGACGCCACCAGCCGGACGGCTGAAAGCCAACCAGCTCATAAACGCGGTGAATCGAACCGAACTGTTGAAGCAGGACGTGCTGGCCTGGGGCGTAAGGGCACTCGTCGATCAGCTTGCCGGTGAGGTAGCCCTTCGCCTTGAACAGGCGCGCCACCGCAGCCAGGTTCTCTTCCGCCGGTACACGGTGCCGACGGATGCGCCGTCGCCGAGCCGCACTCTCGAACAAGGTGCGGCTGATGATGGGCTCCAGAATCTTCGTCTTCACCAGATCCTCCGGCGCATTCTTCCGCCGCTTGCTTTTCAGCTTCTGGGTTGTGCGGTTGAACACATAGATGCCCAGCACCAGCTCGTCGGTGAGCAGGTGACGGACGCGGGCCTCACCCCAGGTCGGATGATCGCCCGCCGGAACACCCATCTCGTTTAGCCGCCTGGCGATACCCCTGAAGCTCATGCGGTCGCGCGTGTACCAGGCGAACATGTCCCGGATGATCTTTACCTCGTGATCCGGACCGACCGCATAGACGACCCTTTGGTTGTTGAAGGCTTTTGTCTGTCCAGGCTTCAGCTTCTGGATCGGCTGGTCATGTTCATCGACCAGAATACGTTCGAATCCGTAGCGCCGGGGTCCGCCGAGCTTGTGGCCGATCTTCGCCTGCAAGAGCTGCGCATAGAGCACCTTGCTGGAGAGGTCGCGGCTGAACTCCGCCGCCTGGTAGCGCTTGAACTGCTTAAGCAAGGCCATGATCGGCGAGCCGTCGTTCTCGAACATTTCGGCGCAGTAAGAGACGGGGACCCCTGCCGAGTGACAGATAAACTCGTAGTGGCCGCCTTCATCGAGGTACTGGAAGCGGCCCCATCGGCTGACATCGAAGACCAGCAGCCGCTCGTATGGGCGCTCCACCTTGATCACGTCAGCAAGGAGCGCCTGAAGGCCGATGCGTTCGCGCAGCGTCAGGCCGCTTTCGCCGGGGTCGGTGTAGGTTTTGACGATGGTGTAGCCGCGCTCGGCGGCATAGGCAGCGATTACGCGCGCCTGATTGCGGATAGAATAGCGCTGGTGATCCTTCGACATCCGCAGGTACTGCGCTGCCGGAATAAGTGCAGGCTTGAAGCCGTCTGGCATGGTGAACCTCCACCGGTTCCCCCCTCGCTAGGATACCAGCGCGCGACCGCGCTCAACAGGTCGTCAAAAGGTGGATTTTCGCGAAATTTGCCATCCTACGTCTTGTCCGGGTGGTTCAGTTGGCGACTTTCTCAAGTCCGGTCCATGGTCGGGCGGTACGAAAATCAGCGTCGGCACCGCAGGCGAACTATTTAGCTGGGCCGTAGAGCGGGCGGTCCTAGTTCAGGATAGGGTCGGAAGCGGCAATTGGCATCCATATGAAGAGCTGACGTTTAAAAGCGCGTCGCGCGACTAGGGGCTCTTGGTTGCGCGCTCAAAACGCAAACGGCCCTCGACCAGGAGAAGTGCTCCTAAAGCCGAGGGCCTTGCCAGTAGGCGTCGTAGTGCAAACGCCCGACATCATTATTCGATACTACGCGTGTAGTTTCAAATGGACTCGCATGGCTTCCATCGGTCGACTGAGGTGAGCGCCCAGCTTCAGCTGAAGGTCGAAGTCTTAGAAAATTGACCTTCAGCACGATCCGGGTCGCTTCATTGGCGGCGGAAGTCGAAGCTTACTTCTTATACCCTCTAGATCGCGCTCATTTGCCCGTAGGGCGGCTTTTGCTGTTTGCGGCTCCAACTTGAGCCTGGGCGCGCTCCTGCCTCTAGCGGCGATCTAATCGGGCCTAGCGGCGGCTTCAGGCGCGCCCCCTCTTTGCGAGCCAATCGTCCAAGTGATCGCCCAGTAGCAACCGCGTTAGGCCGAACCCGCCTTCTTCTCGGCCTGCAAGCCAGTTGAGCTTCTCCTTCTGATAGATCCCCGGAAGGCATCGGTTGGCCGGCGGCGGGGAGCCCGTCAGGTCCCGAGCGACCTCATACGTCAAGCGCTCCGCATACTGTGCGTGTTCGCCGCATGCGAGGACTAGCGCGAAGTCTTCCGGCTTCGGCCTGCACGGCAGTGAGGCAAGCCAGTCTGGCAGCCCTCCGAAACGAAGATCGCCTCGGATGTCTGAATGGCCGTCCCAGCCAAGAATGCGAGCCAAAGCGCGTAAGCGGGTTGTGATATCGCGCGTTGCGGAACCGATACGAACCATCGCACCCCCGAGGAGGTTGAGGGATGATGATCCGGGGTCGCCTCGATAGATTAAGGCATAGATCCCGGGAGAAACCGGCACAGCGTCCGGCACATGAGTTCTCCCGCTTGATGAAATTAGTTCTTTCGCTTCAACTACAATCTTTTTCATGTGTGCTCCAAATATTAAATGGCGCGTTATGTATCGATCGATTCTTCGGTAGGGGCAATCGCTATGATTTAAACGTTATTTAGTGTCATTTCTCGACAAGAGATCCTTGTTCAATATTTGATCGAGGCAATGCTTGTATGGGCGCGATTTCGAGTTCGGGTTGCGCCGCTATTCGTTTTCCGCGCTCGGCGCAACGGCGTGCCCAAGGCCGAACTTGCGGGCGCTGGTGCAACGCAATTGGAATCAGCTCCAACGACCGAACAGTTGACTCGACGCCCCCGCCGAAGCAGAACGTTTCGGGAACATCATCATGCGCCGCGACCTCAAGCCCCCGATCGGCTGGAAGATCATCGCCGGAACCTTGGCTCTCGATCGAACGATCTCCGGTTACCTCGCGCGTGACCACGACGTGCGGGGGCGCTGTTACCAGCGCGACTGCCGCCGGAACTGCCACATCGACCACGCCCGGATCGTCGAGCGGGGTCTTGGCGCCCTCACGATCGAACAGGTGAAGACCGCAATGCGGTGCGCGCGCCTGGAGGGCTGCGGGATCGAGTGGCTGGAGAACCCGAACCGCGCGACCTTGTCGCTAGTGGTCTTGCGAGGGCGCGTAGCGGTGAAGGTCCGGATCATCTGCCGTGGATGCGCGACGGTCAGCCTAATTTCGCCGGAGACGATGATCGCCCGCCTGAAGGCCGAAGGGTTGGGCGACGAAAGCACGACGATCGCCGCGATCCCCGGGCTGCTCAGGAAGGGGTGCGCCTGCGGAAAGACCGCATGGGAGGTCAACGTCGCTTGGCCGGACCCAAACACCTATGGAGGTCGGTCGACGATCGAGCGGGAGATGCGCAAGCTGAACATCGGTCGCCTGCGCGAGCCGACGGATTTCTAGGGACGCACTCGTGGATCTCAACGCCTCCCGCTCTTGGCGCCCCCGGTTGCCCCAGATAGCGTCCACGCCATGAACGACACCACGCCCGACGCCCTCTTCTTCATCGCCGACCATGACGTCTCGCTCTGGTCTCTTCCCTGGGTCGCCCGAGCCGAGGTCACGCCGGCTGAAGGCGGCAAGGAGGGCGAGAAGCAGGTGAAGCTCTGGTTCCGTCGGGAGGCGAACCAAGAGGTGGTATCGTCAACCCTGCCGCCCGTTCCGGACCGCCCTCACGACCTCGAAGCGTATAACTACGGGAACGCCCCGCCCCCGGTGTTCTGGCACATCCACCCGGCGTTCGAATCCTACCGTCTCGAGTACGACAACGATGATGGTGCGCACTGGTGGGCGCGGATCTGGCTGAAGAAGACCTAGCCCCATGTGCAACAACTACGCGATGAGGCGCGGCCAAACCGAGATCCTGGCGTTGCTCGCCGCGATCGACGGCGTCGGGAACATGCCCGACTTCCCGGGGATCTTCCCAGACATGGCCGCTCCGATCGTGCGTAGCAGCGTAGGCAGTGGTCAGGAACTCGTCTTGGCCCGTTGGGGGATGCCCTCTCCGATGTTCGTCCAGAAGCAGGCGGCGGAGAAGCGGGCGGACGCTCTGCGCAAGAAAGGACACGAGGTCGACGCCGCCCGGTTCGCCGAGCTTCTGAAAGCCGAACCGGATCGGGGCGTCACCAACGTCCGCAAGACCGATAGCCCGCACTGGCGACGCTGGCTGACACCGGAGCATCGATGCCTGGTGCCGCTGACGTCCTTCGCAGAGCCTAACCAGGTGGGCGGACAACCCGGAGAGAACGTCTGGTTTGCGCTGGGCGAGGATAGGCCGCTCACCTTCTTCGCAGGCGTTCACCAGCGCGATTGGACCTGCGTCCGGAAGGTTTCCGAGGGCGAAGTGACCAGTGACCTCTACGCCTTCCTAACCACCGAGGCGAACGGCATTGTCGGTCCGGTCCATGACAAGGCCATGCCGGTCATTCTCACGACCGCTGAGGAACGCGACGTCTGGATGCGCGCGCCGTGGGACGAGGCCAAGGCGCTTCAGCGACCGCTTCCGGACGATGCGCTCATGATCGTCAGCCGGGGCGTCGGGCAGAAGCAGGACCCGCCGAAGGAGAGCGCGGCGCTGCTGCTGTGACGCCCTACTGGACGCCAGGCTTGCTCGCAGACCTATCGCCGTAGCATGGCTCGCAACTCTTCAACGGATAGCCACGGTCGAGCGACATGGATCATCCGGTGACAATTTGAACAGAGGAGGGCGAGGTCATCGATATGCGTCTTCCCCTCCTCACCGAGCTCCTCAACGGGCTTGGTGTGGTGAGCCTCAATGAACATCCTTCCCCTGGATCCGTAGGTCTCCTCGAAGTCGAAGTCACACGCCTCACAGATCAGCTTCCCGGTCGCCTTGAAGACCTTGGCCTTCTTCGTGTCGACGAGCTTTCGGTTCCGCTCTCGGGTCCGGTGAACGCGGGTTAGAACACGTCCCTCCGGAGCTTCGAAAACCTCGTCCAGATCGTCATAGGCGGTGGTTTCGAAGGTGGGGCTGTCGACAGCCTCACGGATCGCCTGAGCGACCTTCTTGAGCTTCTCGCGGTCTCCGGCGAACTCCTCCCAAACGACCTCCTCATCCTTGTTCCCCCGGGACAGGCCCTTCTTGCCGAGTGCGGTGAACCGAGGATCGAGCCGCCTGAAGTTGCCGAGCTTCATGTACGTCCCGTTCTGGTTTCGGAACGTCGCGGATCCCACCGGATGGATCTTCGCGCTCAGGCGGTTCAGGAGCGCGGACAGCTCGGCGATCTCTGACGACCTCTTATCCGGGAGAACGCCTTCGTGGGCCAGGTAGAGGTCAAGGGCGAGGATTAGTTCATCCCGGGTCCAGGGCGGGTTCCTGCCTGGCTTGTCGGCCTCCGGCTCAGCAACCCGCTTGTCGGCGCCGAGGCGAACGACGTCAAAGCCTAGTGCCTTCAAGACGCGGGCGACCGTCGCATCACCGCCCGAGAAGTCCTCCGGTTTCAGCGGAGCAGCACCTAGGCCGAGATAGCCGTGCGCCGCGCCGGCGATGGCCTTGGAGTCGTAGAGGCTCTCACCGCGCCGGACGAAGTAGCTGCGAGCCTCCCCGAACCCGTACTTCGCGAGAAACGCGGCGCGGCCCACAGCGTCGAATTCGTCCAGCGCGCGGGTGACCGCTTTCGCATCAAGATCTCCGAGTGCCAACGTTCATCTCCCGGGCGTTCGTCTCACTACAGCTGCTTCTTCCAGTCTCTGAGGCGGGAGAGAGCGGCGCGCTCAGCTCAGGGCCTACGCACCGCCCTCTAGTTCAATCAGGCCGGATTATTGCGCAGCCGATCGGGCCGGTTAGCGCTCAAGGGGCGGCTTAGGGGCCGGCCAATCGATCTCGGTATCGCCATCAACGTAGGCTTTGATCGACTGCCCTTTGTTGATCTCGATGTCCTTGCCCTTCTTCAGGAGGCCGAGCGGACCAAAGAGCACGGTAAGAACCACGGTGGTGCCGACGCGGGCATCACCCTCGCCAGCCTTCGTGCCGCGCAGGCGGATCTTCTGATCACCGACCTTGATGTAGTCGAACCGAACGTTCAGCTCGCCAGCCTGGCCCATGGCCTTCCGCTTCTTGGAGTGGGTGACCTCTCCCGCGCCCACAAATCCAGCTGGCACCGACTTGCCCGCGCCAAGGTCGATCGACTCACCATTGGAGATCGTAAACCGATCTCCCTCCTTCGCCGTGGCGGAGGTGATCGCCTCCTCGAACCGCACGACGACCTCGGTGCCTTCCGGGATCTTCAACTTATCGGCAAAGGCCGACGTCGCGAAAGCGCACGCGACCGCCGCGACCGAGGTCGCGAGGAAACGGTAGTTCTTCAAGATTAGCCCTCCCAGCCGTCCCCCTGACGGCCAAGCGCCACCATAGGGGAATGGTCTGCCGTGGCGCAACCTCTGGGGGCGCTGGTCCGCGATGGTTGCCCGTAAGCGGAGGCTATGCAGGTCCCAGGCATTCGCTCCTATCTCCGCCACCGTCCAGACGCCAACGGAGAGCGCGAAACTGCTCTAGCTTGGGAACCCGCTAGGGCTTGATCTGTGACAGATCAAGGAAGTCGTAGGTGACTAGCTCGATTTCTCCTTTCAGCCGCTTCAACTGCGCCTTTCGCTGGTCTGGATCAGGCGGTATATTATTGGTATAAATTCGTGCCGTGCTCGCGACCTTCCGACCGGTTAAGCGCTGCCGAACTTCGTCGGAGGGGATTTTCGAAGCCGCTTCCTGCTCAAAGGAATTCCGGAAGCATTTTATTGAGCCGCCGTTTCCATCAGCGTCGGCATGCTGAAGGTGGGTTCGATTGAACTGCCGCATGATCAGGGCGGCGGAAAGTCCCCGCTGCGCCTTGCCATAGCTTGCGTCTTGATAGTTCACAGTCCCAGCCATAGGGAAAAGTCGCTGATCGCGGCCCTTTATCCGTGCCTTTACAAACTGCGCAAAGCCGAGATCCAAAAGTCGGGAATGGATAGGTACCATCCTTCGCGAATGGCGGTTCTTAAGCCTGGGTCGAGTGCTGTTAGGTGAGATCAGAAGATGCGGAACTTCGTGGTCCAGCACGACATCAGCGGTCTCTAGCCCAACGATTTCGGAAGAGCGTCCTCCGGTGAAGAGTAGCAAAAGAGGGATCCAAAAACGATCGTCCCTGATTTTCACAGATCCTGGCTTGAAGAGTCCGCCAGCGACGTTTTCCCCCATGCATCCAGTGAAGAGCGGTAGAGCAAAAATCCTATTCAACTCTGCCGCCGTGAACGGGCGACCGGCGTCCTCAGTGTCTTCAAAGCGAACTTTAACGCCGCGTGCGTCCGCTTTATCGATGTGTCGGCGACGTTCGGCAAAATCCAGTATCGAAGATATGTTGGAGAGATGCTTGTTGGCCGTCTTCGGGCTAATAGCGGGCAGTTTTAGAGATCCGTCTTCAACCCGCTTGAGGATTTCTCTCGCGCTGACGTTCTTGAGATTGCCGGGAAGTTTTCGGCTGTCAGGCAGTTTTAGGATTTCATCCAAGAAATCATACAACTTGCCCTTGGTGATATCCGCGATCTGAAGATCACCCATGATCTGCGAGAATATTTGTACCGAATGCCGTTTGCCCCCGATGTTCCGTTCGCCCGCGCGCGGGGCGGTTACGTGGTCGTTGGACGTCGAGTAAATTTTATCGAAGTACGCTGTAATCGACAGAGCGCCTTCGTCAGCGATAGCGTTCTTTGAGCTTTTCGCCGGAGCGCGGCGCGTCTCAACCGCATTCAATAGGGCATGACCAATTGGGGCGGATGGCTCCTGACCAGCATCGATGTCGTTCTTTGCGATGTTAGCGTCAGCAAGCATCGAAGCGCATTGGCGCACGATCTGCTTGTATCGTGGAGAGGCTCGATCTATCGGCCACTTATTCTTCTCAAAAAAGTAGTCTGCAGCCCAGCCTGCGGTAGCGATCTGCTCCTCGAAATCGTCTGACAGAAGGGCTTTTCCGTAGTCGACCCGGTTCGCCCTCGCCCGATTAATCTTCAACGCCTCAAGGGAAGAGCCGTCCAATCGCGCCAGCTGCCGATCGCGCGCTGCGTTCGCGATCTGGGTTCGAAAATCTTGTAATTCCGCTTCGTGAATTTGGACCAAGAATTCGCTCAGAGCGACGCTTCCCGAGGCCGCACGCAGTTTACTGATCTCGTTTCTGATCGAGACCCTTAACTGATCCGCTTTGGCGTTCCCGAGCTTTGGGTCCCTCGTTCCGAGCGAATGAATAAGTAAGCGCCTTGGCCCGGACGCCCTTGGGAATGCGTAGGCAACATCACCTGGGATCGGGTAGCGGAGTTCCAGCATCCCGCCCGACCGAACGTGAACGTACTCGCCAAGCCGTTCATTACCTACGCTACGCTTACGCCCCATAGCCCTACCGAAACGCTCATTCTCAACGAAATTGTCAACGGTTATTGCAACGAGGCGCTGGTGTAAGCAACTGTAAAGAAACAAAAAAGATAGGCTTCAATGAGTTAGGCGGCGACGTAGATCGGCTCGCGAACGCATCGTTCCGGGCGCGCCATTTTCTCCCAAGAAAAACAGAGGCCTAGGTCGGCGCGGTTTTCGCGTCGGTTCCGCTCATGGTGATCGGAACCACTCCGGAACAAAAATCCTCTTATCGACAATCCAAGAGCGCTCTTCGGAGCGTCCTCGGATTGTTCGGCCATCGTGCTGTCGGACATCGACGACCAGATCAACGAGGCGATCGCCGCGCAGCATCAAGGCGACTGCCTCAAGGTGGTCCTGCTGCCGGATAGATAGGTTTTCGGGAATGGGCGAGAACACGCCCAACTGACGGGCGCGGCCGCCCCCGCGCCAAGAGCGCCGGCTAGACCAAGGACTTCAGCCGGTCGATCCCCGTCGCCTGCCGAACGATCCGGGCGGCTAGCGCATTGCCGTTCGCGGCGTTGGTGAAGACGACGATCGCGCGCCCCCGGCGGGCGTCGCCGACGCCCAGCGTCTTGAAGATCCCGTAGTTGCTGCCGCTGTGCTGGAACAGCGGGCCCGCCGAGGATTGTTCGAGTTCCCAACCCAGTCCGCGCGAAATATCGCGCCCGCGGATGTCGAGCAGAGGGGTGAGCATCGCTCGCCTTGACGCCTCGCTGATCTCCCAGTCCGCCCGTGTCGGCCGATCGATCATCAGCTGCATGAACCTCGCGTAGTCGGACGCTGTCGTCAGGAGCCCGCCGGCCGAATTGACCAGCAGGTCGTGCGTCGACGGCGCGGTCTTGGGATCGGTCTCGCGCATGGCCGCGATCGACTCTTCGTAGGTCCATGACGCGATCGGCTTGCGCCACCGCGACGCGACCGGAAGCAGCCGGTCGCCCAGCTCGCGCGTGGGCTGGGGCGGAAGCGTTTCCTCGCCCTCCGGAGGCTCGGAATGGCCAAAGACGGCCGACCTGGCGATCTGTTCGTCCCAGCCGAAGCTGCTGTGAGACATTCCGGCCGGACCGAACAGCTTGGCCTGCATCACGCCGCCAAGGCCCATTTGCATGATCGTCTCGACGACCAACTGCAGCCAGATGAAGGCTTCGCCCGAATAGGTGTAACTGGATCCCGGCGCCTTGCTCGTGACGAGCGGTCCGGTCGCCCAGTTGGGCAAGCCGGTCGAATGCGCCAGCACATGCCGGGCCGTGATCCGTTCGAGGTTCGGGTCATCACCCAGGTTCGCGGGCCGGCGGTACGCGACGAGCGGCGTGTCCAGGTCCAGGCGCTTTTCATCGACCAGCCGCATCACGACATAGGCGAAGACCGGCTTCGTCATGGACGCCGCTTCAAACAACGTGTCCTCGCGCACCGGGGCGCGGGTGAGCATGTTTTTCACGCCGAAGCTGCGGCTCCAGGCGAGCTTTCCGCGGTCTATGACCGCGATGGCGACGCCGGGGACCCCGGCAATGCGCATGAAGCGTGGAAGCTCGTGAACCAGGTCTACCGACGGAATCCAGGCGGCATCCTCGTCCCGGCATGGCGCGCGCGGACGGGCGCGGGCGGCCGTCGCCCCGCCGCTGACGGCCAGCGCCGTCGATCCAGCCAGCAAAGCCCGCCGCGCGAACATCGGTCCAGAAGGGCTCATCTCGGTTTCCATAGGCGGGCGCGAAGCCTTGCGTTCCGGCGAACGTATTTGAAGGACTGGGCGCGCGGAAAGAGAGCGCGGTCCGAAACCTTGAAGTCGAGGTCGATGCAGGCGCTTTAGCGCAGCCGGTGCGCCCCCACCGAACGTCGTGTTCCGGGAGGCGCGCCGACGGCAGCTATTGGCGCAAGGTGTGCGGCGCCCGCCCTCCTCGAAGGCGGGCGCACAAAGCCTAGCCCTTCCAATCAGGCAGTGCGGCCAGCTGCGCCTTCGTCAGCTTCGTTCGAACGATGTGATCGTCGGCATCGCCCACTTCGGGCGCTACCGTGACGTCGGCCAAGGCGACGACGACCTTCTTGTCTGGTCCCATCCGGTCGATCTCGATGACGATGGCCGTCGGCTTACCGGCGGCGTCGAGCAACACGTGCTCGACCTCGCCGGCCTTGCGATTGGCCGAGTCGATGACGTCGGCGTCTTCGACTTGGCCGACCGTGAACGCGCCCTTGGCCGGTTGGCTCTCCACGCGCGCGATCGTCGTCTGAGCGATTGCGCCGGTCGCGAGCGCGGCGACGGACAGGGCGAGGATGGCGGTTTTCATGGGCGTACTCCTTCGATGTGGACTCGAACAACGTTGGCGGGAGCAGGGTGTTGCTACGGCGTCTTTCACAACACCGTATACGGAGTATTGCTCGCGCGTCCTGACAGGGGGCTGACGATCGGAGTGGGGATCGGTCTTCTCGGCCCCTCCGCCAAGCGTCCAGTTACCGGAGGTGCGCTAACGTCCGCATTTGACCATCGCCCACGGCTAGTGAGCGTCCAGCGGAGGTTTTGCGCTGCTCAAGGACGGAAGCTTGCAGAACGGGGTCATAACGAGGGCCGCGAAGAACAACATCGCCGGAGTCCTCGATCAAGCCGGCCATTTCGATCCGGCAGCTGTGCGACAGAGCGGCTGAAACGTTAGGCGAGAGAACGAGGGTTTGGGTATATCGTATAAGATATTTGACATAATTTGTATAATCGGGCCTCCTGCTTTGCAACGCCGTCGGTCGTGACGGCGCCTTGGGAGGGGACATCCATGGGCAATAGGCAGGTTCGATTAGATCTCTTGGCGGGAGCGGCGTCTGTCGCGATCCTGTCCTTCATAGCCGGCGCGCCAGCCGCTTTCGCGCAGGAGGGGACAAAGGCCGAAGAGCCCGCGACCCTGGACGCGGTGGTGGTGACCGGCTCGCGCATCAAGCGTCCGAACCTGGTCTCGGCTAGTCCGATGACCGTCGTCGGTAGCGACGAGGTGAAGTTCCAGGGCGCGACCTCGATCGACAGCGTGCTGAACCGCCTGCCGCAGTTTACCGCGGACGCGAACGAGAACGGCTCGAACGGGTCGGACGGCACGGCGCGGGTGAACCTGCGCAACATGGGTTCCAGCCGCGTGCTGGTGCTGGTCGACGGCCAGCGCATGCTCCCGACAGAGACGGCCGACGTGAACTTCATTCCCAGCGCCCTGGTCGATCGGGTCGACGTCGTGACCGGCGGCGCCTCGGCGGTCTACGGTTCGGACGCGGTGTCGGGCGTGGTCAACTTCATCCTGAAGAAGGACCTGAACGGCCTGCGCTTCGATGCGCAGTACAGCATCGCTCAGCACACCAACGACAACGCCTATCCCCGGTCGCTGATCAGCCAGGCCAACTACAAGCTGCCCGACAAGCATGTGCGCGACGGCGAGAAGATCGACGTCAACCTGGCCATCGGCATGAACGCGCCGAACGGCAAGGGCAACGTCACCTTCTATGTCGGCTATCGCGAAATGAAGCCCGTCACCCAGGACAGCCGCGACTATTCGGCCTGCGGGCTAAACCTTGCCGGCGCCAACAACAACGCCCTGGTCTGCGGCGGCTCCAGCAACAACGCCTACGGCCTGTTCACCCTGCTCAGCGGGCCCAACGCCGGCCAGACGCTGAACAACACCAAGGACGGGGCCAAGACCTGGGTCCCGTACAACAGCTCGTTCCTCTACAACTACGCGCCGACCAACTACATCCAGCGCTCGGACGCCCGCTATACGGCCGGCGCCTTCGCCCACTACGAAGTGAACAAAGCCGCCGAGATCTACGGCAGCGTCATGTTCATGGACGACCACACGTTCTCGCAGGCGGCGCCGTCCGCCCTGTTCCAAGGCACGACGTTCAAGATCAACTGCGACAACCCGCTGATGTCCGCCTCGCAACGCGCCACCCTGTGCGGCACGGCGGCAGGCACGAGCACCAATCAGGACGTCTTCATCGGCTACCGTCTGACCGGTCCGGGCAGCAGCCCGCGCCGCGACGACCTGCGCCACACCGACTATCGCGTGAACCTGGGCTCGCGCGGCGAGATCGCGCCGGGCTGGACCTATGACGCCAGCTTCCTGTTCTCGACCGTTATCCTGGACGAGAGCTACAAGAACAACGTCGACAACGCCAAGGCGATGAAGGCGCTGCAGGTGGTCAACGTGGGCGGCGTGGCGACCTGCAAGTCGGTGATCGACGGATCCGACCCGAACTGCGTGCCGATCGACGTCTTCAAGTATCAGGGGCTGAGCGCAGCCGCGTACAAGTACCTATACGCCCCGACCTACACCCACGGCGTCCAGCGCGAGAAGGTGCTCAGCGCCAACCTCAACGGCGATCTTGGCCAATATGGGATCAAGAGCCCGTGGGCCAACGACGGCGCGGCCCTGGCCCTCGGCGTCGAGCACCGCCGCGAGGAGCTGAAGTTCGAGGCGGACGCCCTGGCCCAGGCGGGCGGCGCCAAGGAAAACAACGGCGCCTTCAGCGTGAACGAAGTCTATGGCGAAATGGACCTGCCGCTGGTGCAGGACGCCCCGTTCATCAAGACTCTGTCGGTGAACGCCGGCTACCGGACCTCCGACTACAACTACCTCGACAAGCGGGTCTCGACCTACAAGGTCGAGCTACAGTACGCGCCGACCTCGGACGTGCGTTTCCGCGCCAGCTACAATCGCGCGGTGCGGGCGGCCAATATCAGCGAGCTGTTTGCGCCCCAGGGCCTGGGTAACGTCTCGGCCGTCGACCCGTGCTCGGGCCCAACGCCCAAAGCCAGCGCCCAGGCGTGCGCCCTGACCGGCGTCAGCGCGGCCCAGTACGGCAAGATTCCGGACTGCCCGGCCGAAACCTGCGTCACGCAAGGCGGCGGCAACCCGAACCTGAATCCGGAAGTGGCCGACACCCGCACCGCCGGCGTCGTCCTGACCCCGCGCTTCCTGCCGGGCTTCTCGATGTCGATCGACTACTTCGACATCCATGTCGACAAATACATCGGCGCGGTCGACGCGCCGACCGTGATCAATCAGTGTGTCCAGACCAGCAATCCGTACTTCTGCGGCCTTTTCCACCGCGACCCGACCTCAGGCGTGCTGTTCGGTGACCGCGGCTACATCGTCGCGACCAACCAGAACACGGGCTACCTGCAGACCTCGGGCATCGACGTGACCACTAACTACCGCTGGGACCTGTCGTCGTTGGGTAATCTGGGCGACGTCGACTTCAGCTTCGTCGGAACCTACCTGAACAGTCGCAAGATCGAGCAGCTGCCGGGCCTGGGCTCCTACAACTGCAAGGGCCTCTTTGGCCCGACCTGCGGCCAGCCCAACCCCGGCTGGCGTCACCAGCTGCGCACGACGTGGAACCTGCCGTGGATCGACGCTGCGCTGTCGGTCAACTGGCGCTATTTCGGCGCGGCCGATCTGTCCAGCAACAACAACAATGCGTTCTTGAAAGGCGACTACGTCGAGATCAACAAGAAGATCAAGGCGTACAACTACATCGATCTGGCCGCGAACTGGAATGTGCGCGAGCAACTGACCCTCCGGGCGGGCCTGAACAACCTTTTCGACAAGGATCCGCCGGTGATCGCCGCCGGGCTGCTCAGCTCGTTCGGCAACGGCAACACCTACCCCGGCGTCTACGATCCGATGGGTCGCACGATGTTCGTGGGCCTGACCATGGACTTCTAAGCCTTGGTCATAGGGGACCGTTCAGCCCCGGTCCCCCGTTCTTCCCCGAAACTGCAAAGCCGTCCGCGACACCGCGGGCGGCTTCTTTTTCGTCGGGGGTAGGCAGGGGGAAGGCGCCTAGGGATTGGGGCGGCGCCTCGAGGACTCAAGACCGCGTCTTCCCAGCCTTCGCGCAGCGGAAAGCCGGGAGGGGGACAGCGCCAGGGCGCGGCAGCCTTCGGTGAAGGCCGCGCAACACCCGCGTTAGGACAGGTGCGCCCGTCGCCAGGGTGACCAGGACGATCGCGATATTGGTGAAAGGACCCTGAGGCGGACGAAAGGGCGGAACGCTAACTCAGTTCGGCTTAAGGACAACCGTGACCGGTTTGCTGGCCAGGGGCAGGGCGTAGGCGCCGCGCTCCAGGGCCGCGCCGACCACGCGATAGGGGCGCTTGCCGGCCGTGGCGGTCTCGACGACCAGCCGAGCGGTCGAGGTCGACGCGTCCCTGGCCGCGAGGGTCAGGGTCAGCTCCCCCGTGGCCGGGCGGTATTCGGCCGCGTCGATCTTGCCGGCCTCCAGGGTCAGCCAGGCGCCCGTCGGGGCCACGAACAGCCGCGATCGGGCGCCGTCCTTGGGCTCGATCCGCACCACGCCGGCCTTCTGGCTGACGTCGCCGCCAAAGCCCAGCCAGCCGAAGGTCGGATGATCGACCAGATAGGTCGCCGCCGCATAGGCATGTCCGAAGAAGCCCATGCCGTAGTCGCCGCTGTAGGGGTCCCACGACATCATGTCCGGGGCTGAATGGAAGGCCGCCGACGAGAAGCCCTCCTGGTCGATATTGGTGGTCCCGCCCATCAGGCCGCCATAGGCCACGCGCAGCAGATGGAAGTCGGCCGGGTTGGCGCGATAGGCGTCGAACAGCGGCACGGCGTTCAGGGTCGAGCCGTAGTGGTGGATCTGGCGCTCGATGCGCGGGACCTTGCCGCCGTACAGGAAGTCCCAGTAGCGGCGGGCGTTGCCGTTGTAGCCCCAGCTGGGCAGGGTCGGGTCATAGGCGAGAATGACCTCGCGGGTCTCGTCGGCCTGCGGCTGGTGACCGAAGAAGCGCATCCAGGCATAGACCTCGGCCTGGCCGGTGGAGTCCCAGGCCATCTCGCTGCCGAACGGATAGGGCAGGGTCTTCCAGTGGTCGGCGCGCTTCTTCATCAGCGCCTCGACCTGGTCGGCCTGGGCGGTCATGCCCTCGCGGCGCAGGTCTTTGAGGATGTCGACGAAGACGTCGCCTTCCATCTGGCCGAACTCGGCGTAGTCGGGGGCGTCGCGCATCATCGCCACGACCGTGGCGTGGGCATGGTCCAGGTACCAGCGCCAGTCGTGGTTCCGGACCAGGCCCTCGTGGTTGCGGGCCAGGCGGTAGAGCACCCAGTGGGCGATGGCCACGTGGGGATAGTTGTAGGACCGGCCCAGATCCTCGGAATCCTTCTTCGACCACGAGGCCCAGGTCTTCCAGTTTAGCTTGGGGTCGTAATAGGACGGCAGGGCGGCGGGGTCGTAGTAGAACAGGCTCTTGCGCACCGCTCCGGCCCGCGGACCGTCGGCGACCTGCAGACGGCCGACGATCGTCTCGTCGACCATTCGCTCCAGCTTGGCGACCTCGGCGGGGTCGGGATTGTCCAGCTGCTTGCTGAACGCCGCCACCCAGCTGCCCGCGCCGCCCTCGTCGCTGAGACCGGCGATCCAGACCCGCTGATCCTGGGTGACGATCCTGTCGGCCTGGCGGTCGTAGGTCATGACGCTGGGGCCGCGCTTGAACGGGTCGGCGGGGTCCTCGAACCACTGCCTCGTCGTCGAAAACCGGCCGAGGTCGGCCATCACCTGGTCCAGCGGCTTGGTGATGAAGTACGGGATCGCCTGCACCTGCCCGTCGGCATAGGTGATCGAAAGGGTGGCCCGGCCCCAGCCCGAGGCGCGGATGGCGTAGCGGGACCAGCCCGCCCCGGCCTTGACCGGCGTCGCGGCCAGGGCGCCGGCCGGCAGGCTCTCGATCCTGGCCACCGGCTTTGGCGACTTCAGGAACAGCGACAGCGTCTGGTCGGTGGGCGCGACATAGCCTGGGATCCCGACGGCCACGGGGCGGCCCTCGGCGGCCAGCGTGTCCTCGATCGCCCGGATCGATGGCGAAGTGACCAGACGCACCCCGATCACGCGCTGTGCGCCGGGCGCCAGGGTGAAGCTGGTCGGTGGGTTCCAGGGCTGCCCCGCGCCCTTCCAGTCCTGCTCGGCGAAGGCCTTGGAGGCGATCGTCCAGTCGTAGAAGCCTTCCGAGGTCTGGGCGCGCTTGCTGCGGTCGGTGAAGATGTCGCCAGGCTTTGCGCCGGCGCCGCCGGCCTGCTGGATCGGACGGTAGGCCTCCAGCGGCGTGGCCTTTTCGGGCAGCACCAGCAGGGCCGGGCCCTTGCCGTTCAGACGGGTCACCTGCAGGTAGCCGGCGTCACCGCCGATATAGGGATCGACGAAGCTGGCCTGGGCGTGGGCCTCCTCCAGCGAGCGGTCGGTGATGATGTTGTCGAACACCATCGGCAGGCCCAGCCCGCCGACCTCGACGGCTTGTTTCGACGTGTTGGTCAGCACAAACCGCAGCGCCAGGCCGCCGCGCGCGGAGATCCAGCGCCGCTCGACGCGCAAAGGTGAGGTCGCGCCCAGCGAGGCGGTGATGTCAGCCGCCGCGAGCACCGCGCCGCCGGCGGGCAGGGGGCGGATCGGCCGGCGCTGGTGGGCCGAACTGAAGTCGCGCCAAGGGCCGCCCGGCGTCCGGACGCGCAGGTGAATGTCGCCGACATGAACATAGCCGTCTTCCGCCCGCTCGGCCTCGCGTCCACCGGGGACGAAGTCGAAGGCGGACTCGCCGACCGGCGACAGCCGCGCCAGGGTCTGGGTGTCGGTCCGTAGATCCAGCTGGAACTGGGCGGTGCGATAGGCGGTCCTGGCGATGGGCGCATAGATCGGCTTTGCGGGCGCGGCCGCGGGCGTCTGGGCCCGCGCCGTCGTCGCCAGGTTCAGGGCCAGCGGCGTTGTGGCCAACAGCAGGGCTGTCAGGGCCAGCGGGCGAAGGTTCGTCATCTGGTCCTCGTTTCGCGAGAGCGAAAAAGAATGCGTCGTCCCAGCACAGCCGCTCGGCTTGAGGGCGTCAAGAAAATTATACGATATAATATTCCGAGTGGCGCTCTCGTCCCGTCCTGCCGACTTCTGTCAACGTGGCGATTGACAGTCTCACGAAAAGCCGGCCACCTTAATATCGTATACATTATCAAATTTGAGGTGTGGCTCATGGCGACTCGCCGGGATCTGATGCTTACCGCCGTGGCGTTCGCGGCCGGCCCGGGCGTCAGCCTGGCCGCGCCACGCGGCGGCCTTCCGGCGAAGGCCAAGCCTCTGCCGCTCAAGTCGGTGCGCCTGACGCCATCGCCCTACGCGACCGCAGTCGCGACCAATCGCGCCTATCTGCTGCAGCTCAGCCCCGACCGCCTGCTGCACAACTTCATGACGTTCGCGGGTCTGCCGGCCAAGGGCGAGGTCTATGGCGGCTGGGAAGGCGACACCATCGCTGGCCACACCCTGGGCCATTACCTGTCGGCCTTGGTGTTGATGTACGAGCAGACCGGCGACGTCGAATGCCGTCGTCGCGCCGACTACATCGTCTCGGAACTGTCTCGCGCCCAGGCCAAGCGCGGCACGGGCTATGTCGGAGCCCTCCAGCGCAAGCGGAAGGACGGCAAGGTCGTCGACGGCGAAGAGATCTTCGGCGAGGTGATGAAGGGCGATATCCGCTCCGGCGGCTTCGACCTGAACGGCTCGTGGTCGCCCCTCTACACCGTGCACAAGGTGTTCGCGGGCTTGCTGGACGTCCATCAGGCTTGGGGCAACGCCCAGGCGCTGCAGGTCGCCATCGGCCTGGCCGGCTATTTCGAGCGCGTGTTCGCCGCCCTGGACGACGCCCAGATGCAGACCCTGCTGGGCTGTGAGTATGGCGGCTTGAACGAGAGCTATGCCGAGCTTTACGCCCGCACCAAGGACAAGCGTTGGCTGGCCGTGGCCGAGCGGATCTACGACCGCAAGGTGCTGGACCCGCTGGTCGCCCAGCGCGATGAACTGGCCAACCTCCACGCCAACACCCAGGCGCCCAAGCTGATCGGCCTGGCGCGCCTCCACGAGCTGACCGGCAAACCGCAGGACGCGGACGCGGCGCGGTTCTTCTGGCGCACGGTCACCCAGCGCCACAGCTACGTCATCGGCGGCAACGCCGACCGCGAGTACTTCTCGGGTCCCGACACCATCGCCGCCCATATCAGCGAGCAGACCTGCGAGCACTGTAACACCTACAACATGCTCAAGCTGACGCGGCATCTTTACGGGTGGAAGCCGGACGGCGCGCTATTCGACTATTACGAGCGCGCGCATCTGAACCACGTAATGTCGGCGCAAAACCCCAAGACCGGCGGCTTTACCTACATGACGCCGCTGCTGACCGGCGCGGCCCGCGAGTTCTCCAACCCCGCCGACGATCCGTTCTGGTGCTGTGTCGGCACCGGCATGGAAGTCCACGCCAAGCACGGGGAGGCGATCTTCTGGGAAGGCGAGGGGACCTTGCTGGTCAATCTCTACATTCCCGCCGAGGCGCGATGGGAGGCGCGGGGCGCCGGGCTGAAGCTGGAGACTCGCTATCCGTACGAGCCGGAGTCGCGGCTGACCCTGTCCACCCTGGCCAGGCCCGGTCGGTTCACGGTGGCCCTGCGGGTCCCGGCCTGGGCCGGTGACGGCGCCGAGGTCACTGTCAACGGCCAAGCCTTCGCCCCCCGTATGGACGGCGGCTACGCCCTGATCGAGCGGGCTTGGAAGGCCGGCGACGTGGTGGCGATCAGTCTGCCGCTGGACCTGCGTCTGGAGTCCGCGCCGGGCGACGAGAGCACCGTGGCGGTGCTGCGTGGCCCGATGGTGCTGGCCGCCGATCTCGGTCCCGTCAGCGCCCCGTGGCAGGGGGTTGATCCGGCCATGGTCGGCGAGAACCTGCTGGACCGCTTCCAGCCGGTGGCCGTGGAGAAGGCGACCTATGTGGCGCGTGGGATCATGCGTCCGACGGACCTGACCTTCGTCCCGTTCCACAGCCAGTACGAACGCCGCAGCGCGGTCTATTTCCGCCGCTTCACCGAGGACGCCTGGAAGACCGAGGAGGCCGCGTTCCTGGCCGAGCAGGCGCGCCTGAAGGACATCAGCGCCCGGTCGGTGGACGTCATGCACCTGGGCGAGATGCAGCCCGAGCGCGACCACAACCTGACCTCGGAGCTCTCGTACCCGGTGGCCTATCGCAACCGCAACGGCCGGGACGCCCGCTCGGGCGGCTTCTTCGAGTTCGACATGAAGGTCCGCCCCGGCCCGCTGATCCTGCAGGCCACCTATTGGGGCGAGGAGCGCAAGCGACAGTTCGACATCCTGGTCGACGGCGTGAGGATCGCCACCCAGCAGTTGCAGGCCGACCATCCGGGCAAGTTCTTCGATGTCGAATATCCGGTGCCCGAGGCGCTAACCCAAGGCCGGACCAAGGTCCGGGTGCGGTTCGCGCCGCCCGAGCGAAACACGGCCGGCCCGGTGTTCGGGGTGCGGCTGTTCACCGCCCAGCCGGCCAGCGCCCAATCGGTCGTATGAGCATCACGTCGGATGCTGACGCCGTGCGGCTGTCGCTCGACGAGGCCAGGAGCCTCGCGCGGCGGGCGCTGACGGCGGCGGGCTTGTCGCGAGCCCATGTCGACGCCGTGGCCGAAACCATGGTCGCGGGAGAGCGCGACGGCTGCGCCTCGCACGGCCTCTATCGCCTGCTGGTCGCCAGCGACAGCGTCGCCAAGGGCGTGGTGTCGGTCGACGCCGTTCCGGTGCTGGACGAGCCGGCGCCGGCTCTGGCGCGGGTCGACGGCGGGGGCGGCTTCGCTCAACTGGCCTTCGAGCGCGCCTGGCCGCTGCTGGTTGAAAAGGCGCGTCGTTTCGGCATCGCCGCCCTCGCCCTGAACAATGTCGTCCACTTCGCCGCCCTGTGGCCAGAGGTCGAGACCCTGGCGCGGGAGGGGCTGGTCGCCCTGGCCCTCACGCCCAGCCACGCGTGGGTCGCGCCCGAGGTGGGGACAAAGCCGGTGTTCGGCACCAATCCCATCGCTTTCGGATGGCCGCGGCCGGGCCGGGATCCGTTCGTCTTCGACTTCGCCACCAGCGCCGTAGCGCGCGGCGAGATCGAACTGCGCCGCCGCGCTGGCCAGCCCGTGCCGCCCGACTGGGGCTATGACGCCGACGGCGCTGCGACCACTGCGGCCGAGGCGGTCCTGGCCGGGGCCATGCGCACCTTCGGCGGCCACAAGGGTTCGGCCCTGGCGGCGATGGTCGAACTGCTAGCCGGCCCACTGATCGGCGATCTGACCAGCCAGGAATCGCTGGACGCCGACGCCGGCCGTAAAGGCTCGCCTCTGGGCGGAGAGCTGATCGTCGCCCTGGACCCGGCCGGCTTCCTCGGCGCGGCCGCCGGCCAGCATCTGGCGCGGGCCGAGGCGCTGTTCGAAGCCATCCAAGCCCAGGGCGCGCGGCTGCCCTCGCAGCGCCGCTACGCCGCCCGCGCGGTGAGCGAGCGCGAGGGCGTGACGATTCCAGCGGCCCTGCACCGCGACATTCTCAAGCTGCTCGAACGGAAGGACTAGCCATGCGTCGCAACGGACTCTTCGGCACGGCCGTGATCTGCGTGGCGGCGGTGACGGCGCTGGCGTCGGCTCCCGTCGCCGCCGCGCC
The DNA here is from genome assembly GCF_002742645.2 of Caulobacter sp. FWC26. Classification (NCBI taxonomy): domain Bacteria; kingdom Pseudomonadati; phylum Pseudomonadota; class Alphaproteobacteria; order Caulobacterales; family Caulobacteraceae; genus Caulobacter; species Caulobacter sp. FWC26. The sequence goes on from NZ_CP033875.1 coordinate 668,301, forward strand.
CTCGCCTGATCAGCTCTTTAGCGCCATCGCCGACGGCGAGTACGCCTGGCGCAAGGCCCAGATGGGCCCCAGCGAGGATGGCCCGAAGTCCGAACGCTTCAAGCTTCCCGATGTCGGCGCGAAGGTCCAGGCCGAGCGCCTGACCCGCTGGGCCGAAGTGTCCAGGCAGTTGGCCACGATCCCGGTCGCCAAGCTGTCCCACGTCAACCAGGTCAACTACGCCGTTTACAAAGGCCAGATCGACGCCCTCCTTGCCGAGCAGCGCTACCGTGAATACGAAAAACCACTGAACGCCGACAGCAGCTTCTGGGGCGACGTGGCCGAAACCGCGCGCGACAGCTTCCAGACCGAGGCGGACTACCGCGCCTATATCGCCATGCTGCGCGACATTCCGCGCTATTACGACCAGCAGATCGTCAACATGCGCGCGGGCCTGAAACGCGGCTTCACGCCGCCGCAAATCACCCTGCGGGGCCGCGACGCGGGCGTCGCCCTGGTCGCGGAGGCCGCGACGCCACAGGACTCGCCGTTCTACGCGCCCTTCAAGAAGGCCCTGCCGGCCGTCATCCCCGCCGAGACCCAGGCCGCCCTGCGTCGCGAGGCCGCCGAGGCGATCACCCAGGCGGTGGTCCCGGCCCACGCCCGCCTGCGGGCCTTCCTGCGTGACGAGTACATCCCCGGCGCGCGACGCGAGCTGGCCGCCTACGCCCTGCCGGACGGCCAAGCCTACTACCGCTCCAAGGTGGCCGAGTTCACAACCACCGACATGACGCCCGAGCAGATCCACCAGATCGGCCTCGCCGAGGTGGCCAAGATCCGCGCCCGGATGCTGGACGTCATGAAGGAGACCAAGTTCGAGGGCGACCTGCCGGCCTTTCTGACCTTCCTGCGCACCGATCCCCGCTTCTACGCCAAGACCCCGCAGGACCTGCTGGACCGCGCGGCCTGGAACGCCAAGCGCTTCGACGGCGTGGCCTCGCAGTGGTTCGGCCGCCTGCCGCGCAGCCGGTTCGCCATTCGTCCGGTGCCGGACGAGGTCGCGCCGTTCTACACCGGCGGGCGCGGCGGGCCGGGGATCTATCTGGTCAATACCTACAACCTGCCGTCCCGGCCGCTGTACTCACAGATGGCGCTGACCCTGCACGAGAGCGCGCCGGGGCACGCCTTCCAGATGCCGCTGGCCGCCGAGAACACCGGCCTGCCGGCCTATCGCCGCGACACCTACCTGTCGGCCTATGGCGAGGGCTGGGCGCTATACAGCGAGGCGCTAGGCGAGGACATGGGTCTCTACGACACGCCCTACGATCGGTTCGGCATGCTCAGCTACCAGATGTGGCGCGCCGCGCGGCTGGTCGTCGACACCGGCCTGCACACCAAGGGCTGGACCCGCGAGCAGGCCCAGCAATACCTGCACGACAACACCGCCATGGCCGACCACGAGATCCAGACCGAGGTCGACCGCTACATCGCCTGGCCGGGCCAGGCGCTGTCCTACTACATGGGCATGCTGGCCTTCGTGAACGCGCGCCAGCGGGCCGAAAAGGCGCTGGGGCCCAAGTTCAACATCCGCGCTTTCCACGACGCGGTGCTGGAACTGGGCTCGGTCCCCCTGCCGGTGATCGACGCCCGGGTTGACCAACTGATCGCGGCGGGGGGCAAGGGTCCCTATTCCGATGTGGAGTGAGCCGCCGGGTAACCCGATCCTTGCGGACGGCCGATACTGCTCCACCGACCCCGCGCCGATCGTGGCGGGCTGCTGTATCGGGGGCTGGACGGCGGGATCGTTCGCCCGACGCCGTTGCCGCCCGACATGTGGGCCTGCCGAGCCCGGCCCGACTCGGCAGTGGCTGGAATATTGGTTCGACAAGCCCGTCACCCTGAACGACGCTCGGACCCGTTTCGTCATACCGCACCAGGGCCTGACGCTGCTGAAGGCGAGGGGCCGGTAGAACCTCAGCTCGCCAGCTGCTGCTTCAAATCCGATAGGGTGCCGCGGATGTGGTTGGCGGCCAGAGCCTCGACGGTCTTGGCGTCGCCGCGGACCCAGGCCTCTAGCATCTCGCGGTGTTCGCGGCTGGCCCGCTCGTCGCGACCGTTGGGCTCCAGATGCACCCGCACATAGCGCTCGGCTAGAATCTGCAGCCGTTCCATCAGCTGGAATGTTATGTGCCCGCCGGGGCGCACTAGGGCCATGTGGAAGGCTCGATTGAAGCTGACATGGTCGCCGTCGGGTTTTGACAGTTCGGCCTCCAGCGCTTCCAGCGCGGCCGTGGCGGCGGCGTGGTCCTTGGCTGTCGCCCGTCGGCAGGCCTCGGCCACCGCGCCAGGCTCCAGCTTCAGGCGCAGGGCGAAGACTTCGCTGGCTTCACTGGCGGATAGATCGCGTACGACATAACCGCGGTTAGGATAGGATTGCAGCAGGCCGTCTTGCTCGAGACGGCCTAGGGCCTCGCGTAGGGGGATTTTGCTGACGCCCAACTCAGTCGCGATGATGTCCTGTCGTACGGCGGTCCCAGGCTGCATCGCGCCGACGAGAATGCGGCGGCGGACGATCTCGTAGGTTTGGTCGGACAGCGATCGGACGACGATGTTCATGGGCCGGAAGGGATCTCTCTGAAGGGTGTTCTCAAAGGCGCCGGTGGGTAAAGCGCCACGCGACGATCCGAGAAGGGCAGATCGTATACCGTCACCCGTCAGGAGGCGGGAGTCTAGATCACCTGAAAGCCCGCCCAGAAAGCATCCTCGCGGTCGATCCAGAGGATATTGTGGCCCGTGGCGATCGCGGAGCCTTCGATCGAGGGGATAAACGCCTTCTGGCCGCCCAGTTCGGTTTCCGCCTCGACGCGACCGATGAAGCGGCTGCCGATGATGCTCTCGTGGACGAAGGTGTCGCCGACTTTCAGCTCGCCCTTCGCCGCCAGGTGCGCCAGGCGCGCCGAAGTGCCCGTACCGCAAGGGCTGCGATCGATGGCGCGGTCACCATAGAACACCGCATTGCGGCCATCGGCGTCCGGAGCCCGGGGGGCGTCGGCCCAAAGCACGTGGCTGACCCCGCGGATCGTCGGGTCCAGCGGGTGGACCGGCTCATAGGCCTCGCGCACCAGCGTGCGGATGATCGGGCTGAGGCGCAGGATCTCGGCCGCGCCCAGGGCGTCTATGCCGGTATATGGCCCCTGCGGTTCGACGATGGCGTAGAAGTTGCCGCCGTACGAGACATCGACGCTGAGCGGACCGAAACCGGGGACCTCGATCTCGATGCCCGCCTTGGCCAGATAGGCCGGGACATTTCGGATCCTCACGGCGGTGACCCGGTCGCCCGCAGTATGGTAGGCGATTTCGATCACGCCAGCTGGGACCTCCAGTCTTAGCTTGCCCGGCTCGCGTGGGGTCACCAGGCCGTTCTCCAGGGCGAAGGTGACGATGCCGATCGTGCCGTGGCCGCACATCGGCAGGCAGCCGCTGGTTTCGATGAACAGGATGCCAGCGTCGCAGTCGGCCTGGGTTGGCGGATAGAGGAAGCCGCCCGACATCATATCGTGACCACGCGGCTCGAACATCAGGCCGGTGCGGATCCAGTCGAAGCGGGCGAGAAAGTCCTGGCGTCTGGCGCTCATCGTATCGCCGCGCAGCAGCGGCGCGCCGCCGGCCACAAGACGCACCGGGTTGCCGGCGGTGTGGCCGTCGACGCAGAAGAACGTGTGACGCATGGGCTTCCTCTGGTGCTGCTTAGGCGGCCGCAGCCGGGGCCAGGACGGGCCGGGTTGCGGCGGCCTCCTCGACCATGGCGACGACTTGGGCGCGGCGGGCGCCGGCCAGGGGCAGACGCGGCAGCCGCACGTACTCGGTCCCGCGACCCATGATCGTCTCAGCCAGCTTGATCGACTGGACCAAGTCGTGCTCGGCGTCCAGATGTAGCAGCGGCATGAACCAGCGATAGATGCGGCGAGCTTCTTCCAGGTCGCCGCGGTCAACGGCCGCGACCAAGGCCACCGATTCCTGCGGGAAGGCGCTGGTCAGGCCCGAGACCCAGCCCCTAGCGCCGAGCAGCAGGCCTTCCAGCGCGACGTCGTCGAGGCCGGCCATCAGGATAAAGCGCTCGCCGAACGCGCGGGCCAGGTCGGTGAAGCGGCGCGTGTCGGGGGCGCTTTCTTTGATTGCCACGATGGTCGGCTCGTCGGCCAGGCGGGTCAACACCTCCAGGGTGATGGCCGCGCGGTAGGCCGGCGGATTATTATAAAGCATGATCGGCAGGCTCGACGCCTGGGCGACCGTGCGGAAGTGGGCTTCCAGTTCGGCCTCGGTCGGCACGTAGACCATGGCGGGCAGGGCCATAAGGGCGTTGGCGCCCAAGGACTCAGCGTCCTTGGCGAAGGCGGCGGCGCGGGTCGTGGTCAGCTCCGAGACGCCGACGATGATCGGCACCCGGCCGGCCACCACCTCGACGGCGGCTTTCAGCATCTTGCGCTTCTCGTCGGCCTCCAGCGAGTTGTTCTCACCGCAGGTGCCCAGCACCACAAGACCGTGCACGCCATCCCGGATCAGGGCGTCCAGCACCCGTTGGCTGGCGTCAAAATCGATGGACAGATCTGGATTGAATTGGGTCGTCGCGGCCGGGAACACGCCCGACCAATTCATGGAACTCATACGCCTTGCACCTCCAGCTGCTTCGGATACTGTATACGAAATGGCATGGCGGAGGTAAAGCCTGGGTGGACAGCATGTCGGGTATCTTGGTGGTCGGGGGTGGCGTGGTCGGCAAAGCCTGCGCCCTTTCCCTTCAGCGCGCCGGGGAGGCTGTCACCCTACTCGATCCCCAACAATCGCCGCCTCCGGCCTCGTATGGAAACGCCGGCCACATCGCGACCGAGCAGGTCGCACCCCTTGCCTCGCCGACCGCGCTGGCTTCGGCTTTCCGCCGGCTGTACGGCCTGGGCGGAGCCTTGGATTTCCGGCTGAGCGACATCGGAACCTGGGGGCCTTGGGCTGCTCGCTTCGTGGCGGCCTCGACACCCGAGGGCGCGGCCCGCGGCCAGCGGGCTCTTGGCGGATTGCTGAAGGACGCCCTGCCGGCCTGGCGGCGACTGACCGTGTCTCTTGGTCGTCCCGATCTTCTTATAGAGCGCGGCCATGTGGTGGTCTGGGAGACACCCGCGAGCGCCCGCGCTGGACGTGCCGCCTGGGAGGCGGCAGACATCGGCCAGGCCCGTCTGAGCCCGCTTGCTGAATCGACCAAGGTTAGCCTGGAACGCCTGATCAAGCCGGCGATCACGGGCGGGCTCACCTTTCAGAACACAGGCCAGGTCAGCGATCCGGGCCTAGTGCTACGTCTCCTGGACGAGGCCTTCGAGGCCGTCGGCGGCCAGCGCCTGACCAGCCAGGTCCGGCGTTTGTGGAACGCGGACGGCCGCGTCGTGGCCGAGCTCGTTGACGGCCGGCGCCTGACGCCCGAACGCGTGCTCGTGACCGGAGGTGTCGGTTCGGGCGCGCTGATGCGCGGGGTGGGCCATGTCGCCCCCGTGATCGCCGAGCGCGGCTACCACCTCGAGGGCGGTGCGGAGCATTGGGATGATCTGCCGCCCGTGGTGTTCGAGGATCGCTCGCTGATCTTGACCCGCTTCGGCAACCGTCTGCGGGCCGCCAGTTTCGTCGAGTTCGGCCATGAGGCCTCGCCGCCCGATCCGCGCAAGTGGGCCCGGCTGAGACGCCACCTGTCGGAGCTGAATGTACGCCTGGAAGGCCCCGTCGCCGAATGGATGGGGGCCCGACCCACCTTGCCCGATTATCTTCCGGCCATCGGCGTCAGTCGGCGGGTCGACAATCTTTACTACGCCTTCGGTCACCAGCATCTGGGCCTGACCCTGGCGGCGACGACCGGCGAGCTTGTCGTGGCCTTGATGGGCGGCGGCGCGCCCGCCGTCGATCTGACACCGTTCGACCTCGCCCGTTTCGAGCGCGGACACAGCAAGAGGAGCAATCCATGACCCTGGGCGTCGGCGGTTCGACCATGGATCTGCAACTGGCGGGGCTGTCGCCTCGGCCCGGGCGTCCGCCGGCCATCACGGCCGGCGAGTACGCGGCGCGTCTGGAGCGGGCGAGGGTCCTTACCGCCGCTCTGGGCGGCGAGGCCCTGCTGGTCGGGGCGGGCGCCAGCCTGCGCTACTTCACCGGTGTGCCATGGGGCGCAACCGAGCGCCTGGTGGCCCTGCTGCTGCCCCGCGTCGGTCGGCCGATCATGATCTGTCCGGGCTTCGAGCTGGGCTCCTTGCAGGCCGATCTGAAGATCGAGGCCGACATCCGCCTTTGGCAGGAGCACGAAGATCCCGCCGTCCTGGTGGGGCGCGCCCTGTCGGAGGTCGGCGCCGGAACGCTGGCCCTGGACCCCGCCGCGCCCTTCTCGGTGTTCAGCGCGTTGGGCAAGGCCGCGCCGTCGCTGCGGGCGGTCGACGCCACGCCGGTGATCGACGGCTGCCGGAGCGTGAAGTCTATGGCCGAACTGGCTTTGATGCGGCACGCCAAGTCCATCACCCTGGACGTCCAACGTCGGGCCGCCGCGATCCTGACCTCCGGGATCAAGGCGAGCGCGGTCAAGCAATTCATCGACAGTGCGCATCGCGCGGCTGGCGCCGACGGCGGCTCGACCTTCTGCGCGGTGCAGTTCGGTCTGGCCACGGCCTATCCGCACGGCCTCCCCGGCGACCAGACTCTGAACGAAGGCGACTTGGTGCTGATAGATACTGGCTGCCAGATTGAGGGCTACAACGCGGACATCACCCGCACCTACGTCTTCGGCGAGCCAGGCGACGAGCATCGCCGAATCTGGAACATCGAACACGAAGCGCAGGCCGCCGCTTTCGACGCCGTGAGGCCGGGCGTCCCTTGCGAGGTTATCGATCAGACCGCCCGCGATGTGCTGGAGCGCCATGGCCTGGGACCCGATTACGCTCTCCCGGGGCTACCGCACCGCACCGGCCACGGCATTGGCCTGTCGATCCACGAGGGACCCTATCTGGTGCGCGGCGACCGTACGCCGCTGGCGCCCGGCATGTGCTTCTCCAACGAGCCGATGATCGTGTTGCCCGACCAGTTCGGCGTGCGGCTTGAGGACCACTTCCATGTCACCGAGGACGGCGCGGCCTGGTTCACCGAGCCCTCGCCCTCGATCGATGCGCCGTTCGGCAAGGCCTGATCGAACGCCGCGCAAAGATACAGTTCAGGGGGATATCACATGAGTTTCTGGACCCGCCGCAAAGCGCTCGACGCGATCGTCGCGGTCGAGGCCGACCGCCGGCTGAAGCCGACTCTGTCCTGGCCGCACCTGCTGGCCCTGGGCATCGGGGCGATCATTGGCACGGGCATCTACACCCTGACCGGCATTGGCGCCGAGCGCGCCGGTCCGGCGGTGATCCTCGCCTTCGCCGCCTGTGGGGTCCTGTGCGTGTTCGCCGCCCTGGCCTATGCCGAGGTGGCGACCCTGATCCCGGCGGCCGGTAGCGCCTACACCTACGCCTACTCGGTGCTGGGCGAGGGGCTGGCCTGGATCGTCGGCTGGAGCCTGGTGCTGGAATACGCCGTCACCTGCGCGGCCGTGGCGGTCGGGTGGTCCGGCTACATGGCGGGCCTGCTCAAGAGCATCGGGATCAGCCTTCCGCCCGAAATCCTGGCGGGGCCGCACGCCGGCGGCGTCATCAATCTACCCGCCGTGCTGATCACGGTGGCGGTGACGGCCCTGCTGGCCAAGGGGGCGCGGGAAAGCGCGACGCTGAACATCGTCCTGGTGGTGATCAAGATCGTCGCCCTGGCTGTGTTCATCGGCCTGACCTTCACAGCCATCAGGAGCCAGAACTTTACGCCGTTCATGCCCTACGGCTTCGCGGCCCATACCGAGGGCGGCCATCCGCGCGGCGTGATGGCGGCCGCCGCCATCGTATTCTTCGCCTTCTTCGGCTTCGACGCGGTGTCGACCTCGGCCGAGGAGGTCAAGAACCCCAAACGCGACCTGACCATCGGCATCATCGGCTCGATGGTGATCTGCACCCTCATCTACATGGTGGTGGCCGCTTGCGCGGTCGGGGCATGGCCCTATGTCGAGTTCTCCCGCTCGGGCGAGCCGCTGGCCTTCATCCTCCGAGGCCTTGGCCATCCGGTCGCCGCCTTCGGCATCGCCGCCGCCGCGATCATCGCCCTGCCAAGCGTCATCCTGGTGATGATGTTCGGCCAGACCCGGGTGTTCTTCGTCATGGCGCGCGACGGCCTGCTGCCACGCAGCCTGGGAAGGCTGCACGCCAAGAGCGGTGGCCCGCTTACCCTTACCTTGATCACAGGAGCGGCGGTGGCGGTGGTGGGGGGCTTCCTGCCGCTGGACCAAATCGCCGAGTTGTCCAACGCTGGCACCCTGCTGGCCTTTATCTGCGTGGCGGTGTGCCTGATGGTCCTGCGGGTGCGGCGGCCCGATCTGCCGCGCCTTTTCCGCTGCCCGGCCGCCTGGATCGTCGCGCCGCTGGCGGTGATCGGCTGTCTCTACTTCATGGCCAGCCTGCCTGCCGGGACCCTGCTGCGCTTCCTGGGGTGGAACATAATCGGTCTGGTTGTCTATCTGGCCTATGGCCGACGCACGAGTTTGCTGGCTTCGGCAGAGTCTGGGTTGCCTCGCCCTTGATCCCGCCGGCGGATTATCAGGCCTGGACCAGGTGAACGGATCGCTCCGGGATCCGCTTGGAGGGCGACGACCCGTGCCGGCTCGTGGCCCTGATTGCGCTTGCTCGAAGCGGACTTGGCCGATCAGCGCCGCCTGTTGGTCGCTCACCGCCGCGCGGATCACGATCGGCGTCTAGAAGGCTTGGCTTCCGCCAGCAACTGCGCGTCTTCGCCCTTCAGGCGCCATGGCTGGCTGCCGTTGGCGCAGCAGACGTTTCGCCGGACATTTGCTTGGCCGCGAAGCCGAAACAGACCACGGATGCGATCATCGTGATCGAAGCGCCCGCGCAGGCGATGTTGAGGCTCTGAGCGGGGCCGAGGCTGGCGCGAAGCAGATCACTGACGAGTCCCACGGCGAGTGGGCCGAGCCCTAGGCCGATAAGGCTGGTCATGAAGAACAGGATCGCTGACGCCGTCGCGCGCACACGAGGAGTCGCCAGGACCTGAACCGAGGCGAAGGTCGGGCCGTAGGCCATAGCGTGCAGGAAAACGCCGATCGTGAGCGCCGCCAGGGCGAGCGGAAAGCTGGGCGCGAATGGCGTAACGCCCAGGAAGGGCGTCGACGCCAGTAGAACCACCATTGGCTGCTTGGCATAGCCCGATACGCCGCCACGCGCGGCGCGGTCCGCGAGTTTGCCGCCGATCAGGGTTCCCGCGCCGGCGCTGACGCCGATAGCGAGGCCCAGGGCAAGGCCTGCCAGTCCGGCCGGCCCAAGACCGAGCTCGGCGCCGAGGCGCGTAAGAACCGGGCCGTGGTTGCGCAGGAACACCGAGCCGAAGAAAGCCGACTGGCCATAGTAGGAGAAGGAGGTCAGGGCGGCCGCCAGGGCGATAAGCCAGAAGGCCGGCTTTTGCCTCAGCTCCGCCAGAGCCGCCGCCAGGGACAACATTTGGCCGGACGCGCGCGCGAGCCGGGGGCGCAGGCGCCGGGGCTCTCGAAGGGTGAGAGCAGCGATGACCGCGACGCCAACGCCCGGCAGGCCTGCGAGGATGAACGCGGCGCGCCAGCCCATGGCGTCGACGAGAAGGCCGCCGATCGCCAGCCCCAACAACGAACCCAGCGGAATACCTAACGAATAGAAGGCCAGGGCCGAGGCCAGCTTGGCGCGCGGCGTGAACTCGGTGATCAGCGAGTGCGCCGCGGGCGTGCAACCGGCTTCGCCCACACCGACGCCGATGCGCGCCAGGATGAGTTGCGGAAAGGTTCGCGCCAAGCCGCACGTCGCAGTGAAAGCGCTCCAGACCGCCAGGGAGATGGCGATCAGGCGGACGCGGTCACCCTGGTCCGCGAAACGCGCCATCGGTAAGCCGACGGCGGAGTAGAACAACGCGAAGGCCAGACCGCTCACCGCGCCGATCTGCCAATCGGCCAGATTCAGTTCCGCCTTCATGGGCTCGGCGAGGATGGTGATGATCTGGCGATCAAGCATGTTGAGCGCATAGATCAACATGAGAAGGCCAAGCGCGTAGCGCCTATAGCGGTCCGACCATGCAACGGGCGGCGACTCGAGTTCTGTTGGATGGGGGTCAGGCATGTCGCGCTCGCGGATCGTTTTGCGATCGAACGCTAGGCGGCGCAGCGGTTGGGCGCGCGGCGCCACCGCTTAGGGATCCAATATCGCCTATGTGATCTTCCGGGCTGCGAGTGCTTTTCGCCTTGAGCGCGCGGCGACGCCGTCAACGACTGCCCAAGTTGCTTTGGGAGACGTTGCGCCATGGACATCAACACTTCCGCGAACCCGAAAGTCCACCGAGCGCAGGCCATCGTTGTGGGCGCCGGATTCGGCGGGATGTACGCGGTCCACAGGCTGCGCCAGGAAGGCCTGTCGGTGCTCGGCCTGGAAGCAGGCGGCGATGTCGGCGGGACCTGGTACTGGAACCGCTATCCGGGCGCGCGCTGCGACGTCACCAGCATCGACTACAGTTACGCCTTTTCCCAGGCGATCGAGCAGGAATGGACCTGGAGCGAAGTGTTCGCGGCCGGGTCCGAAATCCTGGCTTACGCCAACTTCGTCGCCGATAGGCTGGACCTGCGCTCGGCCTACCAGTTCAACACCCGCGTGCGGACAATCGCCTTCGACGACGCCCGTCGCGTGTGGACTCTGACCACCGAGCAGGACCAACGGTTCGAGGCGGACTATCTGGTCATGGCGACCGGGCCGCTGTCGCTGCCCAAGCCGGTCGACATCCCGGGCGCTGACCGTTTCAAGGGCGAGCTCTATCGCTCGGGCAAGTGGCCCCATCACGAGGTCGACTTCCGGGGCAAGCGGGTCGGGGTCGTGGGCACGGGTTCGTCCGGTATCCAGATCGTCCCCGTGGTGGCCGAGACCTGCCAGTCGCTGACGGTGTTCCAGCGTACGCCCAGCTTCACCCTGCCGATGCGCAACAAGAAGGTCTCGGACGATTACGCCGAGCAGCTGAAGGCCAACATGGCGGGGCTTCGGGCGGTGGCGCGCACCACCTTCACCGGCGGGGTCCGACCGCTATCGACCCGCCCGCTTTTCAGCATTCCGGTGGAGGAGCGCAACGCGCTGATGGAGGAGGCCTGGGACAGGGGCGCGCTCCATTTCCTGGGCCTGTTCTCGGACCTGCTGACCAACGCCGCCGCCAACGAGATCGTCGCCGACTTCGTGCGCGACAAGATCAGCCAGACGGTCAAAGACCCCGTGACGGCCGAGAAGCTGAAGCCGCGCGGCTATCCGATCTACGCCCGACGTCCGTGCCTCGACACCCACTACTACGAGACGTTCAACCTGCCGCACGTCTCGCTGGTCGACTGCTTCGAAGAGCCGATCACCGAATTCACCGACACCGGTCTTCGCACCACCCACAGCGAGGTCGCGTTGGACGTGATCATCATGGCCACCGGCTATGACGCCCTGACCGGGCCGATGCTGGCCATCGACATCACAGGGCGTGACGGCCTGAAGCTCAGCGAGGCCTGGCGCGATGGTCCAAGGTCGTACCTGGCCCTGCTGATGCACGGCTTTCCGAACCTGTTCATCATCGGCGGTCCGAACGGTCCCTCGATCCTGGCCAACTATATCCGACTGGACGAGATGAACGTCGATTGGGTGGTGGACTGCATCCTGCACATGCGTCGCGAGGGACTGGCGACCGTCGAGGCTACGGCTGAGGCGCAGACGCGGTGGAGCCAGACCGTGGGTGAGATCGCCGATCGCACCCTCTATGTGAAGGCCGACACCTGGTACACCGGGACCAATATCGAAGGTAAGCCGCGCGGGTTCTTCGTCTTCGCCGGCGGCCTCAATCGTTACGCCGAAATCTGCGCCGGCGTGGCGGCGGCGGGCTACGAGGGCTGCCGCTTCACGCCGCGCTAGGCTCTAGACAAACGGGGCGCGGCGATGCGCGCGCCCCGGCCGGACCTCAGTCGCGCTGGCCCAGGAACGCGTAGAGCGGATCATCGGGGAAGCGTCCGCCTACCGGTGTGCGGCCTCCGAAGCGTTCAGGATGGACGCCGGGCGTCGGGGCGGACTTCTCGATCCAGTCGAAGATCACCTGGCGGGCCGCGATGCGCCATTCGCCATTCCGCTTCTCGAAACGGTCCAGATAGCGGCCGCACATGTGCAGAACGACGAGGGAGCCGTCGTCGTCCGGTTGCCGGTGCAGGGCGGTGAAGACGGATTCGACCGAGGCGGCGGCCTCGCCTTCGAAGGCGATCATGACATTGTGCACTTGGTGCACGCCGCGCTCGACATGCGGCAGGATCTTCAGGGCCCAGTCGACGAACTCCGAGGCCGTGCCAATGAAGGAGCCGTGTTGGTCAGGGCCTTCAGGCCAGGCGACCGAGCGCAGGGTCGTCTCGTCCATCCGATCGATGCCGCGGCAATAGCGGTACAGGCACTGACGGATCTGCTCGCTGTCCCATAGCTGCTGGAGATTGGGTTGGTCCGCCATGACAAGGCCTCGAGTAGTGAACGGGGGTTACTGGATGTCGCTGGCGTCGCCGGCGTCGCCGAAGGCGGTCCAGCCGCCATCGACGCTGAGCGTTGCGCCGGCGATGTAGCTGGCGGCGGGGGAGGCCAGGAACGCGATGGCTCGGGCGACTTCCATGGGATCGCCCAGACGGCCGATCGGCGCGCGGCGCCGGATCTTCTCGAACTGCGCGCGTCCTGCCGACTTGAGCGCAAGCACGGCGGGGGTCTCGATGTATCCGGGCGCGACCGTGTTCACGCGGATTCCGGCGGGGCCCCATTCGCACGCCAGGCTGCGGCTCATCATCGTTACGGCCGCCTTGGCCGCGCAGTAGGCGTTGCGCTGGGGCAGGGCGCTCAGGCCCGCGATGGAGCCGAGATTGACGATGACGCCGCCCTGGCTCATCAGGCGCGCGGCGGCTTTGGCGGTCGCCAGCGGGCCGCTGAAGTTGATGTCGTAGACGCTGGTGAAGTCCTCGGCGGTCTGCTCCAGCGTGGGCTTGAAGACGTCGGCGGCGCCGGCGTTGTTGATCAAGACATCCAGCCTTCCCCAGCGCGCCTGAGCCTGGGCGAAGGCCGCCTCGACCGCCGCCACGTCGGTGATGTCGGCCTGGACGACGATGTGTTCGTCGCCCAGGGCTTCGGCGAGCGCCTTGGCGCCCTCCGGATCGCGCTCGATCACCAGCAGGCGGTCGCCGGCGGCGTGAAACAGATCCACGACGCAGCGGCCGATCCCCCGGCCGCCGCCGGTGATCGCGCTGATGCGAGGCTTGGGAACTTGGGGGCCTGGTGCGGGCCTCGTCGAGGCCGGCCCCGAACCGCCATAGACCGTATAGCCGCCGTCCACGACCAGGGTTGCGCCCACCACATAGCTGGCGGCGTCGCTGGCCAGGAAGAATGCACCCTCGGCCATCTCCTCGGGTTCGCCCATCCGTCCAAGCGGAATGCGGGAGAGCACGATCGAGGGATCCAGAATCCCCGCGTCGATCTGGTCCTGGACCATCTGGGTGCGGGTGTAGCCGGGCAGCACGGCGTTGACGCGGACGCCCTTGGCCGCCCACTCGCAGGCCAGGGTTCGGGTCAGCGAGATCACCGCCGCTTTGCTGGCGCTGTAGCTGGTGCGTCTGGGCAGGGCGACAAGGCCTGCGCCGGAGGCCAGGTTGATGATCGCGCCGTGGCCTTGCTCAATCATCAGGCGTCCGGCTTCCCGTGCGGCGAGGAAGGCGCCGGTGACGTTGACCGCCTGCAGTCGGGCCACCTCTTCGACCGTCTGGTCCAGGGTGGCGGTCGGCTGGGGGTCGGTGACGCCAGCGTTGTTGACCAGCACGTCAAGGCGACCGAACGCCCGGCGCGCATGCTCGAACCCTTCGCGAACCTGGGCCTCGGAGGAGACGTCCATCGCCATCGCGTGGTGATCGGGACCCAGGCTGGCGGCCCGTTCGCGGGCGCGTTCGACGTTTCGGTCGGCGACAAGCACGCGGTCACCCGCGCGGGCGAAGCGCTGGCACGCCGCCCAGCCGATGCCATCCGCGCCGCCGGTTACAAGCACCACGCGCGACTGCGCCTTGGAGGTCATTGCGTACTCTGTCTTGCGGGGACGTCGCAGATGACGGCCTTCGAGAAAAACCTAGCAGTGCTCGTCCATGCGCCACGCTGGGGTCCGGGCGACCGCCAAATATCGCCTATGTGATGTGGCGCGCGCCGCCCGGCCGGACTCAGGCCACAGCGGCGTGAGCAGCTACCAAGTTCACGAGACGGTCCGCGACCGCCGACTGGGCAAGGAGCAAATGATGTCGTGCTTGAAGATTGAGGTCGAAGACTTCGTGGCGACGGTGACGCTGGCCAATCCGCCGGTGAATTCAGCGAGCGTCGACATGATGCTGGAGCTGACGGCGGCCTTTGACGCTTTCAACGAGAACCCCGACGTCCGCGCGGTGCTGCTGACGGCCGAGGGCAAGACCTTCTGCGCCGGCGCCGATCTGAAGAACCGCCCGGGTCCCGACGCTCCGGCCGGCACGGCCTTCGCCCGTCAGCGCATGGCGCGCGAGATGAGCTGGTCGATGGTCGAGTGTAGCAAGCCGATCGTCGTGGCCGTCAACGGCGCGGCCCTGGGCGCGGGTCTGGGCATCGTGGCCAGTTGCGACATCATCGTGGCCTCGGAACGGGCGGTGTTCGGTCTACCCGAGATCGACGTGGGCCTGGCCGGCGGCGCCAAGCACGCCCTGCGCTTCATTCCCCATTCACTGGCGCGCCGCATGGTGCTGACCGGCTGGCGCGTTCCGGCCGAAGAGCTGTACCGCCGAGGCCTGATCGAAGCGGCGCTGCCGCATGAGGCGTTTCTCGACTACGCCCGCAACATCGCCAAGGAGATCGCCAGCAAGAGCCCCGTCGCCGTCGCTGCGGCCAAGGACAGTCTGAACGTCATCGACAATCTGAGCTTGCGCGACGGTTACCGGTACGAGCAGGGCAACACCTACAAGCTGTCCAAGAGCGAGGACGCCAAGGAAGCGGTGCGGGCCTTCATTGAGAAGCGTCCTCCGGTCTTCCAGGGGCGCTGACCTGAGGCGGCGCTCGGCCCTCGGGCAGGGCGTCGGCGCGCCGAGCTTTCCGGCAACAAGAAGCCAGCGTCACAGGGTGACGCTGGCTTTTTCGTTTCAAGATTTCGACGGCCGTCAGGCGTTGGCGATGATCCGGCGCAGCAGTGGAGCGGCCACGCCGGCCGTGTTGCGGACCTTGCTCCAGCGGTTGAGGCTTGCGAGCGGATCGCAGGCGCCGGTCCTGGCCATGTAGAGCGGTCCGCCGCGCCACTTCGGAAAGCCCAGGATCTTGGTCCAGATCGCGTCGACCAGGCTCGGTGACAGGTCTGGGTGCGCATCGAGCAAATGCGCCGTGCCGTTGATCGCCGCCGTCAGGCACCGCTCGACAACCACCTCATCGTCGATGGGGGCCCGCGCACAGCGCTGGAAGGTGGCCGAGGCTTGCAAAAGCCGCTCGACTTCCGGTTCGAAAGTGTAGCGACCATCGCTGCCATGGCGGTACCAGCCTGGCGCATCGCCGCCGCCGGTGCGGCCCGCGTCGATCATGAGGTCTAGGGTGGCGAATAGGTGATCCAGTCCTCGCCGTTTGCCGGGCCAGACTGACGGCGAAACACCGCCTCTAGGCCTTCCCGATCAGAGCGCAGGAACGGTGCGATGCGGAAACCGAATTTCTGTAGCTCTCGATCAATCTGCCCAGGCGTGGCGCCTTCATCCAGGAGGTGGATGGCTTCACGCAACAAAGGCCATGCAAGATCGTGCGCGATGTCGGCGGGAACCGCCACACGCGCCAACGCGGCCTGCCCGCGCTCGGCATAGGTCAGAGCCTGGGCTTCTGGCGAAGCGGCGAAGGCCTCGTCGAGCCGATCGATCTCGCTGCGGGCGCGCCGCGCGGGTGTCTGCCAAGCCAACTCCAGGGCGCGCAGAAGCATCATCGGCGCGGTCTGTTGCGGGGCGTCGCGACGTACCTTGGCGCGCAGTCCATAGATCTTCGCGGCGATCACTTCGGGCTCGGCCGCCAGAACAGGACGACGTTCGCCTTTTCGACTTGCGCCGAGCTTTTCGGCGACTTGAACGAGATCGCGGGCGGCGATCAGGTCGATCAAGCCACATTCGACGGCCGCTTTGCTGTCCCAGACCGCTCCAAAGACGGCGAGGCCGGCGGCGCGCTCGATCTCGACATGGCGCGCCAGGCGGATGAGGGTTTCGGCGGCGGGGAGATGACCCTCGCTGCGGGCGAGGTTCGAGAAGGTCGCATTCGGCAAGGCGACGCGCGCCTCGCAGGCCAAGGCCAACTCCAGACCGGAGCCCGTCACAGGGCCCGAAAGCGCGGCGACGATCGGCTTTCTGGACCCAGAAACCGCCGCGTACACTGCGGCGCGCGCATCGTCTGCGGCGATCTTGGCCGCCAAGACGTCGTTGAACAGCCGGCGGCCGTGGAGAACGATGGCGCAAACCTCAGGGTCCTCACCGAAAGCGGCGATCGCTTCGATAAAGGCTTGAGCGTGCGTTGCGTCCCAGCTGCAAGGCGGTGGGCAGTCCAGCTTCAGCTGAGCGACGCCCCGTCTGGGCGGGATGGCCGAAGTCGCCGAAAGGTCAGCCAGCATGTTGAACGCCAGCCGACGGGTCGTTTCCGTTCCCATATTTCCTCCAACCGGGTGCGTATCGCGATCCGCTTTGAGCGGTTATTTTTCCGGTCCGGCGCGCGCCAAAGCGCCCGCCATGACGAACAACAGCACGCGAGAATGAAAGGTTAAAGCCACGCGGCTCTCGCTCGGCTCAGTATCGCGTATGTGAAAAGACACGGGGTGAGCCGGCCATCTCCGGGTAAGGCGCGATCCGTCCCTATGGTCTGGCGCGAAGACCACCGGATACAGGAATAGCCATGCTCGGCCTGATGCAGGATACGCCTCTGACGCTGTCCTCGCTGCTCGATCACGCAGCGCGCTTCCATGGCGAAGTCGAGATCGTTTCCAAAGATCCCGGCGGTGCGACACGAACCAACTACGCGCGGATTGCGGCGCGCGCGCGCCAGCTGGCCGCCGCGCTGCGGCGTCGGGGACTGCGCGAAGGCGACCGTGTCGCCAGCCTGGCCTTGAACACCGCGCGGCACCTGGAACTGTACTACGGCGCCACCGGGGCGGGCGGGATCCTCAACACGGTCAATCCGCGACTTTTCCCCGAGCAGATCGCTTTCATTCTGCGGCACGCCGAAAACCGGATCGTGTTCTTTGATCCGGCCTTCGGACCCTTGCTTGAGACCTTGGTCGACCTGGCGCCGCAAGTCGAAGCCTATGTCTGCCTGTCCAGCGCGAGCGACATGCCCAGCCTGCGCCTGCCCAATCTGATCGCCTATGAAGACCTGCTCGCGCCCGAGGCCAAGGACGCGGCCTGGACTGCGGTCTCGGAGAACGCGGGCGCGATCCTCTGCTATACCTCGGGCACGACGGGAGATCCGAAGGGCGTACTCTACAGCCATCGTTCGCTGATCCTGCACGCCTTCGTCGCGACAGGCGCGGACGGCATGGCGATCTCACGTCGCGACAGCATCCTGCTGGTGACGCCGCTGTTTCACGTCAATGCTTGGGGCATACCGTTCAGCGCCGCCATGTGCGGGGCCAAGCTGGTGTTGCCCGGCGCCGCCGTCGATGGCGAAAGCCTGTTCTCCCTGCTGCGGGCCGAGCGCTGCACCTTCAGCCTGGGCGTGCCGACAGTCTGGCTGGGCTTTCTCGACTATGTCGCCACCCATCGCGAGGAGCTGGACCTGGCGGGACTGGCCCTGGAACGGATTCTCGTCGGCGGCTCAGCCGCGCCGCGCAGCATGATCGAGCGCTTCGACTACATGCTGGGCGTCTATGTCATCCATGCCTGGGGCATGACCGAAACCAGCCCGCTGGCGACCATCGGCACGCCGCTGCCCGAGCACGCCTTCCTCGATCGCCAGACGCGATACGACATTCAGGCCCTGCAGGGGCGCGCCATCTATGGCGTCGAGCTTCGCATCGTCGACGCCGACGGCGTGGTCGCGCCGCATGACGGCGTGGCCGTTGGCGACCTTCAGGTCCGCGGACCGTGGGTCGTGCAGCGTTACTTCAAGGCCGAGGCGCCGGCCACCACTGCGGACGGTTGGTTTCCCACAGGCGACGTCGCCAAGATTCATCCCAACGGCTACCTGCAGCTAACCGACCGCTCGAAGGACATCATCAAGTCGGGCGGCGAGTGGATCTCATCGGTCGACCTGGAAAATGTCGCTATCGGCCACCCCGACATCCGCGAAGCTGCGGTTATCGGCGTGCCGCATCCCAAGTGGCAGGAGCGTCCCTTGCTGATCGTCGTGCCCACGCCAGAGACGACGCCCGACAAGGCCGACATCCTGAAGTTCCTGGCCTCGCGCGTGGCGCGCTGGCAGGTGCCCGACGACGTGGTGATCGTTGACAGCCTTCCGCACACGGCGACCGGCAAGTTGCTAAAGGCCAAGCTGCGCGAAACGTATCGCGACTA
The DNA here is from genome assembly GCF_002742645.2 of Caulobacter sp. FWC26. NCBI lineage: Bacteria > Pseudomonadati > Pseudomonadota > Alphaproteobacteria > Caulobacterales > Caulobacteraceae > Caulobacter > Caulobacter sp. FWC26. Next base: position 686,965 of record NZ_CP033875.1, read on the forward strand.
CCTCGCTGAACCGGCCGAGTAGGGCCTGAGAGCAGGGCGTCAAGCCTCGGGCGCTGAATAGTGCCTGAGGCTCTCGGCGTAGCCGGCCACGCCCGCCTTCATGATCGCGACGATCTCGCTCTTGTGGCGGGCGATGCGGCTGTTGAGGCCGCCGACCCCCAGGGTCAGCTGCACGCCGTGCGGTGCTGCGGGCAGGGGCATGGCGATCCCCGCCGCGTTGGGGAACGGGAAAGCGGCCAGCAGGCTGTAGCCTTCGCGTCGGACCCAGGCCAGTTGCTCCTGCAACTGGCCGATGTCGATCCGGTCGCTTGTTCCGCCAAGATAGGCGTTGATGTGGCGGCACAGCTTGTCGACGGCCTTGCTGGGCATCCGACTCATCAGCACCAGGCCGGCGGCCGAGTGAGGCAGCACCCGCATGCTCCCCTCGGTCATGGCGATCTTGTGCGGATGGCTGGGCTGTACGATGCGCAGGTGCTGGATGAAGATGTCGTTCTGAGACGAGATCACCACCGTCTCATTGGTCTGCTCGAAAATGCTTTTGACCAGGCGATCCAGATCGCCGGACCCAAACAGGTGGTGGTTGACCCAATCGCCCAGGGCCGCGACCCGCGGCGTCGGGAAGTAGGTGCGCGAGGCGCGGTCGTAGTTCAGGTAGCCCAGAACGACCATGCTCTTAAGCAGGGTCGTGGTGCTGGATTGCGGATAGCCGAGCTTCTCAAAAATATAGGTCAGCCGTAGCGGCGCGCGCTGTTCCTGGAACAGCTCCAGGATTTCCAGGGTGCGCGCTGCGGATTTGATCGGGTCTCGGCGCATTCGGACATTCCCAGTCGTGGCGGATTCACACTGCCAGAATAGCGTCTTAGAGCGTCGCGCCCGCGCCGCGTCCAGGGGTTCAGCACATATGTGATGTTATCGAAGCCTGCGGCGAGGCCTTCGTGGCGGCGAAGAGGCTGGCCACCTCCGCAGCGCGTCACCTTGATGAGTGTTCGCGCCGCTTCATCTCAATTATCGCGTTTGCGATATTCGGACCCTTCCATCCCCCGGTCTGGCCAGATCTTGTCCGCCCCGGCTCCCTAGGCAGGACGCTAGAGCGGCGTCGCAACAATCACAGATGAGCCCGCGCCGCGCGGAAGCTTATTGGGGGAAACGAATGGTGATCTCGCAGACCTTGCGCCGTGCGGCCTTGCTGGCTGGCGCCTCTACGCTCTCCTTGTTCTTGGCGCTGCCAGCAGCAGCCCAGACAGCCCCCCCGGCGGGGCAGGAGACCGTCACCATCGACGAACTGGTCGTCACCGCCCAGCGACGCGAGGAAAAGCTGCAGGACGTGCCGATCGCCGTTTCGGCCTTTTCCAATGATATGCTCCGTCGCCAGAAGATCGACGGCGGTCCGAACCTGCAACTGGCGATTCCGAACGTCACCTTCGCCAAGAGCTTCTACAGCGGCTACAACTTCCAGATCCGCGGCATCGGCACCAAGCAGACGGCCGTGACCGGCGACTCCTCGACGGGCGTCCACTTCAACGGCGCTCCGCTGACGTCCAACCGTCTATTCGAAGCTGAGTTCTTCGACGTCGAGCGCGTGGAAGTCCTCCGCGGGCCGCAAGGCACGCTCTACGGCCGCAACGCCACGGGCGGTGTGGTCAACGTCCTCAGCGCAAAGCCCACCGGCGAGTTCGAGGGCATGCTGCGCGCCGAGGTCAGCAACTATGACGGCCGCAAGCTGCGCGGGATGATCAATGTCCCGCTGGTCGCCGACAAGCTGGACCTGCGCCTGGCGGGCGCGACGCTGAATCGCGGGGGTTTCGTCGATAACCTGGGCACGGGCGACAAGGTCGATGACCGCGACCTCTATTCCTTCCGTGCAAGCCTGCGCTGGCGTCCCACCTCGACCGTCGACGCCAACTTCGTCTGGCAGCACTTCAAGGAGCGAGATGCTCGCCTGCGTACCGGCAAGGGACTCTGCACGCGCGACAGCGGCCCGAGCTCGGTGGGCGGAACGGCGATCACCAACGCCACGGTCCGCGGTTTCCTCAGCGCAGGCTGCGCCGACGCCTCGGTCTACAACGCCGCCGCCTACGGGACGCCGAACTCGCTCTCAACGCTGTATGGCATCATCGGCTTTGCGCGGGGCCTGGTCAGCGGCGATGTGTATGGCGAAACCCAGCCTCAGGGACTGGACGTCATCGACTCGGCGAAGAACCCCTACTATCGCGCGGAGGAAGACGTCTTCACGCTGAATGTGGCGTGGGACATCAATGACAAGCTGCAGCTCAACTCGCTGACGTCATATTACGACGGCGAGCTGGACGCGCGCCAGGAGATGAACCGCTTCCAGGCCTCGACGGTGTTCAACAGCACCACCCTGGCGCCGGGCGGTCTGGTGAATGATCCGCAGTTGGGCGCGTCCAACCGCATGTCGGTGTCGGACCGGATCACCACGCCGTCGCGCCAGTGGAGCCAGGAACTGCGCTTGCAGTCGAGCTTTGATGGTCCGCTCAACTTCAGCCTCGGCGGCCTGGCCCTGCGTTATGACGTGGTCCAGTCGTTCTACATCATGTCGAACGCCTTCACCTACGCGGCGATGGTGGCCAATGGCGGCGCGAACTGCGCGCCGGGCGGGACGTGCGTCTATATCGATCCGAACCGCGCGCCGACCGGCGAGGGCCACGGCAACTATCTGAGCTTCCAGCCCTATCACCTCAACTCGAACGCCTTGTTCGGCGAGGTCTATTACGAGGCGACGCCGGAGCTGAAGTTCACGGTGGGTCTGCGCTACACCGACGACAAGAAGACTCTAGACAACTTCCCGGTCAAACTGCTGACGCCGGGCAGCGGTCTGACGCCTGGAACGCCGCCGCAGCTGACCGCTCAGTTCAAGAAGTTCACCGGTCGCGCAGGCTTCGACTGGAAGCCGGACCTGGGCTTCACCGACGACACCCTGGTCTATGCGTTCTATTCGCGCGGCTATAAGGGCGGCGGTCCGAACAACATCGGTCAGGTCGCGACCCTGCGGCCGTTCTACGAGCCGGAATATGTCAACGCCTTCGAAGTGGGGACCAAGAACACCCTGCTGGGCGGCGCCCTGGTCCTGAACGGTTCGGCGTTCTTCTACGATTACAAGGGCTACCAGATCTCGAAGTTCGTGAACCGGATCTCGGTGACCGAGAACATCGACGCCGAGATCAAGGGCATCGAACTGGAAGCCGTCTGGGAACCCGTCAAGCGCTTCCGCATGAACGGCACGCTGGGTCTGCTCGACACCAAGATCAAGAACGGTGAATCGATCGATCCGATGAACCGTACCGGCGGCAATTCGAACCTGACCCTGGTCAAGACCTCGGGCGCGGCGGGATGCGTGGTTCCGACGGCCGCCCTGGCCAACCTGCTGGCGGTCATCCAGCAAGCTCCGGGGGCGGCCACGGTCGCCGGCGTCTCGGGCAACCCCTCGGCGCTGCTGGGCGCTTGCTCGGGCAGCTTCGCGACCTCGTTCGGCGTGACGCCGACCGACGGCGTCGCGGCCAAGCTGAAGGGCAACGAGCTGCCGGGCTCGCCGAACTGGACGGCCTCGATCGGCGCTCAGTACTCGTTCGACGTCCTGGACGGCTGGGAGGGCACCGTGCGCGGCGACTACTACCGCCAAGGCGACTCCTACGCCCGGGTCTTCAACACCTCGGTCGATCAGCTGAAGGGCTGGGCGAACGCCAATCTGTCGTTCCGTCTGGTCAATGACGAACGGGGCCTCGAGATCGAAGGCTATGTGAAGAATGTCTTCAACAAGCGTTCGATCACCGACGTGTTCCTCATGGATGAAGCCCTGGGACAGGTCGCCAACGCCGTCTTCACCGAGCCGCGCATCATCGGTGTGTCTCTCCAAAAGACTTTCTAGGTTCTCCCGAAAACGCCTCGGACATCTGGCGGCGGTCGAAAGACCGCCGCCCTTTTTTGTGCGCGCATCACGTCGGTGATGTTTCCGCTCGGCGGCTCGCTTCAGCGAGCGCGGCGGCGAGGGCGGGATAATCATGGACCCTGACAGCGATCGCGCCTCGGGCCGGTCGGCAACACGGGAGGAGGGAACGATGGCTGGTCGTCTAGAGGGGCGCGTCGCCGCGGTGACGGGGGCCTCGCGAGGCCTGGGACGGGCGACTGCGGCCATGCTCGCCGCCGAGGGCGCGGTGGTCGCTCTGCTGGACCTGAAGGCGCACTGGGCCCAGGCCGCTGCCGACGAGATCATCGCGGCCGGCGGGCGGGCTGTGGGGCTGGGTTGCGACGTCTCCGATCGCGAAGCCCTGACCACCACCTTGGGCGGGATCAACGACCAGTACGGCCGGTTCGACGTGCTGGTGAACAACGCCATGTGGAACGTCTATGAGCCGCTGGCGGCCATCCGTCCGGAAAGCCTGGACCGCATGGTCGGCGTGGGCTTCTCGGGCGTGATCTGGGGCATGCAGGCCGCCGCGCCGCTGATGGCCGCCTCGGGCGGCGGCTCGATCGTCAACATCGCCTCGGTCAGCGCCCAGCTGGGCATTCCGAATGGCATCGCCTATTGCGGCGTCAAAGCGGGGGTCGCGGGCATGACCCGCGCGGCCGCCGCCGAACTCGGCGCGATGAATATCCGTGTCAACGCCGTGGCGCCGTCGACGGTGGACACGGAGGGCGTGCGTCGGGTGGTGTCCGAAGAGCGCATCGCCATGCGGATCGGACAGACGCCGCTCGGCCGCCTGGGAACCACCCAGGACATCGCCAAGGCCGTCCGCTACCTGGCGTGTGACGACAGCGACTTCGTCACGGGCCAGATGCTCACCGTCGACGGCGGCCTGGCCACCGCCCTGTCCTAAAAAGGTCTGGGCCGGATGAAGTCATCCGGCCCAGACCAACGTCGATGTTGATGTCTTGGAGCGCGTCAGGGGCAGATCACACCGTCCTCGACGCGCTTCTTGATTCAGGCTGCTACGGCGCCGGGCCGCAGGCTGGCCGCCAGTTCGGCGCGGTGATGGTCGGCGTTGCCGAACGCCATGTCGATCATGATCAGGCGCTTCAGATAGTGGGCGACCGCCAGCTCTTCGGTGAAGCCGACGCCGCCGTGCAGCTGCACCGCCTGACGGCCGACATACAGGCTGGTCTGGCCGACGCGGGCCTTGGCCGCCGCGATCACCTTCCTTCGTTCGGCCGGATCGCCCGAGAGCGCGATCGTCGCCAGATACATCATCGAGCGGGCTTCCTCACAGGCGATCGCCATGTCGACCGCACGGTGCTGTAGCGCTTGGAACGAGCCCAGCGTCTGGCCGAATTGCTTTCGGGTCTTCAGGTACTCCATCGTCATCTCGCGGACGGCGTCCATGGCGCCGACGGCCTCGGCCAAGCGGGCCACCACGCCGTGATCCACGGCGTCACGCAGCAGGAGGAAGCCTTCGCCTAAGCCACCGATCAGGTTCGCGGCGGGAACCACCACGCCATCAAGCTTCAGACTGGCGTTGTGGCGGTTGTCCATGGCGCGGCTGCCCATGATCGTGAGGCCTTCGGTCCGGGCCGGAACCAGGAACAGGCTGACGCCGTCCTGGCTGTCGTCGGCGCCGGCCGTGCGCGCGGGAACGATGAACCCGTCGGCGGCGCCGCCATCCAGCGCGTGGCTCTTCTGGCCCGTGAGTCGAAAGCCGCCTTCGACGGCTTCGGCGCGTGTGGCGATGCGGTTAAGATCAAACCGGCCGTTCGGCTCGCCGTCGGCCAGGCTGAGCACCATCGTGCCCCCGGCGATCCCAGCCATCAGTTCGGTGCGAACGTCCTCGGTCGCCGCGGTCAGCAGCACCGGCGCGATGACGCCGGTCGAGACGAACGGTTCCAGCATCAGGTGGCGACCGACCGCCTCGGCCACGACCATGGTTTCCACCGGGCCCGCGCCCAGTCCGCCGTCATCCTCGGGGATGTTCAGCATCAGCCAGCCCAGGTCGGCCATGCGCCGCCAGCTGGCCGCGTCAAACGCTTCGCCCCTTTGGACGCGCGCGCGCCAGGCCGTGAAGTCGCCGTAGTCGGCGCCGAGCCGCCAGGCGCTGTCCTTCAGGAGCTGCTGCTCTTCGGAAAGGTCGAAATTCATGGGGGCCTCAGAGACCGAGCGCCCGGCGGGCGATGATGTTGCGTTGGATTTCGTTCGAGCCGCCGTAGATGCTGGTGACCCGGGAATAGATCATGCCCTTGGCCGCCCAGGCGTCGGGCGCCTCGAACGGGCCCAGCGGCGCGAAGGCCATGGCGCCATAGCCCTGCAGCTCGACCCAGTATTCGGTGATCTGCTGCAGCAGCTCGGACCAGCGGATCTTGATCATCGAGGCGCGGGGTCCCGAGTCCTGGCCGGATGCGGCTTCGGCCATGGTCCGCATCACCATGCCTTCCAGGGCCATGACCTCCAGCTCGAACTGGGCCAGGCGGTCGGCGACCCGCGGGTCGTCCAGCAGGCTGCGTCCGCCGACCAGGGTCTCGGCCGCGACCTTGCGGGCGCCGCGCAGTTGTTGGGCCAGACGCGTGGTCGTCGCGGCGGTGACGCCGCGCTCGCGATCCAGCAGCACCTTGCCGTAGCTCCAGCCCATGCCTTCCTCGCCCAGCAGCGCCGAGGGCGGGACGCGGACGTTGTCGAGGAACACCTCGTTGGTGTGGTGGATCTCGTCCATGGTCACGACGGGGCGGATCGTCACGCCCGGCGTGTCGATGTCGATCAGGAACAGCGAGATGCCGGCCTGCTTGCGCGCGTCGGGATCGGTGCGGGCCAGCAGGAACATCCGGTTCGCCACATGGGCGTAGCTGGTCCAGGCCTTCTGGCCGTTGATCACGTACTCATTGCCGTCCCGTACCGCGCGGGTCGACAGCGACGCCAGGTCAGAGCCGGAGTTGGGCTCGGAATAGCCCTGGCACCACCAGTCGTCGCCCGAGACGATCGCCGGCAGGTACTTGGCCTTCTGTTCGGGGCTGCCGAAGGTGAAGATGATCGGACCGATCAACTCCAGGCCCTGGTGGAACTGAACGGGCGCGTCGGCGCGCGAGGCCTCGGTCTCGAAGATGTAGAGTTGGGTCGGGTCCCAGCCCGTGCCGCCGTATTCCTTGGGCCAGGAGGGCGCGCCCCAGCCGCGCGCGTGCAGCAGCTTCTGCCACTGGGTGAACTCGTGAGGCTCAAGGCGCATGCCGGCGCGCACCCGGCTCTTGAATGACTCGGGGACGTTCTCGGCGAAGAAGGCGCGCACCTCGTCGCGGAAGGCGGACTGCTCCGGGGTCAGATCAAGATTCATGGTTCACCACGGGTCAGAGGAAACAGCGGGTCTCGGCGATGCCGCGCACGCCAAGACCGTGGAACGCCATCAGGCGCCCAGAAGCGTCGACATCGGTCTTCAGGCGGCCGCCGCTGTCGGAGATCGAGGTCACGTAGAGGACGTCGAGGTCTTCGCCGCCGAAGGCCGGGCACGAACAGAAGGGCGCGGGGCTTTCGACGACCCGATCCAGGCGGCCGTCCGGCGAAATGCGGATCAGCTTCTGAGCCTGCACCAGGGCCAGCCAGATATGGCCTTCGGCGTCGACCGTCGCCCCGTCCGGGGCGCTGCTGAAGCCCGATGTGTCGAAGAAGTCGCGCTTCTCGCCCACCGCGCCGGTCTCGGGATCGTAGCTGAACGCCCAGACCATGTGGCGCAGGCTGTCGGCGAAATAGAGGGTGTCGCCGCTGGGGCTGAAGCAGGTGCTGTTGGCGATCTCGATCGGTTCGGTGGGCAGCACTTCCCAGGCGCCGCCGGCCGTGAAGCGATAGAGCTTACCGATCCGTCCCGTTTCGTTGTGCATCGCCATCGTGCCGGTGACGAAGCGGCCTTGGCGATCGGCCTTGCCGTCGTTGAAGCGCTCGATCGGCGCGAGCGTGTCGGGCAGGGCGATCGGCGTGAAAGTTCCCGTGTCCAGCTGGACGCGATAGGCGCCGTCGGCGAGACCTGCGATCAGTTCCCCGGGGCGGCCCAGAACCACGCTGCCGATGGGCTTGGGCGCGGAGAAGGATGTTTGCTCGCCCGTGAACGGGTCAAAGCGCCAGATGGCCGGCGCCATGCTGTCGACCCAGTAAAGCAAGCCCGCATCGGCGTCCCATAGCGGCGACTCGCCCAGCCGACAGCGTTCCTTGCCGATGATCTCGACGGTGAAGGTCATAGGGAGGGTCCTTTGCTGGAAGCGCTCGCGGCGAAGTCCGCACGACGGTCCTTCGCTTCGCGCACGCGCAGGCTGCGGCCGCGATTGGCCAGGATGATCTCGCCGTTGATGGCTTGGCCGGCGGGCGAGGCGAGGTGGACGGCCAGGTCCGCGATCTCGTCGGGATCCACGCCGGCGCCGTCTTGAGCTAGATCCAGAGCGATGCAGTTGGCGCGATGGCCCGCGCTAAAGCCTTCCAGGGTGACGCACCGCATCAGCGCGACATAGGCGCCGGAGAAGGCGCAGGCGTCCGCCGCGCCCCAGGCGCCCAGATAGCCCCGATCGCCCACCAGCACGATCGCGCCCTTCGGGTTCAAGCGGCCCAGCAAGACGCCCAAGGCCTCGAACAGGTCGGTGAAGTGCGCCAGTTGGGCGTCCAGCCGCGCGTCGTCGATGTCGAGAAATAGCGACGACGAGGGGGCGGGCGGCGCCACGATCACGGCAGCGTCCAGGCTGGTTTCCAGCGCCGTGATCGCTGCGGCGTCGGGCTGGGCCAGCGTGATCAGGTCGCCAACCTCGACGCTAACGCGGCGCAGAATCGCCTCGGCGACTGGTCCCTGGCCGATGACCAGGATCGAAGGAATGGAGGTCGTCATAGCGGCGGTAGCCCAAGGGATTTCCCGCCGTCGGCCATCAGGATCTGGCCGTTGACGAAGCTGGCGTCCGGACCGGCCAGGACGCTGACAATGGCGGCGATCTGGGCCGGATTGGCCGGAGCCCCGGTCGGCTCCATGCGCTTGAGCGCGCCCAGCATGTCGCCGAAGCCGTCGATCATCCGGGTGTCGACCATGCCCGGCGCGACAGCGTTCACGCGGACGCCGCGCCAGCGCAGCTCGATCGCCATGGCCCTTGTGAGCGACACGACGGCCGCCTTCGACGCCACATAGTGCGCGGCGCCGGCGCCGCCGAGGTAGCCGCGTGAGGCGATGTTGATGACGCTGCCGCCGTCCGGCATGCGCCGTACGGCCTCCTGCGCGACACGGATCGTCGCCAGCAGGTTGACGCTCATCACGCGGTCGCAGCCCGCCCGGTCGACCTGTCCGATCGGGTCGAGAATTCCGCTGATCCCGGCGTTGTTCACGAGGACGTTCACCGCCTCCACCCCATCCAGGGCCTTGATCACCGCGGCGCGGTCGCGGCAGTCGGCGGCGGCGGTGCGAACGCTCAGTCCGGCTTCGCGCCAGTCTGCGGCGGACCGCGAAAGCTGGGTCTCGTCCGCGTCCACCGCCAGGATCTCAAAGCCGTCCGCGCCAAGGCGCTCGACGATGGCGCGCCCGATGCCTTGGGCCGCCCCGGTGACCATGGCCAGTTGCGGCATGACTGATTTCCTCCTCATGGCGCAGCAAACGCCAGCTCGCCGACGCCGCAGACATCCGATCGCCGGCGGCGGCGCTAATCACATGGGTGATGGATCAGACGAGGGTCTCGAGCGCTGAGCGCGTGAAGCCGACCAGTTTGTCGCTCTCACCGTCGCGGACCTTTTCCACCCAGCGCGGATCGGCCAGCAGGGCGCGGCCGACGCCCACCAGATCGAAGTCCCCGCGCTCCAACATCACGTCCAGCTTGTCGAGCGAGGAGGCGTGGATGACATCGACGCCTTCCCGCAGGCTGGCGACGACGTCGCCGTCCAGGCCGACCGAGCCGACGGTCATCGTCGGCTTGCCGGTCAGTGTCTTGGTCCAGCCGGCCAGGTTCAGCGGCGAGCCTTCGAATTCCGGCTCCCAGAAGCGCCGTTGCGAGCAGTCGAAGACGTCGACACCGGCGTCGACCAGCGGTTGGACGAAGGCCGCCAACTCTTGGGGCGACTGGCAAAGGCGCGCGGTGTAGTCGACCTGCTTGAACTGGGAATAGCGGAAGAAGATCGGGAAGTTTGGCCCCACCGCCGAACGACAGGCCTTGATGACCTCAATGGCGAAGCGCAGGCGCTCGATCATGTCGCCGCCATAGCGGTCGCCGCGCTGGTTGGTGGCCGACCAGAAGAACTGGTCGATCAGGTAGCCGTGCGCGCCATGAATCTCGACGCCGCTGGCGCCGATCGCCACCGCGTCGCGCGCGCCCTGGGCGTAGGTCTCTATCACCGTCTCAATCTCGGCCTCGGTCGCGGGCGCCCCAAAGGGCTTGCCGGGCTCGTAGACGCCGGAGGGCGAAATGGAGGGCGCGCTGGCGTTCGGCGGGTTGGCGGTGAGGGAGCGGTGGCCGCCGATGTGCCAAAGCTGGGGAATGAACGCCGCGCCCGCCGACGTCACCGAGGCCGCGATCGTCTTCCATTGGTTCAGGGCCGGGCCATGGAAGTTGGGGATGTCCGCGTGGTCGACCGCCGCCGGATGGTTGATCGCGACGCCTTCGGTGATGATCACGCCGACGCCGGCCTCGGCGCGCCGGCGGTAGTAGTCGGCGACGGCCTGGTTCGGAACGCCGCCCGGCGAGAAGCGTCGGGTCATCGGCGACATGACTACGCGATTGCGAAGCGCGAGACCCGCCACGGTGGTCGGCGCGAAAAGCGTGGAAGTAGACACCGCGAATCCTCCAGGTGCGTGCACGGGCCGAGGCGTCTCGCCCCAGGCTTTGAGCTGGGTTTTCGCAACGACTAGGCGGGGGCGGCGGTCAGGCGCATCAAAGTTCGCGATCGCGCCGCGCGCATCACCCACGTGATTTATGGAGGCGATGGGACGGCCTGCGCGGCGACGCTCCCGTCGCCTCTTAGACCTTCCAGGAAAGAGACCTCGGGAGGCCGCCTTGAACTGGAACTATGGTGACATCTTCGACGCGGTCGCGCGCGCCGCGCCGCCCGAGCGTCCCGCCTTGATCTGGCGCGATGCGGTCGTCACCTGGGGGGAGTTTGATCGCCGTACTAACAACCTGGCCAAGGCTCTGATCGATCTTGGCTTGAAACCGGACGCCCGGATCGGGATCCTGTGCCGCAATCACCCGGCCTATCTGGAATTCCTGGTCGCCGGCGTGAAGGCGCGGCTGCTGACCGTCAATCTCAACTACCGCTACACGGCCGACGAGATCGCCTACGTCCTGAACGACTGCAACGCCGAGGTGCTGTTCTATCAGTCGGACTTCGACGGGATGCTGGCGTCGTTGCAGGAGCGACTGCCCGGCGTACAGGCCTGGGTGCGGATCGAGAACGAGCGCTCGCCTGAAGCCCCCCCGGAAGGCGCACTGTCCTACGAAACCCTGGCGCGGACCGGCGACGGCAAGCCGCTGGACATCACCCGCTCGGCCGACGACGGCTATCTGCTCTACACCGGCGGCACGACCGGCAAGCCCAAGGGCGTGCACTGGTCCACCGATCAGTCCCGGCGCGTCCAGCTGGAGTCGCCGCTGATCGCCCGCGTCCCCCAGACCATGGAAGAGCACCTGGAGACCGTCCGCGCCACCGACAGCCGGATCATTCCGGCTTGTCCGCTGATGCATGGCTCGGGCAGCAATTCGGCCATGGGCGATTTGCTCAATGGCGGGACGGCGATCATCCTGTCCGGCGACCGGTTTGACGCGGCCCAGCTTTGGCGCGAGGTCGAGAAGCATCGCGCCACGCGGGTCTCGATCGTCGGCGACGTCTTCGCCAAGCCCATGTTGAAGGCGCTGGACGACGCGCCGGGCGCCTATGACCTGTCCAGCATGCGGGCGATCAGTTCCGCAGGCCTGACCTGGTCCAAGGAGGTCAAGGAGGGGCTGCTGCGGCACATGCCCAACATCGCGCTGGTCGACATCCTGGGCGCATCGGAAGCCTCTGGGCTGGGCTACTCGGTGGCCAAGGCGGGCAAGATCCCAGAAACCGGCGTGTTCGACGCCGCACCCCTGACTGTTCTGATCGACCCCGATACGGGCGCGATCATGCCGAAGGATCGGCCCTCCGAGGGCTTCATCGCCCGCAGCGGCGCCATGGCCAACGGCTATTTCGGCGATCCGGAGAAGACGGCGGCCACCTATCGGGTGATCGACGGCGTGCGCTACGCCGTGCCCGGCGACTTCGCTCGTTGGATGCCGCCCAATCAGTTCACCCTGATCGGCCGAGGCAACCTGTCGATCAACACTGGCGGCGAGAAGGTCTTCCCCGAGGAGGTCGAGGAGGCGCTGAAGCTGCAGCCGGGCGTCGCCGACGTGCTGGTGGTGGGCCAGCCCGACGACAAGTGGGGCAAGATCGTCGTGGCGATCCTGAAAGCCGACGGCGTGTTCGACGAGGCGCGCGTTCGGGCGGGCCTGGCTCAGACGCTGTCGGCCTATAAGCACCCTAAGCGCTTCGTATTGGTGGACACCGTGCCCCGGCACGAGAGCGGTAAGGCCGACTACCGCACCGCGATCGCGCTGGCGACCGAGACCGCCTGATCTTTAGCGCCTAACGGCGCGGCGGCCAGGCGTTCATCGACTGGCCGCCGATCGCCATCAATTCGCCGGTTCGGGCGAACAGGCGGATGTCACCATGGGCGAAGCCCGAACGGATGCCCTGGATTCGCGCGTCGCAGAGGATCCAGTCTGTTTCGACGCGCCGGATCACTCGCAAGGTGTTGTCCAGGCTCACCCCGCCCAGGCCGCCTCCCAGCGCCTTGCTGAGAGCATAGGGCGTGAAGTCGCCAAAGAGGGCCAGGACGCTGATGTCCATCGGCAGCGCCTGGCGCGCCCGCACCCAGAAGACGGTCCTGCCGCTGTCGGCCAGCTTTCCGGTCGGCTCGGTCTCCGCGAAAGCGCCGGGCGGGATGCGCATCTCCAGGGTCTCGAGCAGCGTGCCGGGTTCCTGGCCGTGGGGCCACAGCTTGGCCGTTTCGCAGGCCTCTGGCGGGGGAACATCGGGCGCCGCATCCCAAGCATGGTCGAGCGGCTCTTCGCGGACGCCCAGGGCCGCCGTGGCGAGGAAGATCTCGCGATCGCCCACACGGCCGACCACGCGCGCCTGAGAGACCGTTCGTCCAGGTCCTGGAACCTGGATGGTCAGCTCAAGTGTCTCCTCGGGGCGTACGGGGCTCAGAAACTGGATCGTCGACCAGACGACCGGGCGTTGGAGGTGATCCTCCAGAGCCGCCAGGGCTGAACCGAAAAGCACGCCGCCAAAGACGAAGACATTGCCAGGAGGGCCAACGCACAGGCGTCGGTCGGCGATCAGGGTCTGGCGCGACGAACCCGGCGTCGCCTCGAAGCGCATCAGGCGTGATGGCGAAGTGTTTTCGGGCGCCGTCGAGGCGTTCTGGTCGGTCATCTGCGTTTCCTCGCGGCGTCCGGGCCAAGGCCAGGGGACGCCAGGCTCAGCCATTCGACGGGCGGGCGGATTCGATCAAGGGCGCGCTAGCGTCGACTCCCAACAGACACATCCGTGATGTTCGCGCGCCAAGGCGGCCGCGTCTGGCGAAGGGGAGGGTGTCGCCGCGACAAAGGGGCGTTCCTGAGGGAGATCGCCATGACCGCGTCGCAACAACCGACCGCAAGCCAACAACCGACCCGGATCGACGCGCTCGTTATCGGCGCGGGTTTTGGCGGCATGTACGCCGTTCACAAGCTGAGCGGCATGGGCCTGACCGTCCAGGGCTTCGAGGCGGGCGGCGACGTCGGCGGGGTCTGGTACTGGAACCGCTATCCGGGCGCGCGTTGCGACCTGATGAGCCTGGACTACTGCTATTCGTTCTCGCCCGAGATCGAGCAGGAATGGACCTGGAGCGAGCAGTTCGCCGCGCAGAGCGAAATCCTGGCCTACGCCAACTTCGTCGCGGATCGTCTGGACCTGCGCCGACACTTTCTGTTCGAGACCTGGGTCACGGGCGCGGCCTATGACGAGGCGGCCAATGTCTGGCGCGTCACGGTTGATGATGGCCGGGTGTTCGAGGCGACCTATTGCGTGATGGCCTCGGGCCCGCTGTCGATCCCCAAGGGCGTTCCGTTCGAGGGCGCCGAGGACTTCGAGGGCGAGATCCTGCTGGCCGCCAAGTGGCCGCACACGCCCGTCAGCTTCGAGGGCAAGCGTGTCGGTCTGGTCGGCACCGGCTCGACAGGCATCCAGATCGTGCCGGAAGTCGCCAAGACCGCCGGAGCCCTCACGGTCTTCCAGCGCACGCCGAGCTTCACCCTGCCAATGCGAAATGTGACGCTGGAGCCGGACTATGTCGCCGAGTTGAAGCGCAACTACGCTGGCATTCGTCAGGTGGCGCGCAACAGTCCGCTGGGCGGTGTGCGGCCTCAGTCGACCCGGCCGTTCTTCAGCGTCACGCCCGAGCAGCGTCGCGCCCTGATGGAGGACTCCTGGGCGCGGGGCGGTCTGGCGTTCCTGGGCACTTTCTCGGATCTTCTGGTCAATCCCGAGGCCAACGACCAGGTCGCCGAGTTCGTGCGCGGCAAGATCAGTGAGGTCGTCACCGACCCGGTCACGGCCGAGAAGCTCAAGCCGCGCGGCTATCCGATCTTCGCCCGCCGTCCGTGCCTGGACACGCACTACTACGAGACCTTCAACCTGCCGCACGTCAAACTGCATGACTGCCTGGAAAGCCCGATCGTCAGGATCACCCCCGCAGGACTGCTGACGGAAGGCGGAGAGGTCGAGCTGGATGTGCTGATCTTCGCCACCGGCTATGATGGGCTCACGGGCGCGCTGCTCAACTTCGACGTGGTCGGCCGGGGCGGCCTGCAGCTACGGGACAAGTGGCGTGACGGGGCCAAGTCGCACCTGGGTCTGATGATCTCTTCATTCCCGAACCTGTTCCTGGTCTGTGGCCCCAACGGTCCGGCCGCTCTGGCCAACATCATCACCTTGGACCAGCAGAACATCGACTGGATCGCCGACGCGATCACCCACATGCGCCAGGAAGGTCTTGCGACGATCGAGCCGACGGAAGCGGCTGAAGAGGCCTGGATGAACACCGTCTATGGCCTGGCGGAGCTCACGCTCGTCTCCAAGGCCAACACCTGGTATGTGGGGGGCAATATCAGCGGCAAGCCGCGCGGCTTGAGCATGTATACCGGCGGCTTCCAGCGCTACAGCGAAGCGTGCCGTCTCGCAGCCGAGAACGGCTACAAGGACTTCGTTTTCGCCCGGGCGCCTGCGTCTCAAGACGTGCGAGGTCTTGAGCGGGCGAGCTAAGGAAGGCGCGCGCGCGAAGCACTAAGGGCGGCGTCGCTCGGCGGCGCCGCCCCTGCTGTTTCAGCCGCCGCGCTTGAGGGTTTCGCGGGCGATGATGAGTTGCTGGATCTGGCTCGTGCCTTCGTAGATGCGGAAGATGCGGACATCACGAAACAGACGTTCGATCCCGTAGTCTGCAACATAGCCCGCGCCGCCGAACAGCTGAACGGCTCGATCCGCGACCCGGCCAACCATCTCGGATGCGAAGAGCTTGGTGGCCGCCGCCTCGAGCGTGACATCCTGGCCGGCGTCGCGCTTGCGAGCGGTGTCCAGCACCAAAGCCTTGGCGGCGAGCGCCTCGGTCTTGCTGTCGGCGATCATCGCCTGGATCAGCTGGAAGTTAGCGATCGGCTGGCCAAACTGCTTGCGTTCGCGCGCATAGGCCACGCAGTCGGCGATTAGGCGCTCGGCAACGCCAACGCATACCGCTGAGATATGAACGCGGCCGCGATCCAGCACGCGCATGGCCAATGTGAAGCCCTCGCCCTCGGCCCCCAAGCGGTTACCCACCGGCACGCGGACATCCTCGAAAACGACGTCATGAATGTGTGCGCCTTGTTGGCCCATCTTCTTTTCGGGCTTGCCGACACTGAGACCAGGCAGGCCCGCCGGAACCAGGAAGGCCGACACGCCAGCGCCACCTTGGACGGCCGGATCGGTGCGCGCCATGACTGTGAACAAGTGAGCACGGCCGGCGTTCGTGATGTAGCGCTTCACGCCGTTAAGAACGTAGTGGTCGCCGTCAAGGACTGCTCGGGTTTGTACCGAGCCACTGTCGGATCCTGCTTCGGCCTCCGTCAGAGCGAAGGCTGTGATGGTTTCGCCCGAGGCGATGCTCGGTAGCCAACGCGCTTTCTGCTCTTCATCGCCGAACATCACCAGGCCTTGGCTGCCGATACCGACGTTGGTGCCGAATGCCGAACGGAAAGCGGGCGCGGCGTGGCACAGGGCCATGACGATCCGCGCTTCTTCTTCAAGGTTCAGGCCCAAGCCCCCATAGGTTTCCGGGATCGACAGGCCAAACAGGCCCAGCGCCTTCATTTCTTCAATCAGTTCGGGGGGTATGGCGTCGTCCTCAGAGGCCTTGCTCTCGGCCGGTCGCAAGCGCTCGGAGGCGAACCGCTCGATCGTCTCGATCAATGCGCTGAGGGTTTCTGGTTCGATCATTTGCGGGTCCTTGTCACTTTGCTAGAGGCGCTCGAAGGCTAGGGCCGCGCCCGGGCCGGCGCCGATGCAGAGGGTGGCGAGACCCCGGTTGCCGCCGCTCGCCTCCAGTTGACGCAGGGCGGTGAGCACTAGGCGCGCGCCGTAGCGGCCGATCGGGGTGCGGATCCCGTCACAGATATGGGCGGTGTCGTTCATACGTTGTCCCTTGGCTCATCCCACAAGCGCAGCGGTAGGAAGGGGCCGAACGAGCGTCAACAATGCGGGGAGCGACGCTGCAAACCGCACGTATGGGATTTGCGAAAGCCGTGTTCAGAGGGCCGTCAGGCCAATTGCGCCCGGTGGAGGCGAGCCCATACGCGACCGTTTCAGGCTGCCGCCTTCTCTTGCAGGTGAAGGTTGGGTCGCCGCATCAGATGTCGCCGGACGGAGAAGGTGCTGTACGCCGCGTCGTGGGCGCCATTTGTTGCGCCTTCCGCTCTGTCCGACCTGGGTCGGGAACGGAAACGAACGCCAGAACAGGATAAGGCGAAGGTCTGGTTGTTGGGGCGGCGCCAGTTTCAGGACCCGACCCATACTCGCCCCCTCCGCGCCTTCGGCGCTCCTCCCCCATAGGGGGAAGAAGGGAGCGCACCTTCTGCCCCCTATGGGGGCGGACGACCATGCATAGCATGGTCCGGTGGGGGCCTGCGGCCTGTCCGACTTCCACCCCTTCGCGGACCTTCACGGCGTCCGCCCCGGCGCCAGAATCTAGAGAGCGAGGGCCTACGCATAGCTCTCAGTTCCGACCGCCTCTGATGCGCGGCTAGCCCTGCAGGCGCGCGGCGAGAGCCAGGATCGGCGGCGCGAAGCCGAGGCCGGCGATCAGGAGCTGGGTCAGGATGATCGCGCCCGTCCCCCAGGCGTAAGCGGGATGGACCTTGCCGCGCGTGGCCCGGTCATAGAGGACCGCGACCAGGACATAGAGCAGCATGGTCCCGCTGACCGCCCAGCTGGCCCAGGGGCCAAGCAGGGGCATGGGCAGAAGTCGGCCTAGGGCTGGGCTCATGACCATGATCGTGCCGCACAGCATCAGCCGCTTGTGCCAGGCGGCGTCGCGGCGCAGGGCCACCGCAGCCAAGGTCAGCGCCGCGAAGGTCAGGACTCCGGCGACGTCCAGCACGAGAAAGACGCCCGGCGGGAAGAAGGGGGGCACACGGTGCAGCACCAGAGCCATCACCGTCGTGTGGATTCCGACGGCCACCATGACCAACACCCAGCCCGCGCCGAACACCCCCAGGGTGCGGTGAAGGCCGAAGTTTCCCCGGGTCACCAGTGCGTTCTGCACGAGGTAGAGCGCGATCCAGAGGCTGAATACGGCCGCGTGGAGATGCACGTGCCAGGGCGCGCTGGCGAAGGCGGTCTGGGGGCGCGCGAAGCTGACCGAGAAGCCGACCACCACGGTCAGGGCGATGGCGATCGCCATGATCAGGAAGAAGCCGCGGTCGGACGTGGCACGGGTCGGTTCGCGGCCTCGCGCGATGGAAGTGGGATGGTCGGTCATCTTGTTCAAAGCCCCCGTTCTGGACGCCCGATGAGGAGGCGGTCACTTGCCGGTGAGAAAGGACCGGGACCTGTTGGAAAACTGATTTCTTCCTGATGACCTTGGCGTATCAAGGTTACGCGGGCGGACCAGGGGCGCATGACCCAAGCATTGGCGGATCAGGCTGAGATGGCTCTGGGCGTGGCGCGGCTGCGCCCGTCCTCATGCGAAGTCAGTGTCGACGGCCGCGATCACGTGCTCGAGCCTCAGGTCATGCGCGCCCTCCTGGTGCTGGCGCGAAGTCAGGGCAAGGTGGTGTCCCGCGCGGCGCTCGTCGACGCCGCCTGGGACGGTCGGGCCGTCAGCGAGGATGCGATCAACCGCGTCATCTCGCGCCTGCGCAAGCTGGCCGCAGAGACTGGCGCCTTCACCCTGACCACCCAGCGCAAGGTCGGCTATCGCCTGACTGCAGTTGAGGTGGCTTCCGCCCCGGCGGCAGAGCCCGCGATCCCGAAGTCCGCGCCGCTGCGCTGGCGCTACGCGTGGTCGGCGCTGCTTGCGGCGGTGGCGCTGTTGATCGCGGGCCTTGCCGTCTGGCGGCTGCTGCCGCCGCGTGCGCCAGAGATCGCTAGCCTGACAGTCGTCGCCCTGCGGCCCGCGAACCCGGAGCTGGCGCCGGAGGCCGCGCGGCTGACGGCCGATCTGACGACGACCTTGTCGCGGATGAAGGGGCTGCGTGTGGAGTCCGAGGGCGCGCAGGGAGAGTCCGGCGACAAGCCCGCCCTGCTGCTGGGCGGCGTCGTCTCTCCAGCCGAGCCCGGCCTGTCATCGCAGCCGGCCGTGGCGCTGACCCTCACCGATCGCCGTAGCGGCGCGCGGGTCTGGAGCGCGGCCTTCGATGCGCGGGGCGTGGTGGACCCCACCGTGCGGGAGCGGGCCCTGTCGGCGGTCGCCCGCTACGTCGCCATCTGGCTGGGCGATCGAGTGCAGGGCGTCCCCGCCGCGCGCGAGCCGGCCAATCCCGAGATCACACGCTTGGTGGCCGAGGCTCGGCAGACCCTGTCGGCTGCGCACAAGGCGCGCCACAATCGCGACTGGGCCACCTTCACCCGCCTGGAACGCGAGACGAGGGCGGTCCAGGCCAGGGTTCTGGCCATGGACCCCGACGCCGCGCCCGGTTTGATGCTGGGCTATCAGGTCGAGGCGGTTCCGGAGTTTCAGCGCCCCGATGAGACGGCGCAGGCCTATCAGGCGCGCCAGCAGCGCGCGGCGCGGTTCCTGGCGCAGGCGATCGCCGCAGATCCCGACGACACCGAGGCCCTGGCCGCCACCGCCCGTGACTTCCGACGCGCCCTGCGCTGGGAGGAGGCCGACAAGTTGCTGGAACGCGCGGTGGCGATCGATCCTAACTCGCCGGACGCTAACACTTGGTACGCCTACGGCCTGGCGCTTTCGGGGCGTTGCGAGGCGGCGCTGCGCCACGCCCGGATAGCGGCGGGTCTCTTGCCGGGAGACGACTGGCGGGCGATGGCTGTGCCGCGGATGCAGCACTGCGCCGGTCGGACCGCCGTCGCCGCAGCGGATTACCGGAAGCTTCTGGACCGTTCGCCGGGGAATGTCTTCGTGCTTCACGACCTCTATCTCATGCGGCTGGGGGCGGCGGACGCGGCGGGCCTCCGCGCCGACGCCGACGAGGCGGTGCAGCGGCGCTGGCGCGGTCGGCCGCCGCCTGGGGTCGCCGCGCTGGCCGAGCGTATGCGACAGGCCGCGAACGCCTTGGACGGCCGGCCGGCCGCCTTCCTGGCGGTGCTGGCCCGCGAGGATCGCGAGATCGGCGGACCCGAGGCCTTCGCGGGGGCGGGCGAGGTGAAGTTCGGCAGCACCTGGGGCGATCAGGCTTTCACCCTGGCGTTCGAATACGCCGCCGCCGGTCGCGCCGACCGCGCCCTGATCCTGCTCCGCCAAGCGGTCAACGCCGGCTCGCTCTATCTGCCGTGGGCCTTGCCCTACGGCGTCCACGAATTTCCGCCTGCCGTTCGCGAGGACCCCGCCTACGCCGCCATCTGGCGCTCGTCGCCCGGTCTCGCCGCTCTGATCGAGCGCCGCCGCGCTGCGCGGACCGATCGGTTCGGAGGGGCCGCGCAACGCCCTTAACGTTCCTCGCGTCGGCGGAATCGCTCAAGATCCAGTCCGTGACGCTCGACCTTGTCGTAGAAGGTCTTGCGGGGAATACGCAGGATCTCCAGCGCCGCGCGCACGTCGCCGCCTGTCGTGGTCAGCGCCTCTTCAATGATATGGGCCTCATAGGTCGCGACGCGCTCGGGCAGGGGCGGCAGGTTGGTCGTGGCGTCTGCGACCTGATCGGCGAGACCGAGGGCGACGCGCTGGGCGTAGTGGCCCAGTTCACGGACATTCCCGGGCCAGTCATGATTGTGCAGACGCCAGCGGACCTTGTCGTCCACGGCTGGCGGGGCGCGGTCGAGCCGCTCGCAGGCCCGGGCCAGAAAGTGCGCGAACAGCAGTGGGACATCGTCGCGACGCTCGCGCAGGGGGGGGATGCGGATGCGGACGACATCGAGGCGGTGAAACAGATCCTGCCGGAAGACGCCCGCCGTAACCGCCTCGCCCAGATCGCCCTTGGCGGCGGCCACGACACGCAGGTCCAGCGTATGGGCGCGGTTGGAGCCGATCGGCGTCACCTCCCGCTCCTCGAGCACGCGCAGGAACTTGCCCTGCGCTTCAGGCGCGAGGGTTTCGATCTCGTCCAGGAATAGGGTGCCGCGATCGGCCTGCTGGATCCGTCCGACCCGCTGGCGCACTGCACCGTTGAATGCGCCAAGCTCGTGACCGAACAGCTCGCTGTCCAGCGTTCCGGCGGGCAGGGCAGCGCAATCGACGGCGACGAACTCACGATCCCGGCGGCGCCCCCAGGCGTGCAGGGCGCGCGCCGCCAGTTCCTTGCCAACGCCGGTCTCACCCTCGATCAACACATCGACGTCGGCGCCGGCGAGCTGCCGCAAGGTGGCGCGCAGGCGCTCCATGACCGGGGTCTGGCCGATCAGCGGCCAATCGCTCTGGGCCTGGCTGGCCATGGCCCGCAAGGCGCGGTTCTCCAGGACCAGGCGCCGCTTTTCCATGGCGCGCCGGACGCTGGAGACCAGCCGATCCGGCGGATAGGGCTTGGCGACAAAATCGTAGACGCCGTCCTGCAGCGCCTCGACCGCTTCGGCCACGTCGGCATGGCCCGTCACCAGGATCACCGGCAGGTCGGGGTCCTCCGCCTTGAGGCGGCGGTAGAGCTGTCGGCCGTCCATCCGCGGCATGCGGATGTCACTGACGACGACGCCGGCGAAGCTTGCATCCACCGCGCGAAGAGCCTCTTCGGCCCCGGCGAACGCGCGCACCTCGAAACCGGCGAGTTGGAGCGTCTGCACGTTGGCGGCGCGCAGCATGTCATCATCGTCGATGAAGGCGACCAGGTTCACGGACATTCTAACGGGCCTTGGGAAGAGACATGACGAAGCGCGCCCCACGCGGTGACGGCTCCAGATAAAGCTCGCCGCCGAATTCGGCGACGATGTCGCGGCTGATCACCAGGCCAAGACCGAGGCCGCGTGGCTTGGTGGTGGCGAAAGGCGTGAAGAGCGTACTGGTGGCCTCGGGCGCGACGCCCGGGCCATTGTCGGCGACGATGATCCGGACCTGCGCGCGCTTGACCAGGACTTGGACGGCGATCTCGCCGTTTTTGGTCTCCTCCAAAGCCTCAATCGCGTTCTGCAACAGGTTGACCAAAACCTGTTCGAGGCGAAATCGCTCGGCCAGCACCTTGGCCGCCTCGTCCGCCACCTCGCGCACGACACGCACGCCCTGTTGTCGAAGGCGCGGCCCCACCAGAAGAAGCGCGCCGTCGACCACCTCACGCACCGCCAAGGGGGCGGGCGATCCTCCGGACTTACGGGCGAAGGCGCGCAGTTCGTCGGTTATCAGCCCGATCCGGTCGGTCAGTCCGGAAATCAGGTCCAGGTTGGTCCGTGCGCTCCGGCTGTCGGCGCGGTCGAGGAAGACAGCGGCGTTATCGGCATAAGCCCGGATGGCGCCGACCGGCTGGTTGATTTCGTGCGCCACTCCCGCTGCGATCTGACCCAGTGTGGCCAGCTTGTTCGACTGGATCAGTTCGTCCTGCATCAGATGGACGTGCGCTTCGGCGCGGCGACGCTCCTCCATCTCGACGGTGAGGCGCTGGTTGGTCTCGCGAAGCGCGGCGGTTCGCTCGGCGACATGGGCTTCCAGCTCTCGGCGCGCGGCTTCTTCACGCGCGGCGCGAAGGCTGGCCCGCCCCCGCCAACGCACGAGCGCGGCGGCCAGGGCGCAGACGGCGAGACCGGCCAGAAGCGCGATGGCGCGGGCGCCGGTCACCGCCGTCCGGAGCGCCGCGCCGACCGGGGTGAAGGTGTAGACCGTCCAGCCCGCCGCGCTCAGCTTGACGCTGGCGGTCATGTACCGGGTCTCATCCTGGCCCGGAACCTTGATCGTCGTGAGCGCGGGAGGACGATCCCCTGCTGGCGGCGGCTGGGCGACTAGCACGTCGAAGGGCGCATTACCGAAGCGCTGTTCGGCGCGGAGTCGTGCCTGCTCAGTACGCGGCAGGGGCGCGAGCGTCATAAACCGCCAGGACGGGATCGAGGTCACCAGGACGACGCCCTTGGGGTCGACCGCGAACGCCGGCTCCGAAGCGGACCACTCCGCCTCAAGGGCCTCGAACTCGACCTTGACCACAACGACGCCCAGAAGACCATCGGGGCCTTCGATCCGGCGCGCCATGAACAGGCCAGGACGTCGACTGACAGTGCCGAGGGCGAACAGCTCCGCGACGCCCTGGTCGCGCGCGTCCTTGAAGTAGGGCCGGAAGCTGTAGTCGGAGCCGACGAAGCTGGTCGGTTCGCGCCAGTTGCTGGCCGCGATGGTCATGCCCCTGGCGTTGAGGACATAGATGACCGCCGCCCGCGTGCCGGCGCTGAGCGTCTCCAGCTTGCGGTTCAGAGCATCCACGCCGCCTGGATCGGCCGAGCGCAGGGTCGCCGCCACATCGGGGTCCTGGGCCAGCACGAAGGGCAAGGAGCGATGCTTCGCCAACTCGCTGCGCAGAACAGCGGCGTGCAGGGCTGCGGAGCTCTGCGCCTGACGGGCCAACTCGGCCACGGCCCGCCTCTCCACCACAGCGCCGGTGAAGCCGACGAGACCCGTTAGCAACACGAGGCTCATCGCCAGGAAGATCGCCCAGCGTCTTACGACCGGATCGGTGAACTGGGGTGGTTGGACCCTCATCTCGTGGCTTCCCAAGTTTGTGCGGATTTCCGCACATTGTGGCGAGGGGTGGTAGGGGTTTTCGCCAATCGCCGGAGCGTCCGCGTCGTTCGTGGCGGGGATTTTGTTCTAAAAGACAATGTCTTGGCGCTTTTTTCGGGTTTTCTTGCGCGGTTTCCTCGTCCCAAGGATCGTCTATCCAAGCGCCCCGGCAAAGGCGCGGGGTGGAAACATGGCTCTCGGGCCAGGCCATGAGGCGACAGTGAAGACGATCCAACCGGGCGCTGCGGCGCGACCGTCAGAGCAGGCCAGGCCGTTCTATCGAAACCTGTACTTCCAGGTTCTGCTGGCGATCGTCGGGGGTGGTTTGATCGGGCATTTCCTGCCTGATCTCGGTCAATCGCTGAAGCCGCTTGGCGACGCCTTCATCAAGCTGGTGAAGATGGTCATCGCCCCGGTGATCTTCCTGACCGTGGTGACCGGCATTGCGGGCATGCGCGACCTCGACAAGGTCGGGCGGGTCGCGATCAAGGCGCTCACCTATTTCCTCATCTTCTCGACCCTGGCCCTGATTGTCGGCCTGATCGTCGCCAACATCGTCCAGCCGGGCGCGGGGATGAACATCGATCCCGCGACCCTGAAGACCGACAAGGTCTCCGAGTACGCCGCCAAGGCGCATGACCAGACCATCGTCGGTTTCCTGATGAACATTATCCCGTCGACCGTGGTCAGCGCCTTCGCCGACGGCGAGATCCTGCAGGTGCTGTTGATCTCGATCCTGTTTGGCCTGTCCCTGACCCTGGTGGGCGAGCCAGGCCGGCCGGTCATCGATTTCCTGGAGCTGGTTGCTCAGGCCTTCTTCAAGTTCGTGCACATCGTCATGAAGGCCGCGCCGATCGGCGCCTTCGGGGCCTTCGCCTTCACCATCGGCAAGTACGGCATCGCCTCGATCGCCAACCTGGCCCTGCTGGTTGGCACCTTCTACCTGACCTCGCTGTTGTTCGTGGTGGTGGTGCTGGGCGCGGTCGCGGTCGCCAACGGCTTCTCGATCTTCAGCCTGATCCGCTACCTGAAGGCCGAACTGCTCCTCGTGCTGGGCACCAGCTCTTCAGAGGCGGCGCTGCCCAGCCTGATCGAGAAGCTGGAGCAGGCCGGTTGTCCTAAGTCGGTCGTGGGGCTGGTGGTCCCGCTCGGCTACTCGTTCAACCTCGACGGCACCAACATCTACATGACCCTGGCGGCCTTGTTCATCGCCCAGGCCACCGGCGTTCACCTGTCCTGGGAGCAGCAGGCGCTGCTGTTGGGCGTAGCGATGCTGAGCAGCAAGGGCGCTGCGGGCGTCACGGGCGCGGGCTTCATCACCCTGGCGGCCACACTGTCGGTGGTGCCCTCGGTTCCTGTCGCCGGCATGGCGCTGATCCTGGGCATCGACCGGTTCATGTCCGAGTGCCGGGCCCTGACCAACTTCATCGGCAACGCGGTGGCCGCGATCGTCGTCTCGCGTTGGGAGCGCGGGCTGGATCTCGCGGCCTTCAAGGCGGCCCTCAGCGCCAAGACCCCGCCGTCCGACACCGACGATTCCATTCCCGACCCGGCGCGCCCTTAGGCGGCTCCGTCGAACTCAAGCGCAGTCAGAACAAATATACATTGGGGAGCTGAACACGTGACCTACCAAAGCCGTAGCGGCCATCGCCGCCATCTCGTCCAGGGCGCCGCCCTACTGGTCTTGCTGAGCGCCGCCGGCAGCGCGGGGGCTCAGGAGGCCGAGGCCACCAAGGTCGAGGAAGTCGTCGTGGTCGGCAGCCAGATCAAGGGCGCCAAGACGACGGCCGCCCTGCCCGTCACGGTCCTCGACAACAACCAGATCGCCGCCACCGGCGCGGTCTCGGGCGACGATCTGTTCCGCTCCATCCCGCAGATGGGCGACGTGTTCATCAACCCCAGCAACGCTCCGCAGACCAGCAACTCCACACGGGGCGACGTCAACTCGATCAACCTTCGCAGTCTCGGCGTCGGCAACACCCTGGTGCTGCTGAACGGACGCCGTCTTGTGTCTCACCCGACCAGCCAGTCCTCGGGCACGGTGCCGCTGCTGGGCTACAACGCCAACGCCATTCCGACGGCGAACCTGGAGCGCCTTGAGGTGCTACGCGACGGCGCGGCGGCCATCTATGGCGCCGACGCCGTCGCGGGGGTCGTCAACACGGTGCTGCAAACCGACTTCGACGGCGTGACCGTCGACGCCCAGTACGGCTGGGCTGAAGGCACCCACCGCAAGGAATACAGCAGCAACATCTTTGCCGGCCGCAACTTCGCCGAAGGGCGCGGCAACATCTCGCTGAACGGCAATTTCACTTGGCGCACCGCCCAGCGTCCCAGCGACCGAGACTACACCGCGACCCAGGACCTGCGACCGCTGTTCGCGGGCTTCGCTGACTACGCTGCCAGCAGCGCGCCCGACAATCGCGGCAACCAGAACTCGTTCGCCAATTTCACTGTCTTCGGCGCCACCAGCGCCATCCGTCAGGGGACGACGGCGCTGACCACGGCCGCCGGCGCCAGCCACGTGCAGCCCAACACCATCCCGGGCTGCGCCACTCAGATCGGCAACGGCCTCTGCATCGGAACGGGCAATCTGGCGACCGGCAGCACCGCCAACGCCTACCGCTACAACGCGCCGCAGAACGACGCGACGACCATCGCGCCGGAGATCGAACGCCAGAACATCTTCCTGAACGCCCACTACGACATCAACGACACCCTGACCGCCTACGGCGAGCTCGACTTCTATCACGCGACGTCCGAGGGCCTGACGACGCAAGGCACCAGTCTCGTCGCGATCGGCGTTCCGGCCAGCAACTACTGGAATCCCTTCGGCCCCGTGACCTTCGCCAACGGCCAGGCCAACCCCAACCGGCTGCCAAACCTGACCAACGTGGCGGCCAGCGGCGCGGCGGTGACCTTCACCAACTACCGCTTCAACGACCTGGGGCCCAACAAGGTTGAGGTCGAGAACTATCAAACCCGCCTCCTCGGCGGTTTGAAGGGCGAGACCTGGGGCTGGTCCTGGGACTCGGCGATCCTGTACTCCAAGGCCGACGCCAAGGACGAAAGCGACGGCATCGACAGTCAGAAGCTGGCTAACCAATTGGCCCTGTCGACGCCAGACGCCTACAATCTCTTCAACGGTGGTTGTCTGGACGGCTCAGGTGGCCGTGACTGCACGCCCAGTTCCCGGGCCGCGCTCGACGCGATCCGTTTCCGCCTTAAGCGCCATTCGACCACGACCCTGACACTGGCGGACTTCAAGGTCTCCAAGCCCGATCTCGTCACCCTGTGGGCGGGGCCCGTCGGCGTGGCCGCTGGCGTAGAGTTCCGCCACGAGACCCAGCAGGACCGTCGTGATCCGATGCTGGACGGCCGTACGCCGTTCACCGATCCGGTCACCAAGAACACCAGCAACAGCAACGTCACCGGCGTCAACGACACCCCCAGCACCAAGGGCTCGCGCGATGTCGGGTCGGCGTTCGTGGAATTCGCCGTGCCGCTGGTTTCGCCTGAGATGAATATCCCGCTGGTCCGTCGCGTCGACGTGCAACTGGCTGGACGCTTCGAGAACTACAGCGACTTCGGCTCGGTCGCGAAGCCGAAGATCGCCGTGGCGTGGGACGTGGTCGACGGCGTGCGCGTCCGGGGCTCCTGGCAGCAAGGCTTCCGCGCACCCAACCTGGAGACCACTAATCCGTTCAGCTATTCGCGCACCAACACCGTCACGGACTATTATCGCTGCGAAGCAGACCTTCGTGCAGGCCGCATCTCGACCTTCACCGCCTGCTCGCGCGGCGTCGGCATCCGTTTCACCACGGCCGGGAATCCGGATCTGAAGGCCGAAGAGAGCGAGAGCTACTCGGTGGGGGTGGTGTTGCAGCCGACCTTCATCCCCGAGCAGTTCGGGCGCTTAACGGTCACCCTGGACCGCTGGCAGATCAAGCAGGAGGGTATCGTCGGCACGTTGGGGTCCACCAACGGCGCGATCCAGGACTACCTGTTCCGCTTGAACGGTTCGAACAACGCTGCGGTCATCCGCGCCGCCCCAACGGTCGATGACGTGGCCTTCTTCAATGGCACGGGCCTGACGCCCGTGGGCCAGATCCTGGAGATCCGCGATCAGTTCAAGAACCTGCAGCCCCAGACCGTCAGCGGCATCGACATAGGCTTGAACTGGACCTTGCGCACCGAGTCGCTCGGCCGCTTCAGCGTAAACGTCGACGGCACCTTCATGGACAAGTACTCCCAGCAGCTCTCGCCGCCGCTCGCCGAGCTTTTCGAGGCGCGCGCGAGCGGCAAGATCAATCGCGCAACGCCGCTGACCGATCCGGGCGATCTGCTGAAGAAGAACGGCAAGCCCAAGTGGAAGTGGAATGGCTCTGCGACCTGGCGCGCCGGCCCTTACCAAGTGGGGGCCTCGGTGATCTACACAGGCTCGGTGCTCGACACCGACTTCCTGTCGACCACCGGCGAACCCTGGCGCGTCAAGCCGCTGACCACGGTCAATCTCTACGGTCAGTATCGTTTCGAGCAGAAGGGCTGGGCGAACGACACCCGCATCCGGGTTGGCGCGCGCAACATCTTTGACAAGGATC
Organism: Caulobacter sp. FWC26; assembly: GCF_002742645.2. Taxonomy (NCBI): domain Bacteria; kingdom Pseudomonadati; phylum Pseudomonadota; class Alphaproteobacteria; order Caulobacterales; family Caulobacteraceae; genus Caulobacter; species Caulobacter sp. FWC26. The sequence continues at coordinate 714,908 of NZ_CP033875.1, forward strand.
CGCCCCTGTCGTCGAGCGGCTACATCGGTTCGCTCTACAACCCCTATGCCCGCTACTGGTACGTCAGCGTCAGCAAATCCTTCTGATCGCGACTGGCCGGCCGGTTCGGGGGGCGAACCGGCCGGCGCCAGCACTATTCCTAACGTCGAGGCGCTGTTGTGATGAAGCTTTCCGCCGCCCTTCTGGGCTTGGGTCTCGCTTTGACCGGTTGTGCGACCCTCGCGGAACCTGCGGCGGACAGGGCTTGTCCGAATGGTCTGCCCGCCGCGACGCACTGCCTGGCCGGTCAGGATCAGAATGGCGCCTACTACTGGATCGCCATCCCGAAAGCTTGGAACGGGTCTCTCGTCGTTCATGCCCACGGCGGACCGCGCCTGAAGACGCCCAAGCCCGACGACGCCGTCGAGGACCTCCAGCGCTTCGCCGTGACGGTGGCCGAGGGCTATGCTTGGGCGGGATCCAACTATCGCCGAGAGGGCTATGGCGTCCGCTCGGCCGCCGAAGACACCGACAACCTGCGCAAATTGTTCTGGGCCCAGTTCGGACGCCCTAAACGGACCTTGTTGCACGGCCAGTCCTGGGGCGCGAACGTCGCGGCCAAGACCGCCGAGCTCTATGCGCGCGACACCGACGGCAAGCCTGTCTACGACGGCGTGATCCTGACCAACGGCGTTGTGTCGGGGGGCACGCGCGCCTACGACTTCCGCGCCGACCTGCGCGCGGTCTACCAGTACTATTGCGGGAACCACCCCGCCGCTAACGAGGCCCAGTACCCGCTGTGGCAGGGCCAGCCGGTGGGCTCCAAGCTGACCAATCGGCAACTGGATGAAAGGGTCAACGCCTGCACGGGAGTCGATCTTCCGCCCGAGCAGCGATCCACCGTCCAGAAGCGAAACCTCGCGAATATTCTGGCCGTGACGCGCATCCCTGAGCGCACGCTGGGCAGCCACCTGGGCTGGTCGACCTTCACCTTCGCCGATCTCGTCAACAAGCGCTTGGGTGGGCGCAATCCGTTCACCAACGAAGGGGTCGTCTACCAAGGGTCCGATGATGACGCAGCCCTGAACAGCGGGGTTGCGCGGTTCGCCGCCGACCCCGAGGGCGTGCGTCTGTTGTCGGAGGATAGCGACCTGACCGGCGACCTTCAGGTTCCAACCCTGACCCTGCACGCCATCGACGACCCTACTGCGTTCGTCGAACTTGAGCAGGTCCTGCACGACACAGTCGCCAAGGCTGGCAAGAGCGCGCTGCTCGTTCAGGCCTTCACCGACGAACACGAGCATTCCAAGCTCGCCACGCCGCAGTACGCCGCGCTGTTTCGAGCGATGAGCGCCTGGATCGATTATGGCGCTAAACCTGATGCCGCACGTCTTGCCGCACTCTGCGCCGACGCGGTGAGCGTCTACGGAGAGGCCTGCCATTTCCGGCCGACCTATACCCCGCCGACGCTGACCAACCGGAGCTATGTCCGCGAAAAGCCAGGCTTGCGCTAGGCTTTACAGCGGCGCCGCCAGGGGAAGCGCTTGCCTTCTCGTTGGGCCAGGCAAATGCCTCCTTTTGCGCGAAGCGTGAATAGCTCTATCGTTCGACGGGCAATCAGCGAAGCGAGGCTAAAGGTGAACGGCCGTCTCCCTCCCGTCATCATTGCGAGCGTCAGCATGGCTTTCCTCCTCGGCGGCTGCGCCACGCTGCCCCCCGCCGGACCCCTCCATTTCTATGCCAGCCATCCGGGCGACGACGCCCAGACGAGTCCGGTTTTCGACCTTTTGGATGCGCGGCTAAGGCTTGAGCCCGGCCTTGTGCGGGACTTTGACGAGCCGATGAACGTCCACATCGCCAATGGAACGCCCTTAGCGGACGGCGCCTACGCCTACCGTGTGACCCTGTCGATCCCGGCTCGGATGTCGAACCGCCGCATCCCCGAGAAGAGCCGAACGCTCGCGGCCTTTACCGTCAGCTGCGCGCCGAGCCGTTCGGAATCTTGCGTCGACCGTATCCTCGAAGAGGTTCGCCCCCAGCCGGCGCGGGTCCGGCGGATTGTCGCGCGGTCGCCTAAGATCAAGGCGGGGCGGAGCAGGGGCTGACCACCCCCTTTGACTCACCGTCCACCGCCTGCTACACGCCGCGCCTCGCTCCCGGACCTCGTCCTGGGGCGTGCTCGTCGTTATCCATTCTGGGTGAGGGCGGGTTCAAATCCGTGGGAGGGACGCCAAGCCCGCACCACGGCTCACCAGTGAGGACACTATGGCTAAGAAGATCCTGGGCTACATCAAGCTCCAGGTGAAGGCTGGCTCGGCCACGCCTTCGCCCCCCATCGGCCCGGCTCTGGGTCAGCGCGGCGTCAACATCATGGGCTTCTGCAAGGAGTTCAACGCGCGCACCGAGAACGTCGAAAAGGGCACCCCCCTGCCGACCGTGATCACGGTCTATCAGGACAAGTCGTTCACCTTCATCACCAAGACGCCTCCGGCGACGCACTACCTGAAGCAGATCACCGGTCTGAAGTCGGGCGCGAAGCTGACCGGTCGTGAGACCGTTGGCGAAGTGACGCGCACCCAGCTGCGCGAAATCGCCGAAAAGAAGATGAAGGACCTGAACGCCAACGATCTCGAGGCTGCGGCCAAGATCATCGAAGGCTCCGCCAAGGCCATGGGCCTGAAGATCGTGGAGGCCTAATCCAATGGCTAAGCAACCCAAGCGCATCAAGGCCTGGACCGGCGACCGCGACGCGGCTCACTCGGTCGAAGCCGCCATCGCCCTGGTCAAGGCCAACGCCAAGGCCAAGTTCGACGAGACCATCGAGATCTCGGTGAACCTGGGCGTTGACCCGCGTCACGCCGACCAACAGGTCCGTGGCGTCGTGAACCTGCCCTCGGGCACCGGCCGTGACGTCCGCGTCGCCGTCTTCGCCAAGGACGCCAAGGCGGCCGAAGCCACCGCGGCGGGCGCCGAACACGTCGGCGCCGAGGATCTGTACGAAAAGATCGCCGGCGGCTTCATGGACTTCGATCGCGTCATCGCGACCCCGGACATGATGGCCCTCGTCGGTCGCCTCGGTAAGGTGCTGGGCCCGCGCGGCCTGATGCCGAACCCGAAGGTCGGCACCGTGACCCCGAACGTCGGCCAGGCCGTCAAGGACGCCAAGGGCGGCGCCGTTGAGTTCCGCGTCGAAAAGGCCGGTATCGTTCACGCCGGCATCGGCAAGGCCTCGTTCACCGACGAAGCCCTGGCGATCAACGTCAAGGCCCTGATCGAAGCTCTGAACCGCTCCAAGCCCTCGGGCGCCAAGGGCGTGTTCATCAAGCGCGTCGGCCTGTCGTCGACGATGGGCCCGGGCTTCAAGGTCGACATCGCCTCGATCGGCGCCTGAGACACCTAGGTTTTAGTAAGCGTACCAGTAAAGCGTAGCGGCACGGGCGCTGGAGCAATCCAGCGCCCGTTCTGCGTTTGGGGGCTGGGCGTTGTTGTGGGGCCAGCTAGCCAATGTTATATTTCGTCTAGACGGAGATGACGGATGGCTTTCCACGTCAGAGACCCAGAGACCGACGCCCTTGTGCGCGAGTTGGCTGAAAAGACGAAGCTTGGCATTACCGAAGCGGTGAAGCTGGCCGCCGCTGAAGCCTTGCAGGCGCGGGATAAGGCTCGGGAAGAGAAGCTCGCCAAGATGCGGGCCATCTGCTCGGAAGTCGCCAGCTGGCCCCGAACGGGTCTGCCGGCCGACAAGGCGTTCTTCGACGACATGTACGAAGACTGATGTTCGTTGACGCGTCGGCCTGGACGGCCATGCTTCTCGAAGAGCCCGAGGCAGAAGCTTTCAGAGAGAAAATCGCTGATGCGGTCGAAGTCACCACCTCGGCGATCGCGAACTGGGAAACTGTTCGCGCCGTCGCGCGCCAAACGAACAGGAACATCCACGCCGTCGCACAGGAACTTCGTGCTCTCCAGCTCTATGCCGAGGCGCAGGTGCTCCTGATCGGACCCGCCGAACAAACCGCAGCCCTTGAGGCGCACGCGCGTTTCGGCAAGGGCGTGCATCCCGCGAGGTTGAATATGGGCGATTGTTTCGCTTACGCCTGCGCCACGCTTCGCAATACGCCGCTCCTCTACAAGGGTGATGACTTTTCCCAAACCGACGTCATGGCCGCCTGACGTGACCGACGAGCGCATCCTCGACATCGCCGTGATCGGCGGCGGGCCCGCAGGACTGATGGCGGCCGAGACGATCGCCAAGGCCGGGCGGTCAGTGGCCGTGTTCGAGAAGATGCCGACCTTCGGGCGCAAGTTCCTGATGGCCGGGCGAGGCGGGCTGAACCTGACCCACAGCGAGGACTTCGAGCGCTTCGCCGCGCGCTATGGCGAGCGATCTGCGTTGCTGCGGCCGATGCTGGACGCCTTCACGCCTCAAAACCTCATCGCCTGGGCCGAGGGACTAGGACAGGAGACCTTCGTCGGGGCCAGCGGCCGGGTGTTTCCACAGGCGATGAAGGCCTCGCCCCTGCTGCGCGCCTGGCTCTCGCGCCTGGAAGCTCTGGGCGTGTCGCTGCGTCCGCGCTCGACCTGGAAGGGCTGGGACGCCATGGGGGCCTTGCTGATTGAGGGGGCGGACGGCCGTCATTCGGTACGCGCGCGCCTGACCATCCTGGCGCTGGGCGGCGCCAGCTGGCCCAAGCTCGGTTCCGACGCTACCTGGGCGCCGCTGCTGCGGGTGGGCGGCTCGGAGATCGCACCCTTCCGGCCGGCGAACTGCGGCTTCGATGTGGCCTGGAGCGAGGTCTTCCGTGACCGTTTTGCGGGCGAGCCGCTGAAGAACGTGGCTTTGAGGCTGGGCGAAGCCCGCGCGCGGGGCGACGCGATCATCGCACGCTATGGCCTGGAAGGCGGCGCGATCTACGCCTTGGGCGGGGTGGCGCGCGACGCGGCTCTGGCGGGCGGTGCGATCCTGACCATCGACCTGCGGCCCGACATTCCCGCCGAAACGCTGGAACGCCGCCTCCACGCTCCGCGCGGCGGCCAGAGCTTGGCCAACTTCCTGCGCAAGACCGTCAAGCTGTCGCCGGTCGAGGTCAATCTGCTACGCGAGGCCCATGGCCTTCATCTCCCCCTGGAACCGGCCGCCCTGGCCGCCGCGATCAAGGCCGCGCCGCTACGCCTGACAGGGGTCCAGCCGCTGGACCGGGCCATCTCCTCGGCCGGCGGCGTTCGCTTCGAGAGCCTGGACGGCCTTACACTAAAGGGGCGTCCCGACGTGTTGCTGGCCGGAGAGATGCTGGACTGGGAAGCGCCGACCGGCGGCTATCTGCTGCAGGCCTGTTTCGCGACCGGCGCCGCAGCCGGCCGGGCGGCGCTGGAGCGATTGGGCTAGAGCTGATCTCGCGCCAAGGCTCCGCAACTAAAGTTTTTACGCAACACACAATGAGAAGCGTCACGCTGCGTCGCCCGACGGCCGCTCAAGCCATTGTCCGGACGCTTTCGCCCCTATAAGCAAGCGCCTTGCTGACCGCCGTGAGGCGCTAAGGAAGGTTACGGATGCCGAGTCCCCTGATGGCGGCCCTGAAGGATGTCGCAGACGGAATCCGTCTCGCGCCCTTGTGGTGGCGGCTGGGCCTGGACCAGACGGCGTCACGCTTCCAGCGCTCGGTGCTGGGGCCTTTCTGGATGGCCTGCAACCTCCTGGTCATCGCCTTCGCCCTGGCCTTCGTCGTCAGCGCCCTGATGGGCGTGGACATGATGAAAAGTTACCCGCAGGTGATGGCGGGCCTTCTGGCCTGGTCGCTGGTGGGCACCACCATCGCCGAGGCCCAGGCGATCTTTTTGATGAACGCGGGGCTGATGCAGAGCCAACGCCTGCCACTCAGCTTCTATGTCTTCCTGCACGCCCAGAAATCGGCGACCAACTTCCTGTTCCAGGCGATCGCCTTCTGGGCGACGATGTTGGTGCTGCAGCGGTTTTCGATCCCTCACTGGACGTTGATCCCGGCGCTGGCGCTGATCATGCTGATCGTCTGCTTTCAGGGCTTCATCATCGCCATCCCGTCCACCCGCTTCCGCGATGTGGCCTACATGATGAGCTATGTCGTCCAGCTGCTGTTCTACGTGACGCCGGTGTTCTGGATGACCGCGAACGTCAGCGAAAAGCACCGTTGGGTGGTCGAGCTGAACCCCTTCACCCACCAGGTCGAGCTGCTGCGCGCGCCGCTGACCGGCCATGCGCCGGAGGCCATCCACTGGTGGTGGACACTCGGAACCCTGGGCGTGCTCGTCGTCGTCGCCATCACGCTGCTGGCGATGTTCCGCAAGCGCGTGGTCTTCTGGCTGTAGGAGACGACGATGACGCACCAGATCAAGCTGACCAACGTCGATCTCGACTACTTCGTCTACAGCCTGCGTTCGCAGTCGCTGCGGAGCGCCGTGTTCAACCTCGCGGTGGGCGGACGGATGTACAAGGCGGCGGGCGATGTCGCGGCGGTCAAGGCGCTGCACGACATCAATCTCGAGATCAACGAAGGCGACCGCATCGCCCTCGTCGGCCACAACGGGTCGGGCAAGACGACCTTGTTGAAGGTGATCGCCGGCATCTATTCGCCGACGCGGGGCGAGCTGTCGATCGACGGTGATATCACCTCGATGATCGCCATCAACGCCGGCCTCGACATGGAGGCGACGGGTCTTCGCAACATTCACAAGCTGGGCCTGATGCGCCGGCTTTCGCGCAAGGTGATCGACAGCCGCGTCGACGCGATCGCTGAGTTCTCCGGCCTGGGCGACTTTCTGCACCTGCCGGTGCGCACCTATTCGGCCGGTATGCTAGCGCGCCTGATGTTCACGGTGGCGACCGAGTTCGAGGCCGACATCCTGGTGCTGGACGAGTGGCTCAGCGCAGGCGACGCCGCCTTCGTGCAGAAGGCCGCCCAGCGCATGCACCGGATGGTCGAGGACGCCAAGATCATGGTGATGGCCACCCACGACCACGACCTGGTCCAGCGCGTCTGCAATCGCGTCTGCGAACTGCAGGGCGGGAAGATCGCTTTCCTGGGTTCGACCGAGGCGTGGCTGGCCTACCGCGAAACCCAGGCCGCATGAGCCGCCTGCCGCCCGGCCTGAAGACCGGCCGCGACGTGTCGGTCGCCGGCGTCGACGCGACCGGGCGCACGGTGCTGGCGGCGCGCGACGGTGATCCGCAGATGCTCTGGACGCCTACCCGTGAGGAGCGCAAGGCGCTGCGGTCGGCCAAGGCGGTGCGGATCGACGTCAAGCTTGAGGCGGTCGAGGGCAAGCTGGTCGGCCCCGCGCTTTACGCCGACTGGGGCGATGGCTTTTCGGAGGATTCCTACGCCCGCCTGAAGGCCGGTCCCGACGGTTGGTTCGCCTCGTTGCCTGCCCGCAGCTTCCAGCTGAACGGCGTGCGGCTGGATCCGTCCGAAGGCGCCTGCGCCTTCACGGTCGATGCCTTCAAGGTCACGCGCATCGGCGACCTTGGCAAGGATCCGCGCGGCCTGCGGGGCGCAGCGATCCAGGCGCTGAAGCCGATGCTGGGCCCTCTGCGCGGCCCCGCCGGCGCAGCCTGGCGTTGGGGCCGGGCGCTGCTGGCCAAGGGACGCGTGGCGCGTCCGGCGGCCGATGGCGGCGCGGTCGGCGCGACCTACGCTCACGCGATCGCGGTCTCCCGCAACCTGCGCAGCCCGCACTACGCCGCGCCGATCGCCGCCCCGATCACCCTGCCGGCCGACGCGCCCAAGGTCGTGGCCTTCTACCTGCCGCAGTTTCATCCGTTTCCGGAGAATGACACATGGTGGGGCAAAGGCTTCACCGAGTGGACTAACGTCTCCAAGGCCCAGCCGCAGTTCCTGGGTCATTACCAGCCGCGCCTGCCAGCGGATCTGGGCTTCTATGACCTGCGCCAGCGCGAGGTGCTGGCCCAGCAGGTGGACCTGGCCAAGGGCGCGGGTCTCCACGCCTTCTGCTTCCACTACTACTGGTTCGCCGGAAAGCGCCTGCTGGAGCGGCCGCTGGACCTGTTCCTGAACGATCCGAGCCTGGACCTGCCGTTCGCCCTCTGCTGGGCCAACGAGAACTGGACCCGCCGCTGGGACGGCGATGAGAGCGACATCCTGATGGGCCAGGAACACTCGCCTGAGGATGATCGCGCGGTGTTCGAGGACTTGGCCCGCTACATGCGCGACCCGCGCTATCTGCAGGTGGGCGGAAAACCGCTCCTGGTGCTCTACCGCCCCGAGATCCTGCCTGACGCCAAGGCGACGACTGAACGCTGGCGTGGGCAGGCGCGGGCCATGGGCCTGGGCGAGCTGCATCTTCTGTGCACCACCGCCTTCGGCTTCCAGGACTATGCCGGCCACGGCTTCGACGGCATCGTCGACTTCCCGCCCCACGCGATTGTCGAAGGCGAGATCACCAACCGGGTTACGCCGCTGCACGCCGGCTTTACCGGCAAGGTCTATGACTATCCGGCCGTCGCCCGCCACAAGCTGGACGAGCTGGTGCAGGTTCCGGCCGCCTTCGTGCCCGGCGTCATGCCCGGCTGGGACAACCAGGCCCGCAAGCCGTGGGCCGGGGTCGCCTTCCACAACGCTGACCCCGAAAGCTACTTCGGCTGGCTGTCGGGCGCGCTGAAGCACGCCGAAGCCAGGCATCCCAAGGGCGAGGCGATGGTATTCGTCAACGCCTGGAACGAGTGGGGGGAGGGCGCCTATCTCGAGCCCGATCGCTGGTTCGGCCACGGCTATCTGCACGCCACCCGCACGGCGCTCAGCGCCTGGCTGCCGCGCCTGACCGACGCCCACCCGCTGGTCGCCGAAGCGCAGGGGCAGTTCGTAAAGCGCGCCGATGCGGTGACCTTGCTGCACCTATTCTATCCGGAGCTGATCGGCTGGTTCGCCGAGCGCCTTTCGGCCACGGCGGACGTCCTTGATCTGATGATCACCGTACCGGAGACTTGGAGCGAGGCGGATCTGGCCCGCGCCCGAGCCGCATTCCCGGCCGCCCATCTGGCGATCGCCGAGAACCGGGGCCGCGACATCCGCCCGTTCGTTGAGACCCTGCGCCGCGCCCGGGCGATCGACTACTCGGTGTTCTGCAAGCTGCACTCCAAGCGCTCGCCACACCAGGCCAAGGGCGACCAGTGGCGGGCCAAGCTGGTCGAGGGCCTGCTGGGCGGCGAGGCGGCGGCCCTGGCCCTGCGCGCCTTCGCTCGAGACCCGAAGCTGGGCCTGCTGGCCGCCGCCAGCGCCCGCATGCGCATCGGCGATCCCGACGTGATGGACAACAACCGCGCCGAGGCCGACCGGCTGTCGGCGCGGATGGGCCTGAAGCCGCGTCCGGAGACGCCGTTCGCCGCCGGCTCGATGTTCTGGGGGCGGACCGAAGCCTTTGCCCCGCTGACGGACCTGTCGGACGCCGAGATCGCCTTCGGGCCGGAGCTCGGGCGCGTCGATGGGACCACCGCCCATGCGATCGAACGCCTGACGGCGGCCATCGTCGAGCGCGCCGGCTATCGCGCGAGCTTCGAGCTGTGAGCCGACTGGCCCGCCTCGCCCGCCGGGTCGGTCGCAAGCTGAAGGCCCTGGCGCCGACGCCGAGACCGCCGGAGCCGCCATCTCTGCCTCTTGTTCTGGATGGCAGGGTCCCATTGGCGGGCTATCCCACGGTGCGAGACGTCTGGTGCGCCCCCGCGTTCGGCGTGGTTGTGGATCGTCAGGGGCATGTTCTCGGCGGCGCTGCGGACGAGGCGTTGCGGGTCAGTCCGGATCTGGCGGCGCTGCCGGGCGTACGCGTGCATCAGGGCCAAAGTCGCCTGATCCTGCCGGACGCCGCTCTGCGGCTGCCTAAAGCGGCGGTGATCGCTGGATGGGGCGGATTGCGTAACTATGCCGGCTTTCTACTCGACACCCTGCCGGCGTTTCTGGCCGCTGACCAAGCCGGCGTACTGGCCGGGCATCCCCCGGTCCTGCCGCCCCTGACGCCCTGGCAAGCCGAGCTGCTGACCCTGACGGGGATCGCCGCGCCGCAGACGCTCGACGCGCCGTGGACCGAGCTGGACGAGGCGGTGCTTACGCCAGCGCTTGGGCCCGTCGTCGCACACCCGATGCTGGCCGAGGTTCGCGGGCGCGTGCTGACCGGGCTCGGCGGGGCAAACGGCGCCGGCCGAAAATTGTATATCAGCCGGTCGGACCTGTACGACGCGGTCATGGTCGACGAGGCTGGGGTCGAGATCGAACTGGCGGCGCTGGGTTACACGATCGTCCGTCCCGAGACATCCTCGGCTCGCGAGCTGATCCAGTTGTTCGCCGAGGCGGACCTCATCGTCGCCGCCACGGGAACGGCGCTGGCCAATCTTCTGTTCTGCCCGCCAGGCGCCGAAGTGGTCGAAATGCGGCCGCCGGGCTCTACGAGCGTCTGGGTCCAGAACCTGGCGACCGGCTTGGGGTTGAAGTGGCGAGGTTTCGACGCCGAGGGCGTTCGCGAGATGCTGGAGACGCCCCTGGACGCCGCCTTGCGCCCCGCCTCCGCCTTCGCCTGGCGCGCCGACGTGGTGGCGCTGCTGGCGTTCCTGGCGCAGCGGGCCTAAGGACCGGGCCGTGGCTTCATTCCTCGATCTGTCCAACGCGGAGTTCGTGCCGCTATCGGGCGCCCTGCACGGACCCGACCGCGTGGCGCGCGCGCTGCTGATCGAGCGCGGGACGCTGGTGCCGCCTCGACCGATGCTGTGGCCTTGTCCGGGGGACTTGGTGAATGGCCCGCATATCGAGGGCGACCTTCGCGCGCCGCCTGTTGACCTGCTGGTGGTCCGGCGCGCCGTGGCCGGCGGCACGGGCGCTCACCTGAAGCTGGACGACCAGTTGCTCTACGCCGAGGGCGCATACCCCTTCTACATCCAGCACTGGTACCGCCACGACATCGCCCGCCAAGCCTGGGATTTCGATGCGCCGGTGACTCACCGGCTCGACCGGGCCTTTGTCATCACCCACTTCAACTTCGTCTGGGGTCACTGGCTGACCGAGATGTATCCGAAGCTGTTCGTGATCCGCGCCCTCGCCAGGGCTGGCATCGTAGCGCCGCTGCTCCTGCCACGGACCGCACCGGGCTATGTGGCGCGGATCGTCCGGATGATGCTGCCCGATCAGGAGATCATCACCTACGACCCGCGCGACGAGGCGGTCGAGATCGGCGCGGCGCTGCTGCCGCATATGCTGAACCGCAACTACGTGTTCCACGACTTTCTGCGTTGGAACCTGGAGCGGGAGGCCTTGGCATGGCCTAAGGGCGGTGGCGACGACATGATCTTCGTCAGCCGCGGGGGCGTGAGGACCGCCCAGTCCTTCCGCGAGCTGGCCAACGAGGCCGAGATCGAGGGGATCGCGCGGGAGGCCGGCCTGACCGTGCTGCGGCCGGAGACGCTGAGCTGGGAGCAGCAGGCGCGGCTGTTCTCCAAGGCGCGGCTGGTGGCCGGCGAGTTTGGCTCGGGCCTGCATAACGCGCTCCTGTCGCCGCAGGGCTGTCAGGTCGTGTCCTTGAACTGGCTGGTCGAGGTGCAGTCGCGGATCGGCAATTTCCGCCGCCACGACGTCGGCTACATCCTGCCGTCCGATGGAGAGGCGCGTCTCTATTCGATCGAAGCGCGCGCCAATCAGCCTTTCACCATCGACGCCGATGTCTTCCGTGAGAAGCTGACGATCGCGGTGGATCGCGCTCAGACCCGCAAAGCGATGGCGGGTTGGGATGATGCGCCGTTCCCGGTCGCGGATCCGGAAATGCGGGTTTAGCCCGCCCGGAAGCGGTCGACGGCCATACGCAGCGCGCCGGCGTTGATGGGTTTGGCCAGGACCTCGACAGACTCGAAGCCGGAGCGGGGCAAGTCGCAATAGCCGGTGGCGAAGACGAACGGCACGCCGCGTTCTCGCAGTTTCTCCGCGACGGGAAACACCATCTCACCGCCGATATTCACATCCAGCACGGCTCCGTCAGGCGGCGGATGATCGCTGAGCCAGGCCAGCGCCGTCTCGACCGCGCCGAACGAGCCGGCCACCTCGCAGCCCATGTCGTCCAGCATGTCCTCGACCATCATGGCCACCAAGGCCTCGTCCTCGACGATGATCACGCGAGCGGTCTTCATGCGGCCAGGCCCATGCGCTCGGACAGCGGCGCGCGCAGCGTGAAGACGAGGCCCGTCGGTTGGAAATCGAGCACGGCCTGTCCCCCCAGATCTCGCGCCAGGCCCTGATGGACCATCTTCGAGCCGAATCCGCGCCGCGACGGCGGGCCCACGAGCGGGGGGCCGCCCTGCTCGCGCCAGGTCAGGGTGAGCAGCGCCGGGGCGGTTGTCTCGTCAATGCTCCAGTCGATGACGACGCGGCCCTCCGGCGTCGAAAGCGCGCCGTGCCGCGCGGCGTTGGCGAGCAGTTCGTGGATGGTCATGTGGACGGACACCGCCGTCTCGGCGTTGAACGCCACCGCCGGTCCATTGACGGCGAAGCGCGCCGCGGCGTCGTCGGAGAATGTCGTCAAGGCGCGTCTAAGGATCTCCTCCAGCTGCGGACGGCCCCAGGCGTGGCGCGTCAGAAGCTCATGCGCGTGAGACAGGGCCAGGATCCGGCTCTCGAACACCTCGGCGAAGGCGTCGGGCGACGGTGTGGTCCGCAGGGTCTGGCGGGTAAGCGACTGCACGATCGCCAGCGTATTCTTCACCCGGTGATCCAGCTCGCGCAGCAGGAAGTGGCCGTGCTCGAGCGAGGCCGCCAGATAGTCGTTCAGCCGCCCGCTCTCGAGGGCCGACGCCGTCGCGCGGGCGATCACCTGCAGCTTTTGCAAGACCTCGGCCGAGGGCGTGTGCGGACGCGCCCAGTAAACGCCGATGGCCGCGAGCGGATCGCGGGGGCGGACGGGCGCGACCACCAGGCTTTTGACGAAGGTCGGACGATAGGCGTCATGCGGAACGTCGGCGTCGGCATAGATGTCGGGGCAGACCACCACGCGGCCAGCCATCATCGCGCGTCCCGCGACGCACTGGTCCATCGGGAAGCGCTTGCCCTTCCAGAGCGGGCCGATCGCGTCCTCGTTCACATACCAGCACTGGTCCTTGTCCCGCATGACAAAGGCCACGCCGTCGGCGTTGAGGATTCGCCGCGCCGCGCTTCGCACCACGTCGGCGACTTCCTCGATCGTACGCGTCGCCGACAGCGACTCGATCAATTCGATCAGGGTCGTCAGGCCGGCTTCGGCCTCGCCGATGCTGTGGTTGGCGTCGAGCTCCTGCATCGCTCCAGTCGCACGATGGTTGTGCCGTGAAACCCTAACATGTAGCCGCCGCCGAACAAGCGCGACCGCTATTCGCGAATCAAAAACACAGTCCACGCGAACCGTAGAGAAAATCGCATGGTCGCCGCCTGTCGTCTTGATAAGTCTCAATCTTCCGCAGGGGGCGTCACTCGGTCGCAGTCGCGCCGCCAAAAGCGCCGACCGCCGAACGATGGCGCAAAGGCCACGCCGACGGGGTTCTAACCGCCCCCGTCTTGCGCTATGCACCCTGACCCGCGCGCCGCGCGGCCCGGTAGCTCAGCAGGATAGAGCAGCGCTTTCCTAAAGCGAAGGTCGGGGGTTCGAGTCCCTCCCGGGCCGCCATCGGCGTGAAAAAGGACTTATTTTTCAACTAGATATCTCCTTTTTTGTCTAACTTTTTGGACCGGTTAGACAGTTTTTGATCACTGTCCGTTCTTCGAAACTTCTTCATCGCCGCCTCGGCGTTGGCCCGTTGGTTGGTGGCGGCGGTGTAGCGCTGCACCTCTTTGAGCGACCGGTGGCCAGTTATGGCCATGATCTCGTGAGGCGTGCAGCCAGCGTCCGCAAGGCGAACGGCGGCCGACTTCCGAAGGCCGTGAGCTGTACAGCCGGAAAGGCCGGCCTTTCCGGCAGACTCAGCAATCCAGTTGCTGAATCCCTTAGCGGTGAAAGGTCGGCCATACTGAGTGGTGATCAGCACCAGGTGATCACCGGCAGCGGCGTGCAGCGAAGCGTCTAGGGCGGGATGAACGGGAATGACGAGCGCTTCGTCGGTCTTCGATTGACGAAGCGAAACCGTCCCGTCTTTGACCTGTGCGCGGGTCATCAAGCGCACGTCGCCGCTGCGCTGGCCGGTGTAGAGCAGCAGGTCGAAGGCAAGCCGCTCATTCGTCCCGACAGGCCACCGGGCTTCGAACTTCGCGATTTCAGCCTCTGACCAGGTGTGAAAGCCCTCGGAGCGGATGCGCAGGCGCTTCACGTCCTTGGCCGGGTTATCGTCTCGCCAGCCTCGCTCGACGGCGAAGGCCATAAGGACCCTGAGAATTCTCAGCAGGTTGTTGGCAGCGTTAGGCGTGGCGGCCTTAAGGTCCATCATTCGCTTGATGTGCTGTGGCTTCAGGTCGCGAACGAACGCTTGGCCATCCTCAGCACGAAAGCGCTCGATTTCACCGCGATAGGATCGTTGGGTCTCCGGCCTCAGCAGCTGCCATTGAGAGGACTGATAGAAGGCCACAATCAGGGCGTTGAAGCTGCCCGGGCTAGAGCGCTCGCTGCCAATCTGACGCGGTGCGCTGGATAGGGCCGCGCGGTACCAATCCCACCAGTCAGAAGACCCGAATTCGGCTGACGTCTGAGCCTCCTGTTGGCCAGCCTTACGGAACCGCCAACGGATCTTCCCGTGGCGGTCCCTGTACATGCTGACGTGAGGAGGCTTCTTCTTAGGCACCGTACTTTCGATCCAGTGAGTTGTTCTTGCTGGTCGGGGTGTGGCCTGTAGGGGCGGAGCGGAGGACAATATCCCCGGTAGGCTGGATCACAATTTCACCGACCGGGAAGCCAGCTTCCAGCGCACCTTTGACGTAGCGCTTCACATCTGACTGTTTGACGGCAGCGGCCTTGGACATGTCAGACGCTCCAATTCCGGTGACGCCTGGCCAGCGCCGACGATGCCGGCGGAACACCGCCCTCGCTACGCTCCTCGAAAAGCGACGTGACGTGGAGCAAGACAGCCGTCTTGAGCGTAGGAGGCACCTCCTCGGCGCCTTCCTCCAGGCCGTCAGCAAGGTGAAGGGCTTCGGCGGTGGCCGTCTCGATCATCGCCTGGATCACAGTGTCTTCATGATCCTCAATTTCACTGAGGCGAAGCCACGCCTTGGCCTCCTCGAGCGTCACGATGACGGTCATTGGACACCCCCAGGCGAACCGGATTCGCCAAGAACAACCCAGTTCGCGGGCTGGTGATAAATATCGCCGCCGGGGATAGGAGGCTCATTCTCACGGCGCCGAATGTCGTTAGGCGACATGGCGCCGATTTCGCGGGCGATGCGGTAGGACTCGAAGCGGGCCTGGACGTCGCCGCGAAGGACCGACGAGAGGTCATGTTCGACGTACAGCGAGCGTCGTGCTTCCGGCGTTAGCAGGCAGCGCCTGAGCGCGGATTCGACGCGGGCCGCAAGCGGACCAAGGCAGTTCTGCACAAGGGCCCGTCCCTCCTGTTCGGTGTTGGCATAGGTGGCCTTGTCCGTGATCCCGACGCTCGTCGGCGGAACGCCAAAGAGCCGCGCGACGTCTTCGTTGCTGAGTTTCTGAGACGCCAGGAACTCAGCATCTTCGGCGGAGAACGCCAGCGGCGTGAACGTGGCGCCGCCGTCCATGATGATCAGCTGGCCAGCATTGGCGGAGCCCTGGAGGCGTTCGGAGACCGACTCGCGAAGCTTGGCGCGATCGGCAGCATTGATCTTTTCGGGGTAGCTCATGACACCGCTGGGGCGTAGGCCGTTGTCGACCATGGCCGTTGCGGTCTGCGACTGCGAGATCCGAAGCCCCATGGCCTGGCGTCCAAGCTGGATCGCAGAGACGCCGACCAGCCCATCGCGCGAAGGGCCTCGGATGTGCAGAACTTCTTCCTGCAGAAGAACGACGGTCCCGGCCCTGCCGTCGCTGACACGATATCGCACGCGACCAGACGGCAAGCGCTCCACGACCACGCTAGGCGCTTGAAGAGGATAGAGGGCGACGACCTGGCCGCGCTGGTCGCGCTCAATGCGGGCGTAGCCGTTGCCGTAGAGGTCCAGCGAGCGAACAAGAAACTCCCGCCCCTCGAACGCCGACAGCTGGTCATTCATCTGATCATGAAGAACGCTGTAGAGCGGGACGTCATCGGCGCGCTGCCGGCCGCCATTGTCCGTGCGGCGGAAGAGAAAGAGGCCGACGCTGGCGAGCATTTCAGAGCGGATGCCGACGCAACGGACGGCGACGGCGCTATTGCTCAAGAGAAGATCGGGCTGGACGCCGGTAGCGCCCTGACCGCGAAGGCCGAAGAACTCGGCTAGGTAGGGATCACTCGACGTGATCGAGGCGGCCCGCTTCTCGCGGTTGAAAAATCCAAGAATGCTCACAGCAGCGACTCCAGATGAAGGCGCGCCATGCGCAGGGTGCGTTCGCGCTGCGAAGGCTTCGCTCGGACGGCGACGACGGTGCCGCTGTAGGCGGGGAAGGCCTTCACGACACTGATTTCATGGAGGCGAACGGATTGCAGGACGCGAACCCGGTTCGCCCGGCTTTCGCCCCCTGGCAGGACGTTGAAGCCAAACGACATGCCGCCAAGGTCGCCGCGCTCCGCCAGGGCGAGAATATCGCGGCCTTCGCTGGTGTCGGGGACGTCCAGCTCAAACGCCAAGCCATGGCTGTCTTGAGACAGTCGCAGGGTCTTGGACCGCGTTCGGGCGAGAAGCCGGGTGGGATCGTGGTCAACGAGCGCCAGGGTGTCCAGGCCGCTGGCCAGGTGGGATGAAAAGGCGCCGGGGCTGATCTCTTCTTCAAAGTCACCGATGGCTGCCCGCACCCCAAAGAGGGCCGCATAGCCTTCAAGGCGACGGCCCTTGGCGCGAACTTCGAATTGCGCCGCGCGGCGCTCAGGGGTGCGGACATCCATGGGCTAGATCTCCGCGTAGCGGAACGCGGCCGGGTTACGGACGGCGACGTCCGCATCAAGGAACGCGTGGATCAGGGCGCCGCCGTTGCTGGCGACGTCGGCGTGATAGGGGTTCACCAGGACGTCGACCGCCGACCAATAGCCGATGACCAGCTGCGACCACAGGCCATAGATCAGGCCCTTCTTGTTCGTGCCGCTGCCAAGGTTGGTGGGGACTTGGGTCGTCGTCTCCACCCGCTGGTTATGGAACAGCTCCTGCAGGGTCACGATGTGGCCCTGACCATCCTTGATCTTCCTGCAGGCGTTGATCACGCCGGGGTGGGTCAGGAACGCCGCCGTACCGGTGATGTCGTCCACTTCCAGGGCCGAAATCAGATCGGCCGTGGTGTCGGAGAACGCCGTCGCGGTCGTCACCTTAGCGACGCCCGAATTGGCGATGACGCCAACCGGCTGGTTAGAGCCGCCGCCCTTGATCGCAGCGGCGTCCAGCGCTTGGGCGAGCAGCTGGCCCAGGTCGGTGCGCAGCAGGTTCTCGATGGCCTCGTTGCTTTGCAGGATGAGGCGACGCGACAGCTGATACTCGGCGGTCACGGTCTTCGGCGCCATCGAGACCTTGCTGAAGGTCGCCGCCGAACGCGTCGCGTCGCCGTCCTCGGCGACCCAGGCGGTCGAACCGGACGCCGAAAGGTTCGGCAGATCCAGGAAGCCAGTGAGGTTCCGCATTACGGTAGCGCCCAGCGCTTCGATTTTGAGCGCCGGGCGATTGATGCGGTCAGCGAGCGGTGCGAGCTGCGTCGCCACAGTGTGACCGCCGGCCGAGGCGGTGCCGACGGTCTGGGTACGGACTTCGCCCAACAGCACGGTCGTGGGGATCATGACGCCGCGCGTCTCGCGACCGCGAGACAGTTCGGTGTGCATTTCGCCTTCAAGGCCGTCGAAGCGGCCGGTCATAGCGCAGCGGATGGCGCGAGCGGCGCTGTAACGGCTCAGGTCGGGTTGTTGCAGGTTGTCGTTCACCGGGTCGCCAGGACCGCGGCGCTCGGCTTCGGCTAGGAATTGGGCGTTACGCAGGTCGCGGTCGATCCGTTCGACGTCGGCGCGACCGCTCTCGAAGGCGTTGTTTTCTTCGGTCGAGAGGTCGCGATTTTCAGTTTCCGCCTTCGTGACGATGGCCTTGAGGGCGTCGACACGGGCGGCTCGTTGCTCTTGCAACGCGGCAATGCTTCGCATTGGCCAGGCTCCTAGCTATGGGTGGCCGTGCCCGCTCACGGCCTGGATTTACGGGAAAACTTGTTGCGGCCTTGAGACCTTGACCCTCTTTGACCGGCTCGGCCGGCGGGCGTCAGGGAGGTCTCTTTCCGTTGTTCGCTGGGCCGCTGCAGCGTCGATGAGCGACGCCCTAAAACCTATTTCTTGGCCTCCATCACGCGATGGTCGAGCCAAGTTTCGAAGTCTTCTTCCGTTTGCGGGCGGCCAGCCTGAACGTATTCGATCGGGAAAAGCACCCATTCGTTCAGCTGAACGTCGATAGCGATCCACATCGCTGTGGGGGGGAGATGGTGAAAGGGCCGGTCTGGGATCAGAGCGCCGTCAGGACCGCGCACAAACTCGGCAGACACCATCCCCCAGCGATCGATCAGCCAGTACCGGTAAGTCCGATCAAGTTGGCCATGTGAACTGGTTGCGGGCTTGCCAATCGGGACAAAACGACTGAGCGGCCAAGCGGTGATGAGATCGGCAGCGAGCGGCCTTAACTGTTCAAACACCAACGCTGATAGGCTGGGATCAATACCAGCCTGCGCGAAGCTGTTGAGAACTTGGATTTGGACCAGGTTCATCTGATCGTATGCGCGCCTCTTTCCGCGCCCCATCGAGGCAACGGCGGGAACCACGTAGCCCCGACGAACCCAGCTATGCAGCGCCTCATCCGAGACGCCGGTCACTAGGACGGCTTCGCGGTGTGAAAACAGGAGGTGCTCAGACTCGGCCATAAAGTAAGGCTCGCACGTTCCAATTTGATGGTCAATTGCCCATCAAATTGGAACGGGGGTAACTTTCGGTTGGCGGGTGGTAAGGCGAATTGAATTCGCCTCACGCCAAGCAAGCGACCTGCCCACCAGGGCCAAAGATCCTTTGAGCACCAGCGAGCGACCCGAAAATCGCATAGGGGACGCGGGGTTGCCCTTCCTCGGGTCGGTCGAAAATAACGGCGGCCAGGTCGTCAGGCGTGAGCCCATCGGCGCGGGCATGAGCCATGCACTCAGGCAACTGGCTGTGCCAGAAGGCGGCCGCGTTCCAGTCGAAAGCCTGCCATGGATCCTGCGCCGAC
This sequence comes from Caulobacter sp. FWC26, assembly GCF_002742645.2. Classification (NCBI taxonomy): domain Bacteria; kingdom Pseudomonadati; phylum Pseudomonadota; class Alphaproteobacteria; order Caulobacterales; family Caulobacteraceae; genus Caulobacter; species Caulobacter sp. FWC26. The sequence continues at coordinate 734,182 of NZ_CP033875.1, forward strand.
AAGGGCGCAGGCCGCTGAAACTTGATGACGCGCGCCACGGCTAAGCCCCCCATGGGCGAGCGAAGACGTTGGTCTGGTCAACCTCACCGTCTGGCCATGCGCAAATGTAAAAGTCGTCGGGTTCGCTGTCCGCATCGAAGCCGTCGTCTTCGCAGGCGGCTTCCTGGTCGAAGCTGTCTTCAAGATCGGAATCGCCGTCCAGGGCGTCGAGCGCAGCGATAGCGGCCTCGATCGACGCTTCCAGGCGACGCCGGAGTGACTGTTGATTTGGGCGCGCGACAGGGCGTGCTATGGCAAGCGAAGCCATGGCCTGATCTCCTCGAAAGATCGGTTTCGGTTAGGGCTGCGCGGTCGTTGGTAGCTTCCGCGTAGCCCGCCTTTTGTGCTATCATAAACCCTATGACGTCAAGCCGTGATAGCAAAAACCTCGGGGGCCGCCCGGCTACGGGCAAAGGTACGCCGGTGATGGTTCGGCTGCAGCCCGATCAACTAGCGGCGCTTGATGCATGGATCGCACGCGAATCCGATTCGCTTTCACGCCCCGCCGCTATCCGCGCGATCCTCGACCAAGTGTTCAGCCAAACTCGACCATAGGCGACCAAGCCTCTTCTTCAGGGTGCATCTGCATTGCGTTGAGCGCCATCGCGAGCGCAACGGCGCCGTCGATCCGGCCGGTTGAGCGGCTCTTGTCCAACTTGGCGTTTCCGGCCGGATCGCGGATCGCGACGGCGTTGCTGACACACCAGGTCAGGACGGGGTGTCCGCCGTGGCGAAGCCGGCGCTCAGCAACCGCCAGCTCGAAAGCATCCACCGCCGGCCCCATATCGCGAAAGCCCTGTCCATGGGGGATAAGCGGCACGTCGTCGACGCCCTCATCGATTAGCGCGAGCTTGAATTGCTCAATACGCCAACGGTCATAGGCGAGCGCCTGGACGCGATAGCGAGAACGGATCTCAGCGAAAGCGGCGGCGATGAACCGGGGATCCGTCGCGGCGCCGGGCGTCGTCTGCAGCAGGTCCTGGTCGCGCCACAGCACATAGGGCACGCGATCCTGTTCGGCGCGATCGGCCAGGTTGGCGGATGGAAGCCAGAACGTCGGCAGCACGTCGATTCCGCCGGCTTCGTCCGGGAACACCAGGACCAGGGCGGTCAGATCCCGCGTCGCGGCAAGGTCAAGAGCCGCCCAACAGGCGCGCCCCTCTAGGGCTTCGTAGTCGATCCGACCGGCGCAGGCTCTCCACTCGCTCACGGGCAAGAAGCGCGTTTCGGCCGCGACGCGCTGGTTGAGGATCAGATTTCGAAAGGCCGCTTCCTTGGATGGGATTCGGCGCGCTTGAGCCGCCTGGCGCTGCACATCCTCCAACGACCGAAAGTCGCCAAGCGCCGGGTTCGAAGCCCGCCAAGCCTCCTCGGACCAAGGGTCCATGGTCTCAGGCGTCGCGAACAGCGTGAGGTGAAACGAAGCGTCCTCAAGGTCGCCGTCGAGCACGCGCTGGCCGTAGTCGATTAGCTCCGACATGGGCGCGAGGTCGCTGGCCGCCTGAGTGCTGATCACCAGCATCAGAGGTTCGGCCCGAGCGCCCATGGCGGTATCCAGGGCGTCGAACAGATCGCGGCTGGTGGCCTGCCCAAGCTCGTCATAGACGACGAAGGAGGGCGAAAGCCCATGCTTGCCGGCGACGTCCGCGGACAGCGCGCAGTAGATCGAACCCGTCTCCATGTCCTCGATCTCTTTCGAGTGCCGGCGGACGCTGAGACGGGCCGCAAGCCAAGGCACCTGCGCGATGATGGCGGTCATCTCGTTGTACAGGATCGCGGCTTGGGGCCGGTCATTCGCAGCAGAATAGACCTGGCCTCGGGGCTCCGCTTCCGGTCCAGCGAGGTGGCAGAGGGCAAGGCCGGCGGCGAGACCGGACTTCCCGTTCTTGCGAGCCATGGACAGCACGGCGGTGCGGACCTGGCGCGCGCCGTCTTCGGTCTCGCTGTAGACCGCTTCGAGGAACTCACGCTGCCAATGGCGAACGGAAAAGCGCTGTCCGGCGAGTGAGCCTGACGTGATCGGCAGGGTTTCCAGAAAGGCGATCACGCGCTCAACCCGCGACAGGCCTGCAGCGTCCCAAGGGTGCGGCGTGGTCGGCGCTACTGCAGCGGCGAACAGGCTCGGATGTTCGTCGTTGCTGGCGACCAGCCTCACCGGCTTTGCTCCAGGTCCGCGCAACCCCATCAGACGCTCCAATCTCGAACTAACTGTGTCCTTCCTTCCCTGGGCGGTCCTGACGCGTCAGCTTCTAGTCCTTCGAGGGGGTATCGGCCTCGTACCTGCGCCACCAATTCGCGACAGCTGCGACGTGCTTGGCTCTCTCAGCAGGCGGACGGCGAGGATCGGCGTTGATCCGAGCAACGCAGACATCAGCAGAGACCGGCAGCAGCACGGTGCACGCGTCGAGATCCCAAGTGATCCGCGTGCGCTCGTCGACAGTCGCAGCGCCGGCGATGATCCAGGCATGGCGAAGATCATGCTGGCGTCGCAGTCGATCGAGTACAGCGTCGCGTGCATGGAGGGCGAAGGGCAGCAGCTCCACCGGCGCTTGGTAGAGATCTTCTCCACTCAGCGCAGACATGACGACATCCAGGTCAAGAACGAGATCACCGGTCTTGCGCTGAGACTGGACATAGGTCGACTTGCCCGACCCGGGAGGGCCACAGACGAGCGTGACGCGATGGTCTGCGAGATCGCGGAACGGGTGGGCGGCGTCGAGGGGCAGACCATCTGGACCGCACCCCTTGAACGCGACGCCCTTTCCGCCCTTACGGTCAAGCGCGGCAGTCTTGACCGAGTGGCAGGGGACGCACATCGAGCGTAGCCCGGTCAACGGCGGGAAAGGCTGGCCGCCGCTGGCGATGCTGACGATGTGGTCGACAGCGGTAGCGGGACGTTGCACGCCGCGCCATTGGCAGGGCTCGCACAACGGATCGGCCGACAGCTTGGCAGCGCGCAGGCGCTGCCAATTGGCCGTGCTGTAGGGCCAGACCGCCATTACGCGGCCCTCACGTCAGCAGCCGAGATGAGGCGCGCGTGTTCCTCAGCGTCGGCAATCACCCGGACGCTCATCGCCTGCAGCACCCGCCCTGCCCGTTCTCGGAGCGCGCGGGCGGCCGTCTCGCCACGGCAGACCACAACGCGGTCGACCGCCCGCCATGCTGCGGGATCGAGGTAGCTGACGGTCGCAGGATCGCCCATGGCGCGGCAGGCGGCGGCGCGAATCTCGGCATCGGCAAAGGCAGCGACGAATTCAGTTCGCGGCTGATTGCAGTTGGCCGCCTTGTGGCCCTGCCAGCAGGCTTCGCGAAGCCAGTGGTAGGGGGTCTTGGTGCGGTCGGGAGTTTGACCCGCCCGCTTGCGAGCATACGCAGCAGCAGCGGCGATCAGCGCCTGTGGCGTTGCCTGGCGACCATCAACGATCCCCTCGAATGCCAAGCGAGCGCGCAGCATCCCGGACGGGGTGGCGTGGTTCAACGGATATGCCGCCTCGAACGCCTTCCAGTGAACCTCAATGGCGGACTCAGGCGACAGCCGCTGCGGCTCGGGTTGCTCCTTATCAGAGGCTTGGGGGGTATAGGGGGGTTTAAGGTTTATCTCTTGGTATGGGGGGGTCCTAGTGTCCGGTTTTTCAGACACCAGTGTCCGGTTTTCCGCTGTGTCGCTGGACACCAGCGCCCGGTTTTCCGCCTCATCGCTGGACACCTGTGTCCGGTTTTCGGCGTCGTTGGAAGCGCCCGAGAACACCGCTTCGTAGAAGTTGGCGTGACCCCGGCCGCGAGAAATTGTGGCCTTGAGGTAGCCGCTCGCGACGAGTGAAGCGAGCGCACGGCGAACGGTACGCACATCAACCCCGATGAGCGCAGCGATGCTATCCTGAGAGCGCCAGGCGCCGCGCCGTTCGGAATGAAGGTCGTGCATCAGCTGACAGGCGATCAAGCGGGTGACAGGCGAAAGGCTTTGATCGCGGATGGCCGCTTCCTGCCAAGCGAGCTTGCTGCGCATGTAGTCGTGCAGTTCGAGGACGGCGCTCATGATTGCACCCCCTGGACGGCGGAAGCGCGGCGCGCGCTTGCGAGGCTGACCGCTTGCGGGTAAGCTTTGCCCGCTTGGGTTTTCGTCTTCCCTTGCAAGGAATTGACCCCGTTCGAGGTGCCAGCCTCGGCGGGGTTTTTCTTTGCCTTGCGGTTAGACGTCCGTCCGAGATTGTCTTTAGAAATCAGCAGGCGCTCAGGACGGGTTAGACGGTCGAAGCGCTTGATTTTTCGGGGGTCAAGGACACCCTCCCGGGCCGCCAGCGGAAATGAAATCGCCGATCCGACCGGGCGGAATAGCCGCCAGGGCTGATCAGTCGGGCGGCGGCGGCAAGCTCTCGGCGCTGAAATGATCGAAGCCGGGTTTCACGACGAGGCAGGGCGCGGACAGGACGGTCAGGTCGTGGGTCCAGCCGGTCCGCAGCAGCGCCGCGCCCAGCAGGCTGAAGACCTCGGGCTCGTCGATGGCCGAGCGGTAGGGGCGGTCGCCGCCCAGCAGGGCGCGGGCCTCGCGGGCCGCGATCAGGGCGTCGTCGGCGTGGTCAACGCCCTTCGCCGAGGCGGTGACGAAGGCCTCGAAGGCCAGCAGGTCGCCGGGCCGTTGCGGCGGATGGCTGACGTCGACCGAGGCGGTGGCGTCGGGAAGGCCGCGCCGCAGCCCGGCCAGGGTGTAGGTGACGACCGCCAGGGCGGCGGTGGTGACGGCGGCGCCGGCCCCGGCGCTCCAGGGCCGCGAGCCCTCGCCCCGGCGGCCGCTCAGGATCCGCATGGCCTCGGACGGGGTCGGGATGAACAGCGGGGCCTCGAAGCCGATGGCGAGGGGATGGGCCGCGCCCAGCGCCGTCATCGCCTGGACGAAGGCGTCCAGATCCTTGCCCAGGCGCGGCGGCTCACCTTGCGACAGCACCGCCCAGCCCAGCTTGCCGCTCTTGGGCGAGCCGACATCGACCACGCCGATGGCGATGTCGGGGCGTCCGAAGGTCACGCCAGGGCGGGCCTGCGGCCCCGCTTGGCCTTGGGCGCGGCGGCGCGTTCGGCGCGGATGCGGTCGAGCAGCACGCTGGCGGGCTCGTCGGCGGGGTCCTGCGGGACCAGTTCGCCCCGGAAGGCCTTGGCGAGGACCGCTTGATCGAGACGGTCGAGCAGGCGGCGGGCGGCGGCGGCTTCGGCGGTCAGTCGGTCGATCTCCGCGAAAGCGCGGTCGATGCGGCGGACTATCTCGGCTTGCTCGTGCAACGATGCCACGGGGAGGCGAATGCTTCCGAGGACCTCCAAGTTGATGTTCTTCTGCGCCGTTGCCGGCGCGAACTGTTCCAGGTCAGCCTTTGCCGTCCTGATGAAGTACTCAACATAGTCGGGCAGGCAACGCGCTGCGTCGGCGTTAAAGCCAACAACGCTATCTGGAAAGCAGGCCTCAATTCCCAGGATGGCGGTTTCGGCGATGTTAGCCGCGATGGTGATACATACGGTCCCGATGGGCCACAGTTTGCTCTGCTCCAATCCGAAGGCGCTGTACGTCTTGGAATAGGAGGTCAGGTAGCGGTCGGCGGCGCGGACCTCTCCAGTCTGTACAAACGGGAACGGGCCGTCGAACAGCCGAGCATCATCGCGAGGGCGGTGGCGCGACTTGCCGCGATCCATGTCTCCGAGCTGTGGCAGGCGCAGCCAGCGCCACGTCTCGGGAACCGCATATGGAGGCGCGAAGTCAGGGGCTGCGCCGCCTAGTCGATACTTCGGGCGGATGTCGTTTTCGCTACGCGGCGATATGGGCTCAAGAGCGGGCTGCGCTGCCCGCCAATCCGCCGTCAGCTCCCCGCTGAACGCCCTCGACAGCACCGCCTGCTTGTAGCGGGCGGCGAGGGCGGGGATGCGGTCGAGGTCGGCGCGGGCGCGGGCCGTGCGGGCGGTCAGGGCGTCGAGCTTCGCCACGATCCGCCGTTGCTCGGCGAGGGGGGGTAATGGCACATCGATCTCGGCCAATCGGTCCTTCGAGATCACCCCCTGTGCGCTCCCGGTGGCCCCATGTCGCAGCGAAAGCACGAGCGGCTTGAGCAGTGCATAGAGGTAGTGCTGCTCTAACCCGGGGTTCGGCCTTATGGCCGCAACGCTGCGTCCAATCGCGCAATCGGCTCCTAAATTGAGCTTTCCGCAGGTAGCGCCGACGACACAAATCAAGACGTCCGTCGAGCACGCCATTTTCAGAGGCTTCGTCGTCCATTCACGAATGGCGGGCCGCTCAGCGCCAAACTCGCCTGCCTTAACAAATGGGGTGCCCACTCCATCGAAGTTACATGCTGCTCCAGGAGGAGCCTGCCCCATCACGAAATCGGCAACTTCTCCGAGGGTTGTGGCCGCCCAGTCCGCCGGCAGCTCGCTCACGCTTCCACCTCCGCCGGCACGGCCTCCTCGCCGGCCAGCTCGGCATCGACCGCCTCGACCTCCGCCAGGGCCGCGCGCAAGTGGCCCAGGATCGCCGCCGCGATGTCCTCGGGGTCGCTGAGGTCGTCCTCGGCGGCGTCGCTGTCGTCGCGCAGCCAGGCGATGTCGAGGTTGTCGTTGCGGGCGGCGATGTCGGCGCGGCTGAAGTAGCGGAAGCGGCCCTCGGGGCCTTCGTCCTGGCGCGGCGAGCCGCCGTTGGGGTCCTCGCCATAGGCCGCCTCGAAGGCCGCGAAGTCCTCGGGACGCAGGGGGCGGGTCTTGCCGAAGGCCGGCATGTTGGCGCGCAGGTCATAGACCCATACCCCCGTCGTCGCGCCCCGGTCGGTCTGGCCGCGCTGCAGGAACAGGACGTTGGTCTTCACCCCCTGGGCGTAGAAGATGCCGGTCGGCAGCCGCAGGATGGTGTGGAGGTTGGCCAGGTTCATCGCCCAGTCGCGCAGGCGCTTGCCGGTGTTGTCCTCGAACAGCACGTTGTCGGGCAGCACCACCGCCGCGCGGCCGCCAGGCTTCAGCGCCCGGATGATGTGCTCGACGAAGGCCAGCTGCTTGTTCGAGGTCTCGGCCGTCACCGAAAAGTCGGCGCGGCTGGGCCGTCCGCCGCCCTTCTTGGTGCCGAACGGCGGGTTGGTCAGGATCAGGTCGGCCTGCTCCAATCCCTCACCCTCACCGGCCAAGGTATCGCCCTGGATGACCGTGCCCTCGATGCCGTGCAGCATCAGGTTCATCAGGGCGAGACGCCGGGTGTCGGGCACCAGCTCGACGCCGATGAAGGCGTTGTGGCGCTGGAAGTACGACTGGGCCGAGGTCAGGCTGTAGAGCTGGTCGGTCTGGGCTTTGATCGCGTGGTCGGCGGCGACCAGGAAGCCGCCCGTGCCGGCGGCGGGGTCCTGGATCACCTCGCCCGCCTTGGGCTTCATCAGCCGGACGATGCAGTCGATCAGCGGCCGGGGCGTGAAGTACTGGCCCGCGCCCGACTTCTTTTCGGCCGCGTTCTTTTCCAGCAGGCCTTCGTACAGCTCGCCCAGACCCTCCTCGCGGGCCGAAAACCATTCGAGGCCGTCGATGGCGGTGGTCAGGGTCTTGAGGTTGGCCGGCTTGCGAAGCTTGGTCTGGGCGTCGGTGAAGATCGCCTGGATGGTGCGGTCGCTCGATTTGCCCAGCTCCAGCAGGGCCAGCTTGTAGTGGTCCAGCTGATCCACGCCCTCACGGTTCGCGATCCGGCCCCAGCGATAGGCCTCCGGCAACCGATCCTCGCGGCCGGTCTCCTCCATCATCTTCAGGAACAGCAGGAACGTCAGTTCGGTGACGTAGTCCTGATAGCTGACGCCGTCGTCCCGCAGCACATGGCACAGGTTCCAGAGCTTCTGGACGATGTCCTGGGTCGTGACTCGACCCTTGTTCGTGTCGGCGGTCGCCATATTCACCACTTCAAGGCTGGTTGATGCGCGGGCATCGGGGCTCAGATGCCTTATGCGTCTGTCTCAGGGAAGGGACGCTCGCCCTTAACCCGTCTGTTTCCAAACTTCCTCGGAGAGATCCGACAGAACCTGCTCCAGCTTCCCGCCCAGGCGCTTGTCGATCACCCGGAAGCCGCCGTCCGCGCTGAACGGCTCCTCGTCGAGCGATTGGCGATCGACCACGACTTCCTTTTCCAGCTGCTGACCGATCCGGCGCAGCCAGCTGACCTGGACGGGGGTCCAATCGCCATTGCGGATCACCGTGTCCACCGCCCGCTTCACCCGGTCGGCATAGGGCACCAAAGCGTCCCCGAGGGCGACCTGGCGAACATAGCCGATGATCGAGGCGGCGATGTCCTCGTTGCGCGCCTCGGCCCAGGCGCGGCGGATCTTGAGGTCGGTGAAGCCCTGGGCGTCGAGCTGGAGGCGCAGCTCCTTGAGCGCGGCGCGGGTCAGGTCGCGCGGGCGCTGCACCACCGTCGTCAGGGCCGGGATCTTGTTGATGTTCTCCCGCACATAGGCCTCGAACGCCCCCAGATAGTCCTCGGGACGCTCGGCGCCGCCGTAGCCGTGGGAGACGTCCACGACCTCGTCGCCGTGCTGCGAGATCGGCACCATCACGGGCGTGCCGCCCTGGGTCTTGAAGTCGAGGGCGGGACCCAGCGCGGGGCGATCCCTGATCCAGGCGGCGAGGTCGTCGGCGGCGCCGGCGCGGAAGCGCGCCAGAACGTCCTCGGGCGTCTCTCCGGCCGCGATCTGCACCTTGGCCCTGGCCTCGTCGCTCAGGCGCGCCAGGCGGCGGCTGAGCTTGACGATGATCTGATCGCGCAGGTCAGCCCGGATGCGGGCGTCCTCCTGGGCGGCCAGCTCCTCCATCAGCTGGGCGAGCGAGATCTTGGGGTCGGTCACGACCGGCCGCATGTCCGTCATGCTCTGCAGCTGGCTGTAGAGGTCGACGGCGTCGAAGATGCGGAAGGTCTCCTTGCCGATCTCCGGGCACAGGCGCGTCGCGCGGCCCAGCATCTGATCGTAGAGGATCCGGCTGTTCACGCGGCGCAGGAACACCAGGTTGGTGATCTTGGGCACGTCCACGCCCGTCGTCAGCAGGTCGACGGTGACGGCGATCTTGGGCAGGGCGTCGTTCCGATAGCTCAGGATCAGCTTGCCGACATTGTCGACGCGGCCGGTGAGCTTCTGGATCTGGGCGTCCTCGATCTCGCCATAGGCGTCCCGAAAGGCCTCCCGCAGGACCTTCACCACGATGTCGGCGTGGGCGTCGGAGACGGCGAACACCAGAGTCTTGTCGGGCGCGCTGAGGTCGATGTGCTTGGTCAGCTCGACCGCGACCGCCTTGTTGAATGGCTCGGTGATCACCGTCTTGTTGAAAGCCTCGACGTCGAAGTCGAGCTGGTCGGGCAAGGTGACGGTCTCGAACACGCCCGTGGGCGCGTGGACGAAGTCGACCGCCTCCTCGGCGGCGAAGTGGATGCCGTCGCGCGACAGGGCGGTGGTGATCCGCGTGGGCGGCTCGTGGTCGATCAGGTAGCCGTCGACCACCGCCTCGCGGTAGCCGTAGGTGAAGATCGCGGGTCCGAAGATCTCCGCCGTGTGCAGCGCGGGCGTGGCGGTCAGGCCGATCTTCACGGCGTCGAAGTGCTCAAGAACGCGCCGGTACTTGGAGACGTAGTCGTCCTGGTCGCGGAAGGTCAGCTCGGCGTCCGACATCTCGCGGTCCAGCAGATAGCCCCGATGGCACTCGTCGACGATCATCAGGTCGTACTGGTCGACCGGCGGGATGGTCGCGGGGTCGCTGGCGTACATGACCCGCTTCACCAGGCCCTGGATCGTGCAGATATGGATCCGCGTCTCCTCGTCCGGCCAGACGTCGGCCAGGCCCTTGAGGCCGAAGATCTCGGCGAAGCCCTTCCCGCCGACTACCTTGGTGGTGATGAACTCGCGCTCGGTCTGTTCGCCCAGCGCGCTGCGGTCGACGACGAAACACACCCGCCGGAACCGCTTGGCGGCGATCAGGCGGTAGAGCATGGCGATGGCCAGCTTGGTCTTGCCGGTGCCCGTGGCCATGCCGACCAGCATCGAGGTGCGGTCCTCCACGAGACCCTGTTCCACGGCCTCGATGGCCTTGCGCTGGTAGGGGCGCAGCTGGAAGCCGAACTCGAAACCCTGGGTGCTCAGGGCGGCCTCGGCGGCGTCGCGGTCGACCTCCAGCCTCTTCAGGAGGCCCTGAGGGGTCGGCCAGCCCGTCAACGCCTTCGCCGGGTTCGTCGGCCGCCGCAGATCGCGCTGCCAGATGCCTGAGGCGGTTTCCAGCTGGCGTAGGTAGGGCCGACCGTTGGTCGAGAAGGCGAAGGGAACCTTGAACTCGCCCCAGGGCGCGCCCTCGACGAGCAGGTCCGCATCGACCCTCGCGGTCTCGGCGTAACGTTCCGCCTGGCGCAGCACGCTCATGACGTTGGCGTTCTTGCGCTTGGCTTCGACCACGCCGACCAGCTTAAGCCCCGCGAACAGGGCGTAGTCGGCCCGGCCGCCCTCGGTAGGCCATTCGGCGATGGCGAGGTTGCGGCCCTTGGTGGGCCGAGCGCCGGCCTTGTGGCGCAGCAGGGTGCTGTCGGCCTCCCAACCTGCGTCGCGCAGCTGCTGGTCGATAATCGCCCGCGTGGCGGCCTCGTCGAGCACGATGCCGCTGTCGGCCTCAACAGCAGCGGCCTCCAGCCGGGCGAGTTCGGCGGCCGGAGCGCGCTGGGCTTCCCGCTGGGTTTCCAACAGGGCCTGGCGCACCGCTTCGGCGGCGGCTTCAGCTTCCTCGGCCAGCCTCTGCCAAGTTTCCCGTTCCTCGGCCTCGCGGCGCAGCCTCTCTGAGGCGTCCAGGTTCTCACGAGCCAGGGCCTCCGCACGGGCCTGGGCAAGTTCGGCAGCCGTCTTGTTGCTCTCGGCCTCGGCGCGTAGGGCGGCCAACTGTTCCCGAAGCTCAATGGTGGGATCCACCGGCGCGGGGGGCGGAACGAACGGACCGGGGTTGAACTGCGGCTGTCCGCCGTAGCTGCGGACGAACCATACGGCCAGCTGCCGGGCGACCTTCAGGCCGGTGAGGGCCACCGCGAAGTCGTCGAGGTCGCCATGAACGGCCTCGTTGCCGGCGGTGCGGAGCTGGTGGAACAGCGTCATCGCCTGGCCTGGCACATAGCCAGACCGCCCCAGCTCGCCGAGAAGGTCCACGAACCGGTCGTCGGCCGATCTCAGCGAACCGGTGCGCGCCGCGACCTCCTTGGCCAGGAGTTCCGCGAACTGGCGCAGCTTAACGAGGGTCGTGTTCGGGTCGGTCCGAAAATAGTGGTCGGCCTGAGCCGCAAGTCGAAACAACTGCTGCCCGTGCGCCCGCAGGAAGTCGAAATTGGCGCTGTTTGGCTGCATTCTGTCCCCTGAGCCGTGCCTCCTGGTACTTGAGACGAAAGGCGAATGGCGCGCAACCAGTTGTAGAGCTTGGGCTGGCCTGGTTGGATGCGGCCGCAGTCCTTGAAGGCGAGAACCAGACCTGTGGCCGTTCCTGTCGATGGAGAAGCGCTTGGCCCAATGGCGGGGCGGCTTTTCCAGCAAAGACATGCGGGCCTTTTCCCAGCTCGATCGCGCCCGCGCGAACTGGCCGTCGGTTACGCCCGCGCCGCGGCCAACGCCCAAAGCCCCGTTCTGGAGCCCTCGCGGCCCCGGCAGATGGGCGATCCGGTCGACGGCGAACGCTTCCTCAGCATCTTCGACGGGCGTCGCAACGGGCTGGAAACTCTGGCGGAAGCCTTCGCGGCCCTGAAGCTGCCAGGGCGCGTTGGCCAACGCACGCACTTGCTGATCCGCCAGGACGTGTTCGCCGCCTCGGACGCGACTGCCATCAGCAAGGTCGCCGCGACGGTGCGCGGTCAGGTTCGGATCGGCGGCCTCGCGGCCACAGAGGAGGGGGGCGATGCGGAGGTTTATGTCGCCCAGGGGGAAATTGGCTCGCCGGCCTGGAGGGTGTTTCTGAGCCGAACGGGCGTGGCCTCCAAACTCTAGCCACTGCCCAAGGTCACGTTTCTGGAGAGGCGCCAACGTCATCAATTGATGCTGTGGACGGCTCTCCACCCCACCGGCAGCCTTGGCTTCCGGTTTGAGCTGGATGAGAAATGGGGGTCACGTCAGGGGCTCGTCAAGCCGGGTAATCTGGTTGGCCAGTGTGAAGTCGGCGCCAGCGGCTTTGGACTATTCGCGAACGAGCCATCCGAGCATCTCGACGATGTCGAGATCGGGCCAATAACGGTCCATGAGGTAGACACCGTTCGCCTCGGAAACCAGCAGGCCAGCGCTGCAGAGCTTGATGAGCTTGCGGCGAACCGTCTCACGAGGAATGCCGGTCATGTTCGCGATCGTTGATGCGTTGAGGCGTGCCGAGAAGGTCTCGACTCGAAACAGCCCTTGCGCGCCGAGATCGCGACAAGACTCCGCTAGACCCGCGAGCTTGAATGCGAAAAGGATTTGCTGGCTATCGCTATCAATACCCCACTGGCGTCGCGCCTTAGCGAAGTGGGAGAAAAGTTTGGATGCGATTTGGAGGCGAACTCCAACATGGTCCAAACGCCTGTGGGCAAGCGCGCGATCGAAACGCCGCTCAGAGATCTGAGCCACTGGCATGCTTCCCCTGATTTCGACGGCGCATGCTGTATGCATCGCGTCTAGCCCCGGAGAAGTCGTACTGACGTAACGTCGTTTTCACAATCGGCTTAGATTTTTCAGGCGCCCACTTTGGGGACGCTGTCGCAGGGCGGCATGGTCTGCAATTTCAGATTGTAAAAAGCAATATTAAAGTTGAATCTTTTGGCATTATGTTCTTTATTTTATTGAAAGCAGTTGATGATTCTTGCTCCTAGGAAGTAATTTTATCTCTGGAGCATGGTATCAAGCGGCGTCGATTTGTCGGAATAATTCGCCCCGTGCGCCAGCGACCAGGCCTAGTCGCGTCTGTCTTGCGGGGTATCGCGAGGCTGCAAAAGGCGGATGAGATAGATCAGTCCGCCGCTAACGCCTCCGCCGAGCAACAGGCCCGCCACAACCTCCCAAAGATTGGCGTGGAGGGCCACGCCTAGCGCAAGGCACGCGGCGGTGACGATGAGTAGCAGCACCGGAAAGGAAATGCGCATAGCTGGCTATCCATTGACAATGGTTGCGAGGTCTCGAGCTTGCCCCATGCTAGTCTCCACCCGCAATTTGGAGCCTGATAAACCATAATACCGACGAGCAACTATGAAAATCTTGCGGGCGGAAAGGTAAGCTCTTTTCCGAGATAGAATTCTTAGCTTCGCCGGGAAACTCTAGCTGCTTGGACCTTGTCGCCCAATTTGGGCAGAGGCGTCGTTGACCTTAAAAATCTGTAAATGCTACCAGTTTAGGGTCTGGTACGGATCGGTACCTTGGAGGGCGAATTATGCAGACCTTTAGCCAAACCATTCTTGAGCTGCTGCGCGACGAAACCGGCACCGTTGGCCTGGAATATGGCACGACCGCCGGCGCGGCCGCTGGTGGCGTCTCTGGCGCTGTGGGCCAAATCTCGGACGCCGTGGCCAGCGCTTCGGACTCTGTCTCGGCGGTCCTGACTTCCGAGTAACTCGCCACTAGCTAAGTTCTTGCTTAGGCTGGCGATTTTTCTCGCTTAAGTCGCCAGTAGGGGGAGGCGCTTCTTGCCCCTACTGGTTCGACTGCTTGTAGGGCGGCTGCTGGTCGCGGATCCTACTTTCGCGGATTGTCGAGCGGGGCTCTCTTGGGGATCGCTCGACGACGAGGCTTTTTGGGTGTGCTACTCGGATGCAACCAGGCCCGTTTAGCCACTTTTCAGACCTGGCGCCGATTATTTTGATCTTGGTAAATGCTACGGCTGTGCTCGCCGGCGCGCTTACTGATCTGTTCTATCGGAAGATTCCAAACGTACATGTCGCGATTGTCGCAGTCTGCGCCGTGACTTACGTCGCGCTTTTTCAGCGCGATCAGTTGCTACTTCATCTCCTTAACTTCTTTTATGTTGCTGGAGTGGGGGTTATTCTTTTTCGGAAGAAGGTCCTCGGGGGAGGCGACGTGAAGTTCATAGCGGCGTTGGCGCTGTGGTTCCTGCCGCAGCAACTCGGCGCCTTTATCATGACAGTGCTGATTTGCGGGGGCGTGCTGGGCTCTATCTATCTGGCGTTTTGTCTGCTGCACCTGCTTTGTAAGAAGCATCTCCCCTGGCTCAGAGTTCCCGAGGTCAAGGCCAATGCTGGCATGCCTTACGGCGTCGCCACCGCGGTCGGATTTGCTCTTGTCTCGCTGAGGTTCATGTAATGGCGCTTCGTCCGCAGTCTCGCCCCGACGTGCGCGCCGCGCGGCCCAAGTCGACGCTCTCGCCGGCGATGTCGGTCGTCGGCAACATCGCGATGTTCATCATCGCCGCCGTTATTTGCTTTGGACTCATGCGGGGCTTTCGCGGCTTGGTCGCCAACGCCGGCGAGCCCGCTGGCTACATGCTGGTGACCAGCCGCCCGGTGCAGGCCGGAGAACAGCTTTCAAGCGACAACGCCGAGTGGAAGGCGATCAAAGGGAAAAAGCCTACGGGCTTTGTCATAGCGTCTGACAAGCGCACCCCTATAGACGGCTATGTCTCGATGATCCGTTTGGCGTCTAACAAGCCGGTCAAGTTGAGCCTTGTCGCGAAGGAGCAAGTCTCGGCGGTTCGCGCGACCGGTAGCCTGACGGGCTTTGTGCTTTCGCAGGAGGACCTCGCCGCGCTCGCGCCGTTTCTGAAGGCCGGCGATCGCGTTGACATCATCGCAATTCGCGGCGCGGGCAAGACCAGCGCTGAGGTGGGCGCGGATCTCTCCGTCGCCACCGTGGTCTCTTCAGCCGAGGTCACCGGCTTGATCAAACCCATGTCTGTCGGGCGCGCCGCTCGCCAGGGCGCCGCCGTGATCGCGGTCAGTTCCGAGCAGGCGCGCATGCTCGGTTTGCTGCGACAGGTGGCTAAGCTCGAGGTGGTGCTATCGCCTTCCCGCCCCCGCGAAAGCCAAGGCGTCGTCTTTCCGTTTATTCCCTGGGAAAGCGCCGGCGAGCTGGGCTTGACGTCGAACGCTGCGGAGGGCGCGGACGCCAGGGTCGACGTCGCGTCGCAGGGCGGGACGCAGCTTGGGCCGGTCGTTCCGTTAAAGCCGCAATATACTGTCGCCGTGATCACGCCGTCCGGAACCACTCAGGCCAACGTACCGAACTGACGATGTGTGTCGGAGTACCGTCGTGACCATTCTGAAATTCGTTGTCGCGCACTGCCAGCAGGCCATTGCGCGCGGCCTGGGAGTGACTTTGGCGGCGGCGCTGCTGCTGTCGCCGGTCGCCGCGGCGGCCCAAACGCAGCCTGCCCAGCCCCAACCCGCTAAGACGGTCATCACATTGTCTGTGGGAGGGGCGCAAACGCTGAAGTCGGATCGCCCTTTCGACAAACTGGTCAATCCCAATCCTACGGTCGCAACAATCGAAATTCCGGATCGCAGGACCCTTGTGCTGTTCGGCGCCCAGGAGGGCGTTACCGAGCTGAGTCTGATGGACGCCAAGGGCGTGGAGTTTCAGCGTTTTCAGGTCGTGGTGGAGCAGAACGTCGATAGCCTGCAACGCCTCCTGGTCGAGGTGGTGGGGGAACCGGCCATCAAGGTCCGTCGTGTAGGCTCGTCGATCGTTCTGACGGGCGAGGTTGACAACCCCGGTCGGGTGGCTCTCGCCGGCGATATCGCTCGCAAAGCCTCCGGCGTTGGCGACGGCGTTGTCAACCTGCTGCAGAGTATTGGCCAAGATCAGGTCACGCTTTCGGTCAAGGTGCTCGAGGTTAAGAAGAGCGAGATCAAATCGCTTGGTTTGAAGTGGGCGGCGCGGAACGCTCGCACCGGCATTGGGGCTAACCAGATCGGCAACATCTTCAATAGCGGCACCATCCTGCGGCCGACGGACCAGTTCTCGTTCGCGGCCGCCAGCACCTGGCGCGCCGGATCGGGCGTGATCGACGCCTTTGTCGATTTCCTGCGCACCGAAGGTCAGGCCAAGCTTCTCGCGGCTCCGACCATTGTGGCGACCAGCGGGAAACCGTCGAAATTCTTGTCGGGCGGCGAGTTTCCAGTCCCGATGCCCTACAATAACTTCCTGGGCAACCAGACTACCGCCGATGGTCGCGCATCGACTTTCGTTGGTCTGGATTACAGGCCCTTTGGCGTGTCATTGACCTCGACGGCGACGATTACAGCCGACGGCCGGATCGATCTTCTGGTGGCCCCGGAAGTCAGCTCAATCGACTACGGCAATTCCATCGACTACGGGGGCAATCGTGTGCCCGCCATGGCGACACGCCGGGCTGAGACCAGTCTGCGTATTGCGTCGGGCGATAGCGTCGTGTTTGCGGGCCTGACGTCGCGGGCTAGCGACAGCCAAAAGAACCGCTTGCCGGGCAAGATGAAGTTCCTGGATTTTCTTGCGGGATCATCCAGCGAGAGTGAGGCCGAGACCGAGCTACTGATAATCGTTACGCCGGTGATCGGCGGACCGGTGGCCTCGGGCCAGGCCGCGAAGGGCGCCGAAGGTGGCTCAAATGAGCCGCACTGAGACCTCGGCCTATCCGACGGAAGCGACTGAGGACGATCCCTATTGGCGTCTGATCGACGCTGCGCTTGAGATGGGCGATGGGGAAACTGCGGCGCTTCCGGAGGAAGCCGAGATGCGCGCGCGAATGGCGACGCTGGTGGCCGACGGGCTGGTGCCGGCCTGGATGGCCGAGGAGATCCCCAGCTGCGCGGATGAGATCTACCGCTACGGGCCTCTGACGCCTCTGATGATGGCGGGCGACATCACCGATATCGTGGTGAACGGTCCCGACGAGATCCTTGTTGATCGAGGCCAGGGTCTATTGCCCGAGCCTGTTCGGTTTCGGAGCGCCGATCATCTGTACGCCTTCGCCGCCCGACGTCTGGGACGGGCAGGGAGAACGGTCAATCGGGCTAGTCCCCTGGCCGAAGTCGACATGGAGGACGGCTCGCGCCTGCACGTGGTCGCGCCGCCGATCTCCACCGGGGCCGTCCAGCTGTCAATTCGCAAGTTCCGCGCCAGCATGCGGCTCGAAACCATTGTCGAAAGTGGAATGATCTCGGCCCAGGACGCCCAGTTCCTGCGTGAGGCGGTAGGCTCCCGAAAGAACATCATCGTCGCCGGGGGCCAGGGGCGGGTAAGACAACCCTCATGGGCGCCTTGTTGGACGAGGTCGATCCTCGTCAGCGCATAGTCGGGATCGAGGACGTCCCGGAGCTGCGGCCTGCGCGCGCTCAGTACGTTCGTCTGCTAACGCGCCCAGCCAACGGTCCCTTCATGGCTGAGACAACCGTCAGGGATCTGGTGCGGGAAGCGTTGCGGATGCGGCCAGACCGCCTCATCGTCGGCGAGGTGCGTGGAACCGAGGCTTTGGACATGGTCACTGCGATGTCTACCGGGATGGCCGGGTCGATGACCACGCTTCACGCCAACAGCGCCGCAAGCGCCCTGGATCGACTAGAGGTTCTGCTGCACATGGCGAGTGGCTCTGCGCGATCCGTCGAGCTGGGCCGTCGGGCAGTGGATCTGGTGATCTTCATTCGTCGCCAGGATGACGGTCGTCGGGTCGTCGAGTCCATCGAGCGGCTCGGCTAGTCGAAGCCATGATGCGCCGGGAAACCCAGTTGATTGGGCTCGCCGTTGTAGGTGCAGCGACACTTGTGGCGGCGCTTGTGTTCGGCAACCTGATCCTCTCCCTGCCACTCGGCTTGGGAGTCGGCGCTCTGACCCTGCAGGCGCTGGCGGCGCAGCGCACCCGCGCCAGTGACGCTGATCGCGACGAGACCCTGCTGCTGCTTCAAGCCGCGACGCCCAAGCTGCGAGCGGGTGTGCCTATCGACGCTGCGTTTCTGATGGCGGCCGAGGAGGCGCCGACTTCGGTCGCGAAGATCGTTCGGCGCTACTGCCAAAGGTCAGGATACGTACCGCCGGGCTCCGCCGAGGTTATGGCCCGCGAAGCCGGCCCCCTGACCCAGGCTATCATCGCGATGATCCGGTCGTGCAGAGAGAATGGTGGCGATGTCGCCACCCCGTTCGTCAACTTGGCTGAGATGATCGAAACCGACCAGAAGTTGCGCCGTCGCCAGGACACCGCGACCTTGCATGTGCGCGCCCAGGCCAACGGGCTGACCGTGATTGCCGCGCTGGTGGTGCTATCAATCATCTTCGGCTCCGGCAGCAGCGTAGACTACTTCCGTGAGACTGCCGACGGACGGCTTGTCATGCTGGGCAGCCTGACCGCGATGGTCTGGGGCTACGTGATCCTGTCGGCGCTGAACGCAAGGATCGGTCATGCCTAAGCGGCCGTCGATCACCGCCCTGCTGTCATTGGAGCCGCCGCCCCTGTCGCCGGACATTCTCGCGGCGATCTTCTCGTCGGCGTGCGCGTCAGGCCTGACAGCCGAACAAGCCATCGGCGTCATGGCTGAGGTTGCTGACATTATGGATCCCCATCTGGCCTACGAGATCCAGGACACCCATCGTCGACTCAGCCTGTCGACCAATCGCGACAAGACCTACGCCCGTCTGATCGAAACCCGCGAGAGCGACCTGATCGTGCGTTTGCTGACGATGCTGCGCACGGCGGAGAAATCGGGCGAAGAGATCATTGTCCGATCCCGCAAACTCTTCGAGGCGATGTCGCAGGAACGCGAAAATCGTGTCGCCCAGAGAGTCGAGACATATCCACTGATCATGGTGGTCGTGGTGGTGCTGTTTTTCCTTCCCGCCCTTGTAATTCTATTGGCCGCGCCTGTTTACATCTCTGTTCTAGAGATTTTGCGGAGCTTCTAGGGCAACTGGACCAAGGTCGATGTGGGCCAGCTGGACGAAGATTCAGTTTTCGCTCGCCCAATGTGGGCACATACCCAGGTTCCGCAGCCTGCCAGCAGTGTTAAGAAATCGTAGACGTCCGCGCTCGATCGAGTTGGCGGCGAGAGGGATTTGAGGGGCGAGCTAATGAAAGTTACGAAATCGATCATCCTGAGTGCCGTCGCGGCTCTTATCGTGGCCGCTGGCCCGGAAGTGAGCGCGCCCCTCATCGGCGTCGATAACGCGGCTGAAGCTGCGGTGCCCGCCAAGGGTTGTAAGGCGGGTTTCGTCCCGATCACGAAGTCGCGCACGCTCAAGAAGGGCGGGAAGACGATTACGTCTACGCGCTGCTACAAGAAGGGCACGCAGCCAGCGCTGAGCTGCAAGGCGCCTAAGGTAAAGGCGAACAAACTCGTTAAGCAAAAAGGTGCGATGGTCGCGATTGGCGTCTGTAAGAAGGCGCCGCCGGTCAAGAAAGCCAAGACCTGCAAGGCCGGTACGGTTGCTAAGACCAAGTCAGTCCGTATCACGAAGGGCGGCGCTCCCGCCACGAAGACCGTGGTTAACTGCGTGGCGGTCAAGAAGTAGGCTAGCGGATAACGGCGCATACCTCGTAGGCTAGGTGTGCGCCGGTTCGCTGCATGATAAGTGCTGAGGGTTTTATGAGGTTTTCCGATTTTCGAGCTTGGATACGAGACGAAAACGGGACTGCCTCGATTGAGTTCTCTATTGTCTTGGGTGTTCTCGTTGCAGCGTTTCTTGCCGCTGGAATGGTAATTGGGCCGGCAGTCCACAATTATGCGACTCGCCTGAAAACCATCACATTGGAAGCGCGCGCGGTGCTCGACGAGCTCAAGGCGGCAACGCCCCCCGCGACTGCGCCCTAGTTTTCAGATGCTCGGCGCCAGCTGTTTCCTGATCTGTTTACTCGCCCTGCTCGTCGGGATGGAGATCCGATCGCCTGGAACCGTTCATGCGGTCGTCGAAACTGCAACGCTGGTTTGGATGACCGCTAGCCAGCACGTCCCGCACGACATCTGCACTGGTCTTTCGGATCTGGGGCGTCCGATCGCCGCCTGTGCGGGCCTATAGGCTTTAAAACCGGGGCGGCCTCAACCCACCGTCGCCAGTGCACGCTCGAGCGCGGCCTTCTGCGTTTCACGAAGCACCTCAAAAGCCCAAAAGATCATTCCGGACAACGCTCCGCCCGCCGCGCAGTATTCTAGCGTGGCTGAGCCGCTTTCGTCATTTGCTAGATCTGAAAGCGTCAATCGAATGCTTCTAATATATCCTGTTATATATGAAATCATGGCGCGCCTCCTGAATTGACGCGTCATTCTGATATGGAGCGCTTTAAGCTCGTTCAAACATTCTTGGTTTAGCAAGTTTAACTGTGTTTAGTTGGTTTGGATTAAGATGACTCGGGCCCCTCAATGTGCCGTGCCCCCCCGAAACTCCTCCAGAAAAAACTAGTGTCCGCCCCGACCAGAGGACGGACAGATGAAGCGATCGTACCATCCGGTGAACACCCCAGCTGACTGAACTCGTGCCCGACGACCGCGAGACGCTGTGGCTCGCCTGAAGGGGAGAGGCCCGATCGGGCTAGAGCCTACAGGCTCGCTTGTAGGTGAGATTGCACCTACGCTCTCGGGATGCGCGCTGAGAGCTAGCCACCTCACACGGCCCAATGTCGCCTTCCTGGAGCTGGCACGAGGGCAGCTCATGGCGCGACCGCGCCGCAGATGTGGACATCAATGACGACAGGGCAGGGTGGAAAGAGACTTGGTCCGCTAGGAGCACTTCGCCCTTCACGGAACAACTCCGTCTTGCCCATTGAGCCCGTGCGAATTCATCAAATAGATATCGGCACGCTGTGACCAGGGGGTGACCGACTTGGCGGCGATGTTGGGGCTGATGTTCGCGGCAGCTGGCGTGGCGAGTCTGAGCGAATGGGCCAAGTTTGGGGAGCAGCGTACCGGCGCGCGGCGAACTGAGGGCGGTGGACCATTGTGGCCTGCTGGGCGACGGCCTCAATGACCGGATCTCGTGGACCGCCTGGGCGCTCTCTGCTCTTAAAGCCCGACAAACCCGTTCTTTGGGGCGGCCCTTCGTGCATCATATATAAGACGTTAGACCACATAATGTCTCACTAATAAGACGTTTCTTGATATCAAGGCCCGACCGAGGTATAATGTCTCATAAGTGATACCATAAGCCTTAATTCGTCTCATTAGTGGGGCTTAACTATGCCAAAGCCTGCCGACCGCGCCTATTCGAGAAGCGCCCTTGAGGGGATCGCGCTGCTAGGCCAGCTCATCCGGATTGGCCGCATTGAACGCAAGCTCACAGCTCAGGATCTGGCTGCCCGCGCGGGCATTTCGCGCGCGCTCCTCTATCGCATCGAACAGGGCGACCCGGCCTGTTCGATTGGGGCTGTCTTTGAAGCGGCGACGATCGTCGGCGTGCCGCTGTTTGATCCGCATCAGGAGAGCGGCCGCACGCTGCGCGATCTGCGGAACGTCTTAGCCCACGACACAGCGCGCCGGCTGACACTTCTGCCAAAGAAGGTTCGGACAAGCGCGAAGGTGGTCAAAGATGACTTCTAGCGCGCGCCTCGACGAAGCCTATGTGTGGATTTGGCTGCCCGGCGAGACCGCGCCTGTGGTTGCCGGCCTGCTGTCGCGTGACGGCGAAGATCTCGTCTTCAATTACGGCCGTTCTTATCTCGAACGCGACAACCGCATCGCGATCTACGAGCCGGAGCTTCCCCTCATTACCGGCATCCAGCGCCCCGCTCCGGGATTGCAGCTTCCGAGCTGCATTCGCGATGCGGCGCCTGACGCTTGGGGCCGCCGGGTCATCATCAACCGACGCTTCGGGGCGAAACGCGACGACATCGACATCAACCAGCTCGACGAGCTGACCTATTTGCTGGAGTCTGGATCAGACCGCATTGGGGCTTTGGATTTTCAAGCGTCGCCAACCCAGTATGTCGCGCGCGAACCGAGCGAGGCTTCGCTTGAGGAGCTGATCGCGGCGGCGGATCGCGTTCAGCGCGGCGTGCCCCTCACACCCGGGCTCGAGCGCGCGCTCTTCCACGGCAGCTCGATTGGCGGTGCGCGTCCCAAAGCGCTCATCGTCGATGGCGATCAAAAGCACATCGCGAAATTCTCGGCGCAAAGCGACGTCTTCAACGTCGTCAAAGGTGAGTTCGTCGCGATGCGGCTCGCCGGTCGCGTCGGACTCAATGTTGCTCCGGTGCGCCTCGTCCAGGCCGCCGGCAGAGACGTTCTGCTCGTCGAGCGTTTCGATCGTCCGCGTGTAGACGGCGGCTGGGCGCGCAAGGCCATGGTGTCGGCCCTGACCATTTTCGGACTTGAAGAAATGATGGCGCGCTACGCGAGCTACGAAGAGCTCTGCACCAAGATCCGCCACGGCTTCACAGCGCCGGAGGCGACGCTACGCGAGCTCTATGCCCGCTTGGTATTCAACATCCTCGTCGGCAACACCGATGATCATGCCCGCAACCACGCAGCCTTCTGGGACGGCCGCATGCTTACGCTCACGCCCGCCTACGATATCTGCCCGCAGTCGCGCGCCGGGAATGAGGCCTCGCAGGCGATGCTAATTGTGGGCAATGAGCGGATGAGCCAACTGGCTGTGTGTCGCCGCGCGGCCGCCAATTTCCTCCTCACGCCTGCGCGGGCAGATGAGATCATCGAAGAGCAGCTACGCACCATTCGCGCCTCATGGAGCGAAGTCTGTGATGAGGCCGAGCTTGGTGAGGTCGATCGCAATCTGATGTGGAGGCGGCAGGTTCTGAACCCCTACGCACTCGAAGAATTGCCCAAAAATCTCCTGAACGCTGCGGAGTCCTGACGGCTCATTTGCTGGGCGGGGGCAATAGCCGCAAGAGAAGAGGACGCGAATCCACTCCTCGGTGACGTTGGCTGCGTTCGCTTCGGGACGTCCAGCGCCACGGCGTCGCCCGTCCGGGTTCGAGGCGCTGACCGTTCCGTGGATAGCGCCCTGCATCAGAGCGCCGGGGAGCCCAGACCGCTCCAGGGCGAGCACTGACTTTTCAGGTCCAGGCTCTTAGGAGCGCAGGCGCACACCAGGATTGCCGTCCGCCTTTGATCCGTCAGGGCCGCGCCTGGTGATCAACAAGCGAAAGCGGGGCGCGTTGATGCTCCCGCTTCGTCAACACCATGCTGAGGACATCGCCACCCGCGCCGCAAAGGCGATCAGCGTCGGCCTTGAGGCTGTATGGTTCGAAGAGCTGGAGATCCCCGCCTCCGCCAAGCGTCGCGCCGCAGACTTCCGCAGCCGTGGGCGCTGCATCCGGCGACGCCGACGGCTCTCGCGGCGTTGAAGATCCAGTTGCTGAAGCCCTTCTCGCTACGCGGCTTGCCGTACTTGGTCGTCACCAAGACCAGGTGCTGGCTTTCCCGTGCCGCCAACGAGGTCGCGAGCGCCGGATGGATGGGGATCAACAGCGCCTCGTCGGTTTTCGACTGACGTCGTGAGATGTAGGTCGACCGAATTTGGCTGACCTCGGCGCGACCCTCGCCAAGTTAGTCCTTGGCGTTGATGCCGTTAGGACCGTCAGCGCGCTTTCTCGCGCATCCGTCAATCCATTTCTTGGGGCAATTATTTGCCCTTAGCTTGGGCAAAAGGGCCTCGTTAGGGCTGTTTCTGTGGCCATACCTGCGCCCGCTATCAGAAAAATTCCATTTTAAAACCCCATCGATTTGGTGGGAATTGGTGTGGTTTGATCCACTTGTGTCTGGAGTGTGGCGGGAGCCACGCCCTGTTTCGTCAGATGCAGGGCGGGGGCGGCTCACGCGTTGCGTTTATTGGAGGGGCTTTAATGACCATCAAACACCGCAAGCTCGTGCTTGCGACGACGGCGCTTTGCGCCGCAAGTTTCGCCGCCCAGGCCTGGGCCCAGGCCGCGCCGCCGGCGGAACCCACCGAGATCGAGGCCGTCGTTGTCGTCGGCTCGCAAATCAAGGGCGCGAAGGTCAATTCGGCCCTGCCGGTGACAGTGGTTGGCGAAGACCAGATCGGCGCTTCCGGCGCGGTGTCGGGCGATGAGCTCTTCCGGTCCATCCCGCAGATGGGCGACGTCAACTTCAACGCCCAGTATCTGCCGGGCAGCAGCAACAGCGCCCGGGGCGACGTCGGTTCGGTGAACTTGCGCAACCTGGGCATCGGCAACACCCTGGTGCTGCTGAACGGCCGCCGCGTGGTCACCCACCCGACCAGCCAGGCTAATGACAACCTCGTGCCGGTGCTGACCTACAACACCAGCGCCATCCCGGTGTCAGGGCTCAAACGTTTGGAAGTGCTGCGCGATGGCGCGGCCGCCATCTACGGCGCCGACGCCGTGGCCGGCGTGGTCAACACCGTGCTGCGCGACGATGTCGACGGCCTGACCGCCTCGGGCCAGTACGGCTTCGCCGAGGGGACGAACCTGAAGGAGTACAACTTCAACGCCTTTGGCGGGAAGAACTTCGCCGACGGCCGCGGCAACATCAGCGCCTTTGTCTCTTACGACCAGCGCACGCGCATGCGCTCGACGGACCAGGACTACACCGCTTCGTCAGACCGTCGCGGGCTGTTCGCCGGCACCCGCTTTGACGGTGTCGCCAGCCTGGACGGGCGCAGCACCACGACGCCGTGGGCCTATGTCCAGACGCCGCAGAGCTTCGGCACGGTGCGTCAGGGGACGACGGCGCTGACCAGCAGCGCCGGCTACTTCCACATCCAGCCTTCGACGTTCGCGGGCTGCCAACTGAATATCAGCGGCGGCTTGTGCATCGACGACGGCGCCCTGGCGACCTCCGCCGCCGATCGGGACCTGCGCTTCAACACGGCCGCGCTGGGCACGACGGTGATTCCGGAGCTCAAGCGCGCCAACGTCTTCCTGACGGGCCACTACGATATCTCCGAGGACCTGACCGTCTTCGGCGAGCTGGGCCTGTACCACGCCAAGACCAGCGCCCTGCAGGCGCCGATCGCCACGCTGTCCTCGGGCGTGATCAGCATCCCGGCCAGCAACTACTGGAACCCCTTCGGCCCGGTGACCTTCGCCAACGGGACGGCCAACCCCAACCGCCTGCCCAACCTGAACGTCCCGGCCAGCGGCTTGCCGCTGACCCTGCGCGGCTACACCTTCGCCGATCTGGGCCTGACCCATGTCGACGTCACCAACGATCAGTACCGGGTGCTGGGCGGCGTCCGCGGCCGGAAGTTCGGCTTCGATTGGGAATCGGCTCTGGTCTATTCGGAAGCCACCGCCGACGACATCAGCGACAACATCTCCAACACCAAGCTCTACGCCCAACTGGCCCTGTCCACGCCAGACGCCTACAACGTCTTCAACGGTTCGAACGTCGCCAACCCGAGCGGCGCCGACACCACCCGCAACAGCGAGGCGGCGATCGACGCCATCCGCGTCAAGATCAAGCGCCGCACGAAGAGCACGCTGGCCTCCTGGGACTTCAAGGTCTCCAAGCCCGATCTCTTCAGCCTGCCGGGCGGCGACGTCGGCGTGGCCTCGGGCGTCGAGGTGCGTCGCGAAACCCAGCTGGACGACCGCGACAAGCGCATCGACGGGACGATCACCTTCACCGACCCGATCAGCGGCGTGGTCCTGAGCGACCTGATCAACTCCAGCATGAACCCCGACACCAAGGGCCACCGTTCAGTGGCCTCGACCTATATCGAGTTCGCCGTTCCGCTGGTCTCGCCCGAGATGTCGATCCCTCTGGTCCACCGCCTGGATCTGCAACTGGCGGGTCGCTACGAGCACTACAGCGACTTCGGCAACACGGCGAAGCCCAAGATCGCCGGCGCCTGGGACCTAGTCGACGGCTTCCGCATCCGCGGCTCGTGGGCCAAGGGCTTCCGTGCGCCGAACCTCGAGCAGATCAACGCCACGGTCGTGTCGCGGTCGAACACCCGCACCGACTACGCCTTCTGCGAGGCCGACCTGCGGGCCAAGCGCATCACCTCGTTCGCGGGCTGCTCGCGCTCACTGCTGACCACGGCGCGCCGGGCGGGTAACCCCGACCTGGATCCCGAAGAGTCCGAAACCCTGTCGTACGGCGTGGTCCTGGAGCCGAAGTTCATTCCCTCCGAATATGGTCGCCTGACCTTCACCGTCGACTATTGGAAGGTGAAGCAGACGGGCCTGATCGGGGTGTTCGGCGAAGGCAACGCCCTGATCCTGGACTACCTGCTGCGGCAGTCGGGTTCGAGCAATCCCAACGTCATCCGCGCCGCGCCGACGGCCGACGACATCGCCGCCTTCGCCGGCACCGGCCTCACGGCCGCCGGCCAGGTCCTGTACGTCAACGACAAGTACACCAACCTGCAGCCGCAGGACATCGAGGGGCTGGATCTGGGCCTGATCTATCGCCTGAGCACCGATACGCTGGGCGACTTCGACTTCAACCTGAACGCCGCGCACCTGATCAAGTACTACCAGTCGCCGTCGCCGGGCATCGCCGAGCTGATGGCGGCGCGTTCGGCGGGCAAGATCAACGCCGGCACCACCATCAACGGCGGCGGCAACCTGCTCCGGCAAAACGGCAAGACCGATTGGAAGGTCTCCGCTGCGCTCACCTGGCGCTACAAGCAGCTGACCGTCGGCGGCTTCACCCAGTACATCGGCGACTACAACGACACCGCCCTGCTGGACTCGGCCGGCTCGCCGTGGGTGGTGGACTCGCAGATCACCGCCAACCTGTATGGCGAGTACGACTTCGCGAACGCCAACACCAAGCTGCGCTTGGGCGTCCGCAACATCACCGACAAGGATCCGCCGCTCAGCTCTGCGGGCTATGACGGAACGGTCTATCTGCCGTACGCCCGCTACTGGTACGTCTCGGTCAAGAAAACGTTCTAGAAACAAGGGGCGGATCGTGAAGTACGTGTTCAGCGCTTACCGTGCGCGCTGGCGGGTTTCGAGCGCGCTTGCCGCGCTCGCGCTCGCCGCCGCGCCGGCGACTTTCGCTCAAGCCGCTGGCGCTTCGGCGCCGGCGGCCGCCTCGCCCTCGAGCCTGCTGCCGGTCAAGACCGACGCGGCCAAGGGCGCGGTCGTCGTCACCCTGCCGGCGCCCGCCGCCGACGGGGTGTCGGGCCGCTTCCTCTATCAGCCCAGTCTCAGCGGCGGCCTCGGATCGACGCCGGTGGGCCTGGACCGGGCCGCGACGGGCGAGACCCAAGTGCTGATCTTCCGGCGCGTCGGCAAGAAGGTGCTGATCGCGTTCGAGAACTACGGCTTCCGCGCCGTCGGCGGAACGCCGGAGGAGGCTCGCACCGTCCAGGACAGCTTCCCGGCCTCGGTGGTCTGGACGGGCGATGTGATCGCCGAGACCCCGGACGGCGGCGTCACGGTCGATATCGCCTCGTTCCTGCTGCGCGACGCCTTCGACATCACTGCAGGCCTCAAGCGCGGCAAGCAGGGCGCCTATAAGTTGGCGCCGACGCTCAGCTACGTCGATCTGCCGGTCACGGGCGTCTTCCCCGACAACCTCGAATTCGAAACGCGGCAGACCTTCACCACCGACGAGCCGGGGCCCGAGGTCAACGGCATCGTTCCGGACGGACGTGCGGTGACGTTCGGCGTCCATCACAGTTTCATCCGCCTGCCGCCGCCGGGCTTCGTCCCCCGCCTCCAGGACCCTCGCACCGGCACCTCGGCGCAAGTCCTGTTCGCCGACTACGCCACGCCGCTGGATCAGCCGATCGTTCAGCGTCTGGCGCGCCGCTTCCGGCTGGAGAAGACGGATCCCCACGCGGCGCGCTCCCGCGTCAAGAAACCGATCGTCTACTACGTCGATCGCGGCGCGCCCGAGCCGATCCGCACCGCGCTGATCGAGGGCGGTCGCTGGTGGGCCAAGGCGTTCGAGGAAGCCGGCTACATCGACGCTTTCCGGGTCGAGGCGCTGCCCGAGGGCGTCGATCCGATGGACGCGCGCTACAACGTCGTGAACTGGATCCACCGCCAGACCCGCGGTTGGTCGACCGGCACCACGGTCGTCGACCCGCGTACCGGCGAAATCGTGCGTGGCGTCGTCCAGCTGGGCTCGCTGCGCGTTCGCCAGGACCGCTTGATCTTCGAAGGCTTGGTCGGGGCGGACAAGACGGGGAAGGGCGGTCCCGACGATCCGCTCAACGTGTCCCTGGCCCGCATCCGCCAGCTGTCGGTGCACGAGATCGGCCACACCCTGGGCCTAGCCCACAACTTCGCGGGCAGCACCTATGGACGCGCTTCGGTCATGGATTATCCGGCGCCGCTGGTGAAGATCGACGGCGACCGGCTGGACCTGTCAGAGGCTTACGCCAAGGGCGTGGGGGCCTGGGACCGCTTTGCGATCAACTGGCTATACTCGCAGGGGGCGCCAGGGTCGGACGAGGCTGCGCGCCTGGACCGCTTGGCGCGCGACGCTCAGGCCAAAGGTCTGCGATTCGTCACCGACGGGGATTCGCGGGGCGCCGCGTCCGGCCAGCCCTATGGCGCGCTGTGGGACAACGGTCCTGACGCGGTCGCGGAGCTGAATCATGTGCTGGCCGTGCGCAAGATCGCGCTCAGCCGGTTCGGCTTGGCGAACCTGCCCAAGGGCGCGCCGGCCGCAGACCTCAAGCGGGTCCTCGCGCCGATCTACCTGTTCCATCGGTACCAGGTCGAAGCCGCCGTAAAGCTGATCGGCGGTGTGGACTATGCGTACGCCGTTCGCGGCGATGGTCACGAAAGCGCATCGATCACAGCCGCCGCAGCGCAGCGCAAGGCGTTGGAAGCGTTGCTGCGGACCATCGATCCCGCCACGTTGGACCTACCCGATCCTCTGCTGAACCTTTTGTCGTCTGGCCAGTCGGGCGCGCGCGACAAGGCCTACGAGATCGAGATCTTCCCGACCTCGGGACCGTCGGTCTTCGACCTGGCGACCGCCGCCGAAATGGCCGCTGACCAGACCGTGTCGCTGCTGCTGAACCCGCAGCGGCTGAACCGGGTGGTCGAGCAGAACCGCCGTGATCCGAGTCAGCTGGGCGTAGGCGAGCTGGCCGAGCGCCTGCTGGCGAGCGTCGCGCCGAGCGGCGACGAAGGGCGGTTGAGCGACCTGCGTCGTCGCATCCGGGCCCGCGTCGTCGGCGACATGGTCGAGGCGCAGGGCGAAAAGGCGCTGTCGCCGACGGCGTCCGCCCAGCTCGACGCGGCGTTGCGCACCTTCGGAAGGACTCTGGCCGCCTATCAGGGCGGCGGGGCCGAGGGCGCCCAAGCCGCAGCGCTGTCGCGGGCCTTGCTCAGCGAGGATCTCG
Organism: Caulobacter sp. FWC26; assembly: GCF_002742645.2. Lineage (NCBI taxonomy): Bacteria > Pseudomonadati > Pseudomonadota > Alphaproteobacteria > Caulobacterales > Caulobacteraceae > Caulobacter > Caulobacter sp. FWC26. The sequence continues at coordinate 763,416 of NZ_CP033875.1, forward strand.
CCGCTCGGCAGGCCCTTGCCGCGCCCCGATCCGGGGCGGTCGAAACCCTACCACCCGGCATGCCGATCGGCGGGGAAGACTGTTGGTTCTGCGCTCCAAGCGCGGGTTTGTAATGCGTATCTCAGAAAGAAGGCGTCTCATGACCGCTTACTCCGTCCACCTCATCGAGGCCTGTTCCCGAGGCGCGCTGATCGTCGCCGCCGGCGTCCTGCTGCCGCTGGCCGCCGCCCAGGCCGCGACGCCCGCCGTGGCGATCGTCAACGCCCAGATCTTCGACGGTACGGGCGCGGCGCCCTACAAGGGGACGCTGGTGGTGAAGGACGGCCGCATCCTCGACGTCGGTCCCGCCGTGAAGGCTCCGAAAGGCGCTCAGGTGATCGACGCCAAGGGCGAGGCCCTGACTCCGGGCTTCTTCGACGTCCACACTCACTGGACGCCGGCCGGCGCCCCCAACATCACGCCCAAGATCGCCGACGCCTACGTCGCCGCCGGCGTCACGACGATCAACGACTTCCACCAGCAGCCGGAGTCCTTCGCGCCGCGTCGCCAGTGGCTGTCGACCCTGACCGCGCCGCACGTCAACTTTGTCGCCCGTGTCAGCACGCCGGGCGGCCACGGCGCCGACTGGGCCGACGAGGCCACCACCCGCTGGGTCAACACCCCCGAGGCGGCCAAGGCCGCGATCGAGGGTCTAGCCCCCTACAAGCCCGACGCCATCAAGGCCTTCACCGACGGTTGGCGCTACGGCTCCTCGCCGGACAACACCAGCATGGATGGCTGGACGCTGAAGGCCCTCACCGACGCGGCCCACCAGCAGAACCTGAAGGTGCTATCGCACACCGTCACGGTGGAGCGCGGCGCGGTGGCGGCCGAAAGCGGCGTCGACATCATCGCCCACAGCCTGCAGGACCAGCCGCTCGACGCCGGGACGGTCGCAAAGTTGAAGGCCAACGGCACTTACTACGCCCCGACCCTGGCGGTGTACGAGCCGGTGAAGCCGGGCCAGAAGCCGCCGGCCGACGCTGACAGCCCTCGCGCCCAGCAGGCGGCCCGCAAGTTCGGCTACGCCCTGGCCAACGTGAAGACTCTGAAGGACGCTGGCGTGCCGATCGCCCTTGGCACCGACGCCGGCATGCCCGGCACAGTGCACGGCTTCTCGACGCTGCATGAGATGGAACTGCTGGTCCAGGCCGGCCTGACCCCGTCCGAGGCCTTGATCGCCGGCACAGCCACCAGCGCCAAGGCCATGAACCTGCTGGCTGATCGCGGCACGCTGGAGAAGGGCAAACGCGCCGACTTCGTGCTGATCGCCGGTCAGCCGTGGGTCAACATCGCCGACGTCCGCAAGGTGGAGCGGGTGTTCATCGACGGCAAGGCGGTGTTCGGACCCGGCTCGACTCGCTCGCCCTTCAACGACAAGCCGACCCTGCCGGTCGCGAAGGCCAAGGGTCCGCTGGTCGACGACTTCGAGCGCGCCGATGGCCGCACCAGCCTGGACACGCTGCGTCTCAGCGACTTCGACGGCGGTCGCGACCGCAGCGTCGAAGTGCTGCAGACGGTCGACAAGGGCGACGGCGACCATGTGCTGAGCGTGGCGGCCAAGATGGCCCAGAAGCCAGAGCCCGATGCGGGCGTCCTGCTGCCGCTGAGCCGGGGTTCGGTCCAGCCGGTCGACGTCTCGGCCTTCAAGGGCCTGACCTTCGAGCTGCGCGGCGACGGCGGCCCGTACATCGTGACGATCAACACTGTCTCGGGCTCCTGGACCGCCAAGGTCACGGCCGACAAGAGCTGGGCCAAGGTCACCGTGCCGTTCGCCGACTTCAAACGCTCGGGGCGAGGCGAGGGGGCCTGGACCGGGACGGACCTTCTGGAAGTGGGAGTCTCGGGCTCGCGTCCGGCCGGCCGCAAGTTGTGGTTCGAGCTCGATGACGTGGTCTTCTACTAAGCCCGCGGACCGACGCTAGGGCCGAAGCCCCCGCCGTAAGGCGGGGGCTCTTGTCTTGGCGATCAGAGTCGGCGCTGGTCATTAGTCTGTTTATCGAGATGGTCGATCGTAATCGCCCACCTTCCATTAGATTTCCTCGATCGCGCTGACGCCGCCCGTTGGGTTGGCGGGAACCCGATAGGACTTGAGGACGAACCGCTCATAGTTTCGATCAAGAACGGTGGTGACGCCGATCAGATCGATCCGGGCGGAGTCGGGCCGCAGGGTGACCAGCCCGTAGCCCTTGGTCAGATGCTGGCAGAACCGGACCTCCGGGCAGGCCTTTGAAAAGGCCGGGCCCAGCTCGACGTCGCCCAGCATGTTGCCAAGACTGCTGCTAGTGATGGCGGTGACGCCGAGTTCCGCGGCTACGCGCCGACCTTGGGCGTCGTGGAGTTCATTGACCCAGAAGGCGTGGCTGTCGCCCGAGAGCACCAGTGGGCGGCTTCCCGTCTCGGCGAACATTCGGTCCATGCGAGCGCGAGCGGCGGGATAGGAATCCCAGCCGTCGAATTCGAACGGAACATCGCTCGGGAGAGTCGCCAACTGCTCCAGCCAAGGTCGCAGGATGGGCGTCACCTGAGCAAAGGCCCGCGCCCAGCCCTCTTTCCCCAGGAAGCGGGCGATGTCGGTGCCGGTCGTGTGCGCCATCACCACCTGATTGCCGATGACCTGCCAAGGCTTTCCAGCCTGCACCGACTGCTCCAGACGGTCGCGTAGCCAGGCCTCCTGCGCATGACCGTAGACGCTGCGTTCGGGACGGGACATGGAGCGACGGATGGAATCGGCGTCCATCCTGACGCCGTAGGGCGCCGCCACCGGGCGGCCCTGGCTGAACGCGGTCAATATCTTCCGCCGGAGCTCGGGATCGGAGACCACCACCGGCTGGTCCGGCACGGTCAGGTCCACCGCATTCCAGGTCACGTCATTAGGGTCGCGCAGATTGATCTGGCGGTCTCGGCCAAGGAATCGGTTTTCGACCATGATGAGGGTCGCCAGATCGCCTAGTTCAAAGGTGCGATTGATCGCGAGCAGTGATACGCCCGGTTCAGGTTCCCGAATGGGAATCCACTCATAGAAGGCGCGGACTGCGGCGTCGCGACGATCGCTCCAGACGCTTTCGTCAGGTTGATGATTCTGCGCCCCACCGCTCCAGGAATCATTGGCCGTTTCGTGGTCGTCCCAGACGCAGATCCAGGGCGCACGCGCATGAGCCGCCTGCAGATCGGCGTCCAGTTTGTAGCAGGCGTGCCGCTCGCGATAGTCGGCGAGGGTGCGCGCCTCGTTCGCGGGGGTGGGCGCCCGGCCGATTTTCGTTCCGATGCTCATGCCGAGTTGGTCGGGTCCGCCGCCGTATTCGTAGATATAGTCCCCCAGATGCAGAACGAGATCGACACGATCGAGGTTGGCGATGTCGCGGTAGGCGTTGAAGAATCCGGTCGAATAGAGCGAGCAGGACGCGACGGCGAGGACCATTTCCGACACCGCGCCGACCGGGAGGGTGCGCGTGACGCCGATGGGGGAGATCTGATCGCCGGCGCGGAAACGATAGCGGTACTCGGTGTTCGGCCGCAGCCCCGCTACATCGACCTTGACGGTGAAGTCTCGGGCGCTGGTCGTTGTCGCCGCGCCGCGCTGGACCACGTTCTTGAAGCCGATATCGGTTGCGACCTCCCACTCCACGGACACCGCCGCAGCGTCGGGCCGCAAGGGTGTGGCGCGGGTCCAGAGAATGACCCGATCCTGCAGGGGATCGCCGGAGGCGACGCCGTGCAGGAAGCGGGTGGGCTCTTTGGAGCGCGCGCTGGCTTTCGCCGCCGTCGCTGCATAGGCGGCCGCGCCCACAAGGCCGAGCGCCGCTCGTCGATCAAGTTTCATGTCTCTGGTTCCCTGGGAGGGCGGTGACCGTCGCGCGCGGCGCTCCGGTCACCGACGATGCGTCAGAAGTGAGCGCTGACTTCGAACCGCACGGTGCGGCGGGGCCCGGTGATGAAGGTCGGCATGCCGAAGGAGTCGCCGGTGTTCCCGCCGTCGACGATGTATTTCTTGTCCAGCAGGTTCTCGCCCATGATTGCGAACGACCAGGGGCCGGATGCGGGTGTCAGGCCAAGACGGACGTTGAGGATGCCGAAGGCGTCCTGGTATTCATCGACTGTCTTGTCCGAAAACGCCGGGCGAGAGCGGACCTGAAGGTCGCCGCGATCGTTGTCGTCGGAGAAGAAGATCTTCGATTGCCAGCTGTAGACGGGGGAGAGCGATAGCTCGCCCAAGCGCGTCGAAACGGCGGCGTTGACGCCGAGCGCGAACTTGTTGTCCGGGCTGTTGCGGAAACTGTTGCCGTCATAGGCGCCGCCGTTGAAGCGCGCGTGATTGTAGGCGTAGCTTCCGAACACCGACAGGCTGTCTGTCAGTCGCCAGGTCGCCTGGGTCTCTAGGCCGGTCGCCTTGGCCTTGCCGGCGTTCACTGGCTCAAGACGATCGCCATTCCGTCGGAAGGTCTGGAAATTGGAATAGTCGAAGCTGTAGATCGACGCGTCGCCATACAGCGCGCCGCTGAAGAGGCGATATTTGATACCCACTTCGGCGGACGACAGTTTCTCGGCGGGAAGTATGTTGACGGCGCCGGAGGCGGCCAGGTCGATGCTCTCGGGGCGTTTGCCGATCCCATAGACCGCATAGACATTCACGGTCGGCGTCACCTGATACCGTAGCCCGGCCCGTCCCGTGGCCAGGCTGGAGGAATGGTCGCCCCTGACGACGGCGCCGGCCGGCGTAAGGGTCATCAGCAGGGCGGCTCCGGTCAGGCGCGATACGCTTTTGGGCGTCGTGACCTGCATGGACACCGCCTTGTCGTCCCAGGTCAGGCGCCCGCCAACAAAGGCCTGAAGCTTATCGGAAAGGTGGAACGTTCCGTCGGCGAACAGGTCGTAGGTCTCGATGTCGGCCGTCTGCCGCCGGCGATCCAGGTGGAAGGGCTTGTAGTTGGCCGCCGCCGAACCGAGAGCGGCGTTGACCTGGCTGTTCGTCAGGCCGTTCGGCGCATATCGGTGCAGGGCGCCCGACAGCAGCAGCGCCATGGCGCGCTCGTCGGCGCCGAGGTCTGTCTGCTGGGAGTTGCTGGCCTTGAAATAGCTGGCGCCGACGAAGCCTTCGAAAGCGCCGTCACGTCGAATGTTGAGGCGCAATTCCTGGGAGAACTGTTCCCCGTTATTGCAGAGGTCGTAGGCGATGATGTTCGTGGTCGTACCGTCGATATCGCCCGCCTGACAGGCCTTGTACCAGCGATACCCGCTGATCGACGTCAGGTCTAAGCGCTCGTTCAGGGTCAGGTCGGTGGTTCCGCTAAGGCCCACGATCTTGCGTTGGCTGTAGTCCGCCGCCATGTCGCCGAACGTGCCAAGGTGTGTCGGCGTCCAGAAGCGCAGGTCGCCCTCGACCGCGCCGGTCTGTTGGTTGCGGGGAAGGAAGACGTTGGACTTGAAGGCGCCGCCGCTGTCGGTGTTGTCGCGGTCGTATGTTCCCGAGAACCGGAAGTTGAAGGCGTCGGTGGGCGCGTAGCGAGCCGTCAGTCGATAGGCCTGGCCGTCGACGTTGTTGTAGGTTCCGCCCTGGGTGTTCTTCAGGAAGCCGTCTCGCTGGCGCTGCAGCGCCCCGATGCGAAGGCCGAACGTCTCGTTCACGGGAAGATTGGCCACGGCCTGCGCCAGTCGCTGACCATGGTCGCCGAGCCCGGCGCGGACCTCCAGGCCCAGCGTGTCGGTCGGCATTTTCTGGAAGGTGGAAATTCCCCCGTTCAAGGCCGAGCGACCATGCAGGGTCGATTGCGGACCCTTTTCGACCTCAACGCGGTCGACGTCGAACATCTCGCCATAAGCGGAAGCGATCTGCGTGATCGGCACGCCATCCTGGAAGAGGGCGACCCGCGGCTCGGCCGCCGGCGACGTATCGTCCGAGGTGATGCCGCGTAGCGAAATCCCCGGCAGCAGGCGATCCTGAAGTTGGATGACCAGGCCCGGCGTCAGCTGGGCGATCCTGTCCAGCTCCGTCACCCCTAGCCGCTCCAGCGTCGCGCCGTCATAGGCGCTGATCGACATGGGCACTTCTGAAATGCGTTGGGTGCGCTTCTGCGCCGTGACGATGATATCGCCCACGGTTGCGACATCGTCTTGGGTGGGCAGGTCTTGTCCAAACGCTTGTCCAGCACCAAGCGCGCTGACGCCGCAGCAAAGAGCCAAACGGAAGGCCCATAAAATTCCTTGTGCCGACATAAATACCCCTCCCTAAAAATTCGTTGGGTGGGTGCTTAATTGCAGGTGATTGTGACGTCAACATAACAGTTGTCCTAATTGAGGGCGGCGAAATCCTTTCAGCGCCTCCTTAGGGTAGCGAACGGTTGTCTAGTCCTTGTGGCGCGCGATCAGCCAACTCACCAACGGGTCGCGCCGGTCGTCGCCGTCCACACCCGATAGGATTGTTTGTCCGGTGGCGATCATCGAAGCGGTCTGGCCGTCGAGGGCGTCGAGACCGGAATAGCCTTTGGATCGTAATAGGCGGACATAACTGACGCCACGCCAACGACGCTGATCGATGACGTAGGGGGCCAGCGTGGGATCCCGGGCGGCGGCCAGGATCACAGCCAATTCACCGCGCACTACGGTCTGACCACGCCATAGGGTTGGATCGGCTCCGGGCGGTAGGGTGGGCGGAGCGCCACGCCCATCGGCGATCAAATAAACTCCGCTGATCGCGGCCTTGAACAGATCCGCCGCGGTCCTGAAATAATAGCCCACGGCCGAACGGGACAAGCCGGCGCGCTCGGCGACCGCCCGATGGGTGAGCGCTTCTGCGCCGCCATCGACCAGAACATGACAGGCGGCGAGGGCGGCTTCGCGCCTTGGGCCTGGACCCATGGCGTCCGCCGCCACGTCGCCCGTCGGCAGGCCCAGGCGCCGATCCATTCGCCGCACGAGCCGCGAGAAAAGCGGTTCGAGCCCTACGCCGTCGCGCTCCAGCCGGCTGGCCAGCCGGTCGATAGCCATCCGACGCAGCAGGCGGTAGTCGGGATCGTCCCCCACGACCAGTCCGTTAAAGCCCTCGTCCGTGACATAGGCTGCGGCCAGACCGGCCCATATGGCGGCGTCCTCGATGCGTCCTTCGAATAGTCGGGACCAGAAGCCCCGCCGCTCAGCCAGCCAGGGCGCAACGAGGGTCGCTACCTCGGCGTCGCGCGGCGCTCTTAGCGTCAGGTCCATCCAGATCAACTGCGTCAGGCGCGCCTCGCCCTGGACCAGGGCGTCGAGATATTGTTCCAGGATGGCGGCCAGGGCCTGGCGATCCACTCGCTCAAGGCCATCCAGGCGTTCCAGCCATTCGTCGTGCCAGCGGCGATCGCGAAGCCGCTCGCGCGTAACGACCTCGTTCAGGATGGCGGCCTTGGCGCCGAGATGGTAGGCCAGCGCGCCTGATGTCGCCCCAACGGCGTCGCCCAGGCGGCGGAAGCTCATCGCGCGCAAGCCGCCCTGGGCGAGCTCTCGTCGAGCCGCCTCGATCAAGCGATCTACCTGAGCCTCAGGGGGGGGAACGGCGTCGGGTGGTCCTGACTTCATGACTTTCTATAGCGCGAGAGCGCCTGCGAACCTCAAGAAGGATACCACTCTCGCTCGACGGCATTTTATGCGCGCGGCCGCAGCGGGCAATCGTAGTACGTCCTCTTGGCTCAAGGGGCGCCCCTGATACTCAGATTCCCAGACCGGACCTCCCGCGACGAGCGGAAATGGTTAGACACCGTCCAGAATTTCCCAAGGAATTTCGGGGAGGGCGGGGATAGGGTAAGGCGCTCTATAGTGTTGTATTTATTAGTCTATGTGATGCCGTCTCGGGCCGCCAGCGAGATAGGTCTAAGCGCTCCGCCGCTACGTTACGCTTTCGCCAACTCCGCCTCGACCTGGCCCAGGCGCTCCTTGCCAAAGAAGATCTCGTCGCCGACGAAGAACGTCGGAATCCCGAACGCTCCTCGCGCCACGGCCGCGTCGGTGTTGGCAGCAAGCTCGGCTTTCACCGTCGGATCGCCGGTCGCCGCCAGCAGCGCCGCGCCGTCGAGGCCGGCGGTGTTGGCGACGGTGACGAACACCTCGGGGTCGTCCAGCTTCTGGCCGTCTTCCCACATGCCCTTCAGCATCGCCTCCAGATAGGTCTCGCCGACGCCCATGCGCTGGGCGGCGATCATGCCGCGCATCAGCAGCAGGGTGTTGACCGGGAAGTGCGGGTTGAAGCGGAAGGCGGTCAGACCGTGGGCGGCGATGAAGCGCCGGGTCTCCAGCATCTCGTAGTCCATCTTCCCCTTGATCCCGCCGAAGGCGATCATCGGGGCCTGGTTGCCGGTGGCCTTGAAGATGCCGCCCAAGAGACACGGGATTAGTTTCACGCTGGCGCCCTGGCGCGCGGCGATCTCCGGCAGCAGCTTCCATGACAGGTAGGCGTTGGGGCTGCCGAAGTCGAAGATGAAGTCGACGGTCTTGTTATCGGTCATGGCGGGGCTCCTCACCAGGTCTCGGACCAGGGGCGCAGATCAAGCTCGTGCGTCCAGGCCGAGCGCGGCTGGTTGTGCAGATGGACATAGTTGGCCGCGATGTCGGCGGGCTTGAGGATCAGGTCCTGATCGAGCAGGTCTTCTACCTCGCCGCGCATCGAGCGGATGAAGACGCCGTCGATGGCGCCGTCGACCACCACATGGGCGACATGGATTCCCTTGGGGCCCAGCTCCCGCGCCGCGCTCTGGGCCACCGCCCGCAGGCCCGCCTTGGCCGAGGCGAAGGCGCTAAATCCCTCCTTGCCGCGCAGCGAGGCGCTGGCGCCGGTGAACAGGATCGTGCCCTGGCCGCGCGGGGTCATGACACGGGCCGCCTCGCGCGCCGTGAGGAACCCGGCGAAGCAGGCCATCTCCCAGACCTTGCTGAACACCTGGGCGGTGGTTTGCGTGAGGTCGAAGCGCACGTTCGCGCCGATGTTGAAGACCGCGACCTCCAGCGGGCCGATCTCGGCCTCGATGCGGTCGACCAGGGCGATCATATCGGCCTCCTGGCGGGCGTCGACGCCGAAGGCGCGGGCGTCCTGGCCACTGGAGCGGATTTCTGCCGCCAGGGCCTCCAACTGGTCGAGGTGGCGGGGCCTGCGGGTCATGCAGACCGTGTAGCCTTCGGCCGCGAAGGCCTTGGCGATGGCGCTTCCCACCCCGTCGCCAACGCCTACCACCAGGCACGCGCCCTTGGTCGCCGTCATGTCTGTTTCCTCCGCGTCTGGCCCTCAAGTTCGTATTGATTCTGTACGGAGTCAAACGCAGAATGGCGACACTTGGAAAGGCTATGAGTCACCGATGAAGTGGGATGACCTCTCCGCCCAGCCCTGCTCGATCTCGCGGGCTCTGGCCGTGATCGGCGATCGCTGGACGCTGATGATCCTGCGTGACTGCTTCTTAGGGATCCGGCGGTTCGAACTGTTCCAGAAGCGCCTGGGCGTCTCGCGCACCATCGTCACCGACCGCCTGCGCACCCTGGTTGACGAAGGCGTGCTACGGCGGGTTCCGTACCAGGACAATCCCGTGCGTCACGAGTATCGCCTGACCGAGAAGGGTCTCGACCTGTACCCCGTAGTGATGGCCATCGCCCATTTCGGCGACACCCACTATGCGGGCGCCGAGGGGCCGCCGGTGCTGCGCCGGCACAAGGCCTGCGGCTGCGACTTCCATCCCGTGCAGGTCTGCTCCGAATGCGGCGAACCGGTCAGCGCCCGCCAGGTCGAGGCGCGGGCGGGGGCGGGCTTTCCGGCGCCGTAAACCATCCGTGTCATCCCGGCCGTAGCGCGAAGCGCGGAGAGCCGGGACCCAGGGGCGGCAGGCGCGGCGTTCCTTCACCCCCTGGGTCCCGGGTCGGCTTCGCCGTCCGGGATGACACCGAGAAAAGGGTTGGGCTTTAACCCGTCACGCCCATCTTCACCCGCAACGCCGTGGCCTGCTTGCGGAACGCCTCGCGCTCGGCGTCGGGCATCTTTTCCAGGGTGCGCAGCGACATCATCATCCGGCCGTTGCCGGCCAGACGCTTGGCGTGACGGTCGATGAAGTCCCAGTACAGGGCGTTGAACGGACAGGCGTCGTCGCCCAGCCGCTTTTTCACCTCGTAGCGACAGCCTTTGCAGTAGTCGCTCATGCGGTCGATATAGGCCCCGCTGGCGGCGTAGGGCTTGGAACCGACAATGCCGCCGTCGGCGAAGGTGGCCATGCCGCGGGTGTTGGGCATCTCGACCCACTCATAGGCGTCGGCGAACACCACCATGTACCAGTCGTCCACCGCGTCGGGATGTACGCCCAGCAGCATGGCGAGGTTGCCGGTCACCATCAGCCGCTGGATGTGGTGGGCGTAGGCGTGCTCGCGGGCGGCCCGGACGGTGTCGGCCACGCACGCCATGTCGGTCTGGCCGGTCCAGTAGAACCAGGGCAGCTTGCCCTGCGCGTCCAGGGCGTTGCGCTGGGCGTATTCGGGCATCTTCAGCCAGTAGATCCCGCGTATGAACTCGCGCCAGCCGATGATCTGGCGGATGAAGCCCTCCACCGCGTTCAAGGGCGCGCGGCCCTCGCGCCAGGCGGCCTCGGCGCGGCGGCAGATGTCCAGCGGGTCCAGCAGGCCGATGTTCAGGGCCGGCGAGATCAGCGAATGCCACAGGAACGGCCGCTGCCAGCTCATCGCGTCCTGCCAGTCGCCAAAGCTAGGCAGCATGTCGGCGATGAAGTGGTCGAGGATCGCTGTGGCCTCGTCCGGATTGGTGGGCCAGCCAAAGCCTTTGGTGTCGCCGAAATGGTCGTCGAAGCCGCGCGAGACTTTTTCGAGCACCGCCCGCGTCGTCGGGTTGGGCGGGATGCGTAGGCGCTCGGGCGGACGCAGGCCTGGCGGCAGCTTACGGCGGTTCTCGGCGTCGAAGTTCCAGCGCCCGCCGGCCGGCTGGTCGCCGTCCATCAGAAGGCCCGTCTTGCGGCGCATCTCGCGGTAGAAGAACTCCATCCGCAGTTCGCGCCGCCCTTCGGCCCAGGCGGCGAACTGGGCGCGCGAGCACAGGAACCGATCGTCCTCGCGGGCCTCCATCGGCACGGGAAGCTCAAGGCCCAGCAGGTGGTTTTCCAGCCCCCACTTCCCGCAGGCGGTGCGCACCACGCGGTCGAACGCGCCGGCCTCTAGAGCTCGCCGCAGCTCGCCGCTGATCGAGCCGGTGTTGCCCGGGTCTTCCAGCGCCACGTAGCGCACGTCAAAGCCGCGCGCGCGCAGGCGCTCGGCGAACTGACGCATGGCCGACCAGACGATGACCAGCTTCTGTTTGTGGTGCTTCCAGGCGGTGGCTTCCACCCGGCTCTCGACCATCAGCACCTGGTCGCGCGCCAGGTCCGCGTCCGCCAGGGCCGACAGATTGTCCGACAACTGATCGCCCAGCACGAGGCGCAGGGCGCCAGCCATGTCAGAAGGGGCCTAGAGCTTGACGAAGGGCGCGAGTAGCTTGCCCAGGCGACCTGGCAACTGGATCTCGCCGTCCAGGGCCGCCACGCACAGGCACGGCTTGCTGGAGACCACGCGTGGCTGGTGCAGCACGCTGGGATCGGCTTCCTCGAAATCGCCTTCGCCGAACACGCCGCTCTCGGTCTCGTAGGCGCCCTCGATCACGCAGGTCAGCTCGACGCCGCCATGGGTGTGGCGCGGCGTGGACTGGCCCGGCGCGATCTTCAGCAGGATCACCCGGCAGTCGCCGTCGCGCGGACCCAGAACGTTGCGCACCCGCACGCCCGGACCCAGCCAGCGCCAGGGACCGAGCTCAAAGCCACGCAGCGGGGCGGGCAGGGTGGGGTCGGTCTTGTCCAGACGCACAGTCGGCTCCTGAGGCGCAGGCTGATCCAGCAGCGCCAGGGTCTTGTCGAGCGCACCAGCGCCGAGGGCGCTCGGCTCGAGATCCTCCAGCACGCCGCCGCCGACCGCTTGGCCAAGCTCGGACCAGACGCGGGTTTCGGGACGCAGCGCCAGGTGCGTGGCCACGACCACGGCTTCGGGCGCGCTCAGGGTGCCGGCGGCGTAGGCCAGCAGGCGCTCTTCACTGGGCAGACGACGCAGGCTCACGGCGCAACCCCCGCCTCGCGCTCGATAAAAGCGCGCAGCTTCATCATGCCAAAGCGGATACGCGCCTTGACCGTACCCAGGGGCACGCCCAGCGCCTCCGAAATCTGACTGTGGGTCTGTTCTTGGAAGAAAGCCATTTCGATTGCTTGGGACTGGTCGGGATTGAGGGTCCGCATCGCGGAGCGGACGATCTGGGCGTCCTGCATGCCGCTGAGGATGGCGTCGGGTTGGGCGGGCTCTTCAGCGCCGAGGTTGAGGTCAACGGCGTAAAGGGCCGAGGAGCCGCGCCGCAGGCTGTCGATCCGCAGATTGCGGGCGATGGTGAAGATCCAGGCCGCCGCCGAGGCGCGTTTGGGATCGAAATAGTGAGCCTTGCGCCAGACCGCGAGCATGACCTCCTGGGCCAACTCCTCAGCTGCAGACGGGGTCGAGCCGCTGCGAACCAGCAGCGTCTTCACGCGGGGGGCGTAGTGGGCGAACAACTCCGCGAACGCGGCGCGGTCCTGCGCCTGCGCGATCCGCGTAATCAACGCGCCGCCGTCGCATTGCGCGGCGCTCACGCGCGCGCCGCTCCGAGATCGGGTCTCTGCATGTCCTGTCGCATACATGCCCTTTATACGCGGCTGTTACGGGAACGGATGACTCAAGTTCCGCGTTGGCGAAGTTTTTTCTAAGCGTCGACGCATGAGGGCCGGGCGAGGGCGTCAGCTCAGCGTGGCTTACGCTTGGCCTGGATCTCCTCGAGCGTCAGCTTGCGGATCTTGGTCACCGGATAGCGTTGGATGCCGATGGCTTCGGGGACGATCAGCGTCGCGTCCATGCCGGCGCAGACCCAGGAACCGCCACGGGCCTCAATCCCGATTTGCATGGTCCAGTCGATGTCGCGGGATGGGGCGAACAGGGTCAGGCGATAGACGTTTCGGGGACTGATCGAGACGTCCACGGTCTGGTCGTCGACGACATTGAAGCCGCTGACGTCCGAGGCGCGGAAACAGGCACGCTCGGCCTTGGGCTCTGCCGCTAAGGCCGGGGCGGCGACGAAGATCGCGCAGAGCGCATTGGCAGCCGTGAGAAGACGCATGGGGTTTGCTCCGAGATTAGCGCCCGCCAGGCTCAGTGTCGCGCCGGAGCGTGGCTGGCTCAAGGCGCGACCCGCTCAGGTCTGGTCGGTCTTGGCGGGCGCTAGCCGCAGGATCGCCATGCCAAAGAGCGCCGAGGCGAGCGAGCCGGCGAGCACGCCGATCTTGGTCTCGTCGATCAGGAGCGGATCGCTGAAGGCCAGGGCGCCGATGAACAGGCTCATGGTGAAGCCGACGCCGCACAGCACCGCCACCCCATAGAGCTGCATCATGGACGCGCCGCGCGGCAGGCGCGCCCAGCCCAGCTTGACCAGCGCCGCAGAGACGCCGAACACGCCGATCTGCTTGCCGACGAACAAGCCCAGCGCCACCCCCAGCGGCACCGGATCCAGCAGGGCGGCCAGCCCGATCCCCGCGAACGACAGGCCGGCGTTGGCGAAGCCGAAGACGGGCGTGACCACGAACGCGACCGGCTTGTGCAGCGCGTGCTCCAACGCATGCAGCGGCGAGTGGTCGCCCGCTCGCAAGGGAATGGCCAGGGCCAGGGCGACACCGGCCAGCGTCGCGTGAACGCCTGACTCCAGCACGAAGTACCACAGCACGACGCCCAGCAGGAGATACGGCCACAAGCTCAGCACCTTGAGCCGGTTCAGCGCGATCAGCGCCACCAGCACCGCGCCGGCGCCGGCCAGCGCCGCCAGATGCAGTTGCTCGGTGTAGAACACCGCGATGATCATGATGGCCGCCAGATCGTCCATGATGGCGATGGCGGTCAGGAACACCTTCAGCGAGGTCGGCACGCGCGATCCCAGCAGGGCCAGGACGCCCAGGGCGAAGGCGATGTCGGTCGCCGAGGGGATCGCCCAGCCGGCGATGCTCTCGGGGTGTTTGGCGTTGAAGGCCAGATAGATCAGAGCCGGCAGCGCGACGCCGCCCAGGGCCGCCGCGCCGGGCAGCACCACGTCGGCCGGCCGGGACAACTGGCCGTCCAGCACCTCGCGCTTGATCTCCAGGCCCACCAGCAGGAAGAACAGCGCCATCAGGCCGTCGTTGATCCAATGCAGGACGCTCTCGTCCAGGTGCACGGGGCCGAGCGCAAAGCCGAAGTGGGCGTCCAGCGCCTTGAAGTAGGTCGGCGCGAGGGGCGAGTTGGCGACGATCAAAGCCAGGGCGGCGGCGATCATCAGTACATAGCCGCCAGCGGCTTCGTTCTTCAGAAACTGCACAAGCGCGACCCGCGCGCGGTGGCTGACCGTTCGCAGCACCATGTGGTCTTACTCCTACAGTTTCGCCAAAAGCCGGTTCGCGAAAAACAGTCCCACAAGGCCCAGGCCGCAGGCCAGATAAGCCCCGTTGGCCAGGAACTGGCCCCAAGCGATGTCAAGCTTGGCGAACGACTTCACCAAGAGTAGCGAGATGCTCCCGATATAGCCGAACGAGTCGGCGACGTAGATCAGAAAGCCCGCCGTGCCGATCTTGCCGGTCGCGGCAATCATACGGTCGAATAACATGGCGTTGAACGGGGTGTAGCCCATGTAGAGCCCCGCCCCGGCCAGCACCATCCACCACACCGGGCCCAGCAGGTGCAACTGATAGGCCAGGGTCGAGGCGCCCAGCAGCACGAAGCCCAGCGCCACGAAGCCCAGATTGAACGCTACGGCGCGGCGGTTGTCCTTCACGCCCATCAGCGCCGCTAGGCCTACCAGAACGATGGCGGCCACCGGCAGTTCCGACAGGGTGAAGATCGACGCGGCGTTCTTGAATCCGAGCTCGGCCCATATCTCGGCCGAGAAGTTGTCGCGGAAGTCGCGCAGGGCCGTGAGGATCATGTAGACCGCGATCAGCAGGACCAGGGCGGGCGCATGGGCGGCGAACAGAGCCGCGCGGTCCTGGGCGTTCATCGGCGCTCGCTTGACGCGCTCGGCCTCGTCGGCGGCGGTGGGTGGGGGTAACTGCGCTAGGGCCAGCACCGCCACTAGCATGAGGGGGGCGAAGATCAGTCCGGAGACGAACGGCATCCACTTTTCGTCGACATGCGAAAGCAAAAGCATCTTGCCGACCGACTTGGCCACGCCCGACGACAGAATGAAGCTGGCGCACAGCATGGCGCCGAGCACTTCGGTTAGTCGGCGGCCCTCCAGGAAGCCGAACACCAGGCCCCAGATCATCCCCAGGCACAGGCCGTTCAAGTAGAGCGCCAGCGGCCCGGCCACCGTCGGTAAGGCGCCGAACAGCAGCAGCGACACCTCGGCACCGAAGATCAGGGCCAGGATGGAGACAGCCCGCCGGCCCGGCCGCATCTCAGAGATCACCTTGACCCCGATAAACTTGGCCGTCGCGTAGCCGGCGACCTGAGCGATCACCAGCGCGATCTTGAAGTCGAAGTCGAAAGGCCAACCCTCCGGGTGGGCATAGGCGGCCGCCGTGAACGGCTTGCGATAGCCGAACATCGCGAAATAGACCGCGAATGACGCCAGACCGCCATACAGGGCGAAGAGCCAGGGCGGGGCGGACGCCAGAAAGCGGGTCACGGCGCCGCCGACGGTGGGCCTGCGGCCGGGCGCGTCGGACGCTGGAGTCATCATGCTTGCCTTCGTTCGCGCGCCAGCCAGCGCCACGCCTCAGCTAGCCCGCTTTGATCCGGCTGAGCAACGAAACTCGGCGCTCGGCGGCTCGGTCGTGAAAGGGTTGAGTAAACCTGATGTCTTGAATGTCGCGCGCGGTCGGGGCGCCGCGACGCATTGTCGCAACGGCGAAGTATAATGATGTTGTTGAGAGTTTTAAGGCGATGAACGGGTGATGCCGACGCCGTTCCAGCAAGACATCGATGCGCTGAAGGCCAGCGAGGCTTTCTTCCGTCTCCTTACCGAGCAGGCGGGAGACGTGATCAGTCGCCACCGGTTCTCCGGAACCGATGACTATGTTTCCCCGGCGGTCGAGCGGATGCTGGGCTGGACGGCGGCGGAAGTGCTGGAGGCCGGCTTTCAGGCCTACTATCACCCCGACGATGCGCCCGCCGTAGCCGAGGTTTACGAGAAGATCCGCGCCGGCGCCGACCAGGGCAGCGTACGGTACCGCGGACGGGCCAAGGACGGCCGCTATGTCTGGCTGGAAAGCCATCTCAGTCTGGTGAGGGACGAGCACGGCGAGCCCTCGGAACTGGTGGCGGTCACCCGCGATATCGACGAGCGCGTTAGGTTGGAGGAAGAGGCGCGCCAAGCTCGCGAGGCCATGCGCGAAACGCTGCAACGCGCCATGCTTGCGGAACAGGTCGCCCAAGTCGCCTTCTGGCGGGTGGATCTGATCACCAATGAGGTCTACCTGTCGCCGCGTTGTCGAGAAATCTATGGCTGGTCAGCTGATGAGCCGGTTTCCTTGGGCGAGGTGCTAAGCCGCTTTCATCCTGAAGACCGTTCGGCCGCGCGCGCCTGGGTCGCCGAGCGTCTGCGGACAGGCGAGCCTTCACGCAATCGCATGGACCGTATTGTCAGGGTCGATGGAGAAGTTCGTCATATCGTCGGCAGTTTCGAGTTCGACCTCGGCGAGGATGGACGGCCCGTCGCGATGTCGGGCACCACTGTCGACGTCACCGACCTGGTGGCGGCGCAACAGAGTCTCGCCAAAACCGAGTCACGGTTCCAGGACTTGGCGAAGGCGACGCGCGACATCGTTATCGAGGTCGACCGACGGGGGAACATTCTCTTCGCCAGCGCGGCCGTCGAGACGGTGCTGGGCTACACCGAGGCCGAACTGCTGGGACGCAAGGCCGCCAAGCTGACCCACCCCGACGACCTGCCGGGTCTGGTGCAGGGCTTTGGCAAGGTGCTGGCCGATCCTGAGTCCGTGCCGCCTATCCTGGAAGCGCGGGGGCTTCACAAGGATGGTCACTGGGTCTGGCTGCAAGGCCGGCCCGTGCTGGATCGCACCGCCGGACGGATCGAAGGCGTGGTTCGGGACATCACTGAGTACAAGCGCGCGCGGGACGAACTCGCCGCTGAACAGGCGCGGACGCAGCAGGCGCTTGAGGCCCGCTCGGCCTTCCTCGCCAACATGAGTCACGAACTGCGAACCCCGCTGACCGCCGTGATCGGCTTCGCGGCGTTGGTCGAGGGGTTAGACGACCTGCCCACGCAGGCCCGCGATTATGTCGGCCGGATCTCCACGGCGGGGAAGGCGCTGCTGTCGGTCATCAATGACGTCCTGGAGATGTCGAAGCTGGAGACGGGGCAGGTGCAGGTGCACATTGCGCCATGCGCCTTGACTCCCCTGATCGAAGACACGGTCCGCATGTTCGCGCTGCACGCGGCCGAAAAGAACCTCGAGATCGGCGTGCGGATGGTCGATCCACCGCCACGCGTGCTGATGATCGATCCCGATCGGGTCCGGCAGGTGCTGATCAACCTGATCGGTAACGCCATACGCTATACCGATACCGGATCGGTCACAGTCGAGGTGATCTGGCGCGCGGCGATGGGCGAGCTGTTCGTGGCGGTCAAGGACACGGGTATCGGCATTGATCCTACCGACCAAGTGCATCTCTTCAAGCGCTTCTCCCAGGTCGAGGCTTCGCGATCACGCTCACGTGGCGGCTCGGGGTTGGGGCTGGTGATCAGCAAGGGGCTGGTCGAGGCCATGGATGGGCGCATCGGAGCCAGCAGCAAGCCAGGCGAGGGCAGCACCTTCTGGTTCGCGATCCCCGCCGCCGCGCCGCTTCGTGACGAGGACGCTGGCCCTGACCCCGAACCGATCTTCGAGCCCGTTCGTTCGGGCGGCCGCATCCTGCTGGCCGACGATAATGCGCTCAATCGCGAGATGACCCGCGCCATCCTCGGCGTGTTCGACGCCGAGGTGGTCGAGGCCCGTGACGGTCAGCAGGCGGTGGAGGCAGCGCGGGCCCAGGCCTTTGACCTGATCCTGATGGACATCCGCATGCCGGTGCTGGACGGCTTGGACGCTACGCGCCTGATCCGCGCCGAACCCGGGCCGAACCAGAGCGCGCCGATCCTGGCCTTCTCGGCGGACATGGACTTCCAGTTGTCCGACATCTTCGATGGCCTGGTGCGCAAGCCGATCACCGCCGCGCAATTGATCCAGGCCGTGGCCGGCGCTCAGCGTTCCGTCGCGATCTGACCCCGGAAAACAAAAAACGCCCTCCGCATTGCGGAGGGCGCCTTGTGTTCGCGGTCCGGAGCGCTGCTTAGGCGGCGGCGGCCTTGACCAGCGACTTGGTCAGGATGCCGATCGCGGCTTCACGGTCGATGCGCTCGATGGCGGCGACTTCACGGGCCATGCGGTCCAGCGCCGATTCATACAGCTGGCGCTCAGAATAGGACTGCTCCGGCTGGTTCTCGGCGCGGTGCAGGTCGCGGACCACTTCGGCGATCGAGATCAGGTCGCCGGAGTTGATCTTGGCTTCGTACTCTTGGGCGCGGCGCGACCACATGGTGCGCTTCACGCGGGCGCGACCCTTCAGGGTGGTCAGCGCCTGGCTGACCGTGCCGCCTTCGGCCAGCGGACGCAGACCGGCCGTCTTCGCCTTCTTGGTCGGAACGCGCAGGGTCATTTTTTCGTGGTCGAAGGTGATGACGTAAACCTCGAGCGACATGCCGGCCACTTCCTGGGTCTCGATCGCCTGAATGCTGCCCACGCCGTGCGCGGGATAAACGACGTGATCGCCGACCGAGAATTCCAGACCAGTCTTGCTCATGTTCGTCCTCTTCAATACGGGCCCGCGGGGCCCGAACGCCGTCATCATTCCCAAACCAAAAGCGACAGGTTCCCACTCCGCGGGACACGGATCGCGGGGCCAAGCCTGTCAGGATTTGGAATAGACCTCTAAGACACCCTTCGCCTTCGATCGGGCGGGCCGATTCAAATGGGTTTTCTGAAACGGCTTCTTCGACAAGACGGACCGTCGCGAACGAGCGCCACTGTCACGTCGTCAAAGACAATAGCATAAAATTAAGCCCTATGAAAGGGTTGCGTCCAGGCAAGCAGGATCGCGCGGCCAAGCTTTCGCTGGCGCTCGGTTATGCCGCTTGAGAAATCGCGCTGGGATCAGGAACCCTTGCCGGGCTTTTCGCTGAAGTACTTTTCGAACTTTCCGGTCTCGCGCTCGAAATCCTCACGGTCGGCGGGCGGCTCGCCCTTGACCGTGATGTTCGGCCAGACCTTGGCGTAGTCGGCGTTGATCTTCAGCCACTTGCCGTCGGCCTCGTCCTCGGTGTCGGGCTTGATCGCGTCCACCGGGCATTCGGGTTCGCAGACGCCGCAGTCGATGCATTCATCCGGATTGATGACGAGGAAGTTCTCGCCTTCGTAGAAGCAATCGACCGGGCACACCTCCACGCAGTCCATGAACTTGCAGCGGACGCAGGCGTCGGTGACGATGTAGGTCATCGAAAACTCGATTGAGAACGGGCGGAGTTCGGCGGGCGCGTTTTCGAAGCCTGGGGCCCGCTTGTCAATGCGGCTTGGTCGCGTACGGGCTCAGGAATTCTGACGACGACGACAGGACGGCCGCTTTTCTCGTCTGGTGCGTGGGCGGCTATCGATCGACGCCGCGACAAGCGGTTACGCGCCCGACAACCATTTCTTATTGAACGAACGGAATTATGCCGCTCGGGAAACGTCCAATAAAAACAATGTCGGGAACCCGACTATATGAAGATCGAAGCCTTGGCTGTCCGACGAGATCCGTACGCCGAAGACGAGGAGCGCGCCGTTGGTAAGGCGCGAGCTCGGGCGTTTGGCGCGTTCGTCGCCGAGATACCGTTCGCCGCAGCGCTGCTGGATCGAGACCTGTCGCTTATCGCGGTGAGTCAGGAGTGGATGGCGCAGGGGATCGTCGCCGGCTTGTCGATTGGCGACGACGCGGCGGACGGGGGTCTTGTTGCGCCCGAGGACGCCGCCGCCCTGCTGGCTTGCGCCGAGGAGGGGTTGGCGTTTTCGCGGTATCTGCCGGTGACCGACGAGGCGGGCGCCCAACGCGTCTGGCGCACCGAGTTCAGCGCCTGCCGCGATGGCGGCGAACCATACGCGGTGATGGTCACGGCCCGGGACGTCACCGGCTACGCCGAGAGCGTGCTGCGCGCCGAACGCGACCGCCAGCGCCTGACCATGGCGTTGGAGTTGGATGACCTTCTCGTGCGCGAATATGATCTGCGCACCCGGCAGGTGTACTTTTCGGGCCATGCTCCAGAGCTTCAGAAGTACTGCACGTTCAAGGATGATCCATTGGAGATCGTGCATCCCGACGACCGCCAGCGCTGCGCCGACCTTGTGGCCAGCCGCAAGCTGGGCGAGGCGCGGGTGTTCGAGTTCAAGCTCAAGCGCGACGATGGCGTCGAGACCTGGGTCCGGTCGGTCGGCAAGGTGTTCATCGGCCAGGACGGTCAGCCCGAGAAGCTGGTGAACCTGTTCAAGGACATCACCGACCGCCGTCGCCAGACCGAGGCGATCGAGACCCTGGCCTTCAAGGACCCGCTTACGGGCCTGCCCAACCGAACACTCTTCCAGCACCGCTTCCAGGAGGCGGTGTCGGCGTCGGAGACGCTGGGTGAGATGTTCGGCCTGATCATGATCGACGTCGATCACTTCAAGGACATCAACGACACCCTGGGTCACGACGCCGGCGACGCCCTGCTCAAGCGCTTGGCGGGTATGCTGCAGCACGCTTTCCGGGCGGGCGACACGGTCGCGCGCCTGGGCGGCGACGAGTTCGCGGTGATCTTGCGCGGTCTGCACGGCGAAGCCGACATGATCCGACCGATCGAGGCGCTGCAGGACTTGCTGCGTCGACCTATCGAGCATGGCGGGCGCAGCTTTACCGCAAGCGCCAGCATCGGCGCCGCGCTGCACGGCGATCTGGACGCCGACCCGGCCCACATGATCAAGAACGCCGACATCGCCCTCTATCGGGCCAAGGAGGCGGGCCGCAATCGTAGCATCCTGTTCGAGCCGTCGATGCGATCGGAGGTGGAGCAGCGTCTGGAACTGCTACGCGACGTGCGCGCGGCCCTGACGGAGAATGAGTTCACGCTCTACTACCAGCCTGTGGTCGACATCCGCGAAAACAGGGTCGCTGGCTTCGAAGCCCTGATGCGCTGGGTTCACCCTGAGCAGGGGGTCCTGACGCCGGCGCGGTTCATGGCCGCCTTCGAGGACCAGGACCTGTCGCTGAAGCTGGGCGATGTGGCCTTCGAGGCCGCGCTGAAACAGATGCGGGCCTGGCTGGATGAGGGCGTCGAGTTCGGCCGCGTGGCCGTCAATATCAGCTCGGCCCAGTTCCGCAGCGGTCGCCTGGCCGAAGAGGTCCAGGAGCGCCTCGCCCGCTGGAACGTGCCGTGCGAGCGCCTGACCATCGAGGTCACCGAGAACGTCTATATGGGCTGGGGTTCGGATCTGGTCAGCGACACGGTACGCCGCCTGCACGAGGCGGGCGTGATGATCGCCCTGGACGACTTCGGCACCGGCTACGCCAGCCTGGCCAACCTGCGTCAGTTCCCGATCGACCGTCTGAAGATCGACAAGTCCTTCGTCCAGAACGGCGAGGACGAGGCCATCGTGAAAGCCGTCATCACCCTAGGCTCGTCCATGGGCATGAAGGTCGTGGCTGAAGGCGTTGAGGACGCCGAGCAACTGAAGACGCTTCAGCGCTACGGTTGCGACCAGATCCAGGGCTACCACTTCGGCCGCCCGATGCCGGCCAGCGCGGTGGCGGCCTTTCTCAGGGGCTTTGGCGCTTGATCGGCGAGGGCCGGCCGATCCGGCCTTCCTGGACCGGCCAGAACTGCTCGCCGGTGACGACATACAGCGGCTGCCGGTAAGCGAGGCTGAGAAACACGTGAGTCTCGACCGGGGTCGGTGAGACGACATGGCTGGCGACGAGACCCGCCGCCTTGGCGTCGGGCGGGGGCGGCTGCAGGGTCAGGCAACTGGCGGACAGCGCATCGACCTGCTTCACGGTTCGGCCGTCGGCGCTGATCGAGAAGCGATAATGCCCGCCGACCGGAACCGCGCCTCTGGCGGGGCTGGGCGACAGCAGCCAGACTAGCCAACCGTCGCTGGTCGGGTCCTTGGCGACCACGCTGTTGAAGGTTCCGGCGCACGGCTTGGGCGCGATCTTGGCGGCGCTCATGCGCGCGGCGAAGGCGGCGCGTTCCCGGTCGGTCAGGGCCCGGTCGGACGGCGTTGTCGGCTTGCCGGCGCCCTTGGCGGTGACCTCGACGTCGAAGCCGGCCTCGGGCCCCTGGCCCGTGTCGCGCACGAAGCGGACAGTGTCGGCGTCCCCACGGCCCTCGACGACCCAACCGACGATCTTCTCCTTGGCGGGATCCTTGATCTTGGCCATCAGCGCATCGCTGGCCAGCCACGCCGCGCGGTCCTGGCGATAGATCGTGGCGCCCAACTGCTCGAGTGTCCGGGTGTCGAACACACGGATCGGCGGGCGTAGGGTCTCGGCGGCGATCGCCGGCGCGGCCACGAGCAGCGCCAGGCCCAGCAAGCCCGAGAACAGACGCGACGTCATTAACCCCTCCGTACGAAACTCGACCCAGGGTAGCGATCCGCGCGGCGGCGTCTAGCCCTCCACCGCCTCGTACAACCCCCGCGCCTCGGACGCCGGCCCGCGTCGTTCGCCGCAGTCGAGCACCCGGATCGCGACCAGGCGCCCCGCCAGGCCGAACACCAGCACGTCCCCCGGCTTCAAGGTGCGCGAGGGCTTGTCGATGCGGCTCTCGATCCCGGCGCGGGTCAGGCGGATGCGGCCTTCATCGACGAACTTGGCGGCCAACGAGCGGGTCTTGAAGAAGCGGGCGCGCCACAGCCAGACGTCGGCCCGGGCAGCCTCCTTGGCGGCGTCGTTTCCGGATGCGGCGTCGCTCACGAGGCGGCCTGCTTGGGCGCGGCGGATTTCCGGCGGCGCGGGCGCTTGCGGCGCGCGGGCGCAGGCGGTGGTTCAGTCAGCTTGGCCAGGGCCGCAAAAGGCGAGTCGGGCCGCGCCTCGACCGGCTTCTGCTCCAGCTTGGCCGCGCCGCGGCGCTTCCAGACGATCGGCTGGTCCGGCTTGGCGCGGATGGCGGGCGTATAGTCGAGCGCGCGCAGAACGGTCGAAGCCTGGGCGGCGTTCCAGCCCAACTGCTCCAGCGCCGCATCGGTCAGGACCACGCCGCCAGGCCGCTGCTCTGCGCGAAGAAGCGTGTCGAGCGTTTCGAGCTGTTCGACCGGGATGCTGAAGCCAGCCACCGCGCGCAGGCCGCTGGCCGAGAGCTCGCGGGCCGACGGCTCAGGCGAGGGCAGTTTCTCCAGCGTCGTCAGGGCCCCGCGCCAGCCAGAAGGAGTGAGGGCCCGGGCGCAGGCGATCGCCTCGGCGCGCAGCACGCCAGGGCAATAGAGGCTGAAGGCCCCGATCCTCACGCCCAGGCTCTTGAGCGCGCGCCGCTCGGCCTGGCTGAGCGCCTTCAGCTCCGGATCAACCGGGCGCTTGTCGAGCACGCCGCCCGCTTCGAGAAGGCGGTGGGCGACGCCCCTCGGCAAGCCTCGAAGGTCGCCGCCGGCCAGCGCCCGCTCCAGCTTGCGTAGCGGGGCCAGATGCCGGTCGACCTCTCCGGCCAGGAAGGCTTCCAGCCGCCGTTCGGCCCGCTCGCGCACGGCGGCGGGACCCAGGTCCCCCAACAGGCGGGCACGGGGAGAGAGCAAGGGCTGGTCGCGACGCACCGCGCCCGCCACCTCGCCGCGCCACAGGATCGCGCCGTCCGGCGTCAGGGCGAAGGCGTCGTCGGCCTCGCTGGCCAGCAGGCCGAGGCGCCGGGCGACCTCGGGGCCCACCGCGCGCTGGGCGGCGTTGCGCAGGGCCTTCTCCTCCAGTGGCGAGGCGCCCTTGGCCGGCGTGAAGGCCACGCCCGACAGGTGGCCGACCACATGGCCCTCCACCGTCACCTCGCCGTCCTGGCCGACCCCGGCGTAGAGCGTCTCGCGCTCGCCCAGCTGCTTGAGGAGCACGCTGGTGCGCCGGTCGATGAACCGGGCCATCAGCTTTTCGTGCAGGGTGTCGCTGATCCGGTCTTCCAGTTGGCGGGTCAGACCCTGCCAGTGAGCGGGGTTGGCGACCCAGTCGGGGCGATTGGCGATGTAGCTCAGCGTCCGCACCCCCGAGAGCCGCGCGGCTAGGCTGTCGATCTCGCCATCGGTGCGGTCCAGGGCCTTGAACTGGGCTCCCACCCAGTCCTCGGGCAGCCGCTTCCTGCCTGTCGTCAGGTCGTCGAACAGGGTCCGCGCCATGCGCTGGTGGTCGTCGTCGGTGGTCTTGCGGAAGTCTGGCGTCTGGCAGACCTCCCACAGCCGGATCAGCGCCGAGCGGTCGGCCTTGCAGCGCTTGATGACGTCTTCCTGCTGGGCCAGGGCCCGCAGAGTGCGCTCGTCCAGCGCCTCGTCCGACAGCTTGAGGGCGCCGCGCTGGGGCGTCTCGGACAGCGAGCGCAGCAGGCCGGGCAGGGAGCCAAAATCCAGGCGGGCGTTGCGCCACTCGGCCTGGGTGATCGGCTCGAAGGTATGGCTCTCGACGGCTTCGACGAGGTCCTCGTCGATCTCCTCGCAGTCGCCGGTGACGCCAAAGGTGCCGTCGCGGGTGTAGCGGCCCGCCCGCCCGGCGATCTGGCCCACCTCCTGCGGATAGAGCCAGCGCGTGCGCTTGCCGTCGAACTTGCGAAGCCCCGCGAAGGCCACATGGTCGACATCCATGTTCAGGCCCATGCCGATCGCGTCGGTGGCCACCAGGAAGTCGACCTCGCCGGACTGGTAGAGGGCGACCTGGGCGTTGCGGGTGCGAGGGCTCAAGCTGCCCATGACCACGGCGGCGCCACCCCTTTGACGCCGGATCAGCTCGGCGATGGCGTAGACCGCGTCGGTGGAGAAGGCGACGATCGCCGTGCGCCGAGGCAGGCGGGTCAGCTTCTTGGAGCCGGCGTAGGAGAGGTTGGAGAACCGCTCGCGGCTGACGATCTCGGCGTCGGGCAGCAGGCGGCGGACCAGCGGGGCCATGGTCCCCGCGCCCAGGAACATGGTCTCGAACTTGCCGCGCGCGTGCAGCAGGCGGTGGGTGAAGATGTGGCCGCGCTCGGGATCGGCGCACAGCTGGATCTCGTCGACCGCCAGGAACTCGACCTCGCGGGCCAGCGGCATGGCCTCGACCGTGCAGACGAAATAGGCCGCGCGGGCCGGGACGATCTTTTCCTCGCCGGTGATTAGCGCCACGGCCGCCTTGCCGCGCAGCTTGACGACGCGGTCATAGATTTCGCGCGCCAGAAGGCGCAGCGGCAGACCGATCATGCCCGAGGCGTGGCCCAGCATCCGCTCGACGGCCAGGTGCGTTTTGCCGGTATTGGTGGGGCCCAGAACCGCAGTCAGCTTCGAAGGGGCCAGGCCGGTCGAACGGTCGCTCATCGCCGCAAGGTGGGGCGGGAATCGGGTGGGGGCAAGCGTGACGGGCTGGACTTGCGCTGACAGACCGTGCAGGCGCCTTACATCCTCCGGATGCGCCCCGCGGGCAGCGCCTCAGGCCGCTTGCGTTATGCCGCCAGGCCTTGAGGTGCGGCGCGCGGAGCGCCGCCCGAACGCGGGGGCTGAAACGTTCGGGCGGAACGGGATCAGAGGGTGATCCAGCCGGCGGGGAGCTGGGCGAGGCTGACGCCGGTCAGGGTGACCTGATCGCCGCTTGAGAGGCTGACCACCACATCGCTACCCACCTGGGCCACCGTGTAGGCCACATGGTCATCGAGGTGCAGCCGGTCACCCTGCGCGGCCGAAAAGTCGGTGATCACGTCGCGGCCGTCGCCGCGCTCGAATTCGAAGATGTCGGCTCCGGTCCCGCCCGTCAGAATATCGTTGCCTTTGCCGCCTTCGATCTTGTCATTGCCGGCGCCGCCGTCGATGCGGTCGGCCCCGCGACCGCCCTCGATCTTGTCGTTCAAGGCGCCGCCGGTCAGCGTGTCGTCGCCGGAGCCCCCTTTCAGCTTCAGCCCATTGAAGGCGAAAGACTCGCGGCCTTCGTCGGAGTCACGATCGTACGACGTAGCGGAACTGTTGGATCGGCTGCTCTTGTTGGACATGTGTGGTGGCTCCTCTTGGAATGCCCCCACACATGCCGCCGTTGCCTGAACCCTCGCTGAGCCGAAGCTGAAACGAGGCTGAATCCACGGCTTTCGAACCGAATGTGGGTTTATCGAGAGAACACCACCTTGCCGTTCACCACCGTCAGCACCGGCTGAGCCGTGAGGATGGCCTTGGGCTCGACGGTCATCAGGTCGCGATCGAAGGCGGTGACGTCGGCCTTCTTGCCCGCCTCTAGCGTACCCAGCTCCTTCTCGCGGAACACGGCGTAGGCCGGAGCCAGGGTCAGCATCTTGAGCGCCTGCGCCCGGCTGACGGCCTGGTCGAGGCCCCAGTCTCCGTTGGCGAAGCCGTCCAGGCTGTGCCGGTAGACGGCGGCATAGAACTCGATGCGCGGATCGCCGACCTCGACCGGGGCGTCCGAGCCTGCCGCCACCACGACGCCGGCCTTCAGGAAGTCCGCCCAGCGATAGCCCTCATGCAGGCGGGCCTTGCCCAGGCGCGCCGGGGCGAAATAGAGGTCGCCGATCGCGTGGCTGGGCTGCATCGAAGCGATGACGCCCAGCTTGGCGAAGCGCGGCACGTCGGTGTCGGCGACGATCTGAGAGTGCTCGTTGCGCCAACGGGCGGCCTTGGCGTCGGCGCCCAGGCTCTCCTCGAACCAGTCCAGCACCAGGCGATTGCCGCGATCGCCGATGGCGTGCATGGCGACCTGCGCGCTTGCGGCCTTGGCGCGCTTCATCAGAGCCAGGCCCTGGTCGCGGGGCGTGAGCTGCAGGCCCAGGGTGTCGGCGTCGCTGTACGGCTCCAGCAGGGCCGCGCCGCGCGAGCCCAGGGCGCCGTCCATATAGAGCTTGATGCCGCGCGTACGGATCAGGCCGGTGGCGTCGGTTTGCGGGCCTTTGGTCAGAACCTCCTCTGCGCCGCTGGGGTCCATGTAGTTGTCGACGCGGATGTGGAAGGCGCCCTTGGCCGCCTCGTCGCGTAGCAGGGCCAGATCCTCGGCCATGACGCTCATATTGGCCATGCCGGTCCAGCCGCGCGCAGCGTAGAGTTCGCCCGCCTTGCGCAGCGCTTCGCGCTTCAGGGCCTCGTTCGGCGGCGGGATGACGTCCTTCACTAGGCTCTGGGCGTGGTCGATCAGCATCCCGTCGGGCTGGCCGTCGGGGCCTTTTAGAATGTCGCCGCCGGGGGGCGGGACGGTGGCGGCGTTGACGCCAGCCTTGGCCAGGGCTGCGCTGGAGGCGACGCTGGCGTGGCCGTCCGAACGGCCCAGCACGACGATCCGCCCCGGCGCGGCGGCGTCGAGGTCAGCCTTGGTCGGGAAGCGCTTCTCGGGCCAGTGGGTCTCGATCCAGCCCCGGCCATAGATCGCGCCCTCGGGATGAGCGGCGGCGTAAGCCTTGACCGTGGCGACCAGCTCCGCGACAGACTTCACCTGGTCGAGGTTCAGCGTCAGCTCGCGTAGGCCGATGCCGGTCAAGTGGGCGTGGGCGTCAACGAAGCCCGGATAGGCCGCTGCGCCCTTCAGATCGATGGCGCGGGCATCCTTGGCGGCCTTGGCTTTGGCGACGGCCAGCGGACCGACGAATAGGATCCTGTCGTCGCGGATCAGCACCGCCTCAGCCGTCGGAGCCGCCTCGACGCCGGTATGGATCGGCCCGCCATGGATCAGAAGGTCGCCGGCTTGAGCCGTGGTCAAAGAGGTTGCGGCCAGCAGGGCGGCGAGAACAAGGCGGCGCACGGGCGGTCTCCAGAGAGCAAGATCTGGAAAACGTACGGCGGCCGCCTGCCAAGTCGCAACAGGCCTGCTAGCTTTTGCCCATGACCACGCAGGGTTTCGCCTTTTTCGACACCGTGATCGGCCGCTGCGGCCTCGCCTGGGGCGCTGGCGGCCTGATTGGCGTGCAGTTGCCCGAGGCCACGCCCGGCGCGGCCTGGGCGCGGCTGCGCAAGCGCTTTCCCGACGCCGTCGAGACCGAGCCGACGCCTGAGATCGAGGTTGTCATCGATCGCATCCGCGACCTGCTGGCCGGCGGGCGCGACGACCTCGCCAACATTGTTCTCGACCTGGAGGGGCAGAGCGCCTTCCACATGCGAGTCTACGCGATCGCCCGGGCCATTCCGCCGGGCGAAACCTCGACCTATGGCGAGGTGGCCCGCGCCATGGGCGAACCCGGCGCCGCGCGCGCCGTGGGCAAGGCGCTTGGCGAGAACCCCTGGCCGATCGTCGTGCCATGCCATCGGGTGCTGGGGTCGTCGGGGAGCATGGGCGGCTTTTCGGCCTCGGGCGGCTCGACGACCAAGGCTCGGCTGCTGACGATCGAGAAGGCGAAGACCGGCGCCGCGCCGACCTTGTTCGACCTGGAGTTTTCGGTGGCCCCTCCGAGGGGTGGCTGAGCGCCCGGCATAACCGCTTAACGCGCGCTAACGCTTCGCCGAACAGGGGCGAAACGAATCGGGACCGAATCAGCGACGTTCGCCAATTCAGTGTTTGTTCCCTACTAGCTATTGTAGCTTAAACTGCATTAACCACAAATCGGTTTCCGCGCCTCGCGGCTATTTGGCCGCCGTCTGGTCGGGCGGGCAGTCGGCCGACAGGCGCTTGGCGGTCATGGTTCCGGCGAGCGGCAGGCCGTTGATCGTCTTCATATGGATGTTCAGCTTGAAGCTCTCGGGCGTGTAGCTGCCCTCCGCGTTGACCGGGGCGACGCGGTCCTTCTTGTCGGTCCACGAGCCCTTCAGCCGGATCTTGCCGTTCTGGACGATATTGGTTGTGTAGTCGCAGCGGTACTTCCGGGTGCAGATGCCGCGCGAGAACTGCTCGACATCGGCGGGCTTCAGGCAGCGGGTCTCTGTGCCGGCCGGGATCGGGCCGATCTTGTAGTCGTATTCCCAGTGACCGGGGAGAATCGTCGTCTTCGCCGCAACTGGCGTCGCGACGCGACTCGCCGCGCTCACCAGCGGCTGGGCCAGGCTGAATCCGGCCACGGCGACGCCGGCGGCGAGAGCCAGGGCAGAGGCGGCGAGGGTGGTGGAACGCATGGGCGGGTCTCCTTCAGGCGACTTCTATATAAGGCGCCAGATGAACCGTGCTTGAAGGCGGCGCGAACGGGTCAGGTTCCTTCGCAGCCGCAAAAGCCGACGGACCGGACAAGCCGAGACCAGCCTTGACTCAAGGGCGGGCCTTCGCCTATATCGCCCGCTCTCGCGCGGCGGACCCCAATCCGACTGCGTGCCCGAATTCATATCTTAGCGGGCCAAGCTCTTCTCAAGAGGGCGGGGCTTCGCCCAAGCCAAGGTAACCACCATGTCGCGCCGTTGCGAACTTACCGGTATCGGTCCGATGGTCGGCCACAATGTGAGCCACTCGAACATCAAGACCAAGCGCCGCTTTCTGCCGGCCCTGTCGCCCGCCACGCTCCAGTCGGAGTCGCTGGGCCAGAGCTTCAAGCTGCGCATCAGCAACGCGGCCCTGCGCACGCTCGACTTCAAGGGCGGCCTGGACACCTTCCTGCTGGGCGCCAAGGACGAGCAGCTGTCGCCGCGCGCCCTGAAGATCAAGGCCCAGGTGAAGGCCAAGGCCAAGGCCGCCGCTCAGGCCGCCTAAGGCTTCAAGCCTTTTAAGGCTGACAAGTTCAAGACCCGCCAGGAGCGATCCTGGCGGGTTTTTCGTCGTGAGCGGCGTGAAGCGCGGCGGACGCAGGACGTAGAGCCGGTGCTTGCGGGATGAGCGCCCGATTAGGGACGTTGAAGCGCCCCCGCCCTCAGAAATCCATCGTCAGGAACAGCGCCGCCGCGCGGGGCGCGTTGACGTCGTAGGTTCCGCTGCTGACCACGCGCCAGTCGAAGGCGTTCGTCAGGTTGGTCACCTGCAGGCGCAGCAGGGCGGGCGTCTTCCCCATGTCGAAGCGATAGCGCAGGCCCGCGTCCCAGATCGTGGCGGCTGGGGTCGAGACGCGGTTCAGCTGGTCGGCGGTGCGGCGACCGTGGTGGTTGGCGGCGAAGGTCAGGGCCAGGCCCTCGACCGGCAGGGCCCATGTGCCGCTGAGGGTCAGGGTCCGGGCTGTCTGACCCACCGGCTTGGGGCCAAGTCGGCCTTGCGCGACGGGCGCGCCAGTGACCCGGGGCCGCATCAGGACCGCACCGGCCACGAGGTTCAGGCCCTCGATCGGCGAACCGGTCATGCTGACCTCCAGGCCCCGGTGACGGACCATGCCCATCTCGCGGAACACATTGGCCTCGTCGGGCGCGAAATACGGTTTGCGGACGTCGAAGGCGCCGGCGACCAGTCGCAGGTCGCCCGGCAGCACCCAGCGCACGCCCGCGTCCCACTGGTCGGTCATGATGGCCGGCAGAGCCTGGGTGCGGTTGGCGGCGCTGTCGGGGGCGACGCCGCTTTCCTCCAGTCCGCGCGTGACGCTGCCATAGAGGGCCAGCTGGCGCGTCAGGGTCCAGGAGGCGGCAGCGTTGTAGAGCCAGGCGCTGTCGCGAGTGAGGGTGGCCGCAGCGCCGGGGCGGCGCACGGTCTTGCGATAATCGGTGCGCTGCAGGCCCAGCATCAGCGAGCCGCGACCACGCCAGCGCAGGTCGTAGGCCGCGCCGCCCGTCCACTGCTTGACCTCTTCTGCGGTGCGCGGGCCAAGCACAAAGGTCGGCGGCGGCGTGTCGACGCGATCCTCCAGCCGCACCTGACCGTAGGTCTGGGCGCCGCCCCCGCTGTACAGGCTGTCGCGAACCCGGCCTCGCACCGAGACGTGCAGGCCGTGGGAAAAGTCGCCCTGCACAAAGGTTCGGCTGAGACGGGCCTCACCGCTGGTGGCGTTGCTGGTCTGTTGGGGATCGCGGCTGATCCGACGTGTCGCCCACCCGTCGGCGGTGATTCCGGTCAGGACGTGGGCGTAGTTGTCTCGGGTGTCGTTTTCCGAGCGGAAAAGGCCCAGCGAAAGGCCGAGCTCGGCGGGTAGCGGCGCCTGGACGACGATGCCGCTGTTGGTGGCGAGGCTGCGGATATCGGCCCAGCCGGGTCCGACATAGCGTCGACGCGCAACCTCGGGCGGCAGCACGCCCAGGCTGGCCACATAGATCGGCGCGGACTCGCGGTTCCAGGTGTCGACGCGACTCCAGAAGGGCATGATCTGGACGCCGGGAGCCGGCCGCCAGCGCGCCCCAAGGGCATAGGAGGCGTAGATAGCGTCGGCGCCGCTGCCATACTCGTCGTCGAAGCTGGCGACGCCGCCGAACAGGCTGAGGGTCTTGGAGACGGGAAGCTGACCGTCGAGCTCCAGGCGACCGCCGTCCAGGGGGCCGTAACCCGCGAGCACGCTCAGCACCGGCTGATCTCCGGACGGCCGAATGCGGTAGTCCACGACCCCGGTCGGGGCAGGGAACAGGTAGTTCTGGGCCGCTAGGCCCACCCGCACCACGTTGCTGGCCACGAGGCGGTCGGTGAAACCGGCGGGGCGATCCACGTAAAGCCCCTCAAGCCGGATATTGCCGGCGGCGATCGGCGAGAAGCCCCGCACCTCACTGGCGCTGTAGAGACCCACGCGTTCGTTGCCGATGCTGGCGCCGAACGCGTCTTCCGCCCCGGCCACGGCGTTATCGCCGACGCGCTGGGCCAGGGCTGCGCCCGGAACGGCGAAGACGGAGGCCAGCATAAACGCCGTCAGGCGGCGGGAGGGGAAACGCATGTCAAGCGCACTCGCTGGGACAGGGGCGAGCGGTTCGCGCGCGGCTGGGCGCGTGATCCTGAGGCTTCCCCTTGTCTGTTATTCTGTAACAGGGGCAATGGGGCAATTGCGCGGATTTGGCAAGCCGGGGCGCCGGGGCATTCCTTGGGTCCGGCAGTCAGCCCTGATCGGCGGGTGGCGTCCAAGGGGGTGAGCTTGGCGGCGAAAATAGCTCTGTCTCAGCTCCTAATTTCCACTGCAAATACTCATAAATTCCGCGCTGTTGAATGAAATTGCGCTAGAAAATTCGAGTCGTAGTTCGAAAAATAAACGCTAGAAAATTCCCCCAATAAATAAATGATTTGCATAAAATATATTTATGAGTCAGTATTGATTTATTGAATATCGCACTGGCTCGGTTGCTCTCCACGCTTGCTCTCCGGATCGAGCTTCGAAGCCTGCCAAGAACCTCTCCGACAATTTGATCGCAGGGCCTACTTGAGGTCTCGCGTCACCACATCTGAAAGATACAAACATGGCTACCGGCACCGTGAAGTGGTTCAACGCCGCCAAGGGCTTTGGCTTCATTCAACCGAGCGACGGCGGCGCGGATGCGTTCGTGCATATCTCAGCCGTCGAGCGCTCCGGCCTGGGTTCGATTGATGAAGGTCAGAAACTCAACTACGAGCTCGAACGCGACCAACGCAGCGGCAAGATGTCCGCCGGGCAGTTGTCCGCAGCGTAACGAAAAAGGGGTCGGTCAGCACACGCTACCGGCCCTTTTCTTTATTCAGGCCTATGGGCGTCTTGGTCTGTCCGGGTGAGCGTCAGCTCAAGCTGGCCCCGCCGCAGATTGGCAAGCCTGCCCTCAAGTCGCTGAAGGTTTCATGATCCCCACCTACGATACAAAATTCTCGAAGCGCCTCGAAACGGCGGCGGCCGCCAAGGCGCTGCTGGTCGCCAAGCTCCGCCCCAAGGCGGCGGTCGCCGACCCGCTGTTTGCGCAGCGCCAGGCCATGCGGGCCGAAGAACTCAACGCGGTCCGGGCGGCGCGCCTGCAAACACGCGCGGACGCCAAGCAGGCGATCGCCGACGCGCAAGAAGGCGCCGTGCAAGCCCAGGCCGCCGTCGACGCCGAAGCCCTGGCCGCCAAGCGCGGCGCACGCAAGGAGCGCAAGGTGCTCAGCGCCGCAGAAGCCAAGGCCAAGCGTGACGCCAAGTACGCTGCGCGCCAAGCCCGGCGCTAGCCCAGCCGTTCAGGCGTTCCAGTCATTTTACTCGCCTCGCATTCAAGGACAGCCATGAACAAGTTTATCGGCCAACGCATCGTCATCACGGTCCGCCGCAATGAGGGCCTTTGGGCTGCGGAGGAGGCCGGCGTCTATTTCGGCGCCTCGGCGGACAAGGATATCGCCAAGGCGTCAGCCTCAAAACGGGCTCGAGAGCGCATCGGTCAGGGTCACGCCTGCCAGGTTCGGATATCGGGCGAGCATGGCTTCGCGATCTGACCTGTTGTCAGTCGGCTTGGCCGCTCTGACCGGCCTTGGTCTGGCCGCGCGGACGGGAGGGCTGTGGATGATCACGGACGCCGGCGTCGACCTCGTCCAGCGCCTGGGCCAGGCTAGCGACTGACCTTCGGCTCGGGCGAGCCTGTGGTGAGTAATCCCAGACCGACGCCAGTCATCGCCGCCCTGCATCTGACAAAGCAAAACCCGCCGCGACCTGTGCTGCGGCGGGTTTTGAAAGCTTGGTACTAACGCGAACTGAGGGGCGGCTTAGCGCGAGACGATAGCGCCCGTGGCCGGGTTGGCGGCGTTGTAGGCGGTCAGGGCCGGGCTGTTGAGCTTGGCGACGGCGTCGTTGACCGAAGCGCGGATGCAGGCCGGGTACAAGTAGCCGGCGAGGGCTTCGCCACGGACGTCTTTCCAGCAGACGGTCGAGGCCGCCTTGACGATTTCGGCGCGGACTTCGGCGGCCGGGCGACCGGCGACCTTGATGCGGACTTCTTGAGCCGAGGCCGGGACGGCGACCAGGGTGGCGATGGCCGAGGCGGCCAGAACGAACGAGCGGATCATGTCGAAGGGTCCAAAAAGGAGGTTGTGGTCAACCCCCTCCAGACGCGTTCCTCTGACGGCCGGTCCCCGGTCTGTCGCCTGTTGGGCCGTCGCTGAGTCCATAGCAACGCTCTTTTGAGTGATCAACGATTATGTTGCGCTGCACACGTTGAAATTTACTGGCGCCGATAATAGCGCAACAGGCGCCTTGACCGGAGCGTGTAGGCCCCGGCCAAGGCGTGGATCGATCATCAGCGGGAGGCGACGCGCATATAGGCGGCGCGGCCTTGGGCCTTGTTGTAGGCCCGCAGTTCGGCGTTCTTGGCGCGAACCACGGCGTCGCGGGTGACTTCACGGACGCAGAACGGCGTCAGGTCGCTGGCCTGAGGGTTGCCGGCCAGGTCTTCCTTGCAGAGCTGCCGGGCGGCGCTGACGATTTCGGCGTGGACGACCGGCGTGGCGCGTCCGCGAACCTTGACAGTGATCTCGCCGGCGTTGGTGGCGGTGGCGGCCATCAGGGCGGTGAGGGCGATAACAAGCAGTCGGATCATGTGGGTGGTCCCGGAAAGGAGGTTGAGTGCAACCGCCTCCCGACGCGTTCCTCTGACGGCCCCCAGGATCTCGCCTCGTCGTCCGTCTCGGGCATTGGTGTATGACAACGTTGTCTACCGCAAGTGCGAAGGTGCTCGCTTCACGAAAATGTTAGCGGTAACATATCGTTGCCAACGAAACCACTTTACGGGCGAGCGCTCGGTCCTCAGCGCTTGCGGATGGGTGACTTCCTGGCGGGCTTGGGCGGCAGGGCCGGCGGTAGCGGCGGCGGAGACCAGTCGAAGGCCAACAGCAGAGTGCGCTGCGTCTCGGCGGCGTTGTCGTCCGAGATGAGGTAAAGGCGCGTGCCGCCCGAGGGCGAGCGGGTCAGGGCCACGCCCTCGATGTTGTCGCGCGTCGTCGAGCCTTCCAGCCGCAGGGTGGCCGAGATCCGCTGACGCGCGGTCGGGACGGTGGGGTCGGACACGAAGCGAACGATGGCGCGCCAGCCGCGTACGGGGTCGAAGCCGCGATGCAACGTCGCCACGGCCGGGCCGGCGAACGGCGCGAAGCCCGAAAGGCCCCAGGTGAAGTCGGGTCCGGATTGAGGCGGCAGCGATTTGCAATCGGCTGACACCCTGCAGATCCAGACTTCGCCTTCCTCGCCGCCGACGATGTAGGCGTCGGGCCCGGCGGCAGGATAGGCGGCCAGGGCCTCCATGCCTTCGTTGTCGGGAAAGACGGTCGCGGGCTTGGGGGCGGGGCGGGGCGTTCCCCAGCCGCCATCAGGCTGGACAGGATAGAGCCAGATGCGATGGTCGCGCTCGAAGCTGACCAGGCGATCGCCGTTCGGCAGCACCGCCAGGCCCTCGGCGTCGGCCTGCTGCTTGCCCTGCAGAGGGCGTCCGTCGAGCCCAGACAAGGAGCGCAGCTTGCCGCCGGTGACGCTGACCAGACGTCCGCTCGCGTCCAACTGAATCCGCGCCTCGAACAGGTCGCCGTCGTCGGTGATGGCCATCAACTGGCCGTCGGCGCCGACCGCCAAGTCCGACAGGCCATGCAGCCGCGTAGTGGTTGCGCTCGTCAGAGCCAGGCCGCCGACATAGGTGAAGCCGCCGTCCAGCGTGGTCTTGGCCGGGTTGGTCGCGTCCAGCGGGACCGGCGTGGCGGTCACCGCGATCTCGGGGCCTACCTTGACCGGCGCGGGCGGCGTCGCGACGGCGGGCGGCCGACGGGGCGCGCACTGGGTGGCGAGGCCACCCAATCCGGCGACCATGCCCAGAACGAGCGCCGTGCGCAGACCGATCACGCCGGGACCTTGCTGGCGGTCTTGGGGACCTGCGGCGTGACGACAGGCGGCGGGGCCAGCAGGCCGCGCGTCCGGGCGATCTGCCGAGGCTCTTCCTCGAACAGGGCCGCCAACTGCTCGACCAGCACGCCGCCTAACTGCTCGACATCGACAATGGTGACCGCGCGGCGGTAGTAGCGGGTGACGTCGTGGCCGATGCCGATCGCGATCAGCTCGACGGGGCTCTTGCCCTCGATCTCGGCGATGACCTGGCGCAAGTGGCGCTCCAGATAGTGGCCCGAATTGACGCTCAGGGTGGAGTCGTCCACCGGCGCGCCGTCGGAGATCACCATCAGAATGCGGCGCTGTTCCGGCCGGGCGATGATCCGCTGGTGGGCCCACATCAGGGCCTCGCCGTCGATATTCTCTTTCAGCAGCCCCTCGCGCATCATCAGGCCGAGGTTCTTGCGCGCCCGCCGCCAAGGCGCGTCGGCGGCCTTGTAGATGATGTGACGCAGATCGTTGAGGCGGCCCGGGGCGGCGGGCTTGCCGGCCTTGATCCACTCGTCGCGGCTTGTCCCGCCCTTCCAGGCGCGGGTGGTAAAGCCCAGCACCTCGGTCTTGACCCCGCAGCGCTCCAGCGTGCGGGCCAGGATGTCGGCGCAGATCGCCGCCACCATGATCGGCCGGCCGCGCATCGAGCCGGAGTTGTCGATCAGCAGGGTCACGACCGTGTCGCGGAACTCCTGGTCTTCCTCCTGCTTGAAAGACAGGGGCGCGGTCGGATCGATGATCACCCGGGTCAGGCGGGCGACGTCCAGCATCCCCTCCTCGAGGTCGAAGGTCCACGAGCGGTTCTGCTGGGCCAGCAGGCGACGCTGCAGCTTGTTGGCAAGGCGCGAGACGACGCTGGAAAGCGCCGTCAGCTGCTGGTCCAGATAGGCGCGGAGGCGCGTCAGTTCCTCGGCGTCGCATAGGTCTTCTGCGTCGACGATCTCGTCGTGGGCCGTGGTGAAGATCTTGTACTGCGGCTCGCCGCCCTGACCGGCGCTGGCGTCGGGACGGGCCGGCTTGGCGCCGTCGCCCATCTCGGGGCTCTCGTCCGACTCCTCGGGCTCGCCTTCCTGGTCCGACTGGACCATCTCCTCGTCGCCGGCCTCGCTCTCGCGGTCGGTGGCCTCGCTTTCCTGCGGAGCCGAGCCTTCCTGCTGCTCGCCTTCGCCCTCGCCCTGATCCTCGTCGGAGTTTTCGGTCGGGGCGTCGTCCTCGCCGTCTTCCTCGTCGGCGCTTTCGGTGGCGTCGGCCATATCCTCGGAGAGATCAAGGTCGCGCAGGATCTCGCGAGTCACCTTGGCGAAAGCGGCCTGGTCGTCGATGGCGTCGGCCAGTCGGTCTAGGTCCTTGCCGGCCCGGGCCTCGATATCGTTCCGCAGAATGTCGACCAGGGCCTTGGCGCCGTCGGGCGGTGCGTCGCCGGTCAGGCGCTCGCGCACCATCAGGCCCAGGATCTCGGCCATCGGCGCGGACTGGCGGTCGGTGGCGACGGCGCGGGTCAGCCCCTGCTTCTCCAGGCGAGCTTCCAGCGCGGCGGTCAGGTTGGCGCGCACGCCGCCCATGGCGTTGGAGCCGATCGCCTCCAGCCGCGCCTGCTCGATCGACTCGAAGGCGGCCTGGCCGTCCGGAGAGCTGGGTCGCGCGCGGGCGTGGGCGAGGGGGTCGTGGTGCGCCAGGCGCAGGGCCATCTGATCGGCCAGGCCCCGGATGCGCGCGGCTTCCTTGCTGTTCAGATCGCGGGGCGGGTGCGGCAGCACCGCCCGGTTGCCCAGAAGCTGGGGGCCATCGCCCGAGAACACGACCTCCAGGTCCGGCGTCTCGGCGAGCGAGCGCGCGGCGTGCGCCAGGGCGCGCTTGAAGGGTTCGGTCGGGCTTTCGGGCTTGGAGACCATGAGGTTCGAGTTAAAGGCGCCGGGCGGGGAAAACAAGGAACGCCGCGCGCGGGAGCGACGTTGATTTTCTGACCGCGCCTCGTGCGCGCTGCTGGAGGGAACTCAATATGCTCAAGTGGGCCATCATCCTCGCCGTCGTCGCCCTGATCGCCGGCGCGCTGGGCTTCACCGGCGTGGCGGGCGCGGCCGCCGGCGTCGCCAAGATCCTGTTCTTCCTGTTCTTGGTGGGCTTCGTGCTTGTGCTGCTGCTGGGCGGTACGTTGTTTAAGGCTGCGACGGGCCCGAAGTAGCGTTCGAACTCTGCTCCCCCGCTTCGCAGGGGAGCAGAGAACCTTGCTCTACTTCACGCCGTAGGCCTTGGCCTGACGGCCGGCCAAGGCGACCAAATCGCCCATCTGCAGGTTCACGTCGACCAGGTGCAGGCCCCAGTCCTTGAGGGTCACCGGCCCGACGACGACGTCGCCGCTGATCTCGTCGGTGCGCGGATCGGCCGGGTCTGCGTTCACTTTCACCGACAGATAGGTGAAGTCGCCATCAGCGACGCACTTGGCCGAGAGCAGGCCCGGCATCGACACGAACGGAGTCGACACGCTTAGGTCCTTGGCAAACGGCTTAGGTGGCTGGCCCGACACCGCCCCGAAGCCCTTGGCGCTGAGATAGGTGTGTAGCGGGGCGGAGTCGGTCGAGGCCCTGCCAGCAAGCAGGGCGGCGGGATTGACGCAGCCGGCGCGGCGGCCCTCGGCGTCGGTCTTGCCAAAGCGGCTGTTGGCGGGCGGCGGGCTGGCTTCGCGGAACGAAACGTAGGTCACGACGCACCCGGCTTGGTCGGCCTTTTCACACAGCGGGATCGAGCCGTATTTGCCGTCGGTGACCGGCGTGTTCATGCCCAGCACATACGCGGCGATCATCTGCTTCTGGACCGGCTTACCGTCGACCTCGCTCTTCAGCAGTTCCAGCAGCATCCGCGAGCCCTGGCTGTGGCCCATCAGGATCACACCCCGGCCGTTGTTTTCGTTCTTCAGGTACCAGTTCCAGGCGTCGCGCACGTCGCCATAGGCTAGCGCCGCGTCGCCGGGCGCGCCTTGTCCCATCATCACCGCACGCAGCGCCGCCAGGGTGACCTGGCGATACATCGGCGCGAAGACGCGGCAGGTCGAGGCGAAACGCGCCAGCTGCTGCTCGACCACCCGGCGCTCGGCCTCGTCGATGCTCATGTCGCTGTTGCCGCCCGGATCGGTCGATACCGTCGGATAGACGTAGAAGCAGTCATACGCCGGGGCGGCTAAGGGCTTGAAGGTCTCCACCGAGGTCTTGCCGTCGGCCTGGACGATCGTAGTGGTCTGGTCTACGGCGCAGGCGTCGGCACGGCCGGGCAGGCACAGCCACGACTCTGGTTTGCCGTAGTCGTTGGGCGCTGGCGCCGCGGTCTGAGCGTTCGCCGCGCCCGCCAGTCCCAGGACCGCCATCGCCGCAAGGCCTGCCAAAGTCCGCTTCATCCTGCTTCCCTCCCACGCTCAAACGCGCGTTTGGCGCGACAATGCGGAAAAGAACGACGGTCGCCAAGAGGGGTCTGGCCCGATCGTTGCGCGAAGGCGAAGCCTCGTCCCGGTTCGGGACGGTGAACAGGAGCGTCGCGCCCGTGAGCAGCCTCAAAACCCTTTCGCGCGTGGGGATCGTGATCGTCGCCGCGTTGTCTGTCAGCGCATCGACCGTGCTGGCCGACGGCTTCCCGGCCGCGGTCCGGACCCCCGCGCCTGTCTCAAAACGGGTGACACCCAAGCCGCGAGTCAAGATCGTCTATGTCGATCGGCCCGTCGTGGTGGAAAAGCGCGTGCCGGTCTATGTCGACCGCCCCACGACCCAGATCGTCGAGAAGGTGGTCGAGAAGCCCGTGATCGTCGAACGCCCCGTCGTCGTGGAGAAGCGGATCGAGGTTCCGGTCGAGAAGCTGGTTCAGGTTCCGGTCGAGAAGAAGGTCTATGTCGATCGCCCGGTGGAAAAGATCGTCTATGTCGACCGCGTGGTCGAGAAGCGGGTCGAAGTGCCGGTCGAAAAGATTGTCGAGAAGATCGTGGAGAAACCCGTCTATGTCGACCGGCCTGTGCCAGTCGAGAAGCCGGGCGAGGTGGTTGAGAAGATCATCCAGGTGCCGATCTACGTTTATGTCGATCGTCCGGTCTACACGGCGGCGCCGTCTCAGGGATGCGCCAACCCGTGTGGCTATGTCGAGCGCCCGGCCCCGTGCGCCGGCCCCTGCGGCTCCAACTGGCGGCCTGCTCCGCCGCCGAGCTGCGCCCATCCCTGCGGCGTCCCCGTGCAACCGGCGCCTGGCTGCGCCCAGAGCTGCGGCTACCTCGAATGGCCCGCTGCGCCGGTAAATGGCTGTGCGGCGCGCAACTGCGGCGAGCTGATCGAGCACAGCGAGGAGCGCTACGAGCAACGCTATGGAGGTGAGATCGAACCGCCGCCCTTGCCGATCGGCTATATCGGTCGGGCCTCGGGCGGACGGGGCGGTGGTTATGGCGGGATCGGCCTAGTCGGCGGTGGTGGCTGGCGCAGCGGCGGCTATGCGGGCGGCTCAGCGTCGGCGACCGCTTCGGCCACCGCGTCAGCGACGGCCTCGACCTCGATCCGCATCGGCGGCGGGGGCGGCGGTTGCTCGGGCTGCGGCGGCAAGCGCCACTGACTCTTAGAGCGAAAGCCAGCGGCGAGGGTTCTTGTCGCCCAGGGCTCGCGCTTCGCCGGGCTTGAGGCCAAGATCGCGCATCCGGTAGGCGACGATCTCGCGTAGCGCCTCGACCGGCTCCTGGCCGCCCACCGGGCTGGAAGCCACTGCGCCGGCGTTCATCGCCAGATCCACGGCGGTCCACTCGGCCTGGGCCCGATCGGCCTTGCCGACGGCGAAGTAGTGGCGCACCGGCGCGCGCTCGCCGGGGACTTCGACCATCACGCTGATGACCCAGCCTTGAATGATGAGATCGGCGTCGGGGCGCTGGCGGAACATCCGTGGGATGTAGCCGTGCGCGGCGGTGTCTGGAAGGGGCTCAGCCGATCAACTGGAACGCCGCCTGGCTGATCAGACCCAGCGCCAGCCATGCCGACAGACCCAGGATCACCAGCGACGTCCGCGACGGGCGGCGGCGGCGGTGGTTGGGATACAAACGCACGAACGACATCTGACGCCTCCATGCCTTCAAACCTTGGCCAGAGGTTAACGCCGAATCCGCTGCTTGGATGCGCGACCTTTTCGCTCGTCACGGGAGTGTGAAGGACCAAAGAAAAGGGCGGAGCCTTGCGGCCCCGCCCTAATCCATTTCAGCTCTTGAGCTTAATGGACTTCCTTAGAAGTCCATGTCGCCGCTCTGGATCGGCTGGCCGATCCAGATCTCTTTGAGAGATGGGCGACTTTATGGACTTCCTTAGAAGTCCATGTCGCCGCTCTGGATCGGCTGGCCGATCCAGATCTCTTTGAGAGATGGGCGACTTTATGGACTTCCTTAGAAGTCCATGTCGCCGCTCTGGATCGGCTGGCCGATCCAGATCTCTTTGAGAGATGGGCGACTTTATGGACTTCCTTAGAAGTCCATGTCGCCCATGCCGCCGGGCATGCCGCCCGGGGCGCCGCCGGCCGAGGCCTTCTTCGGGGCTTCGACGATCGCGGCTTCCGTCGTGATCAGCAGACCGGCCACCGAGGCGGCGTTCTGCAGAGCGGTGCGGACCACCTTGGCCGGGTCGATGACGCCGTCGGCGACCAGGTCGACATACTGCTCGGTCTGGGCGTTGAAGCCGAACGAGCTGCTGTCGTTTTCCAGGATCTTGCCGACCACGATCGAGCCCTCGACGCCGGCGTTTTCGGCGATCTGACGGATCGGGGCCTGCAGGGCGCGGCGGACGATGGCGATACCAGCGGTCTGGTCATCGTTGTCGCCGGTCAGGCCAGCCAGGGCCTTGGAGGCCTTCAGCAGGGCCGTGCCGCCGCCCGGGACGATGCCTTCGTCGGCGGCCGCGCGGGTCGCGTTCAGGGCGTCGTCAACGCGGTCCTTCTTTTCCTTCACTTCGACTTCGGTCGAGCCGCCGACGCGGATGACCGCGACGCCGCCGGCCAGCTTGGCCAGACGCTCTTGCAGCTTTTCCTTGTCGTAGTCCGAGGTGGTGTCTTCGATCTGGCGCTTGATCTGGGCGATACGAGCCTCGATGTCGGCCTTCTCACCAATGCCGTCCACGATCGTGGTGTCGTCCTTGGTGATCGAGACCTTCTTGGCGCGGCCAAGCATGTCGAGCGAGACGTTCTCGAGCTTGATGCCGAGGTCTTCGCTGACGACTTGAGCGCCGGTCAGGATCGCGATGTCTTCCAGCATGGCCTTGCGGCGGTCGCCGAAGCCCGGAGCCTTGACGGCGGCGACGCGCAGGCCGCCACGCAGCTTGTTGACGACCAGCGTGGCCAGGGCCTCGCCTTCGACGTCTTCAGCGATGATCAGCAGCGGACGGCCCGACTGGACGACGGCTTCCAGCACCGGCAGCAGCGGCTGCAGCGAC
Source organism: Caulobacter sp. FWC26 (assembly GCF_002742645.2). Classification (NCBI taxonomy): domain Bacteria; kingdom Pseudomonadati; phylum Pseudomonadota; class Alphaproteobacteria; order Caulobacterales; family Caulobacteraceae; genus Caulobacter; species Caulobacter sp. FWC26. The sequence goes on from NZ_CP033875.1 coordinate 805,761, forward strand.
GACAGCTTCTTTTCGAACAGGAGGATCAGCGGCTCTTCCAGCTGAACTTCCATCTTGTCGGCGTTGGTGATGAAGTACGGCGACAGGTAGCCGCGGTCGAACTGCATGCCTTCGACGACGTCGAGTTCGGTCTCGGCGGTCTTGGCTTCTTCGACGGTGATGACGCCTTCGTTGCCGACCTTGTCCATGGCCTTGGCGATCATCTCGCCAACTTCCTTGTCGCCGTTGGCCGAGATGGTGCCGACCTGGGCGATTTCGCCGTTGGTGGTGACTTTCTTCGACGAAGCCTTGATGTCTTCGACGGCGATAGCGACGGCCTTGTCGATGCCGCGCTTCAGGTCCATCGGGTTCATGCCGGCGGCGACCGACTTGAGGCCTTCCTGGACGATGGCTTGGGCCAGGACCGTGGCGGTCGTGGTGCCGTCGCCGGCCTTGTCGTTGGTCTTGCTGGCGACTTCGCGGATCATCTGCGCGCCGAGGTTCTCGAACTTGTCAGCCAGTTCGATTTCCTTGGCGACCGAGACGCCGTCCTTGGTCGTGCGCGGAGCGCCGAACGACTTTTCGATGACGACGTTACGGCCCTTCGGACCCAGGGTCACCTTCACCGCATTGGCGAGGATGTTGACGCCGCGCAGCATGCGGTCACGAGCGTCGGACGAGAAATAGACGTCTTTGGCGGCCATTTCGGGTGCCTTTCTAGAAAGAGGTTAGATTTGGAGAGCGTCGGCGGAGGTAGGAGGCCTTAAGCCTCAACCACGCCCAGGACGTCGCTTTCCTTCATGATCAGGAGGTCCTGACCGTCGACCTTCACTTCGGTGCCCGACCACTTGCCGAACAGGATGCGGTCGCCAGCCTTCAGGTCCAGGGCGACGACGTCGCCCTTGTCGTTGCGGGCGCCGGGGCCGACAGCGACGACTTCGCCTTCTTGCGGCTTTTCCTTGGCGGTGTCAGGGATGATGATCCCGCCCTTGGTCTTGGTTTCTTCTTCGACGCGCTTCACGAGGACGCGGTCGCCCAGGGGACGAAACTTCATGGTCTTCTCCGTCGGAACGGTTTGAAATAAGAACTCGTCGGCCATGGGGGAGCGGGACTGTTAGCAGTCGCTCCCTTCGAGTGCTAACGACGCTGGTGAGTTAGGCGCCGGCCCTCGGGGAGTCAAGGACGCCCTGAATGAAGTTTTTTCGGTGCGGTGAAGGGGAGCGGCTTCTATGATCGACCATATGGGCGTGACGGTGCGCGATCTCCAGGTCTCCAAGGCCTTCTATGACGCCGCGTTCGCGCCGCTGGGGATCGCCGTGGTGATGAGCGTCAGCGCCCAGGAGACGGGGGGCGCGGCTTTTATCGGCTATGGTCCGACCGAAGATCGTCGCGACATCCAGGCGGGCAAGCCCAGTTTCTGGGTTAGCCAGGGCGATGCCGTGACCGGCCCCATGCACGTGGCTTTCCTGGCGGCCAGTCGCTCCCAGGTCGACGCCTTCCACGCCGCCGCCCTGGCGGCGGGCGGTCGTGACAACGGCGCGCCCGGGCTGCGGCCTCATTATCACCCCAACTATTATGGCGCCTTCGTCCTTGACCCGGACGGCCGGAACGTGGAGGCGGTCTGTCACGCACCGGCCTGATCGCTGTTAGGAGACCCGATGTCGAGCTACGCCCTGTCGCTGCTTCTGGCTGTCATCGCCTGCGTCATCGGCGGCGCCTTGGGCGGCATGATCCTGGCGCGACCGGCGACCCTGCTGGAGGCGGCGGGTCTCTCCGACGACGACACGCCCAAGCCATCGCTGTTCGCTGAGGGACGGGCTCTGGGCGGCATGTTGATCGCCTCGCATGGCGTCGCGGCGCTCTATCTCGGCTATCAGCCCCGGATCGGCGCGGCCATGGCGCTCGTCCTAGCGCTGGCCTGGCTGGGCGCGGCCATCGGGCGCGCGGTGTCGCTGGGACGGGAGGGCGACGCCGGGCGCTACAATCGCGGCGCGCTTCTGTTCAATGTCCTGATCGGCGTGACCCTGACCCTGCCGTCGTTCCAGGTCGGCAAGGTCGTGCTTCGCGGCGCGTTGGGGCTGGCCTAATTTCCGCCGCAAGGCGAAGCTCTAACTCCCTCAAAGATTGTGGGGGTGGGCGGTGGTGACTTCACGTAGAAATGTAATCGGTGGCGGACTTTCGGTTCTCGCCCTAGCCGATGTGGGCGAAGCGCAGGACCGCGCGACCGCTGAGCAGGTCGCTAAGTCGCTGATGTCAGGGCCTCGGGCCGAGGCGCTCGATACGCCGGCGCTGCGCGGGAATATCCTGGCCTTCACGTTCAAGCAGCCGCCGACAGATCTCGTCGTTCCCAAGGTCAAGCTTGAGCGTCGATCCGGGCTGCACGGCTTCCAGCCCGAGCCAGGGCTGACGCTGGTGTCGCTCTGGGCGCCCTGGTGCGCGCCCTGTCTCCTCGAATTGAAGGACCTGGCCGAGCAGCAGCGCCTCTATGCGAATAAGCGCTTTAGAATTCTGCCGATCCTCACTGGAACCAGAGATCCGATCACGCTGGCGGAGGCGCAAGGCACGCTCGAAAAGGCCGGCGTCCGGGGGCTCGAAGCCGTCGTCGATCGCTCGCCAGCCTCCGATTCGCTTTTTGAGCAGCTGACGCGCCGCGAAACCCCTGGCGGTAGTATCAAGGGCTTGCCTTGCAACCTTTTGATCGATGCCCGCGGCAAGGTCCTCGCCCGCCAGTTTGGCGCCCCGCTGGATCTTCCGCGCGGAACCAAGCCGACGCCCGAGATGCGGGCCAACGCGCGCTCGATGTGGATGGCCGCCGACGGTCATGCATTGCTAAAGGCGCTGCGGGACGGCGAGATCGCCGGGAGCGTCGCCCGCGCTTCATGAGCAAGCAGCCAACGCTTGCGGTGGATCCCGCCTGCGTAGCCGGTCAAGGCGCCGTTCACGCCGATGACTCTGTGGCAGGGCGCGACAAGGCTAAGCGGATTGGCGCCGTTAGCTGCGGCGGCCGCCCGGATCGCCAGAGGCTTGCCGACGCGGCGGGCCAGTTCTGAATAGGTGATGGTCTGACCGGCGGGCATCTTGGTCAGCGCTGTCCACACCGCCTGCTGGAACGGCGTGCCACCTGTCTTCCAGGGCAAGGATGACAGGGCGTCTGTCGCGCCCTCGAAATAGTGCGTGAAAGCTGTTCGGATCGCCGAGGGCGCAGACCCAGTCTCAAGGGGCAGTTCGCCATAGTGCAGCCGCGCCAGGCCCCGCATCCGGGGCTCGAAGTCATGGAAGTCGACGGCGCGTAGCAGACCGCTCTCGTCGGTGACGATCAGGATCTCGCCGATCGGCGAGGGCAGGCGGTCGACAAAGAGGCGGGCAGGGCGGGTCATGGGGCCAGGATCGCCGAGGTCAGCGTCGCTGTCCGCCCGGATTTTGCGGCGGCCTACTTGCCCCCACCTGACCGCTTCGCGGTCGTCCGCCCCCGGGAGGGAGCGGAAGGTGCGCGATCTTTCTTCCCCCTTTGGAGGAGGAGGACCGAAGGTCCGGAGGGGGCGAGTAGAGCTCTGGCCTACCGGATCCCCGGCACGTGCAGGGCGGCTTCGCGTTCAGCCTTCTGCTTGTACATCAGGTCGCCGTACTTGCTGTATTCCATGCGGGCGATCGTGCGCTGGTGCACCTCGTCCGGACCATCGGCCAGGCGCAGGGTGCGAATGCCGGCATAGGCCTTGGCCAGGCCGAAGTCGGTGGTCACGCCGCCGCCGCCGTGGGCCTGGATGGCGTCGTCGATGATCTTCAGGGCCAGACGCGGCGCGGCGACCTTGATCATGGCGATCTCCAGACGGGCCGACTTGTTGCCGGCCTTGTCCATCATGTCGGCGGCCTTGAGGCAGAGCAGGCGGCACATCTCGATGTCGATGCGGGCGTCGGCGACGCGCTCTTCCCACACCGAGTGGTCAGAGACGTACTTGCCGAAGGCCTTCCGGCTCATCAGGCGTTGGCACATCTTTTCCAGCGCGACTTCCGCCGTGCCGATGGTGCGCATGCAGTGGTGGATGCGGCCGGGGCCCAGGCGGCCCTGGGCGATCTCGAAGCCGCGGCCTTCGCCCAGCAGCAGGGCGTCCTCGATCGGCACGCGCACGTCCTTGAGGATGACCTCGGCGTGGCCGTGCGGGGCGTCGTCATAGCCGAACACCGGCAGCATGCGGACGATCTCGATGCCCGGGGCGTCCAGCGGCACCAGCACCTGGCTCTGCTGGGCGTGGCGGCTGGGGTTGTCGGGGTCGGTCTTGCCCATGACGATGGCGACCTTGCAGCGCGGATCGCCCACGCCCGAGGACCACCATTTGCGGCCGTTGATCACATAGTGGTCGCCGTCGCGCTCGATGCGGGTCTCGATGTTGGTGGCGTCCGAGGAGGCCACCGCCGGCTCGGTCATCAGGAAGGCCGAACGGATCTCGCCGTTCATCAGCGGGCGCAGCCACTTTTCCTTCTGCGCCAGCGTGCCGTAGCGCATCAGCACTTCCATGTTGCCGGTGTCGGGCGCCGAGCAGTTGAACACTTCCGAGGCGAAGCCGACCTTGCCCAGCTGTTCGGCGATCAGGCTGTATTCCAGGTTGGTCAGCTGGACACCTTCGAACTGGAAGGTGTCGTCGACATGGGTCTGGCCGCTGTGCGGCGGCATGAAGAAGTTCCACAGGCCCGCAGCCTTGGCCTTCTTCTTCAGGTCCTCGACGACCTGAACGACCTTCCAGCGCTCGGCGCCGAGGACGTTCATCTCGGCCTCATAGGCCGGGATCGCCGGATAGACGTGCTCGTCCATGAACGCGGTGACGCGATCCAGGAATGCGCGTTGTTTGGGGGAAATGTCGAAGTCCATGGCCGTTCCCTCTACCCGCTTCTTTCGGTGTCAAACAGTTGTTTGAAGCATTTGTAGACCGCCTTTCCGCGGGCGGCAAGCGGGCAGGATTACCTACGTGGGTCACAGGGGGCGGCATTGGGTTGTCTTGATGGCGATCATCGTCGACAACGGCCCCATGCTGAACCTGACCGCCGACATCCTGCAGGGCCGCTACGTCCGGCTCGAACCCGTCACCGTCGATCACCGCGACGAACTGAAGGCCGCCATCGACTGCGATCCCGAGAGTTGGGAGATCATGTCGGTCAATGGCTGCGGCGAAGGCTTCGAGGACTTCTGGGGCGCGCTGCAGGGCGAAACCGACCGGGGCGAGCGCGTTGGCTTCGCCATTCGCCGATTGTCCGATGGCAAGGTCGTGGGCACCTCCAGCTACCTGAACATCCGCCGCTTGCACGGCGGCCTGGAGATCGGCGCCACCTTCCTCAATCCCGAGGCGCGGTCGGGCCCGGTTAACCCCGAGAGCAAGCGGTTGATGCTGGGTCACGCCTTCGACAAGGCCGGGGCCATCCGCGTGGAGTTTGTCACGGACGTGCGCAACGCCCGCAGCCAGGCGGCGATCCTGAAGCTGGGCGCCAGCAAGGAAGGCGTGCTGCGCAACCACAAGGTCACATGGACGGGCCACATCCGTGACACCGCCGTGTTCTCGATCACCGACTACGACTGGCCGGCGATCCGCGAACGTCTGGAGTTCCGGCTGAGCGAGACGTTCGCCTAAGAAAAACGGCGATATCTGGGAACGGTGTAAGACTTCGCCAATCTTGGGCGTCTAGGGTCTTAAACCATGACGGCCATCGCCTGCCTTCGCATCCTGTTCACCGCCGACGGCGACATGCGCCCCGGCGACATGCCCAAGCACAAGGCGCAGGGCGTGGCGGACGCGTTTCTGAAGGCCAAGTGGCGCGCGCCCCGCAAATGCGGCGCCGTGGCGCCGTTGGCCTTTGTTCTGGCCGACCACAAGGCCCAGCACCTGGATCCGCGCGAGGTGCAGGGTCTGGCGGTCGAGCTTGAGAAGGTTCTGTTCCCCAACCGACCCATTGGCCAGATCGCCCTGATGACGTTCGAGGGCGACGAGACTGCGGTGCTTCACTTCGCCGCGCTGTCGCAAAAGGAACTAGCGGGGCTGATGGCCGGTGAAGGTTATGGCGGGGAGCCCGGCCGGGTTCACGTGGTCACTGCCGACGCGATCAAGCCGATGCCAGTCACGCGCGAGGAGGCTAAAGCCTACGCGGCTGATAAGGCCAAGGCTGTCGAAGCCGAAAAGCCGACCGCCAAGGCGGCGCCCGCGCCTGCGCCAGCCGCCGCCAAGGTTTCCGCTCCGCAGAAGCCCGCCGACACGGGCTGGTGGGGCGTTTACGATCTGCCCCAGAGCGCTTTTGTCGGCTCAGCCATCGGCCTGCGCGCCGATCTCGTCGAACCGCCGCCCGAAGATGACACCAAGCTGCTCAAGCGCGATCTCGTCGCTCTGACCGATGTGCAGGCGGTGCTGAAAAGCTCGCCGTTCGGCGAGATCCAGGCCTCGTTCGGTTTCTGGAATCTGATCACACCCGCCTCGCAAGAGTCCTACAAGGCGCGCCTGTCACGCTATCCGCTGGACGCCCGCTCTCGGCTGACCGCTTCGATCTATGGCGCCCCGCGCGAGGCCTCGATCGGCATGCTGCAACAGATGCGCGTCCAGTTGTCCGGCGCGTTCGCGGCGATGGACTTGCGGATCATCGATCCGACTTTCCCCGTTCAGGGCCTGCCGCCCGAGCTCTTGGAGAGCGTGACCCTGGTGCTTTCAGGCGAGACCGAGCACGAGCGCCTGAAGCAGATCCTCAAGTTCGTCGAGCGCAAGTCCGCCTACGCCGCCAAGGGGGTGATGCAGTGCGTCGCCAATGTCGCCTCGGCGGTAGAACTGGAGGCCTGCAAGGTCGCCGGCGTGGTTCGCGTGCAAGGACCGGCGATCACCGACTTCATGGATGCGCCCGTAGCCGCCGCTGACGGCGCGCCGCTAGCCTTGGCGCAAAGCGCGGCTTGACCGCGTAAACGCGCCGCTTGACCCTCACGTCACGTCAGACCTGATTGCCTTCGCCATCGAGAGGGAAGGTTGATTTGAGCGTCTACACGGTCAAGCAGATGGCAAGGCTTTCGGGCGTTTCGGTGCGCGCGCTGCACCACTACGACGCCATCGGCCTGCTGAAGCCCCGCGCCGTCGGGGCCAACGGCTATCGCTACTATGATCGCCAGGACCTGCTGCGCCTGCAGCAGATCCTGTTCCATCGCGCCTTGGAAACGCCGCTGAAGGACATCCAGGCCGCTTTGAACCAGCCGGGGTTCGACCTCGCCGCCGCGCTGCGCGCCCAGCGCGAACGCCTGGCGGCGCAGGCCGAGCGCTACGCCCGGCTGGTGGACGTTGTCGACCGCACCCTCGCCGACCTCGAAGGAGACGAGACGATGGATGACAAGAAACTCTTTGAAGGCTTCGACCCGGAAAAGCAGGCGGCCTACGAGGCCGAACTAGTCGAGCGCTACGGCGATCCGATGGCCGAGCGGATCGCGCAGTCCAAGGCCGGCATGAAGGCCTGGAGCAAGACCGATTGGAACGGCTTCCAGCAAGAGGCCGCCGCGATTGAGCACGACATGGCCAGGGCTCTGAGCCAAGGCCTGCCGGTCGACAGCGATCCGGTAACGGCGATCATGCGCCGCCACTGGGCGTGGATCGCCAAGTCCTGGAACCGTGAGCCGACGCCGGACGCCTTCGCGGGCCTGGCGCATCTCTATCAGGACAATCCTGAGTTCACCGCCCGCTACGAGGCGATTGCGCCGGGTCTGACCGAGTATCTGGCCGAAGCCATGCGGGCGTTCGCGGAGAAGCGTTAGCCGCCTGCCTCAGCATCAAAACGCGTGTCATCCCGGAAGCCTCGTAGAGGCTATCCGGCACCCAGGGGCGGCGCTCGCTGAGCCTCGTCACCCCCTGGGTCCCGGCTCTCCGCTACGCTGCGGCCGGGATGACACAGGATGGCATGCAAGGGGAGGGGGCGCGCCTAACGCCGCCCGAACAGCTTTTCGATATCGGCCAGCTTCAGCTCCACATAGGTCGGGCGGCCGTGGTTGCACTGGCCCGAGTGGGGCGTGGCCTCCATCTCGCGGAGCAGGGCGTTCATCTCGGCCCCGTTCAAGCGGCGGCCGGCGCGGACGCTGCCGTGGCAGGCCATGGTCGAGCAGACCTCTTCCAGCCGTTCCTTGAGGGCCAGGGCCTGGCCGTTCTCGGCCAAGTCGTCGGCGATGTCGCGCACGAGGCCCGCGGCGTCGGTCTTGCCCAGCAGGGCTGGCGTTTCGCGCACCAGCACCGCCCCAGGACCAAAGCTTTCGATGACGAGGCCAAGGCTGGCCAGTTCCTCGGCGCGGGCGACCACGCGCTCGGCCTCGGCGGGATCCAGGTCCACCACCTCGGGCAGCAGCAGGGTCTGGCGGGCCACGCCGCCGGCCGCCATCTCGCCCTTCATTCGCTCATAGACGAGGCGCTCGTGGGCGGCGTGCTGGTCGACAATGACCATGCCGTCGCGCGTCTGGGCGACGATATAGGTCTCGTGGACCTGCGCCCGCGCGGCGCCCAAGGGGTAATCGACCGGGTCGAACGGCGCGCCGCCGGCCTGATAGTCCGTAGTCGGACGGTTTTCGAAGGCGACGCTTCCATAGGCCTCGCGCACCACCTCGGCCAACTCGCCGCCGTAGGCGGGCTCGACCCTGGCGGAGACTTCCGAAAGCCCCGGCAAGTCCATCGGCCGCTGGGTCGGCGGCGTCCAGCCGCCATCGCGCCAGGCCGAAAAGCCCGCCGCCGAGGGACCCGGCTGATACTGCGGCTGGTTGCCGGGGAACGGGCTCTGCTGGGCGCGGATGCTGTCCAGTGCCTGGGCCGCCACGGTGGTCGAGGCGCGGTGGCCGGCGCCGGCCAGGGCGTGGCGCAGGGCGCCGACGATCAGGCCGCGCACCAGGGCCGGATCGCGGAAACGCACCTCGGCCTTGGCGGGGTGGACGTTGACGTCGACCTCGGTCGGCTCGAGCGTGACATAGAGCGCCGCCGTCGGGTGCCGGTCGCGTGCCAGGAAATCGGCATAGGCCGCGCGCAGGGCGCCTTGCAGCAGGCGGTCGCGCACCGGCCTGCCGTTGACGAAAAGGTACTGGTGGGCCGCATTGCCACGGTTGTAGGTCGGCAGGCCCGCAAAGCCCGACAAGCGGACGCCGTCGCGGGTCTGGTCGATCTCCAGCGCGTTCTCCTGGAACTCACGGCCCAGCACGGCGGCCAGACGCGCCAGGCGTCCCTGCGGTCCCGGATGCTCTGGCGGCAGGCGCAGCACCCGGCGCCCGTCGATGTCCAGCGAGAAGCCGACGCTCTCATTGGCCATGGCCTGGCGCTTGATCTCCTCGGTGATCGCCAGGGCCTCGGCGCGCTCGGACTTCATGAACTTCAGGCGCGCGGGCGTGGCGTAGAAGAGATCCCGCACCTCGATCCGCGCCCCGTGCGGGCCGGGGAAGGCGGCCGGCGCCACCTCGCCGACCTGGCCGCCCTCGACCAGGATCGAAAAGGCGTCCGCCTGGCCCTTGGCGCGGGAGGAAATCTGTAGCCGCGCCACCGAGCCGATCGAAGGCAGGGCCTCGCCGCGGAAGCCCATGGTGTGGATGCGCAAAAGGTCCCACAGGCCGTCGGCGTCAGGCGCCAGCTTCGAGGTGGCGTGGCGCTCGATGGCGACCGGCAGTTCCTCGGGCGAGAGGCCGCAGCCGTCGTCGGCGACAAGAATCCGGGTCAGGCCGCCGCCATGGGCCTCGACCTCGATCCGTGTGGCGCCCGCGTCGATGGCGTTGTCGACCAACTCCTTGATGGCGCTGGCCGGCCGCTCGACCACCTCGCCGGCGGCGATGCGGTTGACGGTCTCGGGGGGAAGGCGGCGGATCGGCATCAAGCGGGCTTTCAACGAAGCAGTCCGGTCCGCCTTGAAGCGGAGCCGTACATTGCAACTCCTTAAGTTGACCGGACGAACGCCGATCAGCCAACGAAGAGGCGAGGGACGACTTTAGTGCGATTCCGCGCGCCTTCGAGGAACTCAAGATAGTGACCCTGATCCGTTTCGCCGCAGCCGGCCTGGCGCTTTCCTTGCTGTGCGGCGGTTCCGCCCTGGCTCAGGTTCAGGGCAAGAACGAGGTGTCCATCCACCAGACCAAGCCGGTGGACCTGACGCCGGTCGACAGCCAGGCCAACCTCGTGGAGGAGTTGATCGTCAACGCCCGCCTGCCAGGGCCGGCCTGGTGGAAGGTCAGCGACGGCGACACCAACGTCTATGTGATGGGCGTGCCGGCCTTCGCGCCGCAGAAGCTGGACTTCGACGACTCGGTGCTGCGTCGCCGCCTGGACGGGGCCAATGTGCTGATCATGGGCCAGGAGCCCGAGGTTCGGCTTCTGAGCCTGCTGGCCCTGATCCCCGGGCGCGGCAAGCAGTTCATCACGGATAAGCCGATGCGCGACACCCTGCCGCCCGACCTGCGCGCGCGGCTGGAAAAGCACCTGACCGCGCGCAGCAAGCCGGTCAGCGAGCATGACCAGATCAAGCCGGCCCTGGCCGGCTTCATCATCGCCAACGACAAGGGCGGCAACGTCTCGATCTCGGTCGGCGACCTGACCGACCGCATCCGCGACCTGGCCAAGAGCAAGGACATCGCCGTCCAGCCGCGCGTCAAGAAGCTGGACGACTATGACCTGATCGGCATGGTCAAGTCGCTGGCCGAGGCGCCCCAGCCGCTGCAGGAGCTTTGCCTGGACGCGGGCCTCAAGGAGGCCGAGAACGGCCTGGCTGGCGTGCGTGAAACCGCTGAGCAGTGGGCCGAGGGCGAGGTCAAGGCGGTGGTCGCCGCGGAGCGCGGATATCAACGCTGCCTGGCCTCCACGCCCTGGATCGCCCGCCAGTTCAAGGACGGCCAGGACGATGCGGTCGGCGCCATCACGTCGGCCCTGAAGAAGCCGGGCAAGGCCGTGGCGGTGATCGAGCTGCGCTCGCTGCTGACCGAAGGCGGCGTGCTGGATCGCCTGCGGGGCAAGGGTTTCACCGTCACCGCGCCTGAATAAGGTCAAGCTTCGGTCACACGGCGAGGCCAAGGTCGAGCGTCATGCGAGGGGGATCCAGATGCGGGCGATAGCGGCGGCCTTGGCCATCAGTCTCACGATCGCTGGCGGCGCGGTCGCCCAGGTGATCGACGACCCTGAAGCCACGGTCGTCGAGGCCCTGGTGGTCAGCGCCAAGCTTCCGGGTCCGGCTTGGTGGCGCATCTCCGACGCCGATACGACCGTCTACATCCTGGGCACGCCCGGCGCGACGCCCAAGGGCATGGCCTGGGACAGCTCGGTGGCCGATCGCCGTCTGGACGGGGCCTTCGCCCTGCTGACCCCGCCGACCCTGCGGGCGGGCCTGACCGACATTCCGGCGCTGCTGCGTCTGCGGGGCAAGATGAAGGACGACGGCGACTGGGCGGCGGCCGAGCCCGCGCTGGCCGCCCGTGTCCAGCGCGCCTGGGCGGCGGTGGAGCCCAAGGACCCGGACGGCTGGCGCGACTGGAAGCCGCTGGTGCTGGGCGGCCTCATCGCCGGCAAGACCAACCGCAAGGCGGGGTTGGAGTACGGCCAGGTCAGCCGCCGAATCGAGAAGCTGGCGCGCAAGCATCGGGTCAAGACCCGCGCCGCCGAGACCTACAAGGCCATGCCGCTGATCAAGACCGTGGCCCGCCAGGCTGCGGACTCCGCCGGTCTTGTCTGCCTGACCGAGACGCTGGAGACGGTGGAGCAGGGCCAGGATCGCTACCGCCTCGCCGCCCAGGCGTGGGCCGAGGGACGCGTCCGTGCGGCCCTGTCCGCGCCGCGCAGCGCCGATCGCTGCCAATACCTGCTGCCCGGCGTCGCCGAGATGAGCCAGCGCTTGAAGACCGCCGAGGTCGAGGCGCTGGCGAACCTCCTGAAGACTCCGGGCCACGCCGTAGCGATCTATCCGATCCGCGGCCTCGTCGCCGAAGGCGGCGTGCTGGACCACCTTCGCGCCAGGGGGATCACGGTGAAGACCCCCGCAGAGGGATAGAGGGGAGGCCCCTCCTTCAATCGTCAGAACCAGCAAGCGCTGACAAGGTTACGAATGCCCCTGCTCGTTCCCCGCAAGATCAATCGGCCCGGCTTGCTGGTCTTCATCGCCGCAGTGGCGTTCACCCTCTATGCTGCGCTGGCCCCAGGCGACGACGGCGCCGGCTTGATCCCGTGGGACAAGGCCAAGCACTTCATCGTCTTTTACGGCCTGACCTTTCTGGCCTCTCTAGCTTTGCCCAAAAGCCGGTACTGGAAGATCGGCCTTGTTCTTCTAGGCTTCGGGATCGCGATCGAGATCCTGCAAGGCCTGCCGATCGTCGGGCGCGACGCCGATGTGTTCGACATCGTGGCGGACGCGCTGGGCATCGGCTTCTTCTTCGGGCCGATCGTCGTCACACGATGGGTGAACGCAAAGGACGCTTAGAAGCTATCCACCCGCACTTCCCACGGCTTTTTGACCCCGGCCGTCGCGTCCAGTCCGCCGATCACCCAGCGTCGGGTGTCAGCCGGGTCGATGACGGCGTCGATCTCCAAGGCGGCCGCCATGCTCGTGGCCTTGCCCGCCGCGTAGAGCCGCGCGACCAGCTGGTCGTAGAGCGCCTTCTGTTTGACGGGATCGGTCTCGGCCTCAAGCTCCTTGCGGTAGCCGAGCTTGACCGCCCCCTCCAGGCCCATGCCGCCGAACTCGCCGGTCGGCCAGGCGGCGATGAAGGCGGGGCTGTGGAAGCTGCCGCCCGCCATCGCCTGCGCGCCCAGACCGTAGCCCTTGCGGGTGACGACCGTGAACAACGGCGAGCGCAGCTTGGCGCCGGCGATGAACTGGCGGCTGACGCGGCGCACGGCGGCGGCGTCCTCGCTGTCGGGCCCCACCATGAAGCCGGGTGTGTCGCACAGGCTCAGGACCGGAAGGGCGAAGGCGTCGCACAGCTGCAGGAAGCGCGCGGCCTTCTCGGCGCCCTCACAGTCGATGGCTCCGCCCAGATGGCGCGGGTCGTTCGCGATCAGGCCCATGGGGCGGCCCTCGATCCGGATCAGGCCCGTAACCATCCCTGCTGCGAAGCCGCCGCGCAGTTCGAGGAAGGAGTCTTCGTCGACGAGGCCGGCGATCAGGGCGCGCACGTCATAGACCCGCAGGCGGTTCTCCGGGATCGCGTGGCGGAGCCGGCGCTGGTCCGGCGCTGTCCAGGCCGGGAGAGGGCCCTGGAAGTAGGACAAAGCCTGCTTGGCCAGCCGCGTGGCGTCAGCCTCGTCGTCCGCCAGGATGTCGATGACGCCGTTCTTCCACTGATGCGCTGACGGCCCGATCTGCTCGGGACGAAAGACGCCCAGGCCGCCGCCTTCGATCATCGCCGGACCGCCCATGCCGAGGTTGCTGTCGCGGGTGGCGATGATGATCTCCGAAAGGCCCGCGATGGCGGCGTTGCCGGCGAAACAGCGGCCGGCGACGATGGCGATCTTGGGAACCAGGCCCGACAGCTGGGCGAAGCTGCGGAAGGTCGGCACGTCCAGCCCGGCCACGGCGGTCGTGTCGGTGTCGCCCGGACGCCCGCCGCCGCCCTCGGCGAACCAGACCACCGGCAGCTTCTGGTCGGCGATCAGCGCCATCAGCCGGTCGGACTTGCGATGGTTCATCGCGCCTTGCGTGCCGGCCAGCACGGTGAAGTCATAGGCCAGCGCCGCCGTCCGCGCCTTGTCGGGCGGGAACAGCGCGCCGTTGACCGTCCCGATCCCGGTGATCAGGCCGTCGGCGGGGGTGTTGAGGATCAGGTCCTCGGTCGTACGGCGACGCTTCTGGGCGGCGATCGCCAGGGCGCCGTATTCCAGGAAGCTGCCCGGATCGACCAGATCGTCGATGTTCTCGCGGGCGGTGCGGTGGCCGGTCTTGCGCCTTTTGGCGACGGCGTCGGGACGAGCCTCGTCCAACGTGTAGCGATGGCGGGCGATGACCTCGGCGAGATCTGGGCGAAGCGTGTCCAGGTCTTCCTCGACGGTCTGGGCGTCGGCGACGCCCTCGACCTCAGCGGCTTCCAGGAACACTACGGGCTGACCTTCGGCGACGGTCTGTCCGGCCTCGACAGCGATCTTGACCACCCGGCCGCCGGCGCTGGCGCAGACCAGGTGCTCCATCTTCATGGCTTCCAGAACCGCTAGAGCCTGGCCCGGACGGACGAGGTCGCCTTCGCGGATGTTGATTGCGCCGACCGTCGCGGCCAGGGGCGCGACGACGGGCTCGGCTCCGGCCATGGTCTCGAAGACGCCGGCGGTCGTGTGCGCGTCCGGCGCCAGGCGTTCGGCCTCCGCCGCAAGGGTCTCGGCGTGCTGGGCGATGAAGGTCGTCGTGGCCTCGCCGGTCACGGCGGTCGGATGGGCCAGGATGGCGCGGACCAGCGGCCCGGTGGTCGCCACGCCGGCGACCTTCAGCTCGGCCAAGGCGCGGTCCAGCCGGCTGGAGGCTTCACCGGGCGTCCGGCCTCGGACGATCACCTTGGCCAGTAGGCTGTCATAGGCCGCGCCGATCGTCTGGCCAGCGATCACACCCGCGTCGACGCGCACGCCGGGACCGCCCGGCGGCGTCCAGGCGCTGAGGGTTCCGGTGGAGGGCCGCACTTGCCCCTCGGCGGTCAGGGTCTCGGCGTTGATCCGCGCCTGGATGGCCACGCCGAACGGCGGCGGGGTGGTCGTCAGGCCAAGCTCGTCCAGACGCAGGCCCGCCGCGAGGTCGAACTGCAGCCGCACGAGGTCCAGGCCCGTGACCTCCTCGGTCACCGTGTGCTCGACCTGCAGGCGCGGATTGACTTCGATGAAGAAGGCCTCGCCCCCCAAGGGCGAGCTCGGATCGACCTCGACGAGGAACTCGACCGTCGCCAGGCCACGATAGCCGGCGCACAGGCGTTCGGACCAGCCGGCCAGGGCGGCGCGCAGGTTGTCGGACAGGGCGGCCGGCGCGATCTCGACCAGCTTCTGGTTTCGTCGTTGCAGCGAGCAGTCGCGATCGCCCAGCGCCAGCACCTCGGCGCCGTCGCCGACGATCTGCACCTCGATATGGCGGGCGCGCTCGATCAGCTTCTCGGCGTAGAGACCGCCGTCGCCGAAGGCGGCCAGGGCTTCGCGCTCGCAGGCGGCGAAGGCGGCGTCCAGTTCACCGGGGTCCAGCACCATCCGCATGCCGCGCCCGCCCCCACCGGCGCGGGCTTTCAGCATGATCGCGCCGTGCTCGGCCTGAAACGCTCGCGCGGCCTCCAGGGTGATCGCGCCCGTGCCTGGGATCAGCGGCAGGCCGCGCTCGGCGGCCAGGGCGCGGGCGGCGGCCTTGTCGCCGAAGGTCGTAAGGTGCTCGGGCGAGGGGCCGATGAAGATGACCCCGACCTCGGCGCAGGCCCGGGCCAGGGCCGGGTTCTCCGACAGAAAGCCGTAACCGGGATGCAAGGCGTCGCAGCCTTGCGCCGTGGCGGCGGCCACCGCAGCGGCGATGTCGAGATAGGCCCGCGCGCCCTTGCCGGGCAGGGCGACGGCGTGATCGGCCGCGCTGACATGCGGGCTCTGCGCATCGTCGGCGGCGTACACGGCGACGCTCTCAAGTCCCGCCTCGGCCGCCGCGCGGGCGATCCGGACGGCGATTTCGCCCCGGTTGGCGATCAAAACGCGGGAGAGGGACATGACGCTTCCTACGGGGCTTCATACGGCCGTTTGAGACACTTTGGCCGCTCGGGCGCGACTCTCCAAGCCTTGACTCTCCAGCTTCGGAAGATCAGAACAAAGGTAGAACATGGAGTGGGAAATGGCCGGATCGCGCGAGGCGCGTCTTGCGGCCCTGAGAGGCCGGATCGCCGCGATGGAAGCGGGGACTCGGACTCCGACTCCGGTCTTGCCGTTCGGAGAACCCGCCATCGACGGATGCTTCCCGGGCGGTGGGCTACCGCTGGGGGGGTGGCATGAGGTGACTGGCGCGGGGCTGGAGGATGAAACCGGGGCCGCGCCGGCCGCCTTTGTCGCGCAATTGATCCGTAGACTGACAGATCGAAAGAGCGGTGTGGTGGTCTGGGTGGCGCGGCGCGCCGATCTCTTTGCACCGGGCCTCCTGGGGTTGGGGTTTCCGGCGGCGCGGCTGATCCAGGTCCGGGCCCGCGACGAGGCGGAAACCTTGTCCTTGCTGGAGGATGCGCTGTCGACCCAGGGTGTCGCCGCCGCCGTGGCCGAGGCCGAGGCCCCCGACCTGACCGCTGGGCGCCGTCTGCAACTGGCCTGCGAGAAGCGGGGCGGCTTTGGGGTGGTGCTGCACCGGCGTCCTTACGGCGGACGGGCGGGGGGAAGGCCAAGGCTGGTCTCAGGCTCGGCGTCGTTCAGCCGCTGGCGGATCGCACCTGCCCCCAGCGGCCCGCCGCCGGACGACATCGGCCTGGGGCCGCCGAGATGGCGGGTTGAACTCGAGCGCTGCCGGGGCGGGCGTCCCGGCGGCTGGATCTTGCAAGCTCAGGAGGCCGGCCATGGCCCGCATCCTTTCCGTCTGGTGTCCCAACTGGCCGATCACGACGTGGCGCCGGCGGAATCCGTGCGGCGCGTCGGGTAAGCCATCCTCCCCCCAGGGGGGAGGAGGCCGCAGGCCGGAGGGGGAAGAGGCGGGGGGCGCTGGACTTCCCCCTCCGTCGCCTACGGCGACACCTCCCCCACTGGGGGGAGGAACTGTTGAATCCCCCTTCGCCCTTCTCGTCTCCGAACGCGGAACCCGCCGCCTCGCCGCTGTCGATGACCAGGCCCGAGCCCTCGGTCTGTTTCCAGGCCAGAAGGCCGCCGACGCCCTGGCCCTGGTCCCGAACCTGGTCACCGCCGACCACGATCCAGCGGCCGATCGTGCAGCCCTGGAAGCGCTATGCGACTGGTGCGTGCGCTTCTCGCCTGCGGTGGCGATCGACGGTGACGACGGCCTGTTCCTGGACATCACCGGGACCGATCACCTGTGGGGCGGCGAGGCGGCGATGCTGGTCGATCTGGTCTCCCGGCTGGCGCGCTGGGGCGTGCCGGCGCGGGCGGCGATCGCCGATACGGCCGGCGCGGCCTGGGCCCTGGCGCGGTTCGGGCCCGACCTCGCCATCGCGCCGCCGGGTGAGCAGCGGGACGCGATCGCGACCCTTCCCGTCGCGGCCTTGCGCCTGGGCGACGCCGCCGAAGCCCAGTTGCCGCGCCTGGGCTTGCACCGGGTGGGTCAGGTGGTGGCCTTGCCCCGGGCGCAACTGGCCAAGCGCTTCGGCCTGGCGGCGGTCCTGCGGCTGGATCAGGCCTTGGGCCAGGCCACAGAGGCCCTGACCTTCCGCCGCCCGGCCTCGCCATGGTTCGATCGGTTGGCCTTCTTCGAACCGATCAGCGCACCCGAGGATCTCGCCCGAGTGGCGGCCGACGCCCTGACCCTGATCTGCGCCCGGCTGGAGGCCGAGGGGCGAGGCGCCAAGCGGTTCGAAGTGGTCTTCCACCGTCTTGATGGACGGAGCTTTCCGGTGCGCGTGGGATTGGCGCGGATCGGCCGGGACGCCCGGCGGCTGGCCAAGCTGGTCAAGCCCAAGCTGGACATGGTCGATCCCGGCTTTGGGATCGAGGTGGTCACCGTCCACGCCTTCGCCGTGGAGCCGATGGCGGCGGCGCAGGAGCGCCTCGACGCCGACGCGGAGGCCAGCGCCGACGAGACCCTGGCGCCGCTGATCGACCGTCTGGTCAACCGCCTGGGCGAGAGCCGGGTCTGGCGCGCCGATCCGTTCGAGAGTCATGTTCCCGAGCGTTCGGTCGTGCGCGTGGGGCCGCTGGACCCTCCCGCGTCGGCCCGGTGGGACCCCGACCGGCCGCGTCCGGTGCGGCTGTTCAAGCGGCCCGAGGCCATCGTCGCCATCGCCGCCGAGCTGCCCGACTATCCGCCGCGCCTGTTTACCTGGCGCGGGCGCTCGCATCGGGTCCGACGGGCCGAGGGGCCCGAACGTATCGGCCAGGAATGGTGGCGGGCCGGCGTAGCGCAGGGGGAGACCGGGCCGGGCAAGGTGCGTGACTATTATCGGGTGGAGGACGACGCTGGCGGCCGGTTCTGGATCTTCCGGCAGGGCCTCTATGGCGGCGAGGACGCGCCGAAGTGGTGGATCCATGGCCTGTTTGGTTAGGGGCAGGTCCTAACATGAGCCCGCCCGCCTATGCCGAACTGCAGGCGACCACCAACTTCTCGTTCCTGCGCGGCGCTTCGCACGCCGAGGAGCTGGCTCTGGCGGCCGAGGCGCTGGGCCTGACGGCGATCGGTATCGTCGACCGCAACAGCCTGGCGGGCGTGGTGCGCGCCTGGACGGCGGCCAAGCGACGATCAATCCGTGTGCTGACGGGTTGTCGCCTGGACTTCATGGATGGCACGCCCAGCCTGCTCTGCTACCCCACTGACCGCGAGGCGTTTGGCCGCCTGACCCGCCTGCTGACCATCGGTAAATTGCGGGCCGAAAAGGGCGAGTGCCATCTGACCTGGGCGGATTTCCTGGATCATGCCGAGGGGCAGTTGGGGCTGATTGTTCCGCCCAGGGTTCTGGATGACCCGTTTGAGCGAGCCCTGAACCGTATGGCCGGCGACCTGCGGGGCCGTTCGTGGCTGGCCGCCAGCCGGGCCTACGCCGCCCGCGATCTTCAGCGCCTGGCGCGGCTGGAGAGTCTTGGCCGAGCGGCTGGAGCGCCGATGGTCGCCACCAATGACGTGCTCTATCACGGCCCTGAGCGGCGGCCGCTCCAAGACGTGATCAGCTGCGTGCGCGAGCATTGCGCGATCCAGGAGGCGGGCTTCCGGCTGGAAGCCAACGCCGAGCGCCACATCAAGTCGCCCGAGGAGATGGCGCGCCTGTTCGATCGCTGGCCGCGCGCGGTCGAGCGGACGGTCGAGATCGTCGAGCGCATCGGCTTCGACCTGAAGGACATCCGCGAACAGTATCCGGACGAACCGGTGCCGCCCGGCAAGACCGCGATGCAGCACCTGACCGACCTGACCTGGAAGGGCGCGGCCTGGCGCTACCCGAACGGGGTCAGCGCGAAGGTCACCGCCCAGATCCAGGAGGAGCTGCGGCTGATCGAGAAGATGGACTACCCCAACTACTTCATCACCGTGCACGACATCGTGCGCGAGGCTCGCAGCATGGGCATCCTGTGCCAGGGGCGGGGCTCGGCGGCCAATTCCTCGGTCTGCTTCTGCCTGGGCGTCACGGCGATCGACCCCACCGAGCACCGCCTGCTGTTTACCCGTTTCATCTCCGAGAACAGGGGCGAGCCGCCCGACATCGACGTCGATTTCGAGCACGACCGGCGCGAGGAGGTGATGCAGTACGTGTTCCAGCGCTACGGTCGGGAATATGCGGCGATCTGCGGAACCGTGATCCACTACCGGCCGCGCAGCGCCATCCGGGACGTGGGCAAGGCGCTGGGCCTGACCGAGGACGTCACCAGTCTGCTGGCCGGCACGGTCTGGGGCAGCTGGGGCGACGGCCTCCCCGAGGAGCATTTGCGTAAGGCGGGCCTGGATCCCGAGGCGCCGGAGATCGCCCGCGCGGTCGGGCTGGCCAACGACCTGATCGGCTTTCCGCGTCACCTCTCCCAGCATGTCGGCGGCTTTGTCCTGACCAAGCGTCGCCTGGACGAGACCGTGCCGATCGGCAAGGCGGCGATGAAGGACCGGACCTTCATCGAGTGGGACAAGGACGACATCGACAGCCTGGGCCTGATGAAGGTCGACATTCTGGCCTTGGGCATGCTGCACGCCATCCAGCGGGCCATGACGATGCTGCGCGAGGACCATGGCCTGGACTGGCTGAAGGATCTGGCCGACATCCCCAAGGAGGTTCCGGGCGTCTATGACATGCTCTGCGCGGCCGACAGCGTGGGCGTGTTCCAGGTCGAGAGCCGAGCCCAGATGTCGATGCTGCCGAGGCTCCGCCCGCGCGAATTCTACGATCTGGTCATCCAGGTGGCGATCGTGCGGCCGGGGCCGATCCAGGGCGACATGGTCCATCCCTACCTGAAACGCCGGAACAAGGAGGAGCCGGTCGACTGGCCCAAGCCCTCGCCCGAGCATGGTCCGCCCGACGAATTGCAGGAGATTCTGGGCAAGACCTATGGTGTGCCGCTGTTCCAGGAACAGGCCATGAGCCTGGCCATCGAGGCGGCCAAGTTCACGCCCGACGAGGCCGACGGTCTGCGCAAGGCCATGGCGACGTTCCGTAATCTGGGCTCGCCGGACGCCTACCGTCACAAGTTCATCGAAGGCATGGTCGGGCGCGGCTATGAGCGCGCCTTTGCCGAGCGCTGCTTCAAGCAGATCGAGGGCTTCAGTCACTATGGCTTTCCGGAGAGCCACGCGGCCAGCTTCGCCAAGCTGGTCTATGTCTCGGCCTGGATCAAATGGGCCTGGCCCGACGTGTTCTGCGCGGCCCTGATCAACGCCCAGCCGATGGGCTTCTACCAACCGGCCCAGCTGGTTCGCGACGCGCGGGAGCACGGGGTGGAGGTGCTGGCGCCCGACATCCTGGCCAGCGACTGGGACTGCACGCTGGCGCCGATCAGCACGGGCTTCCGCGCGCCTCCCATTCGCCATGACAAGGTCGCCTGCCAGGAGACCCGCCCGCGCTGGAAGGCGGTGCGTCTGGGCTTTCGGCAGATCAAAGGCCTGAAGGAGAAGATCGACATCCCGCCCCTGCTGAAGGCCCGGGCCGAGGGCGCGCGCACGCCGGCGGAATTTGCCCAGGGCGGCGTTCCGCAGAAGGCGCTGGAACTATTGGCCGAGGCCGACGCCTTCGCCTCGGTGGGGCTCAGCCGCCGCGAGGCCCTGTGGGCGGTGAAAGGGCTGAAGGGCGAGCACAAGGCGCCGGTCCAGGCCCCGCTGCTGGCGGGGCTGCCGCTGTTCGAAGAGCGCGTGGCCTTGCCGGCCATGGCCGCGACCCAGGAGGTGGCCGAGGATTATCGGACCACCAGCCTCTCCCTGAAGGCTCATCCGATCGGCTTCTATCGATCCATGCTGGCCGCCCAAGGCGTGGTCCCCGCCGAACGGCTTCTGACGCTGAAGGACGGGAGCAAGGTGTCGGTGGCCGGTCTTGTTCTGATCCGGCAGCGGCCCGGTACAGCCAAGGGCGTAGTGTTCGTCACCCTGGAGGACGAGACGGGCGTGGCCAATGCGGTGGTTTGGAAGGACCGGTTCGAGGCGGATCGCAACGTGGTGATGACCGCCTCGTTCCTGATCGTGCACGGGCGAGTTCAGCGAGCAGACAACGTGATTCACGTGGTGGCCGAACGCTTCACCGACCTTTCGGCCGAGCTTTCCAGCCTGCGCGACGAGCCGGGCGCGCCCGCGCCCCGCGTGCGCCAGAAGGTGTCGGGCCGCCTGCTCCGTAGTCGTGATTTCCACTGAGGCGAGGGGGCGGGGGAAGCGACAGGGGCGACGCTTCCCCCTCCAAGCCTACTAGAGCGTGGCCATGTCGATCACGAAGCGATAGCGCACGTCGCTCTTCTGCATGCGCTGGTAGGCCGCGTTGATCTGGTCGATCGGGATCACCTCGATGTCGGCGACGATGTTCTTCTCGCCGCAGAAGTCGAGCATCTCCTGCGTTTCCCTGATCGAGCCGATCATCGAGCCCGCCAGGGTGCGACGGCCGGGGATCAGGGCGAAGGCGTTGAGCTGGGCCGGTTCTTCCGGCGCGCCCACCAGAACCATGGTCCCGTCGACCTTCAGCAGCGCCAGATACGCGCCCCAGTCCAGCGGAGCCGAGACGGTGCAGATGATCAGGTCAAACGTATCGGCCAGACTCTCGAAGGTCTTGGGATCATTGGTGGCGGAGTAGTGATCGGCGCCCAGCCGGAGGCCGTCGTCCTTCTTGGACAGGGTCTGGCTGAGAACAGTGACCTCCGCGCCCATGGCGTGGGCCAGCTTGACCCCCATGTGGCCCAGACCGCCCATGCCCAGGATCGCGACCTTCTTGCCGGGACCGGCGTTCCAATGACGAAGCGGCGAATAGAGCGTGATGCCAGCGCACAGAAGCGGCGCGGCGGCGTCCAGCGGCAGATGCTCGGGGATCGACAGGACGTAGTCGTCCTTGACCACGATATGGTCGGAGTAACCGCCGTAAGTTGGAGTGTCCGAACCCGGTTCGAAGGCGCTGTAGGTCAGCACCAGACCGGGCTGGTACTGCTCGCGGTCCAGGTCGCGCGCGGCCTTGCAGGTCACGCAGCTGTCGACGAAGCAGCCGACACCGACATGGTCGCCTTCCTTAAAGCGGGTGACATTCGCGCCGACGGCGGTGACGACGCCTGCGATCTCGTGACCCGGCACGATCGGATAGACGCTCTGCCCCCAGCCGTTGTCGACCATGTGAATGTCGGAGTGGCAGACCCCGCAGTACTTGATGGCGATGACGACGTCGTCGGGATTGGGGTCGCGACGGTCGAACGTGAAGGGCGCGAGCGGCGCGCCGGCGGCGGGCGCCGCGTAGCCTTTGGCGATGGCCATGGGGGAGTCCTCGATTTTTGGGGAGCGATCGGGGAGGATCACGGGCTACGATATGCCACGCGGACCGTGTGTTGAGTTAGGCGGATCCTGCAAGTCTCTTGCACGATCCTGCAAAGCCGTGGCGACCTTGGTTTCCCGCCTCTCCATTCCCACCTAGAACGATCGCTTCTCACGCCAGGAAATCGAAGGCCTTGAGACCTGCTTCCACCACTGACGTGTACGGGCAGATCGCCGCGCTTGTCGCCCGTTACGCCAGAGATGAATCGCCCGAGTCCATCATCGGGGGACTGTTCCTGACGCGTCGCTGCGCGCCCAGCCAGCCGCTCCACGCCGACCAACGCCCGTCGTTCTGGCTCGTCGCCCAGGGACGAAAGCGCCTGACCGTAGGCGGCGAAACACTCGACTACGGCGTGGGCGATTGTCTTCTGGTGGCGCTGGACCTGCCGGTGACCTCCCGGGTCATCGAAGCCAGCGAAGCGCATCCGCATCTGTGCGTGGGCATGGAGATCAATACTCCGCGCCTGGTCGATCTAATCGGCCGACTACCGGACCGCGCGACCTCTCCGAAGGCCGAGATACGTGGCGCGGCGGTCACCGCGGCCTCGTCTGACCTATTGGACGCTACGCTACGGATGCTGCGTCTATTGGAGCGTCCCAACGACATCGCGGCTATGGCGCCTCTGATAGAGGAGGAGATCCTCTATCGCCTGCTGACCGGCCCTCACGGCGCTCGATTGATTAATATCGCCATGGTCGAGGGACCCGGTCAAAAGATCGCACGAGCCGTGGCCTGGCTTCGTAGCCATTTCTCTCAGCCGCTGCGCATTGGGGTGCTGGCCGAGTTGGTGGGCATGAGCGAGTCATCGTTGCATCACCACTTCAAGGCCGTCACCAACATGACGCCGATGCAGTACCAGAAGCAGCTGCGACTGCACGAGGCGCGGCGCCTGATGTTGTCGGAGGGGGCGGATGTCGGCGCGGCCGGCTATGCGGTCGGCTATCAAAGTCCGTCTCAGTTCAGTCGGGAGTACCGACGCTTGTATGGCGCGCCGCCGTCGCGGGACCTGGCGTCGCTGCTGCCGTCCGCCGCCGCGTGACGCGGAAATCAGGACGCCCGGATCTTGACCACCTTGGAGGGGCCGACCTGACGCAGGTCTTCGACCAGCTCGAACAGCCGCGCGCGAACGGCGGCTTCGTCGCCGACCTCCGCCAGGTCGTCCAGTTCGGTCAGTCGTTCATCGGCGATCGTGGGGGCGGGCGCCAGGCGGACCGCTTCCATGATGCCGGGGGCTTTCAGGCGAGCGACCTCGTTCACATCCACCAGCGTTTCCGTCAGCTTCTCGCCGGGCCGCAGACCGGTGATCTTGATGTCGATGTCGCGCCCGGGCGTCAGGCCCTGCAGCTCGATCATTCGCCGAGCCAGATCGATGATCTTCACCGGTTCGCCCATCTCCAGGGTCAGAACCCCGGCTTCGGGTTCGGAGGCGATCATCGACAGCGCGACCGCGCGTAGCACCAGTTGCACCGCCTCCGGAATGGTCATGAAGTAGCGTTCGACCTCGGCGTGGGTCAGGGTGATCGGGCCGCCTCGGGCGATCTGGCTCTTGAAGATCGGCACGACCGACCCCGCCGACCCCAGAACATTCCCGAACCGGACGATGCTGACGCGCATATCGCCGCCGCCGCCATACTGACGGGCCACCGCCTCGGCCACGCGCTTGGCTGCGCCCATGACGCTGGTAGGCGCCACGGCCTTGTCGGTGGAGATCAGGGCCAGATGAGCCGCGCCGCACGCCTTGGCGGCCAAGGCCACGTTTCGGGTGCCCAGGACATTTGTCCGCACGCCCTCGCACGGATGGTTCTCGACCAGGGTCACATGCTTCAGCGCTGCGGCGTGGAACACGATATCCGGCTTCATCTCGGCGAACACACGCTCGACACGGGCGGCGTCCCGCACGTCGCAGAGGACCTCGCGCCGCGACAGGATCGGATGGCGTTCGGCGATCTCGCGGTCGATGTGGAACAGATTGTACTCGGACGCGTCCACCATGGTCAGGTGCGCGCAGCCGCTGGCGGCGATCTGGCGGCAGAGCTCGGAGCCGATACTGCCGCCCGCTCCGGTGACCAGGACGCGCCGACCCGACACTAGCGCGCGGACCGGCTCGGGGTCGAGGCGTACGGGAGGGCGGCTCAGCAGCTCTTCGATGCTGATTTCGCGCAGCAGCGGCGTATTGGCCGCTGCGCCCATCTCGACCACGCCGTAGCGGCGCAGCAGCCGAACGCCCTCGGTCTTGAGGCGGCCCAGTCGCTCGGCGCCGAAAGTGCTCATGGCGCTGTCGGTTAGGAAAAGGATCGCCGCCGGCGAAAGACCGCTGTCGCGCAGACGGGCCAGCACGCTGTCGAAATCGGCGATCGAGCCCAGGACGCAGACCCCGCGTAGTTCGTCGCCGGTTTCGCGATCGAGCGGCGAGACCACGCCGATGGGGGCGTACCGTTCCCCAAGACCTGCTGGCGCGCGCAGGAAGGCCTCGGCTTCCGAGGCCGAGCCGATGATCAGCAGGCGGGGCAGGGCGGGGTGAAGAGACGCGGGGCCAAGGCGAAGCACCGAGTCGAGGAGCATCCGTTCGTGCAGGCTGCGACGGATCACGCGCAGGGCCGAAAGTAACGCCGCTTGGATCAACGCCGCGCCGGCGACGGTCCGCAGGCCGCCATCTATCCCCGGATGCGTCAGGCGCGTCACCACCAGGAAGGCCGCCGCCGTCAGCACCGCCGAGCGAACGAGCCGCAGATGGTCGGTCGCTGACACGAAACGCCAGGGCGCGCGCTCCACGCGGAACGCCAGCTCCACGATGAAGGCAGACAGACCGTAGAGGGTCGCTTGCAGCAGCGTGTCCCGGGTGAACGGCATGTCGATGACGAGATAGCGGCCGGCAAGCAAGGCCACGAAGGCCAGCAGGACGTGGGTCGCGATCTTTCCTGCATGCCCCATGAAAAGAACCTCTGAAGCGGTGAAGGTCGGGTCTCGCCCGGCGGACTTGAACCGGGCTTAGCACGCGAATGTGTCGCCGTCGCGGCCTCAGCCTCGCGGAAGGGGCAGAACGTCCACGATGTCCCCTTTCGCGGCGGCCGGCGTACCCGCTCGACGGCGTAGTAGAGCATCGGCGCGCGCGAACACCCCGACCAGCGAGGAATCCTGATCGGGGAAGGGCGTCACGAGCATTCGCCCATCAGGATCGATGGACAGCGCGGCCCGCATCCAGTGCTCGCGTGGGCCGCCGGCCGGAAGCGGTTCGGCGAGGCAGGCCGGGCGAAGGCGGATCTCCGGATCGACGCCGGTGAAAGCCGCCAGCAACGGACGCAGAAAGAGCTCCGCGCAGACCAGGGCCGAGGCCGGGTTGCCAGGCAGGCCGAGCACGCGCCGGCCATCGGCGAGAGATCCGCTCCAAGTCGGTTTGCCCGGGCGCACGGCGACGGTCTCGACGACCAGCTCCAGGCCGAGAGTCCGCAGGGCGGGCTTGACGAGGTCGTGATCGCCGACCGAAGCGCCGCCGACGGTCACGATCAGGTCTGCCTGCACAGGCGCGATCGCCGCAGCGATGGCTTCGATGTCATCCCCCTGTGCGCTCAGCCGCACAGCCTGCCCGCCCCAGGACTGGACTAGCGCCGCCAGGCTGTAGGAGCCGCTTTCGAAGATCTGATCGGGGCGGGGCGCGCCGCCGGGAGGCGCAAGCTCATCGCCGGTCGCCAGGATCGCCACGCGCGGGCGCCGCGCGACCGCGACATCGGAGAGTCCCGAGGCGGCAATCAGCGAGAGTCGCCAGGGATCAATGACCACGCCGGAATCCAGGAGGCGGTCGCCGGCCTGAAAGTCGCCCCCTGCGGCGCGGACATTCGCCTTGGGTTCGGGGCCGGCCTCGAACCAGACGGCGTCGCCGTCGCGTTTGGCCTCCTCCTGTAGGATCACAAGGTCCGCGCCGGACGGAACGGGCGCGCCGGTGAAGATGCGCACGGCCTGTCGCGCGCCGAGATGTCCGGAAAAGGCCTTTCCGGCCGCGCTTTCGCCCACGATGACCAAGCGTTCGCCAGGCGCGTAGTCGCTGCGCCGGATCGCCCAGCCGTCCATGGCCGAGGCGTCGAACGGCGGCTGCGGACGCTGTGCCGTGATGGGCTCAGCGAGCGCGCGTCCCAGACTTTCGGCGAGGGGAACCGTCTCGAGCCCCAGGGGCGCGACGCCCGCGAGGACGCGACGGCGCGCCTCTTCGACGGTGAGGTTTCTGAGGCTGGAGGGCGGAGAGTCGCTCATGCGCCGACCTTAGCCGACGAAGGCGCGCTCGATCACGAAATCGCCGGGCTCGGCGTTTGAGCCTTCCTTGAGCCCCTGGGATTCGAGCAGGGCCGCAGTGTCCTTGATCATCGCCATCGAGCCGCACAGCATGGCGCGATCGTGCTCGGGATCGAACTTGCCGCCCGCAATCCCCAGATCGGCGAACAGCTTGCCGCTGGTGATCAGATCGGTGAAGCGGCCCTGGCGTTCGAATGGTTCGCGGGTGACGGTCGGATAGTAGGTCAGCTGCGCGCGCGCCTCTTCGCCCACCAGCGGATCCTCGAAGATGTCGCGCGTAAACAGGTCGCGATAGGCCAGTTCCTTCACCTCGCGCACGCCGTGAGCGACGATCACGCGCTCGAAGCGGCTGTAGGCGTCGGGGTCGCGGGCCACCGAGAGCCAAGGGGCAAGGCCCGTGCCGGTGCCGAACAGGAACAGGCGCTTGCCCGGACGGACGGCGTCCAGCACCAGGGTGCCGGTCGGCTTCTTGCCCAACAGGATTTCGTCGCCTTCCTGGATCAGCTGCAGACGCGAGGTCAGCGGGCCGTCGGGGACCTTGATCGAGAAGAATTCGAGCTCTTCGGCGAAGGACGGCGAGCCGATCGAATAGGCGCGCAGGATCGACTTTTTCTCGCCGAGCTCTTCGCGGGGCGGCAGGCCGATCATCACGAACTCACCGGAGCGAAAACGGAAGCTGGCCGGCCGGGTGATCGCGAAACTGAAAAGACGGTCGGTCCAGTGCTTCACCCACAGCACCTTCTCGACGAAGTACGGGGCTTCCTTCACGGCGGCGGTCGCGGTGGCCGTCATCTTAACTCTTCGTGTCGCTGGCGCGCTCGGCGCGGAAAAGGCGGTCGCGCCACGGGGCGCGCGAGAATGCCGCCCAGGCCCATCGGCGACGCTCGTCTCATGTGAGGAAGCCCGTCTTGATGTCAACGCCGGTTGTCTAATGCCGGCTTTGGAAAAACTCCCTCGGGTGGGGAGGGGCGCGCTTTGACCCTGTTAGATTGTCGGTCAATCCGTGCTTGGGTTTGCGAACATTTGTTTCAATGAATGAGCGTTGGATCGGGTATCGGGGAATTCTGGAAGTCAAAAATTTCAGATCAGAGACGGTCTTTGCTCTCCAAATTCGCGTCGATCGTCAGAAGCAGAGATTTAAAAACATACGAACCCATTTTTCAAAAATGGCGAAAATAAGATTGCCGCCCTCCGAAACGAAGCGCAGACTTCGGTTTGCTTCGTTCGCGAAGCCAACGATACGGAGGAACGTATGCGGGTTAGGTTCATAGGGGCCGCCGCGGCGGCCGGTCTGTTAGCGTTTGGTTTGGCTGGTTGCAGTGAAGGCGCGAAGTCCAAGGTGGCGCAGGCGCAACAAGTTGTCGTGGAAGGCTCGCCTGTCACCGCGTCGGGCTGTGTCCGGCCGGTCGAGAACACCAATTGCCTGGTCGTGAAGGGGCGAGGCGGCGGCTATTACGACATCAGTTCGGCAAGCCCGGCCCCCGATCTCAGCAAGGGCGTGGCGATTTCCCTGCAAGGCAAGGACATGGGGAAGAACACGCAGTGCGGTCGTGAGCTGACGAACGTGAAGTGGTCGTATCTGGGCATTCAATGCGGCGCCAGCATTCCGTCCAGCGCCACGACCTCGACAGATAAGGACGCATCGGCCAAGCCGGGCAAGGCTGGCTAGCGCTCGATTAAGGCGCTCCGCCGCTTTCTTGCGGCGGGGAGTGCGTTCAGGCCTCGCCGGAACCTGGATCCGTCCGGGTTTCCGGTGAGCGGGTGCTCTCTGCTGCGCCCTTTGGCTCAGTGGCTGGACGGGGCGCCTCGCCTGAACGCGCCGGGCGCATGTTTTCATGCTCCACCTCGCGATTCGAGGCGCGGTCCGACGTGGGAGGATTCGATACGGTAGGCATGAGCCGGAAACGCGCCAGAGCCTTTCAGGATCCCCATTGTCAGAGCTCGTGTCGGCTGGCGCAGGCGTCCGCAGGCCGAGACGAGCCGCGCAAAGTCGTCAATCCGTCGCCCCCCGCTTGCCGGGCGGGTGCGACCCTGCTAAATGGCGCGGCTCTGGCGACAGAGACAGGCGCGCCGAGGCTTGAAGGCTTCCGGCGCGCTGTCTGTCTCCGGATGTCCGTCGGCCCGAAAGGGCGGTCGGTCCGCAGGAGTGTAGCTCAGCTGGTAGAGCATCGGTCTCCAAAACCGAGGGCCGGGGGTTCGAGTCCCTCCACTCCTGCCACTATATGTTTCCGACGGGTCGGTGTTTCGGCCCGATCGTTTTGGCCACCGGGTCGCTTGTCGACCTGGGTCATTTAGAAAGTCGTGAGCCTCAAGAGCATGGCCAGGAAACCGGGATCCAGCCCGTCCGCGATGAAGAACCGCGCCGCCAAGACGGCCGCGGCGATGGCGCCTGCGGGCGCCGGCGCGACGTCCGGCGCGGCCGCCCCCGCCCCGAAGAAGCGCACCAACCCGGTGCAGTTCTTCCGCGAGGTTCGCGCCGAAGCGCGCAAGATCACCTGGACCACCCGCAAGGAGACCTGGATCACCTCGGTGATGGTCTTCATCATGGTGGTGCTGGCTTCGCTGTTCTTCACCGCCGTGGACGGCGGCATTGGCTTCGCCATCAACCAGCTGCTCAAGCTGGCGACCGCGGGATAAGATAGAGACGATGAGCACCGAAACCGCGTCCAACCCGAACCACAAGTGGTACATCGTCCACGCCTACTCGAACTTCGAGAAGAAGGTGGCCGAGAGCATCCGCGAGCAGGCCAAGAACCAGGGCCTGGAAGAGAACTTCTCGGAAATCCTCGTCCCGACCGAAGAGGTCGTCGAGATCCGCCGTGGCCGCAAGGTCAACGCCGAGCGCAAGTTCTTTCCGGGCTATGTCCTGGTGAAGATGAACCTCTCGGACGAAGCCTACCACCTGATCAAGAACACGCCGAAGGTGACGGGCTTCCTGGGCAGCGGCTCCAAGCCGATGCCGGTCTCCGAGAAGGAAGTTCAGCGCATCGTCGGCGCCATCGAGGAGGGCGTCACCGCCCCCAAGGCCGTGGTGCTGTACGAAGTCGGCGAAAACGTCCGCGTCACGGATGGCCCGTTCGCCAGCTTCAACGGCTCGGTGGAGTATGTCGACGAAGAGAAGTCGCGCCTGCGCGTGACCGTCTCGATCTTCGGCCGCGCCACGCCGGTCGAGCTGGAGTACAATCAGGTCGAAAAGATCGCCTGACTTTCTTCAGGCCTGCTGACATCGAAAGCCCCGCGTCTTCACGGCGCGGGGCTTTTTTCTTTGGGCCGCTCAGTCGCAGCCATCCACAAGAACTAGGCGGCCATCGGTTGCCGCGTGGCGTACAGCAAAAAGGGCCTTGGACTCAGGGTCTGACAAAAAGCGCTGCGCGTCCGCCCGTGATGGGAATTCCAGAATCACCAGCCGTTCCGGCGCCCAATCGCCTTCGATGATGGTCGGCGACTCGCCGCGAACGATGTAGCGCCCGCCATGTCTCTCAATCAGCGTCGGGATCGCCGTGACATAGGGCATGAAGCCTGCTGCATCGCGGATAGCGAAGTCCAGAACGAGATAGGCCTTCATAGTAGCCTCCGCCTCAAGCTAGCCCTACTGCGCAAGCAGCTTGGCCAGATCCGCCTTCCAGAACTTCGCCGCCGTATGCGTGCCATGGCCCCTGGTTTCAGTCGACGCCGGGATCAGCACGAAGCGAGCCTTGGGCATGCGCTTGACGAGCTGTTCGGCGAGCCCGAGCTCCGGCGGATTGATGAAGTCGTCTGCGGAGTTCACCCACAGCACCGGCACGGTGATCTTCTCCAGGGCCGGGGAGGGGTCATAGTTCCGCGATGCGTCGATGTAGTAGAGCGCGTCATTGGCGTCGATCGCCCCGATCCGCGCGTTGAACGCCTGGTCCAAGGCCTTTTCGGTCGCCTCGCGCGTCGGATACTGAGCCTGCTGCGCGACAGGGTTCGCGCCCGCCAGGATCAGCAGGTCTATGACGGTGCGCAGGCCCGCCAGGGGCTGGGTCGTGTAGTTGCCGCCCATCCAGGCCGGGTCGGCGCGAATGGCGTCGATCGCCATTTTGCGCCACATGCGGTTACGGCCGGCCAGGGCGACGGCGTTGCACGCGAACGGCGCCAGGCGCTCGGCGAAGCCTGGATAGGTTTCACCCCAGACAAAGGCGTGCATGCAGCCCATCGAGGTTCCGAGGATCAGCTTCAGGCGCTTGACGCCCAGGCCCTCGACCAGCAGTCGATGCTGCAGCGCGACCATGTCGTCGTAGTCGTAGCGCGGGAAGGCCATGCGCAGCCCATCGCTGGGTTTGGATGATCCGCCATGCCCGATGTTGTCGGGCAAGATCACGTAGGTGGTCGCCAGGTCCAGCGGCTGACCGGGGCCATAGAGTTCATCGGCGAACATCGGGACCAGGAAGTTTCGGCCCGAACCGCCCGTGCCGTGCAGCACCATCACCGCGTTGTCGATCTCGCCCTTGGCGTTCCGGTGCGGCGTGCCCAGCGTGGTGTAGCGCATCCGCACCTCCGCCAGCGTCTCGCCCGATTTGAAGGCGACGTCTCGGGCGATGAAGTCACCGGTCTTTGTCGGCCACTCAGCGGCCTGCGCGGACCAGGGAAGGAACAGGGCGAGCGCCACGGCGGCGAGGATCTTACGGGTCATGGGGCGAGCCTAGGCCGGTGGCGCGGTCGGTCAAGATCGAGGCGGGCGACGCTCGGCGTCGCGATCTTTGCGTCCGTCGATTTCCTTGCCACCGAAAAGGCTCTAGACCCTGGCCAAGCTTGACCGGAGCCTGGACGCGATGCGCGATTTTCCCGACGACATCTTCACCGAACCGGAAGACGTTGATCCCGACACCCTCGCCAATCTGGGTCCTCTGCGGCGGCTGGCGGGTGTCTGGGAGGGTCTCAAGGGCGTGGACCTGAACCCGAAGGCCGACGGTCCCGAGCGTCGCGAGTTCCTCGAGCGCATCGAGATGCAGCCGATCGACCCGCAGGCCAACGGTCCGCAGCTGCTCTATGGTCTGCGCTATCACGTCCATATCGTGGCCTCTGACGAAGAGAGCACCTTCCACGACCAGATCGGTTACTGGCTGTGGGAGCCGGCGACGGGTCTGATCATGCAGACGCTGGCGCTGCCCCGGGGGCAGACGGCGCTGGCCGGCGGTCAGGCGTCGCCGGATGGAGCCGGTATTCTGGTGCGGGCCGAGCGCGGCGCGCCGGGCTACGGCATCTGCTCGACCGACTTCCTGGAGTGGGCGTTCCGCACGGACTCTTACGAGTTGGACGTTCGCTTCGAGGCCGACGGCGGCTGGTCCTATGTCTCGACCACGATGCTCAAGGTGCGGGGCCGAGACGAGCCATTCCGGCATGTCGACCGCAACACCCTGCACAAGGTCGCCGAACCCAGGCCCAACCCCTTGGCGCGGATCGCGACGGGAGAGGCGACTCTGGCCGAGGCGCACGGCTTCGTCACGCTGGCCGGGCGCTAGGGCTTTCCGCCGCCCTGCTTCTTCTGAAGCTCGAGGAATTTGGTCGCCCGCTTTTCCAAGTCCTGATTCTTGCGGATCTCGTTGACCACCGACTTGCGCTCGCGACCGAGGCCGTCCTGCTGCGCCCCGAGCACGAACGGGATTTCCTTCATCGTGCCTGGCTGGTCCTTGCTGCGGTGATCGACCCCGGGCCCCATGGGCGCATCCCGGTAGCGGCGACCGGACTCCTGGTCGGCGGCCTGGGCGTCGAGCATCCGACGCTTACCGGCGTCCATGCCATCCAGCGGTTGTCCCTTGGCCTTGGCCGCGCCGAAGCGCTCGTCGCATTTTTCACGCTCGCGGCGATTGAGACCGACGGCGTCGGCGCTGACGCAGCCGGTGGCGCTGTTGCGCAAGGCCGTGCGCAGGTCCCCGGCGCCTTCGCCCGGCAAGGGCGCGGGGCGGATGGCGACGCCGGGACGCGTCAGGCCCGAGGCCGGAACCTCCAGGGTTGGCGTTCCCGCAGGGACGGGCTGCTTGGGCGCACGAACCGTGAAAGGCAGGGCGGTGGGCGGTGCGGTCGCCGCGACGGGCGATGGACGCGGCCTTGGCGCTGCCTGAGGCGTCGGCCGTTCGAGTTCGAGCGTCATGATCGGCAGGTCGTCTTCCGAAAACGCCTGAAGCAGCGGGGGCGTCGGGATCGCCAGCCAGGCCAGCAGCGCGACGTGCAGCAGCAATGAGCCGGTGACGATGGCCGCGCGGCGCCGCCTGTCGACGCTATATCCTGTCCTGACGCTCACCCCTGCTCCTGCCCCTCGCGGGCCTCTTGCCACCTCCCCAAATGGCGCGTCTGGCGGCCAAGGCAAGCGACTCCCTCATCGGTGAAGCTGCACAGCTTCAAGTGGCGAAATCAGGGCCTGGATTGGGGCTTTAAGGCGGCGTTAACCGACGCGGGAACAGGCGGTTGACGCTGGACCACTTCGCGAGTAAATACCGCGCTCTTTTTCGAGGCGGCCGTTCGCGTCCGTCCTGATGAGCTTCCGTTCCTGCCGGGCTTTTTGTTTGGCCGGGAACCTGAACCCGCCGGTGTGCTTCCTGCGCTCCGGCGAGTTTCGTGTTTATCGGGTCTCTTAGCTGAGCCTTGAAAAGCCGAAAAACAAAGACAAGGACCTGAAGCGCCCCGGCCGAAAGGCACACGCTTCCATCAGAGCAGAGACTTAATGCCTACCATTAACCAGCTCATCCGTAAGCCGCGCTCTCCGAAGCCGGTGCGGAACAAGGTGCCCGCCCTGAAGGGCTGCCCGCAGCGTCGCGGCGTTTGCACCCGCGTTTACACCACGACCCCGAAGAAGCCGAACTCGGCTCTGCGTAAGGTCGCCAAGGTCCGTCTGACCACCGGCATCGAAGCCGTGTGCTACATTCCGGGCGAAGGCCACAACCTGCAGGAGCACTCGGTGGTGCTCATCCGCGGCGGCCGCGTCAAGGACTTGCCCGGCGTCCGCTATCACATCCTGCGCGGCGTCCTCGACACCCAAGGTGTCAAGGATCGTAAGCAGCGTCGTTCGCTCTACGGCGCCAAGCGTCCGAAGTAAGG
Organism: Caulobacter sp. FWC26; assembly: GCF_002742645.2. NCBI lineage: Bacteria > Pseudomonadati > Pseudomonadota > Alphaproteobacteria > Caulobacterales > Caulobacteraceae > Caulobacter > Caulobacter sp. FWC26. The sequence continues at coordinate 839,638 of NZ_CP033875.1, forward strand.
AATAGAAGAAGATGTCCCGCCGCCGTCGCGCCGAGAAACGCCAAGTCCTGCCGGATCCCAAGTTTGGGGATCTGGTCGTCACGAAGTTCATGAACTACGTGATGTACGAGGGCAAAAAAGCCGTCGCCGAAAACATCATCTATGGTGCTTTCGACATCCTGGAAGCCAAGCGTAAGGACCAAGGTCCGCTTGAAACCTTCCACTCTGCTCTGGACAACGTCGCTCCGGCGATCGAAGTCCGCTCGCGCCGCGTCGGCGGCGCCACGTACCAAGTGCCGGTTGAAGTCCGTCCGGACCGTCGCCGCGCCCTGGCCATCCGTTGGCTGGTGACCGCCGCTCGTAAGCGCGGTGAAAACACCATGACCGAAAAGCTGGCTGGTGAGCTGCTCGACGCCTCGAACAACCGCGGCAGCGCCGTGAAGAAGCGCGAAGACACCCACAAGATGGCTGAAGCCAACCGGGCGTTCTCGCACTACCGCTGGTAACCTTTCTTATCAGCACTCTTTCAGGCGCGGGCGGTTTGAGATAAACCGCCCGCGCCGCACGTTTAATCCCGGTCGTGTCCGTCCTGGGCCGTCCCGTTTCGCAGAGCGATCGCTATGCCCCGCACGCATAAAATCGAAGACTACCGCAACTTCGGCATCATGGCCCACATCGACGCGGGCAAGACGACGACGACCGAGCGGATCCTTTATTACACCGGTAAGTCGCACAAGATCGGTGAAGTTCACGATGGCGCCGCCACCATGGACTGGATGGAGCAGGAGCAAGAGCGCGGCATCACGATCACGTCGGCCGCGACGACCGCTTTCTGGAACGAAAAGCGCCTCAACATCATCGACACCCCCGGGCACGTCGACTTCACCATCGAAGTCGAGCGCTCGCTGCGCGTCCTCGACGGCGCCGTGACGGTGCTTGACGGTAACGCCGGCGTCGAGCCGCAGACCGAAACCGTCTGGCGCCAGGCCGACAAGTACAAGGTTCCGCGGATCGTGTTCGTCAACAAGATGGACAAGATCGGCGCCGACTTCGACAAGTCGGTCGAGTCGATCCGCGACCGTCTGGGCGCGAAGGCCGTTCCGATCCAATTCCCGATCGGCGCCGAGTCGAACCTGAAGGGCCTCGTGGACCTCGTCCGCATGAAGGCCGTGGTCTGGGACAACGACGGCCTGGGCGCTTCCTACCGTGACGAAGAAATCCCCGCCGACCTGATGGACAAGGCCGTCGAGGCCCGCGCCTATCTGGTCGAGAACGCCGTCGAGCTCGACGACGAGGCCATGGAAGCCTATCTGGGCGGCGAAGAGCCCTCGATCGAAACGATCAAGAAGTGCATTCGTAAGGCCGTTCTGACCGGCGCGTTCTATCCGATCCTCTGCGGCTCGGCCTTCAAGAACAAGGGCGTGCAGCCCCTGCTCGACGCCGTCGTCGACTACCTGCCGTCGCCGGTGGACATCCCGCCGACCAAGGGCATCGACTTCAAGACCGAAGAAGAGACCACCCGTCTGGCCTCGGACGAAGAGCCGCTGTCGGTTCTGGCGTTCAAGATCATGGACGACCCCTTCGTCGGTTCGCTGACCTTCTGCCGCATCTACTCGGGCAAGATGGAAACCGGCATGTCGCTGCTGAACTCGACGCGCGACAAGCGCGAGCGCGTCGGCCGCATGCTGCTGATGCACAGCAACAACCGCGAAGACATCAAGGAAGCCTATGCCGGCGACATCGTCGCCTTGGCTGGCCTGAAGGAAACCCGCACGGGTGACACCCTGTGCGATCCGCTGAAGTCGCCGGTCATCCTGGAGCGCATGGAATTCCCGGCTCCGGTTATCGAAATCGCCGTCGAGCCCAAGTCGAAGGCCGACCAGGAGAAGCTGGGCGTCGCCCTGCAGAAGCTGGCCGCCGAAGACCCGTCCTTCACCGTCTCGACCGACTTCGAAAGCGGTCAGACGATCCTTAAGGGCATGGGCGAGCTGCACCTCGACATCAAGATCGACATCCTGAAGCGGACCTACAAGGTCGAAGCCAACATCGGCGCGCCGCAGGTGGCCTATCGTGAATCGCTGGGCCGCAAGGTCGACATCGACTACACGCACAAGAAGCAGACCGGTGGTACGGGCCAGTTCGCCCGCGTCATGATCACCTTCGAGCCGGGCGAGCCGGGTTCGGGCTTCGTGTTCGAAAGCGCGATCGTCGGCGGCGCCGTGCCGAAGGAATACATCCCCGGCGTCCAGAAGGGCCTGGAATCGGTCAAGGACAGCGGTCTGCTGGCCGGCTTCCCGCTGATCGACTTCAAGGCGACCCTGACGGACGGCAAGTTCCACGACGTCGACTCGTCGGTCCTGGCCTTCGAAATCGCCGCCCGCGCCGCCTTCAAGGAGCTGCGCGAAAAGGGCGCTCCGAAGCTGCTCGAGCCGATCATGAAGGTCGAGGTCGTGACGCCGGAAGAATATCTGGGCTCGGTCATCGGCGACCTGAACAGCCGCCGTGGCATGATCCAGGGGCAAGACATGCGCGGCAACGCGACTGTCGTGAACGCCTACGTCCCGCTGGCCAACATGTTCGGTTACGTGAACACCCTGCGGGGCATGTCGCAAGGCCGCGCTCAGTTCAGCATGGTCTACGACCACTACGATCCGGTGCCGCAACACGTCGCCGACGAAGTGATCAAGAAGTACGCCTAACTCTTTTCCCTCGGGAGAAGGTTTCGGTGAGAATTGGGAAGGGGCCGCATTTGGCCCCTTCCAGCCCACCCCAGAAGTTCAACCAATTAAAGGCCCCTCTGGGGTCCTGGAGCTAAGAAGATGGCCAAGGAAAAGTTCGAACGCACTAAGCCGCACTGCAACATCGGCACCATTGGTCACGTTGACCATGGCAAGACGACGCTGACCGCCGCGATCACGATGACGCTGGCGAAGTCGGGCGGTGCGACGGCGAAGAAGTACGACGAAATCGACGCGGCGCCGGAAGAAAAGGCCCGCGGCATCACGATCAACACCGCGCACGTGGAATATGAGACGGCCAACCGTCACTACGCCCACGTCGACTGCCCCGGCCACGCCGACTACGTGAAGAACATGATCACGGGCGCGGCGCAGATGGACGGCGCGATCCTGGTGGTTTCGGCCGCTGACGGCCCGATGCCGCAGACCCGCGAGCACATCCTGCTGGCCCGTCAGGTCGGCGTGCCGGCTCTGGTCGTGTTCATGAACAAGGTCGACATGGTCGACGACGAAGAGCTGCTGGAGCTCGTCGAAATGGAAGTGCGCGAGCTGCTGAGCAGCTACCAGTTCCCGGGCGACGACATTCCGATCACCAAGGGTTCGGCTCTGGCCGCCGTTGAAGGTCGTGATCCGCAAATCGGCGAAGAGAAGATCCTGGAGCTGATGGCTTCGGTCGACGCCTACATCCCGCAGCCGGAACGCCCCGTCGACATGCCGTTCCTGATGCCGGTCGAAGACGTGTTCTCGATCTCGGGCCGCGGCACCGTGGTGACCGGTCGCGTCGAGCGCGGCATCGTGAAGGTCGGTGAAGAAGTCGAAATCGTCGGCATCCGTCCGGTCCAGAAGACGACCTGCACGGGCGTCGAAATGTTCCGCAAGCTGCTGGACCAAGGTCAAGCCGGCGACAACGTGGGCGTGCTGCTGCGCGGCACCAAGCGTGAAGACGTCGAGCGCGGCCAAGTGCTGTGCAAGCCGGGTTCGATCACGCCGCACACCAAGTTCGTGGCCGAAGCCTACATCCTGACCAAGGAAGAAGGCGGCCGTCACACTCCGTTCTTCACCAACTACCGTCCGCAGTTCTACTTCCGCACGACGGACGTGACGGGCATCATCAAGCTGCGCGAAGGCGTGGAAATGATCATGCCGGGCGACAACGCCGAGCTGGACGTCGAGCTGATCACCCCGATCGCCATGGAAGAGAAGCTGCGCTTCGCCATCCGTGAAGGCGGCCGCACCGTCGGCGCCGGCGTCGTCGCGAAGATCGTTGAATAACGATCATCGCGACCATGCTTAGTTCGCCAGAAGCGCATCGCGCTTCTGGCGGGCCAAGATCGTTGAGTAATCCAACGATCTTCAGTGCACGCTGAACTGATCTAAGCGAAGGCCCCGGAGAGCATTCTCCGGGGCCTTTTGCTTGATGGGGCAGGCTTGGCCCTATGTCGGCTACCGGCTTGACGCCAAGGCACATTTCGCTGAGGAAATAACACCTCGGGGGAAAGCTTGACCGTTAGCACGCTCATTCGCGGAAAGGTCGGTGGCTATGTGTTCGCCATCCTGGCGACGCTAGTGGCCTGGGCGTTGCGCTATGCCCTGAACGACTGGTTCCCGCCGGGCTTTCCGTACCTGACCTTCTTCCCGGCGGTCGTCATCACCGCCTATTTTGTCGGCCTACGCCCGTCCATCTTGTGCGCGGTGCTGTCAGGGGTCACGGCCTGGTACTTCTTCATTCCGCCGTTCCATACCCTCAAGATCAGCTTTCCTACGACCGTAGCGCTGGCGTTCTACGGCTTCGTCGTGGCGGTCGATATCTTCTTCATCGACGGCATGCGTAAGGCCTTGCGACAGTTGGAGGAGGAGCGCGGCCGCTACGCGGCCCTGGCCGAGAGCCGGGACCTGCTCTATCGCGAGCTGCATCACCGGGTGAGCAACAATCTCCAGGTCGTGGGGCCCTGCTGCGGCTGCAAGGTTCGGGGATCCAGGATGAGGACGCTCGCCACGCCCTGGCCGAGGCCGGTGGGCGCATCGAGCTGATCGCAAAGATCCAGAGAGAGCTTCACAACGCCGTGGGCGAACCTGCGCCCTTCCGGACGTTCGCGGAGGTTGTTCTGGCGGGCGCCGCCGCCGCCGCAGGAGCGAAGATCCGGCTTGCCATTGAAGGCGGTGAGCACCCCCTTCATCCGGACCAGGCGACGCCTGTGACGCTGGTGATGCTGGAAAGCTTCAACAACGCCCTCGAGCACGGGTTTGGGGAAGGGGGCTCAGGTCGTGTTGAGGTCCGGTTGGACCAGTCCGGCCTGACCCATGTTCTCACCGTCCGCGACGACGGCGCGGGTCCTCCCGCCGATTTCGACCCCGCCCGGTCCAAGAGCTTGGGGCTCAGGATCGTCCGCGCCATGGCTCAGCAGTTGGGCGGCAAGTTTGAAATGGGCCGTGAAGACGGCTGGACGGTGTGCCGGCTAAGCTACGCGCCCAGGCGCGACTAGCCTTGCCAAGCACACACCCTGAGGCGCGGTCGCTCATCCAAGCCCATGAGACGAGCGACCGCGCTTTCGGTGAGCGCGGCTAAGGCGTCGATGCACCCTTCGGCGCCTCGCGGGGCGTGATCACGCGACCCAATTTCGGCTTCAGCCACATTTCGAAGTCGTCGACGATCTCGTAGACCACAGGCACCAGCACCAGAGACAGTACGGTCGAGGTGATCAGGCCGCCGATCACCGCGACCGCCATGGGCTGACGGAACTCGGCGCCGGTGCCGATCCCCAAGGCGGTCGGCAGCATGCCGGCCATCATCGCCAAGGTGGTCATCACGATCGGACGCGCCCGTTCGTGGCAGGCGTCGAGGATGGCCTCGCGCTGGCTCATGCCCGCGCGCTCCTGTTCGATGGCGTACTCGACCAGCAGAATCGAGTTCTTGGCGGCCAGGCCCATCAGCATCAGGAAGCCGATCAGCGACGGCATCGACAGCGACTGGCCCATGACCAGCAGGGCGAAGAACGCGCCGCCAATGGCCAGCGGCAAGGCGGACAAAATCGTGATCGGCTTGAAAAAGCTGCGGAACAGCAGCACCAGCACGCCGAACACCAGGCCGACCGCCGAGAGCAGGGCGATCGCGAAGCCACTGAAGAGCTCAACGAACGCTTCCTGGTCGCCGGCGGAGGCGGGGCCGACGCCTGGAGGCAGGTTCTTCATGGTGGGCAGATTGCCGACGTCGGACATCGCCTCGCCCAACTGGGCGCCGTTGTTAAGATCGGCCTCGATGGTGACCTGTCGCTGGCGGGCGAAACGGTCGATCTTGGCCGGACCGGCCTGGAACGACAGGTCGGCGACCGTGTCGAGCCGGGTGCTGCCGCCGTTCGCCGTTGGCACGCGCAAGGCGCCGAGGGCGTCGAGGTCCTGGCGGCTCTCGGCGGGAAGGCGGACACGGATCGGGATCCGACGCTCGCCCTGAGTCATCTTGGCGACGTTGGCGTCGATGTCGCCCACCGTGGCCACGCGGGCGATGGCGGCGATATCGGCCGAACTGACGCCCAGGCGCGCGGCTTCGTCAGCCTTGGGGCGGATCAGGATCTCCGGGCCGCTGGGCGGTGAAGAGGGGCGCGGGTCGGCCACGGTCGACAGACCCTGCATCTCCCGCTCGATCTTGGCCGCGGTCCGCTCGAGCAGCGGGCCGTCTTCGGACACCAGAATGGTCTGGACCTCTGACGAGCCCCAGTCGCCCAAGAGGTTCACGCGGGCGTCGGGAATGTCGCGCAGGCCGGCGCGAACCTCTTGTTTGATCTCCGTGACCGACAGATCGCGGTCGCCCTTCAGGACGATGGTGATCGTGGCGTCGCGGATGTCGGCGCTGCTTTGACCGCCCCAGCCGCTGCCGATGTTCGAGCCGACCTGGGCGAAGACGTTGGTCACCTCGGGGCGCTTGCGGAACATCGTGGTCACCGCCTGCACGGTGCGATCCATGTCAGCGACGGTCGCGCCGGGCGGCCCTTGGACCTTGAGGTAGTAATAGTTGTTGTTGGCGGCCGGCTGGAACGCGGTCGGTAGCAGACCGGCCAGCATGATGGAGCCGACAAAGATCACGCCGCCGATGACACAGGCGAGAATCCGGTGGTCGAGCGACCAGTCCAGGACAGTGCGATAGAAGCCCTTGAACGGTTTGCGCGGTTGGGGCGCCTTGGCTGGCTTGAGGAAGTAGGCGGCCAGCAGTGGCGTGAGCAGGCGCGCGACGACCAGCGAGAACAGCACCGCCACAGCGACCGTCAGGCCAAATTCCTTGAAGAACTGGCCAGGCATGCCGGGCATGAACGATACCGGGACGAACACCGCCACGATCGTGAAGGTCGTGGCCACGACCGCCAGGCCGATGGCGTCCGCGCCTTCGACGGCGGCTTGATACGGTCTCTGTCCGCGCGCCACCCGCTTTTCGATGTTCTCGATCTCGACCACGGCGTCGTCCACGAGAATCCCGATCACTAGGGTCAGGGCCAGAAGAGTCACGACATTCAGCGAGAAGCCCATGAACGCCATGAAGGCGAAGGTGGGCACCAGCGACACGGGCATGGCGATGGCGGTGATCAACGTCGCGCGCCATTCCCGCAGGAACAGGAACACCACGAGCGAGGCCAGCAGCATGCCCTCCAGCAGCGTATGCTCGGTAGCCTTGAAGCTGGCGCGGGTCTCGTCGACGGTCGAGAAGATCTTCACGAACGTGACGCCCGGAGTCTTTTCAGCCAGGCGGTCTACGGCGGCCTTCACGCGATCCTCGACGGCGACATCGCTGGAGTCACGGGTCTTCATCACCTGGAAGGCGACGACGGGACGACCATCCAGGCGCGCGAAGCCACGTTCTTCTTCCGAGCCTTGACCAACCTGGGCCACGTCGGTCAGCTTCACATAGCGCCCGCCGCCGATGGGAATGGTGATCTGACGAAGTTGCTCGATCGTCGTCGCCGCCCCCAGCACACGCAGGGTCTGTTCGCGCCCGCCGACGTTGGCCCGACCGCCCGGGGCGTCGACGCTGAAACTGGCGAGGGCCTGGTTCAGTTGAGGCGCGGTGACGCCGAACGAAGCCATGCGATCGGGATCGAGGATGACATTGATCTCGCGATCGACGCCGCCCACCCGCGCCACCTGCGCCACGCCCTTTTCACCCTGAAGGGCGCGGGTGACGGTGTCGTCGATGAACCACGACAGGTCCGTGGTGCTCATGCCCGGCGCCGACACCGCATAGGTGATGATCGGCGCGCTGGTGATCTCCAGGCGCTGGACGATCGGTTCGTCGACCTCGCGCGGCAGGACGGCGCGAGTCTGGTCCACCTTGGAGCGCACCTCGTCGGTGACCTTCTGCAGGTCCTCGCCGAGGTTGAACTCTATCGTGGTGGTCGAGGCGCCTTGGACCACCGAGGAGCGGATGGTCTTGACGTTGGAGATGCTGGCGACCGCGTCCTCTATGGGACGTGTGACCTGGGTTTCCATCTCGCCAGGCGCGGCGCCGCTCTGGGTCACAGTCACGGTGACGGCGGGGAATTCGACGTTCGGGAACTGCTTGATCGGCAGGCCCAGATAGGTCCCGACGCCGGCGATCAGCAGGGCGATGAACATCACCGCGACGGGGATCGGGTTACGGATCGCCCAGGCCGAGACTCGCAACTGTCCGGTCGGATGTTCGTCGATGTTGTGGGTCTGGGTCATCAGCGCGTCGCCTGCTGGGCCGGCGCGGGACGCACGACGTCGCCGTCGGTGACGAACGAGGCTCCGCCGAGGACGATCCGCGTGCCCGCAGGCGGGCCTTGGACCAGCTGGGCCCAGCCCCCGCCTTTTTGGCCGATCTTCACCGCCACCTGATGGGCGCGGTTGTTGCTGTCGACCGTCATCAGGAACAGGCCGTCGGCCTCATAGCGGATCGCCGATTCCGGCACGGCGGTCACCGGCGCGCCTGAGGCTCCGAAGGTGGCGCGGCCAAAGCCGCCGGGGCGCAGATCGGGGCGGACGGGCAGGCGGATGCGGACCTTGCCAAGGCGGTTGGCGCTGTCGACTCGCGGGCTGACCAGGCGCACGACGCCCGTCAATGCTTGTCCAGCGGGCAGTGAGACGGCCACTGACTGCCCGGGGCGTATGCCGCCGAGGTTGGCTTCGTTCACCTCGGCCTCCAGCTCGACTAGGCCGTCTCGGGCGATGGTGAACCAGGGTGAGGTCCCGCCACCCGCGATCTGGCCCGGCTGGACGCCGCGCGATAGCACCCGGCCGCTGACGGGCGCGGTGATCGTCATCCGCGAGGCGCGAGTCCGCAGCTCCTTCAGCGCCGCTTCCTGGGCCTTGGCCTGGTAGCGACGGGTTTCGATCTGCTCCTGGCTCAGTACGCCCTGGCCGTCGAGGCCGGACACCCGCGCCGCCTCGGCCTGGGCCTGGGCGGTCACGGCGGCCTGCTGATCGATCTGGGCGCGGAGGAGGGTGTCGTCCAACTGCACCAGCGGCTGGCCGGCCCGGACCCAATCGCCCTCGTCGGCGTAGAGCCGCGCCACGCGGTAGCCTGTCAGCTCCGAACCCACAGCGGCTTCCTCGCGGGAGACCAAGAGGCCGGACGCTTCGACTCCGCCCCCGAGCGGGCGGGTCTCAACGCTGCCGACGCTGACGGTTCGAGCCGAGGCGGCGGCGGGCGCCTTTTCGGCGGAGGCGTCCTTCTTGCCGCCGCAGGCGGTCAATCCCACCCCAGCGCAGACCAAGGCGGTGGCGATCAGATAGCGGGTCGTCATCGGAGCGGGTCTCACTGCGCGGAAGCCTTGGTCGGGACGGTCTCGGGCGACCATCCGCCGCCGAGCGCCTTGTAGGTTTGCACGGCGCGTTGCAGCGCCTGGGTTTGGGCGCCGGTTGCGGCGGAACGGACGTTCCGCCAGGCCTGCTCGGCCTGCAGCGCCGTGGTCAGGTCGGTCAGTCCGGCCGCGTAGCCTTTGCGGCTAGCCTCATAGGCGGCCGCCGCGCGACGCTCGCCCGCCGACAACAACGCGACGCGTTGTTCGTCTGCGGCCAGTTGCACCAGGGCGTTGTCGGCTTCGCCGAACGCGGTCTGAACGGCCTTCTCGTAGGTGATGGCGGCTTGTTCGACGCGGGCGTCGCTAGCCTTGATGTCGGCCATCAGCTTGGGGATGTTCAGGACCGGAACCGACAGGTTGGCCCCGATCGTCCAGGCCGAGCTCGTCGTCGAGGTCTCTGCGCCCGGGTTCAGGAAGCTGGGGCTGATCGCCTTGGAAATCCCCACGCCCGGCGTCAGCGTCAGGGTGGGGAACAGAGCGAGCTCGCTGATGTTGAGATTGCCCGACGCCGAGGCCAGACGCGCGGCGGCCTCGCGCACGTCGGGGCGCCGCGCCAGCAACTGACCAGGCGTCGCGGCTGGGACGGCGGGCGGCTTGGCCAGCACAGGGCTGATGGCCAGCGTCTCCAGCGGATCGACGCCCTTGCCGACCAGGACAAGGAGCGTGCGTCGCGCGCCACGAAGTTGCGCCTCCAAGGCGGCGGCCTGCGCTTCGGCCTGAGCGAGGTCGGCGGCGGCGCGCTCGCCCTCCGACGTCGCGGTCAGCCCGCGACGGCCCCGCTCAAGGGCGACATCAGAGAGCGCCTTGGCGATGCGAACGCTCTCACGCGCGTCTTCCAGTTGCACCGCTAGGCCGCGCGCCTCGAAATACGACTGGGCCACATTGGCCGCGAGCGCCGCGCGAGCGCCCTCATAGGCAAAGCGGGCGGCCGCCATGTCGTTCTTGACGACCCGCAGCGCGGCGTTGCGGCGTCCGAGCAGGTCCAGCTCCCAGGAGACGTCGAAATTGGCGGAGTAGGTCTTGCTCACCCCACCCTGGGTGAAGCCGCCAGTGCCGCTCTGGTCGATGATGTCGGTGTCGGTGCGTTGGGCGGAGCCCACGAGCGGAGTTTGCGGGATATAGATCTGCCGCACCTGACCTTGTCGGATGGCGCGGGCTTCCTCCAGTCGCGCGGCGGCCAGCCGAGCGTCGGGGCTCTGGGCGAGGGCCGTGCTGACCAGATCGTTCAGAGCTGGGTCCCCGAACTGGGTCCACCATTGGTCCAGCGCTTGCGACGCCAGCGGCGCGCTGGTCGACGCCTCATAGGTGTCGGGTAACTTGACCTCGACCTGCCGCGCGGGGGTTGTGCAGGCGGCCATGACCGCGCCCGTCAGCGCAAGGGTCGCAAGATGGCTGGCGCGGGAGACGCCACCCGGCCGGTCCAGTCTCTGGAAAGCGCCGGTCTTGGCGAGACGCATGAAATTCAATCCGGTTGTTATGACGCGAGACGCGCCCAGGCGACCATCGGTCTCCCAATTAGGGGGCTGGCCCCGGGAGGGAAACCCCTGGTCGAAAGCTTTAACGGTCCTATTCGCCGGCTGGACGCAGTCTTGAACGGCGCCGATCCCATACCTGTCAGCAGTGTGGTCGATTGACGCGGCGCCGAACTGGCGTCCCTGGCGCAGGTTGACGTCGCGGTAAAACATACCGCATCATCGAAACAGGTGTTCGGCTCGTTTTGTCGAATGCTCGCTCGCCGCAGTTGGCGAGCCAGTGGCGTGGCTTTTCAAGCGTCCGGCCCCGGGGGACCAAGGCTTGTCGGCTCTAAACGGCGCATCTCAAGGTTTCGAAAAAGGACCTGCTGGTCGGCGCGGCTGCATCCGCGTCGGCAGGCTCGCGCGCGCCGGAGGTCTGTCAGGAACACCGCCGCCCGGCTGAACGCGATCTGGCCCCGCGAAAAGACGACCGGCCAATCAAGAACGAACCGAGGGAGGGAATACGAATGAACAGAAGCAGCTTCCTGCGTGGAGGGTCATGCCTAGCGCTGGCCTTGGCGATGGCGGGCGCGGCTCAGGCCCAAGAGGCCCAGAAGCCGGACGTGTCGACCCAGGTCGAGGAAGTCGTGGTCACGGGCTCCTTCATCAAGGGAACGCCCGAGGACGCGGCCCTGCCGGTCGAGGTGATCGGCGCCGAGGAGCTGCAGAAGCGGGGTTCGCCTTCCACCGTGGAACTGCTGAAGGCGCTCTCGGTCTCGAACGGGGTGCTGGGCGACACCAACCAGTTCGACAGCCGCGCGCAGGGCTCTGAAGGCTCGGGCTCCGTCAACCTGCGGGGTCTCGGCTCGCAGCGCACCCTGGTGCTGCTGAATGGTCGTCGCCTGGCGATCAACCCGTTCGGTCAGGCGGGCGCAGGCATCGTCGACACCAACATTATTCCCGCCGCCGCGATCGGCCGCCTGGAAGTGCTGAAGGATGGCGCGGCCGCCACCTATGGCTCGGACGCCATCGCCGGCGTCGTCAACTTCATCACCAAGAAGAGCTTCGAGGGGCTGGAGGTCGCCGCCGACTATCGTCACATCAACGGCTCTGACGGCGATTACGGTCTCAACTTCACCTGGGGCAAGGTCTGGGAGAACGGCAACGTACTGGCCAGCTTGGGCTGGCAACACCGCTCGAAGCTCTCGGTGGCCGAGCGCGACTGGGCCAATCGGTCCTATCTCAGCAACCCCGAGGCCGGCTGGTCCGCAGCCGGCAACCCATCGACCTTCATCCCGCTGGCCAGCACCACCAACGGCATGCGTGACCCGGCCTGTTCCAGCCTGGGCGGCTTCGCCGGCTTCAGCGGGCTGACGCCGGTCTGCTACTGGCACTATACGCCGTTCGACAATCTGGTCGAAAAGTCCAACGCCATTCAGGCCTACGCCGAGGCCAACGCCGACCTGTCGGCGACGACCAAGTTCCATGTCGAGGTGCTCTACGCTCACACCGACGTGCCCGAGTGGAACACCTCGCCGTCCTACGCCGCCTTGGCCGTTCCGACCGCCGAAGCGTCTCCCGTTCCGGGTCGCTACATCGTGCCGGCCACCAATCCCGGCCTGATCGCCTTCATGGCGGCCAACCCGACGGTGCAACTGTCCAGCCTGGCGACGGGCGCCGTGTCGACGGTTCCGAGCTCGGTGTTCGCGTTCGGCGCGATCAACGCCGCCAACCGGCCGTTTGGCATCGGGGGCAATCCGAAGTTCGGCTATGGCCCCTCGATCGGCGCCCGCTCATTCGACGCCTTCCGGGTGTCGGCCGACCTGTCGGGCGAGTTCGAGAACGGCATCGGCTGGGACGTGGCGCTGACCTACTCCCAGGAAATCGCCATCCGCACCGGCTACGACACGCTGGTCAACCGCTTCGCCCTGGCGCTGCAAGGCCTGGGCGGTCCGCTTTGCGACAGCAATCCGTCGCTGCCGGGCATCCAAGGCACGCCCGGCGTGGGCCAGTGCATGTATTATAACCCGTTCGCCAGCGCGATCCCCAGCAACGCGATCACAGGCCAGGCCAACGCCGGCTACAACCCAGCCCTGGCCAACAACAAGGATCTGGTCGACTGGTTCTTCAAGAAGCTGTCGACCAAGCAGTCCTCGCGCCTGTTCGTGGGCGAGGCCGTGTTGAACGGCAAGACCAACATCACCTTGAAGGGCGGTGACGTCGCCTGGGCGGCCGGCGTCCAGTATCGCCGCAGCTACTTCACGGCCGACTACAACGACATCAGCAACGCGGCGATCAATCCGTGCGTCAACACGCCGGACTTCGGGGTCACCACGTGCACCGGTTCGGTGCGGAACGGACCGTTCATGTTCCTCGGCGTCGGAAACGAGGCCGACAACCAAAGCGACGTGATGGCGGCTTTCGGCGAACTCTCCGTGCCGATTACCGACGACTTCCAGGCGCAGCTCGCGGCGCGCTACGAGAAGTACGGCGGCGCGGTGGGCTCGACCTTCAATCCGAAGGCGTCGCTGCGCTGGCAAGCCACGCCCTGGATGGCCTTGCGGGCTTCAGCCGGCTCGACCTTCCGTGGGCCGCCGGATCCGCTGACCACCACCACCTCCGTGACGTCGCTGCAGGGCATCCTCGGTGTGTTCCGAGCCGTCGACATCTACGGCAACCCGAACCTCAAGCCGGAGAAGGCCAAGACCTATAACGCCGGCGTGCTGTTCAATAAGGGGGACTTCAAGGCCAGCGTCGACTACTTCTATTTCGACTTCAAAGATCCGATCGTCGCCGAACCGGTCGCCGGCATGGTCGCTTCGCTCTATCCGAACGGCGCGGCCGGGGCCAACAACTGCGCCGATCCCGCCTATGCCGCGCTGGTCGCGCGCTTCACCTTCACAGGCGCCTGCGCGACTCCGACGACCAGCATCGCGCGCCTGCGCACCAACTACATCAACGGCGCGCCGGTGAAGAACGCCGGCTTCGACTTCTCGGCCGACTATCGGTTCCGTGAGGTGATGGGCGGCGACATCTCGATCGGCGGCTCCGCCACCTACATCCAGAAATACAAGGTCGGCGCCACCCAGGTGGAAGGCATCACGGTCGAGAAGGCTTTCGACGCCGTGGGCCTGCTGAACTATCAGACGACTGTGGTGCCCATCCCGAAGTGGAAGGGCGACGCCTATGCTGAATGGAACTCCGGGCCGCACAACCTGCGTCTGTCGGTCCACTACATCGGCTCCTACACCGACCAGCGCACCGCGCCCTTCGCGGCCAACGCCTACAAGGACACTACGGGCGCCGGTGTCACGGTCAGTGCGGGCAAGAAGATCGAAAAGCAGGTCCTGACCAACCTCGCCTATCGCGTCTTCCTGCCTTGGGACACCACGGCGACCCTGGCGATAACCAACATCTTCGACAAGGACCCGTCCTACGCCCGTCTCGACCTGGGCTACGACCCGTTCACCGGCGATCCGCTGGGCCGCACCTACAAGGTGGGCCTGCGCAAGAAGTTCTAGTTCCTCGGCGTTTTGTGGGAACTTGCGGCGCGTCCTTACCCAAGGACGCGCCGTCTTCTTGAGATGTCGTTGGGAGCAAGCGCGGCCGAAGCCTGCCGCGGGCGCCTAGAGCCAGTCCAGCAGGCTCGCGGGGCCGGCCAACGAGCCATCCGCGTTGAACATCTGGGCCAGCTTGTCGCGCGCGGACTGCAACTCGACCATCCTGGCGTAGATGTCGGCGGTCCAGCCGCCCGCCTCGCGTTCCTCGGCGGTCATGGCGGCGTAGCGCGTGATCATCGCCTTGCCAAAGCCGCCCGCGTCCTCGGCCGTGGACTGGTAGCTGGCCTTGATGGCGGCGCTGTCGCGCGTGCGAATCTCGGCCTTGGCTTGCGTGATCTCGTGCGGAGAAAACAGCTCGTCCTTGTTGAGGGCGATGGCGGACAGCGAGCGGTCGTCGAAACGGCGGAAGTCGATCTCGCCGCTGTTGGGGTCTTTCGCCGCATCCGGCTGGAAGGCCAGGGCGTACTGCTTGTCCAGCGCGGCGCGCACGTCGGCAGCCAGCTTACCGAACTCCCGGGTCTTGGCGCCGGCCACCGCGCTGCCGGTCTCGGTCATGTAGGCTGCGACGCTGTCATGCGCGATCCCGGCGGGCGCGAGGCCGGGCCGAGCCAGGGCCTGCTTGCGTCCCTCGACCAAAGCGTCGTGCTCCTGGGTCCACGCTGCGGAAGCCTTCTCTTCCGGACCCGCAGTGTCGAGGTGATCGAGCGCGGCTTGATAGAGGCTGGCATAGTCGCCGGTCAGTCGCGCCTGGGCGGCTGGGCTGGCGAGCACGCTGTCTTGCCGCGACTTGAGCGTCAGGCTGGCGACCACCTGCTGTTCGATCGGGAACTGGCCGCCCTTGTTGCTGGCCACCGCGAACAGCGTCCGACGATCCAGAGACGAGAGATCGATCGTCGCGTTTCCGTCCTTTAGCGCGCTCGTGGCGCCGGCCGCTTTCAGGCGCGCATTGATCGCCGTCCGGGCCTCGGACACGACCGTCTCGATCGTCCGGGAGTCGGTCTGGGCCTTCAGCGCGGCCTGGGCGGCGGGCGAGAGCGTGACGTTCACCGCGGGGGTGTTGATCGTTTCGCTCTGGTCGCGCGTCTTGGCCTGGGCGGCTGCCTGACTGGCGCGCTGCGCCGCCGTCTGGCCGGCGGTCAGGCCAGACGTATAGGTCGACGTGTACGGGTTGATCGTCGTCATGTCGCACGACTTCAAGCGAATCAATCGCTCGAATTTAGCAGCCGCCAGGGCGCTTGGGCGCCCTATGGTTAATCGGGCGTGACCGAGGCGATCAGGAGAGCACGCCGGTCAACAGCGGCCGCGCGAAAAGATCCGCCGCCTCTTCCCGCTCCAGTCCGGGAACCCAGGCCTCCAGTGACGCAGCGGCGTTCAGCATCGAATTGATCATGTGAGCGGCGATGCTGGGATCGATCGCCCGGACCGATCCGTCGGCGATGCCGTCCGAAATGATCGAGGCGAAGCGCTGCCACCCGCGCATGTAGCCGTCGGCCATGTCGCCGCGCAGCGGTTCGGGCAAGGCGCCCAGCGATGAAGCCCGCAGTAGGGGGCCGTGCTCGGACAGCTGGTATGTGGTCAGGCCCGCAGCCGTGGAAACAAGCTGCGTCCAGCGGTCCGCCGGCAGCGCGCGGGCGTCGAGCTGCGAGCGGCGCGTGACGGTGAAGGTCCGCTCGAAGCACTCGGCCACCAGGGCGTCCTTGTCTTCGTGGTGGTGATAGAACGATCCCTTGGTCACGTTCAGGGCGGCCGAGATGTCTTCCACCGAAGCGCCGCGATAGCCGCGCTGGTTGATTAGTCGCGTGGCGGCGACCAGGAACGTCTCACGCCACTCCAGACCTTCGGGCGAAAGGGGCGTTGGATCGGGCAGGGGCATTGGCCGCCACGCGCCACCCGGGACGTGCAGGCCATTCAGCAGGATGTCGCTCATCCGCTCCAGCACCCGGCCATAGTCCTCGACGTCGTAGCGGCGCAGCCAACGGCCCGACCAGAACACCTGCTCCATCAGGAGATGGGTGCGCGCGTTGCGCTGGCGTTTGTCGAGATGCGCCAGGGAAGGATCGTCGAAGAAGCTCCTGACGCGCCGGAACAGATCGTTGAACACGCCGATGACCGAACCGCGTAGCGGCTCCTTCAAAGCCTTGATCTCGGCGAAGCTTGTGAGGGGCGTCGCCTCGCCGAGGCGCACGCGGCGATTGAGGTAGAGATAGAGTTCGAGGAACTTGACGATGCGCTGGGCGGGCGCGCCTTCGGCGGCGGCTTCCTCGACCATGGCCTCGAACCGTTCCAGGCCGCGCATGAAGCAGGCGGCGGCCAGATCGTCCTTCTTGCGGTAGTAGTAGGTGACGCTGGTGGTGTTGAGGCCGACGCTGGCGGCCACGTCGGCCAGAGTCATGCCGCGAACGCCCTGGCGGTTGAGGATCGCCGTGGCCGCCGCCAGGATCGTCTCCTTTTTCCGCGCGTAGCGCGCTGTCGCTGCGCCCGCGATCCGACCGTCGTCCATCGCCTCTAGATCCCCGGAGTCCCACAACAACCGACGGTCGCGCCGGCCACTGGACTCTAGTGTCCAATCTAGGCGTCCATCGGGCCAGCTTAAAGGCCGACATCGTCCGTTGCGGGACCGTAGGGGCTGCGTAGCGCCACGGTTTGTCAGGATTATTGCAAGGTGGATGGTTTCTGCGGCCTGGATAGTCGCGCGCGGCGAAGGCTATCTATGCCAGACGGACCCTAGCAAACTTTGCGCACGGCCTGGCGCTCGGTGGTCAGCGCGACGGCGATCGTTCGAGCCAGGGCCGCAGGAGACAGCGGTTTGGCGATCGCGCCGTCCATGCCAGCGGCCAGATAGCTGGCGCGCTGATGCGCCATGGCGTTGGCGGTCATGGCCAAGATCGGCACGGCGCCGACGGAGCCCTTCATCGCGCGGATCCGCTGCGTGGCTTCAACACCGTCCATACCCGGCATCTGGATGTCCATCAGGATCAGGTCAAAGCCTTCCCCGGCGGCGGCGACTCCCTGCCGCCCGTCCTCCGCCGTTTTCACCCGAGCGCCCAGCGCCTCGAGCATCCGGGTCGCGATCAGGCGGTTTGTAGCGTTGTCTTCGACGACCAGGACGCGGAGCCCTTCGAACAGAGGTTCATCAGCTTCCTCGGCGCCCTGGTCAGGACGCTCGCAGGCCAGGGCCTCGACCTCGAGCCAGAAGGTCGAGCCCATGCCCAGTTGGCTTTCAAAGCCGACCTCACCGCCCATCAGTTCGGCCAGCCGTCGGCAGATGGCCAGGCCCAGGCCCGATCCGCCAAACCGCCGGGTGGTCGAACCATCGCCTTGGCGGAAGCGCTCGAACAGCCGCGCGCCCGCCGCTTCGCCGATGCCAACGCCCGTGTCGTCGATTTCGAAACGCAGCCGCAGCCGTCCCCCGTCGGGACTATCGAGCCGCCGACCGGACAGTCGTGCGACGATGCCGCCGCTCAGCGTGAACTTCACTGCGTTGCCGATCAGGTTGAACAAGGCCTGACGCAGGCGAAGCGGATCGGTCGCGGCCCAGCCCAGATCATCTGGGGTCTCGACCCGCAGATAAAGGCCCTTGGCCTCCGCCTGCGGCCGCAGCATGTCGGCCACTCCGCGCAACAGCACGGCGGGGCAAACCGGCTCGGTCGAAAGTTCCAGCTTGCCCGCTTCGATTTTCGAGAAGTCGATGATGTCGTTCAGAAGTTCCGAGAGCATCTCGCCGCAACTCAAGGCCTCGGTCAGCAGGCGGCGGCCGTCTTCGGAAAGCTTCTCGCTCTTCAGCAGGTGCAGCACGCCCAAGACGCCGTTCATGGGCGTGCGGATCTCGTGGCTCATATTGGCGAGGAACTGTGACTTTGCGTCAGCGGCGGCGAGCGCAGCGTCGCGCGCCTCGACCAGTTCCGACACGTTCTGGCTGATGCCGATGATGTCATAGGCCTCCGGACTCGATCCGCGGACGCCGCGCCATGCCGCGTGCATATGCGCCCAGGCCTTGGTGGCGGGATCGAGATATCGGTAGTCGACCTCGACATGCTCCCCGGTCTGCAGGCACTTCGAAAAGGCCTCCCAGACCCGTTCTCGATCCTCGGCGTGGATCGACAGGGTCATCTCCGCCACCGTCATGGTCCGCACACCGCCCTCGGGAGCGCTGGGCGTGGGGATGTCCTGGTCGAAGATGTAGACGCCCTTGCGCGGGTTGAACCGCCAGACATAGACGCCCGCGGCGTTCCGCAGCAGTTCGTTGGATCGTTCAGCCTGTTGGCGGGCGATCTCGCGAGCACGGTCCTCACTGAAGTCCTGGTAGACGATCATCAGACCGCCGTTCTCCAGTACCTTGGACTGCGAGCGCACCCACAGCCAGCCTCCGCCTTTGCGGGCCAGGCGGTGCTCGCCGGACGCTTGACCGCGCAAGTTCAGTGACTGTCCGATATCCTCAATGATCGGTCTGTCGTGCAGATGGAAGAAGTCGTGCATATGCCGGCCGACCGATTCCTCGGGCGACCATCCCGTCAATTGCACCCAGGCCGGGTTGACGCGAGCGATGATCCGACCGTCCAAGACGACGAACATGTCCAGGCTGTTCTGGAAGAACCAGTCGGCCGCTGCGACTTCTATTCTGAAGGCGGCCTCGGTATCCAAGTACTTGCCCATCCCGCTTGGCTCGTTTTCAATCGATAATGCGCAGGGTTGGGTAAAGTTTACGTTGCGGCATAACGCCTCGGCGCGAGTCCTGGTCCGAGCCAATCAAGACGTGAAATAAGGGGAGAACAGGACGTTGAGCACGCCGGAAGCCGTAGGACTGTCGTCGGAGCGCCTAAAGCGCATCGAAAGTTTCATTCAGGCCAAGTACATCGACTCGGGAAAATTGCCTTGCGCCTTGACCCAAGTCTGGCGACGGGGGCAGCTGGCCTATACCTCAGTCTTGGGGAGCGCGGATGTCGAACGCGGCAAGCCGCTGAAGGCTGACAGCCTGTTTCGCATCTATTCCATGACCAAGCCCATCACCAGCGTGGCCTTCATGATGCTGGTCGAGGAGGGGTTGGCCTCGCTTGATGATCCGGTGCACCGCTTCATACCGGCTTGGCGTGATCTCGGCGTCTTCCAGGCCGGCGTCGCCGGCGCCTTTCAGACGACCCGTACCAAGGAGCCGATGCGCACCATCGACCTCCTGCGCCACACTTCTGGCCTGACCTACGGCTTTCAGCAGCGCACCAATGTCGACGCGGCCTATCGCAAGCTGAAACTCGATGGCGTCGACAGCGAAGGCGGCCTGAAGACCTTCGTCGAGACCCTCGGTACGGTGCCGCTGGAGTTCTCGCCGGGCGAAGCCTGGAACTATTCGGTCTCGACGGACGTGCTCGGCTATCTGGTCGAGGTGATCTCGGGCATGCCGTTCGACGTGTTCTTGAAGACCCGGATCTTCGACCCGCTGAAGATGGTCGATACCGGCTTCTTCGTGCCGGAAGGCCAGCGCGAGCGCTTCACCGCCTGCTACGCCCTGACCCCGTCGGGCAAGGTCGTGCTGCAGGACGATCCTGAGAAGAGCCGGTACCTGTCGGACCCGTCTGTCAAGTCGGGCGGCGGCGGTCTGGTCTCGACGGCCGACGACTACATGCGCTTCTGCCGCATGCTGCTGAATGGCGGCGAGCTGGACGGGGTGCGCCTGCTCAGTCCCAAGACGATCCAGCTGATGACCATGAACCACATTCCGGGAGGGCAGGAGCTGGTGCAGGCCTCCAAGTCGCTGTTCAGCGAGGCGGTCTTCGAAGGCCTCGGCTTTGGCCTCGGCTTCGCCATGACCATCGATCAGGCGCGAACAAAGAACCTGGGCTCGCACGGCGAGTACTTCTGGGGCGGCATGGCCTCGACGGCGTTCTGGATCGATCCGGTCGAGGATCTCGCCGTGGTGTTCATGACTCAGCTGATGCCGTCCACCTCGTACCCGATCCGGCGCGAGCTGCGGACCCTGGTCTATTCGAGCTTCACTGAAAGCGCCGGATAGGCGCTTTATCACGGATAAGAAAACGGCGCGGGAGGGGCTCCCGCGCCGAGTTGCGCTTTACCAAAGTCCGACGCATTGCGAGCAATACGTCACGCTCGCGAAATCTACCGACTTCGAAACGTCAGGACGCGTGCAAGGCGCGTCCAAAGCCCATGAAATCCCGCGAACGCCCTCCCCGGCACGGATCATTCTCTCTGGATTTCAGACGGGTGCGGCGCCGGTCAGCCCCCCGGCGCCGCCTCCGCCCCCACGGATAATCTCGGCCGAACTTCTGATTTCGAATTTGTAGTATGGCGTTCGGGCCGTCAACAGGCGGCGCCTCTGAAATGGGCGCCGTCGCGTAGGTCTGGACATCCGTGACGGAGCATGCACGCTGCGGTCAAACAACCGTTCAAACCAAGAAACAGGGGTGGAAGCCGCCATGGCCGCGATCAACGCCGTCACCGATTTTTCCGTCGAAGGCGACATCGGCGTCGTCACGCTGAACTCTCCGCCGGTCAACGCACTGTCGGCCGCCGTGCGCGAAGGCCTGGCGGGCGCGTTTGACGCCGCGATCGCCGATCCGGCCGTCAAGGCCATCGTGCTGATCTGCGAGGGCAAGACCTTCGTCGCCGGCGCCGACATCACCGAGTTCGGCAAGGCCATGACCGGCCCGTCGTTGCAGGACGTCCAGAACACGATCGAGAACTCGCCAAAGCCGGTGATCGCTGCGATCCACGGCACCGCCCTGGGCGGTGGTCTGGAAGTGGCGCTGGTGGCCAACTACCGCGTCGCCGTTCCCTCGGCCAAGGCTGGCCTGCCGGAAGTGAACATCGGCCTGCTGCCCGGCGCGGGCGGCACCCAGCGTCTGCCGCGCATCGTCGGCGTCGAGAAGGCGCTGGAGATGGTCACCAGCGGTCAGCATGTGCCAGCCAAGGCCGCGCACGCCATGGGCCTGTTCGATGAGCTGGTCGAGGAAGGCAAGCTGCGCGAGGGCGCGATCGCCTTCGCCAAGACGGTGCTGGCCGAGAACCGTCCGCTCAAGAAGGTCCGCGACCTGAACGACAAGGTCGAGGCCGCGCGCGGCAAGCCCGAGATCTTCGAGGCCTTCCGCAAGGCTAACGGCAAGAAGTTCCGTGGCTTCATGGCCCCGGAAAACAACATCAAGTGCATTGAGGCGGCGGTGAACCTGCCCTTCGACGAAGGCCTGAAGGCCGAGCGCAAGCTGTTCATGGAGCTGATGACCGGCAGCCAGTCGGCCGCCCAGCGCTATGTCTTCTTCGCCGAGCGCCAGGCCGCCAAAATCCCGGACGTGCCGGACGACACCCCGACCATCCCCGTGAAGAAGGTCGGCGTCATCGGGGCCGGCACCATGGGCGGCGGCATCGCCATGAACTTCCTCAACGCCGGCATCCCGGTGACGATCATCGAAGCCAAGCAGGAGAACCTTGAGCGCGGCGTCGGGATCATCCGCAAGAACTACGAGAACACCGCCAAGAAGGGGCGCCTGACCCAGGACGACGTCGAAAAGCGCATGGCGCTGCTGACCCCCTCCATGGAGATGGAGGCGCTGGCCGACTGCGACATGATTATCGAGGCCGTGTTCGAGCTGATGGCGATCAAGAAGGAGGTCTTCACCAAGCTGGACAAGATCGCCAAGCCCGGCGCGATCCTGGCCACCAATACCTCCTATCTCGACGTCAACGAGATCGCGGCCGTGACCAGTCGTCCGGAAAGCGTGATCGGCACGCACTTCTTCTCGCCGGCCAATGTCATGCGCCTGCTGGAGCTGGTGCGCGGTGATGCGACCTCCAAGGAGGTCATCGCCACCTGCATGAAGCTCAGCAAGACCATCGGCAAGGTGCCGGTGCTGGTCGGCGTCTGCTACGGGTTCGTCGGCAACCGCATGCTGGCCCAGCGCCAGCGCGAGGCCCAGAAGCTGATCCTGGAAGGCGCGATGCCCTGGGACGTCGACCGGGTGCTGTATGACTTCGGCCTGCCGATGGGCCCCTTCGCCATGAGCGATCTGGCCGGCCTCGACATCGGCTGGGATCCGGCCAAGACCAGCTCCTCGACCGTGCGCGAAGTGCTGTGCGAGATGGACCGTCGCGGCCAGAAGAACGGCAAGGGCTTCTACGACTACGACGAGAACCGCAACGCCAAGCCCTCGCCGGTCGTCGAGGCGGTCATCCGCGACTTCGCCGAGAAGCGCCAGATCCAGCGCCGCGCGATCAGCGACCAGGAGATCCTGGAGCGTTGCCTCTATCCGATGGTCAACGAGGGCGCGAAGATCCTCGAGGAAGGCAAGGCCATCCGGGCCTCCGACATCGATATCGTCTGGATCAACGGCTATGGCTGGCCGGTCTATAGCGGCGGCCCGATGTTCTGGGGCGAACTGGTCGGCCTCGACAAGGTCCTGGCCAAGATGAAGCAGTTCCACGCCGAGCTGGGCGACGACTTCAAGCCCTCGGCCCTGCTGGAGCGCCTGGTCGCCGAAGGCAAGGGCTTCAAGGACGCCTAAATTGAACCCTTCCCCCTTGATGGGGGAAGGGCAGGGTTGGGGGTGATGTGGCGGTTGGGTTGTCTCGGCCGCGCTTCATCCGGACCCGCTGTCACCCCCATCCCCGACCCTTCCCCCATCCAAGGGGGAAGGGAGTTTGCTAGAGGCGTCCCCATGTCCACCATCGCCGCCATGATGTCCGCCGACTACGGCGTGATGGGGGATATCCTCCGCATCCGCGCCGGGGAGGCCCCCAGCCATCCGGCCGTGATCATGGAGACCGGCGAGGCCGTCACCTATGCCGAGTTTGACGCGCTGGTCGACCGTGTCGCCGCAGCGCTCCAGCGCGACGGGGTGGCGCCGGGTGAAGCGATCGCCGTCTGCGCCTTGTCTTCGATCCCCTATGCGGCGGTGTTTCTCGGCGGACTGAGGGCGGGGGTCGCGGTCGCCCCCATCGCGCCGTCTTCGACGCCGGAGTCGATCGCGGTGATGGTCGCCGACTGCGCCGCCAAGCTGTTCTTCCTGGATGCGGGCGTCGCCGAGGCTCAGAAGTCCGCGCCGATTCCGGTGCGCCACATCGCCCTGGACGGGTCAGAGGCTGGCGAGGCTTTCGAGTCCTGGCTCGCGCCCGTGGGCGCCCAGCCAGCGCCGGTCGACATCGGTCCAGATCACCCGTTCAACATCATCTATTCTAGCGGCACGACGGGCACGCCCAAGGGCATCGTCCAGTCGCACGGCATGCGCTGGAAGCACGTCTTCCGGGTTGACGCGGTCGGTTACGGTCTCGAGGCGGTCAGCCTTCTATCGACGCCGCTGTATTCGAACACGACCCTGGTCTGCTTCTTCCCGACGCTGGCGGGCGGCGGCACGGTCGTACTGATGAAGAAGTTCGACACCGTGCGCTATCTTGAGCTGGCGCAGAAGCATCGCATGACCCACACCATGCTGGTGCCGGTGCAGTATCGGCGGCTGATGGAGCATCCCGACTTCGACCGTTACGACCTGTCGACGACCCACCTGAAGTTCTGCACCAGCGCGCCGTTCGCCGCCGAGCTGAAGGCCCAGGTGCTCAAGCGTTGGCCCGGCGGCCTGGTCGAGTACTTCGGCATGACCGAGGGCGGCGGCACCTGCATCCTCATGGCGCACGAGCACCCCGACAAGCTGCACACGGTCGGTAGGCCCGCGCCGGGCCACGACATTCGGCTGATCGACGAAGACGGCGTCCAGGTTGGGCCGGGCGTGGTCGGCGAGATCGTGGGCCGGTCGCCCGCAATGATGAATGGCTATTTCGGCCGACCGGACAAGACCGCCGAGGCGACCTGGGTCTCGCCGGAGGGCTGGACCTTCATCCGCACAGGCGATGTCGGCCGGTTCGACGAGGAGGGCTTCCTCACGCTGATGGACCGCAAGAAGGACATGATCATCAGCGGCGGGTTCAACATCTATCCGTCCGACCTGGAGGCCGTGCTGGTGCAGCATCCGGCGGTGGTCGAGGCCGCAGTAGTCGGCGTGCCGTCCGACGCCTGGGGCGAGACTCCGGTGGCCTTTGTCGCGCTGAAAGGCGGACAGACGGCGGTGGGCGAAGACATCAAGACCTTCGTCAACGGTCAGGTCGGCAAGACCCAGCGCCTTGCCGAGGTGGTGATCGTCGACAGCCTGCCCCGAAGCCACATCGGCAAGGTCCTGAAGCGCGAACTGCGCGACTCATGGCAGAAGTCGCCTACTGAGTAGCGTCATGCGGCGCTTTTTGCCGCGACCGCGCGCCGCATTAGGGCGGGCGGAATCGATGAATACGGTTGCTTAACCATATGGTGCGGCCATCAGGTCGCCCGGTTCGTCGTGGATTGCGTTCAAGCTCATGCGCCCGAAGCCCGTCGCCGCTCCGATTGATGTCTTCGCCGACCTAGCGCGCGAGGCCAGAAGCCTCATTCGCGCCTCGGGTCTGCCGATCGACTTTGACGCTGTCAGCCAGGCGCTGGCCGCCGCTGGTCATGCCTCCGATCTGGAACGGCGTCTGGCCGCCCGTTTCGCCCGACCCGTCGCCGCCCGCGCCTTCGCCGCCCGGGTAGAGGCCACCGCCGCGACCTTGAAGGCGCTGGGCGTACGCGAGGGCGGCGTCTGCGTCGTCTCGGCCCTGGCCGATCCGGAGACGCTCGCCGGGGTCGCCGCCGCCGGCCTCAAGGCCTGGCTGGTCGATGTCGACCCGTTCAGCGCGATGTTCGACACAGATCATTTGCGCGAGCGCCTGCCCGAGGCGCCGGGACCGCTTGAGGCGATCGTTCCGGCCGCCGCCCATGGGCGCGCGCCGGACATGCGCGCCTGGGCCGCCTTCCGCGACGAGACCGGGTTGCCGATCCTGGTCGACGCCCACGGCGCCTTCGACGTCATCATCGATGCGCCAGTGCCTGTTCTGGTGGGGCTGCCCAGCGGCCAAGGCGTGTTCCTGGCCTGCGAGGACGCCACCCCCGTCAACGCCGTCGAGGCTGCGCCGTTCGAGGGCGACGACGGTCTCGCCGCCTGGCCTGGCCTGCGTCAGCGTCTGTGCGGAACCGCGCAGCAACTGCGTGTCCTGCTGCTGGACAGCGGCGTCGGCTTTCAGCCGGGCTGGGGCATGAGCTGGATTTCGCCGCTCTGCGCCTTGAGCCTGCCGACCGACGACGCCGGCGCGGTGGCTTGGAAGCTCCAGGCGGCCGGCGTGCCGGCCAGCTGCTCGGTCCGCGATCGCACGCTTTTCGCCGACGACACCCCCAACGCCAATCACCTCGCCGCCTCGACCGTCGTGGTGGCCCTGGACCCCAACCTCGATATCGAAGGCCTCGACCGCCTCTGCGACGCTCTGCGCGACGCGGTGGGGTAGAGCCTGTCTGGTTTAGATGGGACCAACTAAACCAGATAAACAGGATCTATTTCATGCGCTTAGAGCGCGTTCGAGCGGTTCAGCCGTTCACGCTTAAACCGAACGCGCTCTGGAGGCAGGAGCCCACTTGTCCTAAGCATCGGCGCGTCGTTTTCACGCCGAGAGGTCCGATGGCTGAGGCCCCACCAGAGCCGCTTTCCCTAGACTGGGGCTTTGCCCTTCCCGACGAGGTCTTCGCCTTGCCGGAGGCCGAACTAGACGCGCAGGTGCGTTACGACGACGACCTCTGCCAATGGGGCGATCGCTACTTCATTCGCTGCATTCTACCCGTGCCGTTGAAGGGCGAGGACGACTATTTCGGCTGGGGCGCGTGGGCCGAGGTCGATGCTGACGTGTTCCAGCGCTATCTTGAGCTTTACGAGGAGGACGGGCGCGAAGAGCCGCCGCATCCGGCCAAGCTGGCCAACAGGCTGGCGCCCTATCCTGGCACGACATTGGGCACGCGCCTGTTGATCCAGTTCCAGTCCCCCGATGAGCGGCCGAGCCTTATGCTGCCAGAGGGCGACAAGAGCCGGCTGGCCCAAGAGCAGCGCGACGGGATCGACGCCGCGCGGCATCACGAGATCATCGAGGTTTGCGAGGCCGCCTAGAGCCAGCCCACCCGCTTGAAACGCCTATACAGAAGGCCGCAGATCACCGCGATCCCGGCCAGCACCGTCGGATAGCCATAGGCCCACTTGAGCTCGGGCATGTGCTCGAAGTTCATCCCATAGACGCCGGCGATGGCGGTGGGCACCGCCAGGATCGCGGCCCAGGCGGCGAGCTGGCGGGTGATAACCCCCTGGCGCTGCTGCTCCAGCAGGCTGGCGATTTCGAACACGGAGGTCAGCACTTCACGCAGACCGTCGACGAGGATCTCAGTGCGCTGGATGTGGTCGCGGACGTCGCGGAAATAGGCGCGGACTTCGGTGTCGATGCAGGGCAGATCGTGATGCTCGAGCGCGCTGGTCACCTGCGCCATCGGACCCAGCAGTTTCTTGAACTTCATCAGGGTGCGGCGGAGATTGAAGATGCGGGCGATCTCGGCGCGGGTCAGAAAGGCGTCCAGCGCGCGTCGTTCGAAGGCCTGAAGGTCTTCCTCGATCTGGTCGACGATCGGCATGTAGCCGTCGACGATGAAGTCGAGCACCGCGTGCAATACATAGTCGACGCCATGCGCCAGAAGGCCGGGAGCGGCTTCAAGTTGGGCGCGGAGCTCGGTATGCGCCCGCGCTGAGCCGTGGCGCACGGTGATCAGATGCTGGCGGCCGACGAAAAAGTCCGTTTCGCCATAGCCGATATGATCGCCTTCCAGATGGGCGGTCTTGGCGACCACGAACAGCTGGTCGCCATAGACATCGACCTTGGGTGTCTGTCGGGCGTTCAGCGCGTCCTCAACCGCCAGCGGGTGCAGGCCGAACACCGCCTGCAGGGTCCGAAGCTCGGCTTCGTCCGGATCGACAAGGCCGATCCAGATGAACTCGCCATCGCGCGGCGCAAGGCTTTCGGGCGTTTCGAAGCCGAGAGCCCGGACCGGCTTGCCGGCGACGTAGGCCTGGGCGGCGACGACGGCCATCGGCTAGTGCGCCGCCGCGTAGGCCTCGACCTTCGCGATCCGCTCGGCCTTCTCGGCGTCGGTGAGGAACGAGCCGGCGAAGCTGTTCTTGGCCAGGGTGACGACGTCGTCGCGGGTCAGGCCCACGGCGTTCGCGGTCGCCAGATAGTTTTCCAGCAGATAGCCGCCGAAATAGGCAGGATCGTCCGAGTTCACCGTGGCCTTCAGGCCCAGGTTCAGCATGCGCTTGAGCGGATGCACATCCAGGCTCGGCACGCCGCAGAGTTTCAGGTTCGAGAGCGGGCAGACGGTCAGAGTGATCCCGTCCTTCACGAGACGCGCGGTCAGGGTCTCATCCTCCAGGGCGCGGTTGCCGTGGTCGATCCGGTCGACCTTCACCAGATCGATGGCTTCCCAGACATACTCGGGCGGGCCCTCTTCGCCGGCGTGCGCCACGACCTTGAGCCCCAAGTCGCGCGAGGCTTGCAGCACCCGAGCGAACTTGGCCGGCGGATGGCCGACTTCGGAGCTGTCGAGACCCACGCCCGCCAGGTGCGAGAGCCAGGGCTTGGCCTGCTCGAGGGTTGCGAACGCAGCCTCCTCGGAGAGGTGGCGGAGGAAGCAAAGGATCAGCTTGGAGGTGACGCCCAGGGTTTTCTCGGCCTCGTCCATGCCGGCCAGCAGGCCCTTCATGACGGTGTCGAGGGCGATACCCCGGTCGGTATGGGTCTGCGGATCGAAGAAAATCTCGGCGTGGGTTCCGCCGTCGGCCGCCAACCGCTTGAAGTAAGCGAGCGCCAGATCCTTGAAGTCGGCCTCCGTAATCAGCACCCCGGCGCCCTGGTAATAGATGTCCAGGAAGTCCTGCAGGTTCGAGAAATCGTAGGCCGCGCGGATTTCCTCCACCGAGGCGAAGGGCAGGGTGATCCCGTTGCGCTTGGCCAGCTCGAACATCAGCTCGGGCTCGAGGCTGCCCTCGATGTGCATATGCAGCTCGGCCTTGGGCAGGCCACGAACGAAGTCGGCGAAGGCGGTGTCGGTCATGGGCATGTCATCGGGCGTGCGCGCGGCGGGGTCAAGGCGGTGATGGTTAGGCTGGCGCGTCTGTATGCGGATGTCCACGTCGTCTCCGGCGGGATTTACTGTGGCGCGCGATTCAGTTTCATTGGTGATCGGTCGTCGAACGGCGTTTCTCCATATCGGAGCGCGATCCGCGTGCGCCTTCTCGGGGGAACGATGCGATTCAGATCCATACTAATGGCGCTTGCTGGCGCCGCTCTGTTAGCCGCTCCGGCCCGCGCGGCCGACCCGATCATCGACATGCACCTGCATGCCTTGCCCGCCGACAGTCAGGGTCCGCCGCCTCTGGCCATGTGCACGCCGATCAATCCCATGCCGACCTGGGATCAGCGCCAGCCCTGGACGGACGGCCTTATGGGGATGTTCAAGCACCCGACTTGCGCCGACCCGATCTGGTCGCCGACCAGCGAGGATGAGATCCGCGACAAGACCCTGGCGATCATGCGGAAGCGCAACATCATCGGGGTCGTCAGCGGTTCCTACAAGCGCGTGATGGCGTGGCAGGCCTTGGCCCCCGACCGGGTGCTCCCGGGCCTGATCCCGGCCGACGCCGAGTTAGGCAAGCCCAAGGTGATGCTGGAGGAGTTCGCTCAGGCCAAGGCGGCCGGCAAGCTGGCGGTGATCGGCGAGCTGGGCTTCGAGTACGAGGGCATAGCGCCGAACGATCCGCGTCTGGAAAACCTCTGGGCCACCGCCGAGGCCCTCGACTTGCCGGTGGCGATCCATATCGGCCCCGGCCCGCCCGGCATGGCCTACGTCCCGGGCTCCGGCTACCGCGCCCGGCTCAGCAGTCCGCTGTTGCTGGAGGATGTGCTGGTCAAGCATCCCAAGTTGCGCGTCAACGTCATGCACGCCGGCTTTCCGATGCTCGACGACACTCTGGCCCTGCTCTACGCCCATCCGCAGGTCTATTTGGACACCGGCGTGATCGTCTACACGCAGCCCCGCCCGGCCTTCTATCGTTACCTGCAGGCGCTGGTGGACGCGGGCTTCGGCGAGCGGATCATGTTCGGTTCCGACCAGATGGTATGGCCTGAAACGATCGAGCGCTCGATCGCTGTGATCGAGGAGGCTCCGTTTCTGTCTGCTGAACAGAAGCGGGATATCCTCTACAACAATGCCGCGCGGTTCCTGCGGTTGGATGAGGCGACAAAGGCCAAGCATCGTACGATGTAGCCGGCCGCTCTTTGGAGCGACCGGCGGCTGATGCAACCTAGTGGGCGGCGTCCTTAGCCTTCTCGCCGGCCTTCTCGGCGGCGTCACCGGCCTTTTCGGCGGCCTTGCCAGCGGCGGCGGCGGCGTCGCCTGCAGCTTCCATTGACGCTTCGGTTCCCGCTGCAGCGGCGTCAGCCGTTGCGTTTGCCGCCTGGGTCGCGGCCTGGGACGCGGCAGCGGCCTGACTGGCGGCGGCCGCGCTTTCGACGGTGGCCTCCTGGGCCTTCTCGGCCTTGTTCTCGCAGGCCATCAACGTCAGGCCCATAGCGGCAACGGCCGCGATCGTTACGATACGCATCAGCGTCTCCTCCCAGCCCCGGCCTAGCGCCGGGCAAGGGAGTAATCCGAACGTCGCCATTGGGTTGCCAAGCTTGTCACGACATCGGGTTGGCCGGCGGCGGCGGACCTTCGGGCAGCGGGATGAACTCGTCGTGGTCGAGGTCGGGCAGCTTCATGCGGCCGGCCTTCCAGTCGGCCTTGGCCTGTTCGATACGGTCCTTGGACGAGGAGACGAAATTCCACTCGATAAAGCGCGGGCCCACCGGCTCGCCGCCCAGGAGCATCACCGTAGAGCGCTCCAGGGCCTTGAAGACGATCGTCTCCCCCGGAGCGAACACGGCCATCTGGGCTTCGCCGAGCTCTCGGCCATCGACCTCGACGCGGCCCGCAGCGATGTAGGCGGCCCGCTCGGGATATTCAGCCGGAAGCGCGGCGGTGACACCGGGCTCCAGTTCCCAGTGCACATAAAAGAGCGGGGAAAACACCGGCACGGTCGACTTGGCGCCGAACGCCTCGCCGGCGATCAGCCGGGCCTTCAGCCCCCCGCTTTCATAATAGGGCAGATCGGCCGAGCCCTCGTGATGGGTGAAGCTGGGCGCGACTTCCTCGAACTCTTTGGGCAGGGCGACCCAGGCCTGCATGCCGTCCATGCGGCCGCCGCGCTCGCGCAGCCCCTCGAAGCGTTCGGAGTGGGTGATGCCCGAGCCGGCGGTCATCCAGTTGACCTCGTTCGGCTTGATCACGGCCAGCGAGCCCACGCTGTCGCGGTGAGTGATCTCGCCCTCGAACAGATAGGTCAAGGTCGAAAGGCCGATATGCGGGTGCGGGCGCACGTCGGCGCTCTTGGCGAAGCCGGGGTCGAACGCCGCCGGGCCCATGTGGTCCAGGAAGGTGAATGGACCGACCATACGATGCGCGTGAAACGGCAGCACACGCCCGACCTCGAAGTTGCCGAGGTCTTTGCGGCGGGCGTCGAAGACGAGATCGATCATGGGAACTCCGGCGGTGAGGTGGCGCGGAGTTTAGCGGGGAGTTATGGTCGGTGCTTGGATAAAAGCGGCGGCGCTGTCGCTCCCCACAAGGCGGGAAAGCGACTTTCGCCTCAGCTCAGAGGGCTGACATACGGGCTGATCAGGCCCAGCGGCACGGCGGTGGAGTTCTTGACGCCCCGGATCACGATGCGGCTTTCGATGTTCGACACCAGGCCCAGCGACAGCAGCTTGTCGCGCAGGAACTCGTCGAAGGCGCGCATGTCGCGGGTGACGATCCGCATTTCGTAGTCGGCCGCGCCGGTCACGGTGGCGCACTGGACGACCTCGGCCCACTTGCCGACTGCCTGTTCGAAGGTGTCGAGGTTTTCCTTGGTCGGCAGCGAAAGCTTCACGGTGCAGTACACCTCGAAGCCCAGGCCCAGCTTTTCACGGTCCAGAATGGTGACGCGGCGCTGGATCACGCCGGCGTCTTCCAGGCGCTTGATCCGGCGCCAGCAGGGGCTGGACGACAGACCGACGCGTTCGGCGATCTCCGCGACGGACAGTCCGGCGTCGTGTTGGATCAGATCCAGAATCTTGGCATCCACGGCGTCGAGTTGTTCGGACAAGAAATTCCTCCCCCCAGAGGGCGTTGGCGCTTTGATTTTGCGCAAAGCGCCCCTGAGTCGGGCACGCCTTGGGCAAACATTTTCCGCGCTTCTATAAGATATTGCGTAGCGGGCGAGAAGACCCGGGAGGAAAATTTTTGCCATGCGGCACTCGGAAGTCACTCTCGACGACAAATATGTGCTCGAAGATGGTCGCGCCTTCATCACCGGCGTGCAGGCCCTTCTCCGCGTCTTGCTGGATCGCAAGCGCCTCGACCGCAAGGCGGGGTTGAACACGGGCGGCTACCTGTCGGGCTATCGCGGGTCGCCCTTGGGCGGGCTCGACCAGCAGGCCGCGCGCATCAAGAAGCTTCTCACCGCGCATGATGTCGTCTTCCAGGAAGGCCTGAACGAAGACCTCGCCGCGACCGCCGTCTGGGGCAGCCAGCAGGCCAACCTGTTCCCGGGCGCGCTTTATGATGGCGTGTTCGGCATGTGGTACGGCAAGGCGCCCGGCGTCGACCGCACCGGCGATGTCTTCAAGCACGCCAACTTCGCCGGGACCTTCCCGACCGGCGGGGTCCTGGCGGTGGCTGGCGACGACCACGCCTGCAAGAGCTCGACCCTCCCGTCGCAATCGGAATTCGCCTTCCAGGACTTCGAGATGCCGGTGCTGTCGCCGGCCGACGTGCAAGAGGTGCTCGACTACGGCCTGCTCGGCATTTCGATGTCGCGGTTCTCGGGCCTGTGGACGGGCATGATCGCCCTGGCCGACACCATGGACTCCGGCGTGACCATCGACGTCTCGCTGGACCGCCACCAGATCGTGGTCCCCGAGTTCGCGTTCCCGCCAGGCGGCCTGGGCATCCGCCAGAAGGACCAGCCGATGGAGAAGGAGCGGCGCATGCGGCTCCACAAGATCCCGGCGGCGTTGGCCTTCGCGCGCGCCAACCATATCGACCGCGTGGTGCTGGGCGCCTCGCATGTGAAGGTCGGCAAGGCGCGCCTCGGCATCGTTTGCCAGGGGCAGGCCTATAAAGACGTGCTGGAGGCCTTCACGGCCATGGGCATGACCTTGCAGGAAGCCGCCGACCTGGGCGTTTCGATCTATAAGGTCGGCATGCCCTGGCCGCTGGAGCCGCTGGGCCTGCGCGCCTTCGCCGCCGGCCTCGAGACCCTGATGGTCATCGAGCACAAGCGCGCCCTGATCGAACCGCAAGCCCGCGCCGCGCTCTACGATCTTCCCGCCCAGGCGCGGCCGCGCGTGATCGGCAAGACCGACGAGAAGGGCGGCCCGCTGTTGTCGGAGCTGGGCTCGCTGTCGGTCGCCGAAATCGCGCTCGCCATCTATGACCGCCTGCCTCAAGGGCCGCACATGGAGCGGGCGCAGGCCTATCTGAACCGCGTCAGCGCCGCCGGCGTCGCCGCCGTCAGCCTCGCCGCCGACCAGGCCCGCAAGCCGTTCTTCTGCTCGGGCTGTCCGCACAACACCTCGACCAAGCTGCCCGAGGGCTCGCGCGCTCTGGCCGGCATCGGCTGCCACTACATGGCCGGGTTCAACGACCCGATGACCGACCTCAACACCCACATGGGCGGCGAGGGTCTGACCTGGGTGGGCGCCGCGCCGTTCACCCGCGAAAAGCACGTGTTCCAGAACCTGGGCGACGGCACCTACAACCACTCGGGTTCCTTGGCCATTCGCGGCGCCGTCGCGGCCGGGACCAACATCACCTACAAGCTGCTCTATAACGACGCCGTCGCCATGACCGGCGGCCAGCGCGCCGAGAGCGGCTTCACCCCCGCCCAGATCACCCGCCAACTGGCGGCCGAGGGCGTCAAGAAGACCGTCATCGTCGTCGATGACCTCAAGCGCTACGAGGGCGTCAACGATCTGGCGCCGGGCGTCGAGATCTTTCCGCGCTCGGACCTGATGCGTGTGCAGGAGATGCTGCGCGAGACGCCCGGGACCACGGTGCTTCTGTATGATCAGACCTGCGCCACCGAGAAGCGCCGTCGCCGCAAGCGCGGCTCGATGCCCAAGGCGACCCAGCGGGTCTTCATCAACCCGCTGGTCTGCGAGGGTTGCGGCGACTGCTCGGTGAAGTCCAACTGCGTGTCGGTCGAGCCGCTGGCCACCGAGTTTGGCCGCAAGCGCAAGATCAACCAGTCGTCCTGTAACCAGGACTACTCCTGCGTCGAGGGCTTCTGCCCCTCGTTCATCACCCTGGAAGGCGCCGAAAGCGCCCAGTCCAAGAAGACCCCTGCGGCCCTGACCGCCGAGTCGACGCCGCTGCCCGAGTTCGAGCCGCTGACCGGCGTGCGCAAGATCTTGTTCACGGGCGTGGGCGGGACGGGCGTCACCACGGTCGCCTCGATCCTGGCCATGGCCGCCCACATCGACGGCCGCGCCGGCAGCGTGGTCGACATGACGGGTCTGGCCCAAAAGGGCGGCTCGGTGTTCAGCCACGTCAAGATCGGCGAGACCGAGGAGACGATCGTCGGCGGCCGCGTGCCTGCCGCCAGCACCGATGTGCTGATCGCTTGTGATCTTCTCGTGGCAGCCAGCCCCGAGGGCCTGTCCCTTTACGCCAAGGACCGCACGCGCGCCTTCGGCAACAGCGACTTTGCGCCCACGGCCGACTTCGTCACCAGCCGCGACGTGCGCTTCGACAGCGGGGCCATGGCGCGCCGCGTGAAGGGCGCGACCCGGACCTTCGACGCCTGCCCGGCCCAGCGTTTGGCTGAGACCGAGTTCGGCGACGCCATCTACGCCAACATGATCATGGTGGGCTTCGCCTGGCAGCGCGGCGTGATCCCGCTGTCCAGCCGCGCGGTCTATCGGGCGATCAAGCTGAACGGCGTCGACGCCGAGGCCAACCTCCAGGCCTTCGAGCTGGGTCGCCGGGTGGCCCACGATCCGTCGACCCTGAAGGTCAAGGAAGACGCCACCCCGACGCCCGAGACCATGCCGTTGGACGCTCTGATCGCCCACCGCATCGCTCAGCTGACGGCCTATCAGAACGCCGCCTACGCCCAGCGCTATGCGGACAAGGTGGCCAAGGTCCGCAGCGCCGAAACCGCCGTGTCCGGCGAGGACGGCGCCCTGCCGCTGACCCGCGCGGCGGCGGTGAACCTCTACAAGCTGATGGCCTACAAGGACGAGTACGAGGTCGCGCGCCTCTATACCGACGGCCGTTTCGCGGCCGAGCTGGCGGGTACCTTCAAGGGCGGCAAGGCCAAGGTGTGGCTGGCCCCGCCGCTGCTGGCCCCCAAGGCCGCCGACGGCAAGCCCAAGAAGATCGCCTTCGGCGGCTGGATGCTGGACCTGGCCTTCCCGATGCTGGCCAAGCTGAAGGGCCTGCGCGGCACGGCGCTCGACATCTTCGGCAAGACCGAGGAGCGGCGCATGGAGCGCGGCCTGATCGCGTCCTACGAGACCGGTCTGGACCGTCTCGCGGCGGGGCTTTCGCCGGAGAGCGTGCCGCTGGCCGTGAAGATCGCCGAGATCCCCCAGCAGATCCGCGGCTTCGGTCACGTGAAGGAGGCCTCGGTGAAGGTCGCCAAGGCGGCCGAGGAGAAGCTGTGGGCGCAGTGGGGGTAGGGGCGACGTCGATCCAATAGACCGACTTCCCGGCGAACGCCGGGGCCCAGATTCATCCGGGGCGGCTGGGGATGATGCGCCATCACACGGCGCTTATCGGATAGCCGCAGGTGGGTTCGATCTGGATCCCGGCGTTCGCCGGGAAGGTCGGACTGTGGATGGAAGCTGGGGGCTGCTTTCGATCCACACTTGCCCCCTCCGCGCCTTCGGCGCTCCTCCCCCGGAGGGGGAAGAAGGGTGCTGGCCTTCTGCCCCCTATGGGGGCGGACGACCATACGAATCATGGTCCGGTGGGGGCCTGCAGTCTGACCCCAAGCCGTCGTCCCAAACGTCAGCCTCTCACCGCACAAACGGCACCTTCACCGTTCCATAGGTCGCCGCGCGCCAGAGCCACTCCAGCGGGCCGTAGTGGAAGCGCTTGAACCACAAGGTCGCCAGCACGCCCTGGATCACCAGGAAGCCGAGGCCCAGCCATAAGGCCGTTGCCTGCGGCAGCCATTTCCAGGCTCCCAGGCCAAAGCCGTAGAACACCGGAACCCAGATCAGCGACTGCAGGACATAGAAGGTCAGGGTCATCCGGCCCATCGGGGCCAGGCGTTCCAGCAGCTTCCGGCCAACGCCCTGATAGGCCTCGACGATCAGAAGCACATAGACGCCCATCACCGAAACGTCGAACCAGCCGCCCATCAGGTTGCCCAGCAGCTTGCGCGCCATCGGGGCGGCGGTCGCGTCGGGCAGCAAGGCGGCCAGTGGGGCTTGGCCAAAGCGGGCCAAGAGCGCGACCACGGTCAGCGCGACCAAGGCGCGGCGGCGCTGGCGGACGAACCGTTCCGGCGCGTCGAACACCCCGGCGCGGCCCAGGCTCAGGCCGATCAGGAACAGGGCCAGGATCTGGAAGAGACGGCCCGTCTCGATGAAGAACCACCACTTGAAGCTCTGACCCTGCCAGACGTTCCAGGTCAGCATCTGCTCCAGCGGCGCGGTGCGGTAGAAGGCCGGGCCGGTGTCGCCCCAGTGATGCGGCGCGGCGTTGGCCCAGGTCGCGCCCGTCGCGGCGCTGATGATCTGGAAGGCCAGCAGGGGCTGGGCCAGCAGGATCGCCGCGACCGCCAGGATCACCTTGTTGCTTGCCCGATAGAACGGGATCAGCAGCAGGCCCAGCGGCGCCAGCACCATCAGGATGTCGCCGCGATAGACGAGGCTATGGGCCAGGCCGATCAGGGCCAGCACCACCATCCGCCAGGCGAACCGGCCCGAGAAATTGGTCCCCCGCCGATCGGCCTTGTCCATCAGCAGGAAGAAGCTGAGGCCAAAGCACAGGGTCAGCAGGCTGAACGCCTTGCCCATGAAGAAGGTGGTGAAGATCGTGTGGGTCAGGTTCTGGTTCGGCGCGGCCCAGTAGATCTCGTACTGCTCGAACATGTGGACCATGTAGACGCCGATCAGGGCGAAGGCCCGCAGCGTGTCGATCAGCAGATTGCGCGCAGGCGCGGCCGGCGTGCCGTCCATCTTCTCATTCCCCCCGGGTGCGACGTCTGGGCGTCGAGCCGCCAGACCATGCCTTGCCTGTTAGCGCTGTCAATAAGGGCGGGGTCGTCGCGACTGGCGGATCGGATCGCCTCGTCTAAGGTGGGCGCATGAGCGATTTCGATTTTGACGCGGTGGTGGTGGGCGCCGGTGCGGTGGGGCTGGCCTGCGGCTACGCCCTTGCCCGGCGCGGGCTGGTGGTTGCGGTCCTCGAGGAGCAGAGCCGCATCGGCGAGGGTGTATCGTCTCGCAATTCCGAGGTCATTCACGGCGGGCTCTACTATCCGACCGGCTCACTGAAGGCGAAACTGTGCGTCCAGGGGCGACGGGCGCTGTACGCCTTCTGCGACGCCCATAAGGTTCCCTACAAGAAGTGCGGCAAGCTGGTGGTGGCGACCTCCGAGGACGAGATCGCGCGGCTGGACGCCATCTGGGACCAAGCCCTGGCCAATGATGTCGAAGGCATGGAGCGCCTGACCGGCGCGCAGGCGCGGGCGCTGGAGCCTGGCCTCAACGCCCATGCGGCGCTGCTGTCGCCCGAAAGCGGCGTGTTCGCTAGCCACGACTACATGCTGGCCTTGCAGGGTGAGATCGAAGCCGCAGGCGGGGCGGTGGTGGTGTCGACGCCGTTCGAGGCCGCCACGCCTCTGGCCGGCGGCGGATTCCGAGCTCGCGCCGGTGGCGCGGAACCGACCGACCTGACCTGCCGGCTGCTGGTCACAGCGCCGGGTCTGTCATCACAGG
Source organism: Caulobacter sp. FWC26 (assembly GCF_002742645.2). Taxonomy (NCBI): domain Bacteria; kingdom Pseudomonadati; phylum Pseudomonadota; class Alphaproteobacteria; order Caulobacterales; family Caulobacteraceae; genus Caulobacter; species Caulobacter sp. FWC26. Next base: position 877,134 of record NZ_CP033875.1, read on the forward strand.
CGGTTGCGGCGCGGATCGAGGGCTTTCCCGCCGAGGGGATCCCGAAAGCTCACTTTGGCAAGGGCGTCTATTTCCGGCTGGCCGGCAGAGCGCCGTTCCAGCGTCTGATCTACCCGCCGCCGATCCACGGGGCGCTGGGAACGCACTATCGTAACGACATGGGCGGTCAGGCGGTGTTCGGCCCGGATCTGGAGTACGTCGCCGCCCCGGACTATTCGATCGACCCCGCCAAGGCCGACGCTTTCGCCGCCTATATCCGTAAGTTCTGGCCCGGCCTGCCCGCCGACAAGCTGGTCCCTGACTATGCTGGGGTAAGGCCCAAGCTGCATGGTCCTGATGAACCACAGCCCGACTTCCAGTTGCAGGGCGTGGAAGATCACGGTCTTGCCGGCCTGATGGCCCTGTTCGGCATCGAAAGTCCGGGCCTCACCAGCTCGCTGGCGATCGGCGAGACGGTGGCCGAGCGGCTGGCTCGGACCGCCTGACGCTGGCCTTCCACCGCAAGCGGATCGCCAGCCCAAGCTCCCGCGTTGACACGGCGGACGTGCGCCACGATGGTCGCGGCCCGTAAGCCTCCCGGAGTTCGCCTTGACCACCATCCTGCACGCCATGCTGGGCAAGGGCCTGGGCGGTCTTGAGCAGGTTTTCCTCGACTACCAGCCGATCCTTGAGGCCTGGGCCGTGCGACGCGGCGGCCAGTGTGTCGGCGTGGTGCGCAAGGGCGGCAAGGTTGCGGCGGCTCAGGCGAGCCGGACGCCGCCGCTCGAGGTAATGCCCGCGCTGACGGACTGGGATCCAATCACCGTCGGCGCCGCCCGTGCGTTGGTCAAGCGCCTTCGTCCATCGCTGATCCTCAGCCACGGCCAGCGCCCGGCGCGGGTGTTCGACAAGGTCGCGCCGGCGGACGTGGTTCGCGCCGTCTGCCTGCATAAGCCCTCCTTCGACCTTACACCGGGCGCGCATTATGTGTGCGTCGGCCAGCATCTGGCGGCCCTGGCCATCGCGCGCGGCGCGCCGGAGGACCACGTCTGGTTCGTCCCCAACGCCGTTCAGCCGCCTCGGGCCGAAGCCGCTCCGTTTACGAGAGGCGATGGGCCGGTCCGCATCGTGGCCGCCGGACGGCTGCATCCCAAGAAGGGCTTCGACATCCTGATCCACGCGATCGCAAAACTGCGTGCCTGGGACTATGAGGTGACGTGCGAAATCGCCGGGGAGGGCGATGCGCGCGCCGGGCTGGAGGGCTTGATCCGCGAGCTCGACCTGGAATCCTGCGTCACACTGAAGGGCTGGACCGAGGATGTTCAAGGCTTTCTCGCGACGGGCGACCTGTTCGCCTTTCCGTCGCACCAGGAAGGCTTTCCACTGACCCTGCTTGAGGCGATGTCCGTGGGCCTGCCGGTTGTGGCCAGCGAGATCGAAGGCCCTCTGGAGATTCTGACCGACGGCGTCGATGGCCGGCTCGTGCCCGACGACGATCCGGACCGTCTGGCCGAGGCTCTCGCCGAACTGATCAGCGATCGCGACACCGCGCGGCGCCTGGCCGGAGCGGCGCGGCGCCTGGTGTTGACCCAGTACAGCCCGGATGAACTCAAACGTCGCTTGGAAGCTGCGCTGGACGGAATGACATCCCGGACTTGATGCGAAGCGCGCTTGGGCGTATGACCCCCCCTCCGTCCTGGCTATGGCTGGGTAGCTCAGATGGTTAGAGCGGTGGATTCATAACCCACAGGTCGGCGGTTCGATCCCGCCCCCCGCCACCAGGACGGACTGAATTTTCCTAGAAAATCAATGTCGAAACCGCTGCAGCTCGCGCTGCCCGCTTGGTCGCCTTTATCGGGCGGGGGCCAGGGCTGCGTGCGTGGTGGAAGACGAGGACGCGTCCACGGTCGCAACGCTGACGCCCTCGCGCAGGCGGCGGCTTTTCAGATAAGCCAGAAGACGCGCGGGGTGATCGGTCTGAATGATGCTGGCGCCCTGGTCGATCAGGCGACCCCAAGAGACGTCCGGATCGCGCAACGCGCGCCGGTCGCCGGCGAGGCCCACGAAGCTCTTCCAGCTGCTCATGCCCAGGGTGTTGATCCAGACACGAACGCGAGCGGCTCCCGCCGCGTCGCGAACCGCAGCGAAGCCTTTCGCCCGCAGGCCGCGCGTTTCGACCGCCGCAATCGGGCGGGTCCCCGAAGCCTGCCGGGTGATGACCTCGCCCAGCTGCCTCGAATGGCGCGCAGCCCTTTCGCCGACCATCGGCATGAAGGCGACGTCTCGATAAAGCGGCTGATCGACGATGGGAGACATGCCCTCCTTCGCCCTGGCCTTGAATAACACCCATTCGCTAGCGTCGACGTCGCGCGCGACATCGGCCGCCTGGGCGGCGAACGGACCCTTCAAGTGCAGGGTCACCATGACGCGGCCCCGCGCGGCGCGCAGGAAGGCCTCCAGCGTCGGTGGCGCTTCGTTTCCGCCCTTGAGCCGGAGCGCTTGGAATTGGGCCAGGGTCAGCTTGGACACAGGGCCGTCGCCATCGGTCGTCCGATCAACGCTAGGATCATGCATGATCACCAGTGCGCCATCCTTGGTGCGGCGCACATCGGTCTCGACCATATCGACGCCGAGGTCGATGCAGCGCTGCAAGGCCTCCAACGAATTTTCTGGCGCGGTCGACGCGAAGCCCTGGTCCGGAGCGGCGGCATGGCAACCGCGATGGGCCACGACCATCACCCCGGCGGCGGGATTGTAGAGCCGATCACGGAACGTGGCGGCCCCCGCCGGTGTGGCGGCGGCGAGGAGCAAGGCGAGGGTCGTCGTCAGGAGGCGCATGGTCGGAAAGGTCTCCGCGCCGCCGTATGCGCGATTCATGCGACAACAAAGCGGCGGTTCCGCCTCAGGCCCGTGACGCCTTCGGCGATTTCAACCCGCCACCGGAAACACCCGGGTCTGCTTGACCACCCCGTAGGCGAAGCTGGTGTCGATCGAGGCGATGCCGGGAATGGCGTGCAGCTTGCGGCGCATGAAATCCTCATAGGCCTCCAGGCTGTCGACGATGACCCGCAGCAGGTAGTCGTCGCCTCCCGCCAGCAGGAAGCAGTCGAGGATCTGGTCGATCCGCGCCACCGCCGCCTCGAACCCCTTGATCAAATCCTGTCCATGGCGATCCAGACGCACCCGAACAAAGACGGTGATGGGCAGGCCGTAGGCTTTCTGATCGACCAAGGCGGTATAGCCGGTGATCACACCCTCCGCCTCGAGGTTGCGAACCCGCCTCAGGCAAGGCGAGGGCGACAGGTTAACCCGTTCGGCCAGCTCCTGATTGGTGAGGCGGCCGTCCTTCTGGAGTTCGCGGATAATCTGGCGATCCTTGGCGTCCACGGCGGTCTCCTGAGCAGAATCTGCCAATATGAAAGCTCAGTATGGCAGATTTCGCAATTCCAGGCGCTGCGCTCTGCGCCACAGTGGCGTCAAAGGGAGCGGCACATGCGCGACGACCAGACCGGCTTTTCCACGCGGGCGATCCATGCGGGCTATGATCCCGCCGAGGAGCAGGGCGCGTTGACCCCGCCGCTGCACCTGACCTCGACCTTCGCCTTCGAGAGCGCCGAGGCGGGCGGCGAGATGTTCGCCGGAACTCGGCCGGGGCACTTCTACTCGCGCATCTCCAACCCGACGACCGACCTTCTGGAGCGCCGCCTCGCCAGCCTGGAAGGCGCCGAGGCGGCGGTCGCCACGGCTTCCGGCATGGGGGCGATCACCGCGACCCTGTGGAGCTTTCTGCGGGCCGGCGACGAGGTCATCACGGACCAGACCCTCTACGGCTGCACCTTCGCGTTCCTGCGTGACGGGCTCACGCGGTTCGGCGTGACGGTGAAGCAGGTCGACATGACCCAGCCTGAGGCGCTGGCGGCCGCTATCACTGACCAGACCCGGATTGTCTATTTCGAGACGCCGGCCAATCCGAACATGCGTCTGGTCGACATCGCCGCGATCACGCGGATCGCCCACGGCGCGGGCGCCAAGGTGGTGGTCGACAACACCTATGCGACGCCCTGCCTGACGCGGCCCTTAGCGCTGGGCGCCGACATCGTCGTGCATTCGGCGACCAAGTATCTGGGCGGCCACGGTGATCTGGTCGGCGGCTTGGCCGCTGGCGGCGTCGAGGACATGGCCCGCGTGCGCCTATGTGGCGTGAAGGACATGACCGGCGCGGTGATGTCGCCGTTCACCGCCTTCCTGGTCCTTCGGGGCCTCAAGACGCTGTCGCTGCGCATGGCGCGTCATAGCCAGAGCGCTCAGGTCGTGGCGCGGTGGCTGGAAGAGCACCCAGCCGTGTCGCAGGTCTTCTATCCTGGCCTGCAGAGCTTCCCGCAGCGGGACCTGGCCTCGCGACAGATGGCTTCGGGCGGCGGCATGATGGCGTTCGAGCTGAAGGGGGGGCATGCGGCGGGGGTCGCGATGATGAACCGACTGGAACTGATCCGCCGCGCGGTGTCGCTGGGCGACGCCGAAACGCTGATCCAGCATCCGGCCAGCATGACCCACTCGCCCTACACCCCTGAGGAACGCGCCGCTGCGGGCATCGGGGAGGGCATGGTCCGTCTGTCCGTGGGCCTTGAGGATGTCGCCGACATCCTGGCCGACCTGTCGATGGCGCTTGAGCCCTTGAAGATCACCGAGCGCGCCTAGGCTAGGCGACCGAGGCGCACAGGTCTGTGTCAGACACCGCGCAGTCACTCCCGCAGGGGGAAGCGCGTTAACCTTTCCTGCAAAAATCTTACATCTGCACGGCCGATTAACCGCGACGTGCGTTTATCCCCTCATGACGAGGCGCGCGTCGGACGCGGAACATGATCGAAGGACGGCCGTCCGCATCCAGACTCAGAGGTCCGGCAAGATCCTGTGCGGCGCCTTTGCATGGGATTGCGTGATCCGGGATCTTTCCAGCCAGGGCGCGCGGGTTCAGATGCTGACGGGGGCGGCCCCTGCGGGGCAGATTCAGCTCGTAGATCTCGTCGCGGGCCTGGCGCATGACGCGTCGGTCGTGTGGCAACGGGATCGCGAACTGGGCCTCAAGATCATGCGAACCTATGACCTGCGCGGCCTGGCGCCGGCGGCGGCGGGCACCGCCAAGCGTATCTGGAGCGCTTCGCGATCCGAGGCGTCGGCAGGGTAGAGGCGCAAAAAAAGAGAGCTCCGATCCTCAGATCGAAGCTCTCCTTTTTAGTGCAGGGCCGGCTAATGGTAACCAGGCTTAGGCTTGGTCGCGCGACGCCTCGTCAGCCATGGCGCGGACGAGATCCAGCACTTGGCGCCGGACGCGACCACGACCGATGCGCGGGAAAACTTCGGCCAGTTCCAAGCCTTCCGGGGTCGTCAGGAACTCCTGGACCACCTTCTCGGCGCGCAGGCTGGCGTCATCGACCTCGGCGCCGCTCATCGGATCAGCCAGGCCGTCAAAGAAAAACGACACCGGGACCTGAAGGGTCTTGGCGATCTCGTAAAGCTTGCTGGCGCTGACGCGGTTGGCGCCGCGCTCGTACTTCTGAACTTGCTGGAAGGTCAGCCCCAGGGAATCAGCCAATTGCTCCTGGCTCACGCCCAAGAGCTTCCGGCGCATGCGAACACGTCCGCCCACATGCAGGTCCACGGGGTTGGGGCGACGGCCTTCGGTTTCTTCGCTCATCTTTTCTTCCGCCTCCAACGGTTGTCCCGAGAACATGGCACGACCGTTGCGTTGGTGAAAGCCAAGCGCCCCTGGCGCGGCGTTACGTCGCGATGGTGGCGCTTCCTTCCCTGGTTCGGAAGCTAACGGTCGGAAAGACGATTCGCCGCCAACCAGAACTTGATCAGCGCCCGCTTCGCGCGAGTGCGGGCGGCCTCGACCTTAGGCGTTCAGAGTTCTCACCTCGGGCATGGAGGCTGAGCGGCTGTCCCAGATTCGCCGGGCTCGGCCCGTGTTGTCGTGCAGGCGATACAGGGTTTCGGCGGCCAGGACCTCGTCCCGCTCAGCGCCTGTGACCAGTTGCGGAGTCATCGCGCGCGTGACCTGGCGTTGGACCGCCGCGAGATCGCCGAAGGCCATCAAGTCCAGGCTGTCCACTTCGTATCCGACGGGCGACTCGCGGCCGATGGCCTCCAGAACACGATCTAGCAAACCCTGCGAGATCGCGATCTCCGAGCCGGCCACCACGCCATGCGGATACGGTCGGGGGATCCCGACCAGGCGCGTGTCGATCGGGGAGTTGAGGATGCCGGGATAAAGCTGCATGTCGATCATCCCCACGAAGCGCGTCACGCCGTGGCGGAGGGCCAGTTCGAACGCGGCGGCCCAGCACTCGAACACGCGCTCGCCTCGGCCGGGACCCTTGCGCCGGCGGTAAGCCTCCGTGGTGAACAGGCGCGTGGCCTCCCACACGTCGGCGCCCTTCTTGGGCGTCTCGCCGGGCGCGATGAGATGGGCGAACTTGTCGGCCAGCATGCAGCGATCGTCGGTCGGACGCAGGCGCAGGCCGACCTCGAGCTGCATCTCGGCGTTGAATCCGAGCAGATAGATGGCTCGATGATCGTCGTAGTCGTCGACCTCGCCGCCATCCAGCACCACAAGATCCACCCAGCCGGACTTCTCGACGCACTGCTTGCGGCGTTCCTCGTGCATCGCCCAGAGCTGGGGTCCGTAGAGGTGACGATTTTCGGACGTGATGATGTGGATCATGGCCTGCCCCAGAGCTGTGAACTGGAGGCATTAAGGCCCGGCGGGGCCCCGGCCGCCGATAGGCCAAACGGCCTATGCGCCCGAACGTGCGAGGCGCTTGCCATGGATCCGGGGAGGGCGCAGCCTAGCCGTTATGGACAGCGCCCCCTCCACCCGCGTCGCCGAGCGCCACCAGAGCTTTGCGGCGTTCTATCCGTTCTACATTTCCGAGCACGCCCATCCTGTCAGCCGACGCCTGCACGTGGTGGGTACGAGTCTGGTGATCGTCTTCTTGGTTCTGGGATTGGGGCTGGATTGGCGCTTCTTCGTCGCTGCGCCGCTGACCGGCTACGGCTTCGCCTGGGTCGGTCACTTCGTGTTCGAAAAGAACCGTCCGGCGACCTTCAAGTATCCGGTCTACAGCTTGATGGGCGATTTCCGGCTTTGGTTCGAGACTGTGACTGGGCGACGCAAGTTCTAATCTAGAGCTTGCTGAACAAGCCCAGTTCACCGGCCTTCAGCACCGCTTCCTGGCGCTTGACGACGCCCAGGCGCTTCTTGGCCGCCTCGACATGGTGATGCACCGTTCGGGGCGACAGCTCGAGGATGGCGCCGATCTCCCAGTCGGTCTTGCCGCGACTGGCCCAGTAGAGGCATTGGGCCTGCCGCTCGGAGATGACGCCGTAGTCTGGATTGTCGTCCTGCAGTTCCCAGTGCTTGAGCATGATGGTGCCGAACACGGTGGCGAGGCTTTCGATCACGGCGCGCGCGGCCGGATCGGTGTCCGGGGCCTCCGTCGACATCCGTATCAGCACCTCCTGGCCGGCGGGCCCGAAGACCCGGACGACATAGCCGTCGTTCATGCCCAGGTCCGAGGCCTCGCCCCACATCGATTGTGCACGACTGTCGCCGATGGGCTTGGCGTCCGTCCAGGCGAAGGAGCGCGGCGAGCGCAGCAGCAGCTTCACGCAGGGATCATGGACGACGTAGCGCTGGCCCCAATAGCGCTGGTCCCAGACCTCGAAGTCCTGGCGGCTCAGCGTGGGCGGTTCCTTGCCGTAGTGCTCGGCGTTGACCAGCGTGGCGCAGAACTTGTCATACCCGAAGGCGGCGATGGCTTGCGCGAACGCGATCTCAACATCTTCCGCCGTGCGCAGATGTGGGGCCTGGCTCAAGAACGCCCAAGCCTGTTGTTCCGCCGTCGTCAGCACGCCTTGCTCCGTACGCTACCGTCCGCAAGCTAAGGTCAGTTCGTCGGAAAGAAAACTGTGGCGGAAGCTCGCGGTCTAGAGCGTGACGCCGAAAGTGGGAGCCGGCTTCGGCACGGGTCACGCTCTGGTGTTTACTCTAGAGCCTTGTTATCGCGTCAAACGATTCCGTTTTGACGCGCAAGGCTCTACGCGGCCGCTTCGGCGTCTTCGTCCGCGAGCAGAGCGTTCAGCACCATGGCGAGGCGCTCGGGCTTGATCGGTTTCTCGACCACGTCCTGCATGCCCGCAGCGAGGTAGGTCTGCACGTCGGCCGGGTCGGCGTTGGCGGTGAGGGCCACGATCGGGGCCGAGCCGCACCGTCCTCCCAACTCGCGGATCGCGCGCGTCGCCGCGACGCCGTCCATGCGTGGCATCTTGATGTCCATCAGGATCAGGTCGTAGCGACCGCCCTTGGCCATCTCCACGGCCTCCAGGCCATCGACGGCCTGTTCGGAGGTGCAGTCGAACATGTCGCAAAGCGCTTCGGCGACCATCCGGTTCGTCGCGTTGTCGTCGACGATGAGAATGTGCGCCGCGCGTCCGCCTGCTGTTTCGGGCGCGTCTTGCGCGGCCGCCTCGGCGGCGGCGGCTTCCAGGGACAGACTGAAGCCGACCGTAAGACCCGCCCCCCGATTGGCTTCGGCGACCAGTTGACCGCCCATGGCGCCGATGACCTTCCGGGCTAGCGCCATGCCTACGCCCAACGCCATTTCGCTACGGTCCTGCGCGCCGACCTCGCCCAAGGGATCGCTGACGCGGGCCAGACGGTCTTCGGCTAGTCCGCCGGCGTTGTCGCGCAACTGGCAGTCCAGCGTGATCCGTTCGCCTTCGCCCCGCCCGGTGAGGCGAACTTCGGTCATGCCGCGCCCGGCCGATAGCGCATTCTCGATGAGGATGTCGATGACCTGAAGTAGGCGCTCGCCGTCCACCTGGACGCCGCACTCGGGTTCGCCGTCGTAGGACACCAGCAGGGTCGAGCCGCCCTCCTGCGCCCGATGGGCCCAGCGCGCTTCGACCGCGTCGGCTAGATCGCGGAGACGGGTCGGGTTGGAGGACAGGGATAGTCCGCCATGGACCGAACGATGCAGATCCACCGCGCGGCCGACCGTCGCGCTCATGTCGCGGCTGGTGTCGCCGATGGCGCGCACGAAGGCTGCGGCGTCGGGTGTCAGGCGTTGTTGCTCAAGGCGCTCGGTGATTGCCAGCACGCCGTCCAGATGGGCGCCAATATCGACAGCCATGCGCTCCACCATCGCCATGGCGTCGTTGGCCTCGCGCTGGCGCCGGCGATGCGATGTCAGGAGTGAGCCCAGTCCGCCGACGCCCGCGTAGCGCCCGTCGGCGTCGACGGCGACATAGGCGGTGCGAAAGATCGGCGTCGGGCTGTCGGCAAGGGAATTTACGAACGCGTCGGCGTTGGTGTCGATCAGAACCTTGCGCGGTGCGGTGTCCATGATCTCGGCGATGGGCCGCTCGGCGAGATCGGCGCCAGCCACGCGCATCATGCCCTGCAGAACGTCCCGATAAACGAGGCCCACGGGCATGTCGTTTTCGACCACGGGCAGCGCGGCGAGCGTCGGATCGGCGTCGAACATCGCAGCCACGGCCGCGCTCGGCGTCGCCGATGCGATCGGCGCGACAGGATCGATCAGACGGGAAAGCGTTTCCATGCGGCGCTTCGTCAACGGCTCGGGGCCGCCAACTTGCCCCGTGCGCCCTTGCGGAGTCGTTAAGGTGACAACGCACGGACCTTAGGAATCGGGCCTGCCGGGCCTTATCGGTCCCTTAAGGGGGGCGACCAAGCAAACGGGGCGGCGGATTGACCGCCGCCCCTCCATGTCCGCTTGGCGAGCTGGGCTTACCAGGACTTGGTGATCGCGATGCCGTACAGACGCGGCTCGGCGGTGATCACGTTGGTGAACAGACCCGAGCTGTCGTCGGTGGTGTAGGCGTCGACGATCGGCGTCTTGTTGCCGATGTTCTTGACATAGGCGTCGATGGAGACACCCCACTCAGGCTTTTCTACCTTCAGCGTGATGTTGCCGTTGTCCCAGGACTTCAGCAGATCGTAGGCGGTGTTGTAGACGCGAGCATATTGCTTGCTCTGGCGGTAGTAGTCTCCGCGCAGGGTCGCCGACCAGCCGCCGGACAGCTCGAAGGTGTACTGGGCGCCCACCGAGGTGGTCCAGTGCGGGGAGTTCGGCAGTTCGTTACCCGACAGGTTCGCCGCCGTACCTTCCAGCGAATAGCCGGCCCCGTAGGCGTAGAGCCCCGTGGCGTTGGCCAGGAACGCCGCCGTGGCCGCCGGCAGGCCCGCGCCGCCGGCCGCAGCCGGAGCCGCCAGGAAGCCCTGATAAGCTGCGGCGCCCGAACAGGCGAAAGGCAGGGTCGCACCTGCGCCCGCGCCGAGGATCGTGGCGACGCCCGCCGTGGTGAGCACGCAGTTGGCGCCGACCGACGAGGCGTTCGGACCCACCTTTACCACGGTGTAGGCGGCGTTCGACTGGGTGCGGTTCATGGTGTCGATCGAGCTGACGCCGTCGCCGATCTTGGTCTTCAGGTAACCGATATTGGCGTTCAGACGCAGGTTGCGGACCGGCGACCAGATCGATTCCAGCTCGAAGCCGTGGACCTTGGCGTCGACGTTCTCGTTCACCGAGGTGCGGTTCACGATCTTCGAGATCTGGTACCCCTTGTAGTCGTACGAGAAGGCGGTCGCGTTGAAGAGCAGGCTGCCCCCCAGCATCGTGTTCTTGGTGCCGACCTCGATCGCGTTGACGAATTCAGGTTCGAAGGTCTGCTTGATGCCGACCGAGTTGGCCGGCACGCCCGGGTTGATGCCGCCGCCCTTGTAGCCCTTCGAATAGAAGGCATAGAGCAGCGTATCGTCCGTGAAGCCCAGATGCGCCTTGTAGTCGACGCCGGCCCGGCCGGTGGTCTCGTTGAAGCGCGCGCGCTGGTCAGGATTGGTGGGGTTCAGGGTCAGGCCGTAGCCCGGCGCCAGGAGCACGGTCGAGTAGTTCTTGACCGCCTTCTTGTCGCGGGTCTGGCGCAGGCCCAGGGTGAACTTCAGGTCGTCGTTGACCTGATAGTAGACCTCGCCCAGCAGAGCGTCCGACACTAGGTTATAGGGCGTGCGGTTGTCATAGTAGTTGTGGCCGTCGCCGGTCGGGTTGGCCGAGGTGTCGATCCCGATGCAGTTGGCGGTGGTCGCCGGGTTGCAGGTCGGGTTGCCCGTGCGCTGGAAGTTCAGGGCCATCGACGACAGGGTCAGCGAGTTGCCGATCACGTAGTAGTCGGTCAGCGTGCGATAGGTGAAGTGGATGCCGCCGACGGTGAAGTTCAGCGGACCGTCAAAGGCCGACTGCAGGCGGAATTCCTGGCTGAACTGCTCGGAGCGGCCCGATGAGACGTCGATGGTGGTGAACTTGTTGGTGCGGCCGACCTGCGGGTCGGTGAAGAAGCCGCCCGGCGTGAACGGTGTGTTGTTGAACGGAACCGCAGCGACGTTACGGTTGTAGTCCTGCTTGGTGAACACGTCGCCCTTGCCGTACGACGTCATCGACGTGAAGGTCAGCTCGTCGGTGATGTCGTAGTTCAGGGTGAACTGGTAGGTGTTGGACTTCGACTGATAGAGCGGATCCAGCGCGGTCTCGATCTCGCGCAGGTTGGTCGAGGTGGTGTCGCCGGCGTTCACGTCCCCCGAGGTGAAGCCGAAGATATTGCCGAGCAGGCCGGTCAGCGAGCCCGACGTGTTCACCGTTCCATAGGCGGCGGGCGTGTAAAGCGAGCCCGGCAGACAGCCTTGTGTGAGGAAGACGCGTGACGCGCCGGTGGGCACGCCGCCGACGGTCGCCGGACCGTTGTCCTTGTTGCAGAGCTGCTTGCCGGTACGGGCGCGGCTGTCGTCTTCGTGGAAGCGTTCCCACAGGAAGTTGGTGCGCAGCTTCTCAGTGGGGTTGAACATCACCTGGACGCGGGTTGAGTACAGATCCCGGTCGTCGACCTTGTGCCCGTTGAAGGTGTTGGTCACGAAGCCGTCGCGCTTCAGGGTGGTCCCCGCCAGGCGCACGGCCAGCTTGTCGCCGAAGATCGGCACGTTCACCATGCCGCGCAGCTTCATCGAGTTGTAGTTGCCGTATTCGGCGCGAACGTTCGCTTCGAACATGTCGGTCGGCTTGGCGGTGATCACGTTGACCACGCCGCCGGTGGCGTTACGGCCGTACAGCGTGCCTTGCGGGCCGCGCAGCACTTCGACGCGCTCGACATCGTAGAACTCGGCTTCGAACAGATTGCCCGACTGCTGCGGGGCGTTGTTCATGTGAACGCCGACGCCCTGGTCAGCCGAAGCGCCGACGGCTTTGGCCCCGATGCCGCGGATCTGGAAGTTGAAGCTGTTGGTGAAGTTGCTCTTGGCGAAGGTGACGTTCGGGATCGCGAGCTGCAGGTTGGGGCCGCCGTCGATCTTCTGCGCTTCCAGGGTGTCCTGGCTGAACGCCGACACCGCGATCGGCACGTCCTGCAGCGCTTCTTCCTTCTTCTGGGCGGTGACGACCAGCTCTTCGATGACGGTCGTGTTCTGCTGAGCGGGCTTGGCCTGCTGGGCGAACGCGGGGACGGCGAAACCGGAGATCGCGACCGCCGAAGCGCCCATGACCAGCAGGCTCCGCATACGCAGAGTTTGCGACATTGAATTCCCTCCCTGAACGCAAGCGGCGCCTTATGGGTGGCGCCTGCGAGCGTCGATGTTTCCTCGGCGCCGTACTGTTTTCACCGCGTGGGCGTACGGCGAGCCCCTCGCAGCATTGGGAGATTGCATACTTGCGTTTGAAGGCTGTCAACTGGCCAAAATGTAAGTGAACAGCGATAGGTTACGGCTTTTCACTTTCCGGGAGGTGGTGTTCTCCTGGAGCGCGTAAGTTCTGAGGCGATTAGAAGAACCGGTTTGTGATTTCCCTTGCGTAAGTGAGTGGGTGGCGGCGGTTCCTTGGCTAGCCAACGCTAAGCTTATCATTAGTTCGTAGGCGAAAGAGTTCGCTGGAATTAGTCGGCGGAGTATTGGGATGGTCGCTGACGTGCGCGGCGAGCGGTTCCGAGCTCGACGGTCCTCGTGTAGAGAAGGGCCATGTTCCCCCTTTTCATGGAAGTCGAGAGGCCCGCATGAGCCCCCGTGAGCGCCAGGCGGCCCTGGTTCTGTTTTCCGGCGGCCAGGACAGCAGCGTCTGCCTGGCCTGGGCGCTGCAGCGCTATGATCGTGTCGAGACGGTCGGCTTCGACTACGGTCAGCGCCACGCGATCGAGATGGAGGCCCGCCAGGCGGTGCGTCGTGAGATCGCCGCCGGCTTTCCGCAATGGGCCGAGCGCCTGGGCGAGGATCACGTCCTCGATATCCGGAGCTTCGGCCAGGTCGCCCAGTCGGCCCTGACGGCGGACCGCGCCATCGAGATGACCGAGCGCGGCCTGCCCTCGACCTTCGTGCCGGGGCGCAATCTGGTGTTCCTGATCTACGCGGCCGCCTTGGCGGACCGGCGGGGCGTCGACGCCTTGGTCGGCGGCATGTGCGAGACCGACTTCTCGGGCTATCCCGACTGCCGTCGCGACACGCTGGACGCCATGCAGAGCGCCCTGAACCTCGGCATGGACCGCGACTTCCGCATCGAGACGCCGCTGATGTGGCTGACCAAGGCCCAGACCTGGGGGCTCGCCAAGCAACTCGGCGGCGAGGACCTGGTCCGGCTGATCGTCGAGGAAAGCCACACCTGCTATCAGGGCGAACGCGGCGAACTGCATGCGTGGGGGCATGGCTGCGGGACCTGCCCCGCGTGCGAGCTTCGCGAAAAGGGCTATGTCGAGTGGGACGCGGCGGGGCGCGAGGCGCTGGCCCAATGACCTACTCCGTCAAGGAGGTCTTCCTCACCCTGCAGGGCGAGGGCGGGCAGGCGGGCAAGGCGGCGGTGTTCTGCCGCTTCTCCGGCTGCAACCTGTGGAGCGGGCGCGAGCAGGATCGGGCCAAGGCCGTCTGCACCTTCTGCGACACCGACTTCGTTGGGACCGACGGTGAGAACGGCGGCAAGTTCGCCACCGCCGAGGACCTGGCGGCCGCGGTCGAGGCGCAGTGGCGCGGCGGTCCAGATGATCGTCTGGTCGTCTGCACCGGCGGCGAGCCGTTCCTGCAACTGGATGAGGCCGCCATCGCGGCGCTGCACGCCCGTGGATTCCAGATTGCGGTCGAGACCAATGGCACCCTCCAGGCGCCGGCCGGGGTCGACTGGATCTGCGTCAGCCCCAAGGCCGACGCCCCAGTCGTTCAGACCTCGGGCCAGGAACTGAAGCTGGTGTTTCCGCAGGAGAAGGCCATGCCCGAGCGCTTCGCGGGCCTCGATTTCGAGCGCTTCTATCTTCAGCCGATGGACGGTCCGGACCGCGACGCAAACACGCAATTGGCCGTGGCCTATTGCCTTTCGCACCCACAATGGCGTTTAAGCGTCCAAACGCACAAATATCTCGGCCTGCCCTGACGGATAAGGCGCGCGACTTGGTGACAGGGTCGTTGCGCTAGAGCCTCCCAGGCCTAGTCAAAGAAGCAACAGATGAAGCCCGTCTTCGAGATCACGAAGGCCGCGTATTTCGACGCGGCCCACTACATCGAGCAAGGTCCGTCCGACCATCGCTATCGCCGCCTGCACGGCCATTCGTTCAAGGTCGAGGCCAGCGTGCGCGGCCCCATGCAGGAGGCCGGGTGGGTCGCCGATCTCGACCGGCTCGACGTCGCCCTGAAGGCCGTCGCCGCCGAGCTGGATCACGGCCTGCTGAATGACAAGCCCGGTCTGGAAGTCCCGACGCTGGAGCGCCTGTGCCTCTATTTCGCCGAGCGGCTGACGGCCAGTTTCCCGGGCCTGTCGCGGGTGGTGCTGTCGCGTCCGACGATCGGCGAGACCTGTTCGCTGGCGCTGTAGGGCGGGCTACTCTTCTTCCTCGCGGTGGTCGCGAGGGGCGTTCTTGTCGCTGTCACCGGGGATGATCGCCTTACCTGTGGCGACAACCGCCTTGCCGCCGACCTTGGCTGCGCCGCCCACGACCGCGCCCGTGACCCCGATCGCGGTTCCGGCGACCGTGCCGACGGCCGCTGCGGCCATGCAACTGGCCTGGGTCAGGGACAGAGCGCCCAGAAGCAGAGCGATCGGGGCAAGGCGGCGGAGGGTCATGGCGAAACTCGTCAGGCGCTGTTCACCCTCTTCTAGACGCGGAATGGTTTACAGTCTGCGCGTCGGATGGCCGCGTTCCAGATCGGCCTCGTCCAGATAGACCCGTTCGCTGTCCTCGGCCCGGCGTCGGGGACCGCGATAGCGAGGGTCGTCGCGTCTGCGGCGATCCGGCCCGAAATAGTCCGCCGTGCGTATGAACGGGCGGGGGTTCTCGATCAGCAGGGTCAGGCGATGGACCAGGCCACGCGCCGTAATGGGCTTGGCCAGGAACTCATTGACCCCCGCGTCGCGGGCCTCGCGCACCCTGCGCTCGGTGGAATGGCCGGTGATCATGACAATGGGGCAGAAAGGATTGGGGCTGTCGGGTGATCGCCGCAAGAGGTTCACGAACTCGACGCCGTCGAGACCGCTCATGGAGAGGTCGGTCAGCACCACGTCGATATAGGTCGAGCGCATGGTCGCCAGCGCCTCGGCTCCGTCCCGCGCTTCATGAATGTGGCGCACGCCGATCGCGCGCAGCATCTCGATCAGCAGGATCCGCATGTGCTGGTTATCTTCGACCAGCATGACCTTCAGGAGGTCGAATCGCACGCTAAGCCTCCCTTGGGTCTTCGCGTTTTAAGCAACCATGGCGCGCAAATTGTTTCACGGCCGCCACGTGGGCGCAGACGCTTAGCGGTCTGCGAGCGACCAGGTCAAGTTGGAACGTCCAACAAAATCAGTGCCATTACACGAGTCTGGGGTGGCTTGACGCGTTGGGCGCCGTCTCAGCGACTCTCGCCCAGCGGGAAGGCGTCCCGTCCCGTCTGGCCACGATGGCGGAGGAAAGCGTCGGCCAGGACGCAAGCGGTCATCGCCTCGACCACGGGGACCCCCCGGATGCCGACGCAGGGGTCATGGCGACCCTTGGTGCGCAGGTCGATCTCTTCACCGGCCTCGTTGACCGTCTGGCGCGGGATCAAGATGGAGGAGGTCGGCTTGAACGCGACGCGCGCGACGACGGATTGCCCGGTCGAGATGCCGCCCAGAATCCCGCCGGCGTGATTGGACTGGAAAACAGGCTGGCCGTGTTCCCCCATCCGCATGGTGTCGGCGTTTTCCTCGCCCGTCAGCGCCGCGCTGTCGAAGCCGTCGCCGATCTCGACGCCCTTGGCGGCGTTGATCGACATCAGGGCCGAGGCCAGTTCGGCGTCGAGCTTGCCATACAGCGGCGCGCCCCATCCGGCGGGAACGCCCGTGGCCTCGACCTCGACGACAGCGCCGGTGGAGGAGCCGGCCTTGCGGATCCTCTCAAGGTGCTCCTCCCAGACAGGTACGATCGCCGCGTCGGGCGCCCAGTAGGGGTTCTGCTCGGTTTGAGCCCAGTCCCAGTTGGACCGATCGATCTTGTGCGGTCCGATCTGAACCAGAGCCGCGCGCACGGTCACCCCCGGAATGATCAACCGCGCCACCGCGCCGGCCGCCACCCGCGCGGCGGTCTCGCGCGCTGAACTGCGCCCGCCGCCGCGATAGTCGCGCACGCCGTACTTGGCGAAATAGGCATAGTCGGCGTGGCCGGGCCGGAAGGCCTGGGCGATCTCCGAATAGTCCTTGGAACGCTGGTCGGTGTTCTCGATCATCAGGCTGATCGGCGTGCCGGTCGTGCGCTGGCCGTTCGAGCGTTCGTCCTCGAACACCCCCGACAGGATGCGCACCGCGTCCGGCTCCTGGCGCTGGGTGACGAATTTGCCGCTGCCCGGGCGGCGCTTGTCGAGAAACGCCTGGATCATCTCCGCCGTCAGCGCGATTCCGGGAGGGCAGCCGTCGACGACGCAGCCGAGCGCCGGACCATGGCTTTCGCCCCAGGTGGTGACGCGGAACAGGTGACCAAAGGTGTTGTGCGACATGGCCCGGCTTCTAGCGGAAAGCACGCCAGGGGGCAAAAGCGGCAAGATCCTCCCCCGTCAAAGGGGAGGATCGGGGCTATCCCCGCGCCTTCGCCGCATCGGCGAGGTAAAGCTCTAGGTTCGTCCAGCCCGAACCATCCTTGGCCAACGCCGCGCCGTCGGCCAGCTTGGGGTTCAGGCCGCGCGTCTTCTCCCAGGCGTCTGGCATGCCGTCGCCGTCGGTGTCGGTTAGCGCCTTGCCTGCGGGCAGAACCGGCCAGCCGCCGACGTCCTCCTGGGTGTTGATCACCTTGCCGGTGCGCGTGCGAACGCCCTCGACGATGCGGCGATCGACCGGATCGCGCCACACCGAGGCCCCGGCGTCGGCCAGCACTCGCTCATAGGCCTTATCGGCGCTTTCCGGCGTCACCGGCGCGACGTCGAGCGGGGCGGTCAAACGATAGCCGGCCGGTTCGGGAATGGTAAAGGTCACCAGGCTCCACGGATCGGCGGGAACCACGCCGTCCATGCTGTTGCCGGCGAAGTAGCCCTTGGCCTCCAGATTGCTCTCCTGGAAGATCACACGCTTGCCGGTGTTTGGGCCGGGCACATAGGCATTGTCGACGAAGTTGTAGGCCGCGCGCGTGGCCGTGTCGGCGTTGTAGCCGGCATAGCCCTTGCCCCAGTTGTAGAAGACGTTGGAGCGGAAATCGAACAGGGGTCCGACGGGGTCCTTGTCCGGTCCGTCGTAGTTCCCGGGCCTTGGCATGCGGGCCATGTGGTTGGCCCATAGGTTGTGGTGAAAGCTGATCCGGCTGCCCTGGCCGCCTCGGATCAGGCTGCCATAGCCGTGGTCGCCCTTGACGTGGATCGAGTGCGCCAGGCTCTCGGCGATGATCGACCACTGGACAGTCAGGTCATGGAACCCCTGGCCTGCCTCAGTGTAGCGGGCAGAGGCCGACAGGGTCTCGTCCACAGACCAACTGGCCGAGACGTGATCCAGGATGATCCGCCGGCCGCCGCTGATCCAGATCGCATCGCCCTCGACCTTGCTCTCAGCGCCCAGGCGCGAGCGGATGAAGCGGATGACGACATCGTCCGCGCCGATCACCAGGGTCTGGTCGCGCAGGGTGATGCCGCCGCCCGGCGCGGTCTGGCCGGCGATGGTGATGCGCGGGTGGCTGATCTTCAAAGGTGACTTCAGCTGGATCGTCCCGGCGACGTCGAACACCACCGTGCGCGGCCCCTTGGCCTCGACCGCCGCGCGGAGCGAGCCCGGCCCGGCGTCGTTCAGGTTGGTGACCCGCAAAACCGCGCCGCCGCGCCCGCCGAGACTCAAGCGTCCCGCCCCCTCGGCGCCGGGAAACGCGACGAGCTCGCCGGCGAGCGCCGGCGAGGCGACGAACATCATCAGGGCGAACGCGCCCGTGACGGCGTGAAGTCGGCGGTCTCGCATGGCGTTTCCCTCGAAGACATCGGCGATCAAGCCGCCGTCGGGTCTGCCGCGAAAATGCCGAGCGGAGCCGCTTTTGTCCACCGGTGTCATTGGCCCTACATGATGACGTTCAGCACCATTCGCTGGGCGGCGCCTGACTCGTAGTTCGTGAGTTCCAGCGTCTTGATCGATCCACGGGGAAGGTTGCTCGGATCAAAGCCAGCCGGGGGCGTGGCTCCGTTGAGCAAGATGCGTGTCGCAGCGGTGTTCGGGCGGAGTTTGAGTTTCACGTCGCCCGAATAGATGGTCCTATCGATGGGCGCTCCGAACCTGTCCTTGGCTTGCGGTGGCCGGACGCGGCGCACTTCGTCGGCGACGATGTCAATCAGCAGCCCGTCATCGTCGCTGATCGTGCTGTGGGCGTAGCTCGCGCGGTCGATTTTCTTTTGCGCCAGCGCCATTGCGCCGCCGGCCGTCAGCGTGGCGATCAGGACCGCGAGGGCTCCGAGGGCCGCCTTGCGGGCAGTGCTCGCGGGCGCTTGGGGTTTGGCAATGGCCTCTAGACGCATGGCGATTGATCTCCTCGATTTGCCGGTGAAGGCTGGTTGAAGCTCTGGCGTGCTTTGTGCGCGTAGAGCGCGGACCAGGTTTTCGGCGTAGCGACGTCGCGCGCGAGCGTCGGCGCCCTCGAGGGCTATGCCGTCACATCGTTCCTCGCGAACGGCCGCCGCGCGGATGTGCAGCGCGCCCTGGGGCGCCGCCATCCAAAACAACCCGGCCGACAAGCCCTCGATCAGGAGCCGCCAGTTGTCGTGGCGTTTGAGGTGAGCCAGCTCGTGGACGCAGATTGGTAGGAGTTGCTCAGTCTCCAACTGCCGGCTCAGGTCGGCGGGAAGCAGGATCACGGGTTTGAAAAGGCCCGCGAGAAGGGGCTGTTGAACGTCTTCACTGAGGCGAACGTCGGGCCAGACGCAGCCAAGCCGCCGGGCCGCGTCGCGCACCGCGAGGGTAAGATCAGGCTGCGCGGGGATAGCGTCGCGGACAATGGCCCTCAGGCGCAACAGTCCGATGACCTGCCGCGCCACCGCGACGACAAGCCCGCCGAACGCCCCGAGAACAAGCCCCCGCGCCAGGACCTCAGAGATCTCAGGGACGAGCGGGGCGGCCTCGGAGACCTGGCTGAAAGCGGCTGTGGCCCCGACGGCCATGTTGCTGACAAGGGTGATCTTCTGGACCGGAGCGGTCAGCGATCCGGGCATCAGCGCGGCGCCGACCGTGAGGGCCAGAGCGGACGGGGCGAGGGCCGTGGCGAAGCCCCATACCCGGTCGCGCGGCCCCGGATCGCGGGTGAGCTTGTCTGAGAGCGTCCCCAACGCCCAGCCCAGACCCGCAGCGGGCCAGGCGACCAGCAAGCCAAGCGCCGCAGAGGCCAGCAGCGGGTTCACGCGTCATCCTCCGGCTTGGTGGTGTTCAGCAGCGCCTCCAGTTCCTGGATCTCCGTCTCCGACAGAATCTGGCTGCCTGAGAAGGCCGAAGCTGGCAGGCGTCCATCGATCTCGAGCAGGCTGCGAAGGCGGTTCAGCACGCCACCGATGACATGCACCTTGGCCTTTTTGGCTTCGTACACCGCCAGGCCGTGCACAGAGCGGCGGGTCAGCAGGCCCTTGGCCACCATGCGCTCCAGCACGGTACGGGTGGTCGAGCCGCTCCAACCCAATTCGGGCTCGATGGCAGCCTGCGCCTCGCGGGCGCTCATCGCGCCGCCCCGCCAGAAGGCTTTGAGCACTTCCAGCTCCAAGTCCGACGGTTCGGTCATCCCGTGCCTCCTTGATGTAGCGAGTACGCTACAAATGTAGTCGACTCGCGTCAAGTGTGGTGAGTCCGGTTTGGGGGTGGCATTCAGGCGCGTTCGTTTTACGTCTGTAGTGCAAGATTACAAATGTAAGTTCTTGGGCCGTGAATCCCATTCATCCTGAAAAACCGCCGCGCGACCGCCGCTCCGCCCGTCGGTGGCGAAGTGTGGGGCTCGCCCTCGGTTTCTTGGCGGTGCTGATCGTGGGCGCTCAGATCGTGGCGCGCCACGATCGCGCCGAGCAGACCCGTAGAGATCTGACCTGGCGGCGGCTTGCTGGCCCTTCATGTCCGCCGCTTGACCCGAAAGTCTTCCGCGCCATGACGCGGTATCCTCAGGCGACTCCTTACGACGATGTGCTGTATCGGCGCTTTGGTGGGGCGATGACCTGCACTCATCTGGTCGATCGTATCAACGGCGCAAAGGTCCGATATCAGGTATGCAAGTTCAGCGCGCCCGAATATCTGGCTGTAGCCCAAGGGGGCGCGGAACGTTTCTACGACCTGTCCAACGGCCGGTCCGCCGCCGTCACCGTGAACGGCGGGCAAGTTCGCTGCGTTGCTATCGCGCCATTCGCGATGAAATAGGCCTTGCCTCTCCTTCTATAACATAGCTAGCTATATAGCACGCTATATTGAGGGGGCGGCGATGGACGTAGATCTTCTGGCGGGCTTGGGCGTCGGGTTTCTCGGCAGCCGGCTGAAGCGCCTGGCCGAGCGGATGCAGGCCGATGCGGCCGAGGTGGCGCGGTCGTTGGCGCTACCGGTGCAGCCGGCGCAGATGTCGCTGCTGATGGCGATCCGCATGCATGAGCCGATCGCGGTGGGCGAACTGGCCGAGCGCCTGCAATTGGCCCAGCCCACGGTCACCCGCGCGCTTGGGCCCTTGGAGCGGGACGGCTTCATCGAGACGCGCCGGACGCCGGGCGATCAGCGCTCCAAACGGCTGGTGTTCACCGACAAGGGGCGAGCGTTGATGGCACGGATCCAGACCGAGCTCTTGCCCCGTATCGAGCCGGCGGCGGCTGAACTGGTCGCCGGACTCGCCGGCGACTTCATGCTGGGCCTTTCTCAGGCGGAGGCGCGGCTGGCGGAGCGATCCTTGCTGACCCGCGCCCAAATGGCGGGACGTCCGATGATCTGGGCGCGCGACTTCTCCGACGATCTCGCAGAGGCTTTCTATCGGATCAACGCCGAGTGGATTCAGGAGATGTTCGCCCTGGAGGACAACGACATTGCGCTGTTGTCGAAGCCTCGAGACCTGATCCTTGACCGGGGCGGTGTGGTGCTGTTCGCCGAAACGGCCGACCTTGGCGTCGTGGGAACCTGCGCCCTGATGGTCTCCAAGGACGGCTGGGTCGAGCTGACCAAGATGGGCGTGCTCAAGAGCGCGCGTGGGCTTAAGGCGGGCGAGTTCCTGCTGGCCAAGACCCTCGAACGGGCGGCGAGTCTCGGCATGGACAGGATCTATCTACTGACCAACCGCAAGTGCGCCGCCGCTATCCATCTCTATGAGAAGCTGGGCTTCGTCCACGACGAGGAGATCATGCGGAAATTCGGGGCGCGCTATCAGCGCTGTGACGTGGCGATGTCGTATCGCCCGCAGTGATCGCGGTCAGGTCGGGCGTCGCCAGCCCCTGAAACATGGGTTTCGCGATTACGTAGCCCTGGATGTAGTCGACGCCCAGGTCGCGCAATGCGGCGAGTTCGTCGATCGTCTCCACGCCCTCGCAGATGGCAAGCGCGTCGAGCTCGCTGAGCATTTTCAATAGGTTTGAGACGATTACGCGCTTGCCGCGATCGCGGTCGATGCCGCGGATCAGCTCCATATCCAGCTTGACTATGTCTGGCTGGTATTGGGCCAGCAGGTTCAAGCCCGCATAGCCTGCGCCGAAGTCATCGATCGCCGTCTTGAATCCCATGGCCCGATAGGTGCGCAGGATGTTCAGCACATGCTGGATGTCCAGCTTCTCGTTTTCGGTGAACTCGAAGATCAGGCGATTGAGCGGAAAGCCCGTCCGCATGGCGGTCGCCAGCGTCAGGCGAATACAGGCGCGCGGTTCGTAGACCGCGTTCGGCATGAAGTTGATGGAGAGATGGGCGTCTGTTTTCGGGAGATCCAGCGTGGTGGCCAGCTCGATCGCTTTGACCCGGCACTGCTGGTCGAACACATAGCGGTTCTGATCCGAAATCGTTGACAGAACCGTCCCCGCGCCCTGGCCTTCAGGACCACGCGCCAAGGCCTCATAGGCGAAGACCTTGCCGGAGCACAGGTTGATGATGGGCTGGAAGGCCATCGAGAACGGCGTCTCGAAGTCCTGACCATCCCGGCACCCGGCGCATGCTTTGGACACGGTCTACCCCTAGAATTTAAAAGGAAATCAGGGATGACCGAAAAAGATGAAGCCAGACTTAGTGCGCCTGCGACAGTCTGCCGCGCCTCAGTCCACTTTCGACAGCACGGCCCGGAGGGTCTCGACCATCCGGTCGATATGGTCCTTCTCCAGAATCAGCGGCGGCGACAGGGCGATGATGTCGCCGGTGACGCGGATCAGAAGGCCTTGGTCGAAGCAGGTTTCGAACACCTCCATCGCGCGGGCGGTGGGCGCGCCGGGACGCGGCTCCAGCTCGATGCCCGCGACTAAACCAAGGTTGCGGATGTCGACGACGTGGCGGGCGTCGGCGAGGCTATGCAGGGCCTCTTGCCAATAGTTCTCCAGGCTGGCGGCGCGGGCGAAGAGGTCGTCCTCGCGATAGGTCTCCAGTGTCGCGAGACCGGCGGCGCAGGCCAGCGGGTGGGCCGAATAGGTATAGCCGTGGAAGAGCTCGATCGGGGCGTCTGCGCCGTCCATCATCGCGTCGTAGATCTTGCCCGAGGCGGCGACCGCGCCGCAGGGGACTGCCGCGTTGGTCAGGCCCTTGGCCATGCAGATCATGTCCGGCGTGACCCCAAAACGGTCGGCGGCGAACGGGGCGCCGACACGGCCAAAGCCGGTGATGACCTCATCGAAGATCAGCAGGATGTCGTGCTTGTCGCAGATAGCTCGCAGGCGCTCCAGATAGCCCTTCGGGGGATAAGCACGCCGGTAGAGCCCGCGACCGGTTCGACGATCACGGCCGCGATGTTGGAAGCGTCGTGCAGCGCCACGATCCGTTCCAGGTCGTTGGCCAGGTGCGCGCCGTGCTCGGGCTGGCCTTTGGCGAACTGGTTGCCGGGTAGGCCATGGGTGTGAGGCAGGTGGTCGACGCCGGTCAGCAGGCTGCCGAAGTACATCCGGTTCTTGGGAATCCCGCCCACCGAGATGCCGCCGAAACCCACGCCGTGATAGCCGCGCTCGCGCCCGATCAGCCGGGTCTTGGTCCCCTTGCCGCGCGCGCGGTGATAGGCGAGCGCAATCTTCAGCGCCGTGTCGACCGACTCCGAGCCCGAGTTGGTGAAGAAGATCCGGTCCAGGCCCTGCGGGGTGATCTGGGCCAGGCGTGAAGCGAACTGAAACGCCAGCGGGTGGCCCATGTTGAAGCAGGGCGCGTAGTCCATCTCCGCCGCCTGCTTCTGGATCGCCTCGCGGATCTTGGGCCGGTCATGGCCGGCGTTGACGCACCACAGTCCGGACGTCGCGTCCAGCACCTCGCGGCCTTCGGGCGTGCGGTACCACATGCCGCTGGCCGAGGAGAGCATCCGGGGGTGGGCCTTGAACCGCCGGTTGGGCGTGAACGGCATCCAGAAGGCGTCGAGGTCGTTGGCGCCGAAATCGGGCATGGGCGGGATCCTTGCGAGCGCTTGCATTGTGATCGCAATTGGGGGCCAAATGGCAAGGCCTTCCTGGAAACCCGCGCATGAAGACCCGCCGGCCGCTCGCCGATTCCACAGCCGTCCACGACCAGGTGTACGAGGCGATCCGGCAGGCTCTGATCACCGGGCGCATCGCGCCGGGCAAGGGCGTCTCGCTGCGCAGTCTCGCCGCCGAACTGGGCGTGTCGCCGATGCCCGTGCGCGACGCGGTGAGACGGCTGGTGGCGGAACGCGCCCTGGCGATCAACCCGGCCAACAAGCGCCTGTCCGTGCCCTCGCTGACGGCCGACCGCCTGGAGCAGTTGTCGATGGCCCGCCTTTGGGTCGAGCCTGAATTGGCCGCGCGAGCAGCGGCCCGAGCTGACACCGGGCTCGTGCGTCAGCTCCAGGCCATCGACGCCGACCTCGACGAGGCGCTTCGCTTGGGGGACGTGGACCGCTACATGGCCGCCAACCATGCGTTCCACTTCGCGCTCTATGAGCGGGCGGACGCCGAGGTCCTGCTGGCCATGGCGGGTGGTCTTTGGTTGCAGATCGGACCGTTCATGCGTGTGGTCTTCGGTCGGGTCGGCGCCGACGTGCTGGTCGCCGACCGTCATGCCGAAGCGATCGAGGCCATCAGGGCCGGGGACGTCGACGGCGCCCGCCGCGCCATCGCCGCTGACCTTTCCGAAGGCATGGAGAAGATGCGCGTCGCCGTCGAGGCCGCCCTGTAAGTCAGGCGCTTGACACGGCCGGTGGCTCGGAAAACTGTGATCACAATTATTGGGATTTTGTTGCGTGACCCTTCCCGCCGACATCGCCGAGCGCCTTGCCAGGCTCGCGCCGCCCAGCCGGGCGGTGATCGACGGCGACTTGGTCGAGGCCGCATCGGGCGCGACCTTCCACAACGTGTCGCCTCGCAACGGGCAGGTGCTGAACCTCGTGACGGCCTGCCAGGCGGAGGACGTCGAGCGCGCCGTCGCTGGCGCCCGCGCGGCGTTTGAGGACGGCCGTTGGCGCGACCAGGTGCCCCGCCAGAAGAAGGCGGTGCTGTTCCGCCTAGCCGAACTGATGGAACGCGACGCCGACGAACTGGGGCTGCTGGAGAGTCTGGATGTCGGCAAGCCGATCAGCGACGCCCGGAACGTCGACATCCCGCTCGCGATCAACACCTGTCGCTGGTACGCCGAAGCGCTGGACAAGGTCTATGGCGAGGTGGGCGCCTCGCCTGCGGATCGGCTGAGCTATGCTGTTCACGAGCCGCTCGGGGTGATCGGCGCGATCGTGCCGTGGAATTTCCCGCTGCACATGGCGATGTGGAAGGTCGCCCCGGCCCTTGCCATGGGCAATTCGGTCGTGCTGAAGCCCGCCGAGCAGTCGCCGCTGAGCGCGTTGAAGCTGGGCGAGCTGGCGCTCGAGGCCGGGCTGCCGCCGGGCGTTCTGAACGTCGTGCCGGGCCTGGGCGGCGTCGCCGGCGAGGCGCTGGCGTTGTCGATGGATGTCGACATGATCGCCTTCACGGGCTCTGGCCCCGTGGGCCGGCGGCTGATGGAGTATTCGGCCCGCTCGAACCTCAAGCGTGTGTCGCTCGAGCTCGGCGGTAAGTCGCCGCAGATCGTCTTCGCCGACTGCCCTGACCTGGAGGCCGCCGCCCAGGCCGCCGCCTGGGGCGTGTTCTATAACCAGGGTGAGGTCTGCACCGCCGCTTCGCGCCTATTGGTCGAGGCCTCGATCAAGGACGCGTTCCTGGAGCGCGTGGTCGAGGTCGCCAAAAGCATGCGGATGGGCGATCCGCTCGATCCCTCGACCCAATTCGGCGCCATGGTCAGCGAGCGGCAGATGAACACCGCGCTCGACTATATCGCCACCGCCGACAGCCAGGGCGCGCGGCGCGTGCTGGGCGGTCAGCGCGTGCGCCAGGAGACCGGCGGATTCTATGTTGAGCCGACGATCTTCGATCAGGTCAGGCCAGACCACACCCTCGCCCGGGAAGAGGTGTTCGGCCCGGTCCTTGGCGTGATGAGCTTTGAGTCCGAGGGCGAGGCGATGCGTCTGGCCAATGACACCGTCTATGGTCTTGCTGCGGGGCTCTGGACCGCCGATGTCAGCCGAGCGCTGCGGGGGGCGCGGCGGTTGAAGGCGGGGCTTGTCTGGGTGAACGGCTGGGACGCCTGCGACATCACCATGCCGTTTGGCGGCTTCAAGCAGTCAGGCTTTGGCCGTGACCGAAGCCTTCATGCGTTGCACAAGTACGCCGACCTGAAGTCGGTGTCCGTGACGCTGAGGTGACCTGAATGACCGCCCTGAAACTTGTTGAATCCGAAGCCTTCATCGATGGACGGTGGGTGCGTGGCGATAAGGCCTTCGAGGTGCTGAATCCCGCCGACGGGACCGTTGTCGCCACCGTCGCTGACCTTGGCGCCGACGAGACGACGCAGGCGATCGAGGCCGCCCATCGCGCCTTGCCAGCCTGGGCCGCCAGGACCGCCAAAGAGCGCGGTGCGATCCTGCGTCGGTGGAGCGATCTGATGCTGGCCCACGCCGACGATCTGGCGCGATTGATGACGGCCGAGCAAGGCAAGCCGCTGTCCGAGGCCAAGGGCGAGGTGACCTACGGCGCGGCGTTCATCGACTGGTTCGCCGACGAGGCCAAGCGCGCCTACGGCCACACGATCCCGACGCCCATGCCGGGCAAGCGCCTGGCCTCGATCAAGCAGCCCGTGGGCGTCTGCGCGGCCATCGCGCCGTGGAACTTCCCTATCGCCATGATCACCCGCAAGGTTGGTCCGGCCCTCGCGGCCGGCTGTACGGTGGTGGTCAAGCCGGCCGCCGAGACGCCGCTTTGCGCGCTCGCCATCGCGCGTCTCGCCATCGAGGCAGGCGTGCCGGGCGGGGTGCTGAACATCGTCACGACCACTCGCTCCGCAGAGGTCGGCAAGGTGCTGTGCGACGACAGTCGGGTGCGGAAGCTGTCGTTCACCGGCTCTACGCCGATCGGTAAGGTGCTGTACGAGCAGTGCGCCGGCACCATGAAGAAGCTGTCCCTGGAGCTCGGGGGCAACGCGCCCTTCATCGTCTTCGACGACGCCGATCTGGAGGCCGCCGTCGACGGCGCGATCGCCAGCAAGTACCGCAACGCCGGCCAGACCTGCGTGTGCGCCAACCGCCTGATCGTGCAGTCCGGCATCCACGACGCCTTCGCCGCACGCCTGGCCGAAAAGGTCGCCGCGCTGAAGGTTGGGCCTGGTACGGGCGAGGGCGTGCAAATTGGCCCGCTGATCAATGAGAAGGCCCTGACCAAGGTTGTGGGTCTGGTCAGCGGCGCCATGCAGGGCGGGGCCGAGGTGCTGACCGGCGGCGACGTCCACGGCCTGGGCGGGCTGTTCTACCAGCCGACCGTGCTGGTCGGCGCGAAGCCCGAGATGCGGATCTTCCAGGAGGAGATCTTCGGTCCCGTCGCGCCGATCGTGAAGTTCGAGACCGAGGCCGAGGCGGTCGAGCTGGCCAACGCCACGCCCTTCGGTTTGGCTGCTTACTTCTACAGCCGCGACGTGGGCCGCTGCTGGCGCGTGGCCGAGCAGATCGAGGCCGGCATGGTCGGGATCAACGAAGGCCTGATCTCCACCGAGGTCGCGCCCTTCGGTGGGGTCAAGGAGTCGGGTCTGGGGCGTGAAGGCGCTTCCGAAGGGCTCGATGAGTATCTGGAGACCAAGTACCTGTGTTTCGGTGGGGTAGGATGATCGCCGACCTCGCCCCATCGCTCTCTGACCTCCTCGCCGCCGAGCGCGCCCGCTTCACGGCCGAGCATCCGCGCTCGGTCGCTATGGCCAAGGCGGCGGGCGCCCACTGGCGCGGCGGCGCGCCGATGCACTGGATGAACGATTGGGCCAGCCCATCGCCCATCTTCGCCGCTCAGGGCGTCGGGGCACAGATCACCGACGTTGACGGCAAGCTCTATGACGACTTCTGCCTGGGCGATACGCCGTCGATGTTCGGGCATGGCGATCCGTCGGTCGCCGCCGCTGTCGCCGATCAAGTCAAGCGCGGCGCGGGCTTCATGCTGCCGACGCCGTCCGCCGCCATCGTTGGCAAGCTCTTGGCTGAACGCTTCGGCCTGCCGCTATGGCAGACAGCGACCACAGCCAGCGACGCCAATCGGGCGGCGATCCGCTGGGCGCGGGCGGTCACCGGCCGGCCCGTGATCCTGGTGTTCGACGGCTGCTACCACGGCATGGTCGACGACGCCTTCGTGGTGCTGAAGGACGGCGCACCGGTGATGAAGCCGGGTCTGCTGGGACAGGTCCAGGACCTGACCGCCACCACCCGCGTCGTGCCCTTCAACGACCTCGCCGCCTTGGAAGCCGCTCTGGCGCCCGGCGATGTCGCCGCCGTCCTCGCCGAGCCGGTGATGACCAACTGCGGGATGATCCTGCCCGAGCCCGGCTTCCTGGAGGCGTTGCGTCGCCTGACGCGCGAGGCTGGAACCCTGCTGGTCATCGACGAGACCCACACCATCTCGACCGGCCCCGGCGGCTATACGCGGGTCCACGGCCTGGAGCCCGACGTCTTCGTTCTGGGCAAGGCGGTCGCGGGCGGCGTGCCGGCGGCCGTCTGGGGCGTCACCGCTGAGCTCTCGGCGCGGATGGACGAAGCCCAAGCCAGGATCGGTTCTGGCCAATCGGGTATCGGGACCACCTTGTCGGGCAACGCCCTGGCCATGGCCGCGATGCGGGCCATGCTGACCGAGGTGATGACCGAGACGGCCTATGAGAAAATGCTGGCGGGCGCTGAACGCTTAGTAGACGGCCTTTGTGGCGTGGTCGCGAGGCGCGGGCTGTCCTGGTCGGTGGTCCATCTCGGGGCCCGGGTGGAGCTGGTCTTCGCCGACCCGCCGCCGAAAAACGCCGCCCAGATGCGGAAAGTGCTGGACCACGAGGCGGTGGAAGCGCTGCACTTGTGGCTGATCAACCGGGGCGTGCTGATCGCGCCCTTCCACAACATGATGCTGGTCTCGCCCGTCACCGAAGACGCGGCGATCGACCGACTGGTCGCGGCCGTCGATGGCTTCGCGGCGGCGATGGGGGAATGATGAGCGCTGTAGCCGACATCCAGGAATGCCGCGACTTTCTCGCCGCTAACCCGCAGGTGAGGTTCGTCGAGGTGTTCTTCACCAGCTTGACCGGCGTGCCGCGCGGCAAGCGACTGCGCGTGCATGAGTTGGAGGCGATCTACGAGTATGGCCGCTTCCTCCCCGGCTCGGTGCTGGTGGTCGACACCAACGGCGCTGACTGCGAGGACACGGGCCTGGTCTGGGAAGACGGCGACGCCGACCGCCGCGCGCGGCCCGTGCCCGGAACCCTGACCCTGGCGCCGTGGCTGGGGCCCGACGTCGCCCAAGTGATGCTGTCGCTGTACGAGCTGGACGGAACGCCCAACGATCTCGATCCCCGCCACGTGCTGCAACGCGTCCTCGACCGCTACGCCGCCGACGGTCTGACGCCGGTCGCGGCCTGCGAGCTGGAGTACTACCTCGTCGATCTTCAGCGTGGCCCGAATGGCGAGCTCCTGCCCGCCAAGTCGCTGCAGACCGGTCTGAGACCGACGGGCATCCAGGTCTACGGTCTGCCGGAGCTGGAGGCCCACGCCCCTTTCCTGCGCGAACTGTGGGACGTGGCCGACACGATCGGTGTGCCGCTTGAGGGGGCGATCTCGGAGTTCGCACCGGCTCAGGTGGAACTGACGCTCAAGCACAAGCCCGACACCCTGCGCGCGGCTGATGACGCGGTGCTTTACAAGCGCGCGGCCAAGGGCGTGGCTCTACGTCACGGGATGGAGGCCACCTTCATGGCCAAGCCCTGGAGCGACCGCGCCGGCAACGGCTTCCACGTCCATCTCAGCGTCAACGACGCGGCCGGCAACAATCTCTGCGCCAGCGAGGACCCCGAGGGCTCGGCGCTTCTCAAGCATGCCATCGGCGGCATGAAGGTGCTGCTGGGCGAGGGGATGGCGATCCTTGCGCCGAACGCCAACAGCTATCGCCGGTTCAAAGCCAACAGCTACGCCCCGGTGGCGCCGACCTGGGGTGTGAACAACCGCACGGTCAGCCTGCGCGTGCCGGCCGGTCCGCCCAAGACCCGCCACGTCGAACACCGCGTGGCTGGCGCCGACGGCAATCCGTATCTCGTCCTCGCTGTGCTGCTGGCCAGCGCCCACCACGGCATCACGAACAAGCTGGACCCCGGTCCGGCAGTGATCGGAGACGGCTACGCCGCAGCCGCCAAGGAGAACATTCGGCTGCCCAACAACTGGTTCGCGGCCGTGGACCTGTTCGAGCAGTCGACGGTGCTGCGCGACTATCTCGGCGATCGTTTCGTGGACATGTTTGTCTCCGTGAAGCGCACCGAACAGGCGCGGTTCTTCGAGGTCGTCACCGAACTGGATTTCGATTGGTATCTCCGTAACGCCTGATGGGCGCGGCGATGTAGCGTGAAGTCAGCCTTGGGCTTGGGCCCTGCATTCAACGAAGCGATAGGGGAGTTTCGAGACGATGAGCACGATCACCCAGCGAGGACTCAACAAGGCGGGCCTGAGCCGCCGCTCGCTCCTGACCGCCACCGGCGCCGCCGCGATCGGCCTGACGTTCACCGCCTGCGGTGAGAAGCCCAACGCTACGCCCGGTGGCGAGGAGCCCAAGCTGAACTTCTACAACTGGGACACCTACATCGGCGAAACCACCCTGGGCGACTTCAAGAAGGCGACCGGAATCGACGTGAACATGAGCCTGTTCGCGACCAATGACGAACTGTTCGCCAAGCTCAAGGCGGGCAACCCGGGCTTCGATGTCGTGGTGCCGTCGAACGAGTTCGTGACGCGGATGAGCCAGGGCGGCCTTTTGGAGCCGCTGGACCACGCCAAGATCCCCAACATGAAGAACATCGACCCGTCGTTCCTCAATCCGGACTTCGACCCGGGGCGGAAGTACTCGATGCCCTATACCTGGCTGTTGTTGGGCATCGGCTATCGCAAGAGCAAGGTCCAGGGCGTGCCCGACAGCTGGAAGTGGCTGCTCGACAGCGACAAGTACAAGGGCCGGATCACTCTGCTGTCGGAAAGCGCTGACCTGGTGCGCCTGTCCGCGAAGTATCTGGGCCACTCGGTCAACAATATCCCCGAAGATATGCTGCCGAAGATCGAGCAGATGCTGATCAAGCAGAAGCCGTTCGTGAAGGCGTTCCATGACGACAACGGTCAGGATCTGCTGGCCTCGGGCGAAGTCGATCTGGTGCTCGAGTACAACGGCGATATCGCCCAGGTGATGAAGGACGACCCGGACATCGGCTTTGTCGTGCCTAAGGAGGGGTCTCTGATCAACTCCGACACCCTGTGCATTCCCAAGGGCGCTCCGCGGCCGAACAACGCTCACGCCTTCATCAACTACCTGCTCGACGCGCAGGCCGGGGCCGAGATCAGCAAGACGATCCTGTACCCGACCCCCAATGCAGCGGCCAAGGCGCTGATGCCGGACGATTACAAGAACAACCCCGTGATCTTCCCGCCCGCCGACGTCATGGCCAAGTGCGAGTACGGCGCGTTCGAGGGCGCGGAGAAGGCCAGCCAATACGAGGAACTGATCACCCGGGTGCGGGCGGCTTAAGGACGCGACGAGGAAATAGTTCCTCCCTCGCGTTGCGGGGGAGGTGGCCCAGAGGGCCGGAGGGGGCAAGTTCGGTCAACCTCCAGCTAGCCCCCTCAGTCGCTCCGCGACAGCTCCCCCGCAGTGCGGGGGAGCATCTTCAAGGACGAGCTCCATGGAACAATCCTGGAAACAGGCGAAAGCCGTGTTCGCCACGGCGCTGGGACCGCCACTGGTGTGGCTGGTGCTGTTCTTCCTCGCGCCCATGGCGATCGTCTGGGCCTACAGTTTCGGCCACAATGTCGGGCTGACCGACATCGCCATCTCGGGCACCTTCCACAACTACGCTCGCGCCATCGAGCCGCTGTACCTGAAGATCTTCCTGAAATCGGTCTGGGTCGCGGGTCTCACGACAGGCCTGTGCCTGGTCATCGGTTTCCCGGTGGCCCTGGCCATCACCTTCGCCTCGGACAAGGCCAAGGCCTGGCTGCTGCTGCTGATCATGCTGCCGTTCTGGACGAACCTCCTGATCCGCACCTACGCCCTGATCGCCGTGCTGCGCACCGAGGGCTTTGTGAACCAGGGCCTCGAATGGCTGTGGAAGGGCGGTGGCGCCCTGGCGACGCTGGTCGGTCTACAGCCCCTGGGCGACTTCCAGCCCCTGGAGCTGCTGCACAACAATTTCGCGGTGATCCTGGGGCTCGTTTACGTGCACCTGCCTTTCATGGTGCTGCCGCTCTATTCGGCGCTGGATCGCCTGGACAAGTCGCTTCTGGAGGCCAGCCTGGACCTCGGCGCCGGGCATCTACGGACGATCTTCAAGGTCGTCGTGCCGCTGGCGATCCCGGGCATCGCCTCGGGGGTGTTGATCACCTTCATTCCGGCCCTGGGCGCCTATCTGACCCCGGACCTGCTGGGCGGTCCCGACAGCCAGATGATCGCCAACATCATCGAACGCCAGTTCAAGCGCGCCAACGACTGGCCGTTCGGTGCGGCCATGTCCTTCTTGCTGATGTACCTGACCTTCATCGCTATCGCGATCCAGGCCGTGCTGAACAAGAAGACGCCGGAGGCCAAGGGATGAGCGCCTTCAATCCGACCTTCCCGGCGAATGCCGGGACCCAGATTCAGCCCAAGCGTTTTGGGTGTTCGCGCTTCTCGATACTGCCCGCTGATCCAGCGTTCGTGTGTTCGATCTGGGCCCCGGCATTCGCCGGGGAAACGGGGGAGGGGAATGCGCATGGCTAAGCGAAGCGCCCCCGGCCCCCTAGAATAC
This sequence comes from Caulobacter sp. FWC26, assembly GCF_002742645.2. Classification (NCBI taxonomy): domain Bacteria; kingdom Pseudomonadati; phylum Pseudomonadota; class Alphaproteobacteria; order Caulobacterales; family Caulobacteraceae; genus Caulobacter; species Caulobacter sp. FWC26. The sequence goes on from NZ_CP033875.1 coordinate 910,106, forward strand.
CTGCGCCGCTGGCAGATGCAGGCCTGGCTGGCGGCCGTGTTCATCTTCCTCTACGCGCCGCTGATCGCGCTGATGGCGTTCAGCTTCAACGACAGCAAGCGCAACATCGTCTGGAAGGGCTTCACGCTCAAATACTACGAAAAGCTGTTCAATAACTCGGCCTTGCTCGAGGCGTTCGGCAACAGCCTGACGATCGCGGCGGTGTCGACGGTGATCAGCCTGTTCCTGGGCGCGGCGGCGGCGCTGGCGCTCTGGCGGTTCCGCTTCCCCGGCAAGACAGCGATGGACGGGGCGATGGCCCTGCCGATCGTAGTGCCCGAGATCTGCATGGGCGTGGCTATGCTGGTGTTCTTCGCCAAGGTCATGCCCTGGCCCCAGGGGATGCCCTGGCCGTTGAACCTGGGCGCGATCATCATCGCCCACGTGTCATTCTCATTCCCGTTCGTGGCGGTGGTCGTGCGCGCCCGCATGACCAGCTTCAACCGCGAGATGGAGGAGGCCGCCCGTGACCTGGGCGCGGGCGAGTTCCGCACCATCAAGGACGTTATCCTGCCCCACATGGCGCCGTCGCTGGTGGCCGGGGCGCTGCTGGCCTTCACGCTGAGCCTGGACGACTTCGTCATCACCTTCTTCACCGCGGGTCCCGACACGGTGACCTTCCCGGTGAAGGTCTATTCGATGGTCCGCTTCTCAGTGACGCCCGAGGTCAATGCGGCCTCGACCGTCCTGATCGTGCTGACCGTGCTGCTGACCGCAGCGGCGCTGAAACTGCAAGGCAATCCGGCCGCCACGGCGGGTCATGGGGCGGGGGACGGCAAATGAGTGTTTCATCTCCGCCGATCTTCCCGGCGAATGCCGGGACCCAGATTCCGCCTGAGCTTTCGCCCTTCCTGGCTCCTTCCAGCCTTATGATCTGGACCCCGGCATTCGCCGGGGAGGTCGGGATTTTGTGTGTCGGGGGACATCCGCAATGACCGCGCCAAAACCCATCATCACCTTCGAGAACGTCACCAAGCGGTTCGGCAAGCTGGCCGCCGTCGACGACGTGTCGCTGACCGTCAATGAGGGCGAGTTCTTCGCCCTGCTTGGGCCGTCCGGCTGCGGCAAGACCACCCTGTTGCGGATGCTGGCCGGCTTCGAGACGCCGACCGAGGGACGAATCCTGATCGATGGCCAGGACATCTCCAACGTGCCGCCCAACAAGCGGCCGGTGAACATGGTGTTCCAGTCCTACGCCGTGTTCCCGCACATGACCGTGGCCGACAACGTCGCCTACGGCCTGGTGGTCGACAAGGTCGGCAAGGCCGAGCGCGAGGCCCGCGTGGCCGAGGCGCTGGAGTTGGTGCAACTGGGCGGTCTGGGCGAGCGCAAGCCTGATCAGCTTTCGGGGGGGCAACGCCAGCGGGTGGCCTTGGCCCGCGCCCTGGTCAAGCGTCCCCGCGTGCTGCTGCTGGACGAGCCGCTGTCGGCCTTGGACGCCAAGCTGCGCGAACAGATGCGCACCGAACTTTGCACCCTTCAGGAGAAGGTCGGCATTACCTTCATCATGGTCACCCACGACCAGGACGAGGCCCTGGCGCTCGCGACGCGCTGCGCTGTGATGAGCCGGGGCGTGCTGCAGCAGGTGGCCACGCCCAGCGACCTCTACGAGTTTCCCAACAGCCGCTTCGTCGCCGACTTTATCGGTCAGGTGAACCTGTTCGAAGGCGTCTTGGCCGTCGATGAGCCGAGCCATGCGGTGATCAAGTCGCCGGACCTTCCGGTCGACATCTTCCTGGACCACGGCGTCACCGGCCCGCGCGGCGGCACGGTCTGGGCGGCGATCCGTCCCGAGAAGATCGAGCTGCACAAGAAGGAGGGTGACGAGGTCCCGAACCTCGGTGACGCGCCCAAGGGAACGAACGCCGTGCCAGGCGTGATCAAGCACGAGGCCTATCTGGGTGGTTCCTCGACCTACGAGGTCGAGATCGCCGGCGGTCGCCGGATCAAGGTCCAGCGCTCCAACCTGACCCGTTGGGACCAGGAAGACTTCAAGCTGGGCGAGACCGTCTGGCTGTGCTGGCACGCCTGTTCGCCGGCGGTGTTGCTGTCGTGACCCATGTCTAGTCTCAACCCGACCTTCCCGGCGAATGCCGGGACCCAGATTCAGCCTGAGCGTCGATCGACGTCGCGCTCACTTGATGCGCCAGCCCGTCTGAGCTCTGGACCTCCGATCTGGGCCCCGGCATTCGCCGGGGAAATCGGAGGTCTGGGATGACCGCGCGCCCTGTCGCCGGGATCATCTGTTGCACCCGCACGGTCGGGGTCGAGCCGGCCCAGGCAGTGATGAGCCGCTATGTCGACGCGACCATGGCCTATGGCGATGTGGCCGCGCTGTTGATCCCGTCGCTGCCGGGGCGGATGCGCGCGGCCGAGGTCGCTGAACGCCTGGATGGTTTGATGCTGACGGGTAGCCCCTCGAACCTCGATCCGGCCCTCTATGGCGAGGAGATCGGCGACGCGCCGGGCCCGTTCGACGCCGCTCGCGACGGCATGACCGCTGACCTGATCAAGGCGATGCTGGACCTGGGCAAGCCGGTGTTCGGGATCTGCCGGGGCTTTCAGGAAATCAATGTCGCGTTCGGCGGCACGCTGCGGCGGGACATGGCCGCGAGCTCCGACCTGATCGCGCACCACGCGCCAGACGAGGTCGACTTCAACGGCATGTTTGACCACATGCACGATGTCGGCCTGACGCCGGGCGGGGTCCTTGCGCGGGCGTTCGGCGCGGTCGAGGCGGTGGTGAACTCAGTCCACTACCAGGGCGTCGACCGGCTGGGCGAGGGGCTCGCTGTCGAGGCCCGCGCCCCCGACGGCGTGGTCGAAGCCTTCTCCGCCACCGTCAACGGCGCCCCCGTGCTGGCCGTTCAGTGGCACCCCGAATGGAGGCCGGCGCAGAACCGGCAATCGCAGATTTTCTTTGAAATTTTCGGACGCGCCCTCAGAGGCGCGCCGCTCGTCGAGTCAGGAGCCGCCCCATGAACGCCCCCATCCGCAACCACGACATCGCCGAGCTCAAGCGCCTCGACCTGGCTCACCATCTGCCGGCCCAGGCTGATCACAAGGTCATCGCCGAGCTGGGCGGCAGCCGTATCGTGACCCGCGCCGACGGCTGCTACATCACCGACGGCGACGGCCATCGCATCCTCGACGGCATGGCCGGCCTTTGGTGCGTGAACGTCGGTTACGGGCGCAAGGAGCTGGCCGAGGCGGCGTACGAGCAGATGCTGGAGCTGCCGTACTACAACACCTTCTTCAAGACCGCGACGCCGCCGGCCGTGACCCTGGCGGCCAAGATCGCGCAGAAGATGGGCGGCCACCTGACCCACGTCTTCTACAACGCGTCGGGGTCCGAGGCGAACGACACGGTCTTCCGCCTGGTCCGTCACTACTGGAAGCTCAAGGAACAGCCGCAGCGGACGGTCTTCATCAGCCGCTGGAACGCCTATCACGGCTCGACCGTGGCCGGCGTGTCGCTGGGCGGCATGAAGCACATGCATGCGCAGGGCGACTTGCCGATCCCGGGCGTCGAGCATGTGGCCCAGCCCTATTACTTCGGCGAGGGCTTCGGCGAAGACCCCGCCGCCTTCCGCGACCGGTGCGTCAAGGAAATTGAGGACAAGATCCTGGAGGTCGGCCCCGAGAACGTCGCGGCCTTCATCGGCGAACCGGTGCAGGGCGCGGGCGGGGTGATCATCCCTCCCGACGGATACTGGCCCGCCGTCGAGGCCCTCTGCCGCAAATACGGGATCCTCTTGGTCTGCGACGAGGTGATCTGCGGCTTCGGGCGCCTGGGCCAGTGGTTCGGTCACCAGCATTACGGGATCAAGCCGGATCTGATCGCCATGGCAAAGGGCCTGTCGTCCGGCTACCTGCCGATCTCGGCGGTCGGCGTGGCCGACCATATCGTCGCCGAGCTTCGCGAGAAGGGCGGCGACTTCATCCACGGCTTTACCTATTCGGGCCACCCGACCTGCGCGGCCGTGGCGCTGAAGAACATCGAGATCATGGAGCGCGAGGATCTGATCACGCGCACCCGCGAGGACACCGGCCCCTATTTGGCCAAGGCCCTGGCTGGCCTGAACGACCATCCGCTGGTCGGCGAGACCCGATCGCTGGGTCTGATCGGCGCGGTCGAGATCGTCCGCGAAAAGGGGACCAACCATCGCTTCCTCGACAAGGAGGGCGAGGCCGGGCCGATCGTTCGCGACATCTGTATCAAGAACGGCCTGATGGTCCGCGCCATCCGCGACACCATCGTCTGCTGCCCGCCGCTGATCGTCAGCCACGCCGAGATAGACGAACTGGTCGGGATCATCGGCAAGTCCTTGACCGAAGCCGAGCCCATCCTCCGCGCGCTGAAGCCGGAGGCGGCGTCATGAAGCCGAAGCACAACAAGGCCAAGCGCGACCAGATCCTGGATCGCGGCGTCTCGACGATCGAGGAGGCCAAGGACTGGTTCGCGCGCCAGCACATCGAGGAGATCGAGTGCGTGGTGCCCGATCTGGCCGGCGTGGCGCGCGGCAAGATCATGCCGGTGCGCAAGTTCCTCGGCTCGCCGTCGATGAATTTGCCGCTGGCGGTGTTCTACCAGACCATCACCGGCGACTTCCCCGAGTTCGAGGGCGCGGTGAACGCCGTCCAGTCCGACACCGACATCTTCCTGACCCCGGACTTCGCGACCCTGGCCGCCGTGCCCTGGGCGCAGGATCCGACCGCCCAGGTCATCCACGACGCCTTCCACCCCGACGGCCGTCCCGTAGAGGAGGCGCCGCGCCAAGTGCTTCGACGGGTTCTGGCGCTCTATGCCGAAAAGGGCTGGAGCCCCATCGTAGCGCCGGAGATCGAGTTCTATCTCGTCGATCGCAACACCGATCCGGACTATCCGCTGAAGCCGCCGATCGGGCGTTCGGGGCGTCCCGAGACGGGCCGGCAAGGCTACTCGATCAGTGCGGTCAACGAGTTCGACGCGCTGTTCGAGGACATGTACGAATACTCCGAGCGCCAGGGGCTGGAGATCGACACCCTGATCCACGAAAGCGGCGTGGCGCAGATGGAGATCAACCTGCAGCACGGCCATCCGCTGGAACTGGCCGACCAGGTGTTCATGATGAAGCGTACGATCCGCGAGGCGGCGCTGGAGCATGAGATCTACGCCACCTTCATGGCCAAGCCGATGGCCAACGAGCCCGGCAGCGCCATGCACATCCACCAGTCGATCGTCGACAAGAAGGGGCGCAACCTGTTCTCGGACGAGGACGGCGCGGAGTCGGCGCTGTTCCATGGCTTCATCGCCGGCCAGCAGACCTATCTGCCGGCGATCATGGCCATCCTGGCGCCGTACGTGAACAGCTATCGCCGCATCTCGCGCGACAGCGGCGCGCCGGTGAACACCCAGTGGGGCTACGACAACCGCACCTGCGGCCTGCGCGTGCCGCCATCGGGGCCGGCCAACCGCCGGGTCGAGAACCGCATCCCGTCGTCGGACGCCAATCCGTACCTGGCGATCGCCGCGTCGCTGGCGGCTGGCTATCTGGGCATGGTCCAGGGGCTCAAGCCCAGCGAGCCGGTGGCGATCGACGCCGGCGCGCGGGGGATCGAGCTGCCGCGCAGCCTGTCGGACTCGCTACGCCTGTTCGTCGCCTGCCAGCCGCTGGTCGAGATCCTGGGCCCGACCTTCTGCGCCGCCTATGACCGGGTGAAGCAGGCCGAGTACGAAACCTTCATGCGCACCATCAGCCCCTGGGAGCGGGAGTTCCTGCTGCTGAATGTGTGAGCTTGTGATCACCTTCTCCCAGAGGGAGAAGGAGGGACCCGCGCCCAAGGCGTGGGAGGATGAGGGGTTGCAGCGGTGACTGACCAAACCCCTCACCCCTGCCCCTCTCCCTATGGGAGAGGGAATTGGTACGCCGCCACCGCTCCTGAATTCCCGGGCCTTCTGTCGCTTGAGGGCGATGTCCAAACCGAAGTCTGTATCGTCGGCGCAGGCTTCACGGGCCTCGGCGCGGCGATGGCCTTGGGGGAGAAGGCCGTCGTTCTCGAAGCCGACCGCGTCGGCTGCGCCGCTACGGGGCGCAACGGCGGTCAGGTCCATACCGGCCAGCGGCGCGACCAGACGTGGCTGGAGCAAGCCGTCGGGCGCGACGACGCCATGGCCCTGTGGCGGCTGGCCGAGGATGCTCGCGCCCACTTCAAGACCCTGACGGACGTCATTGCCTGCGACTGGCGCCCAGGCATGATCCACGCGCGCCACAAGCCCCACGGCGAGGGCGAGGACGCCGCCTATGTCGCGTTGATGGCCGAGCGTTATGGCTACGACCAGCTGGAGCTCATCGGCGAGGCCGATCTTGCCCATGAGCTGGGGACCGACGTCTATTTCGGCGGCCTCATGGATCGCGGCGGCGGTCACGTCCATCCGCTGAAGCTGGCCCAAGGCATGGCGGCCCGGGCCAGGGCGGCCGGCGCGATGATCTATGAGCGCACCCGCGCCCGGACCTGGCGTCGCGAGGGCGGCAAGATCGTGGTCGAGATCGCGACCGGCCGCGTGACCTGCGACCGGCTGATCCTCAGCGGCGATGGCCAGCTCAACGCCATGGCCGGGACGGCGCAAGCGCGGGTCATGCCGATCAACAACTTCATCGCGGTCACCGCGCCTTTGGGGCGCTTGGCCGACGAGATCATCCGCTCGAACGCGGCCGTCTCGGACAGCCGCTTCGTCGTCAACTATTTCCGCAAGACGCCGGACGGACGGCTCTTGTTTGGAGGCGGCGAGAACTACCGCCCCGGCTTCCCGAGCGACATTGCCGCTCTCGTCCGCAAGAACCTCGCCAAGGTCTATCCGCGCCTGGCGGGGGTCGAGATCACCCACGCCTGGGGCGGAACGCTGGGGATAACGCTCAGCCGCATGCCCTTTGTCAGCGAGATCGCGCCGGGGGTGCGGGTCGCCTCCGGCTATTCGGGGCAAGGTGTGATGCTGGCCCCCTATGTCGGCAAGCTATTGGCGGAGGGGGACGCCCAGGTCTCGGACCTGATGGCGCGTGTCCCGACCCCGCCGTTCCCGGGCGGTCGCTGGCTGCGTTGGCCGCTGACCGTAGCGGGGCTTAGCTGGTACGCGCTGCGGGATCGGTTGTGAGGCTAGCCTGCCTTCCTCCCCCATGGGGGGAGGGGGACCGGCGAACGCCGGTGGAGGGGGCTCCCGCCGCCGCACGCTTGCGCGACCCCCTCCGTCACGCTGCGTATTCGCAGCGCGCCACCTCCCCCTAATGGGGAGGAAGGTTCGTACGCATTGACACCTCCACCCGGACCCCGCTCTCCTGACCGCATGACCATGACGACCGCTCCCGCCGCCAGTCTCGCCGACGCCTTCGCGCACGCCGAGCGGTTGTTGGAGACCGATCCGCGCCTGGCCGCCGAACAGGCGCGGGCGATCCTGGAGGTCGTCCCGCGCCACGCCGACACTACACGCCTGCTGGCCGCCGCCTTGCGCCTGTCCGGCGACGCCGAGGGCGGGCTGGCGACCATCGCGCCGCTGACCCAGGCCCTGCCGAACCTGCCGTTGGCCCAGCTGGAGCTGGCCCTGTGTCTGGAGCGTCTGGGCCGTACCGCCGAGGCCGCGCGCGCCTTTGACCGCGCCAGCGCGCTGGAGCCTCGCCTGTCCGAAGCCTGGCGAGGCCTGTCCGAGAGTCTGGAGCTTCTGGGTGATCGCCAGGGCGCTGAACGCGCGCTGGCCCGTCAGCTCCGCGCCTCGACCCATGACCCGCTGCTGATCGAGGCGGCCACGGCGCTGTCTGAGAATCGGCTGGGCGAGGCCGAACGAGTGCTGCGCGAGCGCCTGAAAGCCGACGCCGGCGACGTCGCAGCGATCCGCATGCTGGCCGAGACCGGCGCGCGCCTGGGACGCTACGCCGACGCCGAGGCGCTGCTGACCCGCTGCGTGGAGCTGGCGCCCAACTTCGCCGCCGCCCGCCACAACCTGGCGACCATGCTCTACCGCCAGAACAAGAACCTCGAGGCCCTGGCGCAGATCGAGATGCTGGTGGCCAAGGACGCGCGTCATCCGGGCTACGCCAACCTTTATGCGGCGATCCTGGCGCGGCTGGGCGAATATGATCGCGCGATCGCCGTCTACGATCAGGTTCTGGCGGACTATCCCAACCAGCCCAAGGGCTGGATGAGCTACGGCCACGCCCTCAAGACGGTAGGCCGCCAGGCCGACAGCGTCGCGGCCTATCGCAAGGCTCTGGATCTGGCCCCGACCCTGGGTGAGGTCTGGTGGAGCCTGGCCAACCTCAAGACCGTCAAGTTCACGGCGGAAGACCTGGCCGCCATGCGCCAGGCGCTGGAGGCCGAGGGGCTTTCGGACGATGACCGTCTGCATCTCCACTACGCCTTGGGCAAGGCGCATGAGGACGCCGAGGCTTGGGACGCGTCGTTCGCCCACTACGCGGCCGGCGCGGCGATCCGGCGCGAACAGCTGGAGTATGATCCGGAGGAAAACACCGCCGACACCGTGCGCACCAAGGCGGTGTTCTCGCCGGCCTTCATCGCGGCGCGGGCGGGGCAGGGCTGTGCGGCGCCCGATCCGATCTTCGTCGTGGGCCTGCCGCGTTCGGGGTCGACGCTGGTGGAGCAGATCCTGGCCAGTCACTCGCTGGTCGAGGGGACGATGGAACTGCCTGACTTGATCGTCATGGCGCGCCGCCTCGGGGGCAAGACCGCCAAGCGCGCCGAGTCGACCTATCCCGAAAGCCTCGCCGATCTGTCGCCCGAAGACCTCAAGGCGTTGGGCGAGGAGTTCATCGAACGCACCCGCATTCAGCGCAAGACCGACAAGCCGTTCTTCATCGACAAGATGCCGAACAACTTCGCGCACACCGGGCTGATCCACCTGATCCTGCCCAACGCCAAGATCATCGACGCGCGGCGCCACCCGCTGGGCTGCTGCTTCTCGGGCTTCAAGCAGCACTTCGCGCGCGGCCAGGCGTTCAGCTACGACCTGACGGACATCGGCCGGTACTATGCCGACTATGTGGACCTGATGGCCCACTTCGACGCGGTCCTGCCGGGGCGGGTGCATCGGGTGATCTACGAGCGGCTGATCGAGGATCCTGAAACGCAGATCCGCGCTTTGCTCGACCACTGCGGCCTGCCATTCGAGGAGGCCTGCCTGTCGCCCCACGAGAATGACCGCGCGGTGCGAACCGCCAGTTCAGAACAGGTCCGCCGTCCGATCTTCAAGGACGCCGTTGAGCACTGGCAGAAATTCGAATCGCATCTGGGACCGCTCAAGCAGTCGCTGGGAGCGGTGCTCAATGCGTACCCAGGTACGCCTGTTATTTGACCATCTGCCCAACACCTCGCCATTTCTGCAACACTCACAGGAATTGACGACAAACCGGAAATTCAAACTTGCCCACCGATTAGGCGCGGGTCGAACATCGTTCCCTCAAAGCCGCAAGGGGAGCGACTGAATGTCGTCGGGATCGGTTCGTCTAAAGAAAGCGGGGGTCTACTCCGCCGCGTTGTTGGCCAGCAGCATGTTGTCGGGCGTCGCCTACGCCCAGGCGCAGTCCAGCCAGAACACCGCGCTTGAGGAGGTGGTGGTCACCGCCCAGAAGCGCAGCGAGAATCTGCAGGACGTGCCGGTCAGCATCCAGGCGCTGGGCGGGGAGAAGCTGGAGCAACTGCAGGTCAGCGCGTTCGGCGACTATGTGAAGTATCTGCCGAGCGTGTCGTTCACCAGCTCGGGTCCTGGCTTCGGTCAGGTCTATATGCGCGGCGTGGCCAGCGGCGGCGACGGCAACCATTCCGGTTCGCTGCCCAGCGTCGGCGTTTATCTGGACGAGCAGCCGGTCACCACCATCCAGGGCGCGCTGGACATCCACGTCTATGACGTCGCCCGGGTCGAGGCCCTGGCCGGTCCGCAAGGCACGCTGTACGGCGCCAGCTCACAGGCCGGTACGCTGCGGATCATCACCAACAAGCCTTCGACGGCCGGCTTCGCCGCCGGCGTCGACGCGGAGTTGAACCAGGTCGCGCACGGCGATACGGGGCATGCGCTGGAAGGCTTCGTGAACATGCCGCTGTCGGACAAGGTCGCGGTTCGTCTCGTCGGCTGGGATGTCCGCGACGGCGGCTATATCGACAACGTGGCGGGCACGCGGACCTATACGCGCGGCGACACCAACCCGGCCAACGACTATACGATCAACAACAAGGCGCGGGTGCGCGACGACTATAACTCCGTCTACACGCAAGGCGGTCGCGCGGCGCTACGCGTCGAGCTGGACGACAACTGGGTCGTCACGCCGCAGGTGATGGGTCAGGTCCAGAAGTCGAACGGCTCGTTCTCCTACGACCCCAAGGTCGGCGACCTTAAGGTCAAGCGCTTCTATCCGGAAAGCGCCAAGGACAAGTGGTACCAGGCGGCGATGACCATCGAGGGCCAGGTGGCCAATCTCGACGTCACCTATTCAGGCTCGTTCCTGAAGCGGAAGACGGAGACGAACTCCGACTACACCGACTATTCCTACTTCTATGATCAGGTCGGCTACGGCTTCTACTGGACCGACAACGCCGGCAACCTGGTCAACCCGTCCCAGTTCATCCAAGGCCTGGACGACTACAAGAAGGAAAGCCACGAAATCCGTATCGCCTCGCCGCAGGATCAAAAGCTGCGGTTCGTGGTCGGCGGCTTCTACCAGAAGCAAACCCACGACATCTTCCAGAACTACCGGATCGCCGACATCGGCAGCAGCATCTCGGTGCCTGGCTATACCGGCACCATCTGGCTGACCAAGCAGCAGCGCGTCGATCGCGACAAGGCGGTGTTCGGTCAGGCCGAATACGACATCACCGACAAGCTGATGCTGACGGCCGGCATCCGCTTCTTCAAGGCGCACAACACGCTGATCGGCTTCTACGGCTATGGAAAGGGCTACGGCTCCACCGGCGAGAAGGCGTGCTTCAAGGCGGCGGTGGTTCCGGGTTCGCCCTGCACCAACCTCGACAAGGGCGTGAAGGAAAGCGGCAACGTTCCCAAGGTGACGCTGACCTACAAGTTCGACGACGCCAAGCTGATCTACGCCACCTATTCCAAGGGCTTCCGCCCGGGCGGCATCAATCGGCGCAGCACCCTGCCGCCTTATCAGGCTGACTACCTGAAGAACTACGAAGCCGGCTGGAAGACCACGTGGCTGAACAACAGCTTCCGCTGGAACGGCGCGGTGTTCATGGAAGACTGGAAGAACTTCCAGTTCTCGATCCTGGGGGCCAACGGCCTGACCGAGATCAAGAACGCCAACCAGGCCCGCATCAAGGGTATTGAAAGCGACATCACCTGGGTTCCGGTCCAGGGTCTGACGATCAATGCGGCGGCGGCCTATACCGACGCCAAGCTCACCGCCAACTACTGCGGCTTCACCGACACCGCCGGCAATCCGGTCACCACCTGCGCGACCCCGCAGGCGCCGGACGGCACCTCGCTGCCCGTGACGCCGAAGTTTAAGGCCAACCTCACGGCCCGGTATGACTTCAGCTGGGGCGATTGGGACAACTACGTGCAGGGCTCGATCGTCGGCCAGAGCGCGAGCTGGACCGACTTGCGGCTTTCCGACCGCGCAGCGTTTGGCAAGCAGAAGGGCTGGGAAACGTTCGACGTTTCGGGTGGCATGGAGAAGGACGGTCTGTCGATCGGACTCTATGTGAAGAACCTGTTCGACAAGCGCGCCAGCCTGGACCGAAACGCCCAGTGCGCAACGAGCGTCTGCGGAACGCAGTACTACATCACGCCGAACCAGCCCCGTACCCTTGGGGTCAAGGTGGGCAAGGCGTTCTAGCCTGTTGTGGGTAGCGTAACGGGGGGCGGTCCATCGGGCCGCCCCTTTTTGTTCTCGGGGGGAAGCTGAATCGCGATGACGTCCCTGAAATCCAAGCCTCTGGGCATTTGGATGTGCGCCGCCCTCGTGGTCGGCAACATGATCGGCTCGGGCGTGTTCATGCTGCCCGCCTCCCTGGCGCCCTACGGCTGGAACGCCGTCATCGCCTGGCTACTGACCATCGGCGGCTCGTTATGCCTGGCTTACGTGTTCGCCAAGCTGGCGGGCGCCTTTCCGCGCGCCGGCGGACCCTTCGCCTATACCGAGGAAGCGTTCGGGCGCGCGCCGGGCTTTCTGGTGGCGTGGTCCTATTGGATCTCGGTTTGGGTCTCCAACGCGGCCATCGCCATCGCGGCGGTGAGCTACCTCAGCGTCTTCATGCCCGCCATCGCCAAGACGCCGGGCCTGGCGGCGCTGCTGACCGTGGCGGTGGTGTGGGCGGCGACGGCGATCAACTGCGCCGGGGCGCGGTCGGCGGGGTGGATTCAGCTGGTCACCACGATCTTGAAACTGATCCCGCTGATCGCGGTGGCGGGCCTGGCCTTTAGCGTGCTACACGCCAAGGGGGGCGCAGCGATTGCGCCGTTCGAACCCTCGGCCTTGTCCGGCGGCTCCATCACTGCGGCTGCGGCGCTGACGCTTTGGGCGCTGCTCGGGGTGGAGACCGCGACTATTCCGGCCGACAAGGTCAAGGATCCCGCGCGCACCATTCCCCGGGCCACCCTGGCTGGCACTGCGTTCGCAGGCCTTGTCTATCTGGTCGTCTCGTCGGGCGTCCTGCTTCTGACCCCCACCGCCGTGCTGCAGGGGTCCAACGCGCCGTTCGTTGATTTCGTGACCTATCATGGCGGCGGAGACTTCCGGCTTGTTCTGGCGGCCTTCGCCGCGATCAGTGCGCTGGGCGCGCTCAACGGCTGGTCGCTGATCCAGGGGGAACTGCCCGCCGCCATGGCCCGCGAAGGGGTGTTTCCGGCCTGGTTCGGCAAGACCACCGCCAACGGCACGCCGGTTCGCTCGCACGTGGCGTCGAGCGCGCTCGTCACGATCCTGGTGCTGATGAACTACGCCAAGTCGATGGCCGACGCCTTCACCTTCATGGCCCTTTTGGCCACCGCCGCGTCCCTCTTCGCCTATCTCTTCTGTTCCCTGGCGGTGCTGCGGCTTATGCAACAGGGGCGCATGGCGCCGTCCAAGGGGCTGGGCTTGGTGGCGGCCGTCGCGGCGGTCTATTCGGCCTGGACCTTCTATGGCGCCGGGTGGTCCGTGACCTTCTGGGGGCTGGTGCTGCTGGCCGCCGGCGTCCCGATCTACTGGCTGATGCGGAGAGCCGCCCGATGATGTCTCGCCTCGTTTGCGCCGCCGCCTTGGCCGCGCTGGTTCCGGCCGTCGCCTCGGCCCAGGTCACCTATGTTCGCGCGGGCAAGCTGATCGACCCCCAGGCCGGCAAGGTGCTGACCGATCAGATGCTCCGCATCGAAGGCGATCGCATCGTCTCGGTAGGCCCCTGGAAGGGGGCGCCGAAGGAGGGGGCCAAGGACGCGAAGGTCGTCGACTGGTCGGGCCTGACCGTCCTGCCGGGCCTGATCGACATGCACACGCACATGGTCGACGACGAGCAGAGCGAGAACATCGCCCTGCCGCTGCTGCGCACGGCGGCGCAGCAGGCCTATATCGGCGCGGGCCACGCCCGCTTGACCTTGATGGCCGGCTTCACCAGCGTGCGCGATGTCGGCGTCTGGCGGGCGCTGAGCGATGCGGCTCTTCGCGACGCCATCAACGAGGGACTCGTGCCGGGACCCCGAATGTCCGTCGCCGGCGCCTATGTCACCGCGCCGGGCGGGGGCGGGGAGATCACCGGCGTCGCGTCCGACGTGGCGATTCCCGCCGAGATGCGGCGCGGCGTGGTCGATGACGCCGCCGACGTCCACAAGAAGGTCCGCGCGCTGCTGGTCGGCGGCGCCGACTTCGTCAAGCTGATCGCCACCGGCGCGGTGCTCACCGAGGGCACCGAACCTGGCCAACTGGAACTCTCCGAGGATGAGATCCGCGCCGCCGTCGCGGAGGCCGCCAAGCGGGGGACCTATGTCACCGCCCACGCCCATGGCGCGGAGGGGATCAAGATCGCCGTCCGCGCCGGCGTCCGGTCGATCGAGCACGGCTCGCTGATCGACGACGAGGGGATCGCCCTGATGAAGGCCAAGGGCGCCTTCCTGGTGGCTGACATCTATAACGGCGACTTCATCGACACCTATGGCCGCGAGCACGGCTGGCCGGCGGGCATGATCCGCAAGAACCGCGAGACCACCGACGCCCAGCGCGAAGGCTTCCGAAAGGCGGTCAAGGCCGGGGTCAAGATCGCCTACGGCACCGACGCCGGCGTCTATCCGCACGGCTGGAACGCTCGCCAGATGCCCTACATGGTCAAGTACGGCATGACCCCGATGCAGGCGATCCAGTCGGCGACCACGGTGGCGGCCGAGCTGATGGGCAAGACCGGGCAGGTCGGCTGCGACGCGGCCGGCTGCTACGCCGATCTGATCGCGGTGAAGGGCGATCCGCTGTCGGACATCTCGACCCTGACCCAGGTGGCCAAGGTCATGAAGGGCGGAACGATGGTGAAGGACGATTGAGGCGTCGCGCGTCATTCGTTGTGCGCTGCAGCGCAATTTCGTTGTGCGACCGCAAAACAACTGTCATGACGCGGTGAGTAAGTGTCCGCTGAGTTGTCCAAGGAGGTCGCATGACCGAGAATCACTACTACGTCCGTCCCGTCGCCGGCGTGTGGCATGTGACCTGGAACGACTCGGCCGAACTGATCGGCGCCTACTCGTCGCAGCATGAAGCCGAGGCCCTGGCCCAGTTGCTGGCCCGCCACATGCGCGCCCAAGGCCGCAAGGCGGACGTCCACACGGCCGAGGCCGAGGCGCGTACGCCCTCGTGGGGTCGCAACCGCGCCGCCAATCAGGCCGCTTAGAGCCAGCCTTCGACCGCGCGGGTCACGACCGCGCGGGCCTCGTCCGGACTGAAGGTCGCCGGATCCAGGCACAGCTCCAGCCATAGCCCGTCCACCGTCGCCGTCAGGGCGATGGCGGCCAGACGCGTGTCGCGCGCGCCCGCATCGGCCAGTAGAGCCTCCAGCCGGGCGCGGAAATCGGCATAGGAGGCCGCGTGGATCGCGGCCATGCGCGGCTTGGTCTTGACCAGTGACCAGAACCCGATCCACGCGGCCAGCAGCCGTTCGTCCAGCACCGGCGGCGCGAAGCTCGCGCCTAGATAGGCCAGCAGTCGCGCGCGCGGCGTGTCTTCTGCGGTCGCCAAGGCCGCGTCCAGGGCGGCGTCGATACGCTGCGACACGGCCTCGTAGGCCGCCGCGATCAGGTCATCGACACCTTCGAAATAGTGGCGCAGCAGGCCCGGCGAGACTCCGGCCTCGGCGCAGATCGTCCGCACGCTGGTCCCGCCCACGCCCTCGCGCGCCAACACGGTCTCGGCGGCGGCCACCAGCGCCTGCCGACGGACGTCGGGCGCCTCGCGGGTGAAGGCGGCGCGGGTCATCGTCTGACCAATCTCGCCAGACAAGCTGTGTCATCCCGGACGGCCGAAGGCCGATCCGGGACCCAGGGGCGGCTTCCCCAGAGGTTCTTCACCCCCTGGATCCCGGCTCTCCGCTGCGCTCCGGCCGGGATGACACGATGATTCTGCCGAGGTGATCGCCTCACCATCCCTCCGGCGGCTTTGGCATCCGGCTTTCCGGGATCAAAGCGCGCATCTTGCGACCGAAGCTGCGCAAGCTGACCTCGCTGGTCGCCAGCGGGCCGGCGGTAAAGGTGCGCGAGGCCATGCCCTGCTGCACGCGGGCCACCAGCTCGGTATCCTCGGCGTTGACCTGCCGGTTGATGCGCCAGTTCAGATAGCGGGCGGCCTTCATCTCGCGCCGCTCGTCCGGCAGGGCGTAGGCGATCTCACGGATCATCGTCTGTTCGGCCGAGATCGGGATGAACTGCATGAAGTCCACCTGGTCCGGATAGATGTCGAAGGCGAAGTTCGGCCAGAGCTTGAAGTAGGTCCACAGCCGCTTGCGGTCTTCGGGCAGGTGCGCAACATCGGGCAGCAAGTCCTGATAGAGGCGCTCGGACGGGCTCTCGGACGGCTCGTCGATCAGTTGGCCCCACATCTTGTCGACATAGGCCTCCGCCTCGACCCCGTAGCCCTTGCCGAACAGCCGGGTCAGGCCCGGATGTGCGACCGGGATGTGCAGGCCGTCCGAATAGTTATCGCTGATGTTCTTCCAGTTCACCGCGCGCGGCCGCAGCGTGACGCGGCCAAACGGCTGAAGCTCCTCGAAGCGGTAGTGCGCCACCTCGTCCTCGTAGGGCGCCATCATGGTCGCCACCGAGGGGCCGTCGCCCTCGATGCGGACAAAGACGAAACCGCGCCAGATTTCGGTTTCGATGGAGGCAAGACCCTCCTTGGCCATGTCGAGGGCTGGATAATCATCGCGCATCGGCACGCCGATCAGCCGGCCTTCCAGATCATAGGTCCAGGCGTGGTAGGGGCAGACAATCCGTCCGCCGCAGCGGCCGACCGGTCCGTCCAGCAGCCGCGCCCCGCGATGGCGGCACACATTGGCGAAGGCGCGCACGCCGCCGTCCTTGCTGCGCACGACCACCAGGCTTTCGCCGATGAAGTCGAAGGTGTGAAAGTCGCCGGCCTTGGGGATGTCGTTCAGATGGCAGACGATCTGCCACGACGGGCGGAACACCTTGTCCTGCTCTTCCTTGAAGAACCGCTCGCTGGTGTAGATCCAGCCGGGCAGACCCCAGTCGGAGAGGGGGTCATGGTTGGAGATCTGGGTCACTTGCCCCCTCCGCGCGGAGCCTGTCCGCGGGCGCGCGCTGCGCGCGACCCGGGGGCGCTCCTCCCCCGTAGGGGGAAGAAGGTGGCCTTCTGCCCCCTTTGGGGGCGGACGACCTCGCGGAGCGAGGTCAGGTGGGGGGCCTTCTGAGCTTGCCGCATGATCACCGCCCCACCACCGACAGCTTCACGGCCGTGGCGAAGTCCTTGTCGCGCAGGATTTCGCGGGCGGCGTTGCGGCCCGGATTGCCCGAGACACCGCCGCCGGGGTGCGTGCCCGCGCCGCACATATAGAGGCCCGCGATCGGCGCGCGGTGGCTGGCGTGACCCAGCAGCGGGCGTGTGGCCCACAGCTGATCCAGCGACATGTGGCCGTGCATGATGTCGCCGCCGATCAGGCCGAACTTCCGTTCCAGATCCAGCGGCGACAGGATCATCCGCCCCAGCACCGAGGCCTTGAAGCCCGGCGCCCATTGGTCGACCGTGTCGATGATCAGGTCGGCGGCGGCCTCGCGCGCGTCGTCCCAGGAACGACCATCGGGAAGCTCCGGTGCGAACTGCTGGCAGAACAGGCTGGCCACGTGCTGGCCGGGCGGGGCAAGGCTGGTGTCGAGGCTGGACGGAATCAGCATCTCGACGATCGGGGCCTTGCTGATCCCATCGCCCTTCGCGTCGCGATAGGCCGCGTCCATGTAGTCGAGGCTCGGGGCGATCACGATGCCCGATTGGTGATGCTCGGCGGTCTCCCTGCCCGGCAGGCATGTGAAGCTGGGCAGCTCCGACAGCGCCACGTTCATCCGGAAGGTGCCGGAGCCGTTCTTGTAACCCTCGACCGCCTTGCGGAAGTCCGGGGTCAGGGCCGAGGGCGGCACCAGCTTCTTGTAGAGCAGGGCCGGGTTGACGTTGGCGCTGACGATCGGGGCCATGATCTGGCGGCCGTCGACCAGCTGCACGCCGGTGGCCTTCTGGCCATCGACATGCACCGCCTCGACCGGGGCGTCGAGCAGGATCTCCACACCCGCCGCCTCGCAGGCCTTGGCCATGGCTTGGGTGATCGCGCCCATGCCGCCGACCGCGTGGCCCCAGGCGCCCTTCTTGCCGTTCACCTCGCCAAAGGTGTGGTGCAGCAGCACATAGGCCGACCCAGGCGTATCGGCGCTGGCGAAGTTGCCGACCACGGCGTCGAAGCCGAAGGCGGCCTTGACCGGCTCGCTCTCGAACCAGCTGTTCAGCACGTCGCGGGCGCTCTTGGTGAACAGGTCCAAGAGGTCGCGCTTGCGCTGGCGCGACAGAAAGGCCAGGCGTCCGCCCTGGCGCAGAGCGCGCAGCAGACCAGGCAGACCATCGCCCAGATTCGGCGGCGTTTCCTGGGCCAGGTCGCGCAGGATGTCACCGATCTCGTCCAGCATCGCGTAGTAGTCAGGCAGCACTTCGGCGTCGCGCCGGCTGTACTTGCGGAACTCCTCCTGGGTGCGCTCCAGCCCCCCGCCCAGCTTGATGTACTTGTCGTCGCTGATCGGCAGGAAGTTCGAGATCGGCCGTTCCAGGAAGGTCAGACCCAGCTCTCGCAGGCCCATGTCGGCGATCACGCGCGGGTTCAGCAGGCTGACCGTGTAGCTGGCCACCGAGTTGCGGAAGCCGGGGTGGAACTCTTCCGTCACCGCCGCGCCGCCAACGACGCCCCGCGCCTCGCAGACCGTGACCTTCAGCCCGGCCTTGGCCAGGTAGAAGGCGCAGACGAGGCCGTTATGGCCTCCGCCGATGATGACCGCGTCGCGGGCCTGGGTGACCGCCATGGTGTGCTCCCCTGAAGATGGGGAGAGTGTTGCTATACGATCGTATAATAGGCAAGGGGCTTCAATTGCCCCCTCCGGGCCTGCGGCCCTCCTTCCCCAGAGGGGGAAGAAGGTCGCGCAGTCTTTCTGCCCCCTCTGGGGGCGGACGACCTCGCGGAGCGAGGTCAGGTGGGGGCAAGCGTCTGCGCCTTCCCGCGCGCCGTCAGCCAGTACATCACCGGCGTGGCCACCCGGCTCAGCAGCGTGCTGGTGATCAGGCCGCCGATGATGGCGATGGCCAGGGGCGAGTAGAGGCCCGAGCGCTCCAGGGCCAAGGGCAGCAGACCGCCGATCGCCGTCACGCTGGTCAGCAGTACGGGCAGGAAACGGACCTCGCCGGCCTTCTCGATGGCGTCGTGCAGGTTCATGCCCTCGCGCCGCAGCTGCTCGGTGAAGTCGACCAGCAGGATCGAGTTCTTGATCTCGATGCCGATCAACGCGATCAGGCCGATCGTGGCGGTGAACGATAGCGAGTTGCCGGTCAGGGCCAGGGCCAGCACCGCGCCGAACACACCGAACGGGATGATGCCGGCGACCACCAGGGCGGTCTTGAACTTCTGGAACTCCAGGACCAGCACGGCCAGGATGCCGAAGATCGCCACGAGCACCGCCGCGCCCAGGCCTGCGAAGCTTTCCGACTGCGCCTCGGCCTGGCCGCCCAGCGACAGGCGATAGCCAGGCGGCATCGGGACTTCCTTCTCCAGGCGCTGCACGATGTCCTCGGTCACCTTGGCCGTCAGATAGCCGGTCGCGACATAGCTGGTCACCGTCACCGTCCGCTCGCGGTCGAAGCGGTCGATGCGGGCCGGGCTCGAGCGCAGGGTCGGGGTGGCGATCGCGCCCAGCGGCGCGGCCTCGCCGTCGGCGGTCGGCACATAGACGCCGTTCAGGGCTGAAAGTGGATTGCGCGCCGCCCCGTCCACCTGCGCGGTCGGCAGGCGCACCCGCACGGCGTAGTCGTCACCGTCGGGATCGCGGAACCGCGCGGCCTCCTCGCCCGACAGCGCCAGACGCGTCACGCGGCGGGCGGCGCCGGCCGGCACGCCCAAGGCGGCGGCCTTCGCCTCGTCGACGCCGAGATCAAGGTCCGTACGGTCCAGGCGCATCGGGTTGCTGACATCGCGCGCGCCGGGCGTGTCTTTCAGCACCGCCTCGGTCCGGGCGGCCAGGGCTTTTAGCACCTCGAGGTTCTGGCCGGTGATGCGGATGGCGATCGGGGCGTCGATCGGCGGGCCGTTCTCGAAAGCCACCACGGTGATCCGCGCGCCGGGGTACTTGCCGAAGTCGGCGCGAAGGGCGTCCAGAACCTTGTCGCTCTTGCCCGGCTTCCAGGCCTCGAAGCTGGCATAGACCTCGGCGAAGCTGTTGGAGCTCTCGCGCTGGCTCTTGTTGTAGAAAATCTGCGGGTTGCCACGGCCCAGATTGCTGGCGCGCCACAGGATTTCGGGCTCCTTGGCCAGGCGAGCGTCGACGAAGCGCAGCGCCTGATCGGTCCGCGCCAGCGACGCGCCGTCGGGCGTTTCGATCCGGATCAGAAACTGCGGTGTCTCGGCGGGCGGGAACAGCGAGCTGCCGATCACCTTCACCAGCGGAACCGTGGTGGCGCACAGGGCCAGCATCAGGGCCAGGGCCAGCCAGGGGCGGGCTAGCGAGGCGTGCAGGACGGGGCGATAAAAGCGCTGAATGCCGCCGTTCACCGCTCGCAGGATCGCATTGCCCTCGGGGTCGGAGTGCTTGTCCAGGATCCGACTAGCCAGAAATGGAATGATGGTGAGCGACACGAGCAGGGATGCGCCCACCGTGCACAGCACCGTCACCGGCAGCGACTTGATGTAGGCGCCCGAGCCGGCGGGCAGGGCCATCAGCGGCAGGAAGGCCAGCATCAGGGTCGCCGTGCAGCCGACGACCGCCAGGCCGATTTGCCGCGCGCCATTGACGGCCGCCTCCGTGCGTTCTTCGCCCTCACGGATACGTCGGGCGATGTTCTCGGTGATGACGATACTGTCGTCGACCAGAAGGCCTAGCGCCAGCACGAAGCCGGCGATCGACAGCTGGTTCAGGGTGAACCCGAACGCCTGCAGCATCGACAGGCCGATCAGCAGGCTGAGCGGGATCGACACCATCACCACCACACCGGCGCGCGGTCCCAGCGGCAACAGGGTGATCAGCACCAAAACAAGCGCGATGCCGAAGTCGCGGAACAGGTTCTTGAGGCGATGCTTGACGTTCTCGGCCTGGAAGAAGGCGCGCTCCAGCTTCACCCCGGCGGGCAGGGCGCGCTCGTACTCGTCCAGGACCTTGCGGACTTCCTGGGTGATCTTGGCGACGTCCTGGCCGTCCTTCTGTTTGACGGTCACGAAGACGGCGCGTTTGCCGTTGAAGCGGGTGACGTGGGTGGGCTCCTGCTGGGCCCAGCCGATGGTGGCGACGTCCGAGACGCGCACCACCTTGCCGCCGATCGACCGCACGGGGGTGTCGCTGATGGTCTTCAGGTCGCGGAACGCGCCGCCGGACTTGACGTTGAAGCGCCGCTCTCCGGCCTGTACCGCGCCGATCGGCGCCTCGGCGCCGGCCGCGCGCAGGGCGTCGGTGACGGCGGTGGCGGGCAGCTTCAGGGCCGACAGCCGGGCCAGGTCCAGCGTCACCTGCACGTCCGACGGCGGCGCGCCCCAGTATTGCGCTTCACGCACGCCGGGCACGCGGTCCAGCCGTTCGCGAAGACGGTCGGCCACCTTTTCCAGGCGGCGCATCGGCAGGGTGTCGCTGGTCAACGCCACCTGCACGACAGACACCTCGGTGGTGCGAGCGCGCTGGATGTCGAGGCGGGCCAGACCGGCGGGCAGATTGCCCCGGATGGCGTTCACCTCGCGGACCACCTGATCGTACTTGCGCTCGGGATCGACGTCCCAGGTGAAGTGAACCGAGACGACCGCCGCCCCGTCCAAGCTGACCGACTCGACCTTGTCGATATTGTCGAGCCCGTCGACCGCGTCCTCGATCGGATCGACGACCAGTTGCTCCATCTCCGAGGGCTCGGCGCCCGGCAGCACGGCGCGGACGACCACGATCGGAATGGGGAAGTGGGGGTCTTCCGAGCGTGGAATACTGGTGAAGGCGTTGATCCCCAGCATCACCAGGAGGCCAAACGCCACGAGCGTGAACTGCCAACGGCGAACCGCGAACGTCGAAAGATCGAACTTCACGGCCTAGCGCCCCAGCCGGGTGGGATCGACCACGCTGACGGCCTCGCCGTCCGAGACGAAGCCCGCCCCGGCGGTGATGACCTGGGCGCCGTTCGGCAGGCCCGAAACGAGTGCGTTGTCGCCGTCGAAGCCGCCAAAGCCCACGGCCGTCCTCCGGGCCTTGCCGCCGTCGACCCGGAAGACGAAGGCGCGTTGGCCGTTGGCCTCCAGCACCGCTTCGGCCGGGACGCGGGCATAGGTGGTGGTGACGCCCGGTGCGGCGCGGACGCTGAGCGTGGCGTGGGCCACCTGGCCGCTGCGCAGCGCCGGCGGCGGCGCGGAAAGCTCGATCTCGACCAGGATCGCGCCGGTGCGGGCGTCCGCGGCCTCTCCAACCCGCGTGATACGGCCGTTCAGTGCGCTCGCCCCGATTTCCTCGACCGTTACGGTCGCCGTATCGCCGACCCGGACGCGCGCGGCGTCCCGAGCGGCTAGCGGCAGTCGGAGGACAAGCGGGCTATTGAGGTCGGCGACGCGCGCCACCACCTGGCCCGCGCCGACCACCTCGCCCGCCTGGGCGCGGCGCTCCAGCACTACGCCCGAGACGGGAGACACAAGGCTGGCCCAGCGACGATCGAAATGCGCCGCGTCAAAGGCGGCCTGGGCTGACTTCAGCGCACTGGTCCGGTCGTCGATGCGCTGGCGGCTGACATAGCCTTTCTCGAACAGCACCTTGTCGCGCTCCAGGTCGCGGCGCACGCGCTCGAGGTCGGCCTGGGTCTGCTGCTGGCGGGCGTCGACACCGGCGGGGTCAATGGCGGCGATGAGTTGTCCGGCCCGCACGCTGTCGCCGGCCTCGACCTTCATCGCGGTCAGGACGCCGGGAATCCGGAACGACAGCGCCATCTCGCGGCGGCGCTCCAGCGTTCCTGCGCCGGACACCGTGCCAGCGGCGTCAGGCGCGGCGACGCGAGCGGCCTCGACCGGCGTTGGCGCGGGGGGCGCCTCGGTCTTGGTCTTTCCGCCGCAGCCGCCTAGCGTCGCCGCCAAGAGGAGGGCCGCCAGGGGAGGAAGCGGTGTCCGCCACATAAGCTGTTCCAAATCAATCGGTGATAAGTTATCGGTGATTGATAACAGCGTCTTGTCAAGCTGGCCAGACGAGTCCTAGGACGTTTGGATGAAATCGCCGAAGATCAGATCTCCCCGTAAACCCAAGGGGCACGGGGCCGAGCGCCGCGAAGAGATCCTTGACGCCGCCCAGGGTCTGTTCGCGCAGAAGGGCGTGCATGCCGTCTCAACTCGTCAGATCGCCGAGATCGCCGGCATCTCGCAGCCGGCCCTCTACGCTTACTTCACCACCAAGGACGACATCGCCGCCGAACTGTGTGTGCGAGCCTTCGCGATCCTCGGGCAGCGGATGGCCGAAGCGCGGGTAAACTATACCCCGACGACCGAGAACTTTGATCGTTGCCTGCGGGTCTATATCGACTTTGGCCTCGACCACCCCGACGCCTATCGCGTGGCGTTCATGCTGGAGAAGAGCGTCGACGGATCGTTCCTGGAAAAGACCGGCGGAAAGCCGATGGCGGCGGGTCAAGAGGTGTTCCAGGTCTTCGTCGAGATGGTCGGCGAGCTGCACGCCAGCGGGCTAATGGCCGGCGACGACGTCATGGCGGCGACCCAGTCTCTGTGGGCGGGACTGCACGGGCTGGTCTCGCTGCTGATCGCCCGGCCGGAATTCCCGTGGATCGAGCGCGAGACGCTGATCGCCACCCACGTCGCCATGCTGCGCAGAGGGGCCCTCAAATAGGCGGCGCGCCTCTGCCGGGGCGTTGAAGTCGACGCTCTCGGCCTCTAAGTGAGCGCCTCGCTCTTTCGGGAAGGATCCCCCATGGCCAAGCTCCTGCCGCTTCAATCGTTCAGCCTGCAGGAGACCGAGGACGGCTACCGCCTGTTGGTTTCGGCCATCGGGGGCGAGTCGATCTACGTCTCGATCACCCCCGACCAGATGGACGACATCATCGACAGCCTCGAGAACGCCATGGGCGGCGAGGCGGACGGCGCCGAAGCCGAGGACGACGACGCGTTCTAAGGCGTGCTGAGCGATGCGAGCGCTTTCAGTCCTCTCGCCAGCGCCGCTGGCTTGCTCGCCGCGCCGAGCGAAATCCGCAAACCTTCGCCA
This sequence comes from Caulobacter sp. FWC26, assembly GCF_002742645.2. NCBI lineage: Bacteria > Pseudomonadati > Pseudomonadota > Alphaproteobacteria > Caulobacterales > Caulobacteraceae > Caulobacter > Caulobacter sp. FWC26. The sequence goes on from NZ_CP033875.1 coordinate 934,074, forward strand.
GTGGCGCCGGGCGGCCTGAAGGCGTCAGCGCCGACCAGGGCCAAGCCGCGCTCGCGCGCCATCGGCGTCGCTGTCGCGTCCGGAAGCCAGACGTGCAAGCTCTCCGGGCCGCCGATGGCCTGGGGCAGAAGCTCCGAAGCCAGCCTACGACGCGCTACGGCCTCGGCGCGCACGCCCGCCAGCACCTTGGCCGCCACGCCCTCACGGATCCAGGTGGTGACCACGCCCGCCATCAGAGGGGCGGGCATCTGAGCTATGGTGTGCAGTGTTTCCGCCAAGCCTTCGGCGCGTCCGGGGGGGCTGGCGACATAGGCTAGCCGCAGCCCCGGAGAGAGCGCCTTGGCGGTGGTCGCGACATGGAACACGCCCTCGGGCCATAAGGCCGCCAGGGCGGGAAGGGGTTGGGCCGGCAACAGGCCATAGGCGTCGTCTTCCAAGACAGTCACCCCTGCCGCGCGCGCCACATCTATGATCGCCGTGCGCCGGGACCGGCTCATGGTCGCGGTCGTGGGGTTCTGGAAGGTCGGGGTGCAGCAGATCAGGCGGGGATCATGCGCCGCCATAAGCTGCGCCAGCGCCTCGGGCTCCAGGCCCTCGGCGTCCATCGGGCAGGCGACAAGTTTTAGTCCGCGCCGCCTCGCCGTCGCCAGAAGGCCGGGGTAGGTCAGGGTCTCAACCAGGATCGTATCGCCGGGCCGCGTCAGGTGATCGATCAGGGCTGTGAGCGCCGTCTGGGCGCCGCTGGTGACCACCACCCGGGCCGGGTCGATCCCATCCAGCGTGGGCGCGAGCCAAGCCGCGCCCGCCGCGCGTTGAGCCAGCGAGCCCGCGCCGGGATGATAGGCCATCAAGGTCGCGGGATCGGAGCGGGCCAGGATCGCACCGGTGGTCTCGCGCAGGAGGCCGGCAAGGTTCACCCCCTGAGGCGGGGGCGGCAGGTTCATCGACAGGTCGACGAGGCCGCTTTCCTCGTCTTCCGTCCGTCGACGGATGAAGGTGCCTCGACCGGTCGTCCCTTCGATAAGGCCCTGCTCGCGCGCGAGGCCATAGGCGCGGGTGACGGTGGTGAAGTCCACGCCTATCCGCAGCGCGACTTCGCGCTGGGCGGGAATCTGGTCGCCGACCTGCAATTCGCCCTCGGCCACCGCCGCCTCCAGCGCCAAGGCGATCCGACGATAGACGGGTCCCTCAAGCGTCTCGATCCGTCGCAGCCAAGCCGCAGCCGGATTCGGCGATCCCTTAGTTGCGGGCATGACGGCATATCCATACATTATGTTCGTAATGTATGGATCAATCCCGCGATTGTAGGAAGGGCTTTTGATGGCCGACGCCACCTATCCCAACGCTCCGACCCCGATAAGGGCCGGCTTGAAGTGCTGCTGCCCCCGTTGCGGCGAAGGCAAGCTGTTCCAGGGGTTCCTGAAGTTGGCGCCCGCTTGCGATCGCTGCGGCCTGGACTACGGATTCGCCGATCCGGCCGATGGTCCGGCATTTTTCGTGATGAGCGGCGTGGGGATCGTGATCACCGCCGTCTTCGCCTGGGTGGAGGTCGTCTATCGCCCGCCGATGTGGGTGCATCTGGTCACGGTGTTTCCCGCCTTCCTGGTGGGCTGTCTGGCGACCTTGCGTCCCGTAAAGAGCTGGCTGGTCGCCGCGCAGTACATCAACAAGGCCGAGGAGGGCCGCTTCGAAAGCCTTGGCCGCCACGACTTCGATCCGCGGCGGCTTTAGGCAGGCTATTTCAGCAGCAGCTGTCCACGACGGCTCAGCTCGTCCTTGATCTTGCCGGCGGCCATGCCGAGCAGGCCCGGCAGCGAGAGGTCGAGGCGGGCATGGTCGTCCAACACCTGCACGACGCCGGTGATGGTCTGACCCATGGCCACGGCCGAGAAGTTCAAGACATCGCCCGCCCAGCTTTGCGAGAAGCGGGCCGCATCGCCGCCAGGGATCTGACCGGCCAGCTGCGAGAGCCCTTCTTCCAGGCGACGCCGGGCTTCGGCCGCGCCCAACTGGTGGGGGATGTTGATGCTGACGGTCTTGGCCATGGTGTCCTCGTGATTCCGAGCCGTTGAAATGCGCGCGGTGGACGGCAAGTTCAATACGTCCGATTTTGTCGCATAAGCCGGTCAAGGTCGTTCCCATCAGATGAGGGACGACGACATGACCGACTTCGCCATGACCCAGCCGTTCGCCACGCCGCGCCGGTCTGCTCGTTTCGTCCGCCCGGGGCGTCCGGGTGGCTTGTGGGGCGCCGTCCACTATGCCGGCGTGCTGCTGGTCTGGCTGGCCCTGTTCGTTGTCGACCGTCCGCTGGCCCTGAAGGTGATGGCCGAACGCCGGGCCGACTCGCCAATCCCGCGTCACTGGGGCTGGTAGAGGTCCGCAAACGGCGCCATGCCTGCGGTCATGTTGATCGCCGCTTCCGCTCGCCCGGTCTCGCATCCGCTGAAGGCCCCGTTCCGCATCTCGCGTGGGGTCAAGACCGCCGCCGAGGTGGTCGAGGTGGTCGCGCGGGCCAACGGGCATGTCGGGCGCGGCGAGAGCGTGCCCTATGCGCGCTACGGCGAGACGGTGGAGAGCGTGCTGGCGCAGTTGTCGCCGGCCCTCGCGGCCGACGACGTCGAAGCCGCCTGCGCCGCTCTGCCGCCGGGCGCGGCCCGCAACGCGCTCGACCTCGCGCTATGGGACCTGCGCGCGCGACGCACGGGGGTCAGCGTCGCCGAGGCGACGGGGCTTAACACCCCGGACGATCTGGTCACCGCCGTCACCATCAGTCTCGACACCCCTGAGGCCATGGGCGCGGCTGCGCGCGCGGTCGCGGATGCGCCGCTCATCAAGATCAAGCTCTCGGCCGAGGACCCCGCCGCCCGTCTGCGCGCCGTGGCCGTCGCCGCGCCGAAAGCACGGTTCATCGTCGATCCCAACGAGGGCTGGACTTTTGAGATCCTGAACGACCTGAGGCCTCTGCTTGCCGATCTGCCCATCGCCCTCGTCGAGCAACCTCTGCCGGCGGGCGAGGACCAAGCGCTGGAGGGCTGGGATCCCCCGTTCACCATCTGCGCCGACGAAAGCGTCCATGTTGGCGGCGACCTCGCCGCCCTGCGCGGGCGCTATGGCGCCGTGAACCTGAAGCTCGACAAGACGGGAGGTCTGACGGAGGCCGTGGCCATGCTGAAGGCTGCGCGCACCCTGGGCTTTCAGGTGATGACCGGCTGCATGGTCGCCTCGTCTCTGGGCGTCGCGCCGGCCCTGCACCTCGGCGGGGCCAGCGACTTCGCCGATCTCGACGGCCCTTGGTGGCTAGCGACGGATCATCCCGGTGGCTTGCGTGTGGACCGGGGAAGGATCGCGCCGCCAAAGCCCGGCTTCTGGGGAGATGGTCAGGCCGCCGAAGGGCTATGGCTGTAATTCGCTTCCCCGCTAGGGGAGGAACCCAGCCGCGTGTTCCCCGTGTCGACCCCGCCGCCGCAAGAGCCGCATCGGACGACTGGCTCAAGCCGTGCGCCACAGCGGTGTGTCAGAATTTCTGGTGGGCCCTCGTTTCCTGACAGCCAGCGATCGCCCCAGGCCATCAGCGCAGCGATCAGTGGGAAAAGGTCACGTCCCTCCTGGGTGAGACGGTACTCCCAGCGCTCGGGCTTTTCCTGATAGCGCACGCGTTCCAGCATGCGGCGGGCGACGAGGCGCTCCAGGCGATCGGTCAGGATGTTGCTGGCGACCTTCAGTTCAGCCTGGAAATCGCTGAAGCGACGCAGGCCGTAGAAGGCGCCCGCGACGACGTGCGCGGTCCAGCGGTCACCCAGCACCTCGATTCCGCGCTCCAGCATGGGATGCAGGCCCTCGCCGCCGACGTCGTCATGGCTGGCGCGGCGCGAGTGTCGGGCGCGGGGGGCGGGCTCCAGGCCAGCGCCCGGGCCGGGCGACAGGGTGATGTCGCGGACCTTGACGATCTCACCGCAAGCGGCGCAGCACAGAACCGGCTTCAGCGGCTCTCCGCAGGTGGTGTGGATGATCTGGTGCGACGGGCAGGCCGGATCGAAGCGCCAGCGCATCTCCCAGCCCAGCAGCATCAAGGCCGAGTCGTAGAGATCGCGGCCCATCGGCGTTAGGCGATACTCCGACCGTGGCGGGCGATCCTGATAGAGCCGTCGCTCCAGTACGCCGCCCGCTTCCAGGCGCTTGAGGCGATCGGTCAGCAGCGAACGCGCAACGCCGGTCATTTCGACAAAGCCGTCGAAGCGGCTCACGCCCATGAAGGCCGCATAGAGCACCAGCAAGGTCCAGCGGTCGCCAATCAGGTTCAGCGCGCGCGCGGCTGAACTGCGGCGCACCAGCGCCGTACGGGCGGGGTCTGAAGCCGTCGGCGGGACCATGGCGGGCTTGGTGGAGCGTTTCGGTCTGGCGAGTCAATGTTCGACGATGGCGTGGACTCCCGACACGTCGCTTGTATAATCGGACTAACTAGAACAAGCGGGGGTGAGGCCATGGTCTATATACTGGGCGGCTGGCAGAGCGATTTCGCCGCCAACTGGAGCCGCGAGGGCCGCGAGCTGGCTGACGCCTTCGCCGAGGCTGTGGGCGAAGGCCTGGCCGCCGTGGATCTGGATCCCGAGGACGTCGAGACCGGTCACGTCGGCAACTTCGCCGCCGAACTGTTCGCCGGCCAAGGGCACCTGGGCGGCATGTTCGGCTTGGTGCATCCCGCGTTCGATGGCCTGCCGACCGCACGCCATGAGGCGGCCTGCGCCTCGGGCAGTATCGCCATCCTGGCTGCGGCCGCCGAGATCGAAGCCGGGCGCTATGACCTCGCCTGCGTGGTGGGCGTCGAGCAGATGCGCAATGTCCCGGGCCAGAAGGCGGCCGAGAACCTGGGCAGCGCGGCCTGGGTCGGGCACGAGTTCCAGGACGCCCGCTTTCTATGGCCGCGCGCCTTCTCCGACCTCGCCGACGAGTACGATCGCCGTTATGGGCTGAAGTACGAGCACCTGATGGGCATCGCCGAGGTGAACTTCGCCAACGGCAAGCGCAATCCCAACGCCCAGACCCGAAGCTGGAACTTTGGGCCCGACGCCTTCACAGCCGACGAGGTCGCCAACCCGGTGGTCGAGGGCCGCACCCGCAAGCAGGACTGCGGCCAGGTCACCGACGGCTCGGCCGTTGTCTTCCTCGCTTCGGAAAAGCGCGCTCGCGCCTATGCCGACAAGCGCGGGATCACGCTCGACAGCATTCCGCGCATCAAGGGCTGGGGCCATCGCTCCGCGCCGCTCAGCTACGCACGGAAGATCGAAGCCAGCCGCGATCAGGACTACGTGTTCCCGCAGGTGCGCCGAGCCATCCTGGACGCCCGCGCCCGGGCGGGGATTGCGCCGGATGTCTCGGGCCTTGACGCGGTAGAGACCCACGATTGTTTCACCGCCACCGAATACATGGCTATCGACCACCTGGGCCTGACCGCCCCGGGCGAGAGCTGGAAAGCCGTCGAGAACGGCGACATCGCCATCGGCGGCAGGCTACCGATCAACCCCTCGGGCGGCCTGATCGGGACGGGCCATCCGGTTGGCGCCACTGGGGTGCGTATGGTTCTGGATGCCTGGAAGCAGACCACCGGGCAAGCCGGCGACTACCAGGTCGAGGGCGCGAGAACCGTGCAAACCCTGAATATCGGTGGCTCCACCACGACGACGGTGAGCTTCGTGGTCGGGACTTAAGGACGAAAATCCTCCCCCTGGCTGAGAAGGATCCATTTCCCGCATCGCCCCGTATCAACCGCATACTTCCGTCCAGAGTCTTTCATGGCCATCCTCAGCATCCTCGCCGTCAACGCCGCCGTCTCGGCGGTCGCGTTCCTCGCCCTCTGGGCTGTCAGTCTACGGACGAAGGACGTCAGCTTCATCGACGCCTGGTGGGGCCCCAGCATGGCCTTGCTGGCCTGGAGCTCCCTGCTACAGGGACCGCACACGCCGCACGGCCTGCTGCTGACCGGGCTCTGCACCCTGTGGGCCGCGCGGCTGGGGATCTATCTGCTGTGGCGCTGGCGCAAGCACGGCGCCGATCGTCGCTATGTCGCGATCTTCGCCCACTATGAGAAGACCAAGCGCTGGAACTTCGCCACCACCTCGCTGATCATCGTGTTCGGTCTTCAGGCGGTGCTGAGCTATCTGGTCGCCCTGCCGGTGCAACTCGGACAGGGACCGGGCCCGCTGGGCGTCCTCGCCTATGCCGGCGCGGCGCTGGCCATCATCGGCATTCTGTTCGAGACCATCGGCGATGCTCAGCTCACGGCCTTCAAGGCCAATCCCGATAACGCCGGCAAGGTCATGGACAAGGGCCTGTGGCGCTATACCCGCCACCCGAACTATTTCGGCGACGCCTGCGTCTGGTGGGGCCTCTATCTCATCGCCGCCGAGACGGGTCTCGGCGCCTGGGCCTTGCCGGGTCCGGTGCTGATCACCTTCCTGCTCACCAAGTGGAGCGGCGTGCCGACCACCGAGGGCAAGATGAAAAAGTCCAAGCCGGGCTATGCGGAGTATGTGGCGCGGACTAGCGGGTTCGTGCCGTGGTTTCCGAAGAAGGTTTGAACAAAAAGCGGTGTCATCCCGGAAGCCTCGTAGAGGCTATCCGGGACCCAGGGGTGAAGGAACGCTGTGCGCGCCGCCCCTGGGTCCCGGCTCTACGCTACGCTTAGGCCGGGATGACACGGATTAGGTTCAGGAGGGGGCGCTTACGCCGCCCCCAGCTTCTCGATCAACGCCATCGCCGCCGCCGGATTCCTCGCCTTCGCCCCCGCGATGAAGTAGGCGAACACGTCGCCGCGCTCGGCCCACTTGCGGGTCTGGGCGACCACGCCGTCAAGCTCCTCGGAGGTCATGCCGGTGGGCTCGTCCTCGCGGCTGCACATCAGGCGGGCGTAGGTGAAGTCGGCGGTGGGCTGGTCGATGCACGGCCACTCAGGCGCCTCGTCATCGACGGCGTAGACGATGGCCACGCCATATTTGGCGCAGAGGTCGTAGAACTGCTGGCAGGCGAAGGTCGGGCTGCGAACCTCCACCGCATGGCGCAGGCGAACGCCCTTCTGCTCGTTTGGCAGTAACTTCAGAAAACCCTCGAAATCCGCCGGATCGAACTTCTTGGTGGCCATGAACTGCCAGTTGATGGGACCAAGCTTCGGACCAAGCTCCTCCAGCCCCTGCGACAGGAATTTCTCCAGCGAGTCGTTGTTCTCCGACAGCACCCGGCGGTTGGTGCAAAAGCGGCTGGCCTTGACCGAGAACACGAAGTCGTCCGGCGTCTCGTCGCGCCACTTCATCCAGCTGTTGGGCTTGAAGGTCGAATAGTAGGTGCCGTTGATCTCGATGCTGGTCAGCTTGGAGGACGCGTATTTCAGCTCGTCTTTCTGCTTGAGGTCATCGGGGTAGAAGGTCCCGCGCCAGGGCTCGAACGTCCAGCCGCCGATGCCGGTTCGGATCTTGCCCATGTGCAAATGTTCCCTTGATGTTCCGGTGGCGCACCGTAGAAAAAGGAGCGGGGACGGCAAGCCTCGAGACGCCCCACCTGACCTCGCTTCGCGAGGTCGTCCGGCCCCAGAGGGGGCGGAAGGCGCCCTTCTTCCCCCTCTGGGGGAGGAGGGCCGTCAGGCCCGGAGGGGGCGAGTGATCAACACTCCACCCGGTTGACCGACAGGCCCACCGCCAGGCCGCCCATCGAGGTCTCCTTGTAGATCTCGTTCATGTCCTCGCCGGTGCGCTTCATCGTGGCGATGACCTTGTCGAGCGACACCGAGTGCTGGCCGTCGCCCAGCAGGGCCAGGCGGGCGGCGTCGATGGCCTTGATGGCGCCCATGGCGTTGCGCTCGATGCAGGGGATCTGCACCAGGCCGCCGATCGGGTCGCAGGTCAGGCCGAGATTATGCTCCATGCCGATCTCGGCGGCGTTCTCGATCTGGGCGTTGGTCCCGCCGAGCGCGGCGGCTAGCCCCGCCGCCGCCATCGAGCAGGCGACGCCCACCTCGCCTTGGCAGCCGACCTCGGCGCCGCTGATCGAGGCGTTCATCTTGTAGAGCGCGCCGATGGCGGCGGCGGTCAGCAGGAAGGTGCGAACCTGTTCGGGCGTTCCCTTGTGGAAGCGGACGAAGAACCGCAGCACGGCCGGAACCAGGCCCGCCGCGCCATTGGTCGGGGCGGTGACCACACGGCCGCCGGCGGCGTTCTCCTCGTTGACCGCCATGGCCCACAGGTTGACGAAGTCCATCGCCGCCAGCGGATCGCTCATCTGGCGCTCCATCCGGCCCAGGATGGTCTGGTGGATCTGGCGGGCGCGGCGCTTGACGGTGAGGCCGCCGGGCAGCACGCCCTCCTGGCGCATGCCGCGATCGATGCAGGCCTCCATGGCGCCGAAGATACGGTCAAGACCGGCGTTCATCTCGCCCTCGCTCATCCGCGCGCGCTCGTTGGCGGCCATCACCTCGGCGATGGAAAGGCCCGCCTGCTCGGCGCGGTCCAGCAGGTCGGCCGCGCTTTCGAACGGGAAAGGAATCTCAGGGCCAGCCTCGGGCGGGGTGTTGCGGCCCATCTCGCTTTCGTCGCGAACGAAGCCACCGCCAATCGAGAAGTAGGTCCGTTCAGCCAAGAGGGCGCCAGCCTTATCGAAGGCGCTGAACGTCAGGCCGTTCGGATGCTGGGGCAGGCGCTCATGGCCCAGCCAGACGATGTCTGTCGCCGCGTCGAAGGCGATATCGACCTCACCGCCCAGCTTCAGCGACTGGCTGGCCTGGCTTTCCAGCAGGGTGGCTTCGCCGGCGTCGGGATCGAGCTCCGCCGGCACGAAGCCCATCAAGCCCAGGATCACGGCGCGATCGGTGGCGTGGCCTTTGCCGGTGAGGGCGAGGGACGCGTAGAGCCGCGTTTCGACCCGCGCGACGGAGGTCAGCTTACCGGCGTCGCGCAGCCGACCGATGAACAGCACTGCCGCCGTCATCGGGCCCATGGTGTGGCTGCTCGACGGGCCGACGCCGAGTTTGAAGAGGTCGAAAACGGAGGCGGTCATGGGGGAGGTCGCAAACTCAAGGTGTCATCCCGGAAGCCTCGGAGAGGCTATCCGGGACCCAGGGGCGGCGCGCACGGCGCTTTGTCACCCCTGGGTCCCGGCTCTACGCTACGCTCCGGCCGGGATGACACGGGAAGGAGCGTTTCGGACGAACCCTACTTCCGCTCGGCCTTGCTGGCGTCGCGCGCGGCCTTGAACTCCGAGCCCGCGCCCCAATCGGGCCAGCGGGTCGAGCCGGCCAGATCGCGGCCAACGCTGTAGACCAGAGCGATGTCGGCGCTCATGCCGTCCAGACGCCAGTTGTCGTTCCACTCGTCGGCGGGCTGGTGGTAGGCGTTGATGCGATAGGCGTCAGCGGCGGCCTTGCCGGCGGCGACACCCCCCTCGACCAGATCTTCGCCGGAACCAAACGAGATCGCCGGCACGCCGCGCTTGGCGAAGGGGAAGTGGTCAGAACGGTAGAAATAGCCGGCCTCTGTGGCCGGGTCGGGCGTATACACGCGGCCGACGGCCTTGCCCTTGGCGATCAGGTCGTCGAGCAGGTCGAGCTTGGCGTTGCCCGAGATCGTGAAGTCCTTGGCCGGGCCGGTCGGATCCAGGGCGTCGGTGTTGATGACGCCCGCCGTCTTGGCCAACGGATACAGCGGATTGGCCGCATAGTACTCCGAGCCCAGGAGGCCCTTTTCCTCGGCGGTTACGGCCAGGAACACCATCGAACGGTCCGGCTTGGGGCCGCTGGCGGCCAGACGGCCCATCTCCAGCATGGCGGCGATGCCGGTCGCGTTGTCGACGGCGCCGTTATAGATCTTGTCGCCCTTGGCGTCCGGCAGACCGACGCCCAGGTGGTCCCAGTGGCCGCTGAAGATCACGGTCTCGTCCGGACGCTTGGCGCCGGTGACCTTGCCGACCACGTTCTTGGAGACGATCACCTCGTGCTTGACCTTGTAGTCCGCCGAGAAGGTCGCGCCCTTCAATTCCACCGGCTTGAAGTCGCGGCTCTGCGCGGCCTTCTTGAGGGCGTCGAAGTCGAGCCCGGCCTTCTTGAACAGATCCACGGCGACGTCGCGCTGAATCCAGCCCTCCATCGGCGGGTGCGACTTGGCCGGCTCCTTGCGGACGATGTCGAACATCGTGTTGGTGTTTGAGTTCTTCACCGTGGCCCAGCCGTACGAGGCTGGCGCGGTCTCGTGGACGATCAGCAGGCCGGCCGCGCCCTGGCGTGCGGCTTCCTCAAACTTGTAGGTCCAGCGGCCGTAATAGGTCATCGCCTTGCCGCCGAAGTCGCCGGAACCGGTCTCGAAATCGGGATCGTTGATCAGGACGACGACGACCTTGCCCTTCAGGTCCATGCCCTTGAAGTCGTCCCAATTGCGCTCGGGCGCCTTGACGCCGTAGCCGGCGAAGACGATCGGGGCGTCCTTGATAGAGACGGCGTTCACGTTGGTCATCGCCGCGCGGATGGCGACCTGTTCGCCCTGGTTCAGCATGATGTGGTCGGCGCCGACCATCACGTGGGCCATCACCGGTCCGTCGATGTCGAACTTGCTGAGCGGCACGTCCTGGGTCCACAGGCGCTTGCCGTCCTTCAGATCGCCGCCCGGCTCTAGGCCCACGGCCTTCATCTGTTCGGTGATGTAGGCGACGGTCTTCGTCTCGCCGGCTGTAGCGGGGCCTCGGCCCTCGAAGGCGTCCGAAGACAGCGTCTTGATGTGGGCGGCCAGCTTGGCGGGGTCGATCTTGGGCGCGTCCGACGCGTGCGCCAGCATGGGCGCGGCGAACAGGGCGGTGGCGAGCAGCAGGCGTTTCATCGGTAAGCCCTCTTGGAGCAAATCTTGTCGTTGGGCGCGGACCCTAGAGCGCTCTTGCCCCAAGGGGAAGCGGTTTACCGCTACTCCTAATTCCGATCTCCCCGGCGAATGCCGGGGCCCAGATCCATCCGGCGCCTCTTGGGTGTTCGCGCCAATAGACAGCGCACTTTTCGGAGGCGCTTGCGGGCTCGATCTGGACCCCGGCGTTCGCCGGGGAAGCCGGTTTAGAGGGCGCTGACCCGCCGTCCGTCCACCGGCCAGCGTTCCAGCGTCGTCCCATCCCAGACGTGCAGGGCGTCATAGAGGTTGATGGTGGGGTCGCAGTGACCCGGTTGCAGCCAGACGATGTCGCCGACTTGGGGCGCGTCGGAGGGCCAGGCGCGGGCCGGATCGGCGTCGGCGCTGGCGACGGCCTTGTCGAAGCCCAGCGGGTCGCGACCGCCGGCCTTCAGCACGTCGATCAGGGCCGGATGGGCGATCATGCCATGCTCGTCGCCCATGGCCCGCCATAGCGAGCCCGTAGCGGCGCCGGCCACGACGCGGGCGGGCGGCCCGTCCATCGACACGGCCTTGAAGCCGGCGTCGCAGGTGACGTGGCTCTTGTGATTGGCCGAGACCACCGAGCTGGCGATGAATATCGCCGGCTCGAAGCCCCAGGCCTGTCCGTCCGGCGCGCCGCAGGCGTCGTACTCGACGTCCATCACCGCATAGGAGCCCGCCTGCAGCTCGGTGTAGACGCCGGAAGCCAGATCGTAGGCGTGGGTTCCCGTCCCACCGCCCGTCACGACCGGCGGCGGAAGCCCCGCCTCGGTCAGCTCCGCGACCAGGGCCTTGAGCGTGGCGAACGCGGCCTCGTCGGCCGATCTGCGCAGGCCAAGATCTTCCATGTGCTGCAGGTGGCCGAGATAGGCCTGGATTCCCGCGAACCGCAGCCCCGGCGCGGCGTCGGCGGCGCGCGCCAGCCGCAGGGCGTCTTTCGGATAGGCGCCGGCGCGGTGGGTGCCGAGGTCCAGGTCGATCACCACGTCCAGCGTCGCGCCCGCCGCCACCGCCGCGTCCGACAGGCGATCGATTTGACCCTCGTCGTCGGCGACCGCGCCAACCGTCGCTCCGGTCTTGGCCAGGGCCGCCAGCCGCGCCGCGCCCCAGGGCGGGGATGGGGCGGTGACCAGCACGTCCCGTACGCCGCCCGCGACATAGGCCTCGGCCTCGCCGACGGTCTGGCAGCACAGGCCAACCGCGCCGCCCTCGATGATCAGGCGGCCCAGAGCCGAGCATTTGTGCGTCTTGCCATGCGCGCGCAGGCGCACGCCGGCCGCATCGCACAGCGCTTGCATCCGGGCGAGGTTTCGCATCAGCGCCGTGCGGTCGATGACCAAGAGCGGAGTCTGAGGGAGGGCGGTCGCGGGCGGCAGGTTCATGTCTCTCCCCAATGTTTCTATCGTCATCCCGGGCGGCGAAGCCGACCCGGGACCCAGGGGCCAGAGGCAGTGTGGCGGCCCCTGGGTCCCGGCTCTCCGCTATGCTGCGGCCGGGATGACACGGCTTTATGAGCTAGATTTGACCGCTCAAGACCTGCGCGAACAACCCCGGATCGACATTGCCGCCCGACAGGACGATCGCGACCGTCTTGCCCGCCACATCGACCTTGCCGGTGAGCGCCGCCGTCAGGGCCACGCAGCCGCCGGGCTCGACCACCAGTTTCAGGGTCGAGAAGGCGTAGCGCATCGCCTCGGCCACTTCGGCGTCCGTCACCGCGACCACGCCGGACAGGGTCTTCTGGTTGATCGGCCAGGTGAGGTCGCCCGGAATCGGCGTCAGCAGGGCGTCGCAGATCGAGCGGGCGTCCTTGTCGATCGTTTCCCGCTGGCCGCTTTCGAGCGAGCGGCGCGTCTCGTCGAAGCCGGCGGGCTCGACGCCCCAGACTTCAGTAGCGGGCGAGAGGGCCTTCACCGCCGTCGAGGTTCCCGCGATCAGCCCGCCGCCGCCGACGCAGCAGATCAGGCTGTCCAGGCTCGCGCCCCGTGCGGCGGCCTGGGCGACGATCTCCAGGCCCACCGTCCCTTGGCCGGCGATAATGTGCGGATCATCATACGAGGGCACGACCACGCAGCCGCGCTCAGCTGCGATCTGATCGGCGATGGTGATACGGTCCTCGGTGAAGCGGTCATAGAAGCGAATTTCAGCGCCGAAGCCTCGCGTGCCCTCGACCTTCACCGACGGCGAGTCGGAGGGCATCACGATCAGGGCTGGGCAGCCGATCAGCTTGGCGGCCAGCGCCACGCCCTGGGCATGATTGCCGGACGAGAAGGCCACGACGCCACGCGACCTCTCCGCGTCGGTCAGTTGGCTAAGGCGGTTGTAGGCCCCGCGGAACTTGAAGGCGCCTGCACGCTGCAGCGTTTCGGGCTTCAGGAAGATCCGCCCGCCCAGACGTTCGTTCAGAGCAGGGCTCTCGATCAGCGGCGTCTCGACGGCAAGGCCCTTCAGGCGTCCGGCGGCGGCTTGGATATCGGCGAGGGAGATGGTCATGACGCGACGCTAGCGTGTGGAGCGGAGTATCGAAACCCTTCCCGACCTCTGCCGTTAGCGCCATATAAAGACGGGCCATAATGTTCAGGACGACTCGATGAAGACCGCCGCCTCCGCCGCCGTGGCTTGCTTGACGCTTGCGGGCGCCGCGCTTGGATGCGCCGCGCCCGCCTTCGCCGGGGAAGCGTTCGTCGGCGTCTACAAGCATGACGTGACCTTCATCGGCAAAGCCGTCGGTCTGGGCGCCGCCGGCCGCGAGGGCGGGGCCGACATCCATCTGGGCTATCGCACCAACCGGATCGAGAGCCTGGACTGGCTGGGTAAGCCCCAGGTGCACGCCATGGTGTCGATCAACACCAACAACACCTCCAACTTCGCGGCGGTGGGCTTCAACTGGAAGGTCGAACTGGGCCAGCCAGGCGGCTTCTATCTGCGCCCCGGCATGGGCCTGGCCTACACGGACGGCAAGGCCGGCCTGCCGCCCGCCAACGCGCCGAACCTGACGCCGGAGGAGCGTGCGCGCCGCACCTGGCTTTACTACAACCGCATCGACTTCGGCTCGAAGGTGTTGTTCGAGCCCGAGCTGGCGCTGGGCTATCAGGTCAATGACAAGGTGTCGGTCGAACTGTCGTACACCCACCTGTCGAACGGCCAGATCTTCCACCAGGGCAAGAACCAGGGGCTTGACGACGCCGGGGTCCGGCTGGTTTACGCCTTCTGACTTCGCGAGAGGCCGTTTGACGAGCCTCCCGGCGCCGCCCACAACTGATCGAACGCTCGGGGTCGAGTCCTGTCGAAGGACCTCGCGGCGTCACCCGGCAGGCGACAAGGCGTATCTCAATCATGGCTAACGTGACCGTTGTCGGCGCCCAATGGGGCGACGAGGGCAAGGGCAAGATCGTCGACTGGCTCAGCAACCGCGCTGACGTCGTGGTGCGCTTCCAGGGCGGCCACAACGCCGGCCACACGCTGGTGGTCGACGGTAAGGTCTACAAGCTGGCCCTGCTGCCCTCGGGCGTGGTTCAGGGCAAGACCTCGGTGATCGGCAACGGCGTGGTCGTCGATCCCTGGCACCTGCTGAGCGAGATCGACAAGATCGCCGACCAGGGCGTGGCGATCACGCCGGACCTGCTGATCCTGGCCGACAACGCCTGCCTGATCCTGCCGCTGCACCGCGATCTCGACCAGGCCCGCGAGGCCGCCTCGACCCAGAAGATCGGCACCACTGGCCGCGGCATCGGTCCGGCCTACGAGGACAAGGTTGGCCGCCGCGCCATCCGTGTCGCCGATCTGGCGGACCCCGAAGCCCTCAAGCCGAAGATCGACCGCCTGCTGGCCCACCACGGCGCCCTGCGTCGCGGTCTCGGCCTGCCCGAGGCGTCGGCCCAGGAACTGTTCGACGCGCTGATGGAACTGGCACCGCGCATCCTGGCCTACGCCCAGCCGGCCTGGCGCGTGCTGGACCAGGCCTACAAGGCCGGCCGCCGAATCCTGTTCGAAGGCGCGCAAGGCTCGCTCCTGGACGTCGACCACGGCACCTATCCGTTCGTCACCTCGTCCAACACGGCGGCGGGCCAGGCTTCCGCCGGTTCGGGCATGGGCCCGTCGGCGACCGGCTATGTGCTGGGCATCGTCAAGGCCTACACCACCCGCGTGGGTGAGGGGCCGTTCCCGGCCGAGCTATTCGACGACGTTGGCAAGCACCTGTCGACCGTCGGTCGCGAGGTCGGGGTCAACACCGGCCGTGCGCGTCGTTGCGGCTGGTTCGACTCGGTGTTGGTGCGGCAATCGGTGGCCATCAACGGCATCCACGGCGTGGCTCTGACCAAGCTCGACGTGCTGGACGGCCTGAAGACCCTGAAGATCTGCGTCGGCTACAAGATCGGCGACAAGGTGCTGGATTACCTGCCGGCCGGCCTTCGCGATCAAGCCGCCGCCACGCCGGTCTATGAGGAGATCGAGGGCTGGACGGAAAGCACCGCCGGCGCCCGCTCTTTCAAGGACCTGAACGCCAACGCCATCAAATATGTGCGTCGCGTCGAGGAACTGATCGGCGCGCCTGTGGCCTTGCTGTCGACGAGTCCCGAGCGCGACGACACGATCCTGATGCGTGACCCGTTTCAGGGATAAACTGGTTTAGGCCGGGCCATCCCGGTCGCGCTTAAATGCTTATTGAACATTGTGGGCGTTAACTCTCGCGACTTTTGGTTCGCGGGAGTGAGCGCTTGGCTCTCCGGGATATTCTCGATGACGGTCAAGCGGGCTCAATGCTTGGGGTCACTCGACGTAGCCGTGTAGCGCGGTTGACAGCAACCGCCATGGTCGCCGCTCTGCTCGGCTTTTATATTGGCCGTTCGGCGCTGATCGTGTGGGTGATTGCTAACGCCGTTTGCGAATTTTCGCTGCTCTACCTTGAGCGAGCGTATCGGCCTGACTGGGGGCAGGGCATCGTCCGGTTCATGCGGATCGCGCCGCCCTCGGCCTTCGCGATGGTCTGGTCGTTCATGGCCGCCTATTGCGTCATCAACGGTCCGATGGCGATGCGATACGCGGCGATGCTGATTTTGTTCGGCATGGTCGTGGAGGGTGTCCGCTACGCCATGAACAGCTTGGCGGCGATGCTGGCGCTGACTGTCTGGCCGTTCCTGATGCTGGCGGCGCTGCCGCTGTTGGCCAAGCACTTCGTTCTTGTGGACCGGCTCGCGGCCTTCATGATCCTGCTGGGCCTGGTCGGCTATGTCGCCGACGCCGTGCGCACCATGCGGGCCTCAGCTAAGGCGCGCGAGGAGGCCGAGGCCAAGGCCCTTGAGGCCAGCCGCGCCAAATCCGCCTTCCTGGCGATGATGAGCCACGAGCTGCGCACGCCGATGAACGGCGTGCTGGGTCTGGTCCACGCGCTACGGGGCACGAGGCTGGACAAGCGGCAGGCCGAGTATCTGGAAATGATCGAAGAGTCGGGCCACGGCTTGATGACGATCCTCAACGACATCCTGGATCTCTCCAAGATCGAGGCCGGCAAGCTGACCTTGGAGACGGCGCCCTTCGACGTCCGCAAGCTGACGCTGCAGACCCGGGCGATCTGGAGCGAGAGCGCTCGGCTCAAGGGGCTGGACCTGATCCTGGAGATTGATCCAGGCGCTCCTGTTTGGGTTTTGGGGGACGCCGCGCGCGTGCGTCAGATCCTGATGAATCTGGTTTCGAACGCCCTCAAGTTCACCGAGACCGGGCGCGTGGTCATGCGCCTGGAGGCCGCAGACGCCGGAGGCGTCGTGCTCGTGGTGAGCGATACCGGTGTGGGCATCGCCGCGGACCAGATCACCCGCCTGTTCACGCCATTCGGTCAGGTCGACCCTTCGATCGCCCGGCGCTATGGCGGCACCGGTCTGGGTCTGTCGATCTGCCGTCAACTGGCGGCTCTGATGGACGGCGAGGTGCTGGTTTCCAGCGAGGCAGGCGTTGGGTCGACCTTCACCGTTCGACTGCCGCTCGCGGCGACCCCGGCGCCGACGACGGCTTCTGCCCGGGCTGAGACGCCCTCCCTGGAAGGCGCGCGCGTGCTGGTTGTCGACGATAACGTGGTCAATCAAAAGGTCGCGTGCGCGATCCTCGAGGCCGTGGGCGCGGTGGTTGCGGTCGCGGAGGATGGCCATTCGGCCCTCGCCCGCCTGCGGATCGAGGACTTCGAGGTCGTTCTGATGGATGTCCATATGCCGGGCATGGATGGGGTTGAGGCAGTACGCCGCATCCGCGCCGGCGAGGCCGGGCGCACCGATATCCCCGTCGTGGCTCTAACCGCCGACGCCATGGCCGGCGACGCCGAGCGTCTGATGGCGCAGGGGTTTGACGACGCTCATCCAAAGCCGATCCAGCCGGCGGGACTGCTGGCGACGGTGGCCGCCCAGCGCAGGAGCGCTTCGCCCATGACGACGGACCGACGGCAGCCGGCTTTGCATTAGGCGAGCTTCCGGTTGCAACGGCCAAGTTGGCGTCGCTCTGGTTAGCGTTTGTTAGCCAACGCCGTTCTATGAAAGCTTGTCTTTCTGGGGGATCTTTTTGTCCGCTCTCGCGCGTATTCGCCGGCCCAAGCTCAACAAGGCCGATCGCATGATGCGAAGTCTACGCGCTTTGGAGCGTACGGCCTCGACCAGTCGCGTCCTCAATCTTCTCGCCGTGGAGGCCGATAGCGCGCATCGCCCCGAGTACGGCGAGGCGCCGCTCTTTCGCAACCGCTTGCTGAATACCGCGATCGTGCTCAAGCACCGTCTGCGGCACGACGACATCTATCTGTTCGACGACGCGCGCCCGACCGCGACCAAGATCATCATTCCGTTCGACCGCAAGGACCTTGGTCTTGGCGGGCAGTCGCTCTTTGTCGGCCAGCGCGGCTGGGTCGATCTGGTGGTCGAGGCCTGCAACGCTTCGGGCGACATGAGCCGGGACCTGACGACCCTGCGCTTAATCGACATGTTGCCCTCGCTGGACCCGTTCCTGTTGCGCGAGCACCTACGCCGCCACGGCGTCTTCGTGGCCAACTGCTATTTCTCACTGTCTGCGGCCGACTACGAGAACATGCAGGGCTTCGTGACCCAGGAGATCGCCCGTCTGATTGAGCTGGCTTATCGCGGCTCAGGGGGCGTAGGGCGCGCTCACGCCGCGCGGCTGGTTGAAGCGCTCCTCTCGTCCGACGTCGATGAGCGCCTGGAGCCGCTGCGCGCCACCCTGGTCATGGAGGGCGAGAGCTTCAAGGAGGGCGTCTTCAGCTGGAAGGGTTTCCTCTACTACAAGTGGATGCTCACCAAACTCTGGTCTGATCTCGCCTCGGTGGGACAGGAGATCAGCCGCCTTGTGGTGACCGGAAACAAGGACGCCGAGGCCGCTAAATTTATCGACGATAGCCGGCGTCGCCTGCAGGGCGGAATTCTCGTCGAGCGCGCCGCGGTCATGCGCACGCTAAAGGTCTATGACAACGCATTTGAGGACCTGATCGAGAACGGCCGCCCGATCGCGTTCCGCGACTTTTTGTTGCGGGCGCCCGAGATGTTTCTGTCGTTGGGCGAGCGGGTGGGGGTGATTTCCCATATCTCCAGCTATTGGCGCTACCGCTTCCCTCTGGGTGAGCCGCTGACGGTCGACATCGAAGAAGGCATCGACATCCTGATGGACTTCGAAGCCGGCCTGGCGGTGCCTCTCTCAGACTAGATCGACCGATGGGTCACCCACCATTGGCCAGGCTGGCCGATAAGTGGATTTTTACACTCTGACGCTAAGGCTGAACGGCAGTCTCGGGAGTCGTGTTCGTGTTCGACGGTAACGTCCGCACAATTCAGCGTGTCGCCGCCAAGGTGCAGCGGGTCATGGTCGTGGACCCCAATCCCGCGACCGCACGCCTGTTGTCGGAACAACTGCGCCCCTTGGGCGGCGTGCAGATTTTCTCGGCCCCGACCGCCGAGAAGGGCTACGCCATGGCCCGCGCGGTCGACCCCCAACTGATCTTCGTCGAACACGGCGCGTCTTCGGGCGTCGATGGATTGGCTTTCACGCGCAAGCTGCGTCGCAGTGATCTGGCTTCCCGCGAAGCCCCCGTGATCATGTGCACCTCCGAGG
This sequence comes from Caulobacter sp. FWC26, assembly GCF_002742645.2. Classification (NCBI taxonomy): domain Bacteria; kingdom Pseudomonadati; phylum Pseudomonadota; class Alphaproteobacteria; order Caulobacterales; family Caulobacteraceae; genus Caulobacter; species Caulobacter sp. FWC26. The sequence continues at coordinate 953,060 of NZ_CP033875.1, forward strand.
CGACCGCCGAGGTGATCTTGGGCGCGCGCGATGCAGGCGTACACGAGTTCATGCGCAAGCCTTTCAATTTGAAAGACCTTGAGCGTCGTCTGGAAGCCGTCACCCTGAAGCCCCGCGATTGGGTCGAGGCCGTGGCCTACGTCGGTCCCGACCGTCGCCGTTTCAACTCGGCCGACTACAAGGGCCCCCGCAAGCGCAAGGCTGATGGGGCGGGCACGCCGGCGGCGCGCCTGTCCCAGGCCTTGCGTATCGTCAAGTCGGCCGCCCAGGCGTTGGACTCCGATCCGGCTCAAGCCCGACGCGCCCTGGTCGCCCAGGCGGTGGAACTGCGGCGTGTCGGCGAGGTGGTCAAGGAGCCCCGCCTGATCCAGGCCGCCGACGCCTTGATGAGTTGCATGCAGTCCGACGTCGCCGGTCCCGTCGCGCGTCAGGAACTGGTCAAGCGCATCGACGCCCTGATGGGCTTCATGGCTCCGGAAGACAAGGTCCGCGCAGCCTGACGCCGTCAGCGATGTCCGGCGGGACGTTGCAGCCAGTGGCGTAGCGCGCCATTGACCGCACCCGGGGCTTCCATCGGCGTCATGTGTCCCGTCTGCGGGATCACCACCAGGTGAGAGCATCCGATCGCCGTCGCCATTTCCCGATGGCCTTCAGCGGGCGTGATCTGGTCGTTCTCGCCGACAATCACCACCATTGGAACGCGCAGAGCGCGTAACGCGGCTTCCCCATCTTCGCGCTCCAGGCTGTTCTGGCGCAGGAACACCTCGCGACCGAGGCGCTGGGTCATGTCGACGATGCGGGTGGTGAGTTCGACATCGTCGAGGCGCGAGGAGTCGATATAGCTCTTGATGATCGTCTGACCGATGCCGAGGAACGTTCCGCCCTTGGCCGCGGCCTTGTTCAGCGCCTGACGCTGGGCGGCGCGCTGCGGTGTGTCGACATGGATCGAGGTGTCCAGAAGCGCCAGGCGCTCGATGCGGTCCGGCGCGATCCGGGCGATGTCCTGGGCGACGTAGCCGCCCATAGAGAAGCCGGCCAAGGCGAAGGTCGGCTCCGCACTCGCCAGCACATGCTCGGTCATCTCGCGGATCGTGGCGTAGGGCGTCAGGTCAGGAACCCATATCCGCGCGACGTCTGAGAGGCCGCTGATCTGGTCGCGCCACAGCTCGGCGTCGTTGAGGAGTCCGGGGAGCAGGATCAGCTGAGGCGGGCGCGCAGTCATGCGGGGCCTTATAGCCTTCGTGCTCAACGGTGAAACGGGGGAGGGGAACCCGGGAAGCGGTGGAGGGGCGCAAAACGTCCAAAGAAAAGAGGAGCGCCGGAAAGCGCCCCCTCTGTCTCGCTGCTCGCGCGGCGATCCGCCTCCCCCGCTAAGCGAGGGAGGACGGCGATGTTTAGGCCTCGACCATGTTCTTGGCGATCGCCGCCTCGCGCATGGTCTTTTGCAGCTTCTCGAACGCGCGGACCTCGATCTGGCGCACGCGCTCGCGGCTGACGCCGTACTGGGCGGCGAGTTCTTCCAGGGTGGTCGGCTCGTCCTTCAGGCGACGTTCGGTCAGGATGTGACGCTCGCGGTCCGTCAGTTCGACCATCGCCTCTTCCAGAAGCGACATCCGCAACGACTTTTCCTCGTCCTCGGCGACGCGGGTCTCCTGGGAGACCTGCTCCTCGTCGGCCAGCCAGTCCTGCCACTCGCTCTCGCCGTCGGCGCGCAGCGGCGCGTTCAGCGAGGCGTCGGGGCCCGACAGGCGACGGTTCATCGAGATGACTTCGCTGTCCAGCACGCCCAGCTTCGTGGCGATGGCGCTGACCTGGTCAGGGTGCAGGTCGCCTTCCTGGAAGGCGGCGATCTGGCTCTTGGCCTTGCGCAGGTTGAAGAACAGCTTCTTCTGCGCGGCGGTCGTGCCCATCTTCACCAGCGACCAAGAGCGCAGGATGTATTCCTGGATCGAGGCGCGGATCCACCACATGGCGTAGGTCGCCAGGCGGAAGCCCTTTTCAGGCTCGAACTTCTTGACGGCCTGCATCAGGCCGACATTGCCTTCGGAGATCACCTCGCCGATCGGCAGGCCGTAGCCGCGATAGCCCATGGCGATCTTGGCCACGAGGCGCAGGTGGCTGGTGACCATCTTGTGGGCCGCTTGCGGGTCCTGATGCTCTTTCCAGCGCTGAGCCAGCATGAACTCCTCGTCCTTGCTGAGCATCGGGAACTTGCGGATCTCGGTGAGGTAACGCGACAAGCCGCCGTCCGGCGACATCACCGATAGAGAATTCACGGCCATCGTACTCATATCCCCTTGCGTGCGGATCCGCTCGCCAATCGCGCGCGATCATCCCCCACACGGAGGACTAGATAGTTCGCTGAGCGGCGGTTTGAAGAGCGGTAACGTATTTGTAATGTCCGAGTTCCGGAGTTGGGTATTCGCGCGCGACTTGATCCTGGCCGCGCATGGGCCAATCTGCGGCTCGAACCGAGGAGTCTCCGCCGTATGCTACGTCTCATCTTTCGCATCCTGATCGCCGCCTTCGGTCTCTGGCTGGCGACCCAGATCGTGCCCGGCGTTTCGGCGGACGGCTGGAAGACACTGGTCATTGCGGGCTTGCTGCTGGGGATCGTCAACGCGGTGGTGCGTCCGATCGTTACTGTGCTCACCTTCCCCCTGACCCTGGCGACGCTGGGACTTTTCCTGCTGGTGGTGAACGCCGGCATGATCGGGCTGGTGGCCTGGATGCTGGAGGGGCTCAGGGTCCAGGGCCTCTGGGCGGGGATCCTGGCGGCGGTCGTCACCGGCGTGGTCAGTTGGGGCGGCCAGATCCTTCTTGGCGACACCAAGAGCGAGCGGGAATAGGCGCCCCAGCGTCATGCTGTACGGCCGCCGGCTTTCGCGTAACTTCGGTTTCCGGGAGGAAGCCGAGATGAAGATCACCGGCGTCAATCACCTTGCTCTTGTGTGCCGCGACATGGCCGAGACGGTGAGGTTCTATACCGAGATCCTGCAGATGCCGCTGGTCAAGACCGTGGCCCTGCCGGACGGCGGCCAGCACTTTTTCTTCGACTGCGGCGGCGGATCCTGCCTGGCCTTCTTCTGGTGGCCCGATGTCCCGCCAGCAGCGCCCGGCGTGGCGTCCGTCAAGGCGTTTCCAGCCGAAGCCAAGACGGCGGTCGGCTCGATGAACCATGTGGCCTTCAGCGTCGATGAGGCCGATCTGGACGCCTGCCTTGAGCGTCTGCAGGCGGCCGGCGTTCCGGTGTTTCCGATGGTCGTGAACCACGACGACAGCGAGATGGGTGTCGCCCGCAAGCTGCATTCGGGCGTCTTCGTGCGTTCGGTCTACTTCACCGATCCGAACGGGATCATGATGGAGCTGGCCGCCTTCACCCGCGCCTTTGGGCCGGGCGACGTGCGGCACGAACCGGCCCGCGCCACGGCGGACGCCTGATGCCGCGCCTGCGCCAGATCCCCCGCGCCGAGGTCACCGACAAGGGGACCCTGCGGCTCTACGATCTGCTGTTCGGCGACCGCGATCCGGTGGCCCAGCCGGGCACCGAAACCGGCACGCGCGGCGACTGGTGGACAGTCTTCGCCGGCAGTCCCGACATCCTGCGCCACGCTGCGCAAGGCTTCGCTCTCTACCGCGATCCGGCCCGCAAGCTTGACCCTGTGCTCCGCGAGCTGGCGCAGACGCGGGCCGGCTGGGCGCGGGGCAGCCAGTTCGTTTTCTCGCAGCACTGCAAGTCGCTGCGCGGGCTGGGTGTGTCGGAGGAGAAGATCGCCGCCGTTCCGCAATGGCAGGTCTCCGAGGTCTTCGACGCGCACGAACGCGCGGTGCTCGCTTATGCCGACGGTCTGGTCCTGGACGGCGGCCGGGTGGCCGACGGCGTGTTCGCGGCGCTGAAGGCGTTCCTTTGTGACGAAGAAATCCTTGAGCTGACCTACATCACCTGTCTCTACGAGATGCACGCGGTGATGAGCCGGGCCCTGCGCACTGAGTTTGATGATCGCGATGAGCCCGTCGTCGAGGTCGCAGCGCCGGAGGCGTTCAGGTCTAGGGACTTCCTGGATACCGGCCGTTAAGCATAACTGGAAGTATTCGGTTTCACTCCGTAAAAATCGCCGCAAACACTGTGACGAAGCTGTGAAGTTTTCGCGAAATTCGCTAGCCTGATCGCGTCCATTAGGATCGCGTTAGGTGCGCGCTGGCCTCTTGCTCTCGCGAGTGGAGGCGTATCAATGTTCACCCTGCGTGACACTGTTTCTTTCCTGGAGCCGGCGCGAGAGGATCACCTCGGCAAGGCGCTGTATGATCGATTCCGGGAAGAGCCCGACACCCTGATTATTCCGGTCTTGGACCGGGACGACCGTCCGATCGGACTGGTCGAACGCAACGCTTTCTTCCTGCGCATGGCGGCCGAGTACGGGCGTGCGCTGTATGCCAACCGGCCGATCTCCACCCTGATGGACCGCGAGCCGCTGGTCGTAGACGCAAACACCGAACTGGCCGAGTTCACCTCGGACAGTCTGTCCTATCGCGCCTCGGACCTGCTGCGCGGGTTCATCGTCACCGACAACGAGCGCTATCTGGGCGTTGGCACGGTGCTGGCCCTGCTGCAGGCTAGCAACGAAACCAACCGCCGGGGCGTAGCCCAGATCGCGCGGCTGGCGCACTACGACCCGCTGACCGACCTGCCCAACCGCGTTCTCTTCCAGAAGTCGCTGAGCGAAGCTCTGGCGCGGCGTTCACGCAAGGGTGACGCCTTGGCGGTGCATTTCGTGGATCTGGATCGCTTCAAGACCGTCAACGACACCCTGGGTCATCCGCTGGGTGACGCCTTGCTGAAAATCGCCGCCGAGCGTCTGCGCGGCTGCGTGCGCGAAGGCGACACCGTCGCGCGCCTGGGTGGCGACGAGTTCGCCGTCGTTCAGACGGGACTGGACGACGCCAACGGCGCGACGCGCCTGGCGGCCCGGATCGTCGAGGCCATGTCCGCGCCGTTCGATCTGCAAGGTCATCAAGTCGTGATCGGCGCCAGCGTCGGTGTCAGCCTAGCGCCCACAGATGGTGATGAAGCCGACGAACTTTTGAAGAAGGCCGACATGGCGCTATACCGCGCCAAGGCCGACGGGCGCGGCGCCTACCACTTCTTCGAGCGCGCCATGGACGAGCAACTGCAAGCCCGTCGCGCCCTGGAGCTGGATCTGCGTCGCGCGGTGCAGGCGGGTGAGTTCGAACTGGTCTACCAGCCCCTTTATCACCTCGGGGACGAACGGGTGACCGGTTGCGAGGCCCTGCTGCGCTGGCGTCACCCCGAGCGCGGCACAGTCTCGCCCGCCGATTTCATTCCTCTGGCCGAGGAGATCGGCCTGATCGTCCCGCTGGGCGAGTGGGTTCTGCGGCGCGCCTGCGCCGAGGCCGCCAACTGGCCCGACCATGTCCGCCTGGCGGTCAATCTGTCGCCGGCCCAGTTCCGCGATCGTGGGCTTGTCCGCACCGTCATCTCGGCGCTGGCAAGTTCGGGGCTGGCGGCCGAGCGGCTGGAACTGGAGATCACCGAGTCGGTCCTGCTGCAGGACAGCGCCGCCAACATGACCATGCTGCACGACCTCAAGGCGCTGGGCGTGCGGATTTCGATGGACGACTTCGGCACCGGCTACAGCTCGCTGAGCTATCTTCGCAGCTTCCCGTTCGACAAGATCAAGATCGACCAGACCTTCGTGCGCGACATCCTGCATGACAGCGACGCCCTGGCGATCATCAAGGCGGTGCTGGACCTGGGCGCCTCGATGGGCGTCACCACGACGGCCGAGGGCGTCGAGACCCTGGAGCAGTTGAACGCCCTGCGCGGTCAGGGCTGCGCCGAAATCCAGGGCTATTTCATCAGCCGTCCGGCTCCCGCTAGCGAGATCGCCAAGATGCTGGGGATCACCGAGACCTCGGCCACCGAAGCGGCGGCGCCCCTGGTTTCCTTCTCGCAGAGGGAGACGGAGGGGCCCGCGCCCCAGGCGTGGGAGGGTCAGGGGTTGCAGCTTCAAACTGAGCGCCGCCACGCCGGGTGAGGGCGCAACCCCTTACACTGGCCTTTCGCTAGGGGAGGGTGACTTCAGGCTACCCGCCTCAGCGCTTCGCCGAGGTCCTCGACCATCTCGGGCGTCGTGGCCCACGAGCACATGAAGCGGACCGTGCCGTCCAGGAAGCGGTAGACGAACCAACCCTCGCCGCGCAGACGCTCCAGGGTCGGTTCGTCCATCTGGACGAAGATGCCGTTGGCTTCGACAGCGTGTTTGATCGGGAACGGCATCAGGTCCGCCAGCTTGCGCGCCATAGCGTTGGCGTGAGCGGCGCGGGCGGCCCAGGGACCAGTGTCGCCATTCTCCCCCAGCAGGCCCAGCCACGGCGCGGCCAGGAAGCGACCTTTCGAGATCAGTTGACCGGCGTGCTTGAGGCGAGCGTCCAGGCGTCGCGCGTGGTCGGGGTTCAGGAACACCACGGCCTCGGTCGGGGTCGAGCCGGCCTTGGCGCCGCCCATCACCAGGATGTCGACGCCCATCTTGGCGATGCTCTTCAGATCAAAGCCCGCCGCGACCGCATTGGCCAGTCGCGCGCCGTCAAGGTGGACGCCGTAGCCCTTGGCCTTCACCGGCGCGATCAGGCTCTCCAGATGCGCCTGCGAATAGACCGTGCCGTACTCGGTGGCGGTTGTCAGCGACAGGGCCGCCGCAGGCTGGCGGTAGGAGACGTCCGGCTGCGCCAGCGCCGCCTCCAGCGGCGCCAGCTCCATCTTGCCCGAAGCGCCCGGCAGGCCGATCAGGCCGACGCCCTGACCAAAGAACCCCGGCGCGCCGGTCTCGTCGGTGCAGATGTGAGCATGCTCATGGGCCAGGACCGCCTCGTGCGGCGCGGCCAGCAGGGTCAGGGCGAAGGCGTTGGCGGCGGTGCCCGAGGCGGTGAACCGAACCTCGGCGTCAGCGTCCAGCGCCGCGCGGATGCGATCGGCGGCGGCGCGGCTGACGTGGTCGGTCCCATAGCCCGAGGCGGTCCCGGCGTTGGCGGCGATCAACGCCTCCATGACCTCAGGCATGGCGCCGGCGACATTGTCGGACGCGAAATCGTAGCGGGCCATGGGTCCTCGGTGCGCAAACTTCGGCCACCGGATGCCACGGCTAGATGGGGGCGTCCAGAAGCTCGCTTCCCATCAGAGGGAGGGGAGTTCTCGCGCCCACGCCCGCACATCGTCGACGAACAGGCCGGGCTCTTCCATCGCGGCGAAGTGGCCGCCACGCGGCATCTCGCTCCAGCGCGTGATGTTGTAGGCGCGGTCGGCCCACGAGCGGGGCGGGGGCTTGTAGATGCTCTCGCCCGGGAAGTTGGCGAAGGCGGTGGGCGTCCCGCAGCGCTGGCCCTCGGTCAGCACCGGGCCACCTTCTTCCAGCATGGCGCGGTAGTACCAGGCGCCGGTCGTGAAACTGCCGGTCATCACGTAGATCATCAGGTTGGTCAGCAGTTGGTCGCGGGTGAAGACCTGTTCGAACGGCTTGGTCGACAGGTCAGCCCAATCGTGGAAGCGCTCGAGAATCCAGGCTGCCTGACCGACCGGGTTGCCGGCGCCCAGCCACGCCACCGACTGCGGCTTACTGGCCTGCAGGCGGAAATAGGCCCCCCAAAGGTCCATCTGGGCGCCGAAGCCGGTGATCCAGTCGATCTCCTCCTGGGTGCGCGGCGGACCGGCGGGACGCAGGCCGATCATGTTCAGATGGATGGCCTTCACATGCGCGCCGTGGTCGAGGCCCAGCCACGAAGTGACCAGCCCGCCCCAGTCGCCGCCTTGGGCGAGGTAGGTCTCGTAGCCGAGCTCACGGGTCATCAGGGTGTTGAAGAGGCGCGCGGTCGCCCGCTGGCCCAAGGGGCGCTTCGGCTTTCCCGAGAAGCCGAAGCCCGGCAGCGACGGGATCACCAGATCGAAGGCGTCCGCCGGATCGCCGCCGTGGCGTGAGGGGAAGGCTAGCGGCTCGATCGCGTCCCAGAACTCGAAGTGACTGCCCGGCCAGCCGTGGGTGATCAAGAGCGGCCGCTTGCCGTTCGCCTCGCCAACCACGTGAACGAAGTGGATGTCGAGGTCTTCGATGGTGGCGCTGAACTGCGGGAAGCGGTTCAGATTGGCCTGCACCGCGCCGACGTCGAAACCGTCGGTCCAGTAGGCGCAGAGGTCCTTCAGGAAGTCCGCGTCGCAGCCGTAGCCCCAGCCGCCGCCTTCGGGCGCGGGCGGGAAATCGTAGGCGCGGACTTGGCTCAGAACCTTGTCGACGGCCTCGCGGCTCCAGTTGACCTCGAACGGCTTTGGCATGACGACCTCCCTGTTTTGTTGGGTAGGGTCCTTTGACTTCCCCGACGGAGGTCAAACCCAAACCGTGTCATCCCGGCCGAAGCGCAGCGCAGAGCCGGGACCCAGGGGGCGGCCGGCACAGCGCTTCTTCATCTCCTGGGTCCCGGATAGCCTCTGCGAGGCTTCCGGGATGACAAGGCAAAGGGATTTCAAGCCGCCGCCGCTCTCCAGGCCCGCACCTTCGGCCACAGCATGTTCACCGCTAGGCCCGTCAGCACCAGGGCGGCGGCGATCAGCTTCCAGGCGGGCAAGGGTTCGTGCAGCAGGAGGGCCGATGCGCCCATGCCAAACACCGGCACCAGCAGGGCCATCGGCGTGATGGTGGCGGCCGGATAGCGGGCCAGGAGCCAGCCCCAGGCGGCGTAACCGAACATGGTGTTGCCCACGGCTTGCCACGCGACGGCGGCCCAGGTGAGGGCGTCGGCATGGATGACGCCCTTGACGATGGCCGGCCAGCCTTCCAACCACAACGACATCGCAAAGAGTGGCGGGATCGAGAAGAGACTCGCCCAGACCACATAGCCCAGCATATTCACCGGGCCAGCCTGGCGCGCCACCATGTTGCCAGCCGACCAACTGGCCGCCGCCAGCAGCACCAGCATGACGCCGAGCGGAGTCGCTGAGCCGCCGCCGTGCGCGGCGATCAGGATGATCCCAGAGGCGGCCAGCAGCAGGGCCACGACCTGAAAGCCCTGCACGCGCTCGCGGCTGATCCACATGGCCATGCCGATGGTGAAGAACACCTGGGTCTGCACCACCAGCGAGGCAAGACCTGGCGAAATGTGGCCCTTCATGGCCACGAACAGCAGGCCAAACTGCCCTGCGCCGATCGCCACGCCGTAGGCGGCGAGGTTGCCCCAAGACACCGCCGGCCGCTTGACGAAGAACGCCATCGGCAGCAGCACCATCGAGAAGCGCAGGGTGGCGAACAGCAGCGGCGGCAGGTGATCGAGGCCCACGCGGATGACCACGAAATTGGTGCCCCACACCGCCACCACGGCCAGGGCCAGCAGGAAGTGGCGTAAAGGCAGGGCGACTTGGGGCATGGGCGCTCCATCGGCGGTGGTCGCCTTCGATTGCGCCCCGCCCCGCGTCACGGCAACCGAAACATTGTCCCGATGACAATGCGGTCAGGGCTCAGATCAACAGGGATGCGGCGTTGCCCAGGTTGTGCATCAGCACCGGCAGCAGGATGCTTCCCGTGCGCAGCCGCACCCAGACCGCGATCAGCGAGGGGCCGGCGGTCAGGGCGAAGGCGAGCGGCTCGAACGAGATCTCGCCCTTGGAGACGCCGAACGCGTGCGCCAGCCCAAAGAGGGCGCAGGACAGCGCCGCGCCCCAGCTCCAGTCGACCCCCAGGAGCCGGACCCGGCCCGTGAAGGCGCGGTCAAGGGCCAGCAGGAGCACGCCGCGATAGAACGCCTCTTCCTCAAGGCCGGGCATGGTCAGCTGGAATGCCAGGGTCTCGGCGTCGGCGGGTTCGTTCGGAAAGGCCAGGGCCAGGCCGACGAACAGCAGAGCATAGAGGCCGGCGACGATCAGCGGTCCCTTGAGATGCTGCTGTCGCCAGGTCAGGCCGCTCGCGCGCCAGCCCAGGACGGGCAGGGCGGCCAGGGCCAGGGTCGCGGCCAGGGCCGCCAGCTTGCCCTGCCAGTTCCAGTCGCCGCCGATCAGGTCGGGGACCAAGCGATAGACCCGGGTGAGCAGGGCGTCGTTGAGAAGCACCAGACCCGCCGCCGCCAATAGCCAGCGGAACGAGACGGCGCTGCGTCCGCCCAAAAGCGCAATGGCGCCGCCCGCTAACAGTAACAGCGCCAGGATCGCGCCGATGCTCAACAAACCGTCCATGATCTTGCCTCGTGATGGGAGGCGACGGCTTAGGCCGGCGGCGGATCGCGCGCTTCTCAGAACACGGCCGGGCGTTCCTCAGAAGCCGGCGCGTTTCGGAAGGCGCTGGGCGGACGTCCTTCCAAGGCCTGGAAGGCGCGGTTGAACGAGGCCAGCGACGCAAAGCCGCTGTCGAGCGCGATGGCGATCAGCTTGTCGTCGGCCCGGCTCGGATCGGCGAGCAGCCGTTTGGCCTCGGCGACCCGGCAAGCGTTCAGGAAGGCGCGGAAATGGTCGTGTCCGAGGCGGTGGTTGATCAACTGCCGGACCGTGCGTTCCGGCGCGCCCATGCGGCGTACGATGTCGGCGAAATCGAGATCGGGCGCCAGGTGGATCTTCTCGACCTCGACCAGAACGCGCAGGCGCTCGACCAGACGCGCTTCTTCGCCCTGGGAGGGCGGGGGGCTGGGCGCCCGCGTGCTTCGGTTCACGGGCCCGGGAACCGGCAGCAGGCGCAGGGCCAGCCACGCGGCGAAGGCCAGGAAGGCGGCGTTCTGAAGGATCGTGAAGCCGTGGGGGGACCAGTCCAGGCCCATGACCAAGTCGACCACAAAGTCCGCCCCCAGTTGACCGGCCAGCAGCACCACCACGAGCAGGCGGGCGCGGCGGCTCTCGTCGACCAGATCGCCGGCGCGGTCCCGCACCAGGCGCCAGGCCAGATAGGCCAGCATTGAAACGCCCAGCGCGATAAGCGCCCAAGACAGTCCGCGGCTTGCCAGATCGGGACCAAAGAGGCCGCGGTCGGCGCTGGCGATGATCAGCCAGGCCAGCCCCATGACAAGTACGCCGCCGCGCGGGCGGAATAGCGGATCGAAGCTGGCGAGACAGAACCACCAAAGGAAAACGGCGGCGTAGCCGGCGATCAAGGCCCCGACCGTTCCGAGCGGACCGCTCAAGCGGAGGGACGGGTCAGGTGTATTGCCCGCCAGGAAGCCGACGAGGCACACGGCCATCGGGGCGAAATAGACCGCCACGCGGCGCGTCCTTGGGTCGCGCGACAGAAGGATCGTCAGCAAGAGCAGCAGGGTCGCGCCGGCGACCCGAACGATCACATCGAGCTGGCTGATATCCATGAATCTCCAAGGGACGATTTAAGCGCAGGTCTAGCACGAACCGGCGCGCCTGATCTCCCGCGCAATTGGCGAACGCCTGTTTGACGGCGCCATCGCCGCCGCCTAGCCTCGCGCCCAAACAGGGAGAGAACGCCATGGCCTGGGACCTGCTTGTCGCCAAGACCGACCTGCGCCGAACCGAGATCCGCGAGGCCGAGCCGTCGCCGTTGGCGGATGGCGAGGTGCGCCTGGCCATCGAAAGCTTCGCCCTGACCGCCAATAACATCACCTATGCCGTGTTCGGCGAGATGATGAAGTACTGGGATTTCTTCCCCGCGCCGGAGGGCTTTGGCCGGGTGCCGGTGTGGGGCCATGCGCGCGTCGAGGCCAGCGCCCATCCCGAGATCGCCGTGGGCCAGCGCTTTTACGGCTACTGGCCGATGTCGACGCACCTGACGGTTCAGGCACGGGCGGGCAAGAGCGGTTTCCTCGACGCGGCGCCGCATCGCCAGCCGATGGCGGTGATCTATAACCAGTACGCCGCCGTCGGGGCCGAGGAGCCGCTGGAGGCCTATCGCGCCCTGCTGCAGCCGCTGTTCATGACCTCGTTCCTGATCGAGGACCAACTGGACGAGGCCGGCTTCCACGGCGCGGCCAGCGTGGTCCTGTCCAGCGCCTCGTCCAAGACCGCCATCGCGCTCGCGGCGCTGCTGCATCGGCGCGGCGGCGTGAAGGTCGTGGGTTTGACCTCGCCCCGCAACAAGGCGTTCGTCGAGGGCCTGGGATTCTACGACCAAGTCGTCCTCTATGACGAGATCGCCGGTGCGCCGATGCCGTCGCCGGCCGTGTTCGTCGACTTCGCCGGCGACAGTCAGGTGTTGGGCGGGGTCCATGGCCGCTTTGGCGACGACCTAAAGGCCTCGATCCTGGTGGGCGGCACCCACTGGGAGGTCCCCCGCGCCCAGGCGCAACTGCCCGGCCCGCAGCCTGTGTTCTTCTTCGCCCCCGACCGCATCGCCAAGCGTCGCCAGGATTGGGCCGGCGGCGAGTTCGAGCAGCGCTACAGCGCGGCCTGGACGCCCTTCGTCGCCGACGCCCCGCGCTGGCTGAAGGTCAAGGAAGGGCAGGGACCGGACGCGATCACGGCCGCCTATCTGGAGCAGGTCGAAGGCGGGACTGCGCCGGACGTGGGCGTTGTGCTGCGGCCTTAGGGGGCCGCCTAGGCCGCGACCTGGCCCTCGTCGTCCAGGCTCACGCCCAGCAAGGCGCGCAAGGCCCGTGTTCCGTCGGGTGTCAGCCGCGCCGCGCGTCCCTTGGCCTCCAGCGTCAGCCAGCCCCGTTCGGTCATGACCGTCAGCAGCCTCACGCCTAGCGGGCCGGTCAGGTGATGGCGGCGCTCGGTCCAGTCCAGGCATTGGCGGGCGACGCCGCGGGGCGAGCGCAGGCTATCGACCGACACGCCCAAGTCCTCGAACCAGGCGCGGCCTTCGGGCGTGATGCTGTAAAGCTTGTTGGCGGCGGGGCGGAGAAGGTCGCGGGTGACCAGCGCTTCGCAGACTCGAACGCCCAGGCGGCCAGCCAGATGGCCGTAGCAGCAGCGAGCGTCGCGCAGCGCGCGGGCCTTTGGCGAGCGGGGGATCTCCAGCGACCGCACCGGCGCGGCGAGGACCGACAGGGCCTCGAGCGCATGGGCGACCTCGGCCGAGGCGAGCCGGTAGTAGCGATGGCGCCCCTCACGTTCGACGGCCAGCAGGCCGCCATCGACCAGCTTGGTCAGGTGGTTGCTGGCCGCTTGGGCGGTGACGCCGGCGGCCCAGGCCAAGGCGCTGGCGGGTTGGGCGCGACCGTCCTGCAGCGCCTGCAGCATCGCCGCGCGGGTCGGGTCGCCGATCAGAGCGGCGGGGGTGGCGATGTTGGCGTCCATGTCGCCATCCTAGACCCGATCAAAGCGGAATGGTTCATCGGCGCGTGTAACATCGGCGCGTCTCATCCGGGCAAAGGCGGGGCATGAGCACCGCGCCCTCCCGTCTCCTCTGGATCACCGCCGCCGCCAGCTTCGGCTTTTTCGTCACCCAGTTGGACGTGACGATCGTCAATGTGGCGCTGGATGCGGTCGGGCGCGCCTTCGGAGCCTCGACCGCCCAGTTGCAGTGGGTGGTGGACGCCTATGTGCTGGCCTTGGCGGCGATGCTGCTATCGGCCGGAGCAATCGGTGATCGGATCGGGCCGCGCCGCGCCTTCGTAGCGGGGCTTGTGCTGTTCGGCCTGACCTCCGCCGCCTGCGGTTTCGCAAGCGGTCCCTTGGCGCTGATCACGGCGAGGGGGGCGCAGGGCGCGGCCGGAGCGCTGCTGATCCCGCCGTCGCTGGCTCTGATCGCTCACGCGGCGGATGGCGACGCCCGCCAGCGCGCCGCAGCCGTGGGCTGGTGGACCGCCGCGGGCGGGGTGTCGATCGCCGCCGGGCCCGTGCTGGGCGGCCTATTGGTCGAGACCCTTGGTTGGCGCTGGGTGTTCTTCGTGAACCTCCCCGTCTGCGTTGTGGGCGCGATCCTGACCCTGATGGTCGCGCCGCACACCCCGGCCAAGCCCAAGGTTCCGCTGGACCTGCCTGGTCAGGCTCTCGCGGTCGGCGCGGTCTCGCTCCTGGTCGGCGGGCTGATCGAGGGCGGCCATCGAGGCTGGACGGGCGCGCCGCTGGCGGCCCTGATCGCCGGCCTGGCCCTGGCGGGAGGCTTCATGCTCTTCGAGCGCCGAACGCCGCATCCGGCCATACCCCTGAACGTCTTTCGCAAGCGTCCGGCCTGGACCGCGCTGGTGGTCGGCCCGGCGCTGAACTTCACCTACTACGGCCTGATCTTCGTACTCAGCCTCTACATGCTGCGCGCGCTGCATTGGCCGCCCAGCAGGACGGGGGTGGCGTTCCTGCCGCTGACGGCGACCTTCATCGCGTCGAACCTGCTGAGCGGCCGCCTCGTCGCCCGGCTTGGAGCGCGAGCGGTGACGGCCGGGGGCGTGCTGATCGCGGCCATCGGTTATGGGCTGACGGCGCGACTGGACGCGACGAGTAGTCTCGCCGAGATGCTGCCCGGCTTCGCCTTGATCCCGGGTGGCATGGGTCTGGCGATCCCAGCCCTGACCAGCGGCTTGTTGGCCAGCGTCGATCGCCATGATGCCGGGGCTGCCTCGGGGGTCCTGAACGCCTGCCGCCAGGTCGGCGGCGCGGCGGGCGTGGCGATCTTCGGCGTGCTGGCGGGGGCGGACGCGGTGGCAGGGCTTCGGCTGTCAGGGACCAGCGCGGCGGCGCTGCTGGTCGGGGCGGGTCTGATCGTCCTTATCCCTCACAGAAAGAGGACGACGTAAAAACGCCCGCCCCGGTCTCCCGGGGCGGGCGTCTTCGTCTTTAGGTTAGCTCAAGCCTCAGACCAGTGAGCCGTGGCACTGCTTGAACTTCTTGCCCGAGCCGCAGGGGCAGGGGGCGTTGCGGTTGGTACGTTCCCATTCCTCGGGCAGGGCCGAGATCGGCAGGGCCTGGCGCTGTTGCGGTGACAAGCCTTCCGGGATGGCCCCGGCGACGGCGGCGTTCTCGCCGGTCAGCGGATCGAGGTGCACCTCGACCAGATTGTCCAGCGGCGCGGTCGGGACTTCCGGCTCGGCATAGGCGATCTCGACCGTCATCAGCCAGCGGGTGGTGTTGGTGCGCAGGTCGCCTAGCAGTTTCTCGAACAGCGAGAAGGCTTCGGTCTTGTACTCGTTCAGCGGATCGCGCTGGCCATAGCCGCGCAGGCCGATGACGTTGCGCAGGTGGTCCAGGTGCATCAGGTGTTCGCGCCACTGCAGATCGATCATCTGCAGCAGGAAGTTCTTCTCGACCGAGCGCATCTGCTCGGGGGTGATGATGGCCTCGCGCTGGGCGGCGTATTCGTCGGCCGCCTTGGTGATGCGTTCCTTCATCTCTTCGTCGGCGATGCCTTCCTCGGCGGCCCACTCGGCGATCGGCAGGTCCAGACCCAGGATCGACTTCACGCGCTCGGTCAGGCCCTCGACGTCCCACTGCTCGGCATAGGCCTTGGGCGGCAGGTGACGAGCGACCAGATCGTCGATCGTGTCGTGACGCATCTCGGTGATGATCTCCGAGAGGTCGCTGGACTCCATGAACTCCTGGCGCTGCTCGAACACGGCCTTGCGCTGGTCGTTGACGACGTCGTCGTACTTCAGGAGGTTCTTGCGGATTTCGTAGTTGCGCTGCTCGACGCGCTTTTGCGCGGTGGCGATGGCGTTGTTCAGCCACTTGTGGGTGATCGCCTCGCCTTCCTGGACGCCGAAGGTGCGCATGATCGCGTCCAGACGGTCGCCGGCGAAGATGCGCAGGAGGTCGTCCTCGCACGACAGGAAGAATTTCGACCGACCCGGGTCGCCCTGACGGCCGGTACGGCCGCGCAGCTGATTGTCGATGCGGCGGCTTTCGTGGCGCTCGGTGCCCAGCACGAACAGGCCGCCGGCGGCCAGGGCCTGGGCCTTCTTGTCGGCGATCTCGGTCTCGAGGCGGGCGCGTTCTTCGGCCTCATCCTCGACGGTGATCTCCAGACCCATGCCGCGTTGCTGCTGGCGCCAGTTGAACAGGCGCATGTCGATGCTGCCGCCCAGCTGGATGTCGGTGCCACGGCCCGCCATGTTGGTGGCGATGGTCACCGCGCCGGGCACGCCGGCGTCGGCGACGATGACAGCTTCCTGCTCGTGGAAGCGGGCGTTCAGCACTTGGTGCGGGATGCCCTTCTGCTTCTTGCCGTCGTTCTCGAAGGTGTAGTTGGTCAGAAGCTTGGACAGCTCTTCCGACTTTTCGATCGAGACGGTGCCGACCAGGATCGGCTGGCCGCGCATATGGCAGTCGGCGATCTGCTTGAGGATGGCCTCGTTCTTTTCGCGCTCGGTGCGATAGACCTCGTCGTCGTCGTCGATGCGCTGGATCGGGCGGTTGGTCGGGATTTCCGACACGCCCATCTTGTAGATGTCGTCGAATTCCTGCGCCTCGGTCGAAGCCGTGCCGGTCATGCCTGACAGCTTCTTGTAGAGGCGGAAGTAGTTTTGGATCGTCACCGAGGCCAGGGTCTGGTTCTCGGGCTGGATGTCGGCGCCTTCCTTGGCCTCGATGGCCTGGTGCAGGCCTTCCGAGAGACGGCGGCCGGTCATCATGCGACCGGTGAACTCGTCGATCAGGATCACCTCGCCGCCCTTGACGATGTAGTCCTTGTCGCGCGTGTAGAGCACGTTGGCGCGCAGCGCCTGATTGACGTGGTGCACCACCGAGACGTTGGCCGCGTCGTAGAGACCCGCGGAGTCTTCGGCCAGGTGGCCGCCGGCCATCAGGATCTCTTCGATCTTCTCCTGGCCTTCTTCGGTCAGGATGACCTGCTTCTGCTTCTCGTCATGGTCGTACATCGACTTGTCGAGGATCAGTTCCTTAACCAGCACGTCGATGGTCTTGTAGAAGCTGCTGCGGTCCTCGGTCGGGCCCGAGATGATCAGCGGGGTGCGGGCCTCGTCGATCAGGATCGAGTCGACCTCGTCGACGATCGCGAAGTTGTGGCCGCGCTGGACCATCTCGTCGACGCTGTAGACGAGGTTGTCGCGCAGATAGTCGAAGCCGAATTCGTTGTTGGTGCCGTAAGTGATGTCGCTGCGATAGGCGCGCTGGCGCTCGCCCTGCGACAGGCCGTTGACGATCACGCCGTACGACAGGCCCAGGAAGTTGTAGACCTGACCCATCCAGTCGGCGTCGCGGCGGGCCAGATAGTCGTTGACGGTGATGACGTGGACGCCCTTGCCTTCCAGGGCGTTCAGATAGGTCGGCAGGGTGGCGACCAGCGTCTTGCCTTCACCGGTGCGCATCTCCGAGATGCCCGAGAAGTGCAGCACCATGCCGCCGACCATCTGGACGTCGAAGTGGCGCATGCCCAGCACGCGCTTGGAGGCCTCGCGCACGACGGCGAAGGCTTCGTTCAGGATGTCGTCGAGGGTTTCGCCCTTTTCGAGACGCGCCTTGAACTCGGCGGTTTTGCCCTTCAGCGCCTCGTCGGAAAGCGCCGCGTATTCGGCTTCATAGGCGTTGATCTTGGCCACGCGCGCGGTCAGCGTCTTGACCTTGCGCTCGTTGGAAGAGCCGAAGAACTTTTTGGCGAAACCAAGCATTCAGGGAGAATCCGGAGGGCGGTTTGGACGAGGAGGCCGGCGCTAAGGCTGAGAGGCCTCGACTACGGAGATGAAAATCAGCCGCAACAACGCGTAAACACGCCGTTCCGGTGCGGCCGGAGACTTAAGCACCGCCCCCCCTGGTGTCAACGCGAAGACCCTAGAACAAAGAGGGTTTAAGGCGCTGAAACTCAGGCCCCCGGGCCGGTTTTCGTAGACCAGAACGCTTTCCACGGCGAAGCCGTTTCCCCTTGGGTAAAAACCGCGCTAGAGCCCATTTCAGCAAAGCCGGAGATCTTGGCCTTGAAGACCTCTTTCCGCCTGATGGGCGCGCTGGGCGCTGTGGCCTGCGCGCTCTTGATCGCCTCCTGCGGCCAGAACAAGGTCGCCGACAAGCCGCCCGAGCCGGGCGACACCGCCGTGGCGCGCGTCAACGGCCAGGTGATCTGGGCCAGCGACGTCAAGCGCGAGGCCGTGGCCCAGGGGCTGATCAGCGAGGGCGAGCCGTTGGATATCTCCAGCGAGGTGTTCCGCCAGCGCCTCGACGAGGTCATCGACCAGAAGCTGCTGGCCGCCGAGGCGGTCAAGCGCAAGCTCGACAAGGACCCGGTGGCCCAGCGCCGCCTCGCCGCTGCGCGCGAGCGTATCCTGGGCGACATGCTGGTCGAGGGCGTGGTCGAGAAGGCCGTCACCGAGGACGCCATCCGCAAGCTCTACGCCGAGCAGCAGAAGCTGTCGAAGCGCTCCGAGGAGATCCGCGCCCGCCAGATTCTGGTCGGCAGTCAGGCCGAGGCCGAGAGCATCAAGAAGCTCTTGGCCACCGGCGCCTCGTTCGATGCGTTGGCCATGGAGCGTTCGACCGACCAGGCCACCCGCTTCAACGGCGGCGACCTCGGCTACTTCACGCTGGACGTCATGCCCGAGCCCTACGGGGTGGCCCTCAAGGACGCCCAGAAGGGTGCGCTGGTCGGCCCGTTCGCCGCCGAGGGCGGCTGGGTCATCGTCAAGGTCGAGGACAAGCGCACCGAGGAACCGATCACTCTGGAGGCCGCGCGGCCGCAGATCATCCGCTTCCTGACCTATGATCAGGTCCGCGACATCCTTGAGAAGCTGCGCGGCTCGGCCAAGGTCGAGATGATGATCGGCAAGTCGCAGGAACTGCCCGCCGGCGCGGCGCAGGAACCCGCCTCGGCCCCACCCGAACTGCAAGGCGCCGCGCCGGCCTCGGCCCCGCCGCCTCCCGCCCAACCCGCGAAGAAATAGTAGTAAGAGCGGCTCATGACCAAGACGACCAAGACTTCCGGGACGACGCCTGGCGAACCTGTCGCGGCCGCGACCGAGCGCGCGCACGGCGTCATCGACGCGATCGTCGATCCGCTGACCGCGGCGCTGAAGCGCGCCGGTCTACGCCGGGCCCAGAAGTCTGCGGGCGAGTCCGAACAGCAGGCCGCGGCGCCGGCCAAGGCCGCGACGGGCGCTGGGAAGCCCGGCCTGGCGATCTCGCCGCTGGCCGTGCCGTTCCCGACCATTCCGCCGATCGCCGGCGTCGAGATCGCCACCGGCCGCGCGGGCTTCTACAAGCACGAGCGGGAAGATCTGCTGCTGATGCGCTTCGCCGAGGGCACCTCGGCGGCGGGCGTCTTCACCCGTCACGGCGTGGGCTCTGCGCCGGTCGATTGGTGCAAGCGCCAGTTGGCGGCGACGGGCGGGGCGGACGTGCGGGCCCTGGTGGTCAACGCCGGCTGCGCCAACAGCTTCACCGGCAAGCCCGGCGCCGACGCGGTGCGCCGCGTGGCCACGGCCGTGGGCAAGCGCCTGGACTGCCGCCAGCGCGACGTGATGATGGCCTCGACCGGCGTCATCGGCGTCATCCTGGACGACAGCAAGATCACCGCCCGCCTGCCTGAGGTGGAAAGCCGTCTGAAGGCCGACGCCTGGGCCGAGGCCGGCCGGGCGATCATGACCACCGACACCTTCCCGAAGGGCGCCTACGCCACGGCGATGATCGACGGGGTCGAGGTCAAGATCGCGGGCATCGCCAAGGGCTCGGGCATGATCGCGCCCGACATGGCCACCATGCTGGCCTTCGTGGCCACCGACGCGGCGATCGCTCCGGCGGCCTTGCAGACCCTCGTCAGCCTCTACACTCGCACCACCTTCAACTGCGTGACGGTGGATGGCGACCGCTCGACCAACGACACCCTGCTGTTGTTCGCGACCGGCCAGTCGGGCGCGCCCAAGATTCACCGCGCCGGCGACAAGCGCCTGGCCGACTTCCGGGAAAAGCTCGAGGGCGTGCTGCTGGATCTGGCCCTGCAACTGGTCAAGGACGGCGAGGGCGCGACCAAGTTCGTCAAGATCACCGTCAACGGCGCCGAAAGCCCGGCCAGCGCCCGCAAAATCGCCCGCACCATCGCCGAGAGCCCGCTGGTCAAGACCGCCTTCGCCGGCGAGGACGCCAACTGGGGCCGCATCGTCATGGCCGTAGGCCGCGCCGACGAGCCGGTGGCCCGCGAGAAGATCAGCGTCAAGTTCGGCGACCTCTACGCCGCCCGCGACGGCCTGATCTCGGCCGAATACGACGAGGCCAAGATGAGCGCCTACGTCAAGAACCAGTCCTTTGAGGTCTCGGTGGATGTCGGCGTCGGCCGCGGCTCGGCCACGGTGTGGACCTGCGACCTGACCAAGCAGTATGTGGCGATCAACGGGGACTACCGGAGCTAGGGGGCGCTCTGGGGCGCTGGCCCTCTAAGCCCCCGCCGGCCCGCTGGAATCCCGCACGATCAGCGTATGAGGGTGCATCAACTGGCGCGGTTCGCCGCCGCCGTCGCGGTGTCGGCGGATTTCTTCAAGCACCAGATCCACGGCCGCGCGGGCCATGGCCGCGATCGGCTGATGGACCGTGGTCAGGGGCGGCCAGATGTTGTCGGCGATCGAGGTGTCGTCGAAGCCGACGATCGAGACGTCGCCCGGCACATCCAGGCCCAGGCGATGGGCGACGCCCGCCGTGGCGGCGGCCATGTCGTCATTGGCCGCGAAGATCGCGGTCGGACGCGGATCAGCGGCTAGCAGGCGCTCGGCCGCCTCCAGGCCCGAGCGATAGGTGAAATAGCCCTGCTCGACCCGGATGTTCTCCTGCGGGATACCGGCGGCCTTGAGGGCGGTCATGAAACCGTCCAGGCGCTGCTGGCTGACCGTCTGGTTCGGGTGGCCCTTGATGAAGCCGAAGCGCTTGTGGCCAAGGCCGATCAGGTGCTGGGTCAGTTCGAAGGCGGCCGCCTCGTTGTCGATGCGGATGGTGGCCATGTCGGCGCTGGCCGTGCCGGGGGCCACGGCCACGGCGGCGGCGCCCGCCGCGCGGATCTCGGCCAGGACCTCGGCTGACTCGCACAGGGGCGGGGGCAGGATCAGGCCGTCGACTCCGGTCTTCAGCAGGCGGGCCAGGGTGGCGCGGGCCAACTCAGGCTCGGCGCACTTCTCGATGACGATCTGAGCGCCAGTGCGGCTGCTTTCGTCCAGCGCCCCGACCAGGAATTCCGACAGATAGCCGGTCGAGGGGTTGTCGTAGAGCAGGCCGATCCGGAACGGCGCGCTGCCGGCCAGGCTGCGGGCGGCGGGGTTCGGCGCGTAGTTGAGATCGGCGATGGCCTTCTCGACCAACTGGCGGGTCTCTTCCTTGACCGTGCTTTCGCGGTTGATCACCCGCGACACCGTCATCGGCGATACCCCCGCCCGGGCCGCTACGTCGCGGATCGTGGCGCTCTGGGTCGTCCGGCGACGCTGGCGCTCGACAGGTTGGTTCATTCTAGAGTCCGTCCCTTTTCGGCGCGGAGACTAGACCGCTTCGGGTGGCGCTTGGAAGAGCAGCGGGTTTTGCTGCTAAACCCTGCCCATGACCTCTCTGGGCGCGATCATCCTGTGTGGCGGCGGCTCGCGGCGCATGGGCCGCGACAAGGCTGCGCTGGACTGGGACGGCCGCCGCGCCGTGGATCGCGTGGCGGACCTGGCGCGCGCGGTCGGGGCGGAGGCGCTGGTGACGGCAGGGGCGGACCTTGGCTGGCCATGGGTCGCCGACGACGCGGCGGGGGCGGGGCCTGTTGGCGGCGTGCTGGCGGGCGCGCGGGCGCTGGGAACCACACGGCTCCTCGTGCTCGCGGTCGATGCGCCGACGATCACGCCTGACGATCTGGCCCCTCTGCTCGCGAAGGGAGGCTGCTACGAGGGCTTGCCGCTGCCGATGGCGCTTGACGCAGCGGCCTTGCCGGCCGACGCCGAGGCCGGCTGGCCGCTGCGGAGACTGGTGGAGCGCGTGGGGCTCGTCGCCTTGCCGGTTCCGGACGGCGCCCTCCTGCGTCTGCGCGGGGCCAATACGCCGGAAGAGCGGGACGGGCTGTTACGGGGCTGAGCGCCCCCTCCGTCTCGCCGCGTATCCGCGTCGATCCACCTCCCCCGCGTCGCGGGTGAGGAGGTCTGGCTATCCTCCTGCCCCGCTTGCGGGGGAGGTGGCGCGGCGCCGCAGGCGACGTGACGCAGGGGGCGCTCCCCAGCGCCTAGTAAACGTCCCGCCGATACCGCCCTTGGTCCGTCAGGCGCTCCAGACCCTCGGCGCCCAGAATCTGGACCAGCGCGCTGTGAACCTCGCGGGACATGCCCTCCAGCGACCCGCAGACATAGATCGCCGCGCCGTTGGCCACCCAGCGGCGCAGGATGTCGGCGGACTCGCGCAGTCGGTGCTGGACATAAATCCGCTCAGCCTGGTCGCGGGAGAAAGCCAGGTCCAGCCGGTCCAGCAGGCCAGAGGCCTTCCAGGCTTCCAGCTCGGCGCGGTGGAAGTAGTCGTGGGCGGCGGTGCGCTCGCCGAAGACCAGCCAGTTCCAGCGCACGCCGGCGGCGGCGCGGGCCTTGAGGTGGGCGCGCAGGCCCGCCAGGCCCGTGCCTGCGCCGATCAGGATCAGGGGCCGGGTGGTCTCGGGGGCGTGGAAGCTGCGGTTTACCCGCACCCGGGCTTCGATCGCCGCGCCGATCGGCGCATAGCGGCACAGCCAGCCCGAACCCAGGCCCAGCGCGCCGTCGGCGCGGGGCATCAGGCGAACGATCAGCTCGACCCCGCCGTCGCCGGGCAGGGAGGCGATCGAGTACTCGCGGTGGGGCAGGGGCGTCAGGCGCTGGGCCAGGGCTTCGACGGACAGGCCGCGCAGGGGGGCAAGGTCGCCATCGTGCGGAGGCAGGCGAAGGCCCGCCAGGGTCTCGGCGGCCTGTGTTGGCAGGTCCAGGGCCGCGACCAGGGCGGCGACCTGCGCCGGATCGTTGCGGGGGCCGATCTCGAGAATGTCGCCGGCCTGCCAGTCCGCGCCCTTGGGCGGGGTCAGGCGGACATGCCAGGCCTCGCCGCCCGGACTGCCGGGGTTGAGCAGCGTCCGCTCGCCCAGGGTCCAGATGTCATAGATCGGCCGCGTCCAGTCCGGCGCGTGGGTGACGCCGGTCAGGGTCGCCAGCTGGACCTGCCAGTGGCGCAGGGCGGCCGGGTCCGCGTCGTCCACCTCCACGCGGTCGAACAGGGGCTGAGCGCCCTGGCCCGCCAGCCAGGCGTCCAGCGACCGGCCAAAGGCGCAGTAGTGGGCGTAGCTCGAATCCCCCAGGGCCAGCACGCCGTAACGCAGAGCCGAAAGGTTAGCCTTGGTCTTCATCACGTCGCGAATGAAGGCGCGTGCCGGGTCGGGAGCGTCGCCTTCGCCGGTGGTGCTGACCAGGAACAGGGCGCGGCCTGCAAGATCGCCGGCGGTTACGGCCGAGAGGTCCTTCAGGGTCACCGGCGCGCCGGCGTCCGACAGGGCCTTGGCCGTGGCGGTCGCCAGTTCCTCGGCGAAGCCGGTCTGGCTGGCGTAGGCGACGAGCACCGGCTCGCCCGATCCTTGCGACAGGGCGGAGGCGGCCTGACGCGCCCGCCGGCCTCGCCAGGTCTCGCGCAGGGCGATGGCCAGGCAGAAGAGGGCGTATAGCACCACGACGACGCCGGCCCAGAACCAGCGACGGGCCTCGGGGGAGAGGGCGGAAAGGTCGGACATCAATCCAGCATCGCCTGCAGGGCGGGCGAGAGCCGTTCCTCCAGACCCGCCGGACCCCGGCTGACGATCAGGGCGGCCAGGTCGTGGTCGGCGGCGAAGGCCAGGGCGCGCTCCGGCGGCATGACGGTCAGGGCCGTGGCCCAGGCGTCGGCGCTCATGCAGTCCTTGGCCAGCACCGTGACGCTGACGGTGGCGTGAACGATCGGCGCGCCGGTAGCCGGGTCCAGCGTGTGGGCGTAGCGTCGGCCGCCGTAGTCGAAGAACCGGCGATACTCGCCCGAGGTGGCTACGGCCAGGTCATGCAGGGCGACCAGGGTCTTCCGGGTGTCGTTGGCGGCAGGCTCGAAGGGCGGCGGGCGCTCCAGCTCGACCCACCAGGGCTGGCCGTCGGGCTTGGCGCCGATCCCGCGCAGCTCGCCGCCGACCTCGACGAGGTAGCTCTTGACCCCGGCGCGATCCAGCGCAGCGGCGGCCTGGTCGACGCCAAAACCCTTGGCGATGCCGTTCAAGTCCAGCTTCAGCCCGCCCGGCTGGAACAGGGCCTCGCCGTCCAGCACAAGACGCTTCCAGCCAGCGGCCTCGCGGCGCGGGGCGAGGCTCTCGGCCTCGGGCGGCTGACCGGCGAACGGACGCGGGCCAAAGCCCCAGAGGTCGGTCAGGGCGCCCAGGGTCGGATCGAACGCGCCCTCGCTTTGCTCGGCCACCTCAAGAGCCCCGCGCAGCACGGTCAGGGTTTCGGGCGGGAGTGTTGTCCAGCTCCCCGGCGCGGCGCGGTTGTAGCGTGATAGGTCCGACAGCGGCGCCCAGGGGCTCATCTGGGCGACGACGCCGTCGAGGGCGCGCTGAACGCTCGCCTGCAGGGCGGCAAGGTCGGTCGTCGCCGGCAGCACCGCCTTGACCGACCAGGTCGTGCCCATGGTGTCCCCGCCGAACGCGCGGATGAGCCCGCCCACGGGGCGGGCGGGCGGGGTGGCGATGGCGGGGACGAGGACGCGAGGCATGGGTTGCAACAACAAAAGCCGTGTCATCCCGGGCGACGAAGTCGACCCGGGACCCAGGGGCGAGCGACGGTGCGTCGGCCCCTGGGTCCCGGCTCGGCGCGCTACGCGCTGGGCCGGGATGACAGTTATTAAGGCCGCTGGGCTTCGATGACGGCGGTGTAGCTGGCGCTCATGCCGTCGCCCGCGAGCGGAGTGGCCGGCGCGGGCGCTGCGCCCGGGGCGCCGGCCATGCCGGGACCGCCGCGCAAGGTCTCGCCCGAGCGGACCGTGGCGTTGACCCAGTACATGCCGGCTTCGGGCAGGGTGACCTTCACCGCGCCGTCGGGGCCCGACTTAACCTTGATCTCGCCGGGGGTGGCGCGCCAGCGTGCGCCGCCAGGGACGAAGGTGACTTCCAGATTGGCGGCCGGCTTGCCGTCGAGCACGAACTTGAAGGTGGCCGCTTCGGTGGCGATGACGTCGGTCGGATGGGTGACCGGGACCAGCTCAAGGCCCTGGCCCGTCGGCTTTAGGGCCTCAAGGGTCGGCTTGTCGCGCGTGACGAAGGTCTCGTTGCGGCTGCTGGACTTGATGGTCTTCAGATCGGCGGCGCCGGCGGGGACCTGCTTGGCGAAGTCTTCGGGCGAACCGCGGAAGCGCTTGACCTCGCCGTTCTCGGTCCAGCTGGCCATGACGCTGTTGCTGGCGGTGTAGATCTTGTAGGTGCCCGGCTTGGTCAGCTGGACGTCGAAGGTCGAGCGGTACTGGCCGGTGGCGGCGTTCTGGATCTTGTCCGCCGCCCCGTCGGGCGCGATCACCTTGATCCCGTCCGTGCGCATCGCGCGGTGGTCGGGATAGAACAGCTCGTTGGAAATGGCCGCGTCCACGGTCACCCAGGCGCTGTCGCCTGACAAGGTGGTGAAGGCCGGCACCATCCAGCCCCGGTGGGCGGAGGCCGACATCGGCAGGGCCAGCGCAACGCCAACGGCGGCGACAGCGAGCAGGCGCGTCTTGAAGGTCATGGCTTTTCTCACTTCACGGAAACGGTGACGGCGCCCAGCTCAGCCGAGCCCTTGGCCGAAGCGGGCTTGCCGGGCTTGCCCCAGACGAACGGCACACGGACGGCCTCATGACCGCCGACTTCGCGGGCGGCCTCGACCACGAGGTTGTACTGACCGGGTTTAAGGCTCTTGAGCGCGCCCTTGGCGCCGGAGAAGACCAGCTTTTGGGGGCCTGGCGCACGCGTGGCGCCGCTGACGCCGTCGGCGGGGAAGCTCATCTCGCGGCCGGCCTTGCGCCACCACTGGCGCATGTCCTTGAGCCACTTGGCGCCGTTGTCCTCGCGGTTCTTGGCGTCATACCAGACGGCCAGGGTGCCGGCGGCGGTGGAATCGGCCGGGTTCTCGATCCAGATGGCCACGTAGGGCTTGTGGTACTCGGCCACATTCAGCTTGGGCACCTCGACCGTGACATTGAGGTCGGCGGCCATCGCCGGAGCGCCGACGGCGGCGCCGGCGAAGGTGAGCAGGGAAATCGAACGCTTCACGGGGTCTGCCTCAGAGGTGGACGAACAGGATGACAAGAAGGATGGGCGCGACCAGGCCCAGCCCGACCAGAGGCCAGGTCAGCGGCCGCGCGCGGGCGTGGAACTGCAGCAGGATCAGGCCGGTGATCGTGAAGATCACGCAGGCGACCGCGAAGATGTCGATGAACCAGCTCCAGGCCGTGCCGGTGTTGCGGCCCTTGTGCAGGTCGTTCAGCAGGCTGATCGCGCCGCGCGTGGTCTTTTCGTGCTCCACCGCGCCGGTCTCGCGATCGATCGAGACCCAGGCGTCTCCGCCGGGCCGGGCCAGGGCCACATAGACCTCATCGGCCGACCATTCGCCCTCGCGCCCGGCCACGTCTGCGCCGACGGCCTCGTCGAGGAACGGCTCCAGCTGGACGGGCAGGGGGCGCTTACCCTCCTCGGGCCCTTTGGCCAGCACCGCCAGCAGCTCCGGTGGCAGGGTGGCTTTGCGGCTGACGACCTTCGGCTCGGCCTCGATCTGGCCTGCGTGGTTCAGGGTGATGCCCGTGATCGCGAACAACAACATACCGATCAGCGACACGGCCGCGCTGATCCAGTGCCACTGGTGCAACTGCTTCAGCCAGAACGAGCGGCGATGTTGAGCGGCGGCGGATTTCACAGGCGGACGCGACCGGGGCTAGGCGACGGAGAAACCGTCCTTACTTGAGAACGAATTGCAATTTCAAGAGCCAAGGCGAGGCGAAACGCAAGATCGCCTGAAAGGCGTCTAGCATAGGCGTATCAGACGCAAGGCTGTTTACGGCGTTGCAAGTTGGGCCCCGCGCGCCAAGGCGCCGAGGAGCACATTGGCGGGCACCGGTTTGCGCAGGACGGGGCCATCGTCGACATCTGGCTCTTGGTAGCCGGTCAAATAGACGAACGGGATGCCCTGACGGCGAAGGGCCTTGGCCACGGGCGTGATCAGGCGTCCACCCAGATTGATGTCCAGAAGCGCACGATCGACCGTATGAGCGTCCAGCAGTTCCATCGCTTCCTCGATGGTGCCGGCGGGGCCGATCACCTTAGCGCCCGCGGAGGTCAGCACACGGCTCAGCTCCATTGCGAGGACGCCTTCGTCTTCGACGACGAGCACATGCTGATCGCTCAGATTGGGGCCGAGTTCGGCGGTGAGGCCTGGACGATAGACCGGTGCGCCTTCCGCCGGACGGGGTTGCGCGCCCTGCAAAAGGTCAAGCCGCACCTTCAGGCCTTGGGGGCGCCAGACGTGTTCGATCCGCGCCCCGAGCTGTTTGACCGCGCTTTCGATCAAGGTCGAGCCAAACCCGCGTCGGGTCGGTGTCGCGATCGACATGCCGGCGTCCTCGCGCCACTTCAGACGCAGAACACCAGCCTCCTCGAAGCTCCAGCTCACATTGAGCCGGCCCAGCGGGCGCGACAGCGCGCCGTATTTGCTCGCATTGGTGGCCAGCTCGTGAATGACCAGGGCGAGAGACTGCGCCGCCTGCGCGTCGATCAGGGCCGGCGGACCCAGGATGGCGATTTGCTCGCCGCCGTCGCCGCCATAGGGCTCAAGTTCCAGGCGCAACAGGTCGTGCATGTCGACGCCGGTCCAGCGCGTCGTCGACAGCAGGCTGTGCGCCCGCGCCAGCGAACCGATCCGGCCCGACAGCGCGTCGACGTACTGGTCCTTGGACTCGAACGGCGTCAACTGCGCCAGGGACTGGACGACCGTCAGCACGTTCTTGGCGCGGTGATCCACTTCGCGGATCAGCAGACGCTCGGTCTCCTCCGCGCGTTTGCGGTCGGAAATGTCGATGATCAGCGCATAATAGCCTGTCACCTCGCCCTGAGGAGTCCGGTCCGGAACATAGCGGGCCTCGATGAAACGGGAACCGAGGCCCTGATAGTCGACCTCGCCCTCAAAGATCAGAGTCTCACCCGCCAGGGCGCGCGTGACATGGTCTTTCAAGCGCTCGTAGGCGGCTCCTCCGATCACGTCGCGAAGCCTGCGGCCTTCGATCGACGCCCGATTCACACCGAACCAGAGTTCATAGGCGCGGTTCACAAACCGATAGCGCTCGTCGCGGTCGACATAGCTGATCAGGATCGGCACCGCATCGGCCATCGCGCTGGAGAATCTGTCGCGATGTTCGGCAGGCGGGAAAGGCGGCGGAGGTAGGTCGTCTCGAGACATGGAAAATGGACGCCCGACGCCGAAGTAGCAACGCGATACCGTTGCACGCCAAGGCGTCGCTCCAAAGAGCGGGAGCGTGAGACAAACGGTCGCAGCAACCACAGGCTGAGTTTTGCGCCTAGACCGTTTCCTGGCGCCGGAAAGTGACGACGAGCACATCGCGCACCGCCGGCGCCTGCGCATTGCGCGGGCGGATCGGCGTGACGCCGTGCAGCACCCGATGATCGTCGAGAAACACCGCATCGCCGGGCGTCGTCAGCGTGAAGGAGCCGAGGCTCGATCCGTCCGGTGCAAAGATATCGGTCACGCCGCGGTCGACGTTCTGGCGGTCGACCAGCATGACGATCACCCAGTCGACGCCGTCGCGGTGCATGCCTTCAGGCGTGGGCAGGCCCTGCTCACCCGCCCGCGCCTCGATGCGGAACTGATGCATCTCCACATGCCAGGGGGATTCCGAGGCGGGCGACAGGGGATCGAACAGCTCAAGCCCCGTGGCGATCACGCCGCGCGTCACCGGATGGTCGGCGATCGCGTCGCTCACCGGCTCGAACCAGCGCTGCACCCCGCCGTTCAGAGGGTTGTAGTCGCGGCTTTGCCAGTGCGGTTGGTGAGGTTTGCGCTCCAAGAGACCGGGCGCGACGGCGAACGCGGCGAACCGTCGGCGGCGATAGCGCCCGCCGTCGGCCATGAAGGTGTCGAGGCCAAGGTCGTTCCAGCTGGCGGCGAAGTCGTCCCAATCGGCGACGGCCTCCGGCCCGAGCATCGCTCGGGTCTCTTCGGCCGGGAAGCGGACGAAGCCTTGGTCGGCCAGATGCGCGCGCGGACTCAAGCCGCCGCTCCAGGCTTGTGAAATAGGCCTAGTTTCAGGGTGGCGGCGATGCGCTCGGCTTTCTGGCCGATGGTCGCCGCGCGGGGGGCGTCGAACAGCTCCGCGCAGGTCATGTGAAAGAGGCCCAGCCACGGCGTAAACAGGCCCTCTGTGAGACCTTCGACGCCCTGGTGGGCCGCCACCGGCTGGCCCTTGTAGCGGCCCGAGGTGTTCAGCACCGACGACCAGAAGTCCTTCAACTTGGCCAGGTGCTCGGGCCAGCCGTCGGGGCCGATCGCGGTCTCGAAGATCGGACCCAGGCGGTGGTGCTGGCGGATCCGCGCATAGAAGGTCTCGACCAGCCGGTCGATCTCCTCGTCGGTGAACGGAGCGGCGTCGGCGCGAGCCTGGGAGCGAGGAGAAACGGCCATGGCCGCGATATGGACCCTGACGTCCTCCTGCAGAACCCCGGTGTGATCACACTTGGCTTCGAATTCTTACTTAAGGGGGCGCTTCGCTGTTCACTGAACCTCAAGCTGGAACGGCCCCGCCGGCAGACCTGCGGCGTCGAACAGGTTGAAGGTCGGGCTGTCGGACCAGGCGAAGCGGACCCTGGAGCCGGGACCGCTGAGCACCACCGAGGTCCCGTCGATGCGGCCGTCGACCCAGCGGCAGGCGATGTCGCACAGTTCAAAGCCAATCACCCGGTCCGAGCCACGCGAGACCAGACGGCCGCCGCCCACCTGGGCGAAGCTGACCACCACGGTGTCGCCCGTCCGCTTGGCGGAGACGACCTCGGGACCGGTGGTCACCGGCTCGCCATAGAGGCGGCGGGCGGCCAAGGCCAGGCGCCGGCCGACCTCCTGCTTGTTGGCAGGGTGGATGTCGTAGGGATCGCCGATGTCGTGGGTGACCACCAGACCGGCGCGCGGATCGGCGGCGACGGCGCGGCGCTGGGCGTCGCGCAGGGCTGCGGTCCCGGCAGTCAGGCCGGGCGCGGTGGCGAAGCCGCCATAGTCGGCCAGTTGCACGACCAGGGCCGGCATGTCGGGTGATTGTCCCTGCCGCCGCTCGGCCATGAAGGCGCTCAACAGGTTCATATAGGCCTTGTCGCGGCCGACATTGGTCTCGCCCTGGTACCAGGCCAGGCCCGCATAGGCGTAGGGCCCCATCGGGGCGAGCATGCCGTTGTAAAGGGTAGAGACGCCCGCCAGAGTGTCCCAAGGCGCACGGGGCGGATCGCCGCCGGCGCGCGGTTCGATCCGATAGGTCCAATCGGTCAGCGGCAGCGCGGTCCCATCGGCCAGGGTCAGGACGCGCTTGGCCGGATCGCCGTACATCCCGCCGTTGGCGTAGGTGTCGTAGGCTGAGACCACGAGAATGTTCTTGCCGGCCTTCAGCGAGCCGGCGGGCAGGGCGTAGCGGCGGTCCAGCCAGGCGCCAGAGGTCGCCCCGACCCCCACGCCGTTGAGATAGGTGGTGTCCATCTCGTCGATCTGGGCGAGGCCCAGAGTGGCGGCCTGGGCGGCTTGGGCGGGGGTCAGCTCGATCTCGGTCTTGAACCAGACGACGCCGTTGAACTCGGCCAGGGCCGGGACGCCCCAGCGCTCCCAGATCCCGAGGCCTTGGGGCGCGGCGGTCCAGGTTCCGGCGCCGGTCCAGGGCGCCTGCGCCGCCTGGCCGGGATTCTTGGCGCTCCACCAGGCCTTGATCACCTCGCCCCAGCGGCGGCTGGCGGCGTCCTGGTCCTTGATCGACAGGTTGAGGACCTCAATGGCCTCGTCATAGCCGCCGACCTTGCGCAGCGCCGTCGGCGTCATCCAGGCCTCGATGCCCGAACCGCCCCACGAGGCATGGATCAGCCCCAGCGGGACGTTGCGGGTCTTCTGCAACTCGCGGGCGAAGTAGAAGCAACTGGCCGAAAAGCCGCCGACGTTCTCCTTGTTGGTCGGCTTCCAGACGGGCGGCTTCTTGTAGTCCTTGGCGGGCGAGCGGGCGTCGGCCTTCTCGATCGTGGCCATGCGGATGGTGTCGTTGGCCGCGCCGTTGTTGATCTGGTTCCAGGCGTCGCCCGAGGCGGAGACCTGCATCTCCATGTTCGATTGGCCCGAGCACAGCCAGACATCGCCGACCAGGACGGCCGACGCGCTGGCCTTGGCCGAGGCGGTGGCGGCGGTGATGGCGTAGGGGCCGCCGGCGGGCGTGGCCGGGAAGTCGACGCGCCAGGCGCCGTCGGGACCGGCCTTGGCGGTCAGGGTCTGGCCGGCGAAGGAGGCGGTGACGGTCTCGCCCGGCTTAGCGGTCCCGAACACCGGCAGGGGGCGGTCGCGCTGGACCACGGCGTGGTCGGCGAACAGGCCGTTCAGCAGAGATTGGGCGTGGGCCGGCGAAACGGCCAGGGCGGCCAGCAGGATCGGCGCGAGACGGCGCATGGTTTGCTCCCTTTTGGCCGCCTTGTTGGCGGTCTTAGATTTCTTCGACTTCCCCGGCGAACGCCGGGGCCCAGATTCATCCGAAGCGCTTTAGGAGTGACTCGCCAACGATCTTGGCAAGGCCCGCGGCCCTCGTGGGTTCGATCTGGGCCCCGGCATTCGCCGGGGAGACCGGAATTTTTTGAACGCGTCGACGGCGCTTAAACCACCGTCAGCGTCGCCTTCTTCAGGTCGACCGAGTTCGGCCCCACCATGATCGAGAAGTCGCCGGGCTCGACGACGCGCTTCATGTCCAGGTTCCACATCGACAGGTCCGAGGGCTTGATCTCGAAGGTGACCGTGGTCCTGGCGCCGGGGGCCAGGGTGACGCGCTTGAAGTGCTTCAGCTCAAGCACCGGACGGGTGACCGAGGCGGCCTCGTCATGGACATAGAGCTGGACCACCTCGTCGCCGGCCACCTTGCCGGTGTTGGTCACCTCGACCTCGACCTTGACGCTTTCGCCCGGGCCGATCCGGGTCTTGGCGAGGCGGGGGGCGGAGATGTCGAAGGTGGTGTAGGACAGGCCGAAGCCGAACGGGTAGAGCGGGGTCGTCTCGCCATCCAGATAGCCGCGGCGGGCCGTGGGCTTGCGGTTGTAGTAGATCGGCAACTGGCCGACGTCGCGGGCGATGCTGACCGGCAGCTTGCCGCCCGGATTGGCGCGGCCGAACAGCAC
This sequence comes from Caulobacter sp. FWC26, assembly GCF_002742645.2. NCBI lineage: Bacteria > Pseudomonadati > Pseudomonadota > Alphaproteobacteria > Caulobacterales > Caulobacteraceae > Caulobacter > Caulobacter sp. FWC26. The sequence continues at coordinate 985,288 of NZ_CP033875.1, forward strand.
GTCGGCGGCGGCGTGGCCGGTCTCCTGGCCAAGGTACCAGCCCTCGACGATGGCGTCGGCGCGTTCCTTCAACAGGTTGATCGACAGCGGGCGGCCGTTCAGCAGGAAGACGACGGTCGGCTTGCCGAGCTCGAAGATCGCCTTGGCCAGATCGTTCTGCTGGCCCATCAGGTCCAGGCTGTCGCGGTCACCCAGGTGATTGTCGGCCCAGGCCTCGCGGCTGGTCTGCTCGTTGTCGCCCAACACCATGACCACGACATCGGCCTTCTTGGCGACCTCGACGGCCTCGGCGATCAGCTTGGCGTTGACGGCCGGGTCGGTGAACTTGACCTCGTCCTGCGCCCAGATGCGCTGTTCGGTGATCCGCACGGCTTCGGCGTAATCAAGCTGGAAGCCCTGAGCCTTGGCTTCGGCGGTCAAGCCCTCGTGGATCGAGACCACATGGCGCGGTACGTCCGAATAGCCGCCGATCGGCGTGTCCTTGGCGTGCGTGCCCAAGAGGGCCAGGCGCTTGATCTTCTTGCCGTCCAGCGGCAGGACGTTCTTGTCGTTCTTGAGCAGAACCACGGCCTTGCGGGCGGCTTCGCGGGCCAGGGCGACGGCGTCAGGCGTTGCAGTCTTGGCGTCGGCGGTCTTCTCGTCGCAGTAGGGGTTCTCGAACAGGCCGGCCTGGAACTTCATCTCCAGCACGCGGGCGACGGCGGCGTCGACTTCGAATTGCGGGATGCGACCGGCCTTCACCAGTTCGGGGATCAGGACGTAGGCTTCGCCGTCCGGAAGCTCGACATCGACGCCAGCGTGCATCGCCCACACGGCGGTGTCGGCCAGCTTGTCGGTCATCTTGTGACGGCTCGTCATCTCCTTGATGGCGAAGTAGTCGCTCTGGACCGAGCCCTTGTAGCCCCATTCCTCGCGCAGGATCTTGGTCAGCAGCCAGCGGTTGGCGTGCGAGGGCACGCCGTCGATCTCGTTGTACGACGGCATCACCGACCGCACCGGCAGTTCCTTCACCGCGCGCTCGAACGGCGGGAAGAAATTCTCGCGCAGGGTTCGCTCGGCGATCTGGGCGGGGCCGACGTTGGTGCCGTTCTCGGGCTGGCCGTGGCCGGTCATGTGCTTGAGGGTGACGAACACCTTGTCCTTGGCCAGCGGCAGGGTCGCGCCTTGGAAGCCACGGATGGCGGCCAGGCCGATCTCGGCGCAGACGTGCGGGTCTTCGCCGTAGGTCTCCTCGATGCGGCCCCAGCGTGGGTCACGAGCCACGTCGACGACGGGCGCCAGGGCCAGGTTCGAGCCGCGGGCGCGCATCTCGCGGGCGGCGACGGCGAAGATCTTCTCGGTCAGTTCGGGATCGAAGGTCGAGGCCAGGGCGATCGACTGCGGGAAGCTGGTCGCGTCGCGCGCCACATAGCCGTGCAGCGCCTCGTCGTGCATCAGCAGCGGGATGCCCAGGCGCGTCTTCTCGACCGCCCACTTCTGGGCGGCGTTGGTGTAGCGCGCGGTCTCGACGGCGTTGCGATTGACCGCGCCGTCGTCGGCGCCGGCGGCCGCGCCGATGACGGTCACCGGCTTGGCGCCCTTGCGGTCCGAGGGGCGCGAAATCTGTCCGAGGCCATTGGGGAAGTTCTTGGTGGCCTGCTCGGGCGAGAACTCGCCTTCCGGCGTCTGGATCTTGTTCTTGGTCAACCAGATGCCGATCAACTGGGCGGCTTTCTCCTCCAGCGTCATGCGCGAGAGCAGGTCCTGGACGCGTGCGTCGATCGGCTGCGCGGGGTCCTTATAGAGCGGCTTGTCGCCCGACTTCTTCGGGGCCTTGTCGGCGGCCAGGGCGAAGCCAGGCGCTGCGGCGGCCGACAGGGCCGCGAGGCTCGCGCCGAACAGGCGGCGGGTGAGGGTGGTGGTCATCCGGTCGTTTCCCCGAGGCTGAGCGTGACGCTAGCGGCTCTCAGTCGCCGCTGTTGCCGGGCACTATGGGGGCGGTTGTCAGACCACTCAAGCAAGAAATGGTACCGGTCTCATTTCTTGTCGTAGAAACTGCTCTTGGATCGCTCAGTGCAGTGGGCCAGACACGGGCGACCGGGCGGTCGGCCGGCTGGCCTCGTCCATCCAATCGGGCCAGATGCGATCGGTCCAGCCCGCCGCGCCATATTGGCGGCGCAAGATGCCCAGCCATTGGCGCAGGTGCTCGGTCGCCATGGACAGACGCGCCGCGCCGCCGTCCTCCGATCGGAAGGTCAGGGCCGCGCCCTCTCGGCCTGACAGAATGTCCACCGAGTCGACGCGCCAACTGGCGGCGGGCGCCGTGGCCTCGACGGCGGGTTGCGGCGGCAGGGACGCCTCGGCCGCCTGTTGGGCGAACTCTTGCAACAAGGCGTCGCTGTTCGAGTCCGCACGCTCCAGACCCCCGGTCAGACGCGGGACGAGCAGGTTCAAAAGTCGCTGGGTGAGCCACAGCACGATGGTCGCGCCATCGGCCGTCTCGCCACTGATCCGAATACGGTCCTCGACCGGGACATACTCGGTGGTCACGCGTTGGAGTTCGGGAGCGTCCGTCATCTCGTTTCCGGCCAAGCCTGAACAGGCCTTGTAACCGCAGTCGATCGCCCGCGAAGTCGGGAAAATGAAAAAGGGCCCGCCTGGGAGGGGTGCGGGCCCTTTTTTGGTACGCGTTCAGAGGGATCGAACAGGACGGAAGATGACTCAAACGCCGCTCTTCCGCCCTTCCCCATATCGTCGCAGGTCGCGAACGGGTCGCAACGCTGCGATGGGTGTCGCTATTTGCGCGGCGTCAGGATGTCGCCGAGGCGATCGGGAACCCCGGCGATCCGCTCCAGCCGCGGGTACCGCAGGCCGCCGCGATAGTCGATCTTGACCATCTTGTAGCGTGCGCCGTCCTTGATCAGCAGCTCGACGAGCGGGTTCTCGGGTTTGGCCGCCGCCTTGACCGCAGCCTTCAGCTTGTCGCTATCAAGCTGCTCGCCATTGACCGCCACGACGGTCAGGCCTTGGGTGAGCCCAGCCTTGAACGCCGGACCGCCCCATTGGACGTCCGAGATGACGCCATCCGAACCCACGGTCAGGCCCAGCGAGTAGGTCAGGGCGGTGTTCTTGGCGCGGGACTCGGCCGACTTCATGAATTCGGTGGGCGTGTCGGTATAGACCAGCTTGTAGCCGCCGCGCCCCAGACCATCGAGCGGCGCTTCTTCCTGGACCTTCTGGATACGGGTCTTCAGGAAGGCGGCCCAGTCGTTGGCCACCACGCCGTTCAGGGCCGCGACCACGTCGTCGAAGGTGTAGGTGCGCGGCACATACGAGCCGTTGTCGACGCCGAAGAAGGCCTTGGCGAAGTCGTCCAGCGACTTTTTACCGCCCGTCTTCTCGCGGATCACCGTGTCGGCGTCGAGCCAGACCAGCATGCCTTCGGAGTAGTAGTCCTCGCTGCGCTGCCACGAAAGCCACGACAGCGGACGACGGTTGGCGATGATCGGGTCATTGGTGGTGTCCTGCACCGGACGCCAGTCGCGGCCCCGACGGTTGTCGTAGGCGGCGGCGGTGGCGGCGATGGAGTCCATCGCCTGCTGCTTGGTCAGCAGGCCCGAGCGCGCGGCCAGGACGTTGCCCCAGTACTGGGTCTGGCCCTCATAGACCCACATCAGGCTGTCGCGCATCGGCACGTTCAGGTTCGGCGTCCACAGGTCGGCGGCGCGGCGGAACTTGCCGTTCCAAGAGTGGGTGTATTCGTGGCTGAGCAGGTCGCGGCCCACGAAGCTCTTGTCCCACTCGGTGAAGTACTTCGGCGTGACGCGGTTTTCCGATGAGCGGTGGTGCTCCAGGCCGATGCCGCCCAGCTTGTCCGACAGGGCGACCAGGAAGTCGTAGTGGTCGTAGTGGTGCGAGCCGAACACCTTGTAGGCCTGCTGCACTAGATCCTTGTGGACCTGGATATGCTCGGGCTTGGCCTCCAGCAGTTCGGGGCTGTCGGCGACCATGTTCAGGCGCACGGGCGCGGGGCCGGTCGGGTCCAGATCGATCGACTTGAAGTACTTGCCGGCGAAGATCGGCGAGTCGACCAGGGTCTCGACCGTGGTGGGCTTGAAGGTCGTGACCTGACCTTCGACCTTGGCGGTCTCCAGCGCCGAGGCCAGCTTCCAGCCTTCCGGCAGCTTGATGCTGGCCTCGATCGGGATTTGGCGCGTGTAGTAACCGGCGGGGTACAGTGCGACCTGCAGCCATTGCAGGTTCAGCATCTCGGGCGTCACCTGGATCCGGCCGATGCGGCTCTCGACCGCCGTCAGGAACTGATAGCTGACCTGGATTTCCCGGGCGTCGGCGGGGACGTCGACGTGGAAGGCGTGGACGCTGATGACATCGCGGGTCCACGGGATGCGCTTGCCGTTGGCCGTGACCACCAGGCCCGCCAGCTTGTCGAGGTCGTTGCGCGGCGAGTGGCCGCCCGGGACCCACTGCGGATACAGGAAGATGAAGTGCCCGGCCTTGCTCACCGGAATGGTCGTGGTGACGGTCCAGATCTTGCGGTCCAGATCGGTGGCGTCCACCGCCAGCTTGAGCGGGCCAGCCGCGTAGGGGATGTCGCGGGGCGCTGGGATCGGCGCGGTGGGGGCGGCCGACTCCGGCCAGGGCTGCGACGCGGCCGGGCTAGGGACTTGGGCCAGAGCGGCGGTCGCGGCCAGGGACAGGACGGACACGGAGAAGAGCAGCGCTTTCACGAAACACCCCAATGCGGCGCGCGGGCGTGCTCCCCGCGACGAAGAAGCTGGGATGTTTGTGGCGTCGGCGGACGGTTGTCGAGGGTGGGTGAGCCCATTTTTCCACCTGTCTTCGCGGTGGGGCCGTGTCTCGCAGGCGCCAACCTGTGATAGGAAGAACGCCCCCTGGCCACCGGCCAGAACCTCGCCCTCGGACCATGCGTTTCGACGATCGCTTCCTCGAAGAACTGAAGTCCCGCCTTCGCCCGTCCGACGTGATCGGAAAGTCGGTGAAGCTGCGGCGGCAGGGGCGCGAATATGCGGGGCTATCGCCGTTCACCAAGGAAAAGAGCCCGTCGTTCTTCGTCAACGACGAGAAGGGCTTCTACCACTGCTTCTCCAGCGGCAAGCACGGCGACATCATCAGCTTCCTGCAGGAGACCGAGCGGCTGACTTTCGCCGAGGCGGTCGAGCGACTGGCGGCGGAAGCGGGCATGAGCCTGCCCGAGGTCGACCCCCGCGCCGCGCGCGAGGAACAGAAGCGCTCGTCGCTGGGCGACTGGATGGAGCTGGCGGCCGCCTGGTTCGAGAGCGAGTTGCGCCGTCCGGTCGGCCAGGCGGCGCGGGCCTATCTTGAAAAGCGTGGCCTGCCCGAGAGCGAGTGGAGCCGCTTCCGCATCGGCTTTGCGCCCAATAACCGCACGGGGCTGAAGGACTATCTGATCGCCAAGGGCGCCAAGCCGGGCGACCTCGTTGACGCCGGGGTGCTGATCGCGCCCGAAGACGGCGGCCAGCCCTATGACCGCTTCCGCGACCGGATCATCTTCCCGATCACCGACAGCCGGGGAAAGGTCGTCTCGTTCGGCGGCCGGGCGATGGATCCGAACGCCCGCGCCAAGTACCTGAACGGCCCCGAGACCAGCCTCTTCCACAAGGGGCGGGTGCTGTACGGCCTGTTCGAGGCCCGCAAGATCCTCCACGCCGGCCAGAGCGGCGGCGAGAAGCCGCCGATGGTGGTGGTCGAGGGCTATATGGACGTCATCGCCTGCCAGCGCGCCGGCGTGCCGGCCGTGGCGGCCATGGGCACGGCCCTGACCGAGGAGCAGATGGAGGGCCTCTGGCGCCTGCATCCGACGCCGACCCTGTGCTTCGACGGCGACAAGGCCGGCAAGCGCGCCGCCGACCGCGCCATCGACCGCGCCCTGCCGCTGCTCAAGCCCGGCCGCTCGTTCCTGTTCTCGATGCCGGTGGGCGGCAAGGACCCCGACGATGTTTTGCGCGAGCAGGGCCCTGCAGCGCTGAAGGCCCAGCTGTCGGACGCCAAGCCCTTCGTCGAGGCCCTGTTCGAGCGCGAGCGCGATCTTGAGCCCTTCGACACGCCCGAGCAGCGCACCAACCTCAAGGTCCGCCTGCGCACCCTGGCGGCGACCATCGCCGACAAGGACCTGGCGCACGCCTACAAGGAAGAGCTGCTGGACCGGCTGGACGAGATGCGCGCCGCGCGCCGCGTCAAGTCCGACGCCAGCGACGCGGGCCGCGCCCTGTCGCGGGCGCGCTGGGACAACGCCCCGCGTCGTCCCTGGGGCAAGCCGCGCCTGGAGGGCGCCACCGCCGAGGGCCGTCAGGCCGCCGCCGCCCTGCACCAGGCGCCGCGTCCGTTCTCGGCCGCCCTGCTGATCGCCGCGATCCGCGATCCCAAGGTGGTCGACGACCGCATCGAGGTGCTGATGAACCAGGGCTTCGGCGACGAGCGGCTGGACGCCATCGCCCAGGAACTCGTCAATCTGCGACTGGAGACCGATCACGTTGAGGCCGGCCTGCTGAAGGGGCGGCTTGCTTCGGCCGGCTATGACGAGGGCGTGCTATCCTCGTTGGAGCGCGCGGCCGCCCATGTGAAGGCGCTGGATGTCGCCCAGAGCGCGGCCCAAAGCCCCGAGGAAGCGATCCGGGGACTATGGTCCCAGGCCTTCGATCTGTTGCTGCGATTGACGGCCCTGGAGCGCGCCGTCGACGACGCCAAGACCGACCTCGCCGACGAAAGCGATTTCCAGACCCTCCTGCGGCTCAAGACCGAGCGAGACGCGGTCAAGCGCCTGATCGAGAGCGGCGGCTGGACCGATCCGGCGCTGGTCTCGCAGGTGTTGCACTAGGGTTGAGGGCGAAATCGGCGCGCCAAACGCCGAAACCGTCCACATCCATCTTGACTCTGGCGTCACCCAAAGCCACATGCCGACTCAAGGATTTGCCACGCAGCTGACTGACATCACTCGGGCCGCCAGAGCGCGCGCCCTTATCGAAACAGGATGTCACCCTCGCCGCCGCCTCAGATCCCCAGCGGTCGCCGACCCGTTCAGGGAAAAGCCTGCCGTGCTCGTCGCCTGGACCTCCGCCGGTTTCCCGCGGAGCGCTTCTACATGGCGGACCAGAGCGCGAGCGAGCAGTCTGACGGGAACGTGATCCTTGGGTAAGCGCTGATCAAGGCGCGGATCAGGCAGGCAAGCCATTTCGACAAGGATTTTATCGATGCGGGCCTCGCGGGGGCGACGCGTCGACTGCGGAGAGCTTGATGAGCAACAATTCCTCGGCCGAGACGGAAGCGCCCGAAACCACCGGTGGTGACGGCCCCCTGCTCGATCTGACCGACGCTGGCGTCAAGAAGTTCATCAAGCAGGCGAAAGCCCGCGGCTACGTCACGATGGACGAGCTGAACAAGGTGCTGCCGTCCGAGGAAGTGAGCCCAGACGCCATCGAAGACACGCTGGCCATGCTCAGCGAGATGGGCGTCAACGTGGTCGAGGCCGAGGAGGACGCCGAAAACGCCGAGGGCGGCGAAGTCGCCACGCGCGACGAGAACACGGCCGTCATCGCCAGCGACAAGCCCGCAGCCTACGACCGCACCGACGACCCGGTACGCATGTACCTGCGCGAAATGGGCTCGGTGGAGCTGTTGTCGCGCGAGGGCGAAATCGCCATCGCCAAGCGTATCGAGGCCGGCCGCGACACGATGATCCGGGGCCTGTGCGAGTCGGCCCTGACCTTCGAAGCCATCATGGTGTGGCGCGAGGAACTGGGCACAGGCCGCATTCTGCTGCGCGAAGTGATCGACCTGGAAGCCACCTACGCCGCGATCAACGGCGTGGCCGCCGCGCCGGCCGCCGAGGATGACGATGGTCCTGCCGAGCCGGTCGACGATGAAGCCGGCGAGGCCAAGGCCGAGGGCGCCGAGGGCGAGGACGAAGACGATTTCGACGACGGCGCCGGTCCCACGGTCAGCGCCATGGAAGGCGAACTGCGCGAAGGCGTGATGGCCATTCTGGACGCCATCGCCAGCGAGTTCGAGAGCTTCCGCAAGCTGCAGGACAAGCTGGTCGGTAGCCGCCTGAAGGGCGAAGACCTCTCGGAAGCCGACCGCAAGGCCTATGAAAGCCTCTCGGCGACCATCATCCAGCACTTGAAGACGCTGAAGCTGAACAACAACCGCATTGAGGCTCTCGTCGAGCAGCTCTATGCGATCAACAAGCGCCTGATCGGCCTGGAAGGCCGCCTGCTGCGCCTGGCCGACAGCTACGGCATCAGCCGCGCCGAGTTCCTGAAGGCCTATTTCGGCGCCGAGCTGAACCCGACCTGGACCGAGCAGGTCAAGGCGATGGGCGTGCGCTGGACCAAGTTCGTCGAGAACGACAGCCAGTCGGTGCAGGACATCCGCCAGGAAATCGCCGCTCTCGCCACCGAGACCGGCGTGCCGATCGACGACTACCGCCGTATCGTCCAGACCGTCCAGAAGGGCGAGCGCGAAGCCCGTCAGGCCAAGAAGGAGATGGTCGAGGCCAACCTGCGCCTCGTGATCTCGATCGCCAAGAAGTACACCAACCGCGGCCTGCAGTTCCTGGACCTGATCCAGGAGGGCAACATCGGCCTGATGAAGGCGGTCGACAAGTTCGAGTACCGTCGTGGCTACAAGTTCTCGACCTACGCCACCTGGTGGATCCGTCAGGCGATCACCCGCTCGATCGCCGACCAGGCCCGCACGATCCGTATCCCGGTGCACATGATCGAGACGATCAACAAGATCGTCCGCACCAGCCGACAGATGCTGCACGAGATCGGCCGCGAACCGACCCCCGAAGAGCTGGCCGAAAAGCTGGCCATGCCGCTGGAAAAGGTCCGCAAGGTCCTGAAGATCGCCAAGGAGCCGATCAGCCTCGAAACCCCGATCGGCGACGAGGAAGACAGCCACCTGGGCGACTTCATCGAGGACAAGAACGCCGTCCTGCCGATCGACGCGGCCATCCAGTCCAACCTGCGCGAAACCACCACCCGCGTGCTGGCCTCGCTGACCCCGCGTGAAGAGCGCGTGCTGCGGATGCGCTTCGGCATCGGCATGAACACCGACCACACGCTGGAAGAAGTCGGTCAGCAGTTCTCGGTGACCCGCGAACGCATCCGTCAGATCGAGGCCAAGGCCCTGCGCAAGCTCAAGCACCCGTCGCGGTCGCGCAAGCTGCGCAGCTTCCTGGACAGCTAAGACATGGCGAGGGCGGCTCTCACGAGCCGCCCTTTCTGTTTGCGCGGTCGCCTAGAGCATTTTCCGATAAGTGTGAAACGGTTATCGGATCGAAAAATGCTCTAAACTTTTGAAATAGAGCCCTTTTTATCCGATCTGATTGGTTCAATCAGATCGGAAAGGGCTCTAGCGCGCCGGCGGGGCCACGATCAGGCCGACGATGCGCCGCACCAGCGGCAGCACCAGCAGCAGCGTGGGAAAGGCCACCAGCCACGACAGACCCCAGGCCGACATCCAGGTCGCCGCGAACCCGGGCGACAGGCCCACGGATCGCAAGGTCGAGATACCCGAAACCACGAAGGTCATGATCACCGACAGCACCAGGGGCATGACGACGGCCGCGTAGCGGGCGGGCAGGCGCTGGAACGTGATGATCGAGGGATGAGATTGCATCGAGAGTCTCACTGACGAGGTCCGGCCATTTCGCATCCACCGGAGAAGCTCCGGCTGTCCGGCCGGAACCGGAGAGGATGCGTTGCCTGACGTGAGACGCTTACGGTCGCGGAAGCGACAATGGCTCCTTAGCGTCTTTGCGAGAAACTCGCAAGTGGCGTCAATGATCAGCTATCTGCCGCCCGGCGCTCCAGTCGGTCCGCCTGGCGCTCCATCTCATCCGCCTGGGCGGGCATTCGCCGAGCCACGGCCTTCAACTCCTCGTCCGTCACGGTCTGGCCGCGCGCGTGGTTGTCGGCGATCTGCTGGGCGCGGTAGGCCGGGTCGCGTAGGCGGGCGGCTTCCTCGCGCAGCTGGCGCGCCCCGGCGCGCATCTGTTCTGCGCCCCTGGCCATGTCGAGACGGGTCTGCTTCATCGCGACGACGCGCGCGCGCTCTACCGCCTTGCTGGCCTCTTCGCTGACGCGGCGGGCTTCTTCCGCAGAGAGGCGGGCCTGCCGGGCGTGAACGCCAGCCTCGCGGGCGGCCGCCTCGATCTCGTCGCGATGCGCTTCAACCTGGCGGCGGATGTCCTCGGCGTTGACGCGGATGGCCTCGGCCTGGGCCCTGGCCCATTCGGCCTGCGCTCGCGCCTGGGCCCTGTTCCAGTCCGCTTGAGCGCGCGCCTGGACCCGATCGTAGGTCTCCGAGGTTTCGGCGAACGGGGCGGGCGGCGCTGGTGGCGCGGGCGGAGCGGGGATCGCGAGAGGCGCCGCCTTGGCGGCCGGCGCGGGAGGAGCCGGTTCAGCCGGCGGCGCGGGCGGCAGGGGCGTGCTTGCAGCCCTGGCGGGCGCGGTCGACGGGAGCGGCGGCGCGACCTGGCGGGTCACGGCGAAGGCGCCCAGCGGCGCGGCGACCAGCGCCAGGGCGCCGACTCCGAGCGCGACGGTCAGCGGGCGACGGCGGGTAGGCGTGTCGGTCATGATGCTGGCGATCCTCGATTTCAGGGTCCGGCTGTCGGCGGCCATCGGTAGCGAGGCGACCGGGGTGAGCAGCGGCGTGGGATGGGCGGCCAGGCGCACGAGCGTGCGGGCGTAGAGAGCGCGGTCGACGAAACCGAGCGCGGCGGCGTCGGCGGCCTCCTCCGACCGCTGGCGCAGCACCGCGTGCAGGCGCCAGACCAGCGGGTTGAACCAGAAGATCGCCAGCACGACGCGCGAGATCAGCAGGAAGATCCAGTCGTGACGGCGCAGGTGGGCCAGCTCGTGGGCCATGATCGCCGGGGCGGCATGGCGCTCGGTCAAGGTGGCCGGATCGATCAGGATGGCGCCGGGCGCGACGCCCCAACTCAAGGGACCGGCGACACGGTCGGAGCAGACAAGGTTGGGGCGGTCGGCAGGCGGCAACTCTTCGATCGGCCCCAACCAAGCCGGGCAGGTGACGGGATCGGCCTTCCGAGTCCAGCGGGTCAGGGTCTGGAGCCCCAGGGCCAGCCGGGCGCCGATCAAGGCGGCGCCCAGCAGCCACAGGCCGCCCAGGATCGCGCCCGGGGTCATCCAGGCCGGAGCCGGCGTGGCGGGGAGGGGCGGGGCGGCCGGAGCGCTCAGCAGGGCGACAGGGGCAGCCTCGATCGGCGGCAAAAGGGCCAGCTCGATCGGCGGCAGGGCGTTCATGATCACCGGCAGGGCCAACAGCAGGCAGACGGTCCCGCGCAGGATATCGACCCGCTCGACGGGGCGCTGTGTCAGGTGACGCGAGGCGGCCAAGCCTACGCCGGCGATAAGGCTGGACTTGACCAGCAGCGAAATCAGCAGCGTCCAGGTCATCGCTTGTCCTCTCCGTCCTGGGTGGCCTTGTCGATCATCGCCTCGAGGGCGGCGGCTTCTTCGGGCGTCAGCTTCTGGCCAAGGCCCAGCAGGGCGCTGGCGGCGCTGGCGGCCGAGCCGGCGAAGAAGGTGTCGATCAGCCGCCTCAGGGCCCCGACCGCGACGGTCTCGGCGCCCTGGACGGGGCGATAGATAACGCCGTGCGCGCCGGACGAACGCTCGACCAGGCCCTTGCTCTCCAGCCGGACGAGCAGCGTCCGGACGGCGGAGTCGCTCAAGGGGTCGGCGAGGGCGGCGCGGACCTCGGCGGTTGTGCCGCTTTCCAGGCGGCACAGGGTCTCGAAGACCTCACGTTCGCGTCGGGGCAGGGTGTCGATCAAGGGCGACCTCCGCAGGCTCAGTTCGCTACACCTGTAGCGCTACATTTGTAGCGACGAAAGTGAACTTGCTGTAATGCGGAGGCGGGTCTCGCCAAGCTCGCCAGCCCGGCAAGCCTGCTTAGCTCTGCCCCACCGTCACATCGACCATGATCTCGCCGGAGATGTCTTCCAGAGCCGCCTGCACCGCAGCGGCCGACAGCGTGGGCGGCAGACGCAGGCGGGCGTCCATGTGGAACAGCGGCGCGCCGGAGTGCGGTTCGACGCTGAGGCGGGTCTCGAAGGTCTCGATATTGGCGTGCAAGCTGCTCAGGACGGCGGTCACCTGGGCGACGATGCCCGGACGGTCCTGGCCGACGACGCCAAAAGCGACGGTTTCGCCCGACGCGGCCTGCGGCGCCTGGGCGGGGGCGATGCGGACTTCCAGTCCCTGTGCGTCGACTTCGGCGACGGCCGTGCGCAGGGCGTCCACGGATCCGGCCTCCAGCGCTACCAGCACCGAGCCGACATAAAGTCCGCCCAACTGGCTCAGATGGCTCTCCAGCCAGTTGCCGCCGGCTGACAGCACGGCCTTGGCAAGGGCCTCGGTGAGGCCGGGCCGGTCACTGCCGACGACGCTGAGGATCAAGTTGGCCATGAAAACTCCCCGGGAACGATTGACCTGAACCAGCCACGCACGCCCCCCGTCGTCAATCCTGGGCGAATGCGGGTTCGGCGGCCAGCCCCAGGAGGCCGCCCAGGGTCGGCGTCGCGTCGTCCCGCCGCCAGACGAGGCCCGTCTCGAGGATGGGGGGATCGACGAGGTCGACATAGCGCACGCCCGCGCGCGCCAGGTTGCGTAGCGAAGCTGGCACCAGCGCCATCCCGAGACCGGCCGAAACCAGGCTGATGATGGTCTGCATCTGGATCGCCTCCTGGACGATCCGGACCGGCTGGCCCCGCGCGGCGACATAGCCGGTGACCAGATCGTGGAAGGCGGGGGCGACGGTACGGGGGAACAGCACGAGCGGCGCGTCGGGCAGGGCGCCAAGGTCGAGCGGTCCGTCCAGGTTCCAGCTTGAGGGCGTTGCGGCGACCAGCGGCTCGGACAACAGACGGCGATAGGCCAGGCGCCCAGGCAAGGCTCGGTTCGGCGGTGGAATGATGATCCCCGCATGCCGCTCGCCGTCCAGGATGGCCGGCACCTGCACGTCGCTGGTGGCCTCGACCAGCTGGATTTCGACGCCTGGAAAGGCCTCGGCGTAGCGCCGTACCAGATCGGGCAGGACGCTGTAGTCGGCAGTGCTGACGAACGACAGCGACAGATATCCCGTCTGCCCGTCGCGCAGGCGGCGGGCGGTCTCGGGCAGGAGGTCGATGGCGGCCAGCGCCTCGCGCACATGCGGCAGCCACTGCCGACCCAGCGGGGTGAGTTCCACGTGCCGCTTGGTGCGCGCGAACAGCGGGGCGCCGACGGCCTTCTCGAGCGCCTGGATCGACTGGCTGAGCGGCGGCTGGGTTATCCCCAGCCGCTCGGCGGCGCGCCCAAAGTGCAGAGTCTCGGCCACGGCGGCGAAGTGACGAAACTGGCGGATATCCATACTGATATGTCCATCGACCTAATCGGGCGTGACTAATATATTTTTAGATCAAAGCGGGGCGCCGTAGAAAGACCCCACGATCGACACTGGAATTCTCCGATGCCTCCCTATCGCTCACGCACCTCCACCCATGGCCGCAACATGGCCGGCGCCCGCGGCCTCTGGCGCGCCACCGGCATGAAGGACAGCGACTTCGGCAAGCCGATCATCGCCATCGCCAACAGCTTCACCCAGTTCGTGCCGGGCCACGTGCACCTGAAGGACCTGGGTCAGCTGGTCGCCCGCGAGATCGAGGCGGCCGGGGGCGTGGCCAAGGAGTTCAACACCATCGCCGTCGACGACGGCATCGCCATGGGCCACGGCGGGATGCTGTACTCGCTGCCCAGCCGCGACCTGATCGCCGACAGCGTCGAGTACATGGTCAACGCCCACTGCGCCGACGCCATCGTCTGCATCTCCAACTGCGACAAGATCACGCCCGGCATGCTGATGGCCGCCATGCGCCTGAACATCCCGGTGGTCTTCGTTTCCGGCGGGCCAATGGAGGCCGGCAAGGTCACGGTGAAGGGCAAGATCAAGGCGCTGGACCTGGTCGACGCCATGGTCGTGGCCGCTGACGACAGCTATTCCGACGAAGAGGTTGAGGCGATCGAGAAGGCCGCCTGTCCGACCTGCGGCTCGTGCTCGGGCATGTTCACCGCCAACTCGATGAACTGCCTGACCGAAGCCTTGGGCCTGTCGCTGCCCGGCAACGGCTCGGTGCTGGCCACCCACGCCGACCGCGAGGCCCTGTTCAAGGAGGCCGGCCGCCTGATCGTCGATCTCTGCCAGCGCTGGTACGAGCAGGACGACGCCACGGCCCTGCCGCGCGGCATCGCCACCCGAGCCGCGTTCGAGAACGCCATGAGTCTCGACATCGCCATGGGCGGCTCGACCAACACCGTGCTGCACCTCTTGGCCGCCGCGCACGAAGGCGGGGTCGACTTCAGCATGGCCGACATCGACCGGCTGTCGCGCCGCGTGCCGTGCCTGTCGAAGGTGGCTCCGGCCAAGAGCGACGTGCACATGGAGGACGTTCACCGCGCCGGTGGCGTCATGGCCATTCTCGGCGAGTTGGAGCGCGGCGGTCTGATCGACGCCAGCCAGCCCACCATCCACGCCGCGACGCTGGGAGAGGCTCTGGCTCGCTGGGACATCGGCCGCACCAACAGCCAGACCGCCCACGAGTTCTTCAAGGCCGCGCCGGGCGGCAAGCCGACCCAGGTCGCCTTCAGCCAGGCCGCGCGCTGGGAGGAGCTGGACCTCGACCGCGAAAAGGGCGTCATCCGGTCGGTCGAGCACCCGTTCTCCAAGGACGGGGGCCTCGCTGTTCTGTTTGGCAACCTGGCCCCGGAAGGCTGCATCGTGAAGACCGCCGGGGTCGACGAGTCGATCCTGACCTTCCGGGGTACGGCCCGCGTGTTCGAAAGCCAGGACGCGGCGGTCAGTGGCATCCTGGGCGGTCAGGTCAAGGCCGGCGAGGTCGTGGTCATCCGCTACGAAGGTCCCAAGGGCGGACCCGGCATGCAGGAGATGCTCTACCCGACCACCTATCTGAAATCTAAGGGCCTGGGCGCGGCCTGCGCCTTGATCACCGACGGCCGCTTCTCGGGCGGCACCTCGGGTCTGTCGATCGGCCATGTCTCGCCCGAAGCTGGCGAGGGTGGTCTGATCGCGCTGGTGGAGACCGGGGACTCGATCCTGATCGACATTCCGACCCGCGGGATCACGCTTGAGGTCTCGGACGATGTGCTGGCCGCCCGCCGCGAGGCGGAGCTCGCGCGGGGCAAGGCCGCCTGGACGCCCAAGGAACGCCAGCGCGAGGTCAGCCCCGCTCTGCGCGCCTACGCGGCCATGACCACCAACGCCGCCCGCGGCGCGGTCCGTGACGTCAGTCAAGTGGAGCGGTCGCGGTAGAGTCTGGTCCCAATTGCGAAGGCCGAAGCTCCCTATACCCCAAAGATAAAATCCCCATGTCATCCCGGAAGCCTCGCAGAGGCTATCCGGGACCCAGGGGCCGGCGCACTGCGGTTGCCCCTGGGTCCCGGCGCTACAGCCCGCTACGCGGTCTTCCGGCCGGGATGACACGCTGACTCCCAACGCGAACACACCCAAGAAAAAGGCCCCGGCGTTTCCGTCGGGGCCCTTCCGCCTTAAGCCGCCAGATCCAGGCGGTCGGCGTTCATCACCTTGTTCCAGGCAGTGACGAAGTCGCAGACGAACTTCTCTTGCGCGTCGGCGCAGGCATAGACCTCGGCGAAGGCCCGCAGTTCGGCGTGGGAGCCGAAGATTAGGTCGACGCGGGTCGCCGTCCAACGCGGCTCGCTGGACGTGCGGTCGTGACCGGCGAAGGCGTTGGCCGCCGTCGGGCTCCAGGTCGTGCCCATGCTGAGCAGGTTGACGAAGAAGTCATTGGTCAGAACGCCCGGACGATCGGTGAACACCCCGTCCTTGGAGCCGCCGGCGTTGGCGTCCAGGACGCGCAAGCCGCCCACCAGAACCGTCATTTCTGGACCCGACAGGCCCAGAAGCTGGGCGCGGTCGACCAGGGCTTCTTCCGGGGCCATGAAGTGCTTGCCCGGACCGCGATAGTTGCGGAAGCCGTCCGAACGCGGTTCCAGGGCCTCGAACGAGTGGGCGTCGGTCTGTTCGGCCGAGGCGTCCATGCGGCCCGGCGCGAATGGCACCGTGACGCTGGTCCCGGCGTCCCTGGCCGCCTTCTCGATGGCCGCGGCGCCGCCCAGCACGATCAGATCGGCCAGCGAGATCTTCTTGCCGCGACTGGCGGTGGCGTTGAAGGCCTGCTGGACGCCTTCGAGGACCGCCAGAACCTTGGCCAGGACCGACGGATTGTTGACCGCCCAGTCCTTCTGCGGCGCCAGCCGGATGCGGGCGCCATTGGCCCCGCCGCGCTTGTCCGATTTGCGATAGGTCGAGGCCGAGGCCCAGGCGGTCGAGACCAGTTCCGACACCGACAGGCCGGTGGCCAGGATCTTGGCCTTCAGGTCCGCGATGTCCTGGTCATCAACCAGCGGGTGGTCGACGGAGGGGATCGGGTCCTGCCAGATCAGCTCTTCCTTCGGGACCAGCGGGCCCAGATAGCGGCCGATCGGGCCCATGTCGCGGTGGGTCAGCTTGAACCAGGCGCGGGCGAAGGCGTCGGCGAACTGGTCCGGGTTCTCGTAGAACCGGCGCGAGATCTTTTCGTAGGCCGGGTCGAAGCGCAGGGCCAGGTCCGAGGTCAGCATGCGGGGCGCGTGCTTTTTGTTGGGATCATACGCGTCCGGGATGTCGGCCGGGGCGTTCTTGGCCTGCCACTGCTTGGCGCCGGCCGGGCTTTCGGTCAGCTCCCACTCGAACTTGAACAGGTTGTCGAAGTAGTGGTTGCTCCAGTGCGTCGGCGTCTGGGTCCAGATCACTTCCGGGCCGCCGGTGATAGCGTCGGCGCCCCTGCCCGTGCCGTACTTGCTCTTCCAGCCCAGGCCCTGGTCTTCGATCGCGCCGCCTTCCGGCTCAGGGCCGATGAGGGAGGGATCGCCCGCGCCGTGTGTCTTACCGAAGGTGTGGCCGCCGGCGATCAGGGCGACGGTTTCCTCGTCGTTCATGGCCATGCGGGCGAAGGTCTCGCGGATGTCGCGCGCCGAGGCCAGCGGGTCGGGATTGCCGTTCGGGCCCTCGGGATTGACGTAGATGAGGCCCATCTGGACTGCGCCCAGGGGCGAATCCAGCTCGCGCTCGCCGCTGTAACGCTCGTCGCCCAGCCAGGAGCCTTCGGGGCCCCAGTAGAGTTCTTCAGGCTCCCACTGGTCGGCGCGGCCGCCGGCGAAGCCGAAGGTCTTGAAGCCCATCGACTCCAGGGCGACGTTGCCGACCAACACATAGAGGTCGGCCCACGACAGCTTGGCGCCGTACTTCTGCTTGATCGGCCACAGCAGGCGGCGGGCCTTGTCGAGGTTGGCGTTGTCCGGCCAGCTGTTCAGGGGCGCGAAGCGCTGCTGCCCGCCGCCCGCGCCGCCGCGGCCGTCGGTGATGCGGTAGGTGCCGGCGCTGTGCCAGGCCAGGCGGATGAAGAGACCGCCGTAGTGGCCGAAGTCGGCCGGCCACCAGTCCTGGCTGTCGGTCATCAGGGCGTGCAGGTCGTTGATGACCGCGTTCAGGTCGAGGGTCTTGAACGCCTCGGCGTAGTCGAAAGCTTCGCCCATGGGATTGGAGCGCGGCGAATGCTGGTTCAGCCCTTCCAGGCGCAGGTTCTGCGGCCACCAATCACGGTTGGCGCGACCACGACCGTGGCCCATCGGGCATTGGCCCGCGATATTGTCTTCGACCTTGGCGTCCATTGGCGTGTTCCTTCGCGCGGGTGTTCATCACCCCTTCGCGAAGGACACTACCTTTCCGGCCATCGGTAAAATTGATTGTTCTTATCAGTTTGATAGGAAAAACCACTCCGCATGCGGCGCGGCGCTATTCTCGGATAGCGATCAGCGATTTAGTCAACCCGACGAACGTCTCATCCACATGACGCGCGTCCGGATAGAGGAAGCGGAACTGGGCCTTGTCCAGCAGGCGCGCGTGCTGGACATCGCGCATGGCCGCGCCGATGTCGGGGGCCTTTTGCGAGAAGCCCAGCGGGCCCTTCATCAGGCGGCGCGCACGCGCTTGCTCCGAGCGCCAGTGGAAGAACGGCGCGGAGAAGTGCGGTTCGATCGGGAACCAGAAATAGGGCGTCTGCACGTAGTAGCGCGGCGCCAGGCGACGACACTCGCGGGCGAAGGCCTCCATCCGCACCCAGTCGCCGACGTGCTCGACCACCGAGTTGGAGTGAACGAGGTCGAAGCTGTTGTCGGCGTGCTCATGCAGATCGCAGGCGTCGCCCACCACGGCGGTGAACAGCGGATCGTCCACCGTGAACGGCTGTGGGTTGAACAGGCTGATATGGACCCGGTTGCGCTCCAGGAAAGCCCGGTCGAACAGGATGTTCCAGTAGGTCGGCTCGCCGCCCAGGTCGGCGATGCGGCATTGACCGCGCTCGGCGAAGGTCTTCTCGATCAGGGCCACGACCCTGGCCGCGCGGGCGCGACGAAAGCGGGCCGACAGCGACTTGTCGCTGTCCATGTCCTGAAGGGCGTGGATCAGTTTCATGCGGACAGCTTGTCGCAGGCCGCTTGAGATTTGGTGAAGCGAACGACGTTGGTCGGGGGAGCGCCCCTTCCGTCTCGTCGCGTATCCGCGCCGATCCACCTCCCCCGCAGGCGGGGGAGGAAGGCAGGCCCTCCTCCGTTGCGAAGCGGGGGAGGAGGCGCGAGGCGAAGCCTCGTGACGGAGGGGGCGCTATCCCGACAGGACCTCCGCCAGGGCCTGGAACATCGGCTTGGGGCGCCCGGCAGGATCGAAGGGCAGGGGCTGGTCCCAGGGGCGCTGGCCGTTCTGCCCACGCAGCCAGGAGTCGCTGTCGCGCACGCCCCAGACCGTGAAGGCGAAACGCTGCTGAGCGGGCAGGCTCATATAGGCGCCGGCCAGTTCCCGGGCGAGGTCGGCCTGGCGCTTCAGGAGATCGGGAAGGCGGGTCAGGTCCGGCTTTTCGCCCAGCGAGACGTCCAGTTCGGACACATGGATCGGCAGGCCGAAGCTCGCCAGATCGCGCATGGCCGCGCGACACATGCCCGGACGGGTGAAGTCGAGGTCGAGGTGGCTCTGCGTGCCGATGCCGCCGATCGGCGCGCCGGCCTTGAGAAGACGCTCGATCAGCCGCATGAAGGTCGCCCGCTTCGTCGGGTTGTTCTCAAGATGGTACTCGTTGATGAACAGCGCCGCTTTCGGATCGGCCTCCTGGGCGTGGTGGAACGCCAGGGTCATGTGCTCGTCGACGCCCAGATTGCGGGTCCAGATCGACTGGCGAAGATCGACGCCGTTGTCCTCGACGGGTTCGTTGACCACGTCCCAGCCGGCGGCCAGGCCCCGGTAACGCCCCGCGACGGCGAGAATATAGTTGCGATAGGCGTCAGCGAACCGCTTGCCCTGGCCGTCCAGCTTGACGAACGCGGGCATCCCCTGGTCGTACCAGACCAGGGTGGTGCCATGGAGCCGCATGCCGTTGCGCCGTGCGAAGTCGGCGATGGCGTCGGGGCGATCGAAACGGAAGCGTCCGTCGTCCTGGAGGATGTATTCCATCTTCATCTCCCACTCGGGCGTGAGCTGGGAGTAGTTGCGAGCCAACAGCTCAGCGAAGGCCGGTTCGTCCAGCTGGTGGCGCTGCACGCAGGCGCCGACCGGTGTCGAGGCGATGGATTTCAGGGGCATGTCGGAGATGGGCGGGAGCGTCGATGTCTGACTGGCGGCCTCGCGACCGCAGGCGCTTAGGGCCAGGGCCGAAGCGATCGCCGAGCGCCGGGTCAGCCGCCCCATACTACCGCCCGCCGAAGGCGGCGCGGCGGATGCTCAGCTCGTCCATCTGGGCGGCCTCGAAAGCGCCCAGTTTCTTGGCGGCCAGGATCTTGGCCTGCTCGGCCACGTGCTCGTACTTCTTGAGGTTCTCGAACGCCTCGGACAGCGCGTCACGGGCCCCGGCCTCTTCCTGCTGGCATTTCTCGATCTGCAAGAGCATCTCAGCCCGGCGGCGCTTGTAGCCCTCGCGGTAGCCGATCATGTACCAGCCTGCGGAGGCGTCGTTCTCGGCGCTCTTAGCCTCTGCCTCGGCCTCGGCGTCCAGCATGGTGACGCGTAGTTCGGCGGCCATGCGCCGTTCGGTGATCTCGGCCAGGCGCTTTTGCAGCGTTTCGACCTCGTGGTTGGAGATCCTGATCAGCGAAGCGGCCCACTTGGTCATGATCAGTACTCACTCTGCAGGATCTGGCCCAGGATCCCGAAAGAGTCGTCCAGAGACGTTGCTTCTTCCTTATCCTGGCTGAGGAAAGCCTCGATCGCCGGATTCAGGCGGATGGCGCGGTCGACCACGGGGTCGGCCCCGGCGCGATAGGCGCCGATGCGGATCAGCTCTTCCATGTTGGCGTAGGCGGCCATCACCTGGCGCGCGCCCTTGACGATGTCGCGCTCGTGCGGGTGCTGGCAGCCGGGCATGGTCCGGCTGATCGACTTCAGGACATTGATGGCCGGGAAGCGTCCGCGCTCAGCGATCGCGCGCTCCATGACGATATGGCCGTCCAGGATACCGCGCGTGGCGTCGGCGATCGGTTCGTTATGGTCGTCGCCGTCGACCAGCACCGTAAACAGCGCCGTGATCGGCGCGGCGGTGGTGCCGTCGGGGCGGATCGGCCCCGGCCCCGCGCGCTCCAGGAGCTTGGGCAGCTCGGTGAAGACGGTGGGGGTGTAGCCCTTGGTGGTCGGCGGTTCGCCGGCGGCCAGACCGATCTCACGCTGGGCCATGGCGAAGCGGGTCACCGAGTCCATGAGGCACAGGACTTCCTGGTCCTGATCCCGCATGAACTCGCTGATCGCCAAGGTCATATAGGCGGCCTGGCGGCGGGTCAGGGCGGGCTCGTCCGAGGTGGCGACGACCACGACGGCGCGGCGCAGGCCTTCCTCGCCCAGGGTTTCCTCGACGAACTCGCGGACCTCGCGACCCCGCTCGCCGATCAGACCAACAACGACGGCGTCGCAGGTGGCTTCTTTCGCCAGCATCGACAGCAGCACCGACTTGCCGACGCCCGAGCCGGCGAAGATGCCTAAGCGCTGGCCCCGGCAGGTGGTGGTGAAGACGTTCATCGAGCGGACGCCCAGATCCAGGCGCTCGCCCACCCGGCCGCGGGCGTGGGCGGGCGGCGGCGCGGTCTTCAGCGGGTAGGGGACCTCGCCCTGGGGCAGGGGGCCGAGCCCGTCGATCGGTTCGCCAAACGCGTTGATGATCCGGCCCAGCCAGGCCTTGGTCGGGCGAACCACGGCGCCTTCGGGGACGATGCGGATCTCCGCGCCCGGCGCGACGCCCTCGACCGGGCCGAAGGGCATCAGCAGGGCGCGCGTCTCGCGGAAGCCGACCACCTCGGCGGGCAGCGGCTTCTGGCCGAAGCGCTCGATCTCGACCCGGGCGCCGACGGCCAGGCGGGTCAGGCCGCCGCGCACCTCGATCAGCAGCCCGTTCACCGCGGCCACCCGACCATAGATGGTCAGCGGATCGATACGTTCGACGGCGGCGATAAGGCTACGCAAGACGGCTCCCGAAACAGCAGGCGCCAGACTCGACCAACGTGGTTAATCGGGAATGAACTCAGCCCTTCGGAGCGCCCTTCGAAGGTGCGACCAATTGGTCGGTGAAGAAGCGCACGACCTCGGTGTTGAAGGTCCGGTGGAACGCCTTGCGGTCGAAGCCCGGCGCGCTGGCGCACAGCATTTGCGTCCCACCTACCGGCGCGGTCTCGCACGGGGTGAGGAAGTCGAAGTGCCGGGCGCCCTTCACGACGCGATAGTCGTGCTTGCGCTTGAGGTTGCGGTGCACGAACTCGGCGTAGGCGTCGCCCGGCAGGATCTCGTCATCGGCCGCCTTCCACAGCTGCACCGGCGCGGTGATCCCTTTCAGGCCGTCCTTGCCAAACGCAAAACCCAGGGCCGGGGCCGCCGAGACCACGACCTTGATGCGCGGATCGTGGACCCAGGTCGCGGTCAGCGCATCGGCGGGCAGGGGGCGACCGGCGGTCAGCTTGCAGGCGTAGTCGTTCGGATGGGCCTGGCAGTGGGCGGGAACGAGGCTGAGGTCCGGCTTGCCGCCCGCCGCCGCCAGCACCGTGAAGCCGCCCGACGAGAAGCCAAAGGCGCCGACCTTGGCCGGGTTCAGCTTGGCCTTCAGCGGCGAGGCCTCCAGCATCCAGCCGATCAGCGCTGACAAGGCGGCGGGACGGTCGGCCATGGCGGTGGCGCGGCTCTGATCCTTGTAGTTGTCGCCGGGGTGGGTGAGGGCGGCGACCACGAAGCCGGCCTCGGCCAGGGCCTGGGCGGTGTCGGCGTGACCGCCGAAGAAGCCGCCGTTACCGTGCGACATGACGATCAGCGGCAGGCCTTCTCCGTCGACCGGCGCGCCGGGAGCGACGGTGTGGCCCCACGAACCTAGCGGCATGAAGGCGGGCTTGGCCTGCGTCGGATACCAGATCCCGACCTCGACCGGCGGACCCTCGGCGCGGGGCTGGCGCAGGACCATGAAGCCGGCGTTGTCGGCCAGTGCGGGCGAGGCGAGAGCGGCGACGGCGAGGCTGGCGGCGGCGAAAAGAGCGCGAAGCGACATGGTGGTCCGGGTGGTCCCTTGAGGTGAGCGATGGCTCTGCTTTGGCGTCGTCTTTCCGTCGTCGCCAGCGCTCCTGCGCGAATGGGCGAATGGGTTCGTGAACTGGCGAACGGGCGCGGGGTGGCGACTCCCGTCGGGCTCGCCTAATGATCCGGACATGAGCGCCGATGCTTCCAAACCGCCCCTGCTGGGCTCGGCTCGCGAGTGGACGATCGACCTTTCCGTGGCGGTCGTCATTGGAATCCTGCTGGGCCTGATGGGGCCGTTCGGCAGCTTCTTCAACGACGGGCCGGCGGTGCGGATCGCTTACTGGGTCTGTAGCGTCACCTTCGGCATGGCGCTGTTCGGAACCCTGACGCGCCTGGGGGCCGCAGCCGCGCGACGGCTGGGCTTGCCGGACTGGGCGGCGCTGCCCCCTGTCGTCCTGCTGGGGACCGCGCTCCTGGGCGCGCCCTTGCGCCTGTTCGCCATCGCCTTCTGGCCCGGAGTCATCGAAGCGGTGCCGCTGGCGGCGTGGTTTGGCCAATGCCTGGCGATCTCGGCCCCGCTGGTCGTGGGGTCCTACTTCCTGCGGGTGCGGCAGGCCGGGCGGGGGCGCGTGCGCCCGGCGGCGGTCCCGTCCCTGACGTCCGCGCCGTCGGAGGCGACGCCGAGCGCGGACGCCAGCAACGTCCTCTATCTGAAGATGGAGGATCACTATGTCCGGATCCGTACCGAGCACGGTTCGCGCCTCGAGATGGGACCGCTGGCGCGGGTCACCGCCATGCTGGCGACCGTCGAGGGGCTGCAGACCCATCGCTCCTGGTGGGTGGCGCGACGGGCGATCGTGGGCGTCCAGCGCGACGGCCGCAATCTGCGCCTCCGGCTTGTCGATGGTGAGACCGCCCCGGTCAGCCGCGCGTCGGTCGCCAAGCTTCGAGAGGCCGGCTGGCTGGCGGACGGGCCGGAGTGAAAATATCCGCGACCGGGTGTCGCGGCGCGGTCGCGGACGCCGCGAAATCAGATGTGGATGGCTCAGGAAAATCTCGCGACAGAACGCCGCGATTTCGTCTTTGAGGCGAACCCTGAGCGTCGGTTCTTAACGCCGTAACGCCGTTCGAACCGCTTTCCTGGCCTCGATTTCTTGAATTTTCGAGGTCCCAACGCCGCCGCGAAAGGGCGCCCTGCGACGCCTGCGACCAATGTGTTCAAGGGCTCCGACGCGGCTTGCACCCGATTCGCAAATCAGATTAACCATTCGTCCAACGGGAAACATTCACCATTAACCAGTCTTAAATTAACTCTCCGGCAAAGTGGCCGAAGGGTTTCACCGGCGGACTCCCGCCAAAGACGTTCGAATACGCCAGTGTTGGCGTGGAGGGGCTCATGCGCGTACTGTTGATCGAGGATGACAGCGCGACGGCGCAGACCATCGAACTGATGCTGAAGTCTGAAGGCTTCAACGTCTATACGACGGATCTGGGTGAAGAAGGCGTCGATCTGGGCAAGATCTACGACTACGACCTTATCCTGCTCGACCTCAATCTCCCCGATATGAGCGGCATCGACGTTCTGCGCACCCTGCGGGTCGCGAAGATCAACACGCCGATCATGATCCTGTCGGGTTCGTCGGAAATCGACACCAAGGTCAAGACCTTCGCCGGCGGCGCCGACGACTACATGACCAAGCCCTTCCACAAGGACGAAATGATCGCCCGCATCCATGCGGTGGTCCGTCGCTCGAAGGGGCACGCCCAGTCGGTCATCAAGACCGGCGACATCGTGGTCAACCTGGACGCCAAGACGGTGGAAGTGAACGGCAACCGCGTTCACCTGACCGGCAAGGAGTACCAGATGCTGGAGCTCCTCTCCCTGCGCAAGGGCACGACCCTGACCAAGGAAATGTTCCTGAACCACCTGTACGGCGGCATGGACGAGCCGGAATTGAAGATCATCGACGTCTTCATCTGCAAGCTGCGCAAGAAGCTGGCCGCTTCGGCGCATGGCAAGCACCACATTGAGACGGTCTGGGGCCGCGGCTATGTGCTGCGCGACCCGAACGAAGCGGTCAACGCCGCCTGAGTCGTCGGAATTTAGTAAGCGCAACAGTAAAGCGTATCCAGAAGCGCCCACCCAAAAGGTGGGCGTTTTCTGTTAAAGATCATATGGTTGCGCTTCGCCGCCTCGCGAGCGTCAACCTCGCCCGTGACAAAAGGACAAAGGCGCGGAATAGTCCGTGCCGCCGAGCGCGTGGCCTATAAAGTCCGGCGCGACGATTGCTGGGGGGCTTCCCAGCCGTGTCATTTTGACTTACGCGGCATCGACACCGACGGGGGACCGATGCAAGAATTCGATCCACGACGCAACACGACGCGTTGGGCGCCGCGGGTTTTAACGGCGGTCGCCGGCTTGGCCGCCTTGGGCCTGGGCTGGAAACTGACCGCCGATGACGCCAGCGCCCCGCTCGCCAAGGCGCCGCTCGATCCCGCGTCGCTTGTGGCTTTGCAGCATATCGCCTTCGCCAGCGCCGAGGCTCAGCCCGGTTTCGAACGTCCTGAAAACATCGAAGTGAAGGTCCGCCCCGGCGAGACCCTGCAAGGCGCGGTGCTGCGCACGGGCGTCGCGCCGGAAGAAGCCCGGCAGGTGGTGGCGACGCTGCAAGGCGCTATCGACACCGTCAACATCAAGGCCGGCATGGCCTTCGAGGCCGCTGTCGCGCAGCGTCGCAGCCAGCGCGGCCCAGCCCGTCTGGTCGGCCTGTCGATGCGCACCAGTCCGTCGTCGACCCTGACCGTCTCGCGCACCTTCGACGGTGCGCTGCGCCTGCGCGAGATGGAGGAGGAGGTCCGCGAGGAACAGCAGGTCGCCTGTGGCGAGATGAACGGCTCGTTCTACGAGAGCGTGGCCAGCGTCGGCGGCACGCCTTCGGTGATCAGCCAGGCGGCCAAGCTGTTCTCGCACAAGATCGACTTCTCGCGCGACATCAAGGAAGGCGACCGTTTCTGCCTGATCTTCGATCGCAAGGTCACTGAGAGCGGCCGCACCATCGAAGCCGGCGATCTGGAGTACGCCGAGGTCAAAGGACAAAAGTTCTATGCCTTCGACCGTCGGGGCGAGGACGGCAAGAGCCAGTTCTTCGACGAGACCGGCAAGAACATCAAAGGCTTCCTGCTGCGTACGCCGGTCGACGGCGCCCGGATCACCTCGAAGTTCGGCCTGCGCCGCCATCCGATCCTGGGCTACAATCGGGCCCACCAAGGCGTAGACTTCGGGGCTGGCACGGGTACGCCGATCCTGGCCGCCGGCGACGGTGTGGTGCTGGAGGCGCGCCGTTGGGCGGGGTACGGCAACTGGTTGCGGATCCGCCATTCGGGTCAATGGGACACCGGCTACGCGCACATTTCGCGCTACGCCAACGGTATTCGGCCCGGGGTTAGGGTGCGCCAGGGTCAGGTCGTAGCCTATGTCGGCTCCACCGGCATGTCATCTGGGCCGCACCTGCACTATGAGGTCTGGCTGAATGGCCAGCGCGTCAACCCGATTGGCGCCAAGGTGCCGCAGGGCACCATCCTGGCCGGCGCGGAACTGGCCTCGTTCCGCTCGCAAAAGGCGCGCATCGACCGCATGTTGGCCGAGGGCGGTGCGGCTGTCAGCAACGAAGACACGCCCAAGCTGGCCGCGGCTGATATCCAGAAAGCCAAGTTCAGCCTGCGATAGGCCATTGTCGGGATTTGATCCTGGTCAGGGCGTCGTCTCAGGCGACGAACCATGCTCCTGTCAACGCGCCCGCGTGCGTCGTTGGAGAGATCACCATGGATAAGCCCGTTCGTCGGAACCCCGCCCTGCGGCTGGCGCTGATCCGAAGGATCCACACCTGGCTTGGCGTCTTCGTCGCGCCCAGCGTCCTGTTCTTCGCGCTGACCGGCGCCGTGCAACTCTATGGGCTTCACGAGTCGCACGACGGCTACAAGCCTGCCCCGGCAATCGAGAAGCTGGGCATGCTGCACAAGGACCAGGTGCTCAAGCTGAAGCCCAAGCGCGCGAAGCCTCCGGCCGCCGCCGCTGCGTCGACGGCGGCGCCCAAGCCGGCCGCTCGCCCCGACGAAGGACCCAAGCCGGCGACGGCGATCCTGAAGGCCCTCTTCCTGGTCGTGGCCTTGGCGTTGACCGCTGCGACAGGGCTTGGTGTGTGGATGGCCGTGTTCCACGGCCGCGACCGCAAGGCTGCTGTTGTGCTGCTGGCGGCCGGAACTATGGTCCCGATCATCTTGGCGCTGTTGACGCAGGGCGGTTGAAGCCTGTCTGGCTCAGGTCTAGAAGGCCTGCCTCAAATCGCCGTCCCATCTTCCGTGGGACGGCGACGCCTTTCAGGTCCTCGTCTTTGCCCTCATCTCGCGCCGACCTCTACAGCGACCGCCGCTTTGTGGTCGGGATGGCGCTGCTGTGCTGCCTGCTCTGGGGCAGCGCCTTTCCGGCGGTGAAGGTCGGCTATGCGCTGCTGCACGTGGCCAAGACCGACACCGCCGCACAGATGCTGTTCGCCGGATGGCGGTTCCTCGCGGCAGGGCTGATCCTGTTGGCCCTGGCGGTTCTAGGTCGCAGGCCGGTGGCCGTCCCGCGCGACCAGATCGGACGCCTGCTGAGCCTCGGCGTCTTCCAGACCACGCTGCAGTACGTGTTCTTCTATATCGGCCTGGCCCACGCGACCGGGGTGAAGTCGTCGATCATGAACGCCACAGGCGCGTTCTTCGGGGTGGTGCTGGCCCATTTCCTGTTCCCCAATGACAAGCTGACGCCGCGCAAGGTGATCGGCTGCCTGCTGGGTTTCGCCGGCGTGCTGGCGGTGAACCTGGGCGGGAAGGGCTTCGACTTCGAGTTCAGCCTTTTGGGTGAGGGCTTTGTGGTCGCCGCCGCGTTCGTGCTGGCGGCCGGCTCGATCTGGGGGCGGGCAATCTCGCAGACGCTCGATCCGATGGTGATGACCGGCTGGCAACTGGCCATCGGTGGCGCTGTGCTGCTGGCCATTGGGGCCGTTGCGGGTGGTCACCTTGAGGCCTTCGACGTCCGCTCACTGGCGTTACTGGCCTATATGGCCGGGCTGTCGGCCGCCGCCTTCGCGCTATGGAGCCTGCTGCTCAAGCACAATCCGGTGGGACTGCTGGCGGTGTTCAACTTCCTGATCCCGGTGTTCGGGGTGCTGCTGTCGGCCCTGTTCCTGCACGAGCCCGTGCTGGCCTGGAAGAACGCCGCCGCCCTGGCGCTCGTGTGCGGCGGCATCCTTCTGGTGACAGGGCGTAAGATGCTCCCCCGCTGAGCGGGGGAGCTGTCGCGAAGTGACTGAGGGGGCGAACTGGACATTGGCCGAGATGGCCCCCTCCGGCCCCCTGGGCCACCTCCCCCGCGTCGCGGGGGAGGAACTTTAATCCACCCCCGCCACGGCCAGCAGGGCGGCGAGGCCCACCTGCATGCCCTTCAGGCTCTCGCCCTTTTCGACGTCGATCCACTCGTCGAGCGCGTGGGCCCGGCCGCCGCGGAAGCCTGCGCCGATGGTCAGGGCCGGCACGCCCAGGCTCATCGGGATGTTGGAGTCGGTCGAGCTGGCCTCTCGCGTCGGCTTGTAGCCCAGGGCCTTCACCGCGCCCTCTGTCAGGGCGACGATCTGCGCGGTCGGCGGCGTCGCGCCGGCCGGACGCTCGCCGATCACCTTGGCCTGGTAGCTGACCGCGCCGTTTTTGGTGGAGCGCGCTGCGTTCTCGCTGGCCACGGCCTTGTCGAAGATGCCGATCAGCGTCTGGTCCAGCTTGGCCAGTTCGGCCGCGCTTTCCGAGCGCATGTCGAACTCCATGAAGACGTCGTGCGGGATGGAGTTCACCGAGGTGCCGCCGCCGGTGACGCTGGCCGAATAGGTGGTCTTGGGCTTCTTGGGCGGCTCGACCGCGTAGAGGTCGGTCACGGCCTCGGCCATCGCCGCCATCGGATTGACGATGCCGAACGCGCCGTAGCTGTGCCCGCCGGGGCCGGTGAAGGTCACGCGATAACGCTTGGAGCCGGTGCCCTGGTCGACGATCCGATCCGGATCGCCGCCGTCCATCGAGAAGAAGGCCGTGATCCGACCCTTGTACGGGCCCTTGTTGAAGAGATGGCGCACGCCACGCAGGTCGCCCGGGCCTTCCTCGCCGACATTGCCGACGAACAGAATGTCGCTCTTGGTCTTGATCCCCGCCGCGTCCATGGCGCGGACATAGGCCAGAAGGGTCG
Organism: Caulobacter sp. FWC26; assembly: GCF_002742645.2. Taxonomy (NCBI): domain Bacteria; kingdom Pseudomonadati; phylum Pseudomonadota; class Alphaproteobacteria; order Caulobacterales; family Caulobacteraceae; genus Caulobacter; species Caulobacter sp. FWC26. The sequence continues at coordinate 1,014,215 of NZ_CP033875.1, forward strand.
ATAGCGCGCGGGTGTCGTCCCCGATGCCCGGGGCCATCAGCTTGGTCCCCTCACGGCGCACCTTCACGTCGGTGCCTTCGGGGAAGACGGTGTCCAGGTGGGCGGCGATGACCACGAACGGACCCTTGCCCTTGGTCGCCGTGCCGGGGCGCACGCCCATGACATTGCCCTCGGCGTCCATCTCGACATTGGTCAGGCCGTGGGCCTTAAGCATCTCCAGATAGGCCTTGGCCCGTTGTTCCTCCTTGAACGGCGGGGCCGGGATCTCAGTCAGGGTGATGATGTCGGCGACGGTGCGGTCGAAGTCGGCGTCCAGCTTGGCGACGGCTTTCTTGAAGCCAGGTGAGGCGACGAGCTTGGCGACGGCCTTGTCGGCGTCAGCGGCCTTGGGCGCGGCGATGGCGGGCGCGGCGACCAGGACGGCGGCGAGGGTGAGCAGGGAGACGGTGTGACGGAGCATGCGACGAATCCTCAGGTTCGCCCGCACCCTAAACCGCCCGCCAAGGCCCGCGCACCCCACCTTTCGCTTGGCCTTAGGCGCCGAGCCGCGCCTCGCCGCCCATCCAGGGGTCGCTGATGGAGTCCGCGCCGGTCTCGATCCGTCCGGCGAGGCGACGCAGCCAGGTCGGCTCGTCCTCCAGGCGGACGGTGACGTCATACCAGCCCTGCCGCGTGGCCAGGGTCCGCGACATGGTGTCGACGCCCTTGAAGTCCAGTCGCCAGGGCTCCTGACCCAGGATCTCCACGCGCACCCTGAGCGGCGAGGGGCGCACATGGCTGACTGTCAGCAGGAGGCCGCCTGGCGAGGGGCGGGCGGCGATCTCGACGCCAACCTTCTCGCCGGCGAACCGGCGGTGGAAGCCGTTGGGGCCTAGGACCCAAAGATCATAGGGGCCGGCCGGCCAGACGTCGCTCAGATGCCTTTGCGGTCCCACTGTGTAGCGGCGCGGCGCCTGGTCCAGGCGCAGACGATCATAGACATGCAGCACGCCCGCCGCCCCGGCGTTGCTGAATGTCAGGGCGATCGTCCCGTCGGCATAGCTGCCGTCGACCGCCAGGGCGTAGGGCAGGGCGCGTGAAGGGCGCGGCCCCTCGGCCTGGATCGGGGCGACCACGGCAGTCGGCGTCGGGGGCTTGGCGCGGCCCAGCTTGGCGGCGCGGCCTGCCGGTTCGGCCGTGGCCGGCAGGGCGGGGAAGGGGTTGGTGTTGGGCGTCTTGAAGTCAAAGCAGGTCGTCAGGTCGCCGCACACCGCTCGACGCCAGGGCGAAATGTTGGGCTCCATCACGCCGAACCGCGACTCCAGGAACCGGATCACAGAGGTATGGTCGAAGACCTGGCTGTTGACGTAGCCGCCCCGGCTCCACGGAGAGATCACATACAGCGGCACGCGCGGTCCAAGCCCATAGGGCCGGCCCATCAGGTCGTCGCGCTCGGACTTGGCCTCGGTGGGATTGCGCACCAGATGGTGCTCGCCCCCGAGATCGACGGTCGATGCGCCGAGCAGCCTGCCGTCCACGTCACGCGACGGCGGGGCGGGGGGCGGCACATGGTCGAAGAACCCGTCGTTCTCGTCGAACATCACCAGGAACACCGTGCGCGCCCAGACCTTGGGATCAGCGGTCAGGGCGTCGATGACGCGGGCGGTGTAGTCCGCGCCCTGGGCGGGGCTGGAGGGGCCTGGGTGCTCAGAGTCGGCGGCCGGGGCGATGATCCACGAGACCTGCGGCAGGCGGCCGGCCAGCACGTCCTCGCGCAGCTTGTCCAGGTGATGGGTCGACAGGGCCAGTTTCTTGAGGCGCGGGTTCGAGCCCGGCAGGTCTTTGTGGGCGTCGCGATAGGCCTTGAACCCCGCCAAGGGGTTATCGGTGAAGTTGTCGGCCATGTCCTGGTAGATGCGCCAGGAGACGCCGGCCTTTAGCAGCCGCTCGGGATAGGTCGTCCAGGTGTAGGATTCCTTGGCCCCGCCCTTCTCCGGAAAATCGTCGTGGCTGTTCGAGATCGACGGACCGCCGGCCTTGCCAAGACCGTCATTGGTTCCGGTCCACAGGAACAGGCGGTTGGTGTTGGTGCCGGTCTGAGTCGAGCAGTGATAGGCGTCGCAAAGGGTGAAGGCGTCGGCCAGGGCGAACTGAAACGGGATGTCGGCGCGCTGGAAATAGCCCATCGACCAGGGCTTCTTGGCGTCGGGCCAGCGGTCCATGCGGCCTTCGTCCCAGGCGTCCTGGGCGTCGGTCCAGCTGTGCGGCGTGCCCTCGACCCGCATGTGGGCGAAGGTCTCCGCGCTGTTCAGCGGGAAAGGCGCGAGCAGCTTGTCCTTGCTCCAGGCCTGGATGAAGACCGAGCCGTCCTGGCGTCCCGCCGCGTCGCGCACCGGGATGGGGAACCGGTCGCCAAAGCCGCGCACGCCGTTCAGCGTCCCGAAATAGTGATCGAAGCTGCGGTTCTCCTGCATCAGGATCACCACGTGCTCGACATCCTGGATCGTGCCGGTCCGCACATCCGCGTCGATCGCCGCGGCCCTTGCGAGCGCCGGCGGCAGGCTCAGGGCGCCGAGAGCGGCCAGCAGAGCGCGGCGGTCAAGGTTGGGCATGGCGAGACTCCGGCGAAACTGCGCCGCAGGTAGCATGCGGTGTTTGGCGGGCGTGTGACAGGGGGGCTGATTGCCGGCAAGCGGACGTCGGTGACGTCAACAACGGGTGGTTGCTGCGCCCAAGAATCCCTCTCTCTGGAGAGAGGGAGGGGCCCATCCCGAAGCCCGTCGGGATGGGAGGGTGAGAGGCTACAGCCTGCCCGAACGCAACACCGACAGGATCTCGTCCGCCGTCCCGCCGGGGTCCGCCAGCACCCGCTCATTCCGAAAGCGCAGCACGAGATAGCCGAAGAGCGCCAGAGTCTCGCTGCGCCGGTCATCATGGTCCTCGCGCCCCTCATGGGCGGGGCCGTCGAGCTCCACGATCACCTTGGCGGACTCGCAGACAAAGTCGGCGAAGTATCGGTCGATTGGATGCTGGCGCAGGAAGCGAAAGCCACCGAGGCGGCGGTTGCGGACGAGGGTCCACAGTGTCTTCTCGGCCAGGGTCTGGCTTCGGCGAAGGCGACGGGCGGTGGCGATCCGATCCATGGCCGGAGCTTGAGCGGGTGCGAGGTCGCGCTCAACGAAAGGAATCGAGATTTTCCCTTCGGCGGTGAAACCTCTCACCCTCCCACCGCTTCGCGGCGGGCCCCGCCCTCTCTCAAAGAGAGAGGGATCTTGTTAGGCGGCCGGCAACGGCCGCAACGGGTCGCAAGTCGCCCTTCAGGCCGCGCGCAGCCTAGCCCCTCACTCAAACACGATCACCGACCGCGCCAACTCGCCGCGCTTGAGTTCGTCGAACGCCGAGTTGACGTCCTCCAGCTTGATCCGGCGCGAGATCAGTTCGTCCAGCTTCAGCTTGCCCGACATGTAGAAGTCCACCAGGCGCGGCATGTCGACCGGGAAGCGGTTGGAGCCCATGTAGCTGCCCTGGATGCGGCGCTCGCCCAGGAAGTCGACGCCGTGCAGCTCGATCTTGGTGCCCACCGGGATCATGCCGATGACATTGGCGGTGCCGCCCCGGCGCAGCATCTTGAACGACGCTTCAGCGGTCTGTTTCAGGCCGATGGCCTCGAAGCTGTGATGGACGCCGCCGCCGGTCAGCTCGACCACGGCCTTGGCGATGTCGTCGACCTGCGAGCCGTCGATGATGTCCGTCGCGCCGAAGGTCTTGGCCAACTCTAGCTTGGAGGCGAGGCGGTCGATGGCGATGATCCGGCCAGCGCCGGCGATCGCCGCGCCATTGATGGTGGCCAGACCCACGCCGCCGCAGCCGATCACGGCCACCGTCTCGCCCGGACGGACGTTGGAGGTGTGCATGACCGCGCCCACGCCCGTCATCACCGAGCAGCCGATCAGGGCGGCGCGGTCGAATGGCATGTCCTTGCGGATGGCGACGCAGGCATGCTCGTGCACCAGCATCATCTCGGCGAAGGACGACAGGTTCAGGAACTGGGCCATCGGGCCGGTTCCGCCGTTCAGGTCTTCCTTGAACAGGCGCGGGGCGTCGCTCTTGCTGCGGCGGGTCTCGGGGCTGATGCAGAGGTTCATGTGCCCGGTCAGGCAGACCTCGCAGTGGCCGCAATAGGGGTTGAGGCATGTGATGACGTGGTCGCCGACCTTGACGGTGCGCACCTCCGAGCCGACCGCCTCGACGACGCCGGCGCTCTCGTGGCCCAGCACGGCGGGCAGGGCGTGAGTGTAGGAGCCTTCGACGAAGTGCAGGTCGGAGTGGCAGACCCCGGCGGCCTTGGTGCGGATCAGCACCTCGCGCGGGCCGGGCTTGCCAATGGCCACGGTCTCGATCTCGAGGGGCTTGCCCACCTCGCGCAGAACAGCGGCCTTCATGCTCGTCTCCCTCTTGTTTGCAGAGAGACTAGCGTTCCGCTTAGGGACAGCGGAAGAGGGGACTCGAACAAATGTTCGGGTGTTGAGCCCTTAAGCGGCCAGGGCTTCGATCTGGCGTTCCGGCAGGATGCGGCTGACGGCCAGCAGGACGGTCATCGCGCCTTCGCCCGAGGTGATGACCGCCGAGACGAGCGGCGAGTCCTCGCCATCGCCCATGGCGGGAGGCGGGTTGATCTGTTCGGCCTCGACCGTGAAGCTGTCGCAGACCGCGTCGACCAGCAGGCCGGCGACATCGCTTTGGTTCTCGACCACAATGATGACCTGACGGGCGCCGTCCTGGGCCGCGCCCTTGCCGAGACGCCAGGACAGGTCGATGACCGGCATGACCTGGCCGCGCAGATTGATGACGCCGCGCACATAGGGCGGAGCCTCGGGAAGGGGCGTTGGCGGCGTGACGCCGCGGATCTCGCGAACAGCGCTGACGGGAACGCAATAGGTCTGGGCGCCGACCTCGAACGACAGGACCTGCAGGGCCTGGCCTTGGGCGTAAGACACGGTGCTGGTCATGGCGGGTCTCCGTGAACGCGAGAGCCGCTAGAGACCCTCGATACCGCCACCCTGTCGTAAAAAGATGAACAAAGCGGTTCTGGCCAGGGTTGATGAAGTCTGTTCAGCCGCCGTTCAGGCTGGAAATCCGATCGTTGCCGTAACGCTTGGAACGACGCATCGGGCGACGGCGGCGCAGACCTGAGGGAGGCCGGGATGGCCAGCAAGATGATCAACACGGTCGGACGGGTCGCCGCCGGCGTCGCCGCCCTGTCGGTGGCTGCGGCCGCCACCACGGCCTCGGCGGATTCGCGCTATCACCGTCATCACCGCGACAAGGGCGGCGACGTCGCCGCCGCCGCGATCACCGCGGGTGTCATCGGCTTGGTCATCGGCGCGGCGATCGCCGACGACGACCATCGCGACGACCGTTATCGCGACCGCCGCTACGCGCCGCCGCCGCCGCCCCCGCCGCGTTATGGCTATGGCTATGGCTACGCTCCTCGTCCGTATTACGGCGACCGCGAGTGCTGGACGACCCGCGAGTACGACCGCTGGAGCGGCTCGTACTACGAGCGGACGGTCTGCCGATAAGCCGCACCGGATCGGATCGCTGTTGTGAGCCAGCGATCCGCTCGGCGTCGACCGCCCCGTCGACGCCGGTCCAGCCCCGAGGTCCCCCGACCTCGGGGCTTTCTTCTGCGGGGTAGGAAAGAGGACTCGACTCCGGCGCCGAATGAGAACAAAAAATGAACATTACCGTGAACCGCCGGAGGGTCCGACATGTCGCCGCTCGCCAATTCCGCCTTCGACAGCCCGTTCAGCCCGGGCCTGAGATTGACCGAAGACCGACTGGATATCGCCGAGGCGGTGCTGGCGGGGGCGTGGCGCACGCTGCGCGCGGCGGGGTTCGGCGAGGCCGAGGTGCAAGCCTTGTTCGACCAGATCGCCGATCGGCCCGAGGATCTGGCGCGCCGCCTGAGAAAGATGGCCAACGCGGCGGGCTGACGCGAACGCGTCCAAAGCGGGTCTTGGCCCGTAGCCCTTTCGATCCGGCCGCCACGCCCCTCTCCCGGTGTCCCCTTCGGGACGCGAAGTGGCCGGAAGCGTCGCCTGTCCGCCTACCGTCCCCTAGCGCGGCGGATGCGCCGCGGAGCCTCTCGTCGACACCCCCAGGTTCGTGCGAGAGGCTCCGATGGCTCAGCTTGTCGTGCGGTCCAGCAGAGCGCGCAGGATCTCGGCGCGTTGGGCAGTGTCCACCGAAATGCGGCCTGCCAGTTCCCGGATGCCGGTCGGATAGGCTTCGCCGCCGTCGGCGACGGCTCGGGCCTGCTGGGCGATACGGCGCAGGTCGCGATCCAGGCGCTCAATCTCTTCACGCGCCAACAGACGCGCCTCGGCTTGCAGCCGCTGAATGCGTTGGCTGGTGGACTCCGGACCGCGCCCAAGGTCATAGATTTCGGCCACGCCCGGCGCGGGCGACACGATCTTCAGCGGCTTGTTGGCCATGGTTCAGGTCTCCTTGAACGGGGCCGGTCGTGTCGGCCCTCGTTCAATCAAAGCCTGGCTTGACCTAGCTGTTCCGCAGCCGAACCGTGAAAGCGTCACCGCGTGGCCGTCACGCCACACGCTCGCTGGTCGGGAAAGTGCTCAGTAGGCCGAGTGGTTGTAAGGAAACTGCGATGCCGAGGGCGGCGAGACCGGCGCAGGCGGCGGTGCGGGGGGCGGAGGCGGCGCATGCTGGGCCTGCGGGGGCGTCGGCGCCGGACGGCGGAACTTCAGGCTGCGACCCTGGAACTCGGCGCCGGTCTCCATGGCCAGTTGTTCGTGGGTGATGTCGCCGTCGACACGGGCTGTCCCATAAAGACGCACGCTCTGGGCGGTGACCGATCCGATCACCATCCCGTGGATTTCCATGGCCTGGGCCGTTACCGAACCTTCGATGCGTGCGTTCGGGCCCACGACCAGCTTGCCCACCTTGACGTCGCCCAGCACCACGCAGTCGAGGTGAACCTCGATGTCACCGATGACATCGCCCCGGATCGTCAGGCCTTTGGCGATCAGCGAAGCGGGCTTGGGCCGGGCGGGGGGCGGCGTGGGCGCGGGCTGGGGCTGAGGCTGAGCAGCCTGCGGTGGCGCAGCGCGCGTCGGCTCCAGCGGAGTCAGGGCCAGCTTCGCGGGCGTCTCTTTCTTCTTGGCGAACATCGGCGGCGACCTTGTCTCGAAATGGGCGTTGGGAAGCCCCCCGCAGCAAGATATGGGCCGTTTTCGCCAATCCTGTCAGCCGGCGTCCCGAACCTGGGTGATCGGGCGGTCATCGCCGGTCGAGACTTCAGCATGCCAGACGGCGTTGCGATCTTCGTACAGGACGCCCTCGGTCTCTCCCGGTTGCTCCTGCTTCTCGGCCGCCGTTCGGGCGGCCGACAACGCCGCCTCGTGCGTCGGGAAGGTTTCGGAGAACGTCGCCCCGACCTTGTAGGCCCAGCCGCCGTCGTGCTCGACGATATCGTAGGTCAGGGTGGTCATGGGCGGGTCTCCGTTGGGATGCGGAGATCGAACGACCAGCCGCTCCCGACGTTCCCCGTTCGAGGTTTTCCTAAGCCACCTTCACCCGCGCCGCGCTTTCCGGCAGGTCCGTGCCGAACGCGCGCTGGAAGAACTCGGCCACCGTGGGGCGCTCAAGCTCGTCGCACTTGTTCAGGAAGGTCAGACGGAAGGCGAGCGCCACGTCGTGGTCGAAGATCTCGGCGTTCTGGGCCCAGGTGATCACGGTGCGCGGGCTCATGACCGTCGAGATGTCGCCGTTCATGAAGGCGTTGCGGGTCATGTCGGCGACGCGGACCATGGCCGCCAGGGTGCGCTTGCCCTCGGCGGTGTCGTATCCGGGGTTCTTGGCCAGAACGATGGCGGCCTCGACGTCGTGCTCGAGGTAGTTCAGCGTCGTGACGATCGACCAGCGGTCCATCTGGCCTTGGTTGATCTGCTGGGTGCCGTGATAGAGGCCCGTGGTGTCGCCCAGACCGATGGTGTTGGTCGTGGCGAACAGGCGGAAGTACGGATTGGCGCGGATGACGCGGTTCTGATCCAGCAGGGTCAGCTTGCCGCCGGCTTCCAGGACGCGCTGGATCACGAACATCACGTCGGGGCGCCCCGCGTCATACTCGTCGAACACCAGGGCGACGGGACGCTGCAGCGTCCAGGGCAGGATGCCTTCGCGGAACTCGGTGATCTGCTTGCCATCCTTCAGGACGATGGCGTCCTTGCCGACCAGATCGATCCGGCTGACGTGGCTGTCGAGGTTCACGCGAACCAGCGGCCAGTTCAGCCGCGCGGCGATCTGCTCGATGTGCGTCGACTTGCCCGTGCCGTGATAGCCCTGGACCATCACGCGACGGTCATAGGCGAAGCCGGCGCAGATGGCCTTGGTCGTCTGCGGGTCGAACTTGTAGGCCGGGTCGATGTCCGGCACGTGGCTGTCGCGGTGGCTGAAGGCCGGGACCTTCATGTCGCTGTCGACGCCGAACGCGTCGCGAAGCGTCACCCACTTGTCGGGGACCAGGGTGATCAGCGGATCGGCGGCGGAGCTGGTTTCGGCGAACTCGGGCATGCTTCCGGCTTACCGCCTTGGACCCGCCCGTTTCAAATGGAAATCCGCTCAAAGCGGGGGTTGGCGTGCACTTTCCTGGCGAGGACGCTGTTCTCGTAAGGGAAGGGGCGGCGAGGGAACGCCGCCCCGCCCAGCTTAGTTATTGGCGAGAATGACCGACGCGATCAGGCCGGTGGCGACGGCGGCCAGGACGTACTGATTGTCGACCTTCTGCCAGCGATAGCCGCGCGGCGGGGCGCGCAGGCCGTGACGGCGCCAGTCGCTGACGTAGTAGCCGTTGCCGCGATAGCGGGCGTCGAGGCGCTGGCCGCGCACCCAGCGGCGGTATTCGCGGCGGTCCTGGCGGTTCTCATAGCGGGCCTGGTCGCGGCGACCCTGTTCGTAGGCCCGGTCGCGGGCGTCGTAGCGGCCATCATGGCGGTAGGCCTGGGCCGAGGCGGCGGTGGCGCCGCCGGCCAGCATCAGGACGGCGAGCGAGGTGGTCAGAATGCGTTTCATGTCGGGTCTCCTTCGATGAGGATGTCAACGTAAGATGGTCGACCTAGTCCCTTGCTGAACGGCTGACCCGTTCTTAAGTTCATGTTTCAAAAGAGAAATGTTGTTTCGAAGCCTCGGTTTTGGGAAGGAGCGCGCCGCTTGTATCACCTTGACGTTCAGAGACTGTTCGCCGCAGCCGGCCGCGAGATCGGCGTGGCGTCCGCCCTGCTGATTGTGGCGCTGGGCGCCTTGGGCTTCGTGGGGATCGCCGACGAGGTGGTCGAGGGCGAAACCCACGCTCTGGATCTGACGGTGTTGCAAGCGCTGCGGGTCGATGGCCGGCCGGACGCTCTGATCGGGCCGGAATGGCTGCATGTGGCGGCGGTCGACATCACCGCCCTCGGCTCGGTGGCCGTGCTGACCCTGCTGATCCTGGCGGGTTTCGCGCTACTAGGGTCGCTGAGGCGCTGGACTGAGGCCTGGCTTCTGGCGCTAGGCGCTTTGAGCGGCGTCACGGTCAGCCAGGGGCTCAAGGCGCTGTTCGGCCGCGAGCGACCCGACGAGGCCTATCGCGTGGTCGAGGCGGTCAACGCCAGCTTCCCCTCGGGCCACGCCATGCTCTCTGCGGTGGTGTTCCTGACCCTGGGTGTGCTGGCGTCCCGCTTCGCCGAGCGGCGCCGGGTCAAGATCCTGGCGATCAGCGCCGCAGTGCTGGTCAGCCTGCTGGTCGGCGCCAGCCGAGTCTATCTGGGCGTCCACTGGACCAGCGACGTGCTGGCCGGGTGGAGCGTAGGGGCGGCCTGGGCGATGATCTGCTGGCTGGTCGCCTATCTGGTCGAGCGTCGGTTCAAGCCGACTTCGGCTTCGGACGCCACCTGAGCTCCAGCGTTGTCCAGATTGCGCCGATGACGTCGCCCACGCCCACCGCCAACCAAGCCTTCGGCAGCCAGTTCAAGAGAACGAAACCGCCGATGATCACCAGCGACAGCACCCGCAGGACGACAGAGGCGCGCATGAAGGTGCGTTGCCCGGTCCAGCCGGCGACGTGGTAGCCCATGGCGTAGGCCAACAGGAGAAGTCCACAGAACCGCACCCAGGGAAGGGCGGAGACGTCGACCGGCGAGTCGAGCAGACGCAGCACCGTCATGGGCTGCACGGCCAGGGCCAGTCCGGCCGTCGACAGCAGACCGCCCCAGAACCAGATGCTCCAAGGCTTGCCGAACGGCACCGGCGTGACCGGGGTCGGCGGCTCGGCTGGCGCGCGCCACTGGGGGTCGTTGACTGTCATGATATGGTTCGCCCCCTGCTTCGGCGGCGACAATGGCGCATTCGCCCCGCGCGCCGCAAGGCGTGAAGCGGGCCTCGTTCCCGGATGCAGGGCTTGGCCGATGCGTCCGCGCGACGCGCGCTGGCTACACCATCCCCGATTTCTGCAACTGCTTGTAAGCCTTGATGACGCGCTGCAACTTGTGCTCAGCGCTGCGGTCGCCGCCGTTGGCGTCGGGGTGGCAGCGCTTGAGCAGTTCCTTGTAGCGGGTCTTGATCGCGGCCCCGTCCGCCGTGGCCTCCAAGTCGAGATCGGCCAGGGCCTGACGTTCCAGCTTGCCCAAGCGGCGCTCGGCCGCCGAACGCTCGGCTTCGGCCCTTCGCTGCTGGGCGCGGAAGATGCCGAAGGGGTCGGCGAAGTGACGCGCGTCGCGGGCGGCCATGGCGGCGGCCTCGCGCGAATTGGCGTCGGCCTTGAAGCTCCAGGTCGGACGGCCGCCCGTCATCCGCTCGGTCTCCTGCTCGGCCCGAATCTGGGCCTCGCTCATGCCGGCGTAGAAGTTCCAGTTCTTGTTGTACTCGGCCGCGTGCCGCTGACAGAACCAATAGTGGTCATTGGGCATGTCGCGCGACTTCGGCGCCTTGGCCGATCCGGCCAGGCGGCAGTCAGGATGGTCGCAGCGCTTCTCGCCGGGCTTAAGGCCCAGGACGTCGTGCGCGGGATCGTCTTCGCCCTCCTTGGGCGGCCGAACCCGGATGTCGTAAAATTTGGGGCGGTACTCGAACGGCCGGCTCATGGCGTCTAGAGTAAGCCCGCGCTATTTGCGTTCAAGGATTGACAAGCACGAGACGTGTTATGGGCGCAGTCGCCGAGACCATCCGCCGCAAGTTGGAAGCGGCTTTTACCCCCTCTGTGCTCGATCTGGTCGATGATAGCGACCGCCATCATGGCCATGCCGGGCACACCGGGGCCGGTGAGAGTCACTTCAATCTGCGGATTGAGTCGCTGGCTTTCGCGGGCAAGTCGCGGGTCATGCGCCAGCGGATGGTGATGCACGCCCTGGCCGAGGAACTGGCGGGCCCTGTGCACGCGCTCTCCATCACGGCGTCGGCTCCCGGAGACGCGTGAGGCCGGGCGGAAAGTAAGTTCGGGCTTACTTTTTGCTTGCGCCGCAACGTGGTCGCTGATTGCTTTCCACCCCGGCGCGGTCTTGCCGGAAGGCAGGAATCCCGATGAGCGCCGACCTCCCTACGCCCTCTGAAACCCTCGAACACGAGATCGCTGCGGCCCTGCCGGCTTTGTTGTCGCGATCGTACGCCCGCTATTCGAAGTTCACGGTGGCCGCAGCGGTGATCGACGAGACCGGCGCGGTCCACTACGGCGTCAATGTCGAGAACGCCGCCTATCCGCAGGGCACCTGCGCCGAGCAGACCGCGATCGGGGCGATGATCACCGCCGCCGGCGCGCGCCGCATCGACAAGGTGATGATCGCCGCCGGATCCGACGCCGTGGTTCAGCCGTGCGGCGGCTGCCGCCAGCGCATCGCCGAGTTTGCGGGGGAGGGTTGCGAGATCGTCTCGGTCCAGGGCGGCAAGCCCACCGAGCGTGTGGCCTTCTGGGAGCTGTTGCCGCGCTCGTTCGGGCCCCGCGACCTGGACTGATCCGCTGCCTCCAGACACGAAAAACGCCGCCGTGGGGTCCCACGGCGGCGTCTTTGTTTTTGGGCGCCTCTCATCGGAACACGCCGGGAGTGGTAAGGCCCCCGGCGTGCTGACGATTAGAAGCGGATGTTCATGCCCAGGTTGAAACGACGACCGAAGAGGTCGAAGTTGTCCGTCAGGCCGGTCTGAATGTTCGGCTCGACGCCGAAGATGTTGTTCACACCGCCACGGATGTAGGCCTTCTCGGTCACGTCATAGCGGAACGAGATGTCCTGCTGCAGGAAGCTGCCCGTGTCGAAGTATTCCTTCGGACGCGAGTCGCCGTTGGCGCCGACCAGGCGGTAGTTGAACAGCTCTTGAGCGGTCTGGTAGTCCGCGCGCCAGGTCAAAGCGAGCGGGCCCTTGGTCCAGGTCGCCGTCGTGCGGAAGCGCACGCGCGGGTTGTTGACCGTGGAGTCGATGTCCGTGGCCAGGCCCGGCACCGTCGGGTTGGTGAAGTTCTGGCGACGGATCAGGTAGTTACCCGTCACGCCGAGATCCAGACGACCCCAGTCCTTGCCACCGAACAGGTCGCCCGGCTCGAAGTTGTAACGCATGGTGAAGTCCATGCCGCGCGACAGCAGGGCCGCGAAGTTGAACGGACCTTCCAGGAAGTTGTCGATCTCGTAGGCGTTCGGACCAGCCGAGGCCGGACGACGCGGAACGGCGGCGCAGGCGGCCGGGTTCAGAGCGTCTTCATCCACGCACAGGTTGGCGAGGGTCTGAGCCGAGAGGGTCGAGATCGCGTTGGTGATCTTGATGTCATAGTAGTCGAAGATCATCGACAGACGCGGCACCCAACGCGGCGTGATGATCGCAGAGATGGTGTGGCTCTTCGACTCTTCCGGCTGCAGGTTCGGGTTGCTGCCGCTCTTGCCGTTGTTCGAGAACCCGGGGTTGGGGTCGACATAGGTGGTCGGGATGCCGAGCAGAGCGCAGTTCTTGATCCGGTTGTTGCGGATGCGCTGGTCGGTCGTCCCGGCGATGACCGGAGACGAGCAGGGGTCGGTGATGTTCGGGAACGTATCCCCAGGCGGCGAGTACAGTTCACTCAACGTCGGCGCGCGCACGGCCTTGCCGTAGGTGAAGCGGAAGGCGATGTCGCGAACCGGACGCCACGAACCATTCACGCCCCAGGTCTTGGTGACGCCGATGGTCGAGTAGTCCGAGTAGCGATAGGTGCCGCCGATTTCCAGGCTTTCGGCCAGGAACTTGTCCTTCAGCAACGGCAGGCGCATTTCACCGAAGGCTTCCTTGACGTTGAAGCCGATCTTGGCCAGGTCGCCGGCCGAGTTGCCGAACAGCACGCGGTCGCCGAAGTCCGTCAGGTCCGCGCTGGTTTCTTCCTTGCGGTATTCACCGCCGACGGCGATGCCGATCGGACCGGCGCCCCAGAAGTCCCACAGGTTGCCCGAGGCGAAGCCGCGGACGTCCTGCTGCTCGTTCATTTCCTTGGTGACGAGCTTGGTGAGGATGTAGTCCTTGGAGTCGGCGAAGCCGCCGGTGCCGAAGACGCGCGAAGGCTTACAGTTGGCGATCGTCGGATCGTTGGCCGAATAGGCGACGCCGTCCAGGTTCTTGATCTGCACGCCACGCTTGGCCAGCAACTGCACGCGGCAGACGACGGCGCCGGCCTTGCCCAGCTCGCCGGCCGTGTCGACCACGGCGTCGATCGAGTAGGCGTAACGTTCGACGTCGATCGTTTCCGGCTCGGTGTTGACGGCCTTCATCTTGCCGTAGGTGTAGCCCAGCTCCCAGGACACGTCCTTCACGAAGGCCAGAGAGTCGAGGTCGCCCTTGAAGCCGCCCACGAAGCGGGTGGTGTTACGATCGGCGATCGCCGGACGATAGCCAAGGTCGTAGCTGAACACCCGCAGTTGGGCGCGACGGTCGTTGACCGTGCCGGTCACGGCGCTGTCGCCAGTCGCCGTCGGCGCGCCGTAGATGGTGCGCTGGTTGTTGAGGATCGCGTTGCGCACCTCGGTCGGCATGTAGGCGTTGTCGAGACCGATCGTGAACGAGGTCAGCGCACCGTAGTCGTTCGGATACTCGGTGGCGCCGAACGCGCGGATGTTCACGTTGGCGAAGTGCGGCTGGAAGATGTCGATGTTGGTTTCTTCGACATACTTCAGTTCGCTGAAGAACTTGACGTTGTCGGTGACGTCGAAGTTCGCGCCGATCTGGAAGCGCTCAGCCTTTTGCTGGGGCAGGCGGTTGGTTTCGACAACCGTCAGGCCGTCGCCGCTGCCGCCATAGGTGGTGGTGCGGTTCACCGCGCCGACCGACTGACCCGCGCCGAAGTCGGCCAGGAAGGGCGTGCCGTCCGCACGGAACTGGTAGGTCCGGCCCGGGTTGGTCGCAAAGCAGTTGGACGAGAAGGTGGCCGAGTTGGCTTGCGTCGAGGCGCAGGCGCCGTACGGAATGTCCGGGTCGGTGGTGATGCTGCCCGGGGTGCCGTTGGCCAGCACCAGCACGCCACCCAGCGGACGGTTCAGCGAGCGCAGGTTATAGCGCTTGTCGACATCGAAGACGCCGTCGTTGACCGCGCCGGTCGGGTCGGGTCGACGTCGAGGGTGAGCAAGCGGGCGTTCTTCTGGATCCAGGAGATTTCCAGGTCCTTGTCGAACAGCACGTCAGAACGCTGCGTTTCGGCATAGCCGTAAACGTTCAGGCGGCCGTCCATGAAGTTCTTGCCGGCGGTGATCGACAGTCGCTTGTTGTACTGCGACGTGTTTTGGCTCAGCTGACCGATCGCGGCGTCCATTTCGACGCCTTCGTAGTCATCGCGCATGATGAAGTTGACGACGCCCGAGACGGCGTCGGCGCCGTACAGCGCCGAACCAGCGCCGGTCGTGACTTCAACGCGGCGAACCAGCGAGCTCGGAATGGTGTCGACGTCGACCGAGGCGCCGCCCGGGGCGCCGGCCACGTGACGACGACCATCGACCAGCACCAGGGTGCGGCCCGAGCCGAGGTTGCGCAGGTTCAGGAACGCCAGACCGCCGATGCCGACGAAGCCGCCGGTGGTGTCTTCATAGACCTGGCTGTTCTGCAGCGCGGGGATGTCGGCCAGATAGTCGACGATGTTGATCTCGCCCGACTGCTGGATTTCTTCCTGGCCGACCTGGATCAGCGGGGTGGGCGAATTGAGCGGGTTGCGACGGATCAGCGATCCGGTGACCACCACTTCCTCGACGGCCGTCGAATCCTGAGCCGCAGGCGCCGGCGCGGTCTGCGCCAGAGCGAGGGTCGGAGCGAAAGCCGCGAGGCTTCCCAGCATCGTCGTCGCCAGGAGAACCTTGGTTTTCAACGCCATATTCTTGTTGTCCTCGAAAGTACGCGCGCCCGCCACGCCGCCGCGCGGGGGAGCTATGAGGGCCATTCCTCAGCGCGCGACGTTAAAGGCTTTCCGCCGGGCTAGCAGCGACCAAGGCGAGATTGCGGCAGGTTGACGGCGCGGCGTTACCAAAAAGTCACGTTTATGGTGTCGATCTGTCAAAATTGGGAAATTCTTGCTCAAAACTGATTGATCCGTTTAGGCCGAGGCGCGTAAATTGGGGCAATTTCTTGCTCGCGGGATGTGCTTTTCCCAGGCGATGCGCGCGTCTGTAGTCTGGGGCGCTAGGGGTGAAGAGGTTTTCTGACATCTAATATACGTTCTGGCGCCTAGCCTGCGGGCGCCTAGAGCTCAAACCGGAGCAATAGCGGCCTTTGTGACGCGTTCCTCTCGGAAAAGTGTCTTTTAGTGGGCGCGATTGCGGTCTGGGATGATTTTTGCGCGCGACTCGCGTTGGTCTCCGCAGGCCGTTCGGATTTTTGGGGCTCCGCCTTAGGCGGGGATAGTTCGGGGAAGATTACATATGAAAGTTGCTCTACTGGCTGGCGCCGCTCTCAGCGCGGTGCTTGGGACCTATGCCTACGCCCAAGAGACTACGCCGCCTCAGACCACTGTGACCGAAGTCGTGGTGACCGGCTCGCGCATCAAGCGTCCCCAGTTCGACGGAACGATCCCCGGGGTGCAGGTCACCAAGGAAGAGATCATCGAGCGCGGCTTCAACAACGCATATGACATCGTGCTGAGTCAGCCGATGGTCTACGCTGGCGCCAGCCCCTACGGTAACAACGGCGGCCAGACCTCTAGCCTGGGCACCGCCTTCGCCGACCTTCTGGGCCTGGGCAGCCAGCGCACCCTGACGCTGGTCAACGGTCGTCGCCAGGTCTCGGGCAACGCCGCGACGCTGTTCGTCACTAGCAACAACGCCGGTTCGCAGGTCGATCTGGGCGCCATTCCCTCGCAGTTGATCGACCGGGTCGACACCCTGACCGTCGGCGGCGCCGCCGCCTACGGCTCGGACGCCATTGCCGGGGTGATCAACTACATCATCAAGGATAAGTACGTCGGCAGCGAAGTGCGCGCATCAGCGCGGGCTTCGGAGAAGGGCGACGCCAATCGCTACAGCTTCAGCGTCATCGTTGGCCGGAACCTGATGGACGAGCGGGCCAACCTGACCCTGGCCTTTGAACAGACCACGACCGATGCGCTCTACGCCGACGCCCGCCCGTGGATCATCGACGCTGGCGTCGGTGTGACCAACGCGTTCAATGGTTCCAAGCGCAATCCGAACTTCTCGCCGACCGCCGCCATCGACGTCACGGGCCTGAACAACGGCGCCTTCCTGCGCAACAGCGACGACGGGATACCGTCGACCGCCTACGCCTATTTCGCACGCAATGCGCTGCAGTATCCGTCGGGTGTGGCCTTCACGCCCTCAAGCGCTACGGCGGCTTGTCCGACGACGATCGCGGGCGTGACAGCGTGTCTGCTGCCGACGGGCTCGGTCAGCTCGACTTCCCAGCTGGTCCCCGGCATTCCCACCGGTAACGGTCTTTACTTTACGAGCGCACCGTCGGGCACCTTTCCGAACTTCGCGCCGACCTCGCTGCCGACCGGCGTCACCGCTGCGGCCGTGTTCGCCAAGTACGGCGTCACGGCCCCGACCGGTCTGACCACAGCCCAGCTTAACACGCTGGCGGTCAACGTGCTGCAAAGCAAGCTGCCGACCCTGCGGGAGTATCTTGCGCAGAACCCGAACACCGACATCAACCTGATCGTCGGCTCGCTGTATTCGAACATCCCGCGGGTGGCGAACACCGATCCGGCGACCCGGGCGCTGTTCCCCTTCATCGCCAAGCCGGTTCGCTTCAACGCCAATGGTCAGGCCGAGAACTGGTCGTTCGCCAACATCGGCCCGAACGCCCAAGGCACCCTGGGCAGCGCCCCGGGCATCGAGGGCAATAACACCAACCGCACCAACCTGATTCAGAACGCGCAGAACCGTAAGAACTTCACGGCCTTCGCGACCTTTGACATTAACGACCGCATCCAGGCTTACAGCCAGAACACCTATTCGACGGTGCGGACGGTGGTGCCGCGCAACGCAGCCTCGGGCAACGCCGTGACCAGCGCCGGCACCGAGACCTCGGGTATCCTGGTCAGCATTAACAACCCCTACCTCAGCGCAGCGTCGCAGCAACTGCTGCGCGACAGCGGCGCGGTGAATACGGCCAACAACTTCATCATGTCGCGCACCAACCAGGACATCCTGGGCGACAACCCGCAGCGCGGCGTCACCAACATCGGTAACTTCGCGCAAGGCCTGAAGGGCGACTTTGATTTCCTGGATCGCAACTGGACCTGGGATCTGTCCTACACCTACGGCCGCGCCGACGGTAAGGTCGAGAGCACGAGCATCCTTGACGTCGAATACCTGCTGGCCATCGACACCGTCCGCGACGGGAGCGGCCAGATCACCTGCCGCGCCAAAACGAACCCCGCCGCCTATCTGGGCAAGGCGCCGTCGTTCATCGCATCTAACCTGGCCGACATCCCGCAATCGAGCGGCACGATCGCCAAGCAGTCGTTCCAGCCGACCGTCACTCAGGCGATGATCGACAGCTGTCAGCCGCTGAACCCGTTCGGCTACGGCCAGATGACGCAGGCGGCTAAGGACTATGTTACCGCGCAGCAGGTCTACTCCTTCGAGAACACCCAGACCTTCCTGCAAGGCTCGATCGCCGGCGATGTGCTTCAACTGCCGGGCGGTCCTCTGGGCGTGGCGCTGGCCGCCGAACGCCGCACGACCAAGAACGACTACTCTGCTAACGACGTCTCGCGCCTTGGCCGCGCCCGGGGGGCGGCGATCTCCGCAACCCAGTATGAAACCGAGGCGCAGGAATATGGCGTCGAACTGAATATCCCGATCCTGGGCGGCGACTTCAGCCTGCCCTTCGCTCAACGGCTTGAAATCAACCCGGCTGTCCGCTGGTCCAAGCAAACGGGCGAGGCGTCGACCTACATCAATCAGGTCGGGAATTCGGTCAGCCCGAAGTATGACGGCGACCTGTCCAAGATCTGGTCACTGGCCGCCACTTTCCAGCCGATCCGTGACATCACGTTCCGCGGCAATGTCACCCGCTCGATCCGCCAGCCGGACGGCGTAGAACTGTTCCTGGGCGGCCAAGGCGCGTTCACGACGATGGCCGACCCCTGTGCTGTGGGGAACATCAACTCGGGTCTGAACCCGGCGACCCGCAAGGCCAACTGTGTCGCTGCGGTGAAGGCGGCGGGCTACGCCTCGACCAACGCCGAAGCCGAGACCTTCCTCAGCACCTTCAACCCGGGCTCGCCCTCGGTTCTGGGCGCCCGTTTCGGCAACATGGCGCTGAAGCCCGAGCGCGGCGAAAGCTGGACGGCCGGCGTGGTTCTGGAACCGCGGTTCATTCCGAACCTGCGCATGTCGTTCGACTATATCGACATCCAGCTGAAGGATCAGCTGACCCGCGTGTCGGCCGAACAACTGCTGACCTACTGCTTTGACTCGACCGCCTACCCCGACAACAGCGCTCAGTTTGGCGTGAACAGCTGCGCCTCGGTGCCGCGTTACACGGCGGGTACTGAACCGAACTCCGCACGTGCGTTCAGCGTGAGCGACGGTTGGCAGTCGACCTATCTGAACCTGGCCCAGACCAATCTGCGCGCCGCCAACATCGTGGTGACCTACCGCAAGGCGCTGGCGGAGCTGTTTGGTTCGTCGGGCGACTGGGGCCGCATCTCGCTGAACAGCAACCTCTACCGGACCTACGAGTCGAGCTTCAGCGGCACCGGTCTGCCGGGCGACACCGAGCAATATCTCGGCAGCATCGGCACGCCCAAGTGGCAGAGCAACACGACGATCGGCTACGCGCGCGACAAGATCTCGACCAGCCTCAACATCAACACCGTTTCGGACACGATCCGGTTCAACGGGGCCGTGCCGGCGACGATCGAGCAGAACGCCTATCTCGATCGCAAGGGCTACGCAGTCTACAATCTCTATGTCGGCTACAAGCTGACCAAAGAGATCGACCTGCGCTTCAACGTCAACAACCTCGCCGGCAAGCGCTGGGAACAAGAGGCCGTTGGCGTCATCTACAGCTCGGTGGGTCGCACCTATCAGTTCAGCATGAACGCCCGCTTCTAGGCGGCGGCGACCAAAGCGACGAGCGACCGCGCTGGGCCGAGCCATCGGTCCAGCGCATCGCTGCTGCGGGCCAGATCAGCAAAAAGGGCGACCCGCCTGCGGGCCGCCCTTTTTTCATGGGATGCTGACGTGGTGTCGCGTTCTGAACGCCACCCGCCCGCCAGGCTTCAGGCGATCTGGGCGACAAGGCCCTCAAGCACCCGGCGCAGGTCGGCCTCGCGGAACGGCTTCTGCAGGACGGTGGAGCCCCGGTGGTCCTCGGTCAGCCCTGCCTCGCCATAGCCGCTGGCGAAGGCGAACGGCACGCCGCGCGCCTTCAGGGCGTCGGCGACCGGGAAGATCGGACGGCCGCCCAGGTTTACGTCCAGCAGAGCCGCGTCTATGTCGGCCGAGCCGGCCAGGCGCAGCGCCTCCTCGATCTCGGCGGCGGGGCCGATGATCGTGCAGCCAAGATCGGTCAGCATGTCCTCGACCAGCATCGAGACCAGCGCCTCGTCTTCGACGACCAAAACCTTCAGGGACGACAGAGTCTTCATGTATCAGGGCTCCAAGGCGCGCAGGGGCAGCGCCATGTGGCAGACGAGGCCGGGGGCATCATAGGTCAGCTCGACGCCGCCGGATAGCTCGGCCGCGAGTCCGCGTTCGAGAAGCCGGGCGCCAAAGCCCCGGCGGGCGGGCGGATGGACTTCGGGGCCGCCGCTCTCGGTCCAGGTCAGGCGCAGGACATCCTGCTCTACGATCCAAACCACCTTCACCCGGCCGAGCGGCGTCGACAGTGCGCCGTACTTCACCGCGTTGGTCGCCAGCTCGTGTATCCCCATCCCCAGGGCCACGGCGGCCTTGGGCGTCAAACGCACATCGCTCAAATAGTCGAAGCTGACCCGGTCTTCGCCGGCCATTGCGTGCAGCTCCACATCGAACACCTCGCGCAGGCTCGCGCCTTCCCAGCTTTCGCGGGTCAGCAGGTCGTGGGTCTGCGAAAGGGCGATCAGGCGGGTTTCGAAGGCTTCGCGAAAGAACTCCGGCGAGGCGGTGGAGCGTAGGGTCTGGGCGGCGATCGACTGCACCGTGGCCAAGCTGTTCTTGACCCGGTGGTTCAGTTCATTGACCAGCAGCTTCTGGCGCTCGTCGGCGCGCTTGCGTTCGGTGATGTCCAGCGAGACCCCGGCCAGACGTCGCACGCCGCCGTCGTCGGCGGTCTGAGCGGCGCGCCCCCGGGCGTGCAGCCAGCGCAGTTCGCCGCTGGGATGGATCACGCGGTATTCGACATCGTAGTCGGCGCTGTCGCCGATAGCGCGGTCGATCGCGGCGAGAATGCGCGGACGGTCATCCGGATGAATCGTTGCGACGAAGTCCGAGAATGTGAAGGCTTCGTCCGGCCGGCGTCCGTAATTGGCTTTGCACAGGTCCGAGGCTTCGTAGGTCTTGCTCGCCACTTCCAGATCCCACGATCCCATGCGGCCGCTGTCGAGGGCGAATTTCAGGCGTTCTTCGGCCTTCCGACGATGATCCAGCTCAGCCAGCGCGTCGGCGTTCAGCTTGATCGACTCGATGGTCGCGGCCACCTGCGCGCCTAGTCCTGTCAGCAGCGTTTCATCCCGAACGGTGAAACGGCCCGGCTCCGGGTGACCGAAGAGCAGGCCGCCCAGAACCTCGCCTTGGCGCGTGGCCACGGGGATGGCCAGATAGCTGCGCACCGGCAGATGGCCTTGCGGCATCCCGGCGCGCGGGGCGTTGTGGCCGTAACGCGGGTCCAGGGTGATGTCATCCGAGCGCACCACGCCCGTGTTCTCGAACGTCGGCGCGAACAGGGGGGTCTTTCGCACCGGGGGGAAGTCGGCGAACGCCGCCGGCGGCGCCCCCGAAAGCCGGAAGAGCGCGTAGCTTTTCCCGTCCGGCTCGGTCTGATTGTAGAAGAACGCGCCATAGGCGGCGCCGCTGATCTCGCGCGCGCCGTCCAAGGCCGTCTGCACGCAGGCGTCGACATCGTTACTTGAGGCGATCGCTTCGGTGACGCGCGCCAGGGTGTCGGACTTGTGAACCTCTGCGGCCAGCTGACGCTCAAGCTGGAGGAGACGCGCGCCGACGTCATCGCCCCGCGCTTCGCGATCCTCGCTTTTAGCCCCTACGGCCACCACGCGCCCCCACTACGCAGAACCCGATGAGTTCTTAAGGAGGCCAAACGCGCTTGTCCGGCCCCGGTTCCCCGCAGCATCAAGGTAGCACGCTAAGCGTCGCTGTCGTCTTGCAGCGGGGCGCTTATGCGCAGCGCGGTGATCTGGTTGCGCTGACGGCGCAACACCTGAAACCGGTGGCGATGGAAGATGAAGGTCTGCCCCGGTTCAGGGATCATCTGGGCCTCGTGGATGACGAGGCCGGCGATCGTCACCGCCTCGCCCTCGGGCAGGCGCCAGTCCATGGCGCGGTTCAGATCGCGGACTGTGACATGACCGTCGACATTGACCGAGCCGTCGACCTGGCGGCGCACGCCGTCCAGGGTGGTGTCGTGCTCGTCCTCGATCTCGCCGACGATCTCCTCGAGGATGTCCTCCAGCGTCACCAGGCCCTGCAGCGCGCCATATTCGTCGACCACCAGGGCGAAGTGGCTCTTGCGTTTCAGGAAGGCGTTCAGCTGGTCTTTCAGGTTGGTGGTGTCGGGGATGAACCACGGCTCGCGCAGGATGGCGGCGATGTCCAGGCCCTCAAGCCCTGTCGGGCATTCGGCCAGGGCCTTGAGCAGGTCGCGGGCGTGCAGCACGCCGACGATGTTGTCGGGCTCGTCGCGATACAGCGGCACACGGGTGTGCTGGGCCTCCAGAACATGGGTCACCAAGTCACGGGCCGGCAGGCCCGCGTCCAGCAGCACCATCGACTTGCGGTGGACCATGATCTCGGAAACGTCCATGTCCGACAGGTCCAGCACCCCGCCCAGCATGCGCCGGTCGTCGGTCTCCACCAGGCCCTCGGAGTGGTGGTAGTCGACCGCGCCGCGGATCTCTTCGTGCGCGGCCAGCACGTCGACGGCCATGTCCAGCTTGACGCCGAACACCCGCAGCGTGCGGCGCACGATCCACTGGACGGCGTAGACGACCGGGCCAAACAGTCGGACCAGGAACAGGGTCGGCGCCGACAGCGCTCGGGCCACGTCGTCGGAACGGACGATGGCCACGGTCTTGGGCAGCACCTCGGCGAAGATCAGGATCAAGGTGGTCATGGCCGCTGTCGCCACCGCCACGCCCCACGGGCCGGGTATCAGGGTGGTCAGCACCTGGGTCGCCAGGGCCGAGGCCAGGATGTTGATCAGGTTGTTGCCCAGCAGCACCGCCCCGATCATCGTCTCCTGATCGGATAGGAGCTTGTTGACCCGCTTGGCGGGCCGGTCGCCCTCGCGCTCCAGCTGGTGCATCCGCGCGCGGCTCGCGCCGGTCATGGACGTCTCGGCGGCCGAGAAGATGGCCGACAGGGTCAGCAGGGCGATGACGATCGGCGCGAGGCCGAGGAGGGCGGTGAGCATGCGCGTGTTCTAGCCCGCTAAGCCGCGCTTAGGGAGGCCTGTGATCACGGAGAGGCTTCGGCCTGGGCTTTACCCAGCGGCGTATCGGGATGCGGCGGATGGAGGACCGACAGCACCGCGATCGCCACATAGAGCGCGATGTGCAGGCCGATTAGGGCGCCGAACAACCAGCGTCGTTTGGTCAAGGCCGCGCCGCCGACCAGAAGAACATAGATCGCCAGGTTGAGGGCGTAGTTGATCGCCAGAACCAGACCGTTCTCCCGCGTCATATTGACTGCAAGCTGGCCGCAGACGCCAAGTAGGTTTGCGAGGATCAGCAGCCCCAGGATCGCGCGCTTGTTGGCCCAGAAATGCTCGTCCAGCGGCGCCTTTGGGTCGCTGTCGTCGGGAAACACCAGCGCGGCGGCGATGAAATAGGTCACCGCCACGACCATGCCGCCGATCAGCAGCCCATAGCTGAACGGCAACGTGCGGTAGTTGACCCACGCGCTCTCCCAGAACGTCGCGACGTCCAGCGCGACGAAGATCGCCAGCAGCGGCGTAAGCCAGCCGACGGGCTGGGTCTTGCGATGCTTGAACGCCCGCGCCGCCCCGGTGGCGAGCACGCCGACGGACAGGCCTAGCAGCAAGCCGTAAAAGCTGAAGAAGAACTCGAACGCGCTCATGCCCTGCCCCTGGCGCGCCGACTCCGACGCAAGCCCCGGCTCAACTTGGACGGGCGGCCCTCTTTAGCCAATCCCGTTTGCGCATTTTCAGGCCGCGCCTTCCGCGATCAGGAACGCCCGCAGCGCCTCGCGGTCCACGTCCTTGGCCACGAACGCATCGCCGATGCCGCGCGCCAGCACGAAGGTCAGCTTGCCGCCCTCGGCCTTCTTGTCCTGACTGCAGTGGGCGATCAGGGCGTCAGCGCTGAAAGGCTCCGGACGGACGTCGGCGAGCGTCGTCGGCAGGCCGGCGGCCTTGATGGCGGCTTCGGCGCGGACCGCTTCCTGGGAGGGGCATAGACCTTGCGCGGCCGAGAAGCGGAACGCCTGGGCCATGCCGACCCCGACAGCCTCGCCGTGCTTCAGTGCGTCCCCAAAGCCCATCTCGGCCTCGATCGCGTGACCGAAGGTGTGCCCCAGATTCAGGAGCGCGCGGCGGCCGGCTTCCTTCTCGTCTTCGGCGACGATCTCGGCCTTCATCTCGACGCTGCGGCCGACGGCGCGGACTAGGGCGTCGACATTCCGCTCCAGCACCGCCTGGACGTTGGCCTCCAGCCACTCGAAGAACGAAAAATCCCCGAGCAGGCCGTACTTGATGATCTCTGCGTAGCCGCAGGCCATTTCCCGAGCGGGCAGGGTGGCCAGCACGTCGAGATCGGCCAAAACCAGGCGCGGCTGGTGGAAGGCCCCGATCAGGTTCTTGCCGCGCGGGGTGTCGATGGCGGTCTTGCCGCCCACAGAGCTGTCGACCTGGGCCAGGAGGGTGGTCGGGACCTGCACGAAGTCGATGCCGCGCTTGTAGATCGCCGCCGCGAAGCCCGCGAGGTCGCCCACGACGCCGCCGCCCAGGGCCACGATCTGGTCGCCGCGCTCCAGGTTCAAGGCCAGCAGGCGGTCGGAAAGGTCGGCCAGGCCTTCGAAGCTCTTGCTCTCCTCGCCGGGCGCAATGGTGATGACATCGACGGTGATCCCGGCGCCTTGCAGCGCGGCGGAGAGGCGCTCGCCGTGATGGGCGCCGACATGGGCGTCGGTGACGACGGCGACGCGCTTGCGCTTGCCCAGGACGGCCGCGACACGGTCGCCGGCCTGATCCAGCAGGCCAGGCCCGATGACCACGTCATAGGCGCGCTCGCCCAGTCCGACGGAAACGGTGCGGATCATGCGAACTCCTTAAGCGCGCGACTGGCGAAGGGCCGTCAGGATGGCCTCGACCGCGACCATGTGCGGGGTGTCGCCGGTCTCGACGTGGACCTGGGCCTCGGCATAGGCCGGATAGCGGGCCTCGGCGAGCTCGGTCAGCACCTTCACCGGATCCTTGCCGCGCACCAGCGGTCGGTTGTCCTTGCGCGAGACGCGGCGGGCCAGGAGCTCGACATCGGCTTTCAGCCACACCGAGACGGCTTTCTCGTTGATCAGGGCGCGGGTCTCGGCGTTGACGAACGCGCCGCCGCCGGTGGCCAGCACATGTGGCGGCTCGTCCAGCAGGCGGGCGATCACGCGCCGTTCGCCGTCGCGGAAGGCCGGCTCGCCCAGCTCGGCGAAGATCTCCGAAATCGACCGGCCGGCGGCGGCCTCGACCTCGTTGTCGGCGTCGCGGAACGGCAGGCCCAGCACATGGGCCAGGCGTCGCCCGACGCTGGACTTTCCCACGCCCATCAAGCCCACGAGCACGATCGTCCTTGCGCGCAGAGGGGCGAGGTCGTCGGAAACGATCGGGGCGGCCGCAGGGGCGGCGTCGGGAGTCGGATCAGGCTCGGTCATGATGCGGTCGCGGGTTTACACGAGGCTAGGCCTCAGCGCCAAGTTTGCGAGAGCCTCGTCATGCGTCATAACCGGTCCATGCCTCATTCGCTGCGTTTTCCGTCGCTGATCGCCCTGGCCGCCGCCCTGTCTGCGCCGACCCTGGCCGCCGCTCAGGAGGCGGTGCAGGTCAAGAGCCTGGCCGCCCCCGACTACTTCTCCAGCGCCTTGGCCGATAGGGGCCTTCCTGGCGACCTGTGGAAGGACACCGCGCCGGACCTCATGCGCGAGGTGCTGCCCCGCATCGGAGGACCGCGCGGCCTGTCGCCGGCCTTCGCCGATCTGGCGCGGCGGATGCTGTCGACCGGAGCCAACGCGCCGCCCCGGATTGGCGATGATGTCGAGATGGGCGCGCAACGAGCGTTGGCTCTGATCGCTTTGGGCGAGGCGCGTGGCGTCGATGGTCTGCTGGATCGCACGACCGGCGCGGCCGGCAGCTCGGCCCTGTCGATGGCCGCAGCCGAGGCGGCGCTGATCACCGGCCAGGACGACAAGGCCTGCGCCGTGCAAGATGCCCTGACGGTGGAGCGCGGCGGCGCCTACTGGCTGCGCCTGCGCGCTTTCTGCCAGCTGAAGGCCGGACAGGAAGACGCCGCCCAGCTGACCTTTCAGCTGGCCCAGCAGCAGACCAAGGACGCCGACTACGCCCGCCTGATGGGCGCGGCGCTGGCGGGGAGCGCGCCCGGTGCGGCTTCGCTGAAGAACGGCGTCAACTATGCGCTGTCGCGCCGCTTGAACCTCGACGTCAACTCGGCCGCTGCGGTCGCCTCCGCTGCGCCTGCCCTGAAACCGCTGACCCGGTCGGGAAGCGGCGATCTCGCCGGCGTTGCGCCCGGCGCGGACCTGACCGCCGCCGAAGCCTCGGCCTTGGCGTTCCTGCGCCAGGCCAAGACCCTGCCCGCCTTTGTCGACGCGGCGCAGGCCTCGGCCGGTCCGATCGCGGCGCTCGCCGCCGCCGGCGGACCGCTGCAGGACCCCGTGCTGATGGCCCGCGCGGCCGTCGCGGCGGGTGACCTGGCCAGCGCCCAGACGATCCGCGCGCGGCTGGTGCAGGACAGCATTCCCGGCGCCAGCGGTGCGGACCTGGCGATCCTCGACGCCCTGATCACGGCGGCTTCCGGCAAGACCGACAACCAGGTGCTCGGCGCCCTCGTGGCGCGCGGGGCAAGCGGCGGCGCCCGCTCCCCGGCCCAGGCCGCCGCCCTGCTGCTGGCCAGCCTGGGCGGAACCCTGGACGCCGACGCGCGCGGTCAGGTCTACAATTTCGACGCGGGCAAGTCGGCGGCCCAGCCGGCCCGCCTGCAACTGCTGGACGACGCCGGCGCGGCCAAGCGGGCGGGCGAGGCGGGGCTCCTGGCGCTGTCGATCGCCGCGGACGCCGGCGTCGCCGGACCCGCGCCGGTCGACCGCGCGCGCATCGCCCGGGCCCTGCATCAGGCCGGCCTCGACGCTGACGCCCGCGCCATCGTCGTCGAGGGGCTGCTGGGCCTGGCCTACGCCAAATGAGCCAGGGCGAGGCCTGGGTTGACGCTTTCCTTGAGATGATGGCGGTCGAGCGCGCGGCCGCGCGCAACACCCTGACCGCCTATGGCAAGGATCTGGAGGATGCGCGCGGTTTTCTCGGCCGCTCGGGCCACGACCTGCACGACGCCGACGCCGAGACCATCGAGGCCTATTTCCAGGACCTTGGCGCGCGGGGCCTGTCGCCGGCCACCGCCGCCCGCCGTCGTTCCGCCGTGCGCCAGTTCTACCGCTTCGTGCTGGGCGAGGGCTGGCGCGCCGACGATCCGTCGCGCCGCGTGGCCGCGCCCAAGGCCGGCCGCCCCCTGCCCAAGGTGCTGGAGCGCGAGGAGATCGAGCGGCTGCTCGCCGCCGCTGCGGCCAAGGACAGCGCCCAGGGGCTGCGGCTGGCCTGTATGATCGAGCTGATCTACGCCTCGGGTTTGCGGATCTCGGAGCTCCTGGCCCTGCCGCTCTTGGCCCTGGCGCGCGACCCCGCCTACCTGATCGTCAAGGGCAAGGGCGGTAAGGAGCGGCTGGCGCCCCTGAACGACGCGGCCCGCGCGGCGGTGAAGGCCTATCTGGAAGCCCGACCGGCCTTCCTGTCCAAGGGGCAAAAGGACAGTCCGTGGCTGTTCCCCTCGCGCGGCGCGACGGGGCGCCTGACCGCGCGCCGCGTGGGCCAATTGCTGGAAGACGCGGCCATCGCCGCCGGCATCGACCGCCAGAAGGTCAGCCCCCACGTGCTGCGGCACGCCTTCGCCACGCATTTGCTGGAAGGCGGGGCGGACCTTCGGGTGATCCAGACCCTCTTGGGCCACGCCGACATCGCGACCACGCAGATCTACACGCACGTCGCGGGCGAGCATCTGGCGCATATCGTCCAAACCAAGCACCCCTTGGGGCGGAATAAGGGGTAAAGCGCCAGCATTGACGCGCCGCGCGCCCATCGCCTAGGAAAGCCCCCACCAAATCTACGGGTTTGCCCTGCGGCCGCCCGAACCTCGAAAGGTCGGCCATGTCCGAAGAAACCCGCGACTCCAACGGAACCCTGCTGGCCGACGGCGACACCGTCACCCTGATCAAGGACCTCAAGGTCAAGGGCTCGGGCGGGGTGACGCTGAAGCGTGGCACGGTGGTCAAGAAGATCCGTCTGACCGGCGACCCCGACGAGATTGAAGCCAATGTCGACAAGGTTCGGGGTCTGGTTCTGCGAACCGAGTTCGTCAAGAAGGCCTAACTTAACCTTGGCCTGCTAGGTCTGGCCTCCAGACAGGCGGAGAACCGCCGATGGGGGCTGGAAGGCCGATGGTGATGGTGACCGGGCAGGCGGGCGCGTTGGCGCTGATCGCTTACGCCAAGAACGCAAAGGCTGGGCCGTCGAGCGCGCCGTCCAAGGCGGTTGCGACGGCCGCGACGCCGGCCCCGAACTCGCCGGAGGCCAAGAAGGCGGCCGAGGCCGCCGAGGCGATGGCCAAGCTCAAGAAAGACATGCGGCTGGGCAAGAAAAACGCCATCGGCGACGCCAAGGGCCGCGCCAAGGCCAAGCTGCAGCAGGTGATGGAACGCCTGAAGCTGCTGAAGAAGATCTACGCCAATGACCCCAAGGCCATGGCCAAGGCTCTGGCCGCTGCGGCCAAGGAATTGAAGGCGGCCGTCAAGGACTATGGCAAGGCCGCCAAGGAAGCCGGCGAGCTCTACGCTCAGGACTTCGCCAGCCTGCCCGACGCGGCGACCGACCCCGAAAGCTCAGCCGCCCAGCGCAAGCAGCTCGAGGATGAGGCCAAGATGGAGGCCTCGGGCGACATGGACTTCCTCAAGGAGGTCCGCAGCACGAGCAACGCGCTGAAGGACGAGCTTCAGACCGCCAAGACCAAGGGCATCCTGACCCAGCCGGGCAAGTTCGAGCGCTCCGATGAGGTCAAGGAAGCCGAGGACGGTCTCAAAGAGCTCGACGAGATGACAGAGGACCTGGATCAGCAGATCCGCCGCGACATGCCGCCCGGCAGCCTGATGAAGCTGGCCGCTTAAGGCCACGCTTCAACGACTGGGCGCTCGCTATTGACCGTCAAACGCTAAGCGCAGGGCGCCGATGTCGAGCTTGACCATGTTCATCATCGCCTCGAAGGCGCGCTTGGCCTTGGCGGCGTCGGGGTCGCGGATCATCTCGATCAGCGCCTTGGGCGTGACCTGCCAGGACAGGCCGAAGCGGTCCTTGAGCCAGCCGCAGGCGCTGGGCGCGCCGCCGCCGTTCAGGAAGGCGTCCCAGTAATAGTCGACTTCGGCCTGGTCTTCGCAGTCGATGACCAGGGAGATGGCCTCGTTGAACTGGAACGCCGGACCGCCGTTCAGGCCCAGGAACGGCTTGCCGTCCAGCTCGAAGGCGACGGTCAGCACATCGCCGATCTTGGCGCCGTCGCCAGGCGTGTCGACGAGCGATCGCTGGACATCGGTGATCCGCGCGTTGGGAAAGACCGAGACATAGAACTCGGCGGCCTCCAGGGCCTTTCCATCGAACCAGAGGCAGGTGGTGATCTGCGGCATGGGGCGTCCTCCATCGTGACCCTAGGACGGACGAGGATCGGCCGTCCCGACAAGCGCGGAAATAATTTCGCGGCCGGTCTTCTGGCGCGGCGCGGGGTGGCCCATCTTCTCAGTCTCGGACGCCGCCTCGTCGTCGGCGTGATCAACAGGGAAACGCCCCATGAAGACGCGTGAACTCGGTGATGGCCTCAAGGTCTCTGCCATCGGCCTCGGCTGCATGGGCATGGGCCAGGTCTATGGAACGGCGCTGGAGAAGGCTGACGCCTTGGCGTTGATGGCGCGCGCGGTCGAGCTGGGCGTGACCTTCTTCGACACCGCCGAGGTCTATGGCCCCTTCGCCAACGAGGAACTGGTGGGCGAAGGTCTGAAGCCCTTCCGCGACCAGGTGGTGATCGCCACCAAGTTCGGCTTCGACATCGGTCCGGAGGACCTGGGGCAGGGCATGGCGCGCGTGCGCGGCGTCAACAGCCGTCCCGAGCATATCCGCAGCGTTGCCGAGGCCTCGCTGAAGCGGCTGGGGATCGAGACGATTGATCTCTTCTACCAGCACCGCGTTGACCCGACCGTGCCGATCGAGGACGTGGCCGGCACGGTCAAGGACCTGATCGCCGAGGGCAAGGTCAAGCATTTCGGCCTCTCGGAAGCCGGCGCCGCCACCATCCGCAAGGCCCACGCCGTCCAGCCGGTCGCGGCGCTGCAGAGCGAGTATTCGCTGTGGTTCCGCGAGTTGGAGGCCGAGATCCTGCCGACGCTGCGCGAGCTGAAGATCGGCCTGGTGCCCTACAGCCCGCTGGGACGCGGCTTCCTGACCGGCGCGGTCAAGGCCGAGACGATGGGCGACGGCGACTTCCGCAGGGGTCTGCCGCGCTTCCAGGGCGAGGCGCTGGCCAAGAACCTGTCGCTGGTCGAGGCCCTGGCCGCCATCGCCGCCGACAAGGGCGTCACCCCGGCCCAGCTGGCCTTGGCCTGGATTCTCCACCAAGGGCCAGACATCGCCCCGATCCCGGGCACGACCAAGGTCCACCGGCTGGAGGAAAACATCGCCGCCGCCGACGTGACCTTCACCGCCGACGAACTGGCCCGCATCGCCGCCGCCGTGCCCGAGACCGCGATCGAGGGCGAGCGCTACAGCAAGACCGGCATGGCGATGGTGGGGCGGTAGGGGGGGCGGGTTCTTCTCCTCCCTTGACGGGGAGGAGAGGGCGTTACGCTCATCCCCCCCTCGCCGCCTGTGGCCGACCAAGCGCGCCCTTGATCCGTCGCGCCACCTGCCCTCACACTCGTAACCATGACCGAAAGCCCGCTCCGCACCCTCGATTCCTTCGAGTTGCTCAAACTGGGCAAGGCGTCGGTGACGGTGGGCAGTCTGGCGGCGGGGCTGCTGATCGTGGCGGCGGCGCTGTTCGCCGCGCGGCTGACCTCGGCGGGGCTACGGCGCCTCCGCGAGCGAGCAGGCGGCAACGCCGCATCGCTTTATGTGGTGGAGAAGGTCGCCAGCTACAGCCTCGTCGTCATCGGCGTCCTGGCCGGCCTGTCGACCATGGGGGTCAACCTGACCTCGCTGACGGTCTTCGCCGGCGCGCTGGGCGTCGGGGTGGGCCTGGGCCTGCAGGGGATCATCAAGGACTTCGCCTCGGGCGTCAGTCTTGTGTTCGAGCGGCTGGTGGCGGTGGGCGACTTTGTCGAACTGCCCAATGGCGGGCGGGGCGTAGTGCACGAGATCGGGCCGCGCGCCACGCGCATCCGCACCAATGACAGCACCGACATCATCGTGCCCAACTCGGTGCTGGTGAACGATCAGGTGATCAACTGGACCCTGCGCGGCACCAACCGACGCCTGCGTGTGCCGTTCGTCACCGCCTTCGGGACCGACAAGGAGAAGGTGCGCGAGGCGGTGCTGAAGGCCGCCAAGGCTGCGCCCTTCACCTCGCCTGACGACGCCACCCGCCGCGCCCAGGTCTGGCTGGTCGGCTATGGCGAGAGTTCACTGAAGTTCGAGCTGGTAGTCTGGCCCACGCTCGAGGCCGTAAGGCGTCCGGCGGCGATCTTCGCGGCCTATACCTGGCTGATCGACGACGCCCTGCGCGAGGCCGGCATCGAGATCCCGTACCCGCAGCGCGACATTAGGCTTCGCGGCCTGTTCGGCGAGGAGGGGGAGGAGGCCATGGCCAGTCTGCGTCTGGAGCCGGCCGCCCGCCGCCGCAAAGCGTCCAAGGCCGCCCGCATCGGGTCCAGCAACGACGCCGCCGCCGACTTGGAACGCGAGGATCCGGAAGAAGCGCCCATGACCCCGACTGAACGACGATAAGCTTGACGCGCTTTTTGCGCCGCCGCATGGTTCTCGCAATTGCGAAATGATCCCCTCGCGAAGGGGACGTAGCGGGGAGTGACCGGCATGAAGACGCCGCGCGGCTTTTTCAAACCCTTGGCCATCGGCGCGCCGACGCCCTATCGCGAGCTGCCCGCCCGCGTGGAGCGGATGATCCACTTCGTGCCGCCGCACCTGGAGAAGGTGCGCGCCAAGCTCCCCGAGATCGCCCCGACCGTCGACGTCATCCTGGCCAATCTCGAAGACGCCATCCCCGCCGACGCCAAGGGCGCAGCCCTGGCGGGTCTGGTGGCCATGTCGCGCGAGGTGGACTTCAAGGCCCTGGGCGTCGGCTTCTGGACGCGGATCAACTGCCTGAACTCGCCCTGGCACCTGGATGAGATCGCCACCATCGTCGAGAAGGCCGGCGACAAGATCGACGTGATCATGGTGCCCAAGGTCGAGGGGCCGTGGGACATCTTCTACATGGACCAGCTCCTGGCCTCGCTGGAGGCCAAACACGGCGTCACCCGGCCGATCCTGCTGCACGCGATCCTGGAGACCGCCGAGGGCGTGATGAACGTCGAGGCTATCGCCGCGGCCAGCCCGCGCATGCAGGGGATTTCTCTCGGCCCGGCGGATCTGGCCGCCAGCCGCGCCATGAAGACCACCCGCGTGGGCGGGGGGCATCCGGGCTATCGCGTGATCGAGGATCCGCATGCGGACGGTTCGGCGCGTGTCTCGGTCCAGCAGGACCTCTGGCACTACACGTTCGCCAAGATGGTCGACGCCTGCGCGGCCCACGGCATCAAGCCGTTCTACGGCCCGTTCGGGGCGATTGACGATCCGGTGGCCTGCGAACAGCAGTTCCGCAACGCCTTCCTGATGGGCTGCGCCGGCGCCTGGAGCCTGCACCCCAGCCAGATCGAGATCGCCAAGAAGGTCTTCAGCCCCGACCCGGCCGAGGTCGCCTTCGCCAAGAAGATCCTCGAAGCCATGCCCGACGGCACGGGCGTGGCGATGATCGACGGCAAGATGCAGGACGACGCGACCTGGAAGCAGGCCAAGGTCATGGTGGATTGCGCCAAGCAGATCGCGGCCAAGGACGCGGAGTATGCGGGGTTGTACGGGTTTTAGATCCGTACTCGCCCCCTCCGCGCCTGCGGCGCTCCTCCCCCAGAGGGGGAAGAAGGTCCGTGCTCCTTCTGCCCCCTTTGGGGGGCGGACGACCACGCGCAGCGTGGTCAGGTGGGGGCGTGCTGAGCTCCAGAATTCACGCTAGTTCCCCGCCACCGTCGTCACGACCTTCGCCCCCGCCGTCAGCAGCTTGTGGATCGGGCACTTTTCGGCGATCTGGAACAGGCGCTCGCGCTGTTCGTCGGTGAGGTCGCCCTCCAGGGTGATGATCCGCTCGAAGCGCTCGTGCGGCGTGGCGTCCTTGTCGAAGGACGAGAACACCTCGACGTGCAGGCCGCTGATGTCCCAGCCCTTCTGGTTGGCGTAGAGGCGCAGGGTCATGGTGGTGCAGGCCGCCAGCCCTGCGGCGACCAGCTCATGCGGATCGGGGCCCAAATCGAGGCCGCCCTGCGCGGCGGACAGATCGGCGACGATCGTCGCCGGGCCCGCCGTGACGAAGGTCTGCAGGCCGCCATGGCCGCTGTCGGTGGCGGTCGCAAAGGGGCGGGTCGGGGTGGTCTCGGTCATCGGGGCTTCCTTGGATGGACGGCCGAAGCTGGCGCTTCGGCGTCCGCCGTTCAAGGCCGCGCTTGCGAGATCGGCGTCAGGGTGAAGTCCGGCGCATGATCGGGCCCCAGCGTGATCGAGGCGACCGGGATCACCGGTCGCTGGCTTTTCACGCCGATCTCGAACCAGGCGAGCAGCGAGGCCAGGATGATCTGGGCCTCAGCAAGGGCGAAGCCGGCCCCGATACAGACGCGCGGACCCGCCCCGAACGGCAGGAAGGCTTCAATGCCCCACGGGTGCGGCTGGTCGAGGAAACGCTCGGGGCGGAACGCTGTTGGCGCATCCCACAGCTTGCGGTGTCGATGGATCACCCAGGGACTGATCGTGATCGTGCAGCCGGGAACGACCGGGCAGCCCAGCACCTCGTCCGCCTCAAACGCCTGGCGCGCGATCATCGGCGCTGACGGATATAGCCGCAGCGTCTCAAACAGCACCGAGCGCAGCAGCGGCCAGTGCTTCAGGTCGTCCAGGTTGGCGACCCGTTCGACCGGAAAGTCCAACACCTCGGCGCGGACGCGGCCTTGAGTGTCTGGGTCCAGCGCCAGCAGATACGCCGCCCAGAACAGCAGGCGTGAGGTCGTCTCAAAGCCAGCGGCCAGCATCGAGCTGCTCTGGTCGCGGATTTCCTGGTCTGGCAGGGGCGCGCCGTCCTCGGTGCGCGCGGCGAGCAGGCGGTCCAGCAGGTCGCGGACCTCGGCGTGCGGCTTGGCCCGCCGCTCGGCGATCAGGGCGTCGACCGCCGTGAACCAGCGCTTGCCGATCCGCCGCCGCTCGCCGTCCATGAACAGCAGGTCGTCGGCGCCCTTGGCCACGAAGTCCATCAGGTTGAAGTGCGCCGGCCCCTCCATGTAGCGGCGGGCGAGGTCGGCCAGCAGGGCGCCTTCGGCGTCCGCGCGGCGCGAGAATAGCGCCCGCAAGACGGCGTCCAGGGTGGCGCGGTGGAAGGCCTGGGCCAGGTTGGCGCGATTCTGGCCTTGCAGCGTTTCGGTCAGCCCGGCGCCGGCGGCGATAAAGTGGGGCAGCAGGCCGCCCGTCGCGGCGGGCGTGAAGACCGGGGCCAGGCTCTTGCGCTGCCTCCGCCAGATCTCGCCTTCAGACATCAAGACGCCCTCGCCGACCAGCGGCTTGAGCGAACGCGCCGCCTTCACGGGTCTCCGGTACTTCGGTGAGGTCAGGACGTGGCGGACGGCCGTGGGGTTGTTCACGAACAGGCCGTGCTGGCCCATGAACATGTAGGGCGTGACCAGGCTTTCGAAGTCTTCTTCGCAATAGGCCCCGATCAGGCTGCGGCCCATCTCCAGGGCGATGCGCAACTCACCCACGAACGAGCCGCCGAGCGGGCGGGGGTGAACCTTGGGGGCTGGAGGGATCAACGGCGCGGAGCGGACGATGGCGTCCATGGTGCGGCCTTCCGGATTTCAGGATCCCGCAGCGGGCTCCATCCGGATCGGCACCTTAGGCGCGTTCAGGTTGCGATGCAATAATTCATCGCGTGTTGAATTATGCGGCTGCGGCCTGCGGGGCGAAAACGTCGAACGCCCTCTGGGCGCCGCGCCAGACCTCCACGAAGTCACAGCGATGGTGCATGTCCAGAAGCTCAAGAGCGCGCAAGCGCGCGGCTTGATCGTCGGCGCAGGGCGTGACGTCGAAACGGGGGACCGAGCCGTCGGACTCGACACAGAAGAAGGTAAACACCTGCATGGGAACTGTGCGCTCTCATCAGGCGGGGCCGCGCACGTTCGATGGCGGGGGCCGCAGGGCGCAGGTCGGCTTCCGCAACCTGCTACAAAACAACATAGGACTCTATGTCGCGATTCACCAGACTAGGAGAGTCTTGAATCGAGACTCACCTGGGGATCAATCCTGTGGATAAAACGAGGCGACACCGGGGCGGTTCCCGGCCGAAATCTCGCCTCTTTCCCTCGGGGGATTCCATCTCTAGGTTCGCAGCCCTTCATCAACGGCGACGTTAAGAGTCCATGGCCGCCCATTATCTCGATTTCGAACGCCCCATCGCCGACTTGGAAAGCAAGATCGAAGAGCTGAGCCGGCTCTCCGAAACGGCCGGTCCAGGCGCGTTCGACACCGAGATCCAGGCCCTCCGCGACCGAGCCCAGGCGCTGCGCAAGGAGGCGTACGCCAATCTCGACGCCTGGCAGAAGACCATGGTCGCCCGCCACCCGCAGCGTCCGCACCTGCGTGACTACGTCGCCGGCCTGATCGACGAGTTCGTCGAACTGCGCGGCGACCGAAAGTTCGCCGACGACCAGGCCATCGTCGGCGGTCTGGGTCGTTTCCGCGGCCAGCCGGTCGTGGTCATGGGCCACGAGAAGGGCCACGACACCACCACCCGCCTGAAGCATAACTTCGGCATGGCCCGCCCCGAGGGCTATCGTAAAGCCGTGCGCCTGATGGACATGGCCGAGCGCTTCAACCTGCCGGTCATCACCTTCGTCGACACCGCCGGCGCCTATCCGGGCCTGGGGGCCGAGGAGCGCGGCCAGGCCGAGGCCATCGCCCGCTCGACCGAGCGCTGCTTGACCCTCGGCGTGCCCATGGTCGCGACGATCGTGGGCGAGGGCGGTTCGGGCGGCGCTATCGCCTTGGCCGGCGCCAACCGCGTGCTGATCCTGGAGCACTCGATCTATTCGGTGATCTCGCCGGAAGGCGCGGCCTCGATCCTGTGGCGCGACGGCGCCCGGGCCAAGGATGCGGCCACCCAGATGCGCATCACCGCCCAGGACCTGATCAAGCTGGGCATTGTTGACCGCATCGTCGAAGAGCCCGCCGGCGGCGCCCACTCCGACACCGAGGCGGCGATCCAGGCCGTCGGCGACGCGGTCGAGGACGAGCTGAAGGCGATGGCCGCCATGAGCGCCGCCGAGCTGAAGGCTCAACGCGCCGAACGCTTCTACGCCATCGGCCGGTCGGGCCTGCAGTAGGCTTTTTCCACGGACGCGAAGCGGGTTACGCTGCCGAGATCTCTGGAGCTCGCCTGATGACCCGCGCCGCCGTCCTGTCCGTCCTGACCTTTGCGCTTATGGCCGCCGCCGCGCCGGTCGCCAGCGCCCAAGCCCCCAAACCCGCCAAGCCCGCAAAGCCGGTTTCGGCGCTGGACCGCTGTCTGGCGACGCCTGAGGGCATGTCGACCTACGGCATGATCGATTGCATCGGCAAGGAGGTCGTCGTGCAGGACGCGCGCCTCAACCGCGCTTACCAGGCCGCCTTGATGCGTCTGGAGCGCCCGCGCCAGAAGGCCGCCCTGCAAAAGGCGCAACGGGCCTGGATCGCCTTCCGCGACGCCGACTGCGCCAGCTATCTCGATGAGGACTGGGGCTCGATGGCTCGGGTCGAGTCGAACCAGTGCGTGCTCGACCACACTCGCCAGCGGGCCGATGAGCTGGAGCGCTATCGCGCTGGCTATTAGGCGCTTGCATGACGTAGCGGGCGCCCCAGCATAGTCTCCCGAAAATCAAGGGAGACCTGTCGCCATGGCCATCAAGACCCGTTTCACCGAGCTGTTCGGCGTCGAGCATCCGATCGCTCAAGGCGGCATGCAGTGGGTTGGCAAGGCTGAGCTGGTCAGCGCCGTCGCCAACGCCGGGGCGCTGGGCTTTCTGACGGCCCTGACCCAGCCCACGCCGGAGGCGCTGTCCAAGGAAATCGCCCGCACCCGCGAGATGACCGACAAGCCGTTCGGCGTGAACCTGACCATCCTGCCCACCATGACCCCGCCGCCCTACGCCGAGTACCGGGCCGCGATCATCGAAAGCGGGGTCAAGATCGTCGAAACCGCCGGCTACAAGCCGCAGGAGCATGTCGACGACCTCAGGGCCAATGGCGTGAAGGTGATCCACAAATGCACCGCCGTCCGTCACGCCTTGAGCGCCGAGCGGATGGGCGTCGACGCCATCAGCATCGACGGCTTCGAGTGCGCAGGTCACCCGGGCGAGGACGACATCCCCGGCCTGATCCTGATCGCCGCCGCTGCCGACAAGGTGAAGATCCCGATGCTGGCCTCGGGCGGCATCGCCGATGCGCGCGGCCTGGTGGCGGCCCTGGCGCTCGGCGCCGACGGCGTCAACATGGGCACCCGCTTTTGCGTGACTCAGGAGGCCCCGATCCCGATGGCGTTCAAGGAGCAGATGGTCGCCAATGATGAGCGCCAGACCGACCTGATTTTCCGCACCCTGCACAACACCGCCCGCGTCATGCGCAACGCCGTCAGCCAGGAGGTGGTGCAGATCGAGCGGGCGGGCGGGGCCAAGTTCGAGGACGTCGCGCACCTGGTCGCCGGTACGCGTGGTCGCGACGCGCTGGCCCAGGGCGACACTAATGGCGGCATCTGGAGCGCCGGCATGGTCCAGGGGCTGATCCACGACATCCCGACGGTGAAGGACCTGGTGGACCGGATGGTCGCGGAGGCCGAGGACCTGATCCGGGGCCGTTTGGCCCGCATGGTCGGCTGAGGGCCCTTCAGGCCCGGCGGTGTGTGACAGTTGGTCGCGGAGCCGCGACCGAGACGGTAAACTCGGCTTAAGCGGCGCCTTGCAGGTTGAGGGCAAGGAGATCCGCCATGGCCTTGCCGAAAACCAAGTCACTGCGCGTTGTGCTCGCCCTGACCGTGGGCGCCCTGTTGCTCGCCACCGGGCTTGGGATCACCCTCACGGGCTGGACAGTGATCCAGGGCGACGCTCGGCGTCAGGCCGAGATCGAGGCGCGCGCCCTTCTGCAAGGCTATGCCGAGGCGATCGCCAAGGACATCGGCGCTCCTGTGACCCATGCCCATGCCGGCGCGGCGGCGGTGGAGGCTCTGGTGGCCGACACCGGCTCGGCCAATCGCGACCAGGTGGGGCGCACCATCCGACGTATGATCGAAGCGCGCCCCGACGCCGTGGGTATGGCGGTGGCGTTCGAGCCTAACGCTATCGACGGCCGCGACGCGGAGTTCGTGACCCACCCACATTCGGATCAGAGCGGCCGCTACGTCCCCTATTTCTTCTGGACCCCGGACCGCACCATCGGCCTGGAGAAGCTGATCATGACCGCCGAGGGCGGCATCGACGGCTGGTACACCAAGCCCTTGGCCGAGAACCGTGACCTGATTACGCCGCCCTATGTCTACCCGGTCAACGGCAAGGACGTGCCGATGAGCTCGGCCGTGGCGATCATCCGTCGCGACGGCAAGCCTGTCGGGGTGGTCACGACTGACGTGTCACTGGCCGCCATCGTCGACCGCACTGCCGGACTGACGCCGTTCGGCGTGGGCAAGGTGATGATCGCCGGCGGCGACAACCTTTGGGTCGCCCAGGCCGACAAGTCGCAGCTGGCCAAGCCGATGAAGGACGAAAGCCTGCGGCGCCTGTCCGACAAGGCCAAGAAGGACGGCTTCGCCATCGAGATCAAGGGCGGAACGCTGCGCGCCGCCGTACCGGCTCAGATTCCCGGCGTCGCTGACGTCTGGACCGTGATGTTGGAGGCCCCGATGAGCGCGGTCATGGCTGGGGCGAACCTCACGCTGGCCCTGATGGCCGCAGCGGGCCTGGCCTTTGTCGCTGCCGCTCTGGCCCTGACTTGGATCGTCGCGGGCCGTATTGTCGCGCCAGTCGAGAAGATGACCGGCTACATGGGCGCCCTGGCGGGCGGCGACTATGAAACCGACACCCCGTTCGTCGAACGTGGCGACGAGATCGGCGGTATGGCCCGTTCCGTCAAGGTCTTCCGTGACGCCCTGCTGGAGCGCCGCCGCATCCGCCAGAGCGAGGAGGAGGCGCGCAATATCGCGGAGTCCGAGCGTCGATCGCGCGACGCCGCCGGACAGCGTGAGGCCCAGGAGCGTGAGCAGGTGATGGACGCCTTGGCCGAGGGGCTTTCAAAGCTGTCGGCGGGTGATCTGGTCTGGCGCATCGACACTCCATTCCCGCCCGCCTTCGAGACCCTGCGGGCCAACTTCAACGCGGCCATGGGCGATCTGGAGAAGACCATCGCGGTGCTGGCTCAGAGCGCCGAGTCGGTGCGCGCGGGTTCGGCCGAGGTCTCGGCCGCCGCCGACGACTTGGCGCGCCGCACCGAGCGGCAGGCCGCCAGCATCGAGGAGACCGCCGCGGCGCTTGACGAGGTTACCGCCACGGTGCGTCAGTCAGCCGCCGGCGCCGACCAGGCCCGCAAGACCGTCGCCGCCAGCCGCGAGGCCACCGAGGCCTCCCGCCGCATCGTCGCCGACGCCGTGGCCGCCATGCGCCAGATCGAGACCTCCTCGCAGTCGATCAGCCAGATCATCGGGGTGATCGACGAGATCGCGTTCCAGACGAACCTTCTGGCCCTCAACGCCGGGGTCGAGGCCGCGCGAGCGGGCGAGGCTGGCCGTGGTTTCGCTGTGGTCGCGCAGGAAGTGCGGGCTCTGGCCCAGCGCTCGGCTGATGCGGCCAAGGAGATCAAGACCTTGATCTCAACCTCGACCCAGCAGGTCGAGCAGGGCGTGGGCCTGATCGACCGGGCCGGAGCGGCGTTGGAAGGCGTCACCCGACAGGCCGCCGAAATCAACGAACTGGTGGCGTCCATCGCCGCGTCGGCCCGCGACCAGGCCGCCAGCCTGTCGGAGGTGAACAGCGCGGTGAACCTGATGGATCAGAACACCCAGCAGAACGCCGCCATGGTCGAGGAAACCAACGCCGCCGGCCAGAACCTGGCCAATGAGGCCGAGCGCCTGGGTCAGGCCGTTAGCCGCTTCCGCCACGCCGGCGAAGCCGGGACCCCGCACCGCAGCCGCCGCGCCGCCTGACGGGCGTCCCCTTCTACGTCAGGCGCAGCGGGGACGCGGCTCAGGCCTTCGGTCTAGAGGGTTAGCACCATTGCGCCGATGCCAGGGTCGGTGCGGCTGGGCTTGCCCGTTTCGACATGTCCGGCGTACCGCCACAGGATGTCGGCGTCGGCCGCGTTGCCTAGACTGATGTCGTACCAAAGGTCGCTGGCGGCCAGGTCCAGCGCGACTTCGCGCGCCTCGCCGGCCTTCAGGACCAGGGCCTGCTGCCGCGCGGCCCCCGCAGTGACGGGATAGCGCGGATCGACGCTGAGGTTCAGCGTCGCCTCGGCGGTGGTGTCATTGCGCAGGTTCAGAACCACCTTGCCGGCGGAGGGGTCTTCGCGCAGAGCGACCCGGATATAGCCGTCCTTCGAGGGGCGGCCCCGGAAATGGCGATAGAAGCCGTTGGGACCGTGGACGGCCAGATCGTAGGCTTCCTTGTCCTTGTGGTTCCAGTGCGCGGCCGTGTGGCGCTCGCCCGCGACCAGGGTGTAGTGCCAGGGCGGGCTCAGGCCGTAGGGCGCATAGTCGTGGATGGTGAAGACCGCCGCGTGAGCGCCGGTGTTGGCCAGGTCGATCAGCAGGTCTTCCCCGTTCGGTCGCAGGTCGGCCGCCAGGCGATAGGGCAGCGGCCGCGCCGGCCTCTGGGCGCGAGGCTGCTCGGCGGGGGTCTGGACGGCCGGGATCTTCAGGTCGGGCTGGCGCGCGGCATGGGCAAGGCGCTCAGCGTAATCGTCGGTGGAGGGCAGCGCGACAGGGCGGGCGTTCGGCGTCTTGAAGTCGAAGCACGAGGTCAGGTCGCCTGACACAGCGCGTCGCCAGTCGGAGATGTTTGGCTCCATCACGCCGAAGCGCTTTTCCAGGAACTTCAGGGTCGAGGTGTGGTCGAACACCTGCGAGCAGACATAACCGCCCCGGCTCCACGGCGACACGATAATGGCCGGCACGCGGATGCCCAGGCCCAGCGGCTGCAGGCCGCGAACGCCGGGATGGGGGTTCTTGTCGTAGTCCTTGAACTCGCCAGCCACGCTGACGCCGCTGTGGCCTCGGGTTGGATCGGCGGCGGGCATCGGGGGCAGCATGTGATCGAACAGGCCGCCGGCTTCGTCGTAGTTGAGGATGAAGACGGTCTTGGAGAACACCTCCGGGTGATCGACCAGGGCCTCGATCAGCTTGGCGGTCAGGTTCTCGCCGTCCGCCGGCGTCCAGCGCGGGTGCTCGGACAGCGCCGCCGCCGTGACGATCCACGACACCTGCGGCAGGCGGCCGGCGGCGATGTCGGCGCGGAAAGCTTCGACCAGCTGCTTGCCGTCTGACCGGGTGCGGTCAGGACCATCCTTGTGCTCGGAGACCCAGGCGCGGCCGCGC
Organism: Caulobacter sp. FWC26; assembly: GCF_002742645.2. Taxonomy (NCBI): domain Bacteria; kingdom Pseudomonadati; phylum Pseudomonadota; class Alphaproteobacteria; order Caulobacterales; family Caulobacteraceae; genus Caulobacter; species Caulobacter sp. FWC26. Next base: position 1,056,036 of record NZ_CP033875.1, read on the forward strand.
TTGTAGAGGTTGGAGTCCTTGTCGCAAGGACGGAAGGGCTTGAACACCGACAGGATGTTGTCGCCGAAATTGTCGTACTCCTGATAGACCTTCCAGCTGACCCCCGCCGCTTCCAGGCGTTCGGCGTAGGTGGTCCACTCATAGGCCTTGATCGGCTTGTCGGTGGCCATGTCGGCCGAAGGGGTTTCGTCCTCGCCGTAGTTGCTCATCACCGGATCGCCGCCGACGCGTCCGCCGCCGTTGCAACCGGTCCAGAGATGCAGACGGTTGGGATAGGTCTGGGTCAGGGTCGAGCAGTGGTAGGCGTCCAGGATCGTGAAGGTCGAGGCCAGGGCGTGGTAGTAGGGCAGGTCGGAGGCCTTGTAGTAGGTCATCCGGTGCTGCAGCTGGCGGGATACGCCCCACTGATCGAAGCGGCCGCCATTGACGATGATCGTCGCGGCGGTGTGCCCCTGATCGGCGCCATCCACCACATAGGCGTTCGTCGTCTTGGAGTCGGCCCAGTAGGGCTGGACGTAGCCGTCGGGATGCTGGTCGCTGGGTTGGCGCCAGACGGTGTGGCCGTTCCGTAGCCGCAGGGGGCGCGGGTCGCCCAGGCCGCGCACGCCCGGAAAGCTGCCGAAATAGTGGTCAAAGGCCCGGTTCTCCTGCATCAGGATCACGACGTGCTCGACGTCCATGATGGTCCCGGTGCGGTTGTTGGCCGGGGTGGCCATGGCCTTCTCCAGCGTCGCCAGCGTGGCGGCGCTGAGGCCGGCGGCGCCCAGCGCCTTGAGGAAATGGCGGCGATCAGCGGTCATGGCGACGTTCCTCAGCCGAAGGTCAGTTCACTGAAATTGAGGCGGTAGGCGATGTCGGTCGCGCCGGTCTCGGTATCGATGACGCGGTAGAGGATGTGCGGCGCGTTGTGGTCGTCGGCCTCCCACTGGATATCCAGCAGGCACATGGAGTGCAGGCTCGTGGACACGGGAGACACCCGGTAGAGGTTCTTCTCCGGCTTCTCGATCTGGTTGAGACCGCAGAACTGCAGTTCCACCGCGTCGTAGCCCAGTGCGCCGCGCGCACGGGCCACCTCGCCATAGTGTTGATCGCCGGTAATGAAGACGACGCCCGGGCGACGATGCCTGCGGACCATCTTGAACAGGCGGTCGCGGGCGCGCGGATAGTCTTCCCAGGTCTCCGAACCGGTGCCGGCGTTGAGCAGGATCTGCGTGCCGCTGATCACCAGGGTCAGGTCGGCCGGAACCGCCAGGCGGCTGTTCAGCCAGCGCCACTGACCCTCGCCCAGGATGTCGCCCCGGCCATCGGGCGCGTCGCGGCGCCAGCGCACGTCCAGCATGATCACATGCAACCGGCGCTGGCCGAACGTAAACAGCCGGCTGCTATAGACGCCGTCCTCCGGCGCTGAGGTGTCGGTCTCGAGGTTCCAGAAGCGCTGGAAAGCCGTCTTGGAGTCCTCCTTCAGCGCATAGGCCCGGTCGGCGTCGTTAGCGCCGTAGTCGTGGTCATCCCAGGTCGCCATATGCTGGCCCTGGGCCCGCAGTTCGGCGAAGCCTGGCTTGGTGGCGAGCTGGGCGTAGGCCTCGGCGAAGGCGGCCGGATCGTCCTTGGTGTCGACATAGACGTTGTCGCCGATCCACAGGTTGAGATCGGCCTTGGCGGCGGCGTAGGCCAACAGCGCCGGGACCGGCTTCTTCTGCCGAATGCAGCCCAGGATGGCGACGCGACGGATGGGGGTGGCGGACTGCGTCGTCGCTGCGGCGATCGGGGCGGCGAGGGCGCTCAGGGTCGCGCCGCCGAGGGTGGCGGTCACGGTGCGGCGGGTCGGGGTCATTTGCGGAAGACCTTGGCGGAGAAGTACAGGGCCGAGCCTGCGGTGGTGGTCCCGACGATGGCGGCGGCCGCGTAGCAAAGGCCGGTGAAGAAGCCGAGCCAGCTCAGGGACAGGCCGAAGTTCTTCAGCAGCATCAGGGCCACGCTGCCGCCGTAGCCCGAGGCGTCGGCGAGATACATGAAGAAGGCCGCGTTGCCGGGCACGCCCAAGGCTGCGGTCAGTCGGTCGGCCAGCACCGCATTATAAGGGATGAAGCCAAGATAGACCCCCGCGCCCACGGCGATCATCCACCAGAGCGGGCTCAGCAGATGCGCCTGCCAGGCCAGGGTCGCTAGGGCGATCAGGATCGCGCCGGCGATGATCATCACGTGATAGACCAGCACTGCCCGGCGGTTGTCGCGGATCAGCGCGGTCAGGCCGAACAGCGGCAGGATCAGCGCGGCGATCGGCAGTTCCGACAGGCTGAAAATGGCCGGGTCGTCGCCATAGCCCAGCGCCTCCCACAGTTCGACGGCGAAGTTGTCGCGGAAGTCGCGAACGGCGGTCAGTACGATGTAGGCGATGATCAGCAGCGCGATCCCCAAGCCGCCGCGCGCCCAGAAGGCCCGACGTTCTTCGCGGAACATGGGCTGGCGCGCCATGCGCTCGGCGATGTCGCGCGCGTCGGGGGGCGGGGTCTGCGATAGCATCCACACCGAAAACGCCAGGATCGGCAGGAAGAGGGCCCCCGTCGCGGCGGGCATCCACAGCTCCGGAACGCCGTAGTCGACGATTAGCGCCCGGCCGACCGACTTCACCACGCCCGAGGAGACGATGAAGCTGATGCACAGGCCCGCGCCAAGCCATTCGGAGGCGCGTCGGCCTTCCAGGAAGCCGAACACCAGCCCCCAGATCATGCCCAGAGGCAGGCCGCTGAAGAAAATGGCGATGACCTTGAAGGGCGCCGGCAGGACCGCGAACAGGATCAACGCCGTCCACGAGGTGAGCACAAAGCCCACGATCATGTAGGCGCGGTGCTGCGGCCGGGCCTCGCTGACCACCTTGATACCGATCAGCTTGGACAGGGCGTAGCCCAGCACCTGGGCGATCACGAGGGCGATCTTGAAGTCGATGACGAACGGCCAGCCTGGGACGCCGACGTAGCTGGCGACCGCGAAGGGCTTGCGGAACGCGTACATGCAGAAATAGGTGGTGAACGCCGCCGCCAGGGCGTAGGCGGCCACCCATCCCGGACCAGACTTGGCCAGGCCGCGCGTAAGTCTGGAGGTCATGCCGTCCTGAAATCCATAATACGGAATTATACTATATGTAGTGTAATTCCCTATTGTTATGATCGCGTGACGGTCGGTTTGGGCGCTGTCCCGTGTTCAGCGTCTAGGCGTTCAGCGCCGCCGACAGGTGGCGTTCGAGGAACGCCTCTAGGCTGTCGGTTTCGGCGTTCTTGTCCTTGGCCAGCTCGTCGATGCGGCGCAGGGCGATCGCCTGATCGGCGAAGGGTTCGTTGAGGAAGGCCAACTGCTCGGCGTCGTCCATCACGCCGCCCTGCAGCGCCAGGGAGATGCGGGAGTCCTTCGACAGACCGTCCATATAGCCAGGCTCCACGCTGCACAGATAGCGTTTGGCGGCCACGTGCAGGCGGATGGGTTCGCTGACCGGAAGAGGGAAGCGCGCCGCCGCCCAGTCGGCGCCGAGGGCCTCGTGCAAGTCGTCGACGCCGTCTTCCGCCGGAGCCTCGCCCAGGTCGTGGATCATGTGCCCGACATCGTGCAGCAGGCAGGCGATGACCAAGGCGGACGACAGCGCCTGCGCCTCGGCGTGGGCGGCCGACTGAAGGGCGTGTTGCAGCTGGTTGATGCCGTAAAGGCCGTAAGGGCGCCGGGCGTTGCCCAGATAGATGTCCCGGATTTCGTCGAACAGGACTTGAGTGGAGGTCAGCGCTGTCATAAAAATATCAAATCCATCACGTGACGATATTTGATATGCTTATAGAGCATCCCGCTTTAGCCCAGCAAGGCGAATAAAGGCGGAGACCGCCGGAATCTCCATGTTTTCCCGCAAGGTGACGATGTAGACGCCGCCGGTTCGCGGCAGGCCCTGGACGGGCAGGGCCTTGAGCCGAGCATCGTGCCCGGTCTCGCCATCCAGGATGCAGCCGAAGCCGATGCCATGGGCCGTGGCTTCCTTGACCGCTTCCCGGCTCTCGACGATGAAGCCGCGCTCCACACTGGTGGCGCTGCGACCCAGGGCGATTTCCGTCAGGGCCCGTGTCACCGAGCCCTCTTCGCGCAGGACCAGCGGCAGGCCGCCCAGTTCGCGGGCCTCGATATGGTCGCGCTGGGCGAAGGGGTGGTCGACGGGCACCATCAGGTTCAGCGACTGCTCGAACACCAGATGGCAGGCCAGGACCGGGTCGGGCTCCAGCAGCGAGATGATCGCCACATCGGCGCGGCACTCCATCACGTCCTGGGTCAGCGAGCGCGTATTGCCCAGCCGGGTGGAGATCTCGATATCGGGATAGGTGCGGCGGAACTGGCTGATCAGATGCATGGTCGCCGGCGGGGTCGAAAAGCCGATCGACATGCGGCCCCGCTTCAATCCGCTGAACAGATTGGCGGTCATCTCGAAGTCGTCGACGCGGCTGATGACTAGTCGCGCCCGCGTATAGAGCTCGCGCCCGGCGTCGGTCAGGTTCTGGTTCTGGGTGCGACGGTTCAGCAGCCGCACGCCGCAGATCTGTTCCAGTGCGTTGATCTGATTGGAGATGTTGGGTTGGGAAACGCCCAGCACGGCGGCCGCCCGCGAAAAGGAGCCTTGATCGACGACGGTGACGAAGGCCTTCAGCGCGCCGATCGACAGGCTGCCGGTCTCACGGCGCCGGCTACGCTCGGCGCCATCCTCGGGCGAAACGGCCATGATTCTCTCTTCGGCAGCGGACAGGCTCGGACCATACAAATCGGAACCGGAAACTCAAACAGACCCTGTCCCCACCAGCAGTCACTGATCTTGTCACCAAAGAAAAGCCCTTCCGGCCTGAACCGGAAGGGCGTCGACGAAAGTCAGGTCAGATTAGTACGAGTAGGCGACGCGCAGGATGAAGTTCCGGCCCGGCTCCATGTAGTCCTTCTGGTAGGTCGGGTTCTTGCCCTTGGTCGTGTAGTAGCGGTGACCATCCAGGATGTTCTGCACGTCGAAATCGACGGTCAGACCCTGGCGAATGGTGTAGCGGGTGTGCAGGTCGAGCGACTTGTTCGGCTGCACCCACTTGTCGACCGCGTTGTCGCGCGTGTCTTCAATATAGGCGCCCTGATACTGGTAGCTCAGCTTCGCTTCGATGCCGTACTTTTGGTAGGTCAGCGAGGTGTTGTAGATCAGGTCCGGCGCCTGCAGGAACGTGATCGGATGGCCGCGACGATAGGCTAGGCCCGTCTCGGCCTCGGACGTCTGCGAGGTGACGTTGGCCTCGACGCCGAAGCCGTCGAACGGCGCCGAGAGCCCTTCGAACGACTTGATCAGGTTCAGTTCCACGCCCGTCAGCGTCGCTTTCTCGCCGTTTTGCGGCTGGGTGATCGTGATCGTGCCTTCCTTGGTGGGGGCGTTGACCGAGCGGCCGTTGGTGAAGATGAAGTGCTTGATCTTCTTGTGGAAGACGCCGATCGACACCACGCTCGAGCGATCCGGATACCATTCGGCCGACAGGTCGAAATTGACCGACTCGCCGGGCTTCAGGTCCGGGTTGCCCCGGCTGATGGCGATGATTTCCTTGGTCGAGGGATCGCGGGTCACGCTCTCGCCGCGCGAGATGTTGGAGTATTCCGGACGCGAGAAACTGGTCCAGATCGCGCCGCGATAGACCAGGCTCTCGCCCTGGCGGTAGACGGCGGTCAGGCTGGGCAGGACGTTGGTGTAGTCGCGCTTGGTCTTGCCGAAGCCAGCGGTGGTGTCGCTGATCCAGGCGGTGGTTTCCACCTTGGTGTGCTCGATCCGCGCGCCGCCGACGACCTCGAGGCCGCCCGAACGCAGGTGCGCCAGGGCGTAGCCGGCGTAGATGGTTTCCGAGCCCTTCTTGTCGTCCTTGTTCAGGTCGGCGGTCGAGTAGGTCACCGGATTGGCGGCGCGGGCGGCGTTGACCGCGGCGATCACCCGATCACGGCTCAGGACCGAGCCATAGTAGTAGCGGTCCTTGAAGAAGCCATCGACCTGGCGCTCGACCAGGCCCGACGCCGCCAGCGACTTGCCGGCCAGCGGCGTGCCCGACAGGTCGCCTTCCCAGATCGGGGTGGAGTCGTAGTCGCGTTCCGACTTCAGATACTTGAAGCCGGTCTTCACATAGTCGAACAGGCCGCCGACCTCGTAGCGGGCGTCGACCTTCAGCGCGGTGCGGGCGTCGGACTGCTTGTCCTTGCTCATCGAGGCGCCGTCGAAGGGCAGCAGGTCGTCGCGGTGGTCGACATTGGCCGCATAGGCCGGCAGCTGCGCCATCGGGAAGCGCGGATCGGCCGACGACCAGAGGATGCCCGTCGAGGTGAACATCGGGTCGGTCGAGCACTTATCGCAGTTGTAGCCGATGCCGTAGTACAGCGGCGTGCCCTTCTCGCCGTACGAGTAGCTGACGTCGTAGTCCAGGCTCAGGCGATCGAAGCGGCTCTGGCCGCCGGCGTTGATCGTGTAGAGCGAGGACTCCTGATCCTGGGACTCGTGGGTGCGGGCGAACTGGAAGGCCTGCGGGTTCCAGACGCCCGAGCGGCCGAACAGCGACCAGTAGGAGTTGCCCGACTTGCGGTCGGCGTCGGTGATCAGGCCGTCCTTGTCCGCATCGACGATCTGGCCGACCGTGTAGCCGTAGATATTGCCCTTCACCGGATCGCGGCCGGTGATCATCTGCTCGGGCTGGCGCAGGGTGGTGTCTTCCAGGTTCACCTGGGTCAGGCGCTTGGTCGGACGGCTGCGGAAGTCGGTGTAGTCGTTGGTGCCCGTGCGGTTCAGCTTGGCGTACTGGCCGCGGACATAGAAGTTGTGCTGGTCGATCTGGTAGTCGGCCGAGAAGTTGCCGCCGAAGCGCTCCTGCTCGCCGCGACGGAAGTCCAGGTCGATGCCCGGCAGGTACATCGAGCGGCTGTCGATCGCCTCGATCGAGTCCTTGCGCCAGCGGTAGGGCTCCCACTCGCCGTCGTTCTCGGACTCTTCGTTCGTGTAGTGGCTCTTGCCGTAATAGATCGAGCCGAACAGGCCGAAGTCGCCGTTGCCGAACTTGCGGGCGCCGTCGATCTGGATCTGGCCGCTGCCGGCCGGCTCGTCCTGCTTTTGGGCGCGGTCATTGAGGCCGTACGAGGCGAAGACGCGCAGGGTCGGCTTGCGGAAGTCGAAGGCGGTCGGCGTGACGAAGTTGACCGAGCCGCCGATCGCGTCGCCGTCCAGGTCCGGGGTCAGGGTCTTGTTGACCGCGATCGCCTTCAGGCCGTTGGGCGGCAGCACCGTCATCGACATCTTGCGCGAGCCGGAGTCGGTCAGGGCCACGCGCACGCCGTTGATCGAATAGGCGTTGTAGGTGCTGGCCAGGCCGCGGATCGAGACGTACTCGCCTTCGCCGGTTTCCTGGTTGACCACGACGTTGACGCCGGGGATGCGGGCCAGGGCGTCGGCCACGTTGGCGTCGGGCAGCTTGCCCAGGTCGTCGGCCGAGATGACGTTGACGACGCCGGTGGCCTTCTTCTGCTGGTCGATCGAGTTGGCGGTCGACAGGCGCTGGCCGGTGATGACCACTTCGCTGACGGCGTCGTCGGCCGCCGGCTTGACCGGGGTCTTCTGGCTCTGACTCGTCGTCGACTGAGCGTGCGCGGCCGAGCCGAGGGCGATGGCGAACAGGCTGACGCCGGTCAGGGCCGCGAGCTTGAGGCGCGATGGCGGGCTGAACATGGATAACTCCGTTGAATGTGTCCCGACGCTCGCCCAGGCGCGCGCCGTCCCCTCCCGTCGGCGAACACCGACGGGTTAACGACCTGGCGGCCCGGCAAGGAGACCGTCAGGGAAGATCTGTGCGAGGCTGGATCCCGTCTGCGATGCGCCGTTCGGGAAGCCCCCCTCCGAACGGTCATATAAAAAATGCAAATGAGACGAGTTTTGATATACGATTAAAGTATGACGGCTTGTTGACGGCGCCGCGCCCACGGCGTCGCCGCTTCACGCGGCGCGCCGCTGAAGGGACGGAAAGGGCTGCGGAGCGCCGGACATCCGTCCGGAAGCAAGGGGTGTGTGTACCGTTTCGACGAAGCCAGGACGCTCCGCGCAGCCGTTATCCGCCAGCGTCCCGTCAGGTGGCCCTGTTCAGGCCTTACCGGGACCCGCGCCCCCGGTTTCCCGGGCGCGCGACGGTCGGAGAGGACGAGCCACTACAGGCTAAGACACATCCTTTTGCCTCCAACCACGCCGACGGCGGGCGGGTCTGGCCAGCAACCAGATCCCCGGACCGTCCGAGTATCCCCCTCGGACCTCCACCGCTCGACCGCCCCCCGCCGCCGCAATCGGTCGCTGGCCAACGCGCCCTTTCCCCGCGACGAGGTGCAGTCATTATGGCGGCGGTTCCAACGCCGGGGATCGGGCGGCGTGTAAAAGTGACAAGGCGTTGACTATGTTGGGATCCGCCCCGCCAACGCCGAGCGTTCACGCCCGCCAATCCCCGTAAAACCGCTCCCAGAGAAAGAGGGCTGAAGCGCGAAACCCTCTCCCAGAGGGAGAGGGCGGGGCCCATCGCTTGCGATGGGAGGGTGAGGGGTTACGGCCCTTTGACACCGATCGCCCTCTCCTGGCGTCATGACCCCCTTGGAGGCGCGCCATGGCGACGATGAATGTTTCCCTGCCCGACGCGATGCGCGAGTGGGTCGAAGGCCAGACCCAGTCGGGCCGCTATCACAATGCCAGCGAATACGTCCGCGACCTCATCCGTCGCGACCAGGAACGCGCCGACAAGATCGCCCACCTGCAACGCCTGATCGACGACGGCCTTGATAGCGGCGTCGGCGAACGCTCGCTGAAGGAGATCCGCGCGGAGGCGCGGCGGCGGGTGGGTGATAGGGGGCTGTCCTCCCAGGCTGGATCAAGCGGCTAGTATCGCCTCAACAACTGTCTTCATGCCGGTTGGCTGGTAGCCAGTCTCGCGCATCCGCGAGAGTATTAAGTTGCGCAAAATCTCGTACGGAACCGTTGTGAACCGCGCAGCGTACCTCTTGAGTATATCCCGCCCCCTGAAAATTTTGATCCAATTTCCATCGGCCAGCGCGGCTTCATATCTCTCTCTAAGCTCGCGTTCTTTCACCCTTAGCGATGTCTCATTCAAGTCTCCCAGACTCACGGCCTGGAACCGTTCAACGGATCGCCCAACAGCTGCGGTAAGCTCCGCGACTAAGTCACCTTTAGTCGGATCCGTGCCAGTGCTTATGGCGCGTATCAGTGCGTTATTTGCGAACTCGGCAAGCTCATGTCTAAGCAATTGGGGTAAAGTTTCGCGGGCGCACTCACGGAGGTTATCTGCTACGACTTCTGGCGTCTGGCCACCAGCGGTGGACAATGAAGAAACTACGCTAGATACTATCTCTGGAACCAAAAAGTAGTTCTCTATATGGTAGACGTCCCACGTGAAGGTATTTGACTTATGTGGGGCTTCAAAATCTGTATCTTTGTCTGTGATTGCGAAGAATTTGAACGGTAAAAGTCCTTTCTCGGACGCTCGTTCGAGGGTTTCGTGTAGTGCTCGAACCCTGACTTTATTTGATCCTGAAATCAGATTTGCCTTTTCCTGTAATTCTGGAAAGAGGGATCCTGTGACTTTCTGATCGAATTCGGAGTCGCCGCCGCCCTCGAAGATGATGACTTTTCCGCCTGGACGATAAGCGGCAAGATCTCCGACAAGGTCGACGAGCGCTAGTTCCAAGTCTGCGGTGACGGCTAGCGGCTTGAGTTGGGTTTCGCCGGGCTGGACGACCCCGCAGGGAAGCATGTGAAATACGTCGTACGCCTCTCTTCCTACTACCTCCCGCAATAGCGCGTCGGAATGAGAAACCAGCCAGATTTGATTGCCGAGCGCCTTGCCCAGATTTTTTTCGTAAAACTGTGGCAATCCACGGATCAGGCGCGGGTTGAGGTGAAGTTCTGGCTCATCGAGAAGAATGATTGAATGGTTAGGAGCGGAATTTCTAATCCTCAGATACCCATAAAGTATTTCCTTTTCTCCGGCGCTTAGCTCGTCAAGGTCATGGGTTGATCCTGAGGCAGTCTGGACGGGGAACGTCAAGGCCCCATCAGGAGTTGGCTTTGGCCCAAGAAATTCCTTGTCGGGGAAGAATGTGGTGAAGAGCTCCTTGAGTGTTTCAATAAGTGTAACGCCGCCGCGAGATTCTACACCCGCTTCTCGCGATAGTATTTCTCGCAAATACGTTGCGGCAAGCTCGCTCTTAACTCCAACATATTTATTTTGAGAGTTGTAAAGCGTGCTTTGGCTTTTCTGTTGTTTGTTTGCATCAAGGTCTAGATTTACGCCCTGAACATGTTCTCTGTTGTAGTGGCGCTGAGCGCCATGGTAGTCTATGACCCCAATTTGTTGCGGCCTGTAGGTGCTAAAGATAACTGTAAGCGCAATAGATTGGACGATATTGGGGATGCCGCCCACCGGGATGAAGCACTCGCCCCGGATGACCTCGTTCGATAATTCAGCCATCAATAGTGGCTTCACTTTGGCAACCTCCGCAAGCACCTCAGGTTCGCGGTCTCGGAACTGAGCGGCGAACATAGCCATACGGTAGCCGCCCCACTCGTATGCCTCGGGCAGAATGCGCCGCCAGATAACCTCCCGAAGAACTTCATCTGCATTCGATGAGATGTATACGCGCTCTGCTTGGGCTAGGCGAAAGTCGCATGCGATACGCAATTCTTTATTTCGATCGTTGAACATCGCTTTAAAGTCACTGGATCGATTGGATAGTTGAATCTGAAATTCTCCCATCCATTGCTGCCATTCATTCTGTTGATATCCGCCATATACAGACTTAAGAAGTCTAACGGCATCGAAAATGCAAGACTTTCCAGATCCATTCTGGCCAGCTATTATGATGGTATTTCCCAAATCTCGAAGATCGACTTCTCTAATCCCGCGAAAATTGGAGATTTTCAGGTTCTCGATTTTCAAAATCAACCTCAGCGAATGCGCAGCCGTGCCTCGCGTTAAGCTAGCGGCGGTCCAGCTTTGCAGCAAGTTGGAGAACGAGGTTATGTAGTCGGAGTTGCGGGAAAGACGGTGAGGGAGTTGCACTAACTATGCACCAATCACGGGACTCAGCCGCCCTCCCCCGGTGAGGAACGCGAGGTCCCTCCCGCCTCACCCCATCCCCGACACCAGCCCCAGGTGCTCGACGAACGGTTCGAAATCCCGGTCGCTGAACAGCAGGGCGTGGCCGCTCTCCAGGCAGCGGGTGGCGATCAGGGTGTCGATGGTCTTGCGGGGCGTGACGCCCAGGGCGCGCAGAGTCCGGTAATGTCGCGCGGCCTGCAGCGCGACGTCGCGGCCGCCGATCTCGACCAGGGTGAAGGCGCTGAGCGCCGCCAGGGCGCGGTCGAAGTCGCGCTGACGCGTGAAGCCTTGCAGCACCTCGGTCAGGATCAGATCGCCGACGACCAGGGGCTCGGCGCCCAGCAGGCTGTCCAGGCGCTCGACCTGCGGAGTCGAGACGCCCCGGAAGAAGTCGATCCAGACGCTGGAGTCGACGAGGATCACCCGTCGGTCCGCATCGCGTCGAGGTCGCCCTCCCAGGCCAGCCGGCCGCGCAGCTCGCGCACCGCCGCCTGACGGCGCAGGTCGAGCAGGGTCCTAAGGCCCAGCTCCACGACCTCGCGCTTGGTCTTCAGGCCCGTGGCCTTGAGGGTCTCGGCCATCAGGGCGTCATCGATGACGATGTTGGTGCGCATGATGTGTATCCGGTGTCGTCGCTATACACATAGCATGGCGGGGGCGGTCTTGCCACTGCCGGCCCCCTCCACCGGCGTTCGCCGGTCCCCCTCCCCCCGTGGGGGAGGAGAGGAGCTACGATGAACTGTTCGCCCGCATGGCTTCTGGATCGCCCTGCCAGTCCAGCGCGCCGCGTAGCGCTCGCACCGCCGCTTGACGGCCTGTGTCGCGCATCATCCTGCGCGTCACCGAGATTGACGTGATCGTAAACCCTGGGGTTGATCGTGTGTGGGGCGCAATTTATGGCTTTGGCGCCCAGAGGGACCCGAATGCTCCGACCTTGTCGCTCGCTTGTGGTCGTCCTGGCCTTGGCTGTTACGGCCTGCAATCCCGCCGAGAAGCCCGACTATGGTTGGGATAGGACGCCCGCCTCGCAGCTCCGGGCGGTTGCGGGACTGGTGCTGGGGGTGGGCCAGGCCGGTAGAACTTCAGCCAAGATTTCGCTGGTCTGTACCGAGTCGCGACGCATGCATCTTGTGATCAGAGGTGTCTTCCCCGATCGGCAATTCTTCGAGCTGCCGAGGCGAGATGTTGTCGAGGTTCATATCGGGCCGTTCACGGGCCATGATGTCAACGCGGCGAGGACGGGGGTGACAACCATCTTGGATGGGCGAGTTTTGTCGTCTGTTTCCGATGAGCTGAGCGATGCAGTGCTGAATCGGATTGCTCTCGAATTGGCGGAAAACCCAGATGGAAGAGTTGTCGCCTTTGGTATCCGCGAGACTCTTCTCTACTTCGATCTCAAGGTCTCGCCTGGCGCCTTGAAGCGTTTCGTGAGTGAGTGTCAGGTGCGCGCCTGAGGGCGGCGGCGGCGGGTCATCGCTATACTCGCCCCCTCCGCGCTGACGCGCTCCTCCCCCGGAGGGGGAAGAAGGGCGCGCGTTTGCTTCCGCCCGCCTCTGGGGGCGGACGACCTGCGGAGCAGGTCAGGTGGGGGGAGGCGGTCCCCTACAGCCGCTTCTTCCGGAACGCCTCGGCCTGCTCCGCCCGCAGCTCGGCGCGCACCCGTTTGGGGGCGGTCTTGTCGACCGCTTCGCCCGGGGCGGTGAGGACCTCGTTGGCGAATTCCAGGTCCATCAGCTTCATGCGCTTGATCTCGTCGCGCAGGCGGGCGGCGGTCTCGAATTCGAGGTTGGCGGCGGCCTCGCGCATCTTGGCCTCCAGGTCCTTGAGCGCGGCCTTGAAGTTGTCGCCGCTGAACGGGCGGTCGTCGGTCTCCGACATGCCCATCGGCACCAGCACGCGGTCGCCGCGCTCGTAGGGGCTGTTGAGGATGTCCTTGATGTCGCGCTTGACGCTCTCGGGCGTGATGCCGTGTTCGAGATTGTAGGCGTGCTGCTTCTCGCGGCGGCGGGCGGTCTCGGCCATGGCCCGCTCCATCGAGCCGGTGACCCGGTCGGCGTAGAGGATGACCTTGCCGTCCACGTTCCGCGCGGCGCGGCCGATGGTCTGGATCAGGCTGGTCTCCGAGCGCAGGAAGCCTTCCTTGTCGGCGTCGAGAATGGCGACGAGGCCGCACTCCGGAATGTCGAGGCCTTCGCGCAGCAGGTTGATGCCCACCAGCACGTCGAAGTGGCCCAGGCGCAGGTCGCGAATGATCTCGATGCGCTCGATGGTGTCGACGTCGCTGTGCATGTAGCGGACGCGGATGCCCTGTTCGTTCAGATATTCGGTCAGGTCCTCGGCCATCTTCTTGGTCAGGACGGTGACCAGGGTGCGGTAGCCCTTGGCGATGGTCTGGCGGATCTCGTCGACCACGTCGTCGACCTGGCTGGCGCCGTCCTTGGAGACGGGGCGCACCTCGACCGGCGGGTCGATCAGGCCGGTGGGGCGGATGACCTGCTCGGCGAAGACGCCGCCGGCCCGCTCCAGCTCCCAGGCGGCCGGGGTGGCGCTGACGTGCACCGACTGGGGCCGCATGGCGTCCCACTCCTCGAACTTGAGGGGGCGGTTGTCCAGGGCCGAGGGCAGGCGGAAGCCGTATTCCGCGAGCGTCCATTTGCGGTTGCGGTCGCCCTTGTACATGGCGCCGATCTGCGGAACCGTCTGGTGGCTCTCGTCGGTGAAGAGCAGGGCGTTGTCGGGGATGTATTCGAAGAAGGTCGGCGGCGGCTCGCCGGGTTTGCGGCCCGACAGATAGCGGCTGTAGTTCTCGATGCCGGCGCACGAGCCGGTGGTCTCGATCATCTCCAGGTCAAAGGTCGTGCGCTGCTCCAGGCGCTGGGCTTCCAGCAGCTTGCCGTTGGCGACCAGCCAGTCGAGGCGCTCCTTCAGCTCCTTCTTGATCTCGACAATGGCCTGCCGGAGCGTCGGGCGCGGGGTGACGTGGTGGCTGTTGGCGTAGACCTTGATCATCTCAAGGTCCGCCGTCTTCTTGCCGGTCAGGGTGTCGAACTCCGACAGGGCCTCGACCTCGTCGCCGAACATCGTGACGCGCCAGGCGCGGTCCTCGTAGTGGGCGGGGAAGATCTCGATGGTGTCGCCCCGGCGGCGGAACGTGCCGCGCTCGAAGGCCTGGTCGTTGCGCTTGTACTGCTGGGCCACGAGGTCGGCGATCAGCTGCTTTTCGTCCACCCGCTGGCCGACCTCCAGGGTGAAGGTCATGGCGGTGTAGGTCTCGACCGAGCCGATGCCGTAGATGCACGACACCGAGGCCACGACGATGACGTCGTCGCGCTCCAGGATCGCCCGGGTGGCCGAGTGGCGCATCCGGTCGATCTGCTCGTTAATCGAGGAGTCCTTCTCGATATAGGTGTCGGTCCGGGGGACGTAGGCTTCCGGCTGGTAGTAGTCGTAGTAGCTGACGAAGTACTCGACGGCGTTCTCCGGGAAGAACGACTTCATCTCGCTATAGAGCTGGGCGGCCAGGGTCTTGTTGGGGGCCAGGATCAGGGCAGGGCGCTGGGTGCGCGCGATGACCTGGGCCATGGTGAAGGTCTTGCCCGAGCCGGTGACGCCCAGCAGCACCTGGTCCTGGTCGCCGTTCTCGATGCCCTCCACCAGTTCGGCGATGGCGGTCGGCTGGTCGCCGGCGGGCTGGTAGTCGCTGACCAGCTTGAACTTCTTGCCGCCCTCGGACTTGTCGGGCCGCGAGGGGCGATGCGGAGTCCACAGCGCCGGGATCGCGCCGCCGGGAACCGTGTCCAGGACGAAGGGCGTCGAGACGTCGGAGACGCCGGAGGTGTCGCGAGAAGGCATGGGCTCAAGTTAAGAGCGCGGGTCGTCGAACGCTAGGGGGCCTGCTGACGGGGAGTGGCAGCAGGCTGGCGGCAGGCCCCGTCGCTTACGCCGCCATGTTGGCGATGTGCTGGCGGTTGATGCGGATGACGCCCAACTGCTCCAGCGACAGCAGCAGGCGCCACAGCTGCGACAGCTCCAGCCCCAGTGACCGGCGCATGGCCGGGCTCTCCAGCGCCTTGAGGTCGATGGCGAGGCCGGCGCTGAGCCCGCTGCGCTCGCCGTCGTCGTCCTCCAGCGGTCCCATGCGCTCGACGAGGCCGCGGGCGACCAGCGCCTTGAGGCGGCGGCGGACCGTCTCGCTGGAGACGTTCAGCGCGGCGGCCACGCCCTCGATCGACACCGGGTGGCGCTCGTCGCCGGCCTCGGGATCGTTCAGGTCGGCGCGGCGGCTGGCGGGCAGGTGCTGCAGATTGGCGGCGGCGATGGTGTGGACGATCAGGAACTCCAACGGGTCCAGGTCCAGCGCCCGCTGGCGGGCGTCGATCCAGTTGAGGACGAAGGTCGTGGTCGTGCGGCGGACGGCGCGGGCGACATCGCTGGGGATCAACATGCGGGGCGTCTCCGAGGGGGGAAGGGTGAGCGGCTCACCAGGGGATGGGCTGGCCGTCATGGGCGAAGAAGCCGCCGCTATCGGCGGGCTCCAGCTGGGACAGCACCTTGAGCAGGCGCTGGGCGGCGTCGTCGGGGGTGAACAGGGTCCTGGGCGAGCGGGCGAAGGGTGCGCTGAGCGGGGTGGCGACCGTGCCGGGGTGCAGCGCCACGCAGACGGCGCGCGGGCGCTCGCGTTGCAGTTCCAGCGCCTGGCAGCGGATCATCATGTTCAGCGCCGCCTTGCTGGCGCGATAGGCGTGCCAGCCGCCCAGCCGGTTGTCGCCGATGCTGCCGACCCGCGCGGAGAGCGCGGCGATGACGCTCGGCTCGTCCTTGGGGAGCAGCGGGGCCAGGTGCTTGAGCACCAGGCTGGGGATGACGGCGTTGACCTCGAACAGGCGCTGCATCGCCGCAGCGCTGACCGCGCGCATGCTCTTTTCCGGCGTCAGATCGGTATCGTGCAGCAGGCCCGTGGTGATCAGCAGCAGGCTGAGGCTGCCCCGCTCGCGCAGCTGCCGGGCGAGATCGGCGAGGGCGGCTTCGTCCAGCAGGTCCAGCGCGAGGAACGGGGTGCGGGGATCCTCGGGCCAGTCGTCCGGACGGGCGCGGCCGACGCCGACGACGGCGCTCCAGCCGGGCTCGGCGGCCAGGCGCGCCACGAAGGCGCGGCCAAGACCGCCGCTGGCGCCCACGACGACGGCGAGGCGTCCGCTCATGCGGGCAGGCTCGCCAGTAGCGCGCCGACCAGCAGAGACCCGCAGGCGACGACGGTGAGCGGCAGGCGCAGTTTGCGGTACCAGTCGGGTAGGGTGCGGGCGGTCATGTCCCACACGCCCTGCGCCGCGAGCGCGACGGCGAGGCCCAGCAGGCCGGCCGCGACCAAGGCGGACGAGCCGGCGCCGGCGACCAGCGCTGCGACGGCGAAGCCGACGATCGGCGGCGCCATGGCGATCACCAGGGTGGCGATATCCGCCCGCGCGCCCAGCGCGGCTTGCGCCGCCCGGACGCCGCCGAGAAAGGCGAGGATCGCGCCGGCGTAGGCGGCCTGGGCGATCCAGGCGGTCCCCGCCGGCAGCGCGCCGACCAAGAACAGAAGGGGCGGGGCCACGAACGGGATCAAGCCCAGGGCGCCGAGCACGGCCATGGCCCTGGCGACGCCGGCCTCCGCGCGCGGGGCGTTATCGCTACGAGGCTCGAGGATATGGATCGCGCCGTCCATAAGGCGTCTCCCTCGGTCAAACCGGATCGAGGGATATTTAGTGTATCAACTGGTATAAAGAAAGGGCGGCGAACCGCTTAAGGGTTCGCCGCGACGTTTAGCGCCAATCCGCGGCCGCCAGAACCGGCGCCGGCGGCTCGTCGGTTCCCCAGACGGGCGGCGATACGGCGAAGGCGCGCAGGAACGCCCCGCAGGTGCTGGCGATCAGCTTCTCCAGGTTCATGGCGCGGAGATGCGCGCCCTCCAACTGGTCCTGATGCAGGCAGGCCAGCAGCAGCGGCGAGACCAGTTGCAGCGCCGCCATGCGCGGATCGACATCGGCCCGCATCTCCCCGCGCGCGATGTGCAGTTGCAGCCGCGCCTCCAGCGCCTGCAAGGTCGGCTCGACAATATGCTCCAGGGCCGGGCGGCCATAGCTCGGGTCCATCAGGCCCTCGGCCAGGCTGAGGGCGAACACATCGCCCAGGCGCACCGTCTTCTCGGCCCGCAGCGCGTTCACCAGGCTGCGAGCATAGGTGTAGATCGAGGCCTCGAAAGGCAGATCGCTCAGGCGCTGGGCGTTGAGGCCCGGGCGGCCACGGCGCAGACACTCCTCCAGCACCGCATCGATGACCGCACGGCGGTCACCAAAGTAGTGCCGCAGAGTCGGCGGCGACACCTCGGCGGCGGCCGCAAGGTCACGAAAGCTCGCACGCTCGCCACCCCGCGCCATCAGGTGCAGCGTAATCTTCTCCAACAGGTCACGGCGCTTGGCCTCGTGATCGAGATCCTTGGCGCCCTTGGTTCTGGACAAGGTGAACGCACTCCTTCGCGGCCAAGATACCGTCGCCGCCCAGGCGGCGCAAACCTTGGCCCCCTCGGAATCCCCAGGGTCCGGCGGGCGCGTGGCCTTTGAATGGCGCCGCGCCACCATGCCACGCATCAAGTCATTCCGGCCTTTTTCTAAGCGCCCGGTAGGTCTCTACGGGCAGGCCGCCGACGCCCCAGTTTTCAAGCGCGACCTCATCGATTACGACGAAGGTCGTGTTCGGATCCTTGCCCAGAACCTCGCTGAGAAGGGTGGTCACGCCCGCGATCAGGTCAGCCTTCTGTTCGGCCGTGACGCCTTCGCGGGTCACCTGGATGTTCACATAGGGCATGGGATCAGCCTTTCTCGATAATCTGGAAGACCTTGGCGATGATCCGCCAGCGGCCGTCTTCACGGACGAGTGTCAGCAGGTCGACGAAGTCGCGCGCGCCCAGCGTGCAACGTACGCGCACCGCGGCGGCGTTGGGCCCGGCGAAGGCGATCTCGTCGATGATGTCCCGGCGTGGATCCGCCGAAGCCGCGGGCGGGGTGCGCCCGCGCACCACCTCGAAATAGGTGGGCATGTCACGATAGAGCGCCGGGCTTTCGTCCGCCGTGGCGTAGATCGCCCGGGGATGAAACACCTCCGCCAGCAGATCCACGTCGCAGGCGTAGAGCGCGTCGAAGTACTTCTGGAGGACGTCCTGGACACCGGCGAAGTCGCTCAAGGTGTCTCGGTACGGCGGCGAAGCTTCCAGGCGATGGCGAGCGTCCTGGGCGTAAGGTGTCATGGCGTGGTCTCCGGTTGAGGGCCACCGCGCAGGTATGATTACGCGTTACGCTTGCCTACCTGGTTTCCAATGGTTACTGCGCTTTGACGTTTCCTGGTGGTAACCGAGCGTTTGGCATGGTCCTGAAAGTCCGAAAGAATCGCAGCGCGCCGCCGCCCGAACCGTGCGCGCTGACGGAGTGCATGGCCGTCATCTCCGGCGCATGGGCTCCGAATGTGATCTGGCATCTGCGCGCCGGCCCAAGGCGGTTCAGCGAGCTGCGGACCGATATCCCGCCGGTGTCGGCCAAGGTGCTGTCCCAGCGGCTCAAGGAACTGGAGGCCCGGGGTGTGCTCTCGCGAACGATCCAGCCCACCTCGCCGCCGTCAGTGGAATACGCCCTGACGCCGCTAGGCGAAGGACTCGTTCCGGCCTTGGAGGCGATCGTGGCGGTCGGGCATCGGCTCAAGGCGGCGCATGCGGCTGAGCGCGCATGAGTCGCGAGGCCTCGGCCCTCCCTAGCGGGGGTCCAGGCTCCGAAGATAGGCCTTCAGGTCCGCCCGCTGATCGTCGTCGAACTTGACCTGCGGCATGCGCGGATGAGTAGGCGGGGAGCCTTCCTCGGGCGGCGATTGCGGCGACAGCATGCCTTCAGAGAGCACGCGATCCAGGCCGCCGGGCGGGTAACGCAGGTAGAGCTTGGCGAAGGCCGGCGCGCCGGTGAGGGGGCTCTTCAGCCCGCTCACCGCGTGACAGCCGCCGCACTGGCGCTGGGCCAGCTTCTGGCCGTTGACCGCTGAGGCCTGGGCGCTGGCGGCCGTCGCCGTGGCGGCAAGACCGCCGGCCAGGAGTGAGGCGGCGACGAGCGTGCGGATCGGACGCGGCATGGCGGGCTCCTGTTCGCAGCGAAGTCTAGAGCCATCCGGGCGTCAGGTCAGTCGGTAAGAACACCTACCGCCCTGACAGCGAACGGCGTTCGGGGGGGGCGTTGACTCGCTCAAATGCTGTGTGACATACAGTGTGTATCGCACACCATGTGCCACACACTATGCGTCACACACCCCATGCCGACTGATACGGACATCTTTGAATCGCTCCGCCAGGAGCTGCGGCGGGGGACCTTGATCCTCGCCGTCCTCGCTCAGCTAAGGGAAGAGCGCTACGGCTACAGCCTGCGTCAGGCGCTCTCGTCTGTGGGCGTAGAGATCGACGAAGGCGCGCTCTATCCGATGCTGCGGCGGTTGGAAGCCCAAGGGCTGCTGGCCAGCGAATGGCGCGAGGAAGACAAGCGCAAGAAGCGTTTCTATCAGCTGTCGAACGAGGGGAGGGGCGTTCTGGCCCGCCTCGCCGATGAATGGCGCGCGATCAACGCCGCCCTGGAGCCGCTGCTGTGACAGCGGCCACCCTTACCGAAGGACCCCATGACATGAGCGATCTGATCGATCGTTATCTGGGCGCGGTCGCCGCCCTGCTGCCCAAGGCCTCGCGCCAGGACATCGTCGCCGAGCTGCGCGACCTGATAGTCAACCGCGTCGAGGAGCGCGAGGCGGCTCTTGGCCGTCCGCTGGACAAGCGCGAGACCGAAGCCCTGCTGCGCGAGATCGGTCACCCGATCGCCGTGGCCGGCCGCTATGGCCCGCGCACCGCCCTGATCGGTCCCGAGATCTATCCGTTCTGGCTGTTCGGCGTGAAGGTCCTCTTGGCGGTGGCGGCCCTGGCGGCGGTGATCCCGGCGGGCGTGGCCATGCTGACGGCCCATGGCGATGCGCGCCTGGTGATGCGGACGGTCACGGACTTCATCCCCACGGCCCTGACCCTGATTGGCGCAGCGACCCTGATCGGAGCCGCGATCGAGCGTGGCTGGATCGGAACCGAGGGCTTCCAGAACTAGAAGGTCAGTGAACTGCCCCGGGTTCCCAAGTCCAAGGAATGGTTCTTCAAGAGCCGGTTCGATGGCCTTTTCGAGACGGCGGTGACCCTGCTGTTCATCGGTTGGTGGACCGGAGCGGTGGAATTCCCGACGGGCAATGTCATCACCACGCGCGGGGGCGAGGTGGCCCTGACCTTCTCGCCCATCTTTCAGGCGCTCTACTGGCCCATCCTGGTCATGGCGGTGGTGCAGGTGGTCTCGGGTCTGATCCTCGTGATGAAGCCGGGCTGGGTGCGGGCGCGGGCGGGCGCCGAAATCATCGGCGCGCTGATCGGTTTGGCCATCGCCGCCGCTCTCTGGCCGGCCATGCCGCTGGTCACTCTCGTTGCGCCGGAGGCGACGGTGGCTGGCTTGGCCAATCTGCAGAAGACGGTGGACCTTACCTTCCAGGTCGCGCTGTGGGTCGCTGTGGCCACCAATCTGCTGAAGCTGATCGTCGACACCTGGCGGCTGATCCGGGGGCGTTAGCTCAGGTCGCGCGGGGCGCTCTCGAGCTCCTCGCGCATCCCCTTGTCGTTAACCTTGTGTCGTTGCCGAGTAACGATAAGTCCCGTTTCAGATTCCCGCCTGATGGGTTGAGCAAAGGCGCGACGGGGCCTTGGCGGCCGCAAAAAAACGACGATCGGACGTGTCCAGCTTTTCGCGAGGATTCAAGGCGTTAACGTTTCGACTGTGCGGCGCTTAGGCGCAGGCGCCATGTTGCGGCGCGGCAAGTGCTTGCGAGTCGGTCATGGATACGTCATAAGCCGCTACAAGCAGGATCTTGGCCACAGCGTGATACGGCCAGTCCTCCGCTTCGGAAGAGTCTCCGCCAGTGATTTTTGCGGGGTTTCCGGGGCGCTTTTGTCGGGGAGCCGGAGGCTCTCGCCGCGCAGGACACGAGTTTTGTATATCAAGTCGCAGACGCGCGCGGACGCGCGCGGGCTGGTCGGCGCCGTATTGGTGGGGTCCATCACGGGCCTCGCCCTTGGCGGCGTTTACCTTCTGGGTGGCCTGGCCCAATCGGCCTCGACCCACGCCCGCGTCGCCCGATTGGCGGAAGGCGCTTCGGGGGATTTCTCCGAAGCGGCGATGCTCAGCGCTTCTACGCGTATGGACCCCGGCGCGCTCGCCGTGGCCAAGCGTCATGATCCCCAACTTTTCGCTGCCGTCGATCAGCGTGATCGCCAGTCGGCGATGCTGGCCGCCCGCCTTGAAGGCGCCGGTTCTGCCCTGCTGCCCGGCCAGAGCGGCCGCACCGGCCCGCTGATGCTGCGCGCCAGTTTCGGCACGATGTTCAACGGCGCGGGGGCCGGTCCGTTCCAGATCGGCAACGCCCTGCAGAGCTCGCGCGAGCTCGAATGCCTGGCTCAGGCGATCTATTACGAGGCCAGGGGCGAGACCCCCAGCGGTCAGGCGGCCGTGGCTCAGGTGGTGTTGAACCGCGTGCGCCACCCGGCCTTCCCGAAGTCGATCTGCGGCGTCGTGTTCCAGGGCGCCTACAATCGCACGGGCTGTCAGTTCAGCTTCGCCTGCGATGGCTCGATGCGCCGCGCCCGCGAGGGCGGCGCCTGGAGCCGCGCCCGCAAGGTCGCCGCCCGCGCCCTGGCCGGCACAATGGCCAGCGAAGTCGGCTCGGCCACCCACTTCCACACGGTCAACGTCTCGCCGGGCTGGGGTCCGCGCCTGCTGCGCGTGACCCAGGTGGGGATGCACATCTTCTATCGCTTCGGCCGCCGTGGCGGGGGCTCGAGCCTGTCGCCGACGGTCGACGATATCGCGCCGTCCGAGATCGCCAGCCTGACGGCCGACGGTCACGGGCCCGTGGCCTATACCACCCTGGCGCGCCTGGAACCGGGCGCCAGCGCCCCGGGCGTAGGCGGTCCGATCGGTCCGGTCTCCGAGCCGGCCTCCGCGCCGAACGTCGCGCCCGCGAAGGCTCCGACCCTGACGCCCGTCAAGTCGATGGCGCCGGCCAACGACAAGCCGGTGCTCGAAGGCCTTAAGGCTACAGTAGGGGCCGGGAGCGGAGCTGCTTCCTGACGCTGCCGGGCATGTGGCTGGTGGCGAAGCGCATCTGCTTCGCCCGCTTGCCCACCAGATAGTGCAGCGCCTTGCCGTGGGCGGCCTCCCAGACCACCTGGGCGGCGTCCTCGACGGGATAGACCTCCAGCCCGCCGGCCTTCAGCGACTCTGACATCGACTTGTTGGAGCCGTCCGAGGCCGCGTTCAGGATCGGCGTCTCGACGAACCACGGCATGACGCAGGCGACGCTGACGCCATAGGCGGCGTACTCGACGTCCAGCGCCTCCGACAGGCCGCGCACCGCGAATTTGGTGGCCGAATAGACCGCCAGCTTCGGCGAGCCGTAGAGCCCGGCGCATGACGCGACGTTGATCAGTCGCCCGCCTGCGGCCTTCAGCAGCGGCAGGCCGGCGCGGGCGCCGTTGATCACGCCTTTGATGTTGATGTCGATCTGGATGTCGCAGTCGGCGTCCGACATCTCGTTCAGCATGCCGAACCGGGCGACGCCGGCGTTGTTCAGCAGAGCGTCGGCCTTGCCGCCGGTCTCGCGGCCGAACTCGCCGATGGCGTTCTCCCAGGCCTCGCGGTCACGGACGTCGAGATGATGGATCGAGCCGTTCTCGGGGCTGATGGCCAGCAGCGCCGCTTTCAGTCCCGCCTTGTCGATGTCCGACAGGCCGACGAACCAGCCCTCCTGGGCGAACCGCTTGGCGCACGCCAGGCCGATGCCGCTGGCCGCGCCCGTGATGAAGATGCTCTTGCGCCCGTTCGCCGGCATGGACCCCTCCCGTATCATTGTTATCAATGATCAGATGCCGAACGGGCGGAGGGGTCAAGGGGGCTGTCGCGGCCTTCGCTCCCCCGCCGTCGCGAGGGAGCCTCTGGCCGGGACGGATCAGTCCGTCTGGTCGTCGACCTCGGCCTCGGGGCCGTTCTTCTTGATCGACTCGATGGCGTTCTTGGCCGAGGCCTTGGACGCGTAGCCCTCGGTCCAGAAGATGGTTTCGCTGTTGTAGGTGAAATAGGCGACGAACTCGCCGGCCTTGTTCTTCTTGATGATGAACTTGTGGGCCATCGGCGCTTCTCCTTTGCGGATCTGATTTCTCGTCGGCCCCACCCGACGAGTAAGCGTCGCCCTGGCGACGAGGGCTGTCAATCGCGGCCTTGCCACGTCCGGCGCGCGCCGCCGATGATGAGGCTTAACTTTCCGCCGAGTCTTCACCTCATGTCGCAAGATCGTCTCGACCAGCTTTCGATGGACCTGCTCGGTCGCCGCTACGAAGACCTCAACGACGTCCAGAAGCGCGTCATCGACCTGATCCTGGCCGAGCAGCCGTCGGACCCGCGCGCCCTGCTCGACGAGGGCACCTTCTGGACGCGCCTGGCCGACAAGGTCGCGGCCATCGGCGGTTCGTGGAGCTTCATCGGCGGCTTCACCCTGGCGCTGCTGCTGTGGATCGGGCTGAACTTGGCTCTCAAGCCGATGCACCTGGCGTTCGACCCCTATCCGTTCATCTTCCTGAACCTGCTGCTCTCGACCGTGGCGGCGATCCAGGCGCCGGTGATCATGATGAGCCAGAACCGTCAGGCGGCGAAAGACCGCCTGACCGCCGAGCACGACTATGCCGTCAACCTGCGGGCCGAACTGGAGATCATGCGGGTGATCGACAAGCTGGACGCGCTGCGCAGCGACGAGCTGATGGTGCTGTGCCGCGAGCACGCCGCGCGCCTCTCGGTGCTGCAGGAGGAGGTGGCGATCCTGCGGGCGGAGCGGGGCGGGTGAAGCTGATCCTCGCCACCGCCCAGTTCGCCATCTCGGCCGACATCGACGCCAATCAGGCGGCGATCGAGCGCCTGATGCGCGAGGCCCGGACGAGGGGCGCGGATGTCGTCCATTTTCCGGAAGCGGCCTTGTCCGGCTATGCGGGCGTCGATTTTGCGAGCTTCGAGGGCTTCGACTGGCCGCGTCTGGAGGCGGCGACCCGCCGCGTCGTGGCGCTGGCGGGCGAGCTTGGACTCTGGACGATCCTGGGTTCGGCCCATCCGCTGTCCGAAGGGCGCAAGCCGCACAACTGCGCCTATGTCATCGACGCCTCGGGCGCGCTGGTGGACCGCTACGACAAACGGTTCTGCGCCGGCGACGCTGGGGGCCTGACCGGGGATCTCGCCCACTACACGCCGGGCGACCACTTCGCCGTCTTCGAGATCAAGGGCGTCCGCTGCGGCGTTCTGATCTGCCATGACTATCGCTATCCGGAGCTCTATCGCGCCTATCACGGGCGAGGTGTGCGGCTGATGTTCCACGGCTTCCACGCGGGCGGGTTGCCGGTCGAGCGGTTCGCGGCGATGCAGGCCGATGTCGGCCGCCATCACCTGACGGGCGGGACCACACTGCCGGCGATCACCATGCCGGCGGGGATGATCGCCAGCGCCTCGAACAACAACCTCTGGATAAGCTGTCCGAACTCGGCGGCGCCGAAAAGCTGCTGGCCGTCTTTCGTGGTTCGGCCGGACGGGGTGATCACCGGCGCGCTGGAGCCCGAGACCGAAGGGGTGCTGCTGTCGGTGATCGACCCCGACGCGGCGATCTACGACAGCACCGTCGCCTGGCGCGATCGGGCGATCGACGGGGTGCTGCATTCGGGCGAGGTCGTGGACGATCCCAGGTCGAGGGATCGGACGGGGCTTTAGGTGTCGGCTTGGCGAGCCCCCAATGGGCCCCCTCCGTCACGTCGCCTATCGGCGCCGCGCCACCTCCCCCGTTTCACGGGTGAGGAGGAAGCCGCAACCCTCCTGCCCCGCTTGCGGGGGAGGTGGCGCGCGGCGAAAGCCGCGTGACGGAGGGGGCGCTTTCTCGCCCCCCGCTATCCCGCACGCGCCCGTCGCAGCGCCTGGGGCGGCTGGCCGAACGCGCGGATGAAGGCCCGCCGCATCCGCTCGGGATCGCCAAAGCCCGTCTCCAGGGCCACGTCCTCGACCTGTAGAGGCTGGCTGTCCAGGAGGGCGCGGGCGGCCTCGACGCGCAGGCGCTCGATGGCCTTGGCGGGGGTGACGCCGGTCTCCTGGGCGAACAGGCGGGCGAAGTTGCGGGGGCTCATGGCGGCGCGGTCGGCCAGTTGCTCGACGGTCAGGGGCTCGGACAGGTTCTGGCGGGCCCAGGACAGCAGGGCGTCGAAGCGGCCGGGGCGCAGGTCGATCAGGGCCGAGTGCTGCGACTGGCCGCCGGGGCGGTGGTGATAGACCACCAACTGTTGGGCCGTCCGCCGCGCCACCGCCTCGCCCTCGTCGGCGCCGATCAGGGCCAGGGACAGGTCGATGCCGGCGGTGATGCCCGCCGAGCTCCATACCGACCCGTCCTGAATCCAGATGCGATCGGGCTCGAGCCTGATGTTCGGATAGCGACGCTGGAAGTCCTTGGTCCGGCTCCAGTGGGTGGTGGCGCGCTTGCCGTCCAGGAGGCCGGCCTCGGCCAGGACATAGGTTCCCGAACAGACGCTGGCGACGCGCCGTGACGAGCGGCCAGCCTCGCGCACGAAGGCCAGGGTCTCGGGACAGGTGGCGGGAACCTTCACCGCATCGCCGCCGGCGATCAGCAGGGTGTCCAATTGCGGGGCCTCGGCCAGGGCCTTGGTCTGGACGACCATGCCCGAAGTGCTCGGGACGAGGCCCCCGCGCAACGACAGGAAGTGCAGGCTGTAGGCGCCCGGCGACAGCCGTCCGGCGATCTCGAACGCGGCGATCGGGCCGGTGGCGTCCAGCAGCTGGAAGCCGGGATAGACAAGAAAGCCGATCGCACGGGGCATGTCGGGGGCTCTGGCTGAAATTGCGGGAACTATGTCATTTCCGCCAGACGCTAATCGAACCATGGTGTCTGGGTCAATCCAGCTGGAGACCCCGCCATGAGCCAGACCCCGCAGATCGTGATCGCCCTGTTCCCCGGCGTCACGCACCTGGACTTTACCGGACCGCACCAAGTGCTGTGCCGATTGCCCGGCGCCAAGGTGACGGTGGCCAGCCTAGCGGGCGGTGAGATCGAGGCCGACGGCCTGGTCTTCGCGCACCTGCCCAAGCTGTCGGACATCGAAGCCTGCGACGTGCTGATTGTGCCGGGCGGCTTTGGCACGACCCAGGCGATGGGCGACCCTGACTTCATCGCCGAGATTAGGCGGCTGGCCGACGGCGCGCGCTATGTCTGCTCGGTCTGCACTGGCTCGCTGGTGCTGGCGGCGGCGGGCCTGCTCAAGGACAAGCGCGCGGCCTGCCATTGGGCCTGGCGGGACCAACTGGCGCTGTTCGGCGCCATCCCCGACGCTTCGCGGGTGGCGCGCGATGGCCGCTACATCACCGGCGGCGGGGTGACGGCCGGCATCGACTTCGCCCTGACCCTGATCGCGGAGCTGGCCGGCGACGAGGTGGCCCAGGGTATCCAGCTGGCGGTGGAATACGCGCCCGACCCGCCGTTCAATGCGGGGCGTCCGGAGACCGCGCCGCCGCAGGTGCTGGAGCGGATCACCGCGCTTTACGGCAAGGGGATGGACGACCGGATGGCGGCCGCGAAGGCGGCGGCGGCGGGGCTGTGAAGTCTGAGCTCAGATCCCGTGTCATCCCGGGCGGCGAAGCCGACCCGGGACCCAGGGGCCAAGCGCAGTGAGGCTGCCCCTGGGTCCCGGCTCTCCGCGCTACGCGCTGCGGCCGGGATGACACGGTTGTTGAGGTGGGGGGAGCGCCAGCCTCACCCCACCTTCACGCCCGTCATCGAGATGGCCGCGAACACATCATCGTTGAAGAAGCTGACCGGATCCCCGGGCGCCTGGGCGCCCAGTACATAAAGCAGCGGCAGGTAGTGTTCGGCGCTGTTGATCGCGGCCTCGGCGTCGGGGCCGAGGGTGCGCCAGTCGATCAGCGGATCGTGGTCGCCGGCCAGGATCAGGCGCTTGGCGGTCTCGTTGAAGCGGTCGGCCCAGGGCGGTGCTTCAGGGCGGCGGAAGTCGGCGGCGCGCAGGTTGTGGACGATATCGCCGCTGCCCATGATCAGCACGCCCTCGTCGCGCAGCGGGGCCAGGCGCCGGCCGGCCTCGTAGTGCCAGCGGTCGCTCCGACCGCGATCGAGACTCAGCTGGACGACGGGAATGTCCGCTTGCGGATACATCGGCGCCAATACGCCCCAGGCGCCGTGGTCGAGACCTCGCGTCGGGTGCTGCACCACGGTGTCGGGCGCCAGCAACTCCGCCACCCGCGCGGCCAGGGCCGGGTCGCCCGGCGCCGGATAGCGCACGTCGAACAGGGCCTGCGGGAATCCGAAGAAGTCATGGATCGTTTCGGGCGCGGCCGAGGCGCTGACGGCTGAGGCTCCCCGCGTCTCCCAATGGGCGCTGACCATCAGGATCGCCTTGGGGCGGGGAAGCGCGGCGCCCAGCCGCGCCCAGTCGCGGCTCCAGGCGTTGTCCTCGATGGCGTTCATCGGCGAGCCGTGGCCGACGAAGAGGGCAGGCATGCGGGACATGAAGATCCGGCCTTATCAGAAACAGTATAAGTTACAGATAGTGGCCGCGACGCCATGGCGCAAGATGACGTTCGGGTGACGGCTTCCGCGCCTGGACGCGCTTTGCTATGCGGCGAGCGTGACCGCCGCGCCGCCCCAGATTCCCCCGGACGTGACCCCTGTTCCGACCGAGCCGACGGCTCAGTCGGTCAGCCATGCGCCGGTGCGGGAAAACGTGCGGGGCGGGGCGCTGGACTTCCTGCGCTTCCTGGCCTCGCTGCTGATCGTGGTCTACCACTATGGCGCCGAGAGCCCGATGCGGATCGAGCGCTTCGCCCAGGTGTTCTCGCGCGGCTTTCTGGCCACCGACTTCTTTCTCATCCTGTCAGGCTATGTGCTGGGCAGGGCCTATGGCGCCTCGACCCTGAGCGGACGGCTCAGCACGCCACAGTTCTGGGTGCGCCGCGCGGCGCGGGTGTGGCCGGGCCATCTGGCCGTGCTGGCCATGCTGGTCGTGCTGGTCCTCGTGCTGAACGCCATCGGCACCGACGCCCACAAGCCCAGCCGCTTTGCGTGGGACCAGCTGGCCCCGCAGGCGCTGCTGGTTCACGCCTGGGGCTTTCCCAGCGACGGCTGGAACCTGCCCAGCTGGAGTCTGTCGGCGCTGATCGTCTGCTACGCTCTGTTCCCATCCTTCTGGCGCGCGGTCAGCAAGATCCGCCACGCCTGGCTGCTGCCGCTGCTGGGCCTCGCCATCTTGGCCGCCTTCGAGGTGCTGGCCGAGACCGTCTTCGACCAGGGCCTGGCTGACCTGCGCTTCCAGTTTGGGGTGATCCGGGCCCTGCCGCTGTTCATTCTGGGTGTCTGCCTGGCGCGCACGGTCGACATGCGCTGGCCGTCGGAGAAGGCCGCCCACGCCCTGCTGTGGGGCGGGGTCGCCCTGCTGGTGATCACCCAGCCGCTGGACCGCTACGCCTTGCCGGATCCGCTGCTGTTCGACGCCCCGTCGCTGCTGGCCATCGCCATGATCGTACTGGGCGCGGGGCGCCTGCCGGTCAAACGTCCGCGCCAGTGGATCGAGGAAGGCGCCAAGCTGTCGTTCGCCCTCTTCATCACCCACATCTTCGTCGGCGTGATCTACTGGAGCGCGGTGCATAAGCTGATCGACACCGTGCCGATCGGCATCGGCTGGCAGTGGCTGATGTGGCTGGCGGGCTTTCCGATCGCCTATGGCGCAGCCTGGCTGTTCCACCGCTATGTCGACCAGCCGCTGCAGGACCGCATCCAGCCGCTGTTGCGGCGGACCTCCTGAACGCCGACCTCCCCGGCGAATGCCGGGGTCCAGGTCGAAACCCGAGGACATCGCTCTGTAAGCTCTGAGCACAGGCGGGCCCACCCCAGCCGCTCTTGATGGATCTGGGCCCCGGCATTCGCCGGGGAGGTCGGGGGACATGATGGGCGTTCGCTTGTCGTCCACCGCCCTTCTCACTGCGTAACAGCGTTATCGATCGCCGCTGGAGAACGCCATGCTGGTCCTGATGCTCGCCCTGTCCCTGCAAGCGGCGACGCCGCCGGCCGCCCCCTTGGCCGGGGACTGGGTCGTCGACCTGTCGGCGACGCCGGCCGAGCCCTACTACAAGGGCATGAGCCTTAAGCTCGAAGCCGACGGTACGGTGACCGGCAGCTTCTACGACAGCGAGATCCAGGCTGGGCGCTGGAAGACGGCCGGCGGCCGCACCTGCGCCAGCTTCCGCACCACCGACGGCGCGGGGCCCTACCACACCAGCGTCTGCCAGGGCGCGAGCGGGCTTGAGGGGCAGACCTGGGCCGAGCACCGCAACTTCGTCTTCCTTTGGCGCGCCAAGCCGGCGACGGCCGAGGACCGCAAGGCGAAATGGTGGTGACGCAGGGGGCGCTTTCCACAGTCTCGCCCATTCGATAAGTCACCCAGCCATGACCAGACTGATCCCCCTGCAAGGCGTCGAGAACTTTCGCGACTTCGGTGACTACGCCGCAGGCGCGGGTCGGCTGAAGAAGGGCGTCCTGTTTCGCGCCGCCCACCAGGCCGAGGCGACTGACGAGGACCTTTCGCACCTATCCTCGCTGGGGATCGCGACCCTGGTCGACCTGCGACGTCCGAACGAGCGTGAGCGTGCGCCGTCGCGGCGGTGGGACGGCTTTTCGGCGAGCGTCATCGAAAACTTCCTGGGCGCGACCGGCGAGGATCCCTGGCACACCTTCCTCAAGGAGTCGGATCTCTCCGAAGCGTCGATCCACGCCTACATGGACGAATACTACCGTCGCGCCCCGTTCAAGGCGCGGCACCTGGATCTGTTCAGCCGCTACTTCCAGGCGGTCGCGAAGGGCGAGGGCGCGGTGCTGATCCACTGCGCGGCGGGCAAGGACCGCACCGGCATCCTGGCGGCCCTGACCCATCATATCGCCGGCGTGTCCGACGAAGACATCATCGACGACTACCTGCTGACCAACGACCCGACCCGCTTCGAGCGGCGCGGCCATATCTTCCTGAACAACATCTTCGAGATGACCGGCAAGCGTCCAACCGAGGCGGCGATGCGGGCGGCCATGGGTGTGGAGGCTCGGTACCTGGCGGCGGCCTTCGCGGCGATCAAGGATCAGTACGGCTCGCTGGACGGCTATCTGGAAAACGCCGTGGGACTGGACGCCAAGACGCGCGAGGCGGTGGCGGCGCATATCCTGCTTTAATCGGTAAGGTGACAAACGCCCGTTTAACCGCCAACCTCGCCTGACGGCCCCGTCAGAGGGCCGGTCACCGGGGTCAGGGTATGAGTGAGTTGGCGGGAACGCCTCCGGGCTTGAGCGATGTCGCGGGCGCGGAGGGACGGGAAGACGTCCTCACCCCGCCGCCGACTGGAAAGCTGTCCAAGGGGGCGCTGAGCTGGATCCTGCACCAGGGAACCCGCGACCCCTATGTGATCCTGGTCACCATCTATGTGTTTGCACCGTACTTTTCGCGAGTGCTGATCGGCGATCCGGTCAAGGGCCAGGCGACGGTCGCCGACATCTCCACCACCTACGGCCTGCTGACGGCGCTTCTGGCGCCGATCCTGGGCGCCTCAATCGAGCGCTATGGACGGCGCAAGCCGCTGATGGCCCTCGGTCTGGCGATCATGGTCCCGCTGCTGTTCGCCCTGTGGTGGGCGACGCCCGGCGGGCTGCCGGTGGGGCTGATCGGCGTATTCCTGATCATCCTGGGCGTCGTCTACAACTGTGGCGACGTGCTGCAGAACTCGCTGCTGTCGCGAGCCGCCGAGAAAGGCCAGGAGCCGGTGCTGTCGGGTCTGGGCTATGCCGTCGCCAACGGGCTGTCGGTGGCGCTGCTGATCTTCGTGATGTGGGCCTTCGTGCTGCCCGGGCAGGTGTCATGGTCGTTCGTGCCGGCCGCGCCCTTGTTCGGCTTGAGCCAGAGCGCCTATGAGCCCAGCCGCATCGTCGGACCGCTGGCCGGGGCGGTCATGCTGCTGGGCGCGATCCCGTTCTTCCTATGGACGCGCGACGCGCCGCCCACCGGCCTGCCGTTCGTCGCCGCATTGAAGGAAGGCTTCCGCCTGATCCTCGACACCTTCAGCAATCTCAAAGGCCACGCCGACGTCGCCAAGTTCCTGGGCGCACGGATGCTCTATTGCGACGGCATGACCGCGCTGCTGATCTTCGGCGGCCTGTTCGCGGCGGGGCTGATGAAATGGGGCGAGCTGGAGATGCTGGCCTATGGGATCTCGCTGTCGATCTTCGGCGTGCTGGGCGGTCTGCTGGCGCCGTGGCTGGATCGGGTGCTCGGCCCTCGCCGCGCTATCCAGCTGGAGGTCGGGGCCTGCATTCTCATCCTGATCGCCATGCTGGGCATGACCCGCGAGCAGATCCTCTATGTCTGGCCTTGGGACGCCAGCCAGGGCGTGCTGTGGAACGGACCTCTGTTCCGCACCCTGCCCGAGGTGATCTATCTCTGCCTTGGCCTGCTGATCGCCGTCTTCGTCACCGCACAGTACGCCTCGAGCCGCACCCTGCTGGTGCGCCTGGCCCCACCTGATCGGATGGCGGCGTTCTTTGGCCTTTTCTCGCTGTCGGGCACCGCGACCATGTGGGTCGGCTCGCTGCTGGTGGCCCTGGCCACCAAGCTCTTCGACAGCCAGGTGGCGGGCTTCATCCCAATCGCGGGCCTCCTGGCGCTGGGGCTGCTGGGGCTGTTCACGGTGAAGGGCGGGGGACGCGAGGCTTAGGGGGCGCGCACTGGCTTCGACCCGTCGACCCCGCTATCACCCTTCGCATGCGCCACGTCGCTTTCCTCACCGCCCCCTGGCGCGAGCCGGTGTGGGCGCTCGCGCCGTTCCGGGATGAGGCCTACGCCTGCGCGCTGGTCACGGGCGGCGCGGGGCGGTGGTCGTACCTGCTGCGCGCGCCCGACGCGACGCTGGCCCTGTCGGAGAAGGACCCGGCCGATCCCTTCGCGGCCCTGACCGAGCTGGTCGGCCCCCGCCAGCCCGACCATCCCCAGGGGCCGCCGTTCCAGGGCGGCGTGGTGGGCCTGGGCGCCTATGAGCTTGGCGACCGGGTCGAGCACCTGGGGCTGGCGCGCACCGACTGGCCGGACCTGACCTGCGCCCGCTACCCGACCTTGCTGGCCTTCGACCATCACGTCCGTCAGGTGGTCGCGGTCGGCCGGGGCGAGACAGAGGCCAAGGCCAAGGCGCGCGCGGCGGACGCCCTGACCTGGCTGGACGCGACCACACCTGACAGCGTCGAACCGGTCGGCCCCCTTTGCACCGACCTGATCGCCAGTGACGCGAACGCCTATGAGGCCGCCGTGGCGCAGGTGGTCGAACGCATTCTGAGCGGCGAGATCTTCCAGGCCAATATCGCCCGCGCCTGGACGGGGCGGCTGGCGGCGGGCGTCGATCCATTCGATCTGTTCGTGCGCCTGCGCCAGCAGAGCCCCGCGCCGTTCTCAGCCTATTGGCGCCTGCCGGGCCGAGCGCTGGTCTCCAATTCGCCCGAGCGGTTCCTGAAGCTGGATCCGTCCGGCGCGATCCAGACCCAGCCCATCAAGGGCACGCGCCCGCGGGGCCGCGACGCCGCAGAGGACCGCGCCCTGGCGGCCGAGTTGCTAGCCAGCGACAAGGACCGGGCCGAGAACCTCATGATCGTGGATTTGATGCGCAACGACCTGGCCCGGGTGGCGCCGCCGGGCAGCGTGCGCGCGCCGACCCTGTTCGCGGTCGAGAGCTTCGCCAACGTGCATCACCTGGTCTCGACGGTCACGGCGCGATTGGCGCCGGGCAGGGGTGTCGCCGACCTGTTGCGGGCCAGTTTCCCGCCGGGCTCGATCACCGGCGCGCCCAAGGTCCAGGCCATGAAGGTGATCGCGCAGTTGGAGTCGCCGCGTGGTCCCTATTGCGGCAGCCTGTTCTGGGCCGGTGTCGATGGGGCGTTCGACTCCAGCGTTCTGATCCGCACCGTGGCCCTGGTCGAGGACGGCCAGGGTTGGCGGCTGGAGGCGCGGGCCGGGGCGGGGATCGTCGCC
The DNA here is from genome assembly GCF_002742645.2 of Caulobacter sp. FWC26. NCBI lineage: Bacteria > Pseudomonadati > Pseudomonadota > Alphaproteobacteria > Caulobacterales > Caulobacteraceae > Caulobacter > Caulobacter sp. FWC26. The sequence continues at coordinate 1,089,444 of NZ_CP033875.1, forward strand.
GACAGCGACCCGCGCGGCGAGCGCCGGGAGACCGAGGCCAAGATCGCGGCCCTGAAGATGGCGCTGACCCAATGACCGCTTTGGACTTCATCCCGTGCGACGACCGTGGCCTGCTGCTGGGCGACGGACTGTTCGAGACGATGCTGGCGGTCGACGGCGTGATCGCGCATCTGGCCGCCCATCTTGACCGGATGGCCGCCGGCTGCGCCGCCATGGGCCTCCCGTTTGATCGCGACGCGGCCGAGCGGACGGCGCGCGCCGCCACGCCGGCCGAGGGGCGTTGCGCGGTGCGCCTGACTCTGACCGCCGGCTCGGGAGGGCGAGGACTGGATCGTCCGGACGCGCCGGCCCTGCGCCTTTTCGCAACCGCCGCGCCATCGACCGCGCCGACGGGGCCGGCGGCTCTGATCGTGGCCGCCACCCGCCGCAACGAAGGCTCGCAGGCCGCGCGGCTGAAGACCCTGTCGTATCTCGACAGCGTTCTGGCGCGGGCCGAGGCCCGTGCGCGCGGGGCCGATGAGGCGGTGATGCTGAACAATCGCGGCGAGGTGGCCTGCGCGGGGGCGGCGAACCTGTTCTGGCTGGCCGGCGGGCGATTGTTCACCCCCCGCCTGGATTGCGGCGTGCTGGCGGGGATCACCCGCGCTCGTGTTCTGGCGCGAGAGACAGTCGAGGAGGTCGCGGTCGGGATCGATGCTCTGGAGCGGGCCGAAGCCGTGGTGCTGACCAACAGTCTGATCGGCGCTCGCCCGGTGTCACGCCTGGAAGACCGCGTATGGCCTGAACACCCGCTGGCGGCGCGCCTCAACGCGGTGCTGGGGCTATAGCCTGGCGGGTTGGTCGACCAGGCGCGCCCTAGCGCGCGACGGCGAAAATGGTGGCCGGTTTCGGCGCCGGCTACGCTCTAACTCTATGATTTAGAGTTTTTTCGCGGCGAAGTGCTTCCGTTTGACGCGAAAGGCTCTAGCTCGACGTCGACCACGAGATCGTTTCGACCTTTCGTGGGCGCAGATAGAAGGTTCGCTGAAAGGTGATGCTGGTCGGCAGCACCAACTTGATCGGCGAGGCGTAGACGTAGCTCGCCCGGGCCATGATCACGCTCTTGCTGGCCGGAAGAACGCCGACCGGAACATCGGTCAGCACCGTTCCCTGTGTGGGGCAGTTGCTCATCCCGCCGGCGGAGGCTTGCGACCACGCCACGGTGTCCCTGCCGGTGGCGTCGGAGGTGACGCTGGCGACGCACATCTTCAAAGGCGCAGACGGGAACGGCGCCATAATGATCGTGCCGATCTTGAAGACATCGGCCATGCTGTTCGGACCGGTCTGATTGCTCTGGGCCACCAGGTCGCCGATCTGGGATGCGATGTTGGACAGGCGCCGCTGGGCCATCATCGCCTGGGTCATCTCGGCGAGGCCGCAGTACATCACGATCAGCACCGGCGCGATCAGGGCGAACTCAACCGCCGACACGCCGCGCTTGTCGCGCCAGAAGCGGGCAAGGGGACGCCGCGGGCTCATTGATCGTAGGGCTCGTTGGTGAAGGAGGTCGCGGCGTAGATGATCCGCTGGCCGTTGGAGGTCTGAAGGCCGGTGTTGAGCAGCGGCGTGATCAGCGGCCAAGTATAGTAGGCGCGGACCAGGACGATGGAGCCAGACGTTCCGGGATTCCAGCTCATGGTGGTCGGCACCGTGCCGTTCGTGGCCGAGGTGGTGCCGGTCGAGTAGTCGGCGAACGTGCGCACGTCCAGGCGCAGCGCGGTCGTGCAACGAGACCCCAGCCAGTCCATCCGGTTGCAGACGGCGGTCTTGAATGCGGCGGCGTCGCTGCCGGCGGTCTGGACTTCGCCGGTCCGGATGGTGCGGCCCGCGTCGATGACCGCGCTCTCCAGGGTGATAGAGACCAGGAAGACCAGGCCCAGTTCGATGATCGCGAAGATCAGCATCAGGAAGGGGATGGCCACCAGCGCGAACTCGACTGCGGTCGCGCCCTGTTCGGCGCGCGCGAAGCGGCGGGCCGAGCGGGCCAGCCGGAGACGAGCGCGAGCGAGGAGGAAACGAGAGGCCATGCGTCGGGCGGTCCTGCTTTCAGGCGCACGCTAGCCGAACGATCCTAACCACAGGTTATGACGGGCCCGCCAGGACGCGCCGTATAAAGAAGTGCTGGGCGGGTTACGGGGCGCCAGGGCCCAGGCGCGTGCACTGGGGCGCACAGGCGTAGGTGCTGGCCGTCGCGCCGCGATAGACGGTGACGCCGCCGCCGCTGTTCTCGGAGACCACGACCTGCCGATCGGCCAGGGGACGGCCGCCCGCTCCGAAGGCCAGCAGGCTGGTGACGCCCGGACGCTTGCCCAGCACGACGAGCGTGCGGTCGTTGACGAGGCTGACATCGGCGATGGTCGGATCGCCCACCACGACATCGCGCACGGGGCCGGTCAGGGTCATATAGGCGGCCTGACCCGCCGACACGGGCAGGTCCATCGGCGCCGAACCCGGCGTCGTGGTCACCAAGATCTTGTCGGTCGGCAGGACTTGCGCACTGGCGGACGCGCCCGAAAGGGCCGCGAAGACGGCGATGACCAGCGATAGACGGCGCATGATGGTTTCCGATCCCGGATCCGAACGAACCCCAAGATCATTTTTATTGGTCAATAAAAGACTAAAATCCCTGAGTGTGCGACCAAGCGCCGCTTGAGAAAGTCCTTGAATCAAAAGGGCTTGGCGGCCTTCGTGGCGGGCATGGTTAAGAGTAAATAACGGTAAATACAAATAAACCAAAAGAAAATCGCCGTAAACTATTCGCTGTTTACTGGCCATTAATTGCAGTCGGCGAAATTGATCGTGTTTTCGGGGGTGAGCAAGTCGAACGGCTTGAGAGCCTCAAATCAACTAGCTCTGGTTTAGGAGACCAAGTCATGACCAAGTTCGTCACTCGCTTCCTGAAGGATGAATCGGGCGCCACGGCCATCGAATATGGCCTGATCGTCGCCCTGATCGCCGTGGTCATCGTGACCGCCGTCACGACCCTCGGCACCAAGCTGAACCTCGCCTTCACGAAGGCCGGCACGGCTGTGTCGACGGCGGCTGGCACCTAAGCCACCCGCTTCACACTCGAAAAGAAGAGGGTCGAGGCTCCCGCCTCGGCCCTTTTCTTTATTTCCGGCCCCTCTTTACTTGTCCGCCGGCGCGCCAAGAGCCCGGCGAAGAAACCATTGCTTCACGGGTCCGGCTCCAGAGTAGCGTGAACGCAACAAGGCCCGTCTTGTCTCCATGCAGGCTCTCCAGATCCCGCTGCTGCTGATCTTTCCGGCCCTGGCCATCGTCGGGGCGCTGAAAGACCTCACCAGCTACACGATCCCCAACTGGATCTCGCTGTCCCTGATCGCCGCCTTTGTTCCCGCAGCCCTGGTCAGCGGCGTCCCGCTCGGCCAGATCGGGCTTTGCCTGGCCGTTGGCCTGGGCGCTCTGGTGCTGGGCATGGGGATGTTCGCGGCGGGCTGGATCGGCGGAGGCGACGGCAAGCTGTTCGCCGTCTGCGCCCTGTGGCTGGGCTGGCCGGCGGTGCTGCCGTTCATGCTCTACACGGGCCTTGCGGGCGGCGCTCTGACCTTTGCGATTCTGGGCCTGCGCTCGGGCTGGCTGGCGCCGGCCGTGGCGGGCGGGCCCGCTTGGCTCCGCAAATTGGGGACGAACGGCGGAGACCTGCCCTACGGCGTGGCCATCGCTGTCGGCGCCTTGGCGGCCTTCCCGCAAGGCGCTCTGGCCCACGGAATCCTGGGTTGAGGCCTCACCGCCGCTGACTCCTGGCGCGACAGCCTGTCGCGCGATCGACGCCTTCCAGCGGCAAAACTTTTAGCAGGCGTTAACCATGCGGAGGCCACCATGGGGCGTGGCCAGAAAGGCTGACTGACGAATCGTGCGCGCTTGCCGGACCGGCGGCCGTGCGGCTCACCCTAGAGTTTCAGCCTGCTCATGAGCCCCGTTCGCCTATTGATCGTCCTGATCGCCGCGGTGTCGGCCATCGGCCTGGCCGTGGTGCTGCAGCGCGCGTTGGGCGCCAAGCCGGCCGCGCCGACGGGCCTGGTCGAGTCGTCCGGCCCGGCCGCTCCGCAAGGCAAGCCCATGACCCAGGTGCTCGTCGCCAAGCGGGATCTGCCGGTCGGCGCGCGCCTGGTCGCCGCCGATGTGGGCTGGCAAGCGTGGCCCAGCGACTCGATCAACACCGCTTTCATCACCAACGGCGCCGCGCCGGCCTCGCCGGACGGTAAGGTCCAGGCGGCCAAGGCCGTCGTCGCCGCCACCGCCGACCAGATGATCGGCGGCGATCCCGCCAAGGTGGTCGAGGGGGCGATCGTGCGCGACCCGATCCTCGTCGGCGAGCCGATCACCCCGCGAAAGATCGTGCGGGGCGGGGAGGGCGGTTACCTGTCGGTCGTCCTGACGCCGGGCAAGCGCGCCATGTCGGTGCCGGTCAGCTCCGACACCGCCGTGGGCGGCTTCATCCTGCCTGGCGACCGGGTCGATGTGCTCACCACCCGCGAAACACCGGCCGCCGGGGACGCCGGCGGCAAGGTTACGGTGGCCGAGACCGTCCTGCAAAACATTCGCGTCCTCGCCCTCGACCAGGCCACGGCCGCCGAGAAGGACGCCAAGTCGATCGTCGCCGCCACCGCGACGCTGGAGGTCGGCCCGGTCGAGGCCGAGACCCTGGCCCGCGCCAAGGCCGGCGGCGCCATAAGCCTCGCCCTGCGCGCCTACACCGACATGGGCGGCCCGTCGGGCGTGACCCACGTGGTCGCGCGCGACGACTCCACGGTTCGCATCAACCGAGGCGGCCAGACCAGCAGCGTGGCGGTGCGCCCATGAGCCGCCCGGCGTCCGCTCTTCCCGTGAAAGCCCCGATGTCCGCTTCGCGTCGTCTCGTGACGGTTCATGCCGTCGCCCTGCTGGCGCTGGCGCCGGCCGCCCCCGTGTTCGCCGATGGTCCCGTCGGCGGGTCGCACACCTATCGGCCGCCGGCCAGGGTGGTTCGCGAGGTCGCGCCGCCCGCCCCCGCCCCGGTGATGGTCCGCGCCGAGGATCAGGTCGCCCGCGTCGTGATGACCGCCGACCAGAGCGCCGCGACGCTGGAGCTGGCCAAGGGCAAGTCGGCGATCGTCGAACTGCCCAGCGAGGTTCGCGACCTTCTCGTCACCAATCCGCAGATCGCCGATGCGGTGCTGCGTGACAAGCGCCGCATCTACATCGTGGGCCTGGCCGAAGGCACGACCGACGCGGCCTTCTTCGACGCCGCCGGCCGCCGCATCCTGTCGCTAAGCATCCGGGTCAGCCAGCCTGTCGATCAGCTCGCCGCCATGCTCGGCAAGATCATGCCTGACGCCAAGATCAGCGTCTCGCCTATCCGTGACAGTGTGGTGCTGAGCGGCGTGGTCCGTAGCGCCTCGGAGTCGGAAAGCGCCGCCCGGATCGCCGCCCAGTTCGTCGGCTCGCCGGAGAAGGTGCTGAACATGATCAGCGTCGCCGGCAAGGACCAGGTGATGCTGCAGGTCCGCATCGTCGAGGTGCAGCGCAACGTCATCAAGCAGCTGGGCGTCGACCTGAACGCGGTGATCGGCCAGCTGGGCGAGACCCAGTACACCTTCGGCATGGCGCCGGGCTATGGCGTCAACGGCAGCCTGCTGGGCGGGTTGACCGGCGGCTACAAGATGGACACCACCAAGCAACCGGTCATGCAGACCCCCTGCACCGGCCCTGGCTGGAATCCGGGCTCGCTCTGCCCCGTGGTGGTGCGCAGCGGCGGTAACTCCGACACCGCCACGATCCAGAACACGGCCGGCGATCCGGGTCTGAACTCCGCCAAGGGCATGATCCAGGCGTTCGAGCGCGTGGGCCTGGTGCGCACCCTGGCCGAGCCGAACCTGGCGGCTGTGTCGGGCGAGGCCGGTCACTTCCTGGTCGGCGGCGAGTTCCCCGTTCCGACGGGCAGTGACCAGAGCGGCAAGGTCACGATCGAGTTCAAGCCCTACGGCGTGGGTCTGGGCTACACGCCGGTGGTGCTGTCGGGCGGCCGCATCTCGCTGAAGCTGTCGACCGAGGTGTCGGAGCTGACCAGCCTCGGCGCCTTCACCCTGAGCGCCGGCACCAACGCCGCCGTGACCGTTCCGGGCCTGTCGGTGCGCCGCGTCGAAAGCACGGTCGAGCTGCCGTCGGGCGGTTCGCTGATGCTGGCGGGCCTGTTGCAGCAGACCACCAAGGAAACCATCGACTCGCTGCCGGGCATGACCAACATGCCGATCCTGGGGTCGCTGTTCCGCTCGCGGGACTTCCTGAACAACCAGACCGAGCTCGTGGTCATCATCACCCCCTACATCATCGACCCCACCAAGCCGCAGAACCTGCAGACGCCGGCCGACGGGCTGCGCTTCGCCGGGGACATGAGCACGGTGCTGCTGGGTCGGCTCAACAAGGTGGTCAAGGCGCCGGCCGGCGCCAATGCGGGGCGCGCCTATCAGGGCCCCGTGGGCTATGTGATCGAGTAGGACGCCGCCATGACGCTTCGTATTCTGGTCAAGACCGTCCTCGTTGGAGCCGCCGTGCTGGGCCTCTCCGCCTGCGCCTCGACCCCGCCCGATCAAGGCCCCAGCAAGCTGGCCGCCACCGAGACCCAGCAGTGGATGGACCGGATCAGGGTCGACTCCGCGCCGGACGAAATCCTGCTGGCCGTCCATGCCGGCGGCCTGTCGGCCAACCAGTCGGCGGCGCTGGAGGCCCTGGTCTCGCGCTGGATGGAGGCCGAGGCCCGCGAACTGGTCGTCGCCGCGCCCAACAACGCCGGCGCCATGGCCATCCAGATCCGCGATCGCCTGGCCACGCTGGGCGCGGGCTCGCGGGTACGGATCATCGGCGTGGACCCCGCCGCCGCCGATCAGGGCGCGATACGCGTCGGCTTCCTCCGCTATGAGGCGCGGCCGATCAAGTGCGGCCAGCATTGGGAGAACCTGACGGCCACCCGCGACAACGGCGTCACCGAGAATTTCGGCTGCGCCATGGCGGCCAACATCGCCGCTCAGGTCGCCAATCCCGAGGACCTGCTGCGGCCGCGCGACATGACCCCCGCCGACACCGGCCGTCGCGACACCGTCCTGGGCAAGTACCGCAAGGGCGAAGTCACCAGCTCGGCCAAGGATGACCAGGCCAGCGGCGTCGTCTCGAAGGCGATCCAGTAATGCGGCCGACCGACAACGATCCCTTCGACCTTGGCTTCGACGCCGCCGACGAGTTCACGACCGGCGCGAACGATCCCTGGCGCTCGTCAGCGCCGTCGCTGACGCCGACCGGCGGCTTTGAAGACCCGTTCGCCGACTTCCCGCCGGCCAGTCCCCGCGACGACGCCCCTCCGCCCGCGCGGTCGCCGCAGGCGGCCCCGCCGACCACGCGTCCCACGCCCCAAGCCCGACCCGTCCAGCAAGCGCGGCCGGTTCAGCCGTCGGCTCCGGTCATGACGCGTGATATCGGCGATTTCGATCGGGCGCCCGAGATGGCTGCGACCGCCTATCCCGAACCGATCGCCGACAGCGGCCTTGGCGATGCGGCGATCCCGCGCATCACCATCCACGCTTTCTGCGCGCGACCCGAGACCGCCGCCCTGATCGAGCAGGCCGCCGCCGATCGCCGGATGGCGCGCGCCTCGACCATTGTCCGCGACGGGGGTCTGGCCGCAGCCGTCGACTACTACCAGAACCAGCCGACGCCCTCGTTGGTGATGGTCGAGACCCTGGATGGCGCCCAGCGCCTGCTACACATGCTCGACAGCCTGGCCCAGGTCTGTGACCCGGGCACCAAGGTGGTCGTGGTGGGCCAGACCAACGACATCGCCCTCTATCGCGAGCTGATACGCCGGGGGGTCAGCGAATATCTGACCCAGCCGCTGGGCCCGCTGCAGGTGATCCGCGCGGTCGGCGCGCTCTATGCCGACCCAGCGGCGCCCTTCATCGGGCGGCAGATTGCGTTTGTCGGCGCCAAGGGCGGCGTCGGCGCCTCGACCCTGGCCCACAACTTCGCCTGGACCATGGCCGAGAACATGCAGACGGCCACGGTGCTGGTCGATCTGGACCTGGCCTTCGGCACCGCCGGCCTCGACTTCAACCAGGACCCGTTGCAAGGCGTGCTGGACGCGCTGAGCCAGCCTGATCGTCTCGATCCGGTGCTGATGGACCGGATGATGGTGCGTTGCGGCGACCGCCTGTCGCTGTTCGCCGCGCCGGCCTCGCTGGACGGCGATTACGAGTTCGGCGCCGACGCCTTCGAGGAAGTCACCCAGAAGATCCGCGGCGCGGCGCCCTACGTGGTGCTGGACCTGCCGCACGTCTGGAACGCCTGGAGCCGCCGGGTGCTGATCGGCTCCGACGAACTGGTCGTGGTGGCCACGCCGGACCTTGCCAGCTTGCGCAACGCCAAGAACATCATCGACCTCGTCCGAGGTTCGCGGCCCAACGATGCGCCGCCGCGCCTGCTGTTGAACCAGGTGGGCGTGCCGGGCCGGCCGGAAATCCCGGTCAAGGATTTTGGCGAGGCCCTGGGCGTCCAGCCCTCGCTGGTGCTGCCGTTCGATCCCAAGCCCTACGGCCAGGCGGCCAACAACGGTCAGATGCTGGCCGAGGTGGCGCCGAAGTCGAAGGCTGCCGAGGGCCTGGAGCATCTGGCCCGCCTGATCAGCCGGCGCGAGCCGCCGCCGCAGCAGAAGTCGTCGTTGTTCTCGGGCCTGTTCAAGAAGAAATAGATGTTCGGCAAGCGCGACCCGTCAGCCTCCGGCGATCCTAAGGCGCCGCCCCCCGCCCCAGCGGGCGGCGCGGCCATCGCCACGCGGCCGCAGCGCATCGAGCCGGTCGCCGCCCCCGAACGCAAGGCTCCAGCGCCAAAGGTCAACGGCCCGGCGCCCAAGGCGACCGCAGGCCTGGAGCAACTGCGCGCCGCCCAAGGGCAGCCGCAGACCACTCACATCGTGCGTGAGCAGAGCGACTACTACCACGCCACCAAGACCACGATCTTCAACGCCCTGTTGAACACCATCGACCTGAGCCAGCTGGCCCAGCTCGACCAGAAGCAGGCGGCCGAGGAAATCCGTGACATCGTCGCCGAGCTGGTGGCGATCAAGAACGTCTCGATGTCGGTCGCGGAACAGGAGCACCTGGTCCAGGACATCATCAACGACGTCCTCGGCTATGGTCCCCTGGAGCCCCTGCTGAGCCGCGACGACATCGCCGACATCATGGTCAACGGCGCGCATCGCGTGTTCATCGAAGTGGGCGGCAAGGTCCAGCTGACCAATGTCCGCTTCCGCGACAATCTCCAGCTGATAAACATCTGCCAGCGGATCGTCAGCCAGGTCGGCCGTCGGGTCGACGAAAGCAGCCCGATCTGCGACGCCCGCTTGCCCGACGGCTCGCGCGTCAACGTCATCGCCCCCCCTTGGCGCTGGATGGTCCCACCCTGACCATCCGGAAGTTCAAGAAGGACAAGCTGACCATGAAGAACCTGGTGGAGTTCAACTCCATCAGCCCCGAAGGGGCGCGGGTTCTGGGGGTGATCGGCGCCTGCCGCTGCAACATCGTCATCTCGGGCGGTACAGGCTCGGGCAAGACGACGCTGCTCAACACCATGACCGCGTTCATCGACCCCACCGAACGGGTCGTAACCTGCGAAGACGCCGCCGAACTGCAGCTGCAACAGCCCCACGTGGTGCGCCTGGAAACCCGTCCGCCGAACCTGGAAGGCTCTGGCGCCGTCACCATGCGCGACCTGGTCAAGAACTGTCTGCGGATGCGTCCCGAACGCATCATCGTCGGCGAAGTCCGCGGTCCCGAGGCGTTCGACCTGCTGCAGGCCATGAACACCGGCCACGACGGCTCGATGGGCACGCTGCACGCCAACAGCCCGCGCGAGGCGATCAGCCGTATCGAGAGCATGATCACCATGGGCGGCTACGGCCTGCCTTCGAAGACCATCAAGGAGATGATCGTCGGCTCGGTCGACGTCATCATCCAGGCCGCGCGCTTGCGTGATGGTAGCCGCCGCATCACCCACATCACCGAGGTGGTTGGCCTGGAAGGCGATGTGATCGTCACCCAGGACCTGTTCGTCTACGAGATCACCGGCGAGGACGAGAACGGCAAGGTCGTGGGCAAGCACCGCTCGACCGGCATCGCCCGTCCGCGTTTCTGGGATCGCGCCCGCTACTACGGCCTCGAGCGCGAGCTGGCCGAAGCCCTCGACGCGGCGGAGTAGGCGATGCTGTTCGTCCTGGCTGGCATCCTGGGGTTCATCACCATCGCCGGGCTCGGCTTCGCCTTCGCCGGCGGCGACAGCGCTCAGGCCAAGGCCGCCAAGCGCGCCCAGGTGATCGCCAAGGGCGGCGAGCGCCAGGCCAGCGTCCGCGCCAAGGCGGCCGCCAGCACGCCCGACGCTCGCCGCCAGGCCATTCTCAAGGCGCTCAAGGACCAGGAGCGCAAGCAGAAGAAGGCCTCGCTCAGCATCGCCGCGCGCCTGCAGGCTGCGGGCCTGGGCGAAAACGTCAAGATGTTCTGGATCGTCAGTGCGGTCCTGGGCCTGTTCGTGGCGATGATCATCCTGCTGCTGGGACAGTCGCCACTGGTGGCTCTGGGCGCCGGCTTCGCCGCCGGGGCCGGCTTGCCGCGCTGGGTGCTGGGCTTCCTCGCCAACGGCCGGACCCAGAAGTTCACCGCGGCCTTCGCCGACGCCGTCGACATCATCGTGCGCGGCATCAAGTCGGGCCTGCCGGTCCACGACTGCCTGAAGATCATCGGCAAGGAGTGTCCCGAACCTCTGGCCGGGGAGTTCCGCACCCTGACCGAGAACGTCGCCATGGGCGTGCCGATGGATGCGGCGCTGGAAAAGATGTACGAGCGCATGCCCACCAACGAGCTGCGCTTCTTCTCGATCGTGCTGGCCATCCAGCAGAAGACCGGCGGCAACCTGGCCGAGGCGCTGGGCAACCTCTCCACCGTTCTGCGCGCGCGCAAGCTGATGAAGGAGAAGATCAAGGCGCTGTCGGCCGAAGCCGTCGCCTCGGCCTTCATCATCGGCTGCCTGCCGCCAGGCGTCGTCACCCTGATCAGCGTCACCTCGCCGGCCTACATGGCCCCGATGTTCACCGATCCGCGCGGCCACCTGATGCTGCTGGTCAGCGCCGTGTGGATGAGTATCGGCATCTTCGTGATGCGCAACATGATCAACTTCAAGTTCTGAGGGGGAGGGCCGCGTGAAGCTTGTCGAAGCCCTGACCAACCCCTCGAACGTGCTGACGGCGTTTATTGCCGTGGTCGTGTTCGCCACCATCATCACCCTGGCCTCGCCGGTGATGCGCGACAACAATTTGGAAGGCCGTCTGAAGTCGGTGGCCAACCGCCGCGAGGAACTGCGGCGCCGGTCGCGGCAATCCATCGCGACGCGTGGCGGCGGGGCCGGCGGCAGCCTTCGTCACCAGGACGAGGGTCTTTACAAGAACGTCGTGGAGCGGCTGCAGCTGTCGCGCCTGCTGGAGGACCCCAAGGTCGTCGAGAAGCTGGCCCAAGCCGGCTTCCGCGGCCCCAAGCCTGTCAGCACCTTCTACTTCTTTCGGTTCGCCATGCCGTTCGCCTTCGCGGCGGGCGCGGCCTTCTATCTGTATCTGATCAACGACTTCGGCCTGCTGCCCATCCAGAAGCTGTGCGCCTGCGTAGCCTTCCTGGCCTTAGGCTACTATGCGCCCAATGTCTACATCACCAATGTCGCCCAGAAGCGCCGCGAGTCGATCGTGGCCGCCTTCCCGGACGCGCTGGACCTGCTGCTGATCTGCGTCGAAAGCGGCATGTCGATCGAGGCGGCGATCCAGAAGGTCGGGGCCGAGGTCGGGGCGCAATCGATGGAATTGGCCGAAGAGCTGTCCCTGCTGACCGCCGAACTGTCTTACCTGCCCGACCGCCGCCTGGCCTACGAAAACCTCGCCCGCCGCACCAACCATCCCGGCATCAAGTCGGTGGCCACGGCCATGATTCAGGCCGAGCGCTACGGGACGCCGCTGGGCACGGCTCTGCGCGTCATGGCCAAGGAGAACCGCGAGCTACGTCTCTCCGCCGCCGAGAAGAAAGCCGCCGCCCTGCCGGCTCAGCTCACTGTGCCGATGATCCTGTTCTTCCTGCCGGTGCTGTTCGTGATGATCCTGGGCCCGGCGATCATGAAGGTGCAGGACGCCTTTAAATAGCGCTCAAGGCTGGCTGCGCCCTGGCGTAGGTCTTGCGCTGTCCCGACCGTTCAGTGTCGGTTTGGGACAGGTCCTATGGGATATGCGGGTAAAGAGCCTCCGGTGCGCGCGTTCGCGGAGGCGGAAGAGGGCGGGGCCGCCCTGGAGATGGGCCTGCTCTTGGGCCTGGCGGCGTTCTTCGCCTTTACCCTGAGACACGTCGTGGCGACGCCGCTGCTGACCACCTTCACTAAGGCGGCCAAGGTGGTGAGCCAGGCGCTAGGGTAGGACGGAGCGGGGTTAGCGCCCGCCACCAGCCCTCATGGCGTCCCAGCTACGGCCTTGGCCGGCCTGGCCCACAGCGGCCCGCAGATAGGCGAGGTTGTTGGCGACCTGCTCGGGCGGCAGGTCGGCGCGGACCAGCTTTTCGGCTTCCGGCAGACGGCCCTGCAGGCCAACCACCAGGGCCAGGTTCTGGCGCGCCTGGATGCCCGCCGAGGGCAAGGCCACGGCGCGGCGAAGCTGGGCCTCGGCCCCCGCCAGATCGCCCTTGGCGGCCAGGTGCAGGGCGTAGTTGGTCATCGGCGTGGCCTCGTTTGGCGCCACGGCGATCGCTTGTCGGTGCGCCGCGTCCGCTTCCTCGTCGCGCTCGGCCTGCTCGTAGGCCACGCCCAGCAGGGTCAGCGGACGCCAGTCCTTGGGATACGCCGCCGCGACCTTGCGGGCCGGCTCGATCGCATAGAAGCCCTGGCCCCGGGCGATGTGGGCGCGCGCCAGTTCCAGCAGCAGACCCGCGTCATCGGGATGGGCGATCAGGCCCTTGGTCGCCGCAATGGCGGCCTCGTCGGCGCGGCCCAGTGCGCGCAGAGCCTTTGCCAAGCCGGCGCCGGCTTCGGCGTCGCCCGGATCAACCTCGAACTCGGCGCCCCAGAACGCGGCCTGGGCCAGCGGGTCGAGGCGCCGCGCCTCTGCCCGCTGCTGCGGCGAGGCCTTCGTCGGCGTCTTCTGAGCCGTCGCCGCTTGGGCCTTCGGCGGATCCGCGGCCAGGACCGGGGTCGCCACGGCCAGGGCGATGGGGGCGAGAACGGTTGCGATGAGCGCGCGCTTGCGACACATGAAGACAAGTCTCCAGAAGGTGCGCCTATCATCCGGCGCGGGCCTCAAGGAATCGTTAAGCATAGTTTTTAAGGGTTTCGCCGATGACCGACCCCGCGCATCCGATCCTCGCCGAGACCGACGGCAAGGCGATCCTGGTGCATCCCGTCGCGGAGTCCGAGGTCGAGGCGTTCCTGGCGCGAAAGCGTGCGCCGGTAAGGACTTACGCCACCGCCAACAAGTTCGCGGGCAAGGTCGGGCAGGTGCTGGTCGTCCCCGGCGCTAGCGGGGCGGTCGAGCAGGTGCTGATGGGTGTGGGCTCGGGCCGCGCCGATCTGTCGCTGCTGAGGGGCCTGGCGGGCAAGCTGCCGGCCGGCGACTACGCCCTCTTGCGCCTGCCCAAGGGCCTGGACGGCGAGCAGGCGGCCCTCGGCTTCGCGCTGGGGACCTATCGCTATGACCGCTACAAGAAGCGCGGCGAGCCGATCCCGCGCTTGCTGGCGCCCAAGGGCGTCGACGTGACCTTCGTCACCGCCCTGGCCCACGCCTGCGCCCTGTGCCGCGACATGGTCAACACCCCGGCCAACGACATGGGGCCGCTGCAGATCGAGACCATCGCCGGCGAGATCGCCGAGAAGTATGGGGCGACCCTGTCGGTCGTGCGGGGTGACGACCTGTTGCGGGAGAACTATCCCGCCGTCCACGCCGTGGGCCGCGCTGCGGTCGACGCCCGCGCCCCGCGGATGATCGAGATCGCCTGGGGTGATCCGTCCCATCCGGTTCTGGCCCTGGTGGGCAAGGGCGTGGTGTTCGACACCGGCGGCCTCGACATCAAGCCTTCGTCTGGCATGCGGCTGATGAAGAAGGACATGGGCGGCGCCGCCCACGCCCTGGCGCTGGGCCGGATGGTGATGGAGGCGAGGCTCCCGGTGCGCCTGGTGATCCTCACTCCCGTGGTCGAGAACGCCATCGCCGGCGACGCGATGCGGCCGGGCGACGTGCTGGCCACCCGCGCGGGCCTGACCGTCGAGGTCGGCAACACCGACGCCGAAGGCCGGCTGATCCTGGCCGACGCCCTGACCCGCGCCGCAGAGCTCAAGCCCGCCCTGACCCTGGACTTCGCCACCCTGACCGGCGCGGCGCGGGTGGCCATGGGGCCCTTCGTGATCCCGTTCTGGACCGCCGACGACACCCTGGCCGCCCAGATCGAGACCGCCTCACGCAAGGTCTCCGATCCGCTGTGGCGCCTGCCCCTGACCGAGGCCTATCGTGACGCGCTGGACAGCGACATCGCCGACCTGAAGAACGACCCCGACGGCTGGGCTCAGGCGGGCGCGACCACGGCGGCGCTGTTCCTGCAGCGCTTTGCTCCGAGCGAGGGAAGCTGGGCGCACTTCGACGTCTTCGCCTGGAACCCGAAGGGGCGGCCGGGCTATCCGGTGGGCGCCGAGGTGCAGGCTATCCGCGCCGCCTTCGCCATGCTGCAAGCCAGGTTCGCCCGATGAGCGCGCCAGACCGCCGCGTCACCCTGGTCCGCGATGGCGTCGCGGATCGTCGGCTCGAAGGCCTCGTCGCCGCCGACCGTTTCGCCGACGTGACGCCGATGCAGGTCAGCGCCCCGATCGCCAGCCTGCGCAAGGCCCCCGAGCCGGACGCCGAACAGGAGGACCAGCTGGTCTTCGGCGAGCTGTTCGACGTGTTGTTCGAGGTCGGCGGCTTCGCCTTCGGCCAGGCGCGCCGCGACCGCTATGTCGGCTATGTGCTGCTGGAGGCCCTGTCGGCGCCGGTGCTGACGCCCGAGCATCGTATCGCCGTTCCGCGCACCTACGCCTTCGCCGAGCCGGACATCAAGTCGGCCATCATCGGGCTCTACAGCCTGAACGCCCTGGTGACGGTCGAGGCCCGCGAGGGCCGGTTCGTTCGCGGCGCCCGGTCGGGCTGGTTCGTCGCGCACCACCTGGCGTGCGTCGGCCGGTTCGAGACCGACTATGTCGCCGTCGCCGAGCGGTTTCTCCACGCGCCCTATCAGTGGGGCGGGCGGGAGAGCCTGGGTCTGGACTGCTCAGCGCTTGTCCAACAGGCGCTCTATGCCTGCGGCCGGGCCTGTCCGCGCGACACCGACATGCAGCGCGATTTCTTCCCGGAGATCGCCGAGGCCGACCGACGGCGCGGCGATCTGGTGTTCTGGAGGGGGCACGTGGCGATCCTGCTGGATCCCGACACCATCCTGCACGCCAACGCCCACCACATGGCCACCGCGATCGAGCCGCTAGCCGAGGCGATCACGCGTATCGCGGCGACGCCGACAGGCGGGGTGTTGGGGTACCGGCGGGTTTAGCGGGGAGGGGGCGCTTCCTCTTTGTGTCATCCCGGAAGCGCGAAGCGCTCTCCGGGACCCAGGGGGTGACAGGACGCCCTGCGCGCCGCCCCTGGGTCCCGGCTCTCCGCTGCGCTGCGGCCGGGATGACACGGGAAAACAAAAAGGCCGCGGCGCTTTCGCGTCGCGGCCTCTTCGTATCGGATGTCGAAGAGCCTTAGGCCTTCGGGGCAGCCGGGGCGGCGGCGGCCGGAGCGGCCGGAGTCGCGGCGGCGCCGGCGGCGGGCGCGGCGCCTTCAGCGGCTGGAGCCGCGCCTTCAGCAGCCGGGGCGGCGCCTTCGGCCGGAGCAGCGGCGGCGGCCGGACGCGGCGGCGGGACCGGCAGCTTCGAACCCAGGCTGTGCATGTAGGCGATGATCGCGACGCGATCTTCCGACTTCTTCAGGCCGACGAACGTCATGTTCGTGCCCGAGACGTACTTACCCGGGGCCTTCAGGAATTCATACAGGTGGTCGTAGTCCCACACCGGCGTCTTGGCCGCGAAGTCCTTCATGGCGGTCGAGTAGTTGAAACCCGCATGCGCAGCCGGCTTACGGCCCACCACGTCCCACAGACCCGGGCCCGTGCCGTTGGCGTTGCTGGCGTCGAACTTGTGGCAGGCGGCGCACTTGGCCGAGACGGCCTGGCCGGCGGCCACGTTGGCCGGGGTCAGGACGGCGTTCCAGTCGGGCAGGGTCTCGACCGCCGCCGCGCCGCCTTCGGCGCCTTCTTCCTGGACCGCGATCTCGTAGCCGGCCTTTTCGACTTCGTGCTTGGCGAAGACGATGGACGACGCTTCCCGCAGACCGAAAATAACGAGGCCGGTCAGCAGCACGCCGCCAGCGATCTTGTTGAACGTCAGGTCGCTCATTTCAGCCTTGTCAGCCTCTTATCGGCCCGTCGAACGGCGGGCTTGAAACCCGCGCGCCGGAATCACAAGGACGAGTCTCCAGCGCGCGTCATGTTGCGCTCGCGTCTCTTACACGCTACCGCCCCTCGCGCAACAGGGCGGCGGAGATTTGCACCGATGAACCCCCTCATTCTGATCCCGGCTCGGATGGCCGCGACCCGCCTCCCGGGCAAGCCCCTGGCCGATATCGGCGGGGTTCCGATGATCGTGCGGGTTCTGCGTCAGGGCCTCGAAGCGGGTATTGGTCCGGTGGCCGTCGCCGCCGGCGACCCGGAAATCGTCGAAGCGGTTCAAAAGGCTGGCGGAACCGCCGTGCTGACCGACCCGGATCTGCCGTCGGGTTCGGACCGGATTCTGGCGGCGTTGGCTGAGCTCGATCCGGGGTTCGAGCACGACGTGGTGATCAACCTGCAGGGCGACATGCCGTTCGTGGACCCGGCGGTTCTCTCCGACTGCGCGCGAATACTTAAGGAGTTCGGCGACGCCGACATCGCCACCGTCGTAGCGCCTGAGTCTTCGCCGGCCGACCGGAGCAACCCGGATGTGGTCAAGGCTGTGCTGGCCATGGAAGAGGACGGGACGAGCGGCCGCGCGCTCTATTTCACCCGCTCCACGCTTTATGGCGAGGGCCCCGTCTGGCGCCACATCGGCATCTATGGCTATCGCCGCGAGGCGCTGGAGGCGTTCAACGCCGCCGCGCCCTCGTCGCTGGAAAAGCGCGAGAAGCTGGAGCAGCTGCGCGCCATGGAACTGGGCCTGACGATCCGCGCAGCGGTAGCGCAGACCGCGCCCATCTCCGTCGACAATCCTTCCGACCTCGAAGCGGCGCGACAGGCCGCAGGAAAGAACGCATGAGCATCCTCAAGAAGATCGCCTTCCAGGGCGAGCCCGGCGCCAACAGCCACGAGGCGTGCCGCACCTACTTCCCGGATTACGAAGCCTACCCCTGCAAGACCTTCGAGGAGGCCTTCGAGGCCATCAAGTCGGGCGTTTGCCAGTTGGGCATGATCCCGATCGAGAACTCGATCGCTGGCCGCGTGGCCGACGTCCACCACCTGCTGCCCGCCTCGGGCCTCAAGATCATCGGCGAGCGCTTCAAGCCGATCCGCTTCCAACTGATGGCCAACAAGGGCGTCAAGATCGAGGACGTGAAGGTCGTCAGCTCGATGCCGATCGCGCTGAGCCAGTGCCGCAACAGCTTGAAGCGCCTGGGCGTCGAGACCGAGGCCGCCGGCGACACCGCCGGCGCGGCCAAGGCCCTGGCCCTGAAGCCCAATCCGACCCATGCCGCCGTCGCCCCGGCCCTGGCCGCCGAGATCTACGGCCTCGACATCCTGGCGCGCGACATTGAGGACGAGCGCCACAACACCACGCGCTTCCTGGTGATGACGGCCGACAAGGCCCCGGCCGCGCCCGACTTCACGCATCGCTGCGTAACCAGCTTCGTGTTCCGCGTCCGCAACCTGCCCGCCGCGCTGTACAAGGCGCTGGGCGGGTTTGCGACCAACGGCGTCAACATGACCAAGCTGGAAAGCTACATGGAGGGCGGCAATTTCACGGCCACCTTCTTCTACGCCGAGGTCGACGGCCGCCCCGAGGACCGCAACCTCGCTCTGGCCCTGGACGAGCTGAAGTTCTTCTCCGAGCGCTTCGAGATCCTGGGGGTGTACCCGGCCGATCCGTTCCGGGATCGGGGGGCTTAGCTGTCGAAGCTATGAAGGTTGTTCACCCGGAGGCGGGCTTGAACGAAGCTGGGGTTGCGACACTCCACTTCCATGGCCGGGAGCCCCCGGATGAACATCCATCAGAATGCCCGCCTGACGCCGCTTGGTCGAGCGGCGATGATTTCACGGATCGAGGTTGAAGGCTGGTCGGTGGCTAGGGCCGCCGAAGCCTTCGGAATTTCACGCCAGACGGTCGGTAAGTGGCTGCAACGGCATCGGCGGGGCGGCGAGCGAAGGCTTCACGACCGCAGCTCGGCGCCCCGCCGATGTCCGCGCAGGACGTCCGCGGAGATCGTCGACCAAGTTCAGACCCTGCGCCGCCAGCGGATGACAGGGCCGGCCATCGCCCGCAACCTGAGCCTGGCCCGCTCGACTGTGGGGCTGATCTTGCGCCGGCTGGGCCTGGGCAAGCTATCGGCCCTGGAGCCCAGGCCGCCGATCGTCCGATATGAGCGCGCCGCGCCTGGCGAGATGATCCACCTCGACATCAAGAAGCTGGGCCGGTTCACCGTCGAGGGCCATCGCGTCACCGGCGACCGGCGGGCGGGACGTTCCAAGAAAGCCGGCTGGGATTTCCTGCACGTCTGCGTCGATGACGCCTCGCGCTTGGCCTACACCGAGATCCTGCCCTCCGAAGGCCAGCACGATACGACCGCCTTCCTCGAACGCGCCCTGGCCTGGCTGAGCCGCCACGGCGTCGCCGTCCAGCGGGTGATGACCGACAACGGTTCGGCCTATCGCTCCAAGCTCTTCGCCCAGGCCCTGCGGATCGCCGGCGCCAGGCACGTGCGCACCAAGCCCTACACGCCCAGGACCAATGGCAAGGCCGAGCGCTTCATCCAGACGAGCCTGCGCGAGTGGGCCTATGGCAGGCCCTATGCCTGCTCGGAGGAACGATCCAACGCCATCAAACCCTGGACCGACGCCTACAACCTAACCCGACCACACTCTGGCATCGGCGGCCTCACCCCCTGGCAGCGTGTAAACAACCTTCTTGGAAACGACACTTAGCGCCTTTCAAAGGCCCATAACATCGTGTCATCCCGGCCGCAGCGCGAAGCGCGGAGCGCCGGGACCCAGGGGCGGCGCACACGGCGTTTCGTCACCCCCTGGGTCCCGGATAACGCCTGCGGCGTTTCCGGGATGACATAGGGTTTTTAGCGCTCTACCCCGGCAGCCGGATCAGCGCCCGCAGGCCGCCCAGCGCCGAGCGGGACAGAACAAGGTCCCCGCCCAGGCCCCGGGCCATGTCGCGGGCGATGGCGAGCCCCAGGCCCACGCCCTTCTCGTTCTGGTTCCGACTGTCGTCGAGTCGCGAGAAGGGCTTGAAGGCCTCTTCATACTTGTCTTCCGGAATGCCCGGACCGTCGTCATCGACAGCGACGTCGACCCCGCCGGTCTGGCGCGGACTGACCGTCACACGCACCCGGTCGGCGTGGGCTACGCCGTTGTCGATGAGGTTGGCCAGCGCCCGGCGGAAGGTGAGGGGACGCAGGCGGGTTTCCAGGCCTTGGGTGATCTCGGTCTCGATCGCCGCGCCGCCCCGTTCGGCGTCAGCCACGACGCTCTCGACCAGTTCGGAGAGATCGACGACCTGAATCGCCTCGCCGCCCTCGCCGCGGGCGAAGGCGAGGTACTCGTCGATCATGTGCTCCATTTCGGCGAGGTCGCCCTTCATGGCCTCCATCTGCTCGCAGGGCTCGGCCATGGCCATTTCCAGCTTCAGCCGGGTCAGCGGCGTGCGCAGGTCGTGGCTGACGCTGGCCAGGAGGGCGGTGCGCTGCTCGATATGGCGCTGGATGCGCAGCTTCATGGCGATGAAGGCCAGCGCCGCCTGACGCACCTCGCGCGCGCCGTGCGGCTTGAAGTCCGGATCCTCGCCCCGGCCGAAGGCGTCGGCGGCCTCGGCCAGGCGCTCGATGGCCCGCACCTGGTTGCGGATGAACAGGATCGCCACCGCCGTCAGCAGCATGGTCGCCACCACCATCCACAGGATGAAGATGTGGCCCTGGGTGGCGTAGGCGCGGTCGCGCAGGGCGTAGATCTGCAACACCCCCCCGTCGACCTTCACCCTGATGTCGATATAGGCGCGGTAACGGGTGGTATCGAACCAGAACGGGTTGTCCAGCCGGTCCTCCAGCGCCCGGTCCAGCGAGCGGTCGAGCGCCGCGAACAGCGAGGGGCGGTGGCCGGTCGGTAGTTTGCGGCCCTTCTGGAAGGCGATGGACAGCGACAGCGAGTCTTCGGCGCGCTTGGCCAGTTTCTCGACGGCTGCGGGGCTGGGATCGTCCTCGTAGGACTGCACAGCCCAGGCGATGTCGCCGGCCAGACCCTCGGACAGCTTTGCGGTGACGCTCTGCCAGTGCGCGTCGAAGAACGCCCAGGTCACCGCGATCTGCATGATCGCCACCGGCAGGACGATGATCAGCAGGCTGCGGCCAAACAGCGTGGTCGGCAGCAGCCGCTTCAGCGCGGGCGGGATGTCGAGGCGGGCGAGGGGCACGGCTTGCTACTTGCCCCCTCCGCGCCTGCGGCGCTCCTCCCCCGGAGGGGGAAGAAGGCATACGCGCTCCTTCTTCCCCCTCCGGGGGAGGAGGATGCGCAGCATCTGGAGGGGGAAGGTGCCCGCCTTCACCCCATCAATCCGGCGCCAGCCGATACCCCACGCCCCGCACCGTCTGCAGGTAGCGGGGATTCTTCGGGTCGGGCTCGATCTTGCGGCGCAGGCGGGTGACCTGGACGTCAACGGCGCGGCCGGTGGCGTCGGCGGTGTCGCGGGCCAACTCGAGACGATCGACCGGCTCGTGCAGCGAGCGGGCCAGGCGACGGAGGAGGGTCACTTCGGCCTCGGTGATCCGCACGGCCTCGCCGTCGCACGACAGCTCTCCCCGATCGGCGTCGAAGGTGCAGCGGCCCAGACTCAGCGCCTTGGGGCCCACCGGACGGGCGGCCGAGCGGCGCAGGATGGCCTCGATGCGCAGGAGCAGCTCCTGAGGCTCGAACGGCTTGCCCAGATAGTCGTCGACGCCGCTGGACAGGCCCTCGATCCGGTCGGCCGTCTGATCCTTGGCGGTCAGCATCAGGATCGGCGTGCGGCCGGCCTCGCCGCCCTTGGCACGCAGGCGCTTGGTGAAGGTCATGCCGTCCTCGCCGGGCATCATCACGTCCAGCACCATCAGGTCGAAGTCCAGGGCCTCGAACAGCTTGTCGGCCCCGGCGGCGCTGGAGGCTGCGGTGACGCGAAAGCCGGCGCGGCTCAGGAATTCCTTGATCAGCTTGCGTAGCCGGTCGT
The DNA here is from genome assembly GCF_002742645.2 of Caulobacter sp. FWC26. Lineage (NCBI taxonomy): Bacteria > Pseudomonadati > Pseudomonadota > Alphaproteobacteria > Caulobacterales > Caulobacteraceae > Caulobacter > Caulobacter sp. FWC26. Next base: position 1,111,056 of record NZ_CP033875.1, read on the forward strand.
CGTCGTCGACCACCAGGATGTGGCGTTCGCGGCGCTCGTCAGGGGTCATGTGGGAATCCGTCGTGCTGGGCCGACACCTTGCCGCGATCCGGCCAGCGCCGCCAGGATGCGCCGCGTGCCGGCCACGCCGTCCAGGCCGCCGGTGCGGTAGGCGCGGGCCAGCAGCGCTCGCAGCCGTTCGGCCGTGCGCTGCTCGAAGGCCACGCCCTCGGCGGTGAGAGTCGCGGGGCGGCGACGGCCGTCCAGATCGCCGGAGACGCGCTCCACCAGACCCGCCTTCTCAAGGTCGGCCAGGGTGCGGCTGGCGGCCTGTTTCGACAGGCTGGTCAGCTTCGAAAGGTCCTGCACCCCGATGCCCGGCCGGCGGCGCAGCAGGAACGCCGCGCGCCAGTGTGAGCGGCCAAGACCCAGGGCCTCGGTCTCGAGCACCGCGTCCACGGCGGCCCACAGCGAGGCCTCGGCCAGCAGGATCAGTTCCAGCCCGCCGTCCAGCTCCTCCTCGCGAAGGATCAGACGGGGATCGTCCGAGCCGGGCTGCAGCGGGGCTATCATCACGCAGAGTCCATTTTATTTGACGCATTCCGCGACGGGGCGTCTAAGAACCCGGTTCCCAATAAGGAGGTCTTGGGCCGATGTCTCTGGTTCCCTTCGACGATCGCGACGGTTGGATCTGGCTTGACGGGCAATTCGTGCCCTGGCGCGAAGCGAAGGTGCATGTTTTGACCCATGGCCTCCACTATGCGTCGTCGGTGTTCGAAGGCGAGCGCATGTATGGCGGTGAAATCTTCAAGCTGACCGAGCATACCGAGCGCCTGTTCAAGTCGGCCGAGATCCTCGACTTCAAGATCCCCTACACGGTGGCCGAGATCGACGGGGCCTGCAAGGCGACGGCGGCCAAGAACGGCCTCAAGGACTGCTATGTCCGTCCGATCGCCTGGCGCGGCAGCGAAATGATCGGCGTTTCGGCGCAGCAGACCAAGATCCACGTCGCCATCGCCGTCTGGGAGTGGCCCAGCTACTTCGATCCGGCGACCAAGGCCAAGGGCATCCGCCTGACCTGGGCCAAGTACCAGCGTCCGGACCCCAAGACCGCGCCGGTCGCGGCCAAGGCCGCCGGCCTCTACATGATCTGCACCATCTCCAAGCACGCCGCCGAAAAGGACGGCTACGCCGACGCGATGATGCTGGACTATCGCGGCTATGTGGCCGAGGCGACCGGCGCCAACGTGTTCTTCGTCAAGGACGGCGTGCTGCACACGCCCAAGCCCGACTGCTTCCTGGACGGCATCACCCGCCGCACGGTGATCGACATCGCCAAGCGCAAGGGGATCGAGGTGGTCGAGCGCCACATCCAGAAGGAAGAGCTCTCGACCTTCACCGAGTGCTTCATCGTCGGCACCGCCGCCGAGGTGACCCCGGTCTCGGAAGTGGGCGAGTTCAAGTTCACGCCGGCCAAGCTGTCGCTGGACCTGATGGACACCTACGCCGCCCTGGTGCGCGGCGAGGCGATGGCGACGGCCTAAGGTTCTCCTTCTCCCCTTGCGGGAGAAGGTGGCCCGAAGGGCCGGATGAGGGGTTTCTCGGCATGGCCGCGCGACCCCTCACCCGACCGCCTCCGGCGCCCACCCTCTCCCGCAAGAGGAGAGGGAAGGGTTAGGGCCCCCTCATCCCGAGGAGGAAAGAGTTGAAACGTCACTGAAGGCCAGATATTGCGACGCACTCGCATTCTCAGGATCTTCCGATGTCGTCTCGTCTCGCCCTTCTGCTGTCGTCCGCCCTGTTGGGAGGCGTCGTGGCCAGCCCCGCCTTGGCGCGCCAGGCCGAGACGACCCAGGTCGAAGAGGTGGTCATCACCGGCTCGCAGGTGCGTTTGCCGCCCGCCTACGCTGGCGACCAGGTCGCCAGGGGCGCGCGCGTCGGCCTGCTGGGCGCGCTGGACACGATGGACACCCCGTTCGCCATCACCAGCTACACCGAAGCGCTGATCCGCAATCAGCAGGCCCGCAGCGTCGCCGACGTGCTGCAGAACGACCCGACCGTCCGCGTGACCAAGGGCTTTGGCAACTTCCAGGAGCTGTACGTCGTTCGCGGCTTCCCGGTCTATTCCGACGACATGACCTATAACGGTCTCTACGGCGTGCTGCCGCGCCAGTTCGTGGCGGCCGAGCTGATCGAGCGGGTCGATGTGTTCCGCGGCGCCAACGCCTTCCTGAACGGCGCGGCCCCCGGCGGCAGCGGCGTCGGCGGCGCGTTCAACCTGACGCCCAAGCGCGCCTCCAGCACCCCGCTCACCCGCTTCACGGCCGGTTGGGACGGCGGCGAGCAGGTCTATGGCTCGGCCGACATCGCCCGCCGCTTTGGCCAGAACGACGCCTATGGCGCGCGCGTGAATCTTGGCCTGCGCGGCGGCGAGACGGCCGTCGACGGCGAAAAGCGCGACCTGACGGTGCTGGGCCTGGGCCTGGACCGTCGCGGCGACCGCGCCCGCTTCTCGGCGGACCTCGGCTGGCAGGATCACCGCATCGAAGGCGCGCGTCCGACCGTGACCCCGGCCGGCGCCATCCCCAAGGCCCCCTCGGGCGACAAGAACTTCGCCCAGCCCTGGACCCACACCGACGAGCGCCAGCTGTTCGGCGCGGCGCGCGGCGAGTTCGACCTGACCGACACGGTCAGCGCCTGGGCCGCCCTGGGCGGTCGTCAGGGCAAGGAAGACAACGTCCTGGCTAACCCGACGGCTCTGGCTGACGGGACGCTGAGCGCCTACCGCTTCGACAACGTCCGCAAGGACTCGATCCTGTCGACGGACGCGGGCCTGCGCGCCAAGTTCGCCACGGGCGCGGTCGGTCACGCGATCGTCGCCTCGGTCGCCCAGGTGAACCTGAAGTCCAGGAACGCCTACGCCTTCTCGAACTTCGCCGGCTTCGCCAGCAACCTCTACAACCCGGTGGCCGTCGCCGCGCCGAACCCGAACTTCTTCGTGGGCGGCTCCAAGAGCGATCCGAACGTCACCGAGCGCGTGAAGAACCGCAGCGTCGCGGTGGCCGACACCCTGTCGTTCCTGGACGAGCGCCTGCTGGTCACGGTGGGCGTCCGCTATCAGGACATCCAGACCCGCTCGTATGACTACAACACCGGCGCCCGCAACGGCGCCTATGACGGCGACGCCACCACCCCGGCCGTGGCGGCGGTGTTCAAGCCCAGCGACAAGGTTTCGCTGTACGCCAACTACGCCGAGGCCCTGGTCCCCGGGAAGATCGCCCCGGCCCAGGTCAATGGCGTGGCGGTGGCCAATGTCGGTGAGATCCTGTCGCCGTTCCGCGGCGAGCAGACCGAGATCGGCGCCAAGTACGACGCCGGCGCGTTCGGCGGTTCGATCAGCCTGTTCCGCACCACCCAGCCGGCCGAGTATTTCGAGGCCGCCAGTCGTCGCTACACCGCCGGCGGCGAACAGGAGAACCAGGGCGTCGAACTGACCGTCTTCGGCCAGCCCGCCCCGGGCCTGCGCCTCTTGGGCGGCGCCACCTGGCTGGACGCCCAGATCAACCGCGCCCTGTCGGCCGCGCTGCAGGGCAAGGCTCCGATCGGCGTGCCGGAATTCCAGGCTAACCTGAACCTGGAGTGGGACGTCGCCGCCGTCGAGGGGCTGACCCTGGAAGGTCGCGCGGTCCACACCGGATCGCAGCAGGCCAACACCGCCAACACCGTGTCGCTGGACGCCTGGACGCGCTTTGACCTCGGCGCGCGCTACGCCTTCGAAGCTGGCGGCAAGGCGGTCACCCTGCGGGCCCGCGTCGAGAATCTGGCCGACAAGAACCAGTGGGTGGCGGTCGGCGGCTATCCGGGCGCCAACTACCTGACGCTGGGCGCCCCGCGCACCCTGCGCCTGTCGATCAGCACGGACTTCTAGCGCGGATGAAGGCCCGGACGCTCCGCGCCTGGTCGTGGGTTCACAAGTGGTCGAGCCTGGTCTCGACCGCTTTCCTTCTGATGCTCTGCATCACGGGGCTGCCGCTCGTGTTCACCCACGAGATCGAGCATGTCCTGATGGAAGAGGCCTGGACGCCTGCGCGTCCGGACGGCCCCAAGCTGACCCTCGACCAGGTGCTGGAGACCGCACTCGCCCGTAAGCCGGGCGAGGTTCCGGCCTTCATGAGCTTCGACGAAGACCGGCCGGTGGTGAACGTCACCAGCGTGCAGCCGGGCGGCAAGGCGGGAGTCTACAGCTTCCAACCCATCGACCACACCAGCGGCGAACCCGCTCCGCCGGTCGCGGGGCATCCTGTCATGGAGTTCCTGCTCCAACTGCACACCGACATGTTCCTGGGTCTGGCGGGCATGTTGTTCCTGGGCGCGATGGGGCTGCTGCTGATCGCGGCCCTGGTCTCGGGCGTGGTGCTGTACGCGCCTTTTATGCGCCGCCTGCCGTTCGGCACGGTGCGGGCCAGCAAGCGGGCGCGCACGCGCTGGCTGGACTATCACAACCTGTTGGGCGCGGTTACGGCGGCCTGGGTGCTGGTGGTCGGCGCTACCGGCGTCGTCAACACCCTGGCCACGCCGATCGTCGGCTACTGGAAGAATACGGCGCTCAAGGAACTGACGCAGGCCTATGACAGCCCCGTCGCGCCGGGCCAGCGCAGCTCGCTACAGGCCGCCGTCGACAAGGCCAAGACGGCCCTGCCGGACAAGGAGCTTCAGTTCGTCGCCTTCCCGGGCTCGGACTATTCGACCGACCACCACTATGCGGTGTTCTTTCACGGCAAGACGCCGCTGACCAAGCACCTGACCACGCCAGCCCTGATCGACGCCCGCACCGGCGAGCTGGCCGCCATTGCGCCGACGCCCTGGTACGTCAAGACCCTGTCCTTGTCGCAGCCGCTGCACTTTGGCGACTATGGCGGGCTGGGCCTGAAGATCGTCTGGGCGCTGCTCGACATCGCCACGATCGTGATTCTGGCCTCCGGACTCTATCTGTGGCTCGCCAAGCGGAAGGCCGCGCGATGAAGACCGGTCACCATCTGACGCTGTGGCAGGTGTTTAGCGTACCGGCGGCGATCGCCGCGCTGAGCCTCTTCGGCTTGGTCGTCGCCCTGCTGGGCGATGGCCTCTGGAACGTGATCGGCGCGCTGACGCTTGGGGCGTCGGTCATCGCGACCGTCTGGGCCTTGGCGGCGCGCCGACGTTAGGCGGAACTAACGCCCCTCCAGGTCCCTGCCGCCGCACGCCGTCGGCTGTCGCACCGGATTGCAGACCGCGACCTTGCTGTCCGGCAGGCGCACCGTATAGCCGCCGGCAAAGCGCGGATCGGCCCAGATGTAGTCGGTCGAGATGTACTGGGCGCCGCTGGTGAAGGCGGCGGTGCGCTGGGTGGTGTCGTTGGATCGGGCCGCGCGCGTATCGGCGTCGGCGCGGGTGCGAACGATGAAGCCGGCCTTCACGGCGGCCGCGATGCGGTCTTTCTCGTCGACCGGATCGTTGAGCGTCAGATAGGCGGCGGCGGGCGAGGCTTCGTCGGTGTTGACGAACATGGCCCGGCCTTCCAGCGACGCGCGCTTGCCCCGGTAGATCGCGACCTTCTCGGGACCCTCGTCGAGGGCGAAGAACACCTTGCCGCGCGCCGCGCCCAGCTTGGGCCAGCCGCCGCCCAATTTCGCACCGGCCAGGACGCCTTCGCGCAGGGTCTTGGCCTTGCCCTGGACCAGATCCGGCGTGATCAGCCGATCGTCGCCGAACACCGAGCGGATCTCGGCGTCCAGCGCATCGAACAGCGCCTTGGTGAAGGGCAGGGGCGTCACCCCGCCCGGCATGGTGGCCGCGCCTTCCTTGGCGTTCAGCATGATCAGGATCGGAACGTGGTCGCGGTGGGTGTCCGACCAGGCGCGGATCGTCTTCAGACAGGCCACGAAGGTCACGCACGAGGACCGGAAGTCGACATCGGGCATGTGCAGGGTCTTGAAGCCCGGCTTGGCCAGCGCGGCGGCTACGTCCGGCGGCAGGGTCGTTCCCCGGCCAAACACCGTCAGCGGCTTGGCGTAGAGACCGCCTTGCGGGTCGGCGACAATGTCGATCTCCAGCTGCCGCGCCCCGGCGTCCAACTGTTCGACCAGCGGGCGATGGCCATAGTCGATCCCCAGCGCGGCGGGGCCGCGCGCGGCGACCATGACGGCCATCTCCTCGGGCGGGATCGCCAGCTTGTAGGAATTGTGGGTCCCCACGACCATCATGTCGTTCATGCCCAGCGCGTCGATCCGCTGGCGCACGCAGGCGGGCTGCTCGTCCGAGGCGGGGCAAGGGGCGGCGGCGACCGCCAGGGCGGCGAGAAGGTTCAACATCACGGGACTCCGAAACCGTACCTGCCCCCTAGCGCCCGCGCGTGACGGTTTGACGTCGCGGGGAGGGGAGCGGATCGTCTGTCATCAATCCTTGATCGAGTTGAGACGCCTCAGTCACCGATCCTCCCTATTGCCCGCGCAACTGTCGGCGCCCCTCCCCGGGCGTTCAGCCGACACCAGTGCAAGGGGGTATTCCTATGTCTCGCAGCAAGATCGCGCTTCTCGTGGGCGCGGCGCAACTCGTCATGGCCGCTCTGGCCCCGGTCGCCGAAGCCCGCGTCGTCGATCCTGCGCCGGCGTCGGTCGCCGACGCCGACCCGTCCGAAGTCGACGCCGTTGTTGTCACCGGTTTCCGCAAGTCGCTGGGCGTGGCCCGCGAGGCCAAGAAGACCAGCGCCATCGTCTCGGACGTGATCGTCGCCGAAGACATGGCCAAGTTCCCCGACCTCAACCTGGCTGAGTCGCTGCAGCGCCTGCCCGGCGTGGCCATCAACCGCGAAGGCGGCGAAGGCCGTCGCGTCAGCCTGCGGGGCCTTGGCCCCGACTTCACCCGCGTGCAGCTGAACGGCATGGAAGTGCTGGGCAACGTCGACTCGCCGATGGACAGCCGCGGCCAGACCTCGCGCGACCGCGCCTTCGACTTCAACATCTTCGCCTCGGACCTGTTCTCGAAGGTCGACGTGCGCAAGTCGTTCTCGGCCGAGCAGGATGAAGGCGGCATGGCCGGCACCGTCGGCCTCTACACCGCCAAGCCGTTCGACTACGCCGGGACCAAGGGCGCGATGTCGCTGCAGGTCGGCACCAACAGCGCCACCAAGGACACCCAGCCGCGCGGCGCGGCGATGATCGCCAAGAACTGGGACGACAAGTTCGGCCTGCTGGCCTCGGTGGCCTACTCCAAGCGCAAGACCGAGGAGCAGGGCTACAACACCTACGGCGCGGGCACCCAGAAGGCCCTGGCCGCCAACGTTGTCAATCTGAACGCCGCCGACGCGGCCAAGGCGATGAACGGCGAACTGATCTTCGCGCGCGGCAACCGTCTGTCGGTGTGGGGTTCGGACCAGGAGCGCCTGGGGATCACCGCCGCCGCCCAATGGCGCCCGGTCGAGAACGTCACCCTGACGCTGGACGCCCTGCACGGCAAGTTCACCAACGACCGCACCGAGATCCACCTGGCCACCCGCGCCTCGGTCGGCTCGACGGTTCTGGGCGGATCGACGCCGCACTCGGGCAATCTGGTCAGCCCGCCGCCGGTGCTCAATTCGATCCAGTACGACAAGTACAACACGATCATCTACGCCGACGTCGACAACACCGTCTTCGCGACCGAGACCCGCCGCCAGGAAGCCAAGAACACCTTCGATCAGCTGGTTCTGACTGGCGAGTGGGCGGTTTCGGACAAACTGCGCTTCGACGGCCACATCGGCCAGGAGACCTCGGACTACGACATCCCGATGTCGGACAAGTTCTACACCGAGGCGTTCGGCGGCCTGGTCACCGACTATCGCGGCGACACCGGCAAGAACACCTACAAGTGGAACACCACCGACCCGAACAATTACCGGGCCCACGAGATCGACTTCTCGGCCACCTACCAGACCACCAAGCTGAAGAACGCCGAGTTCAACGGAGCCTATGACTTCAACGACGCCGTGACCCTGAAGGGCGGCCTGTCGTATCGCGGCTTCAAGAACGAAGGCTACTCGCAGACCAACGACGACGTGAACAAGACGGCCTGGGAAAAGGGCACGCTGGACGACCGTCTCGACGGCGTGACCAAGGTCTTCACCCAGCACAAGGACCAGTCCTGGATCATCGTCGACTGGGACAAGGCGCTGGCCAAGTACGGCGTCACCCGCACCCTGGGCGCGCCGCGCTCGATCTATGCGGTCGAAGAGGACACCAAGGCGGGCTATCTGCAGCTGGACTGGAAGGCCGAGTTCATGGGCATGCCCCTGCGCGGCAACACCGGCCTGCGCGCCTATGAAACCGAACTGACCTCGTCGGGCGTGATGGCGGTCAAGGGCGTCAACACCCCCAGCGTCGCCAAGAAGACCTATTCGGGCGTGCTGCCGTCGCTGAACGCGGTGCTGGAGGTCTCCGACCGCTTCCAGATCCGCATGGCCGCCGCCCAGAACATCAACCGCCCGGCCCTGGGCGCCTACGCCATGAACGGCTCGATCAGCGTTGACGGCACGACCGTCACCGTCTCGACCGGCAACCCGAACCTCGAGCCCTACACTTCCGACGAGTTCGACCTGGCGGCCGAGTGGTACTTCGGCGACATCGGCATGCTGACCGCCGGCGTGTTCCACAAGAACATCGACGGCCTGGTCGCCAGCCAGACGACGACGAATGTCAGCTACGCCAGCACCGGCCTGGCCGAAGGCCTCTATCCGGGCGTCACAGCCTCGACCAATGTCGCGTCCTATACGCGCCAGGTGAACCTCAACAACGCCAAGTTGACCGGCCTGGAGCTGAGCGCCCAGAGCGACTTCTTCTTCCTGCCCGGTCCGCTGAAGAACATGGGCGCGGTCGCCAACCTGACCCTGATCGACAGCGAGACGATCAGTCTGGTGAACGGCAAGAACCAGAAGACCGACATCTTCGGCCTGTCGGACATCAACGCCAACGCCACGCTGTACTACGAGACCGCCAAGTACGGCGGCCGCATCTCGGCCAACTATCGTTCGGACTATCTGATCGACAGCGGCGCGTTCAACGCCACCACCTATGTCGACGCCGCGGCCTTCTATCAGTTGACCCCGCGCATCCGCCTCTCGCTGGACGCCATCAACCTGACCAACGAGCGCGAAGAGCAGGTCAACAGCTTCAACAACGGCTTCGGCCAGACCGGCGCCCGCCGCCTGTGGAACTTCACCACCAGCGGTCGCACGGTGTTCGTGGGGGCGAACATCCAGTTCTAAGAGCTGGGTTGAGCCAAGAGACGAAGACGCCGCCCAGGAGCGATCCTGGGCGGCGTTTTTCGGCGTCGAAGGGCGCTGACACGCTCGACGTGATGCGTGGGTCTTCGTCCGGCAAATGGTGGAAAGGCAGCCCCGGGCCGACCTCTCGGCGTTTTGGCGCGGCCGGTGCCGTAAGCCCGCGCTTACGCCCGGGCGCATAAGCCGTCCGCCGATAGCCGCCGGGCGCTCGACCACGCATCGCTTGTCCCATCTTAAGCCGGGAGAAGCCCCCATGACCGACGCCGCCGCCCCTCTGGAAGCCGCGCCGCCGCCGCGTCGCTGGGACCCCGTCGTCAAGCTGACCCACTGGACGATCGTCGGCGCCATCCTCGCCAACGGGCTGATCACCGAGGAAGGCTCGGGACCGCACGTCTGGGTCGGCTATGCCTTGGCCGCGACGCTGGCGCTGCGGCTGATCTGGGGCGTCATCGGCCCGGCCGAGGCAAGGTTCGCCGCCTTTCCACCCAGCCCCGCCCGCGCCTTGGCTCATATCCGCGAGATCGCCCAGGGACGCCGCACCGAGCACGCCTCGCACAATCCGCTGGGCGCGCTGATGGTCTACGCGATCTGGAGCACGCTGGCGGTCATCATTGTCACGGGCGTGCTGATGGCCAATGCTCCGGCCGAGGCCAAGTCCCCCGCCACGATCCCGCCCGCCGCCGAGGCCAGCGCCGCCCGCATCGTTCAGGGGCGCGAGGAGGCGGACGAGCATGAGGAGTCCGGCGAGAACTCCGAAGCGGGCGAAGGCGGTGAGGGCCATGGCGAGGAGGGGCCCCTGGCCGAAGTCCACGAGACGGCTGTCAACCTGCTCTATGTGCTGATCGTCCTGCACATCGCCGGCGTGGTCTTCGAGACCCGCCGAAGCGGTCGGCGGATTGTCTTGGCGATGCTTCCCGGGCGGCGCTAAAGCTTGCGCATGATCGGCCGCCGACGCGCTCTGGAACACAGGATCACGATGATCGCGGTCGTCGTGATCCTGCAGCTGGCCGCGACGCTGTTCTTCCTGGTCGACGTCACGGGCGACCTGCGCGCCAACGGATCGGGCGTCCATATCGCAGCCGAGGCCGGGGCGGCGCTCGCCCTGCTGGTCGGGGTGGTGTTCGGCGCGGCCCAGGTGCGCTGGCTGGTCCTGCGCGCCCGCCAGGACGAGGCGGCGGTGGCGGCGGCCAAGGGCGCGCTGGCCGATCTGGCCCGCCTGCGCTTTTCCGACTGGAAGCTGACGGCGGCCGAGGCCGACGTGGCGCTGTTTGCGCTGAAGGGCTGCGACGTCGCCGAGATCGCCGCCCTGCGCGGCGCGGCCGCCGGCACCGTCCGCGCGCAGCTCGCCCGCGTCTACGCCAAGGCCGGCGTCAATTCCCAGTCGGCGCTGATGGCGCTGTTCCTCGAGGAACTGGTCGAGGCGGGCGAGGGGTAGCGCGAAAGCAAAGGCCCGCCCGGGATCACCGGACGGTCGCGCTTCGATGTACGCGCAGTTCTTGGCCGAGAGGTCGCGGCTCAGGCGTAGGCCGCCCAACCGCGCCAGGTGAAGGCCGCCCAGAACATCGCCACGTCGCGGAAGCCGGCCTCACGCAGAATGGCTTCATCGTCCTCGGGGGCGATCATGCTGGCCATGGTCGCCACCGCAGAACGCGCACCCAGCGCCTTTTCCGCCTCGACCCCCTGCGAGATGGCGAAGGCGGCGTAACGGTCCAGCCAGAGATCACGTTCGCCTGACCCCTGCGGGAAGCTGCCGTGAGCGGCCACGAACGCCGCGCCGGGTTTGAGCCTTTCGCGGATGGCCGCAGCGGTGCGTACGCGCTCGCCGCGTTCCAGGAAGTGCAGGGTCAAGAGGCAGGTGGCGCCATCGAAACCACTGGCGGTCACGTCGTCGACATAGCCCTCAACCAGCTCGACGCGATCAATCAGCGGTCCCAGGGTGCGCGCGGCTTGGCGCAGCATCTCGCCGGCCGGGTCGACACCGACGAATGTCCAACCCGGATGGGCGCTCGCCATAGCCTTCAGCTCAAGGCCGCCGCCAGCGCCGACGACGAGAATGCGGGCGTCATCCGGCGCGCGCTCGGCCAGCAACAGGCCGCACATGGCGTGCATCGCCTCCAGGCCCGGCACGAAGCGGCGCGGGCCGTCGGCGTACTTGGCGACGGCCTCGGGGTCCGAGAAGGCGGCCAGAAACTGTTTGGAGCCGTCTTCAGTGCGCATGGATCATCTCATGGCGGCGCGCGGCCATGCCGGCATGGAAATCCTGCCTGAGCATGGCCAGGGTCACCGCGGCGAAGCCGGCCTTCAGCACCGCCTCGGCCTGGTCGAACACCGCGCCCAACGCTTTGTTGACCGCCTGTTCGACCAAGCATGAAGGCGCTTCGGTGCGGTTGCCGATGGCCAGCAACTCGGCTGCGCCGAGGGCCTCATGCACCTGCAGCATCGTGATGTCTTCAAGCGGCCGCGCGATCGTCCAGCCGCCGCCATGGCCCTTCTCGGACGCCACGAGGCCCGCCTCGCGCAGACCACCGAGAATCCGCCGCACCACCACGGGATTGGTGGTCATGGCCCTGGCCAGCTCTTCCGAGGTGGACGGGCGTTCGTGTTCGGCCATGTGCAGCAGCACGTGCAGCACGCCGGAAAGCTGGCTGTTCCTTCTCATGTAACTTTATATGTTGCGAGAATCGCGCTGCGTCAAGAACGCAGCAGAAAGGCCGCCCGGGATCACTCCCGGGCGGCCTCAATGCAATCTCGCGAGGGACGGCCCTTAAGCCGCTTCCGCAGCCTCCGCCGCAGGCAGGCGGATCAGATAGTCGAACGCCGAGAGCGAGGCCTTGGCGCCTTCGCCCATGGCGATGATGATCTGCTTGTAGGGCGTCACCGTCGCGTCGCCGGCGGCGAAGACGCCGGGGATCGTGGTTTCGCCGCGATAGTCGACCTCGATCTCGCCGCGCGGCGACAGCGCCACGCCGGAGTCCTTAAGCCATTCGGTGTTGGGCACCAGGCCGATCTGCACGAACACGCCTTCCAGGTCGACGCGGTGGGGCGCGTCGCTGTTGCGGTCCTTGTAGGTCAGGCCATTCACCTTGGAGCCGTCGCCGTGAATCTCGGTGGTCATGGCCGAGGTGACGATCTTGACGTTCGGCAGGCTGGCCAGCTTGCGCTGGAGCACGGCGTCGGCGCGCAGTTGGCTGTCGAACTCGATCAGCGTGACGTGAGCGACGATGCCGGCCAGATCGATGGCCGCCTCGACGCCGCTGTTGCCGCCGCCGATCACCGCCACGCGCTTGCCCTTGAACAGCGGGCCGTCGCAGTGCGGGCAATAGGCCACGCCCTTGTTCTTGTACTCGGCCTCGCCGGGCACGTTGACGTTCCGCCAGCGGGCGCCGGTCGACAGGATGATCGTGCGCGACTTCAGGCTGGCGCCGTTCTCGAGCTTGATCTCGTGCAGGCCGCCCGGCGTCTTGGCCGGGATCAGGCCCACGGCCTTCTGCAGGTTCATCACGTCGACTTCGTAGTCCTTGACGTGCTGTTCCAAGGCGGTGGCCAGCTTGGGGCCTTCGGTGTGCGGCACCGAGATGAAGTTCTCGATGTCCATGGTGTCCAGCATCTGGCCGCCGAAGCGCTCGGCCGCGACCCCGGTGCGGATGCCCTTGCGGGCGGCGTAGATCGCCGAGGCCGCGCCGGCGGGCCCGCCGCCGACCACCAGAACGTCGAAGGCGTCCTTGGCCTTGATCTTTTCGGCCATGCGGTCGGCCGCGCCGGTGTCCAGCTTGGCCAGAATCTGTTCGACGTCCATGCGGCCCTGGCCGAACGGCTGACCGTTCAGCAGGATGGTCGGCACCGCCATGACCTGGCGCGCCTCGACCTCGGCCTTGAAGAGAGCGCCGTCGATGGCGACGTGACGGATGCGCGGGTTGAGCGCGCTCATCGTATTCAGCGCCTGCACCACGTCGGGGCAGTTCTGGCACGACTGCGAGAAGTAGGTCTCGAAGCTGTAGTCGCCGTCCAGGGCCTTGATGCGCTCGATCACCTCGGCGTCGAGGCGCGGCGGGTGGCCGCCCACGTGCAGCAGCGCCAGCACCAGCGATGTGAACTCGTGGCCCAGCGGCAGGCCGGCGAAGCGCACGTCAGCATCGCCCGCCGCGCGGGTGATGGCGAACGAGGGCTTGCGAGCGTCGGCGCCGTCGAAGGTCACGCTGACCTTGTCGGAGGTCGAGGCGACGTCCTCCAGCAGGGCCTTCATCTCGGCCGAGCCTTGGGAGTCGTCCAGCGAGGCGACGAGCGCGATCGGCTGGCGCAGGTTCTGCAGATAGGTGGTCAGTTGGGCTTTCAGACCGGCGTCCAGCATGGCGGGCTCCCTGGTTGGCTGGGGGAGTAGAAAGGGCGTTCGATTGTCGAAGGGGAGGGGATCGAACGCGGCGAACGATCGGGTAGCTCGGGTAGAGGGCGCGCCGCCCCGCCTCGGGCTGGAAGCGGAGCGGCGGCCAGGTCTCGTCAGACTTAGATCTTGCCGACCAGGTCCAGCGACGGGGCGAGGGTCTTTTCACCCTCTTCCCACTTGGCCGGGCAGACTTCGCCCGGGTGGCTGGCCACGTACTGGGCGGCCTTGATCTTGCGCAGCAGCTCGATGGCGTTGCGGCCGATGCCCTCGGCGGTGACTTCCATGAACTGGATGACGCCTTGCGGGTCGACCAGGAAGGTGCCGCGGTCGGCCAGGCCGACGCCCGGACGCATGATCTCGAAGTTGTTGGTCACTTGGCCCGACGGATCGCCGATCATCGTGTACTTGATCTTGCCGATCGCCGGCGAGCTATCGTGCCAGGCCTTGTGCGAGAAGTGGGTGTCGGTCGACACCGCATAGATCTCGACGCCCAGGCGCGTGAACACGTCGTAGTTATCGGCCAGGTCTTCCAGTTCGGTCGGGCACACGAAGGTGAAGTCGGCCGGATAGAAGAAGAAGACCGACCACTTGCCCTTCACGTCGGCTTCGGTGACCGTGACGAACTTGCCGTCCTTGTAGGCCTGGGCGGTGAAGGGTTTGATCTCGGTGTTGATCAGCGACATGAGGCGCTCCGGTTGGAAAGGATGGGCGCTGTCTATAATGCGCCGCACAATCGATCCAATTGATAAAACTTCTGGATGGAATAGGTTTCATCTATATTCTGAAGGGGCTTGATTACGGTCAAGATCCGTCCAGCGTAAGGGCTGGCGCGTATCGCCTCGCAGGAGGTGACCCCATGCTGAACACCGCTTTTGCTCTTTTCGCTCTGGCCCAGGCTGCTGCAGCGCAACCCCAAACGCCGCTCATCGACCCCGCCCGTCACTATTCGGGGGTCTGGATGGAGGTGGGCCGCACGCCGATGCGCATCACCAAGGGCTGCGTAGCCGCCACCACGGTCTACAGGCGCGTTGACGAACGCCGTGTGGCGGTCGAGGACGATTGCCGCCAGGGCGGCGTCGACGGCAAGCGCAAGGCGATCAAGGGCGACGGCGTCATCGAGGATCCGGGCGTCAACCGCCGCCTCAAGGTTTCATACCTGCCGTTCGTCACCTGGCGCTACGAGGTGCTGGATCAGGACCCGGCCGGCGCCTGGTTCATCTCGGCCAGCCCTGACCGCCGCAAAATCTTCCTCTACACGCGTGCGCCAGCCTCGCCCGAGTTGCTGAAGAGCATGACGGATCGGGCCCGCGCCCTCGGCTACCAAGGCGAGATCGAATACCCGGCGCCGCCGCCCGTCGGGCGGTAGCCGGCGGGCTTCCCTCTGCGTCACACTTTCAGCAAACGCCGTTGTCTGATCTGATCCCTCCCAGGAAAGAACAAAGCCTGGGAGGGCGTCTTGCAAACTTCAATGGTCGCGCCGGTGATGGCGCTGGTGGCGTGGTCGCTGGTGATCTGGGTCTGGATGTATGTCCAACGGATCCCCGCGATGCAGAAGGCCGGGATCAAGCCGCAGGACGCTCGGTTTCCGGGCTCGCTGGACAAGCTGCCCGACGCTGCCCGTCAGGCGGCCGACAACTACAACCACCTGATGGAGCAGCCGACCATCTTCTACGCCGCAGCGCTGGCGATCGAGGTGGCCGGCCACGCCGACGGCATGGCCGTGCATTTCGCCTGGGTCTATGTCGGCCTGCGGGTGGTTCACAGCCTGGTGCAGACCACGGTCAATCTGGTGGCGCTGCGGTTCCTGGTCTTCGTGCTGTCGACCGGCGTCCTGGCGGCGATGGTCATCCGCGAGCTGATGAAGCTGTTCTAGAAAATCCGTGTCATCCCGGCCGTAGCGCGTAGCGCGGAGAGCCGGGACCCCAGGGGCGGCGGGCGCTGCGCGGTTGCAACCCCTGGGTCCCGGATCGGCCCTGCGGGCCGTCCGGGATGACACGTGTTTTTACTAAGGCCCGCCCTGCGCCTAGTTGGCGTCCAGCCCAATATCCAGAACCGGCGCCGAGTGCGTCAGCGCCCCGACGCTGATCACGTCCACGCCGGTCTCGGCGATGGCCCGCACGGTCGTGAGGTTCACCCCGCCGGAAGCCTCCAGCACCGCCCGGTTCTTGGCCAGGGCTACGGCGGCGCGCAGGTCGGCGAGGCTGAAATTGTCCAGCATCACCACGTCGGGACCGTGCTTGAGGGCCTCTTCCAGTTGGTCGAGACCGTCGACCTCGACCTCGACCTTGACGAGGTGGCCGGCGTGGGTCCGGGCGCGGCGCACCGCCTCGCCGACCCCGCCGCAGGCGGCGACGTGGTTGTCCTTGATCAGGATCGCGTCATCCAGGCCAAAGCGGTGGTTGACCCCACCGCCGCAGCGTACCGCGTACTTCTCCAGCGCCCGCAGGCCTGGGGTGGTCTTGCGGGTGTCGACGATGGTGGCGCCCGTGCCTTCGACCAGGCGCACATAGGCCCGCGTCAGGGTGGCGATGCCAGACATCCGGCCCAGCAGGTTGAGCCCCGTGCGCTCGGCGATCAGCACGGCGCGGGCGTTTCCTTCCGCGCGGGCCAGAACCGCGCCCGGCGTGACGTCGGCGCCGTCGGGCGTGACCACTTCGAAGGTGGCGGTCGGGTCCACCGCCGCCAGCGCCAGCCGCGCGCAAGACAGTCCTGAAACGCGCCCGTCTTGGCGGCTGACCCAGGCGACCGACAGTCGCGCGTCCGCGTCGATGCAGGCCTGCCCGGTGATGTCTCCCGCACGGCCCAGATCCTCGGCGAGGGCCAGGTCGACGATCGGGCGGACGAGCAGGTCGGGCAGGGGGCTCAAGTCAACGGCAGCCATTGGGTTTCCTTCAGGGGCGCGCCGGCGCCCGAAAGCAGAGCTTGGGTGAGGGTGCGGGTGGCGCGGCGGACCTCGACCCCTGCGGCCTCGGGATCGGCCGAGGCGGCCACCCGAAGCACGCCCTGAACGAAGGCGCCGAACAGCAGGTGGGCCAGGGCCGGGACGACATCGGGCTCGATCAGGCGCTTGTCGGCCAGATGTCCCAGGGCGTGGGCGATCAGCCCCACGCCGACCGGCTCCTGCAGAGCGATCCAGCCGTCGACGCCCAGCACGGTCAGGCCATCCACCAGCAGCAGGCGGCGGGCGTCGGGCGCGTCATAGGCGTCGTAGAGGCGGTCCGCGCCAATGACGATCTCGTCCAGGTGATGGCTGGACTGGCCCATGCTGGCGGTCTCGACCCGGTCGCGGACATCGGCCAGCACCGCCTCGCACGCCGCTCGGAACAGGTCGGTCTTGTCCTTGAACTGATAGTAGACCGCCCCCTTTGTCAGGCCGGCGGCGGCGGCGATGTCGTCGACCGAGACACCTTCGAAGCCGCGCTCGGCGAACATGGCGCGCGCCTGCGCGATCAGGCGCTGACGGTTGGTGAGCGGGGAATGGCTTGACGTCATACTCACGGTATGATCCTCATACTCTCGGTATGACAAGCGCCAAGGCGCGCGAAATCCGGGGAGATGGCGACATGAAGATCTCGACGCCCGCCATGGTGGCGGCGACCTTTGTGGCGGGCTTGGCGGTCGGCGCGCTCGGCTTCGCGACGGGCGGGGGCTGGACTCTGGACGGCGCCCTGATGGCCACGCGCCTGACGGCCCGCTTCGCCTTTCCGATCTTTCTGTTGGCCTGGACAGCGTCGGCCTGGGCGACGCTGGTTCCGGGCGGCTGGCGCACGGCGTTGCTGCGCCGGCGTCGCGCGGTGGGGCTGTCCTTCGCCGCCGCCCACGGCGCGCATCTGGTGTTCATCCTGATCACGCTGCGCATCTTCGGGCATGAGGCGCCGATGATCACCGTCTATGCGGGGGGCTTTGTCTATCTGATGGTCGCCGCCATGGCCGCGACGTCCCATGACGCTGCGGTGCGCTGGCTGGGCCGCTCGCGCTGGAAGGCCCTGCACACGGTGGGCGGGCTGGCGATCCTGCTGGTCTTCACCAACAGCTATGTGGGGCGGCTCAAGTCCATGCCGATGCTGGCGATCCCGGCCCTTGGCCTGATCCTGCTGGCGATCGGCGTGAAGCTGGCCGCCTGGCGGAGCCGGCGCGGCCGAGCGGTTCAGGCCGCCTGAACGGACGGCGCAGGAAGGGTTCAAGCCGCCCGCCGGCGCAGCGCTCCGGCGGCCTCCAGCGTCACGAAGGTTCGCACAGCCTCGCCGCTGGCCGGGAAGTCAGAGCGATAGTGCCCGCCCCGGCTTTCACGCCGGGCGAGGGCGGCGTCGACGATCAGGCGCGCGGCGACCACGGTCGGGCAGGGACCGTGCGCGGCCTCCAGCGCCTCGACCTGGGTGAGCAGGCGGGTCAGGCCCCAAGCGTCGCGGATCACGCCCGCGTCGCGGCTCATCGCCTGTCGCAAGCCCTGCAGGGCGGCCTCGGGCAGGTCGGGCAGGGGGGCGAGGCTGACCGGCTCTTGGCCTGCCGCACCTTCGGTCGCCGCTGCGCGACCGGCGCGGGCCCCGAAGACGGCCGCTTCCAAGAGGCTGTTGGACGCCAGCCGATTCGCGCCCTGGACGCCGGTCGAGGCGCATTCGCCGGCGGCGTACAGGCCAGCCAGACTAGCGCGGCCGTCAAGATCGGTGGCCACTCCGCCCATGTGATAGTGGACAGCGGGCGTGACCGGGATCATCGCTTGGCGCGGATCGACGCCGGCGCTCATGCAAGCCTCGAACACAGCCGGGAATTCGTGCGGGAAGTGCTCGCCCACGGCCTGTGTGGCGTCGAGGAATGCGCCGCGACCGGCCGCGCGCTCGGCGTGGATCGCACGGGCCACCACGTCGCGCGGCGCCAGTTCCTTGGCCGGGTGATAATCGGCCATGAAGGCGCGACCGTCGATATTGCGCAGGATCGCGCCCTCGCCGCGCAGGGCCTCGGTGGCCAGGGGGGCGGGATCGCGGCCGATGTCGATGGCGGTGGGGTGGAACTGCACGAACTCCGGATCGGCGATCATCGCACCGGCCAGCGCGGCCAGGCCCAGACCCTCGCCGCGCACCTGGGCGGGCGTGGTGGTCACGGCGTAGAGGCCGCCGACGCCGCCGGTCGCAAGGATAACGCTGGGGCTGCGGATCTCGACCAAGGCGCCGTCGATCTCGGCAAGCACGCCAACCACGCGGCCGGTGGCGTCTTGCAACAAGCGGCGGGCTCGGGCGCCTTCACGGATGTTGATCGTCGCCGTCGCGCGCACCGCCGCCACGACGGCGGCCATGATCGCCGCGCCGGCCCCGTCGCCGCCGACCCGGGCGACGCGAGCCTTGGCGTGGGCGGCTTCCAGGCTGAGGACGAAGCTGTCGTCCGGCTTGCGGTCGAACGGCGCGCCGAGGGCGGCGAGGTCGCGGACAGCCCGGGGGCCTTCGGTAGTCAGGAGCTCGACGGCTTTGGGATCACACAGACCCGCTCCGGCGGCGATGGTGTCGGCGGCGTGCAGCACGGGAGAGTCTTCCGCCGACAGCGCTGCGGCCATCCCGCCCTGAGCCCAGGCGCTGGAGCAGCCGGTCGCCAGCGGCGTGGGCGACAGCACCAGCGCCGTCTTCGCGGCGAGCGCGGCGGTGAGGCCAGCCAGACCTGCCCCGAGGATGACGGGGCCGTTGAAGATGATGCGTTCGATCATTTCACTCTCCACTCCCCACCCCCTTGCGGGGAGGGGTTGGGGTGGGGGTGTCGGCGCTGACCTTGAAGGTCACAGCTCACACCCCCATCCGACCGCTGCGCGGCCACCTTCCCCGCAAGGAGGAAGGAAGCCACCCGTCAAATCAGCTCCACATCCACATGGTGCTTGGCCTTCACCAGGTCGTAACGCGCCGGCACGGCCGGCGGGGGCAGGTCGATCATGCGCTGCACGGCCAGGCGCGCGCGGTCGAGGATGTCGGCGTCGACCGTGACCTCATACTGCTCGTGCACGAGGGCGTCGTAGATGTTCTGCAGCGTGATCCGCTTCATGTGCGGGCACATGTTGCAGGGGCCGATGAACTGGGTGGCCGGGCTTTCGGCCTGGACGTTGCTGGCCATCGAGCATTCGGTGATCAGCACCACCTGGGCCGGCTTCTTGGCGGCGACATAGTCGTTCATCGCCGCCGTGGAGCCGGCGAAGTCGGCGGCTTCCAGGATCTCGGCGGGGCATTCGGGGTGAGCCAGCACCTCGGCGCCCGGCCAGGCCGCGCGCATGTCGGCGATGTCCTGGGCGGTGAAACGTTTGTGCACCTCGCAGTGACCGGCCCAGGCGATGATCTTGACGTCCGTCTGGCGCGCGACGTTGCGGGCCAGGAACTCGTCGGGGATCAGGATGACCTTGTCGGTCCCCCATTCCTTGGCGGCCCACTCGACCACCTGCACGGCGTTGGCGCTGGTGCAGCAGATGTCGGTCTCGGCCTTCACGTCGGCGGTGGTGTTGACATAGGTCACGACCGGCACGCCCGGATAGCGCTGCTTGATCAGCCGCACATCGGCGCCGGTGATCGAGGACGCCAGCGAGCAGCCGGCCTTGAGGTCCGGGATCAGGATCTTTTTCTGCGGCGACAGGACCTTGCTGGTCTCGGCCATGAAGTGGACGCCGGCCTGGACGATGATCTGGGCGTCGCTCTTGGCGGCTTCCTTGGCCAGCGCCAGGCTGTCGCCCACGAAGTCGCCCACGCCGTGGAAGATGTCCGGCGTCATGTAGTTGTGAGCCAGGATCGCGGCGTTCTTCTCGCGCTTGAGGCGGTTGATCTCGACGATCAGCGGGGCCTGGACGCGCCACTCCATCGGGGTGACGTGATGCTTGACCTTCTCCCAGATCGACGCGGTCTGCGCCTCGATCTCGGCGGTGAATTCCCCCTTGAACGCGTGGGGGGCGGCGAAGCCGTCAGCCATCTGATCCTCCGTTATGCTCAAAGTGAGCATTACCAGGGCCTCAAAAAACGCCGGGACCGTCTCGGGCGTTCCGATCAGGATCCGGCGTCGGGGTTATGCTAAAAATGAGCATAACTGACGAGCGACACATATAGCGTCTGCTCGGCGGAAAGCAAACGGGCTTCTTGGCCGAGCTGACCGCATTTTCCGCTCAAGAGCGCCGCGGGGAGGGGAGGTGAAAGAATTCTTCGCTCCAGGCTGACTAAGTATAGCTAGGTGCGAGAAAAATTCCTTACAGGCGCGTAATGTGGAAGAAAAATCTCTCAATACGTCCTGGTTCGCGAGAAACGTGCATCCACATCGCGATGTAGCGCCGGGAAAAGCTGAGCTATCCAATGAAGTATAAGATTTTGGCGCATCGTTTCTCGATGTGAGCGGCGCGCGATCGATATTTGATCTATATCAATAATATTTGGAAATTACGGCTAGCGGATCGGTCTATCAATATTAAGTGGAATTAATCATGTGACTTTAATGAGACAGGAATTTTTCATCCCGTTTCATCGCTGTGATGTTTGTTGACCTAATTTAGATTCAGTCCGTAGCTCCGGCCGTCTGGCTCCACTTCGAGAGCCTGGGGGCGCACACCAGTTGGTGCGTGGAAATGCTGGGGAGTAACAACCTTGAATACGAACTCGATCCGGAGGCGACTGTTCGCTTCCACCATGATCTGCGGCGTGGCCCTGCTGGCCGCCGGTCAAGTCGCCGCGCAGACTGCGCCGACCGGCCAGAACGCTGAACAGACGCAAGTCGAGGAAGTTGTCGTTACCGGTTCGCTGTTCCGCCGCACCGATACAGAGACCCCGTCGCCGGTCACCGTGCTGACGTCGGAAAACCTGGCGCGCGCGGGTATCGCGACCGCTGCGGACGCCATTCGCTCCATTTCCGCCGACGGCGCGGGCTCGATCGGCACCGGCTTCCAGACGGGCTTCTCGGCCGGTGGTTCGGCCGTTTCACTGCGCGGCCTGGGCGTCTCGTCGACCCTCGTGCTGGTTGACGGCCTGCGCTCAACCAACTTCCCGATCAACGACGACGGCCATAACGCCTATGTCGACCTGAACTCGATCCCGTTCAGCCTGATCGAACGCATCGAAGTGCTGAAAGATGGCGCTTCGTCGTCTTACGGCGCCGACGCCATCGGCGGCGTGGTGAACCTGAAGCTGAAGAAGCAGTTTGTCGGCGTCAAAGGCAGCATGGAAGCCGGCGAAAGTGATCGTGGCGACGCCGAACATCGTCGCGCCGATATCACGCTGGGTTATGGTGACTACGCCGAAACCGGCTGGAACGTGTACGTCAACGCCGAGTACCAGACCAACGGCCGGGTCTCGAACCACAGCCGTGGCTTCCCCTACAACACTCAGGACCTGAGCTCGATCGGCGGCCTGGACAACAATACGGCCGACCAATCGCTGACCACCGCAACGCCGAACGCCGTCGTGACGCGCGTCAGCCAGTCGGACCTGAACAACCCCCTGTCGGGCAAGGCCGGTTCGCCACTGACCACCTCGTACCAGTCGCTGAACCTGAACTGCGCCAACGGCACCTTCACCCAGACGTCGGCCTCGGCCAATGGCACTGGCTGCCGGTGGAACCTCGTCGACTCCTATCGCCAGATCGCGCCGAAGCAAAAGCGCTACGCCTTCAACGGCCGCCTGAGCTTCCGCCTGAACGAAAACGTCGAGGGCTACGCGACCGGCAGCTACTCGAAGAGCTACGTCAACATCAAGGGTCTGCCAGCCGCTATCCGGAACACCCAGCCCTTCGGCGGCGCGCCCGCCCTGGCCTCGTCGAACCCCGGCATCGTCCTGCCGGTGTGGATCTGCCCGGCGGGCGTCAATTGTTCGACCGCTCCGGACCGTCGTTTGAACCCGAACAACCCGTTCGCGGCGGCCTTCGCAGCTGACCCGGCCAACGGCGCTGCGCGGATCTACTACCTGTTCGGCGACATCCCTGGCGGCAGCGAGCGTGATAACGAGGTCATCCGCGGCACGATCGGCTTCAACGGTTCGTTCGGCGATGACTGGAACTGGCGTGTGGAAGCCGTCGGCGCTCGCGACAATCTGAAGCTGACCCAGCACGGGCTGATCAACATCGCCAGTCTGATGACGGCGATCAACACCGGCTCGTACAACTTCGTCGATCCGACGCAGAACAGCGCCGCCGTGCGGAACGCGATTTCGCCGGACAAGATCACGCCGTCGCACTCGTCGCTGATGGCGATCGACGCCTCGATCACCAAGCGGCTGTTCGCCCTGCCGGGCGGGGACGCCCAGTTGGCCGTCGGCGTCCAGGCGCGCAAGGAAGTCCTGGAAAACAACAACCAGAACGCCCGTCTCGACACCTATGGCCTGACAACGGCTTCGGCCTTCGGCAAGCACACGGTCAAGGCCGCCTTCTTCGAAATCGCCGCGCCGGTCCACGACACGCTCGAACTGAACCTGTCTGGCCGCTATGACGACTATTCGGAAGGCTTCAGCCACTTCTCGCCGAAGTTCGGCGCGAAGTTCACCCCGATGAAGCAACTGGCGTTCCGCGGCACCTACTCCAAGGGCTTCCGCGCGCCGACCTTTGCTGAATCGGGCCCGCGCTCGCAATACGCCGGCTTCGTGACCACCACCCCGCCGGCGGCGTTCCAGGCTGCTCACGGTGGTTCGACCAACCCTTACTCGCAGGCCTACAGCTTGGGTCGCGGCGTCGCGGGCTCCCCGAACCTGAAGCCGGAGAAGTCGCGTAGCTTCACGCTGGGCGCCATCGTCGAGCCGACCCGGTGGTTGAGCCTCACGGTCGACTACTACAACGTGAAAAAGTCCGACCTGATCGTCGCCGGTCCGGACGTGTCGAAGGCCGTGGCGGCCTACTATGCGGCCGGCAACCAGACTGCGGGTTGCGCGGCGGTGGCCGCCGTGGGCGCTGGCTACTCGTGTAACGTCGTCGATGCGCCGGACCCGTTGTTCCCGACGGCGCAGCCGCGCGTGCTGATCATCAACGTTCCCTACGTCAACGCGAACTACGCGGCCACGGCGGGCGTGGATTTCTCGGCCACCGGCAAGTTCAATCTGACCGACGACATCAAGCTGACCAGCCGCGTCGAAGTCACCCACCTGCTCAAGTACGACCTGCACACGGCCACGGAAGTGCAGAAGTACGCTGGCACGCTGGGCCCGTACGACCTG
This sequence comes from Caulobacter sp. FWC26, assembly GCF_002742645.2. NCBI lineage: Bacteria > Pseudomonadati > Pseudomonadota > Alphaproteobacteria > Caulobacterales > Caulobacteraceae > Caulobacter > Caulobacter sp. FWC26. The sequence continues at coordinate 1,134,853 of NZ_CP033875.1, forward strand.
TCGTCGGGTAACGGCACGCCGGACTGGAAGGGCAATTGGCAGAACACGCTGGCTTTCGGTGACAAGTATACCCTGTCGGCCACGGCCTACTATGTGGGTAGCATCAAGTCTGTCGCGGCCGACACCAACGGCAGCACCGATTGCGTCGCGGGCAACCCTTACGCCACCGGCAATGCCGCTGTCGCCAGCAAGTTCTGCACGATCAAGAAGTTCATCAACGTGGACATGAACGCCACGGCGCAGATCAAGGACGGCGTGCAACTCTACGCCAATGTCGGCAACGTCTTCGACAAGAAGGCGCCGATCGCGCCGGGGGCTTACGCTTCGGCTCCGAACTTCCTGACCACCTTCCACTACGCCGGTCTGATCGGCCGTACGTTCAAGGTGGGTGTGCGTTTCGAATACTAGACCAAACCGCCCATGGGTGCGTTGAAGGGCCGGCTCCGAAAGGGGCCGGCCCTTCTTCTTTGCGCGTCAAACGGCCGGCGTGTGCTCGAGCGGCTTCAAGTCTGGAGCGACCCAGCCGCGGCGCGCCTGCGGCGTGAACAGGCGCTCGCGAGACCAGTGGCTCAAGGGCCAGTCCTTGTCGCCCAGCGGCGTCGCCAGCAAACGGCGCGCGGCCTCGGCGTCGTCCAGTCCGGGCGGCAGAGCGGCGGCGAAGGCGCGGATCGCGGCCAGGTAGGCCTGGGTGATGGTCTCGTGATAGCCGCTCTGGTCGTCGTTCACCCCGCCGACCGCGACATTGTAGGTCCGGATGATGGCCGGCAGGTCGCGCTCAAGGCCCGCGTCGCGGGTGCGGACCAGCCGCAGGGTCGCTATCAGGTGGGCGGCGTGGGTCCACTCGGCCTTGGGCAGGGTGTGATCCAGCAGACGCTCGGCGAGGGCGGCGATCTCGGCGTTGGAGTAGGCAGGCATGGCGGCGATGTTAGAGGCCGCGCTTGCCGATCGGCCAGCGCCTTTCGTCGAGCCGCACCTCGATATCGGCGATCCTGGGCAGATCCTCGGCGATCCATTCGGTCAGGCGCTGATAGTGTGACAGAAAGCGGTCGAGCGCGGCGGCGTCCATGGTCCGGCCAGCGTCTCGGCCTTCCGCGGTCAGGCGCGCCCGCAACCTCGTCTCCTGCTCGCCGCGCCAGGCGCGAACCGTCTCGAAGTCCGGCGCGGTCAGCAGCACCAGGCGGTCCAGCCTCGCGAACAGGGGGCGATAGGCGTCTGCCAGAGCTGTGTTGGCGAAGGCGCGCCAGACGCCGAGCGGGTCTTCGTCGGCCTCCAGGGCGTTGACCGGCGCGACGAGGGCGCTCGGGGCCTGCGGACGGGCGCCCACGCACCAGCCCTCCAGCAGCACGACATCAGCGGGGCCTTCAAACACCGGCCACGTCACCGGTGGCGCGGGATCGTCGGCGGCCTTGTCGAAGCGGGGCAGGGCGACAGCGCCGGGGCGCCCCAGCGCATCCAACAGCGCCAGGCCCATCGCCGGATCGTGCGTGCCCGGAACCCCCGCGTCTGGAGCAGGGGATGAACGGTGCGCGCCAGGCGCTCACGAGCCTCGCGCGGCAGATAGAGGTCGTCGATCGACAGGTTGGCGGTCCGCAGGCCCTGGGTCTTCAGAAGCTGCGTCAGCAACAGCGTCAGGGTCGATTTGCCGGCGCCCTGGGGGCCGCAAATCCCGACCACCAGGGGCGTACGCCCGCGCGTCCGGGCCCAGTCGCCGACACGGCGCGCCAGGGGCAGATGAAGGCTCCGGGCCAGATCGGCGAAGCGGGGCGGCAGCCCCTCGTCGCCCATGAACGCGGCGAGCAGGGCGGTTTCTTCGCCCGACGGCGCGCTCATCAGAGCGGGTTCGTCCATCGCACCGCGTCTGGCAGTGGCAAGGAGGCCTCGAAGATCAGGCCGTCGACCTGGAAATCGAAGCGGGCTTCGCCCTTCTGCTCGCGGCGGATCGAGCTTTCGATCAGCCGGGTGCCAAAGCCCGGCGTCGTGGGCGGTGTCACCGGCGGACCGCCCACGTCGCGCCAGACAAAGCTCAGCGTGTCGGTCAGCGGATCGCGGCGCCAGGTCAGTTCGACACGTCCGTTCGGGGCCGACAGCGCCCCGTACTTGGCGCTGTTGGTGGCCAGTTCGTGGAACACCATCGACAGGCCGACGGCCGTGTGCGGGGCCAGGGCCACGGCGGGGCCTGAGCGGTCCACCCGATCGACATGGGCGCCAAGGCTGGCCTCGATCAGGGCGGCCATGTCGGCCTCGCGCCAGCCGGTGCGGGTCAGAAGATCGTGAGCGCCGGACAGGGCGACCAGGCGCTCGGTGAAGACGTTCAGCGGCGCGCCCTCGGTCTTGGCGAAGGTCTGGCGGGCGAGGGCCTGAACCGTGGCCAGGGTGTTCTTCACCCGGTGGTTCAGTTCGTTGATCATGACACCCTGGCGCTCCTCGCGGGCCTGCAGCTCCTGAGAGGCGGTGCGCAGGGCGTCATGGACCGCGGCGATCTCCTCGAGGCTGTCGCCCGGCGCCGGCGGCAGGGGCTCTCCGCGCCCGATGGCCGAGGCGTCATGGACCAGGCGGCGCATGTCCTGATTGATGCGTCCTGAATAGACCAGGGCCAGCCAGATCCCCAGCCCCAGCAGCAGCAGGAACACGCCCGTCCCCACCGCCACCGCGCGGTTGACGGTGCTGGCCAGCTCGTCGCGCGGGATGGCCACCACCAGCGTCCAGCCCGTCTGCGGCGAGCGGGTATAGGCCACCATGGTGGGCACGCCCTCTAGGGAAACGCTCTTGTTCACCCCTTCGGTGGAGCGGCGGAGGTTCTCCTCCATGTCCTTGGACGCCAGGGCGCCGGTGAATTTGTCGTTCAGGCGCGAGCGGGCGATGACGCGCCGCTTGTTGTCGAGCAGCGTGGCCACCCAGCGGTCGGGCACGCGCTGCTGACGGAAGACCGAGGTGAAGGAGGCGGAGTCGACCACATAGGACAGAACGTAGAACTGACCCTGAACCGTGATCGGCGTGCCGACGGTGATGACGGGTTTGCCGGCTACGGGGCCTTCCAGAAGGTCAGAGACCTTGCTGCGCCCCGCTGCGTAGGCTCGGGCCTCGTCTGGCATGCGCTTGATGCGAGGCAGAGGGCTGCCGTAGGGCACGCGCGTGTTCAGCACCTGCTGACCGTTGGCGTCGGCGACCACGATCCAGCCCGATCGGTTGTGCATGGCCCGCAGCGCGCGGGCGTGGAATGCGGCCCAGTCGCCGTTGATTAGCGCCTGGTCGGTGGCCAGGGTCTCGGCCACCGAGATTCCCGTCGCGGCCTGACGATCGACGGCGCCGCTCAGGGCGCGGGCGGTGGTGACGAGCTGCTGATAGAGCTGTCCGCGCGACTCGCGGTCCGCCCGGGCCAGAAGGAAGCCCATCGACAGCAGGGCTGGAACCAGCAGACTGATGGTCAGCAGCACCAAGCGGCCGCGCACCGAGTTGGCGCGTCGTCGCTGGCCGTCTTTCGCCCTTTCGAGCCCTGGCATTCCTGGCGCCCGCCGCGACGAGAGCGCCGTGCCGCTCTCCGGGTCTGTATAGCCGAGCGTGCAGGGGCTCGCGTCCGAAAAATCAGGAGCTTGGGTTAATGCGCGGCGGGTTTGGCTGCGCGGCCAGGTATCCCTCTCCCCGTTTTGTGCGTTATGAGACGCGTATGAAAGCGTTGCCCAACATCCTGACCAGCTCGCGCCTTGTCATGGCGCTGTTCATGTTCGTGGCCCTGGCCGCCGCCGCCGGCGCCGTGCCGTATGTTAGCGAACAGCTGACGGCCGAGAGCCAGCTGCGCCTGGAGCGTTGGGCCTTCTACGCCTTCGCCGTCGCCGCGATCACCGACTTCTTCGACGGCTGGCTCGCGCGCAAGCTGGACGCTGTGAGCGTCTGGGGCGCGATTCTCGACCCGATCGGCGACAAGATCCTGGTCTGCGGCGCGCTGCTGGGGCTGATGGCCCTGGGTCCCAATCCGATGGTCGTACTGCCGGCCGGCCTGATCCTGTTCCGGGAGTTCACGGTCAGCGCCCTGCGCGAGGTCGGCGCCAGCAAGGGCGTCAAGCTGCCGGTCACCCTGCTGGCCAAGTGGAAGACCACCCTGCAACTGGTGGCGATCGGCGCCGAGATGATCCTAGCCTCGTGGGCGGCCTTCGGCCTGCCGCAGGAGCCCGGCCTAGTGGGCGGGTTCACGCTGTTCGCCCACGGCCTGCTGTGGCTGGCCACCGTGGTGACCCTGGTCACTGGCGCGCAATACTGGGAAGCGGCCCGCAAGGCGCTGGCTTAGCGCGCGAAGCGCGTCAGCCATGGGGTGAGTGCGGGGGGGACTCCACGTGGTTGCTCACCCGCCCACCGCTTCGCCTCGACCCTTCCCTCTTCCTTTGGAAGACGGGTTCAGAACACCACTGAACCCGTTTAGTTCTCGCCCGTTTCCCGATGGCGTAGCTTCGGGGAACCCCTTTCGTGACATTGCAGCAGAGCCTTGCCTTCGCGCTGATCGGCGCGACCGTGATCGCCTTTATCTGGGGGCGCTGGCGCTATGATCTGATCGCCCTCGGAGCCCTGGCTGTCGGCATGGCGCTGGGCTTGATCCCGGTAAAGGCGGCGTTCGAGGGCTTCGCCAACGACATCGTGATCATCATCGCCAGCGCTCTGGTGCTGTCGGCGGCGGTCGCGCGCAGCGGTTTCGTCGACATGGTCATGGCGCCGCTGCTGCCCAAGCTGAAGGACGAGCGCAGCCAAGTGCCCGTTCTGGCCGGCGCGACGGCCGTGCTGTCGATGGCCACTAAGAACGTCGGGGCGCTGGCCCTGATGATCCCCAGCGCCTTGCAGATCGCCAAGCGTACCGGCGTGCCGCCCGGACGCCTGCTGATGCCGATGGCGTTCGGCTCGCTGGTGGGCGGCCTGGCGGTTCTGGTCGGCACCTCGCCTAACATCATCGTGTCGGAGGTGCGTCAGGAGGCCCTGGGCCAGCCCTTCAAGATGTTCGACTTCCTGCCGGTCGGCGGGATCCTGACCCTGATCGCCATCGCCTATCTGGCTGTCGGCTATCGTCTGCTGCCGCGCTCGCGCCAGGCCGCGATCGATGTCGACGCGGCCCTGGCCGCCAAGGCCTATGTGACCGAAGTCGCCGTCCCTGACGACTGGACCTTCCAGGCTGATACGGTGGGCGCGCTGAAGAGGGCCGCCGACGGCGCGGTGTCGGTCGTGGCCATCCTGCGCGGCCGCAAGCGTCTGGAGTCGCCGCACGCCAACGCCAAGATCCATCCCGGCGACATCCTGCTGCTGGAAGGCGAGCAGCAAGAGCTCAACCAACTGATCGTCGCGGCCAAGCTGCGGCTCAGCGACGCCGACCGCCCTGTGGCGATGAGCGAACCGACCGACGAGGTGCGCGTGGTCGAGGCCGTGATCGGCGGCGAGAGCGATCTGATCGGCGAATCCGCCCGCAGCCTGACCCTCAGCCACGTCCATGGCGTCAATCTGCTGGGCGTGTCGCGCAGCGGTCATCGGCTGGCGGGGCGCCTGGCGACGATCCGCCTGCGGGCGGGCGACATCCTTGTCCTGCAGGGCGGCGAGCATTCTCTGCCCAACGCCCTGCAGGCGCTGGGTCTGCTGCCGCTGGCCGAACGCGAGGTGCGTCTGGGCGGTGTGCGTCACGCCCTGTTGCCAGTGATCATCCTGGCCGTGGCCATGACCCTGGTCGCCACAGGCGTCGTGCCGGTGGCGGCGGGCTTCTTCGGGGCGGCCGTCCTGGTCGTCGCCACGGGCGCGCTGCGGATGCGCGAGGCCTATGCCGCGCTGGAGCCGCCGGTGCTGGTGCTGGTCGCGGCGCTGATCCCGGTCAGCGATACGGTGCAGAAGACCGGCGGCGCCGATCTGATCGCGGCCTGGCTGTCGGGGGCGTTCCACGGCCTGCCGCCGCTCGTCACCCTGACGGCGATGATGGCGGTGGCCATGGCCGCCACGCCGTTCCTGAACAACGCCGCTACCGTGCTGATCGCCGCCCCGATCGGCATGGGCGTGGCCCAGCGCCTGGGCCTGTCGCCCGATCCGTTCCTGATGGCCGTGGCGGTGGGGGCAGGATGCGACTTCCTGACCCCCGTGGGCCACCAATGCAACACCCTGGTGCTCGGACCGGGCGGCTATCGCTTTGGTGACTATGCGCGCCTCGGCGCGCCGCTGACGATCCTGATCCTGTTGATCGCGCCGTGGCTGATCGCGTGGATCTGGCCGTTCACGGGGTAGGCGCGTTACTCGTCCGATGGGGCGTCGCGAGGCTCGACCACCGCCGGGTCGCTGGGGCCGAACAGCAGCCAGGCGTCGTCGCCGGGCTCGCCGTTTTCTTCCCGCTCGGCTCGCATCATCGAGGCCAGCCAACTCGCGCCGGTCATTCGCAGAACCATCGTCGTCTCCTTCGCGATGATGCACTTGAGAATGAATTGCAAATATGAGTCTGGCAAGGCCCTTAAGGTGTCGGAACGCGCCGGCCGTTCAGCGCGGCAGGGAAATATTCTCGATAGAATTCGCGATCTGGAGAAATGAGTAAAAAGACCTGCGACGGTATTTCCCTTGATATCTCCAGAAATTTCGTATTTATGGTCGCATCGAATTCGCTGCCGCTCGGCCTGCTATTCCTTGCTCCTGGATCAGGAGCGCCGGACGCGCCTACCGAACTTCCAACGAAATTTGATCGTCGACCGGGCGTTCCGGACGACGAACACCTATGCCTACAAGGAACATCCCCATGGCGACTGGAACCGTGAAGTGGTTCAACTCCACCAAGGGCTTCGGCTTCATCCAACCCGACAACGGCGGTTCGGACATCTTCGTCCACATCTCGGCCGTTGAACGTTCGGGTCTGGGTTCGCTGAACGAAGGCCAAAAGATCTCGTACGAGCCCGAAGTCGACCGCCGCAGCGGCAAGACCTCGGCCGGCCAGCTGCAAGCGGCCTAAAGCCCGCAGCGAGCCAACAGGTTCGAAAAGACGACAGGCCGGCGCTTGCGCCGGCCTGTTTTCGTTTGGGTCATTCCCTCGCACGACCGGGGGGGCTAATCATCGTCCAGCCTTTTCGGAGACGCTTTCCATGCGGGCCTTTCGCCTCCTGGCCGCCCTGATACTGGCGTTCGCTTTGTCGGCCTGCGGGACCGTGTCGCGCGAGGCTTTTACGGCCCAGGACCTGGGCGCCGTGGCGCCGCAAGGACTCTCCGATGTGCGGTTCAGCGCCGCCGACCCCGTCGCCAGCCTCAAGTTCGCGCAGGACGTCCATCGCCACACCGCCGGCCGCAAGGTCAATGTGCTGGCGATCTCGGGCGGCGGCTCGAACGGCGCCTATGGGGCCGGGATTCTGGTGGGCTGGACGGAGGCGGGGAACCGCCCCGACTTCGATATCGTCACCGGCGTCTCCACTGGCGCTCTGACCGCGCCTTTCGCCTTTCTGGGCAAGGATTGGGATCGCCGCCTGACCGAAGCCTACACCAGCGAAGCGGCGGACCGAATTCTGGAGAGGCGGGGCCTGGACCTGTTCTTCACGGCCAGCATCTTCCGCAACAACGCCCTGCGTGACCTCGTGGCCAAGTATGTCGACCCGCCGCTGCTCTATGCGGTGGCCATCGAGCACGCCAAGGGCAGGCGCTTGATGATCGCCACCACAAACCTCGACACCGAACAGGCGATGATCTGGGACATGGGCGCGATCGCCTCGCGCGGCGACGCGGCGGCCCTGCGGCTGTTCCGCGAGGTGCTGGTCGCGTCAGCCAGCATTCCGGGCGTCTTCCCGCCCAGCCTGATCGAGGTGGAAGGGCCCAATCGCACGCTCTCGGAGATGCATGTCGACGGCAGCGTCACCACGCCGTTCTTCGTCGCGCCCGAGACCCTGTTGCTGTCAATCCTGCCCGGCCAGGACCAGAGCGGGCCCGGCGAGGTGTCGGTGATCGTCAACGGCCAGATCGACGGCGGCTTCGGCTTCACCAAGGGCGACGCCCTGTCGATCGTGGGCCGCTCCTGGATCGCCATGAACAAGGCCCAGATGCGTACCCACCTCACCGCCAACGCCGCTTTCACGCGGCGCAACGGCGGGGTGTTTCGCTACACCGCCATCCCCGATGACGCCAAGGGCGACTTCTCGGGCCTGGATTTCGCGTCGGAAGGCCGGCGGGCGCTGTTCAAGCTGGGCTACGACCTCGGCAAGTCCGGCGCGGCCTGGGTCAAGCCGACCGACCCGACGAGCGAGGCCAAGTCCGCCGATCGCGCGTCTTGATCCGAGGCTGCGGGGGCCGCTAAGCCGCGTGAACACTGTTCGGTCGGGCGGGTGTTAACCGCGCGTCAAGATGCGGGGTTGCGCCAAACCGACTCCGTCTCTACACGGGCGCCTTAACCTGCAAGATGGTCGACAGCGGGCGCGCGGATGTGCGCGACCGTGTCTTTGCGCGAGTTAGCCATGCCCAAGAGAACAGACATCTCCTCGATCCTGATCATCGGCGCGGGGCCGATCGTCATCGGTCAGGCCTGCGAGTTCGACTATTCGGGCGTCCAGGCCTGTAAGGCGCTGCGCGCCGAGGGCTACCGGATCATCCTGGTCAACTCGAACCCCGCCACGATCATGACCGATCCGGACGTGGCCGACGCGACCTATATCGAGCCGATCACCCCGGAGATGGTCGCCAAGATCATCGAGAAGGAGCGCCCCGACGCGCTCTTGCCGACCATGGGCGGCCAGACGGCTTTGAACACCGCGCTGGCCCTGGAAGAGCAGGGCGTGCTGGCCAAGTTCGGCGTCGAGATGATCGGCGCCAAGGCCGAGGTCATCGACAAGGCCGAGGACCGCCAGAAGTTCCGCGACGCCATGGACAAGCTGGGCCTGGAATCGCCCCGCTCGCGCGCCTGCCACACGCTGGAAGAGGCCATGGAAGGCCTGGAGTTCGTCGGCCTGCCGGCGATCATCCGCCCGTCCTTCACCCTGGCCGGCACCGGCGGCGGCATCGCCTACAATGTCGAGGAATTCAAAGAGATCGTCGAGCGCGGCCTCGACCTCTCGCCGACCACCGAGGTGCTGGTCGAAGAGAGCGTCCTGGGCTGGAAGGAGTACGAGATGGAGGTCGTCCGCGATAAGGCGGACAACTGCATCATCGTCTGCTCGATCGAGAACATCGACCCGATGGGCGTCCACACCGGCGACTCGATCACCGTCGCCCCGGCCCTGACCCTGACGGACAAGGAATACCAGTGGATGCGCGCGGCCTCGATCGCCGTGCTGCGCGAGATCGGCGTGGAGACCGGCGGCTCGAACGTGCAGTTCGCCGTCAATCCGAAGGACGGCCGCATGGTCGTCATCGAGATGAACCCGCGCGTGTCGCGTTCGTCCGCCCTGGCCTCGAAGGCCACCGGCTTCCCGATCGCCAAGGTCGCCGCGCGCCTGGCCGTCGGCTACACCCTGGATGAGCTGAAGAACGACATCACCGGCGGCGCGACCCCGGCCTCGTTCGAGCCCAGCATCGACTATGTCGTCACCAAGATCCCGCGCTTCGCCTTCGAGAAGTATCCGGGTTCGGAGCCGCTGCTGACCACGGCCATGAAGTCGGTCGGCGAGGTCATGGCCATCGGCCGCACCTTCAAGGAAAGCGTCCAGAAAGCCCTGCGCGGCCTGGAGACCGGCCTGGTCGGCTTCGACGAGGTGCTGATCGACGGCGCCGATGATCCCGACAACGGCAAGGCCGCGGTGATCCGCGCGCTCGGCACGCCCACGCCCGACCGTCTGCGTGTCATCGCCCAGGCCTTCCGCCACGGCCTGACCGTGGAAGAGGTCAACGCCGCCTGCTCCTACGAGCCCTGGTTCCTGCGCCAGATCGCCGAGATCGTCCGCCAGGAAGGCTGGGTGAAGGCCGGCGGCCTGCCGAAGACCGCGCAAGGCTTCCGCGAGTTGAAGGCGCAAGGCTTCTCGGACGCGCGTCTGGCCAAGCTGACCGGTTCGACCGAGAAGGCCGTGCGCGCCGCGCGTCAGGCCCTGAACGTGCGCCCGGTGTTCAAGCGCATCGACAGCTGCGCCGGCGAGTTCCTGGCCTCCACGCCCTACATGTACTCGACCTACGAGTTCGGCGCCCTGGGCCAGGTCCCCGAGTGCGAGAGCGACCCGTCGGCGGCCAAGAAGGCCGTGATCCTGGGCGGTGGTCCCAACCGGATCGGCCAGGGCATCGAGTTCGACTACTGCTGCTGCCATGCGGCGTTTGCGCTGGACCAGATCGGCGTGGAGTCGATCATGGTCAACTGCAACCCCGAGACCGTCTCGACCGACTACGACACCTCCGACCGCCTGTACTTCGAGCCGCTGACGGCCGAGGACGTGCTGGAGCTGCTCCACGTTGAAATGAGCAAGGGCGAGCTGGCCGGCGTCATCGTGCAGTTCGGCGGCCAGACCCCGCTGAAGCTGGCCCACGCCCTGGAAGAGGCCGGCGTGCCGATCCTGGGCACCAGCCCCGACGCCATCGACCTGGCCGAGGATCGCGAACGCTTCCAGCAGCTGCTGAACGGCCTCAACATCGCCCAGCCGGAAAACGCCATCGCCCGCAGCTGGGACGAAGCCCGCGCGGAAGGCGAGAAGATCGGCTTCCCGTTCGTGATGCGTCCGTCCTACGTGCTGGGCGGCCGCGGCATGGAGATCATCCGTGATCACGAGGCCATGGAGCGCTACATCGCCGGCGCCGGCGAGATATCGCTCGAGCACCCGATCCTGCTGGACCACTATCTGAGCCGCGCCACGGAAGTCGACGTCGACGCCCTGTGCGACGGCAAGGACGTGTTCGTGGCCGGCGTGCTGGAGCACATCGAGGAAGCCGGCGTCCACTCGGGCGACTCGGCGTGCTCGATGCCGCCCTTCTCGCTGAAGGCCGAAACCGTCGAGGAGCTGAAGCGCCAGACGGTGCAGATGGCCCTGGCGCTGAATGTGCGCGGCCTGATGAACGTGCAGTTCGCCATCGAGGAGCCGCACAGCGACGCCCCGCGCATCTATGTGCTGGAAGTGAACCCGCGCGCCTCGCGCACCGTGCCGTTCGTCGCCAAGACGATTGGACAGCCCGTCGCCGCCATCGCCGCCAAGATCATGGCCGGCGAGACGCTCGCCAGCTTTGGTCTCAAGGACGTTCCCTACGACCACATCGCGGTCAAGGAAGCGGTCTTCCCGTTCGCCCGCTTCGCCGGCGTCGACACGGTGCTGGGCCCGGAAATGCGCTCGACCGGCGAAGTCATGGGCCTGGATTGGAAGCGCGACGGCGAGGCCGACATGGGCCCGGCCTTCGCCCGCGCCTTCGCCAAGAGCCAGCTGGGCGGCGGCGTGAAGCTGCCGACCAAGGGCACGGCTTTCGTCTCGGTCAAGGAAAGCGACAAGCCCTGGATCGTGGAGCCGGTGAAGCTGCTGCAGGCGGCCGGCTTCAAGGTGCTGTCGACCGAGGGCACGCAAGCCTATCTGGCGGCCCAAGGGGTCCAGGTCGAGCACGTGAAGAAGGTGCTCGAGGGCCGTCCGCACATCGTCGACGTGATGAAGAACGGCGGCGTGCAGCTGGTGTTCAACACCACCGAAGGCAAGCAGGCCCTGGAAGACAGCTTCGAGATCCGCCGCACGGCCCTGATGATGAAGGTGCCGTACTACACGACCTCGGCGGGCGCCCTGGCCGCCGCCCAGGCCATCGCCGGCGCCCCGGCCGAGGCCCTGGACGTGCGTCCGCTGCAGAGTTACGCGGCGGAGTAGGTCGGCAGCGCCCCCTCCGTCACGGCGCTTCGCACCGCGCCACCTCCCCCGCCATGCGGGTGAGGAGGAAACCCATCCTCCCCCGTATAACGGGGGAGGGGGACCGCGAAGCGGTGGAGGGGGCGCTTTCGCTCACTCCACCCGTACCCCGTTCTTCACCGCATAACACCGCCGCCGGCCCAGCTCCGTGCCGCAGAAGCCGGGCTCCATCGTGCCCTGGTGCAGCATCACGTACGGGTCACGCCGGCACTGGAACCATTCGTGCTGAAAGCTCAGATGGTCGATGTCGCGGTGGAACACCGGCTGCTGGTCCACCGTGTAGAACCGCGCCATGGCGGTGAGGCCGCCGAAGCTGCCCCGGCCATTGACGAGGCCGCAGATGCGGCCCGTGCGGGTGGACCATACCGCGCCGAGTTCCAGCGGGCTGGACTGCTGCAAGCGCGCTTCGAGATTGGCGTGGATGATCCGCCAGTTGGTTCGGGCCAGCGGCGCGTAGCGCGCGGCTTGCGCCGGGGAGGGCGGCGGCAGGTCGGCGTTCTCACGCTCGAACTTCGCGAGGTCGACGCCGGTGAGCACCATCGCGCCCATCGCGCCCAGCGCGCCGAACACGGCGATCGTCGACATGAGCAGCGCCGCCGCCGAAGCGCGCGTGCGTCGGGCGCCAAAATCTGAAATGGCCATGACCTGTACCTCTCCCTCGGAGGGGAGAGTGGCGGTGCTTTCAGATTTTACAAGTCTAAACTAATTACGGGCGTAATTATCTCGCGATCGCCTGGCCGAAGACCAGCAGCCCGCCGTCCGGCGCGCGGACCATGAACTCGCGCTGGCCATAGCCCTGGTCGACCGGCCCGTGAACGTCCTCAGGCGGCAGGGCGGCGAGGCGCGGTTTCAGTTCGGCGACGACGGCGTCCACGTCCCGCACGTCGATGTAGTAGGCGAAGCCACCTGCGCCCTTGGGGGCGAGGCTGTCCTCCTCGGCTTGCAGCAGCCGGAAACCCACCGTCTCGCGATGAACATAGGCATAGCCGGGTTGGCGGTAGGGGACATCGAACCCCAAGAGGTCGACGAAGAAGGTCAGGGCCGCCTCCAGGTCCCGGACATGCAGGAATGGCGTCACCTGGATGAAGTTGGTCATGGTCGCGCCTCCCGATCACATTGTGCGGTCGGGCGGTGCGTCGGGCTAGAGGCTGTTTCGGCCCTTGTGCCGCACGCTGCGCGAGTCGCCGGTTCGATGCTATGCAGGCGCGCATCACTTGGGGGGCGCATGAGAATCACGAAGGCCTTCGACCGAGACCGCGTCCTGTTCGCCGTCGCCGCGACGGTGATCCCTGTTCTGCTCTGCGGCTTCATGTTCGGCTTCGACATCCCGCTGAATCGGGCGCGATTCTGGGCGCTGCCGAAGGGCGACATGGCGGCGATGACGGCGGCGTGGGAGGCCTTTGTCCGCCAGCCGTGGCATTGGCCGGTGACCACGGTGACGGGTCTGCACGACAAGCCGATCTCGATCGTGTTCACCGACAGCCTGCCCTGGCTGTCGATCGCCCTGAAGGCGACGGGCCTATCGCGCTGGCTCAATCCGATGGGCCTGTTCCTGTTCCTGTCCTATCCGCTGCAGGTCTGGAGCATGATCGCGTTGCTCAGGGCGCTGGGCGTGCGTGATCGCTGGACCCTGCTACTGGGCGGCCTGCTGTCGCTGGTGGTTCCGGCCTGGATCGAGCGGCAGTTCGGCCACATCGCCCTGTCGGGTCACTGGATCCTGATCCTGAGCCTGACCCTGGCCATTCGGTCGATCCGCGAGGGACTGACCTGGCGTCGCGCTCTCGCCTTTGCAGGGCTGGCTTTTCTGGCCACGGGCGTCCACGCCTATCATCTGGTTCCAATCGCCGCCTGTCTGGGCGCGGCGGGGCTTTCGGAGATCACCCAGCGTCGGCCGGACGGCGTCTGGAACGCCGTGATCGCCGGCGGGCTGGCCGGCTGGGCGGTGTGGATCGCCACCAAGGTGCTGGGCTACGACCAGGGCCTGGGCATGACCGGCGGGGCGGCGGCCCTGGGCTTCTACTCGATGAACTTGGTCGGGCCGATCTGGCCGCAGGCCTCGCGGCTGTTTGGTCAGGCGTGGACGGGCGAATGGTTCCAGGGCGCGCTCGACGCCACGGGCGGTCAGGCGTTTGAGGGTTTCAACTATCTGGGCGCCGGAGCGCTGGCGCTGATCCTGGCCATGGCTCTGGCGGAAGCTGTGGGCGCGATCCGCCGGCGCGGCGTCAGCCAGGTGTTCCTGGCGCGATGGACGCCTCTGATCCTGGCGATGCTGGCGCTGTTTTTATGGGCGGTGGGCTGGAGCGCCTACCTCTTCAAGTCCCCGATCTACACGCTTCCCAAGCCGAGCGGCGACTTGGCCGAAACCATCGGCGGGTTCCGGGCCCACGGCCGCTTCTTCTGGCTGGTGGGCTATCTGCTGCTGGCCCTGGCCGTCACCTGGACGGCCAAGCTGCCGCGCAAGGCGGCCCTCGCCGGCCTTGTCGCCGCCCTCGCCTTGCAGGTGGTCGACACCAGCAACCTGCGACTGGCGGTGCGTGAGGTCTTCGCCAAGCCGGACTGGGCGGCCTATCCCCTGGCCCTGACCAGCAGCAAGACCATGGTGGGACGGCCGTGGACGTTCGCTCCGGCCTATTTCTGCAGTCCGTCGCAGCGGGACCTGAGGGTGATCCGCCAGATGAATCTGGCGATCGTACGCGGCGGTGGGACCACCAACACCTTCGCCACGGCGCGCAACAACGATCCACCCTGCGACCAGCCGCGTCCCGAGCTGTCGGTCGACGCCGCGCCCGGCGACCGCCGCGTCACCGTGGTCCTGCGCAACGAGCGGGCTCAGGGCGGCTTCCTGAACCTCGTGGCGGCGCGGTCGGACTGCTACATGTTCGGGCGAGGCGTCGCCTGCGGACGGGATCTGGGCGGCGTGCATGGCCTTCGCGCGCTGAAACCGGGGGAGGTGGCCGGGCCGCCTTGATCCCGCCTGGCAAACGAGGGTTTTGTCGGCTCGCAAGGGCTTGCTAGTACTCCTTCCGCGCGAGCGCGATGGAGCCGTATGGGGGCGGGGCGTGTTGAACAAGAAAGCTTGGCTGTGGATCGGCGCGGCGGCGCTGTGGTGCCTGGTGCTGGCGGCGGCGCTGTCGGCCAACCGCATGCTGTCGCTTTCGGTCGACAGCTCTTATCACCTGCAGGTCATGGAGGTGGTGCGCCATGCGTTCATCATCCCGCTGCAGGGGCACGAGTGGATGGCCGAGATGGCCTACTACCCCAAGCTCAGCCACCGTTTCGCGGGCCTGTTCGCGACCCTCGGCTGGCAGCATCTGAACGCGCTGCTGATGGCCGGCGTGCTCTCGGCGGCGGTGGCCTGGATCTGCCTGTTCGAGCAGGCGCGGCGGGTGTCGCTGACCTTCCTGGTCCTGGCGCTGGTGCTCAGCCTGGTCAACATCAAGATCACGCGCGGCGCGTTCGGCGGCGAGTTGATCGACAACTTCTTCTTCCCACAGATCGTGGGCGAGGGCGTCAACCTGATCGCCCTGACCATCGCGGTGGTGCTGCTACGGCGTTCGCGACGCGATTTCGTGCTGTTCGCGGTGGCGGCCGTCGCCTTCTGCGGCTGCTTCCACCTGGTGCCGACCCTGCAACTGGCCGGGGCCTTGATGGCCATGCTGGGCGTGACCTGGCTGCGTGAGATCCTGCGGACCCGCAAGTTCGAGCCGATCGGCCTGACGGGCTTGATCGCCATTCCGGCCGCGATCGTGCTGAACCCGTTCTTCAGCAAGATGAAGTTCATCGCCGGCAACAACGGCAGCGTGAACCTCGGCGTCAACCTGTCGCTGGAGGCCCTGGCGGGCGTCTCGGCGCTGCTGCTGGCCCTGTCGGCCTGGGTTCTGCTGGTCCATCTGCTGCGTCCGGTGGACGATCCCGAGCATGAGGCGGCCGACACCTCGGCCCTGATGTTCGCCGCGCTGGGCGCAGCCTGCGGTGCGGCCATGCTGGCGCAGTACGCGGTGCTGAAGCTCACCGGCGACGGCTCGCCCTATGCGGTGCTGAAGCACAGTTTCGGGGTGTTCTCGATGCTGGCCTTCGTGGTCCCGCTGTGGGGCTTGACGGTGCTGGGCGTCCGGGGCGTCTCGGCGGAAGAGACCTTGGGCGACCGCCGGCTCCGGGCGGGCGTGGCTCTGGCCGTCATCGCCCAGATCGCGGTGATGCTGGCGCTCTATGTCCGTCCGAGCGTGATGGACGTGCCGCGCGTCAACGCGATCATGGAGGACATCCGTCAGGTCCGTGTCACCCGCGGCCTGCACGGCGACGCGGCGATGTTCTCGGCTGAGTTTCCGACGCCGATCGTGACCTATATGGGCACGATCGCCATGCTGCAGTCGGCCCACGGCGCCAATGTCCTGAGCCTGATGCAGGACGGCCGACCCGACCGCGCCGGCGACGTGCCCTACATCGTCACCCTGGCCGGCGACGCCTATGACAAGCCCGGCTGCCGCTCGGGCGCGCCGCTCGGCCTGGTGGTCGTGGTGGCCGGTCCGTGCCTGGAGCCGCCGTCCCTGCGGTTCAAGCAAGGCGCCTCGGGCGTGCCGTATCTGCGCGAGGGGTGGTCCGTGCCCGAGATCGGCGGCGTCTGGGCGGACGGCAAGCGCTCGACGGTCGAGGTCCCGATCGCCGACTGGCAGCGGAGCCTGAAGTCGCCGGTGTTGGAGGTTGCGACCTTCGCCTTCCTGCCTCTGCCGGACTCCAAGCGCACGGTGATCGTCTCGGTCCCGGGCGGCGCGCAGGAGCGCTTCGTGTTCGATCGCCAGAAGGCGGTCAATCACGGCTTCGTCGTGCCGCTGTCGCCCGAGGCGCTGAAGGGCCCGACCCTGCTCGTCACGATCGAAAGTCCCGACGCGGCGACGCCCAAGTCGCTGGGACTGGGCGAGGACACCCGGATGCTGGGCGCGGGTCTGGAGGCGATGCGGATCGTCGGCGCGGGCCAGCCCTAAGCTCGGCTCAGGCTTTCTCGCCAGCGCTCGGGGCGTGGGCGAAGACCCAGAAGTGGCTCAGCAGGAACAGGGCGGCGGTGTAGCTCACCGCCGCCGACCCCTGGGCCGCCACGCTCCATAGCGGTCCGGTCGGCAGCACCAGCTTGGCCAGGGTCAGCACGCCCTGGTTCAGGGCGAAGGCGGCGGCCACGGCGACGACATAGCGTGCCGGCGCCGAGCGCGCGGTCTTGCGGGCCTTGAAGACGAAGAGCTTGCTCAGGACGAAGCTGACGCAGATCCCGATCGCGTAGCCGATGGCGTTGGCCAGATGCGGGTCCAGGCGCAGGCCCAGGTCCAGGGCCAGGATGATCGAGAAGCCGACCAGGGTATTGAAGACGCCCGCCACGCCATAACGCAGCGCCGACAGCAGGAAGTCCCGCCGCGCGGGGGTCAGCAGGGCCGCCAGGCTCACGCGTCGAACCCGTAGCGGTCCATCACCACGTAGAGCGGTCGGTTCTTCACCTCTTGATAGATGCGGGCGACGTATTCGCCTAGCGATCCGATGGCCAGCATCTGCAGGCCAAAGCTCAGCAGGATCACCACCATCAACGAGGGGTAGCCGGGCACGTCGCGGCCAAACAGCAGGGTTCGCACGACGATCAGACCCGCCATGCCGCAGGCCAGCACCCCGGCGATCAGGCCCACATAGCTCCAGATCCGGATCGGCGCGCTGCTGAACGAGGTGATGCCGTCCAGGGCGAAGTTCCACAGTTTCCAGTAGCGGAAGGAGCTGGTCCCGGCGGCGCGCTCGGGGCGCACATAGGGCACGGCCGTCTGCTTGAAGCCCACCCAGGCGAACAGGCCCTTCATGAACCGGTTGCGTTCGGGCAGTTGCTTGAGCACCTCGACCACGCGCCGGTCCATCAATCGATAGTCTCCGGCGTTGTAGGGCAGGTCGACGTCGGACAGCCTGTTGAAGGCGCGGTAGAAGCCCTGGGCCGTGGCGCGTTTGAGGAAACCATCGGACGTCCGGTCGATCCGCACGCCATAGGCCACGTCGGCGCCGGCCTCCCAGGCGTCGATGAACTGGCCGATGAGTTCGGGTGGATCCTGCAGGTCGCAGTCGATCGGCACCACCATGTCGCCACACGCGGCGTCCAACCCCGCCGACAGGGCGGTCTCCTTGCCGAAGTTGCGGGCCAGGTTGATGATCTTGATGCGCGGGTCGCGCTGGTGGTGCTTGAGCAGCACCGCCAGGGTGTTGTCGCGGCTGCCGTCGTTGACGCAGACGATCTCGTAGTCGACGCCCAGCTTGGCCAGCTCGGCGTCGATTTGCTCAAAGAAGAGATCCAGCACTGCCTGCTCGTTGTAGCAGGGCGCGATGATCGACAGCCTCTTGCCGACGCGCGAACGCGGGGCGACGACGGGCAGGGCGGACGCGGCGGCTTCAACCATGATGCTGGTTTAGCCGCGTTGCGCGCCCAGGGGGAAGAGGTGAGGGCTAGAAGCCGATCCTCACGCGCAGAGTCGCCACGATCGCGTGGCGCGCGTCGCGGTTCCCCGAGGGGCGGAGCACGTACTGCAGGTCGGGTTGCAGCGTGACCGGACCAAAGCTGTCGGCGTAGGTGGCTTCCAGCGCGGTTTCAGTGTGGCCGGGGTTCATGCCCGCGTCGCGCGCGTTGGCGCGCTCGCGATGCGAGAGGTAGGCCTGATTGATCCCGAACGAGGCCTGGCTGGCCGGTCGGCTCGCCACGGGCTGTTCAATCAGCAGCCCGGCTTGCCAGCCGCCCCGGAAGGGGCTGGTGACCCCGTCGGAGATCCCGGCGCGCGCGAACGCCGTGATCCGGCCCGGCTCGTCCTCGCCGCCCTTGATCCGCCGCTCCGCCAGGACATAGGCGCCATAGGCGCGGCGTTGGACCGGGTCGCCGGCGGCGGTGACGTCGCGCCAGTCGTCCTGGCGCTTGGAATAGGCCCAACCGCCGACGGCCACCTTGCCGGCGCCGCTCCAGCCGGCCTCGCCGATCGCCAGCATGCCGTCGTCGAAGCTGAAGTCAGGGCCGCCCGGATCGCCGGGCACGCCGGCGCGAGCGTTGATCACCGCGCCTTGCACATAGCCGCCGCTTTCCGTGGTCCAGCGCAGGCGCGCCGAGAGGGCGGTGGACGGGAAGATCGAGGGACCGTTCGGGCCCGTCGCCGCCAGTTCCGAGCCGATCCCGAAGGCGGGCGCGATCAGCAGGCGGCGCTCTCATTGGCGTAGAACTCGCTGTTGACGTCGTAGAGGCCCACCAGGGCTGAGCCCCGGCCGCCGGCGAAGCTCTGCTCGACAAAGGCCTCGAACAGGCGCGCGCGCTGCTGGCTGACTTCGATATTGTTGACGCCCTGCAGCGTGCCGGCGTCGTCGTTGGGCATGGCGCCCGAATTGTTCAGGGCCGACACGTGAAGCGTGGCGCCGGACCAGCCCATGGCCGACTCCAGGTCCAGGTCTGCGGAGAGCTTGAGGTTGTCGAGCACCCGGGCCTTGTGGGTCGTACCGCCCCGCACGACGCCGGCCACGTCGGCCGCGTAGTCGAGCTTCAGGGTCAGAGCGTCACCGGCCAGGGCGGGGCTCGCGGCGCCTGCCAGAGAGAGGCCCAGAACGCTATACGCGACGAGGAGGTTACGGCTGTTCATTGTGGTTCGCCTCCAGACCCCTTCTGGGTCCTCTAGGCGGCCAGTGTCGCGACGGCGCGCTTGTTTGAGGTAAAAGATTAGGTTTAACAGGGTCTTACTTCGCCGTTTTCGGCTGCGGCACGCTGCCGCACGCGCGCTCACAGCCCCGCCGTCACCATCCCGCCTTCCTTGATCGCCTTCATGCAGACGGTGGTGGTGTAGCGCTGCACGCCCGGCATCTGGCTCAGCTCCTTGCGCAGCAGCTGGTCGAGGTCCTCGACGTCGGCCGCGACGATGCGCAGCAGGTAGTCGCCCGCCCCGGCCGTGGAGTAGCAGTCAGTGATGGCCGGATGACGCGTGACCGCCGCCTCGAAGGCTTCGTAGCGGGCGAACTCCACGGTGGCCAGCGCGTAGACCGTCAGCCCCTTGCCCAAGGCCTTGGCGTCGAGACGGGCGTGGTAGCCGGCGATGACGCCTTGCTTCTCCAGCGCCTGCACGCGGGACCAGCACGGGGACTTCGACAGCCCCACCCGCTCGGCCAGGGCGGCGAACGAGATACGGGCGTCGGCCTCCAGGATGCGGAGGATGGAGAGGTCCATGCGGCTGAGAGCGGCCATCGTTCTGCTGTTCTCCAGAAAGTCAGAACGATGTTTTACTCGGCTCGACGCTCGGCGCGCAAACCAGAACAATGTCCGTCCGAACGCCGCTTAAGGTCGCTCCATGGCGCAAGACATGACCTACGCGCGATACCTCGCGCTCGACGAACTGCTCTCGGCTCAGAAGCCGCTGAGCGACCGGCACGACGAACTCTTGTTCATCGTCATCCACCAGACCAAGGAGCTGTGGCTCAAGGAGATCCTCCACGAGGTCGCCCTGGCCATGAAGTTGATCGCCGGCGGCGACGTCGAACCGGCCTATAAGGCCCTGGCGCGAGTCTCGCGGATCCAGACGGTGATGACCCTGTCCTGGGACGTGCTGGCCACCATGACGCCCGCCGACTACCTCAGCTTCCGCGATGATCTGGGAACGAGCTCTGGCTTTCAGTCGCACCAGTTCCGGGCGCTGGAGTACTTGCTCGGCCTGAAGGACCAGAGCTTCCTGAAGTTCCACACCGAGCGACCCGAGGCCTTGGCCATGCTCAAGGCGGCCCTGGAGTCGCCCAGCCTGTACGACGTGGCCATCGCCCAGCTGCCGCGCCACGGCCTGGCCGTGCCGGACGCCGCCTTGCACCGCGACTTCAGCCAGACCTATGTTCCCTCTCCCGAGGTCGAGGCCGCGTGGCTGGAGGTCTATCGCGACCCGCAGCGCTATTGGGAGCTCTATCAATTGGCCGAGAAGCTGGTCGATCTGGACGACGCCCTGGTCACCTGGCGCCACAAGCACGTGCTGACCGTCGAGCGGATCATCGGCGGGCGCCCGGGCACCGGCGGCACCGACGGGGTCGGCTATCTGGCCAGCACCCTGCGCCGCCGCGCCTTCCCCGAGCTTTGGTCGCTGAGGACCAAGCTGTAATGGCCGCGCGCAAGGACCTGTTCTCGCGCGCCCTGTCCGCCGCCCCGGGGCGCCTGCACATGGCCGCCCACAGCCACCACCTGTGGCCGGACGTGACGCTGGCCGCCCAGGTCGAGGCCTGGGAGGACGCCGCAGTCCTCGCCGACCACAAGTGGGACAAGGCCCTGGGCCAGGTCTACCCAGCCGCGCAGGGGCTGGTGGCGCGCGAGCTGAACCTGCCATCTTCCGACACCGTGGTCTTCGCGCCTAACACCCATCTGTTGCTGGCGACCCTGGTCTCGGCGATCGACCGACCGCGGCCATTGCGGGTGCTGTCAACCAACGGCGAGTTCCACTCGTTCCGTCGCCAGGCCCAGCGCTGGGTCGAGTCCGGCGAGATCACCCTGACCCTCATCGACG
The DNA here is from genome assembly GCF_002742645.2 of Caulobacter sp. FWC26. Taxonomy (NCBI): domain Bacteria; kingdom Pseudomonadati; phylum Pseudomonadota; class Alphaproteobacteria; order Caulobacterales; family Caulobacteraceae; genus Caulobacter; species Caulobacter sp. FWC26. The sequence continues at coordinate 1,156,145 of NZ_CP033875.1, forward strand.
CCGAGGGGCCCGACTTCGCTGAACGGTTCCTGGCCGCCGCGCGGACGGGCGACCACGACCTGATCTTCGTCAGCCATGTGTTCTTCAAGACCGGTTTCGTCTTCGGGCGCGTTTGGGAGCTGGCCGATGTTTCGCGCCCCCAGGGGCCGTGGGTGGTGGTCGACGGCTATCACGGCTTTCGCGCCGTCCCCACCGATCTCTCGGCCTTGGCCGATCGGGTGTTCTACGTCTCGGGCGGCTACAAGTACGCCATGGCGGGGGAGGGCGCAGCGTTCCTTCACGCGCCGCCCGGCTTTGGCCCGCGCCCGGTGCTGACCGGCTGGTACGCCGAGTTCGGTGATCTGGAAGGCCCGCCCGGCGGGGTCGGCTACGTGACCGACGCCGGACGCTTCATGGGCGCGACCTTTGATCCCTCGGGACTCTATCGCTTTGTCGCTGCGGGGCGGATGCTGGAGGCCGAGGGCCTGACCACGGCGTCCGTCGCTGACCATGCCCGAGCGCTGCAAGTGAGTCTGCTGGAGAAGATCGTGGCGGGTGAGGCGGGGCCTTTGCGCGAAGCGGTGGTGCTGAACCCGCCGGGCAACGGCCCGCAGGCCCGGTTCCTGGCCCTGCGCCACGCCAGCGCCAACGCCTGGAAGCACGCGCTGGCCGACAAGGGCGTGGTGGTCGACGTGCGTGACGACGTGCTGCGGGTGGGGCTGTCAGTGTACCACGACGAGGCGGATATCGCGGCGTTCTGCGGGATGTGTGCGGGGCTGTAGAGACACAAAAGTCGTGTCATCCCGGAAAGCGCGCAGCGCTTATCCGGGACCCAGGGGGTGACGAGACTCAGTGCCCGCCGCCCCTGGGTCCCGGGTCGGCTTCGCCGCCCGGGATGACACGGGAATTGTAAGAGGGCGCGCTTAAGCCCTAAGCCGCCAGCAGTTCCAGCGTGCGCAGCATCGAGGCCATGGCTTCGCCGGCGGGCTTGCCGTCGCGGACATAGTCGCCGCTCTCGAACAGGTTGACCAGCTCTGCGCGGGCGCGGCTGACGCGGCTCTTCACCGTGCCGACGGCGACGCCGATCATCTCGGCCGCCTCTTCGTAAGAGAAGCCGCCGGCGCCGATCAGGATCAGCGCCTCGCGCTGGTTCTCGGGCAGCATCAGCATCGCCTGGCGCAGGTCGTCCAGGGCGATCGCGCCGTCGAAATTGGTGTTGGCCACCAGGGTGCGCTCGGCCATTTCCTGGTCCAGCGCCACCGAGCGCCAGCTGCGGCGCTTGTCGGAATAGAACTGGTTGCGCAGGATCATGAAGGTCCAGGCCTTCATGTTTGTGCCCATGGTGAAGCTCTTGCGGCTGGCCCAGGCTTTGGCCACCGCCTCCTGCGCCAGATCGTCGGCCATCGCGGGATTGCCGCACAGCGAGCGGGCGAAAGCGCGCAGGTGCGGGATCAGAGCGACCAGGTCACGCTCAAAAAGCTTCTGGGTCTGCTGGTCCATCTTGGCCTCCTCGACACAATCTCGAGCTCTACAACGAGCAGGAGCGGGGGAGGTTCCCGAGAGAACGCTGTTATGGTTAAGCCGCCACAGTCCTCAGCGCCCTTCAGTCGCGGGATTTCAGCTTCAAACGCAGCCACGAGACCGAGGGCGGTTGCATGTTGATAGGGGGCGCTCACGCCAATCAGCAAGCGGACCTCATGGACTAGGTGAGCAGCGCCGAGAGCTTGTGCTAGGCCGTCGGAAAGCTGTGCCGCTGGATAATCCGATCAGGCTCGGATGCGAACCAAGCGAAGCTAACCTTGTCCGCCCCCCTCGCCACGTCCAAACCGGGGAAAACCGCCTCAAGCTGTGGATGGAGGGCGGGGGCGGAAACGGTTCGGAAACCAAGTTACGCGACATATCGCCCCATGTTTGAACCGAAAGGTTTGGCAATGGATTTCCTTGAGCACGCACACCAACACACGCAGATCCGAGAGACGCTTGGCGCGGCCATTGCCGAGCAGCGGACGTTCGACGTCCGCGAACTGAAGTCCGACCGTCTTTGCCCCACCGGATGCTGGCTGCACGGCGAGGGCTCGCGGCGCTGGGCGGGGAACCATGCGTTCCTGGGTCTCTTGGAGGCGCATCGCGACTTCCACCTGCGCGCCGCTGAGGTGGCCGAGCTGGCCAATCGCGGCGCCCATGTCGAGGCCCAGCGGGCGCTCCGCAACGGCACGCCCTTCGCTTACGCCCTGGCCGACCTGAACGCGGCGTTCCGGCGCATGAAGGCGGCGGCGACGGTGGCGGCGTAAAATCCATGTCATCCCGGACGGCCCGGAGGGGCGATCCGGGACCCAGGGGTGACGAAACGCCGTGCGCCGCCCCTGGGTCCCGGCTCTCCGCGCTGCGCGCTGCGGCCGGGATGACACGGGGAAGGTGAGGGCTGTAAGCGCGACTACCCCTTCCGGAAAAACCCGAAGATCCGCTCGGCCAGGGCCTGGCTGACGCCGTCGACCTTGACCAGGTCCTCGACGCTGGCGCGGCTGACGCCCTTGGCCGAGCCGAAGGCGTGCAGCAGGGCCTTCTTGCGGCCGGGACCCACACCCTCGATCTCATCGAGCGGGTTCTTCTTCAGATCCATGCTGCGGCGGGTGCGGTGGGCGCCGATGGCAAAGCGGTGGGCTTCGTCGCGCAGCCGCTGCAGGTAGTAGAGAACCGGCGACTTGGGCTCGAGCATGAACGGCGTCTGGCCGGGGATGAAGAACCGCTCCAGCCCGGCGTCGCGGTCTGGCCCCTTGGCGACGCCGACGACGGCGATGTCGTCGACCCCGAGGTCGGCCATGATCTCCAGCGCCGCGTCCAGCTGGCCCTTGCCGCCGTCGACCAGCACAAGGTCTGGCCGATTGGCGTCGTCGCCCTCTTCCTCTTCCTTCACGAGGCGCGCGAAGCGGCGGCGCAGCACCTCCTTCATCATGCCGTAGTCGTCGCCGGGCGTGAGCTCGGTGCTCTTGATGTTGAACTTGCGGTACTGGCCCTTCATGAAGCCTTCCGGGCCCGCCACGATCATGCCGCCGACGGCGTTCGTGCCCTGGATGTGGCTGTTGTCGTAGACCTCGATCCGCTCCGGCGGGGCGTCCAGCTTGAAGGCCTCAGCCACCCCGGCGAGCAGCTTGGTCTGGGCCGAGCCCTCGGCCATCTTGCGGCCCAGGGCTTCCTTGGCGTTGGTCAGGGCGTGCTGGACGAGGTCGGCCTTCTCGCCGCGCTTAGGGACGCTGATCTCGACCTTGCGGCCGCTCTTCAGGGCGAAGGCCTCGGACAAGAGTTCGCTCTCGGCCGGTTGGACATTGGCCAGGATCAGGCGCGGGATCGGCTTGTCGTCGTAGAACTGGCCCAGGAACGCCGTGAGGATCCGCTGCTCCTCGGTTGTGGTCTCGTCCTCGGACTCGTCGGCGTTGCCGGTGACGCGCGGGAAGTAGGCGCGGTTGCCCCAGTTCTGGCCGGCGCGGAAGAAGAATACCTGCACGCAGGCCTGGCCGCCCTCGACGTGCAGGGCCACGACGTCGGCCTCCTCCACGGTCTCGGGATTGATCTGGGTCTCCTGGGCCACGGCCGAGAGGGCGCGGATGCGGTCGCGCAGGCGGGCGGCGCGTTCGAACTCCAGATCCTCGGCGGCCTCTTCCATCTGCTTGGCCATGCTGGCCATGACCGCGCGGGATTTGCCCCGCAGGAAGGCCTCGGCCTGGTCGACCAGCGCTTGGTAGTCGTCCTTGCCGATCAGGCCGGTGCAGGGGGCGGCGCAGCGCTTGATCTGGTGCAGCATGCACGGCCGGTCGCGCGTCTCGTAGACGCTGTCGCTGCACGAGCGCAGCAGGAAGGCCTTCTGCAGGGTGTTCAGCGTGCGGTTCACCGCCCAGGCGCTGGCGAACGGCCCGAAATAGTCACCCTTGATGGTGTGGGCCCCGCGGTGCTTGCGCAGTTGCGGGGCGTCGTGGTCGCGGCGGATGACGATCTCGGGAAAGCTCTTGTCGTCGCGCAGCAGCACGTTGAAGCGGGGCTTGAGCTGCTTGATCAGGTTGATCTCGAGCAGCAGGGCGTCGGCTTCGGTGCGGGTGGTGACGAACTCCATGGCCCGCGTCGCGTCGACCATGTGGGCGATGCGGTTGGTGTGGAAGCGGCCCTGGGCGTACTGGACGACGCGCTTCTTCAGGCTCTTGGCCTTGCCGACATACAGGACCTCGTCGCCCTCGCCGATCATGCGATAGACGCCCGGCGTGTCGGGCAGGCGCGTGACCTCGTCCTTGATCAGGGCGGCGCCCCAAAGAGGTGTCGGCTGGCGGGGGGCTTCGGTGTCGGAGGCGGAGGGGATGTCGGTCACGGAGGCAGATATAGGCGAGTCCGGGGCGTTCAGCGATGTTCCAGGCTGTGTCGGATGCGCGCGATCGTCACGCGGTCGCCGCGCACGCGGTACTGGATCACGTACCGGTTCGAGTGAAAGGTGACGTAGAGTTCGCGATAGCGGCCATCGCGGCTCATCGGTGCGCGCTGGGGATGGTCGACGAGCCGGTCCACGGCGGCGCCGAGGGCGTCACTGAGGTCGAGCGCGTAGTGCGCGCGCCGTGCTAGCAGCCAGTCCTCCATATAGTCGACATCGGCCATGGCCGCCGGGGTGACGACGACCCGATACATGGATCAGCGGCGCTGGCCGAGATTGCGGAGACGTTCTCGGAAGACCTCGAAAGGCACGCCACCGGTCCGCTCGGCTTCATCGCAAATCCGGTCGAGGTACTCGGCATAGGCTTCAGAATCCTGGTCGAGGTCGTCTTCAGGAGGGCGTGCCAAGGGGCCGTCCCAACGCGGTTCTCGCTCCGCTAGGCCCGATTGCTCGGCGTCGCGCCCGAGGACGTCTCGCGCATACGCCTCCACGCTCTGGCCCGCGGCCTCGGCGCGAGCCCTCAGGCGCTCGGCGAGTTCCGGATCGATTTTCAGGATGAGGTCACCGTCAGCCATGTTCTCATGATGTTCCATCCGTGATTTGTCGTCAACGCCTGCGGGCGCTATGACGCCGCCATGACCCCACGCAGCCTCTTCGTCACCCCGCTCTATGAAGCCTCCCTGGCCGGCGAGAAGGGCTTTGACGCCTTCATCGACGACCTGCACGATGCCTGCGTCGCCATCGCCGAGGAGGACGAGGCCGGGCAGGCCTGGGCCTACAACAAGGGGTATCTGGGCTACACCTCCTACGCCTCGCTGAACGACCTGCCGCTGCGCGACAGCCTGTTCGCCGAGCTGAAGAAGAAGCTCGACAAGCACGCGGCCGCCTTCGCCAAGACCCTTTGCTTTGATCTAGGCGCCGGCAAGCTGGTCATGGACAGCTTCTGGATCAACATCCTGGAGCCGGGCGGCCAGCACACCGGCCATATCCACCCGCACAGCGTCATCTCCGGCACGGTCTATGTGACCATCCCGCCAGGCGCCTCGGCCATCAAGTTCGAGGATCCGCGTCTGCCGATGATGATGGCCGCCCCGACCCGCGAGGCCGACGCGCCCGAGGGCCTGCAGCCGTTCGTCTATGTCCAGCCGTCGCCCGGCGCGATCCTGATGTGGGAAAGCTGGCTGCGCCACGAGGTCACGCCCAACCAGGCCGACGAGCAGCGGATCAGCGTCAGCTTCAACTACGCCTGGCGGTAGCGCTTTCCCTTTGGGAAATGCTAGGCCCCGCTCAGGACGGGTTTGTCCTGGATTTTCGCGCGGGGCCAAATGAGCAAGACGGGCGCATCGTTCCTGGTGAACTTCGCCGTGGCGGCGGGGCTGCTCTACGTGTTCCGCACCGTGCTGTGGCCGTTCGCCCTGGCGCTGGTGCTGGCGATTTTGATTATGTCGTTGAGCGATCGGGTGGTGCGCCTGATGCCCAAGGCGCGGCCCTGGATGGTGTTCGCTGTCACGGCGGTGATCGTCGGGGCGGTCATCGTCTTCAGCATGGCGGTGGTGATTGAGGGGGCGTCCCAGATTGTCGAGCGGATACCGGCGATGCTGGCGCGCATCGATCAGTTGCTGGCCCTGATCCATCCGCCGGGCGGCGGAACCCTCAGCCTTGAGGCCCTGACCCAGAAGGTCGAACTGGGCCCTGTGGCGGATCAGTTGCTGACCAGCGTCCAGGACGCGACGGCGGGCCTTGGCCTGACGCTGATCTACCTGTTCTTCCTGCTGATCTCCAAGCCGATGATCGAGAAGCGCGTGGACCAGATTGTCGCCTCACGCGGCGGTCGGGGCTTGGCCATGGTGCTGGAGCGCAGCTTCACCGGCGTGGAAAGCTACATGTACGTCCAGTCGGTCACCGGCCTGATGATCGCGGCCGGCGCGGGGGCGGTGATGCTGGCGGTGGGGCTTGAGAACGCCCTGTTCTGGAGCCTGGTGATCTTCCTGTTCTCTTACCTGCCGGTGCTGGGCGTGCTGGTCGGCAGCGTCGGACCGACCCTGTTCGCGCTGCTGCAGTTTCCCAGCCTGACGCCGGCGATCATCGTGTTCGTGGGCATCCAGATCATGTCGTCGATCATCGGCAATCTGGTGCTGCCGAAGATGCAGGCCGACAGCCAGAATATCGACCCGGCGGCCAGTCTGATCGCGGTGGGCATGTGGACGGTGATCTGGGGCGTCCCCGGCGCGTTTCTCGCCATCCCGCTGACGCTGGCGCTGATGTACGCCCTGGCCCAGTACGAGGATTTGCGCTGGCTGGCGGTGCTGATCTCGCACGATGGCGATCCCACGCCGATGGAGCCGGCGGAATAGCTACGGATGGCGGCGGGCGACCAGCGCTTGCAGTCTGGGTCGCACCCGTAGGAAGCGGACGTAGAGCGCTTCGAGGATCCTCAATGCCCACGGAGCGCGGGCCAGCAGCCCGAATGGCCGCAAGACGGGGATCGCCCGCCACATCGCCGCGAAGGCTGCGGCGCCAGACAGCAACTGGCCGTCCTCGCGCGCATGGAAGCGGGCCAAGAGCTCCGCGCGGTCGATTGGGCAGGTCGTCTCGCCGTCGGTGACATCCAGGAACTGGATCGCACCCTTGCGATCCAGGCGGCGCATCAAGGCGATCTCGCGCAGGCACAGAGGGCAGGCGCCGTCGAACCAGACGGTCAGGTGCGGGTCTTGGGCGGTCGCTGTGGCCATGGTGAAGATATGGGGCTGCGCGGGCGGGGACGGAAGCGGTCGCTACCCCGTACTCGTGGCTTCCAGCGCCGCCACGGCGCGCAGCACCCGATCCTCGCCGCCGCAGACCTCCAGCAGGGCCAATCCGTCCAGCAACGCAAGGATCGTAGCCGCCGCGCCGGGAGGATCGGGGACGAGGGCCGAATCCAGCCGCGCCTCGATCCAGGCCAGGAACCCCTCGCCGATCTGACGGGCGATGTCTGCGAACGGCGGCTCTTGGCGGGCCGCTGCGGCGATGGCCTCGATCCAGAGCCGCATGAAGGGGCGAAACGCCGGATCCACCACCAGGCGGGCGGCGCGGGCGGTCAGCGCCGCCTGCGACAGGCGCTGGTCGGCGGGCAGGGCGCTCTCCAGGCGCGCAGCCATCCCGCCCGCCAGGCTTTGCATCGCCAGCGCCAGCACCTCGGTCTTGTCGGCGAAATAGTAGAGCAGCATCCGATCGCTGACTCCCGCCGCCGCCGCCAGCTGGCGCAGGCTGGCCTGGGAGAGGCCCGTGGCCAGCAGGTGATCGGCCAGGGCCGCGATGACGCGCGCGCGCTGTTCGTCCCGAACGTTCATGCCGCCTTTCCGGTTGTAGCGATCGCTACAATACGCTAGCCATGTAGCAATCGCTACATGAGGGTCCCATGCCTCAGTCCGTGTACGCCATCCTGCCCTCCAGCGCAGCTCTCGGTTTGCTGCTCGCCTTTGGAGTCATGGCCGCCAAGCCGAACCTCGGTCCGCGCGTCTGGATCGTCCCGGCGATCCTTTCGATTCTGTTCTTCGCGCTCACCATTGATGTCATCGTCAAGGCCGGGCCGCTCGGCTTCTGGAGCGAGCACCTACGCGGGCCGTGGGGCGCGCAGATCTGGTGCGACCTGCTGCTGGCCGCCGGAACGGCTGTCGCGCTCTTGTTACCCCGCGCGCGGGCGGTGGGGATGCGGCCGATCCCCTGGATCCTGGCCGTGCTGGCCAGCGGCTCGATCGGCCTGCTCGCCATGACCGCCCGCTGCCTGTTCCTGGAATCCCGCCGCCCCGCCCTGTCAAAGGAGACCGCCCGATGATCCCGTTTCGTCTGTTCCTGCTGGCCTGCCTGACGGTGATCGTCGGCTACACCAGCGTCACCATCGCCAACCACGGCTGGAACCTCTTGCCGATCTTCTTTGGCGACATAGCTGCGATGGGTTGGCCTGGCCAGTTCAACCTCGACTTCTTCTGTTTCCTGCTGCTGTCGGGTCTGTGGGTGTCGTGGCGTGGCCGCTTTCGTCCCGCCGCCCTGGGCTTGGGCGTGCTGGCGGTGTTCGGCGGGATGTTGTTCTTGTCGATCTACCTGCTGATCGCCCTGTCGCGATCCAAGGGCGACATTCGCCAGGTGCTGCTGGGCGACCACGCCTGAGCGATCAGGGCGGCTGGGCCTGGGTCAGGGCCCGGGCCAGGGTCTCCAGCGAGAACGGCTTGCTGATAAACGGCCAGTCGCCCGCGCGCGCCCGGCCTTGGTCGCCGCCGGTATAGCCCGAACATAGCACCACCGGCAGGCCGGGGCGCGTGGCGGCCAGTTTCTCGGCCAAGTCCACACCACTCTTGCCGCCGGGCATGATGACGTCGCTGAGCACCAGCTGGATGCCGTCGTCCTGGGTCAGGCGCGACAGCGCCTCATCGACATTGCTGGCGCGCACCACGGTGTGGCCCAGGTCGTGGAGCATCGCGTCGACCAGCTCGGCGACTTGGGGATCGTCCTCGACCAGCAGCACGCGCGAAGGCGTCTGGGCCTGGATAGGGTCGAGGCGCGGCGTTGCCTCGCCGCCAGCGTCGCCCTCGCTGACCGGCAGCAGCAGGGCGACCGTCGCCCCTTGGCCTGGCTGGCTTTCGATCTGCACGGATCCGCCGCTCTGGCGCGCAAAACCATAGACCTGAGACAGGCCAAGTCCGGTGCCCTCGCCGGGCGGCTTGGTGGTGAAAAAGGGTTCTACGGCGCGAGCGATCGTCTGGGCGTCCATCCCCGAACCGGTGTCGCGGACGGCGACGCGCAGATATCGCCCGGCCTCCAGATCGCCTTGCTTCTGCTCCAGTGTGACCGGACTGGACTCGATGCTCACTCGGCCGCCGGCTGGGGTGGCGTCACGCGCATTGACCACCAGGTTCAGCAGGGCCGCCTCGAACTGGCCCGCGTCGATCCGCGCGCTGCGCAGGCCAGCGCCCAGCCGCAGATCGAAGCCGTAGGCGTCGCCCAGAGCGCGCTTGAGCAGGCCTTCGCTCTCGGCGATCAGCCGATCGATGCGGCAGACCTCGGGTTTCAACGGCTGGCGACGCGCGAAGGCCAGCAGGTGCTGGGTCAGCTTCTCGCCGCGCCTGGCCGCCGCCAGGGCAGCGCCGACCATCCGCTCCCGACGGCGCGCATCGTCGGGGTGGCGCTCGACCACATCCAGCGCGCCGATGATCACCGTCAGCAGATTGTTGAAGTCGTGGGCGACGCCCCCGGTCAACTGGCCGATGGCTTCCAGCTTCTGCGACTGCAACAAGGCGGCCTGGGCGGCGTCGCGCTCGGCGACGGCGGCGGCGACGCGTTCTTCCAGTAGCTCGTTGAGCCCGGTCAGATTGGCTTCGGCCTGCTTGGCGTCGGTGGTGTCGAAAGCCATGCCGATGAAGCCGGCGAATGCGCCGGACGGGTCAAGGCGCGGCTGCGAGAAGGACTTCAGCCAACGCCACTCGCCATCGGCGCGGCGATAGCGCGCCTCCAGAGTGAAGGGCTGGCGGGAGGCCTCGCCCGCCACCTGCTCCTTCAGAATGCGCGGCAAGTCCTCGGGAAAGATCCGGGTCCGCCAGTCCAAGGTGAGGGCGGCCTCGTAGTCGAGACCGGCGAAGGTGACATAGGCGTTGTTGACGAATTCGCGGACGCCCCCAGGTCGGGTCACCCACATCAGGGCCGGGGCGCTGTCGGCCAGGGCCCGGAACCGGGCCTCGCTTTCGCGCACCTCGGCTTCGGCGCGGCGGCGATTGGTGACGTCGAAGTTGAGGCCGATCATCCGGACCGGTTTGCCGGTCTCGTCACGCAGCACCTCGCCGCGTCCGTGCACCCAACGCTCGCCTTGGCTGGTGTCGGCCAGACGGTATTCGACTTCGTAGTCTCGAAGATTGTCCAGCGCGCCGAATACGACCGCCTCGGCCATCGCCCGGTCGTCAGGGTGAATGTAGCGGGAGATGTCGGCGAGCACGATCTCGACATCTTCCGGGATTCTGAGGTTTCGGCGGGCGCCGGGCGACAGATAGAGCTCGGATGTCGCAAGGTCATAGTCCCACGGCCCTACGCCGGCGGCGGTCTGGGTGACGCGCAGTCGCCGCTCGGCGTTGGCGCGTTCTTCGCGGGCCTGGGCCAGGCCGCGCATGGCCCAGCGCAGCCCCTCGACGACGGCGACCACCATCACTCCGCAGATCAGGTAGATGACCATGGTCGACAGTTCGTCCCCGGTCAGCGCCTCGCCGTCGCGGCCGCCCCACAGCCACCAGCCGAAGACGGCGCCGGCCACCGTGGGGATCAGCCCCCAGCGCCAGCCGGCGTACAGCGACACCAGCATAATCGCAGGGAAGAAGGGTTGGGTCGCTCCGACGCCTCCGCTGAGACCCAGCAGACCCACACGCATTAGCACCGCCGTGGCGACGCCGATTACTGCGGCGACGGCGCAGCGCCACGCCGGCGGTGGAACCGGAGGGATCAGCCACGCGCTAATCAGCGCGTGTACACGTCCTTGGTCGTCAGGGGCGCGGATCGGTGTGTCTTTCTGCTCCATCTCCGCTCCAAGGCAAAGATGACTTGCACAGAGGATGGACACGCTTACCTAGGACACGCAACACGGGAGATCATCATGGCCGACGCGCCGAACACCGGGCTGACTGCGAAACAACGTTCCGACATCGCCGCTTCGCTCAACAAGGTGCTCGCCGACAGCTACGCGCTGTACTTGAAGACGCACGGCTATCACTGGAACGTTCGTGGCCCGAACTTCCAGTCTCTGCATGTGCTGCTTGAGGGGCAATACCAGGAAGAGTGGGCCGCGCTGGACGCGATCGCCGAGCGCATCCGCGCCTTGGGCGAGTTGGCGCCGCAGGGCTACGCCGCCTTCGGAAACCTCTCCAGCCTCAAGGACGGTGATCCCGAGCAGGATTGGGAAGGCATGATCGGCGAGCTGAAGGCCGACAACGAGACCGTCATCCGAACCTTGCGCGACGCCATGCCTACTGCAGAGGAGGCCGGCGACGAGGCCACCGCCGACCTGCTGACCCAGCGCCTCCAGGCCCACGAGAAACACGCCTGGATGCTGCGCTCCACCCTGGGCGCGAAGTAGCGATCCCGCGTGGGGGCGGGCGCTCGAAGCCATCGTGATCGCTGGAAGGTCGCCGCTGCTCTTGGGGTGGTCGGCGGCCTTTCCGCGTGCGCCACCTATTATGTCCCGACCGGCTCCGGCCGCGACGCCGGCCTGATGCGCGTCACGGCCAGCTTCAGCGAGCGTGGCCTCAAGCGCTATGTCGCCAACATGGATCCGGCCATGCTGGCGCTGGCGCGGCGCCATGACCCCCGGCCACACAAGGACTATTGGGGCCGCGTCCCTGGCTGGGAGGTGATCCGCCTCAAGGAGATCCCGCGCCTGGGCGATCGTGATCCGGACTTCTACGAGGCGCGGCTGATCAATTCGCTGCGCCCGGTGGTCCCTGAGGCGCTGGAGGCCGCCAAGCCGTTCGTTCTGACCGGGACCGCCGACGCGCGCGCCAAGGCGCTGCATTGCCTGACCCAGGCCGTCTATTACGAGGCGGGCTTCGAGCCGGGCGAGGGGCAGATGGCCGTGGCTCAGACGGTGATCAACCGCATGCGCCACCCGGGCTATCCGAAATCGATCTGCGGCGTGATCTATGAGGGCGCGGCGCGCAGCACCGGTTGTCAGTTCAGTTTCGCCTGCGACGGCTCTCTGGCGCGCGAACCGGTCCCGGCGATCTGGGCCAACGCCCAGGCGGTCGCCAAGCGCGCCCTGAACGGCTTTGTCTTCAAGCCGGTGGGCGTCGCCACCCACTACCACGCCGACTACGTCTCGCCGTACTGGGCGCCGACCCTGGTCAAGCTGAGGCAGTTTGGCCAGCACATCTTCTATCGCTGGACAGGCCCGTCGGGGACCTTGGCGGCGTTCCGCGGCCGCTATTCGGGCAATGAGACGGTCAGCGCCGACATCCTGATGGCGGCCGACCCGCGCACGTTGGAGGCCGCGCCCCCCGAGGTGCTTGCCGCCCAGGCTGCGCCCGCCGCCGCCACGCCGCTGGCGACCGGGGCCATGGCCCAGATGTTGGGAGTTTCGAACCTCGTCCTGCCCGACGCCAAGCTGGTGGCGGTTCCGGACGCCAACTCGCCGACCGGCGAGCGCGTTACGGTGCAAGGGCGGGTAGCCGGTCGCCGTATTCCGACGCCGGACGAAATCGCCAGGATCAACAGGACGCTTGAAGCCTTGGCCGGCGGGCAGTCTTCATCCGTCGAAACGCCGACGGCCAAGCCTCGTCCGCCGAGTCCGCCCAATCCGCCGAACTAGGCAAATCCTCCGCCCGCTGGGGGAGGATTTGCGCTTCACACCCTTACCAAACCCCGATCTTGTTCGCTTCGGCGTGGCTGATCGGGTGGTGGGCGCGCTTGTGGTCTTCCTCGGCCAGGAAGCGCACGGCTTCCAGCGCCGCCATGCAGCCCATGCCGGCGGCCGTCACCGCCTGGCGGTAGACGTCGTCGGTGACGTCGCCGGCGGCGTAGACGCCCTCGATCGCGGTCGAGGCCGTGCCGGGTTTGACCTTCAGATAGCCGCCCGGACCGGTTTCCAGCTGGCCGGCGAACAGTTCCGACGACGGCGCGTGGCCGATGGCGATGAACACGCCGTCTGCGGCGACCTCTTGGGTCTCGCCCGTCTTGACGTTCTTCAGGCGGGCGCCGGTGACGCCCATGGGATCGGTCTGGCCGAGAACCTCGTCAATGACGCTGTCCCAGATGACCTCGATCTTCGGGTGGGCCAGGAGGCGCTCCTGCAGGATCTTCTCGGCGCGCAGCTCGTCCTTGCGGTGCACCAGGGTGACCTTGCTGGCGAAGCTGGTCAGGAACAGCGCCTCTTCGACGGCCGTGTTGCCGCCGCCGACTACGATGACGTCCTTGTTGCGATAGAAGAAGCCGTCGCAGGTGGCGCAGGCGCTGACGCCGAAGCCCTGGAACTTGCTCTCGCTATCAAGACCCAGCCACTTGGCCTGGGCGCCGGTGGCGATGATGATCGTTTCGGCGATCCAGTCCTGGCCGCTGTCGGTCTTCACCGTGAACGGGCGCTTGGACAGGTCGACGCTGGTGACGATGTCGCTGACGAACTCGGTGCCGACATGCTCGGCCTGGGCGCGCATCTGATCCATCAGCCAGGGGCCCTGGATGACGTCGGCGAAGCCCGGATAGTTCTCGACATCCGTCGTGATGGTCAGCTGGCCGCCCGGCTGGATGCCGGCGATCAGCACGGGCTTCAGCAAAGCGCGGGCGGCGTAGATGGCGGCGGTGTAGCCGGCGGGACCCGATCCGATGATCAGGCAGCGGGTCTGGCGAGGGGGGGGCGTAGACATGGGCGCATATATAGTGTGGATTCTCCGCAGTGGCGACATAAGCCACGGGAGGAAAACCTGATGAAGCTCGGAGTTCTACTGGGCGTGGGTATCGTCGCCCTGTTCGCGGGGCTGGCCAATATATGGTTTGGCGACCTGCTGGTCGGCCTGGGCCTGGTGACCATGTTCCTGATGGTCGCCGGCTATTCGGCCTGGCAGGGCAAGAAGGAATACGACGCCCGACCGCGCGGCGAGCCTATCGCCGAATAGCGGCGAGCCCTGGGGATCTGCAGACATGAAAAGCGGCTTGCCGATCGGCATGGGCGTTGGGATCGCGCTGGGCGTCGCGCTTGGTCTGGCGCTCGATAACCTAGCGCTGGGAATTGGCCTGGGTATCGCCTTTGGCGGCGGCGTCGGGGCCATGGCGCACGCGGCCACGACAGCCTCCGAGAAGAAGGCCAAGGGTGGCGACGGGGGAGTTGTCGGCGATAGCGGCTCCAGCGACGCGGGCGGCGACTGCGGCGGGGATGGCGGCGGCTGCGATTGACGGCTCGTCCACCTTTGACGGGTTAAGCTGAGGGCAACCACGTTTCCGGGCGTCCGCCCGAGGAGCAAGCCGATGTCCGCACCTTTTATTGAAATCGCCGGCCGCAAGATCGGCTCTGACCATTCCCCCTATGTGATCTGCGAGCTGTCGGGGAACCACAACGGCAGTCTCGAGCGCTGCCTGACCATGGTCGACGCCGCCGCCGACACCGGCTGCGACGCGATCAAGATCCAGACCTACACCGCCGACACCATCACGCTCGACGTCGACCGGCCTGAGTTCAAGATTCACGGTGGGCTGTGGGACGGGCGCACCCTCTATGAGCTCTACGAAGAGGCCCACACGCCGTTCGAGTGGCACGCGGCGATCTTCCAGCGCGCCCGCCAGCGCGGCGTGACAATCTTCTCCAGCCCCTTCGACGAGACCGCCGTCGACCTCCTGGACAGCCTGGGCGCGCCGGCCTTCAAGATCGCCTCGTTCGAGGCCGTCGATCTGCCGCTGATCCGCTACGCCGCCGCCAAGGGCAAGCCGCTGATCATCTCGACCGGCATGGCCAACCTGACCGAGATGCAGACCGCCCTAGACACGGCCCTGGCGGCCGGCGCGCCGGGCGTGCTGCTGCTGCACTGCGTGTCCAGCTATCCTGCCACATTCGCCGACGCCAATGTGCGGACCGTGCCGGACATGGCCGCGCGTTTCGGCTGCCCGATCGGCCTGTCGGACCACACGCCGGGCACGGCCGCGTCGGTGGCGGCGGTCAGCCTCGGCGCCTGCGCTGTCGAAAAGCACTTCACCCTGGCCCGCGCCGACGGCGGTCCCGACGCCGCCTTCAGCCTGGAGCCCGCCGAGTTCAAGGCCCTTGTGGACGACACCAAGAACGCCTGGGCGGCGCTCGGCCGCGCCCACTATGACGTGCTGGGCTCGGAGGCGACGTCCTTGCTGTTCCGCCGCTCGCTGTACGTCACCGCCGACGTCAAGAAGGGCGAGCCCCTGACGCGCGCCAATGTCCGCTCGGTCCGCCCCGGCAACGGCCTGCCGCCGGCTGATCTCGACAAGGTGCTGGCCGGCAAGGCCGCCCGCGACCTTTCCCGCGGCGAGCCGCTGGACTGGTCGATGGTCGGCTAGAGCGTCACGCCGAAAGTGGGAACCGGTTTCGGCGTCACGCTCTAAGTGTTTGATTTAGAGCCTCGCGCGTCAAAACGAATCCGTTTTGACGCGCGAGGCGCTAAGCCGCGAACGGCTCGATGCTCGCGATGTCCGGCGCGACGCCTCGCTTGGCCATTTCCAAGTCGTAGCGGTTCTGCAGATTGAGCCAGAACTGCGCGCTGGCGCCGAACAGGCGCTCCAGGCGCAGAGCCGTGTCGATGGTCACCGGGGTTTGCCCCCGAACAAGCTTCTCGATCCGAGGGCGAGCGATGTGCAGCCGGGCCGCGACGCGGCCGGGCGTGAGGCCATAGGGCTTCAGGAACTCTTCCAGCAGGATTTCGCCCGGATGGACCGGGGCGAGGGGATCGTTGTCCTGCACGATATCCTTGCTCATCACCTGGCTCCTTCGAAAGCGCCACTGGCGCTCAGTGATAGTCCACGAACTCGACATCCGCCGGTCCGGCGTCGGTCCAGACAAAGACCAGCCGGAACTGATCGTTGACCCGGATCGAATGCTGACCCTTACGGTCTCCGGACAAGGCTTCGAGCCGATTGCCCGGCGGCGTGCGAAGGTCGTTCAGGACGACGGCGGCTTCCAGCATCTCCAACTTGCGCTTGGCGACCCTAATGAGGTCGGACGGAAAACCTTTTCCGGAGGACACCCCTTCGAGGATGGCCTTCGCGCGCAGGTCCTTGAAGGTCTGGATCGCCATCGCCCTCTCCAAGGTGACTTGTATCGCGCCGCGACACGAACATCAAGGGCACGTGTCGCGTCGCGATACAGCTGCTAAGCCGCCCAGGTCACCGGCAACCGCAGGAAGACGTTCCCCGCCGCCGTCGGTTCGGGCAGGGCGCCGGCGCGGATGTTCACCTGCAGCGAGGGCAGGATCAGGGTCGGAGCTGCCAGGGTGGCGTCGCGGGCCTGGCGCATGGCCACGAAGTCATCCTCCTGGGCGCCGCCGCCGACGTGAATGTTGCGCGCCCGTTCCTCGGCCACGGTGGTCTCCCAGCGGAACGTGTCGCGGCCGGCTGGCAGGTAGTCGTGGCCGACGAAGATTCGGGTTTCCGGCGGCAGGGCCAGCACCTTCTGGATCGAGCGATACAGCGTCCGCGCGTCACCGCCGGGGAAGTCGGCGCGGGCGGTGCCGTAGTCGGGCATGAACAGGGTGTCGCCTACGAAGGCGGCGTCGCCGATCCGATAGGTCAGACAGGCTGGGGTGTGGCCGGGTGTGTGCAGCGCCTCGATCGAGAGCTCGCCGAGCGGCAGAACGTCGCCTTCCTCCATCAGCACGTCGAACACCGCGCCGTCGGGCCTGGCGTCTGACTCGAACATCGGGATGAAGGCCTTCTGGACCTCGGTGATCTTCGCGCCGATGACGATCTTCGCGCCCGTCCGGCGACGGATGAGGTCAGCGGCCGACAGGTGGTCGGCGTGGGCGTGGGTCTCCAGCACATAGACCAGATGCAGGCCCTGGTCGCGCACGGCCGCCAGCAGGGCGTCGGCCGAGGCGGTGGAGAGCTTGCCCGCCTTGGGTTCGAAATCCAGCACCGGATCAATGATCGCCGCGGTCTTGGTGGCCGGATCGACCACCAGATAGCTGGCGGTGAAGGTTGCGGGGTCGAAAGCGGCTTGAACTTCGGGTCGCATGGACTGAGCCTCCCTGACGGTGCTCTTAATATGAGTATTTGCTAATTTAGATCAAGCTAATATATTGACGCTGACAGCTCGGGCCTCTCCGTCCTTCGGGGCGACGAGGTCCGGCGAGATGAATTGTCACCGTAGCGAGAGCGCGTCTAGTTGATGGACCCCACCCTGCTGACCGCCGCTCTGAGCGGCGCGCTGGTCGCGCTGCTGCTGACCCTGTTCGGCGGCGGCGGGTCCGTGCTGGCTACGCCGTTGCTGCTGTATGTCGTCGGCGTGCGCGACCCGCACGTGGCGATCGGCACCTCGGCTGCCGCCGTGGCCGTCAACGCCGCCGTGGGCCTGGCCGCCCAGGCCAAGGCCGGGCGTGTCAAATGGCCCTGCGCCCTGACCTTCGGCGCGCCCGGCCTCGTCGGTTCGCTGCTGGGAGCGCATCTGGCCAAGGCCGTCAATGGCCAGCATCTGCTGGCCTGGTTCGCCCTGGCCATGGCGGCGGTGGGCCTGTCGATGTTCCGCGCGCCCAGCTCGCCGGGCGATCCCGACGTCCAGATCGACTCGGCCAAGGCCTCGCGGCTGGTCCCGGTCGGGGCGGCGACGGGGCTGGCCGCCGGCTTCTTCGGCATCGGCGGCGGCTTTCTCATCGCGCCGGGCTTGATGGCGGCGACCGGCATGACCCTGGCCAATGCGGCGGCCTCGTCGCTCGTCTCGGTCACCCTGTTCGGGGCGGCGACCAGCCTCAGCTATGCCGCCTCGGGCCTGGTCGACGGCCGGCTGTTCCCGGCCCTGATCGTCGGCGGCGCCGGCGGCGTGGCGATCGGCGCCCAGCTCGCCCCGCGCTTAGCCGCTCGGGCCCTGCTGGCGCGGCGTCTGTTCGCCGTGATGATCGTCGCCACGGCGGGCTATGTCGCCTGGCGCGCGCTGGCGTGAGCCGTCTTTAGATCAAACCCAACCGCTTGCCGGTGGCCTTGTCGATTGTCCGCTTGGGCAGAATCTCGGTCATCAGCACCTGCATCGGCGAGGGCGACACGACATAGCGAACCTTGGGCGCGGGGGCGGTCAGGGCCGTGGCGATGGTCTCGCCGATGCGCTCGGGCGGCAGACCCGACTTGCCCAGACTCAGCATGAAGCCGCGCATCCGCTCCAGCGCCTTGGCGTAGGGCGTGTTGGCGTAGCGGGTGATGTCGACCTGGTCGGCCTTGTCCCAGATTGGCGTCGCGACCGCGCCGGGGGCCACGACCACCACGTCGACGCCGAACGGCAGAAGTTCGCGGCGCAGCGACTCCGAAAAGCCCTCCAGCCCGAACTTGGTCGTGCAGTAGGGCCCCATGAAAGGGTTGGCGTTGCGGCCGCCCACCGACGAGATGTTGACGATCCGGCCAGGCTCGCTGACCCGCTCGCCGCCCGCGCCCAAGAGCGGCGCGAAGGTCTGGGTGGCGTTCAGCACGCCGGTCAGATTGACCTCCAGCTGGTGGCGGAACTCTTCGACCGGCAGATAGAGCAGGGGACCGGCGACGGCGATGCCGGCGTTGTTGACGAGACCCGCCAGCGTCTTGCCGCCCAGCGCCGCCTCGACCTGTCTGGCCCCGGCGCGCACCGCCGCCTCGTCGACCACATCGAAGATCAGCGGAGTGAACGCCTCGCCGAACTCGGCCTTCAAGCGCTCGCCGTCGGCGGCCTTGCGGACGCTGCCGAAGACGTGAATGCCCCGGCTGATCAGCACCTTGGTCGCCGCATGGCCGATGCCGGTCGAGACGCCGGTGATCACGACGGATTTTGACTGAGCCACGTGCGGTTTCCTTGCCCGTTTGCAGGGAAGATGGGCGATCTGAACAGTGTTCGCCAGAGGCTTTGAGGTCGGCGTTCCAAGAGCCGACCTCCGGCGTCAAAGGGGGAATATAATTTCAACGAGCAGGCCGCTGGGCTCCCAGGCGCGACGAATAGCGCCCTTAAGCTGCCGTACGACGTTGTCCGCGAGTATGGATCCGAAGCCCTGTCGCGTGGGGGGCGTCACCGCGGGACCTCCGCGCTCCCGCCACGAGAGTGTCACCCGCCTGTCGCTAACCGTCCAGGTCACCGCCACTCGACCTCCACCTTGGCTGCAAGCGCCGTACTTGTTGGCGTTGGTGGCCAATTCGTGAAGCAAGAGGCTGATGGGCTGGACCTGTTCTGGCGATAGGTTGACCTCCGGGCCCGCGACATCGACGTGATCTCTGGGACACAGAGCGTCAAGCTCGTCCCTCACCACATCTTCCAGGCGCCCTCCTTCCCATTGGCGCGTCGCCAGAGAGGTTTGGGCGCGCGCCAGCGCGTCAATCCTACCGGCAAGAATAGTTCTGTAGCTTTCGAGCCCGTCGGCGCGGGTCAGCCGAGTCAGGGATTGCACGATCGACAGCACGTTCCGCGCCCGGTGATCAACCTCGCGCATCAGAAGTTTCCGCGCTTCTTCGTTGCGCTTTTCAAGGCTGATATCGCGGACCTCGATAATCGTCCCGATCACCTTGGCCTGATCATCCCTGATAGGGCTTGCGGTAAAGGCGACGGGGTAGAAGGAGCCGTCCTTGTGCACAAAAACTTCTTCGCCTTGTGTGCCCGCGTTCTCGGGGAAAGCTCTGTCGATCGCACATTCCGCAAGGGGAAACGGCGAGCCGTCAGGGCGAGAATGATGAATGACGTCGTGAAGAATACGCCCTTCAGTTTCGTGAAAAGCAAAACCCGTTAATCTCTCAGCCGCCTTGTTCATGAACACGCAGCGTTGCTGTTCATTCATCAAAAACACAGACATCGATGTGTTGTCGAGTATGGCGTCGAGCCGCCTGACTGTATCTCTTAGCTCACGTTCTATAGTAACATGCGTCGTTATGTCTTTAATCGCTGCGTAAAATACCTTATCTTCCTCGTCGTCGAAAATCTGCAGTTTTACGGAGACGTTATACTCTGTTCCGTCCTTCCGGCGGTGATTTGTTTCGAAATCCAGTCGCTCAATAGATTTATTTTTGAGCGGCTCAATTAGTTTTAAAAACTCGTTTTTACTTATATTTGGCTTGATGTCCCATGGTGTGAGGCGTCGAAGCTCTTCTATGGTGTAGCCGAGATTGTCTCGGGCCCCTTTGTTCACAAGTCGAAAAAGAAAATCATCGGCAGAGAATATATAGACTTCACTCGCGGCTTCTTCGACAATTCGGCCGAGGCGATCGCTTGTGACGCCGAATATGCTAGCCATGCCTGTAGCCCCGCTGCGATGCGCATTGCTCACAACAATCGGTATTCAAGTGCGGGCACGGTGGCAATGCTTAGAACGGCAGATTACTTGTGGCTAAGCTTGATGCGATCTCACGGCGGAGAGATTTTGCGCGGGACAGGGCCCCGATCGCTTTTCGGCTACCACCGGCTTGCCACGCTCGTTGAGAGGAGGGGACGTCCGATGAGGGGGAAAGCCGCCTTGAAAGCCCGCCCCCAATTCGGACGTCTAAACCGCCACCAGTTCCCGCATCCCGGCCCAGCCGACGTTCATCAACGCGTCGACGAAGCCCATGTACGGTGTGAACGGCTCGCGGCCCTGTGGGTACTCGATCAGCCGGAACGGCTGGAACCGCGCGGGGAAGCCGGCGGCTTGGAAGACCCCGTCTTCCTCCATGTAGTCGGCTGAGCCCATGGGCGAGACGTAGGCCTCGGCCTGGACCGCCCGGCAGATGGCCAGGAGATGTTCCGACCGCGCCCCGGGAGCCTTGAGGTCGGAGGCCCGGACGACCTTTGGTGCGATCCCCAGTTGCGCCGCCGCCGCCTGCGTCAGGCCGCAGGTCAGGTCCGCGAGGCCCCCGTCGCGTTCGCGGGACAGCTGCTCGGAGACGAACGCCCAGCCCTCGGCGAAGAATGGTCGCTTGCCGTAGGCGTGGCGGATGGCGGCCAAGTGCTTGTCGCGCCAGGGCTGGCTGTCGTCGATCTGGATCGCGTGGATCGGCGTGTCGCGGTCGTGTTTCTTGACCGGCACCGTCAGCATCAGCTCGCCCTGAGCGGTGAGGATGCGGTTGCGCGACTGCCATGAGCGGCGGGCGAACTGCACGTCGTCCAGGCAGACGAACACCGATGCGGCCGCCATCAGCTGGAAATAGCCCAGATATGGCAGATAGGTCGGCTGCATGATCACCGCCGTCCGAGGAGGCGAAAACGCGGTCATCCGGCTCGGGCGGCGGCTGGCGCGGCGACGTCGCGGGCGCGGGCCAGAGCGGCGTTGACCTCGGCCAGTTTGGCGGCCTTGGCGTAGGGCTCCCAGGCGCCGGGGATGAAGCGATCGCCAAAGCGGGCGGCGAGCTGGCCGCGCAGCGCCTTGAGGCCGGCGATCGCCTCCAGCGAATGGTAGATCCAGCGCGGCTGGGCGTCGGTATGGACCATCGGGCCGATTGTCGCGGCGCCAAAGCCCGACAGCAGGGTCCGCAGCTCGCCGGGCAGGGTCTTCAGATCCGCCTCGCGCACGCACTCGGCCACCACCAGCTTGGCGCCGCCGCTCTCATAGAGATAGGCGCGGAAGGTCGCGCCTTGGGCGGTGAAGTTCTGGACGTAGACCGGGCAGGGGCCGTCGAAGGCCTCGACCTCATAGACGTAGGTGAAGAAGGTCTTCTTCACCAGCGAGGGCGCCGCCAGACCCAGAGGCTTGAACAGCGGTGTCGGGTTGGCGGCCCAGACGATGGTCTCGTCGGGCGAAGTCTCGGCCAGCAGCTGACGCGGCGGGACCAGGCAGTTCAGCTCGACCTTGACGCCAAGCTTGACGAGGGCCGCGTGCAGGCTGTCGAACATGCGGGCGAAGCCGCCTTCGGGCAGGCTGGCGACCAAGTTGGCGGTGCGCCCCGACAGTCCGCGCGGGATGGCGTAGAGTTCGTCTGTCCACGGATCGGTCGTCTTGGCGTGGGCCAGGGCCGTCAGATCGGCCGCCGCCGGGAACACCCGGTTGATGGCCATGGGGATCACCGCGTCGCTGTGCACCAGAGCCGGATCGGCGCCGAGATGCCAGCGGACATAGTCCTCCAGCGTGGCGGCGATCTCGGGCGGATAGGCGGCCAGCCGCGCGGCCAGGCTGTCGTCGGCGGGATTCTTGACCTTGTAGGCCGGGCAGTCGATCGCCGGGCCGCCGAAGTCCCAGGTGAACACCCGCCGGCCCTCGAAGTCGGCGCTGATCGAGCCAAAGCGATTGTCGAAGGTGGTGAACCGCGCGCCGTGGGCGCTCAGGGTCTGGACGATTGGATCGGTCTCGCCGCCGAAATACACGCAGCCGTCACGCATCTCGCGGCCATGGATCACCTTGCAGCGCGCGACGCCGCCCAGGGCCTCGAAGCGTTCCTGGATAGTGATGTCGCGCCAGCCCAGGCGATGGGCCTCGAAGGCCGCCAGCACGCCGGTCAGGCCGCCGCCGACGATGCGGATCCGCTGGGGGTTACTCACGCTGTTGCTCCCCAGACCACGAGATCGCTGTTGGGCGCGACGCGCACGCCGTTCTGGATGTTGTCGAACGACACCTTCAGGGCGGTGGGGGCGATGAGGCCCAGCTCGTCGACTAGGCGGCGCACCAAGCCGTCCTCGGTGTAGAACAGGTTGAACAGACCCGCCTCGCCGGTCTCGGCCGTGGTCATCCGCCAGCCGTTCGGCTCTTCCTCGACGCCCCTGCCGCAGCGGTAGTCGTCGATGAGGCGCGTGCGGACAAACACCTCGGCGCCCGGGGCCAGCCGCGCCCGGGCGGCGGTCAGCACGGCGCTCGCCTGGGCGCTCGTCAGATAGCAGAGGAGGTTGGGGATCAGAAGCACGTCAATCGGCGTCGCGCCGAGGTCGGGCAGGCCCTTGGACAGATCCGCCTCGATCAGGGTGACGGCATCGCCCAGGTTCCAGCGGCAGTCGGCCAGCGCCGCCGACGAATAGTCGACGTTGGTCAGGTCCCAGCCATAGGCGGCGTAAAGCGACAGGTTGTTGCCCGTCCCGCCGCCCAGCTCGACCACCCGGCCGGTACGCTGGTGCAGGCCACGCTTGAAGAAGTGCCGGGCTATGAACTCGTCCGGATATTTCAGACCGCGAATGTCGGGCAGGGCGCGCATGATGGCGCGGAGAATCCGACCAAAGCAGCGAACAACTTGTTAACGATAAGGGCGTGGTGCGAGGCGGGATGTCGCAGGGGCGCTTAAATCAGCCCCCAAAACGCCTCCGCCACACGGTCCGCCCCGCGCCCGTCGCAAACGGTGGCGCTGGACGCCGACAGCGCCGCGCGGCGATCCGCGTCGGTGATCAGGCTCTGCGCCAGCGCGACGAACGCCGTCTCGAAGTCCGCCGCGTTCAGGTCCAGGCAAGGGGTCACGCCGGCCGCCTCCAGGGCGTGGGCGGCGGCGATCTGGTTGTCGGCCAGGATCAGGGTCAGGGCCGGCAGGGCCAGGACGCACCGCTCCCAGGTAGTGGAGCCCCCAGCGCCGATGGCTAGGTCCGCCTCCAGCACCCGGTGCGGCATGTCCTGGGCGTCGACGTGCAGCACAAGGCGCGGGTCCTCGGCGGCCAGGGAGCGCAGCGCTGACAGGCTGGGTGCGGCGCTCCCGACGACGAGATCCAGCGTGATGTCCCCGAGCATCGGCGCCAGGAGCGCGACCACCCGGCCGGTGATCCCGCCGACATCGGTCATGCCCAGCGACACCAGGATCCGACCAACGGGTCCGCGCTTGGCGCGACGGGCGAGGGCGGCCTCGCGCAGGGCCACGAAGGCCGGGCGCACCGGCGCATGGTTGGGGCCCAGCAGGAACCGGGCGTGGGCGGGGACGAGGCCCGCATAATCCTCAGGCCGCCGCGCCGGTCCGGCGTCCAGCACGAGGTCGGCGGCCAGCGGTCGGTCAGCCAGGTCGTCGATGACCAGGGTCGGACGGCCCTTGGCGATCGCGAGGTGGTCGTCGGCGGATAGGGCGTAGTTGTCGAAGACCACGGCGTCGAACGGCTCGGTCGTGTCCGTGCGGGCCATGTCGGGGCCGAAGGCGTCAAGCACAGCTGCGACCTCGGGTGTCGCAAGGAAGGCGCAGGCCGCCCCGCGCGCCGCGAGCGCCCGCGCCAGCGTCAGGGACCGCATCACGTGGCCCCCGCCGATGCTGGGGCCGGCCGCGCAGACGAAGATGACGCGGCGCGTCATGCCCGCCGGTCGCCGCCGTAATCCTGCAGATCCGGACGGCTGGCGACGAAGGCGCGGATGTCGTCGGACGTGAAGGCGCGGTTCGTCGGATAGAGGGCGTCATAGACTGCCGCGACGAAGGCGTAGTCGTCGGGCCGGTCGACCGTCCAGCGCACCGCGCCCTGGTCGGGGAAGCACGGCAGCCAGGCGCAGTTCCAGCGCTGCGGCTGGTTCCACAGGTCCCAAGTGACATGCTCGAAGGCTTCCTTCGTTGTCGCCTCGGCGGCCGCGCGGCGCAGGGCGGCGGCGGTCATCACCTCGACGTCGGTGCCCTTGGGATGGGCGTGGCCTTCAGGCGTGTTGCTGACATAGTCTGCGCCCTTGGACAGGCACAGGTCGATCGTGGCGTCGATCAGGGTCGGATCGGCCAGCGGGCAGTCGGCGGTCAGGCGCACCACATGATCGGCCGGATGGGCGTCCAGCGCGCCGATAAAACGCTGCTGGACATTGTCCAGCGAGCCGCGAAACACCGCGATCCCCTCGCGCCGCATCGCCGCCTCGATGGCGTCGTCCTCAGGCCGGTCGGAGGTGGCGACCACCAGCTTGTCGATGCGCCGCGCCCGCGAGACCCGCTCGATCTGCCGCACGATCATCGGCTGACGCTGGATCGGCATCAGCACCTTGCCCGGCAGACGGGTCGAGCTCATGCGGGCCTGGAGAATGGCGAGGATCATGGACCGATTTCACGCGGGTTCGGCGGCGGGGGCAAGAGGCGTTCGGATGTGGCGAGCGCGAGGTTCCTGCGGGCGTTTGACGGTGCGTCCGGGCGCGGGGCAAATCGCCGCATCACCGGCTTCAAGGGTTCACATTCAACTTCGCTAAGCTTCTCTGTGCGCGATTAAGCGTGCGCACGCTCTGTGAGGCCTAATGAACGCCGCTCCCCCTGTGGACGCCCACGCCGTCGACTCGGTCTTGCAGCAGGCGCTTGAAGCGGCGCCCGAGGGCTTCGCGCTGTTTGACAGCGAGGATCGCTGCGTCTTTTGGAACGCGCGCTATGGCGAACTTTGGGCCAGGTGGGGCGTCACCATGGCGGCTGGGAGCCGCTTTGAAAGCCTGTTGCGCGCAGGTCTGGCGGCAGGGCGTTATCCGGAGGCTGGCGACGACCCGGCCGCTTGGTTGGCCCATCAGCTTGAGCGGCGCAAACTGGACCACTTCGAGGAGATCCGCGAAGAGTTTGGAGAGCATCTGCGGTTCGCAAGCCGGCGCACGCCCGCCGGCGGCCTGATCACGACCTGCTTCAAGATCACCGGGCCGCGCCGGCGGGAAGTCCAAGCGCTCGCGGACGCCGGCTTTCTGGACACGATCGTCGAGAACACGCCGGCCATGCTGTTCGTCAAGGACGGCGAGACGGGGAACTTCCTGCTGGTCAACAGGGCCGCCGAGGCCCAGCTGGGCGTACCGCGCGCCGAGCTTCTTGGTCGCAGCGACTATGACTTCTTTCCCAAGGAACAGGCCGACGCTTTCGCCGCCGCCGACCGTCAGGTGATCGCGAGCGGCCGTCTCTTCACAATCGACGAAGAGCCGCTCGACACGCCGCACAATGGTCGCCGGTGGTTACACACCCGCAAGATCGCGATCCCGGGCGAGGACGGCCGCAGCCACCTGCTGGTGATCTGCGAAGACATTACCGAGCGTAAGGCCAGCGCCGCAGCCCTGGCCGAGGCGCTACAGAAGGCGGAGGCGGCCAGCGTCGCCAAGAGCGAGTTCCTGGCCAATATGAGCCACGAGATCCGTACGCCCCTGAACGGGGTGATCGGCATGGCCGAGGTGCTCAGCCGCACCGCTCTGGACGACGCCCAGCGCGAGATGATGGAGGTGATCCTCAACTCCGGCCGGGCGTTGAACCTGCTGCTCAGCGACATTCTCGATCTGTCCAAGATCGAGGCCGGGGGGCTGGAGCTGTCACGCGACCCGGTGGACCTGCGCGAGGCGATCACCGCCGCAGTCGCCGTCTTCAAAGCGGTGGCCGAGAACAAGGGCTTGGCCTTTCGACTGACCTTCGCCGACGATTTCCACGACCATGTCCTGGGCGACGCCCTTCGCATCCGACAGATCGTGGCCAACCTGACGAGCAACGCGGTCAAGTTTACCGCCTCGGGATCGGTCACGATCGAGGCCCGGACGCGGGTCGAACCGGATGGCCGTGTCGACCTGCTCGTCAGCGTCCAGGACACCGGCGAGGGGTTCGACAGCGGCATGGCCGATCGGCTGTTCGAGCGCTTCCAGCAGGCCGACGGCTCGGTGACGCGCAAGGTCGGCGGCACGGGTCTGGGACTGCCGATCGCGCGTCGTCTGGCCCGGTTGATGGAGGGGGACGTTTCCTGCGCCGCCCAGCCGGGCGGAGGCGCCACCTTCCGCTTCGAGGCCCGCCTCGCGTCCGACGCGGGGCGACCCCAGCCCAAGCCTGTCGATCCGCGCTCCGAGGGCGCGCTGGAACGGCGCCTGCGGGTGCTGTTGGCTGAGGACCATCCCACCAATCAGAAGGTGATCGGGTTGATGTTGGCGGACGCCGCTGACGTGGTCGTGGCCGTCGACGGTCGGGCTGCTATCGAGGCCTATGAAAAAGACGCCTTCGACGTTGTGCTGATGGACACCCAGATGCCGGTCATGGACGGCCTGGCCGCAATCGCCGAGATCCGCAGGCGCGAACGCGAGGCGCGGGCGCGGCGCATACCGATCATCTCGCTGACGGCCAACGCCATGCCTCATCAGGTCCAGGCCTGCCTTGAGGCGGGCGCCGATCTGCACCTGGCCAAGCCGGTCAGCATCCAAGGCCTGTTCGCCACGCTCAACGCGGCGCTGGAGGTCGGGGCGAGCCAGGAGGGCTAGAGAGTTCCCGATTGGTTTGAAACGGCAACCGGGTCCAAACGGCCAAGGTGGAGGGGGTGAGACCTGGCTTTTGT
This sequence comes from Caulobacter sp. FWC26, assembly GCF_002742645.2. Lineage (NCBI taxonomy): Bacteria > Pseudomonadati > Pseudomonadota > Alphaproteobacteria > Caulobacterales > Caulobacteraceae > Caulobacter > Caulobacter sp. FWC26. Next base: position 1,183,303 of record NZ_CP033875.1, read on the forward strand.
CTTCAGCCTGCCGACACAGAGGGAAAAGCGATCCGTCTACATAGCCAGCAGGCGGGCGGCTTGGTCGTCGGGCAGGGACAGGATCGCCTGGATCCAGATGATCGCCGCCGCGCATCGCTCCCCGTCGTTGGGTGAGCGCGGCTGACCGCTGGACACGGCCTTGATCCAAGCCAGGTCGCCGCCTTTCTGGGCGAAGGTTTCAACGGCCTTCTGAAGGTCAGCCTCCGAGGCTGGGCCGCGCGTTACAGGCTGCTTTTGCCCCTTCACGGCGATCTCGAATTGCAAGGCGTTGTGCGCGTTCAGCTTGGGTAGGAACTCGCGCGGTATATTGGTGGCGGTGTCCTGTGTTAGGCCGCCGTATTCGACGTACTCATAGCACATGCGCGGATAGACCGGCTTCACCTCGGTCATCAATCGCAGTTGCGCCTGGCCGTAGGCTATGAGGTCAGCGTCCGGCGCGCGCTTGGCGTTGGGCAGCACGCGGTCGCGGATGCCGCGCATGAAGGTGAAGGTACGGTTCTGGGCTTCCAGCGCGTTTGCGCCGCCGCTCTTCGCATAGCGGATAAGGTCTGTCTCGAAGGCGGCGTAGTCCTCGGGGAAATGCTTACGGACCAGATCAAAGGTCTCGCCAGCGCCGGCGGCCTTGAGGCCGTAGCGAAAGCCTTCGCGATCCGCTTCAGTCACCTCGACGCCGGCCGTGGCTGACGCGGTCGGAGGCGGTGTCTGAGCGGCGGCCGCCAGAGGCGTGCTGGCCAGGAAGAGCGCGGCCAGAACGATCAAGTGACGCGACATACCTACCCCGAACGACAACTATAGGTGATTGAAGCCCTATCGTTGCAATCACTAGCCTTTGGCGGTGGGAGGCGCCAGGGGTCTGTTGGCGGCGTGGCTTCCGATGTGAATTCGCCTCATCGAAATCCCAATACGACGACGGCTTGGCGACGAACCCAAGAGCGGCCTGACGACTTGAGTGGTGGGGGCCAGCAGTCGTCCTCGCCCTGAGCTTCTCGAAGATCGAGGCGCGCCGGCGACCTGATAGGAAATCAGGCTTTCGGCTTAGCTGTGCGGGGCTTGCGGGCCTTCGGCGGGGCGGGTTCATCCGAGGCCTTGGCTTTGGCGCCGGGTCGCGCCTTGGGCTTCGCCTTCGCCGCTGGCTCTGGATCCTTGGCGACCGGCTCCGGAATCTCCACCCCGATCCTGGTCAGCACCTCGCGGGCGGCGCGGTCGGTCTCGTTGACGGGTTCGTAGGTCCAGCCGTGGAAGGCCCCGCCATAGGGGCGTGCCGCGCCCTGACGTTCCAGCTCTTCGTGGAACAGGCGGAACTTCAGGCTCGAGCCGTCCATCTTCAGCACGAACACGGGCTTGCCGGTCGAGGCGGCCTCCGTGGCCATGTTGGTCGAGTCCTCGGTGACGAGGATATAGTCGGCCGCAGCCAGGAAGGCGAAGTAGGGGTTGGCGCCCTCACCGTTCCAGATCACGCCGGGCAGGTGGCGCAGGCGCGCGGTCATCAGCGCCCGGGCGGGGTCGGGCGTGCGGCGCGAGAAGGTCATCAGCAGGCTGCCGCCGTCCTGCTCCAGCGGAATCTGGATCGAATGGGCGATCTGGGCCGCCCGCTCGCTGGAGAGGTCGAAGGCCTTGGACTTACCGCCCACCAACACCGCCACGCGGGGCTGGGGCAGGGGCTCGATCAGGTCCTTGAAGGCCTCATACTCGCCCGACAGGCGCTGAGGAGTCACCCGGTGCGGCGAGCCGGTGATCGGGAAGATGTTGTCGCCCGACATGCGGTCGTGCTTGGGCGGAATGACCAGGTCGAACATGGGCGCCGGCACGCGCGGGTCCTGGATCTGAACCACGAAGGTCTTGCCGCCCGACCAGCGCTTGGCGCGGATCGAAAGGGGCAGGGTGGCGCGGCCGGCGGCGATCCACAGGTCTGGCCAGTCGTCGGGGTTCCGGCTCGCGGGGATGCCGCTCTCCGGCGTCAGCCAGCGCTTGGGCAACAGGTTCAGCCACCAGGGCAGGCGCCCGGTGTTTCCCTGCCAGCCAACGCGCTTGACGGTGACCTCGCAGGGGACCAGACGCGCGAGCGCCTCCGACAGGCCCACCACCTGGGCCTCGATGCCGGCGCGACCATCGGAAACGGCCCACACCTTCAGCGGCGGGGTCTTCGACGGGGCGGGGGTGTCCTGGGTCAAGTGATCGATCCCGGAAGCGCGAAGGGGCCGGCGGCAAACGAAACAAGGCCGCTAAGCTAGCGGCCTCGCTTCCTTGAACCGGACTTGTGGCGGTGCTGAGGCGGAAGGCCGCCTTACAGCCACTCCACCTTGAGGATCTCATAGGCCTTCACGCCGCCGGGCGTGTTGACCTCGACCACCTCGCCGACTTCCTTGCCGATCATCGCGCGCGACAGCGGCGAGGACAGCGAGATGCGGCCCGACTTCACGTCGGCCTCGTGGTCGCCCACGATCTGGTAGCGCGCCTCTTCCTCGGTGTCCTCGTCGACCACCGAGACGGTGGCGCCGAACTTCACCTGCTTGCCCGAGAGCTTCGAGACGTCGATGACCTGGGCGCGGGCGATCTTGTCCTCGATCTCTGCGATCTGGCCTTCGATCCAGCCCTGACGCTCCTTGGCGGCATGGTACTCAGCGTTTTCCGACAGGTCGCCGTGCGAACGCGCCTCGGCGATCGCGGCGATCACGGCCGGTCGTTCGACGGTCTTCAAACGCTTCAGTTCTTCGTCGAGGGTCTGGTACCCCGCGACGGTCATCGGCACTTTTTCCATTGCGGATTTTAGCTCGGACGCCTTGGGAGGAAGATCTTCCAGTCGCGGGCGCGCACAACCGGGGGCTGGGAGGATAGGCGCCCGCTCCCGGTAACGCAAGGGGGCCAAGCTCCAGCTTAGGCTTGAAGGGGGCGCCGACCCGCGCCCCCGGCGGTCTAGGCTCGGCGCCGGAGCGGCTGCTGGACATGCCCATGGGGCAGCTCGAACTGGTTCACCAGTTCCGCCAGCTGGGCGGCGTCGGCGTTCAGGGTCTGAGTGGCGACTGAGGTTTGCTCGACCATGCCGGCGTTCTCCTGCAGCACCTGATCCATCTGGTTTACCGCGCCGTTGATCTGGGCCAGGCCGTTGGCCTGTTCCTGGGCGGAGGCGGCGATGGTCCGGACCAGGCCGTCGATCTCGGCGATCTGGGCCACGATACGCTCCAGCGCCTCGCCGGTGCGGCCCACCAAGCCCACGCCGGTCTCAACCTGCTGGGTCGAGGTCGAGATCAAGGTTCGGATCTCCTTGGCCGCCTCGGCCGAGCGCTGGGCCAGGGCGCGGACTTCCTGCGCCACCACGGCGAAGCCACGACCGGCCTCGCCGGCGCGAGCGGCCTCGACGCCGGCGTTCAGGGCCAGCAGATTGGTCTGGAAGGCGATCTCGTCGATGACCCCGATGATCTGGCTGATCGATTGCGAGGAGTCCTCGATCGCGGTCATCGCCGCGACCGCCTGTTCCACGACGTCGCCCGAGCGACGGGCGTCGTCGCGAGCGCGGCCCACCACGTCGGCGGCCCGGTTGGCGCCCGTGGCGGTCTGGCCGACGGTGGCGGTGATCTCGTCCATCGCCGCAGCGGTCTCCTCCAGGCTGGCGGCCTGGCGCTCGGTGCGGCGGGCCAGATTGACGGCGGCCTCGGCGATCTGGTCGGAACCGGCGCGCACGCCGCTGACCCGCTGTTCGATCACCGAGAGGGCGTCGGCCAGCTTGTCGGCGGCGGTGTTGAAATCGGCGCGAAGCGGTTCGTAGGCTTCGGCGAAGCGATCGGTGAGGCGCAAGGTCAGATCGCCTCGGGCCAGATGCGACAGACCCTGTCCAAGCGCGGCGACGGCGTTGGCGCGCTGGGCCTCTTCCCGCTCCCGTGCGGCGGCGTTGCGCGCGTGAGTTTCTTCTTCGGAGCGACGCGCGCTCTCGGCGGCGTCGTTGGCGGCGCGGGCCTCGCCCACGGCGTCTTCGGCCTTAGCGCGCTCGGACGAGGCGACGGCGAACATGTTGTTGACGCTGGCGGTCACCGCGATCAAGGCGCCCGCCTCGACGATCAGGATGACGGCGTGGACGATGACGCGACCCAGGCTCGCCGAACCCGGAAACACCGCGCTCGGCAGCAGGTAGGACAGGCCCAGGTGATGCACGGCGACGGTCGCAGCGGCGGCGGCGATCACCACCCAGTCGCAATAGACCACTAGCAGGGCCAGGGCGGCGAAATAGGCCATGTGCATGTCAGTCTGCCACGCATGACCGCCCATGGCCGCGACCAGCAAAGACACCTGCGCCATCAGCGCGACGCCGACCAGGGCGCGCCCGCCGGAGCCTTCGCCGCCGAACTTCCAGGCCAGGCTCGCGCCGACCGCAACCAACACCGCCGCGATCGCAACGCCCATGACCGGTTCATGGACCGCAAGGCGTGCGCCGAGCACGATGGGAACCATCAGCCAGGCGAGGGCGATGATCAGCTTGCCGCCGACTTGGCGCTGGGCGTCCAGGTTGGAAAAGGTAATCTTCATGACGGTACTGGCTCCGAGACCGGGCGCGCGCAGACGCCGGCGAGGGCGGGATCGAGCAAAAGCAGAGCGCCGGCGGTCCGGGCGCGCTGGTTCAAGGCGGCGGGGTCGCCGCGCAGAATGACGATGAACGGCGCGCCGCCCGCTCCGGCGATGTCGCCGGCGGTCCCCGCCGCGCCGATTACGCGGGCGGCGTCCCACCAGGGCGGGAACACCGCCGCCACGCGGCCGGGCGTACGCGGTTGTGCGTCAATGGCGACGGCCGCGAAAAGGCTTGCGATGATGCCTAGGGTTGAGAGGACGAGCGGCCCAGCCACCGCAGTGAAGCGGCGGGTTGTAGAGGTTTGCGTACCCACGGGGCGATCTCCAAACGGGCCGGGGCGTTAACCGCACAATCCGTATGGCCGTTGTCGTCGATCGTCCCTTCTCTCAAGGTTAATTCCCGTCAAAAGCGGCGCTTCGCCGCAGGCTGAACGGCCCAGTCTTGATGTCGATCAAGACTGGGCCGCGAACCTCACCGTTTTGCCGCAGAATCACCGCGCTCAAGCGTCTTTGGGTGTCGTGTTGATCATCCAGGGAATGCCGAACTTGTCGGTGAAGCTGCCATAGCCCGGCGACCAGAACGTCTCCGCGAAGGGCATGCCGATCGTTCCGCCCTCCGAGAGGGCGTCGAACACGCGGCGGGCCTCGACGGGATCGTCGGTGTGGTAGGTGACGTCAAAACCGTTCTTCGGCTTGTCGATGTTCGGGGCGAATTCGGGCGGCATGTCCGCGCCCATGATCGACTGGTCGCCGACGTCCAGCCAGGCGTGCATCAGCCAGTCCTTGTACTTGGGGTCCATCGGCGGGCCGTCGGGCGGACCCTCGCCGAACGGAAAGGCGGCCGTGATCTTGCCGCCCAGAACCTGAGCGTAAAACTCGAAAGCCTGGCGACATTGGCCCTGAAAGCTGAGGCTGGTGACGATCTTCATGGCGTTCCTCCTTGTGTCGGTCTTGAGACTAGCGCCGGTCCGTGTCGCTTTCTGGCAGCAGGCGTCAGGCGTAGTCGTAGGGGCCGCCGCGCTGCAGGGCGCGCTGATAGGCGGGGCGGGCGTGGATGCGGTCGAGGAACGCCTTGATCCGGGGGCGATCGGCGGCTCCGGCGCGCTGGGCGGCCGCCTCTAGCGGGAAGCTCATCATGATGTCGGCGCCGGTCAGCTCCGCGCCCGCGAACCAGGTCGACTTGGCGAGCTCCGCCTCCCAATAGTCGATATGGGCCTTGAGCTGCGGATCGACGAAGCCCTTCTGGGCGCGGGCGGCGATTGACTTCACCAGCCCCTTCATCAGGCCGGGCGCGCGAGCGGGCAGGGCGGTGAACACCAGCTTCATCAGGAGCGGCGGCATGGCCGAACCCTCCGCGTAGTGCAGCCAGTAGGTATAGCGCAGGCGTTCGGACGTGCCGGGCGCGGGCACAAGGCGGCCGCCGCCGTACATGGCGACGATGTACTCTACGATCGCGCCGGTCTCCGCCAACACCGTGTCGCCGTCGGTGATCACCGGGGACTTGCCCAGCGGGTGAATGGCCTTCAGCTCGGGCGGCGCCAGCATGGTCTGGGCGTCGCGCTGATAGCGCTTGATCTCGTAGGGCAGGCCCAACTCCTCAAGCAGCCAAAGCACGCGCTGGCTGCGCGAATTGTTGAGGTGGTGGACCACGATCATCGAAGGTTTCCCCATTTTGGATAAGGCGTCGACCGACGATGCGGCCGCGTTCAAGGTTCGGCAAGATTTACCATCTCTTCTCTCGCTCCAGTCGAGTTGGGGAGAGTAAGGATGACCGGAGCGTTCAATCGGTTATCTCTGGCGGGTAAGCTGATGGTCGCGGGGGGCGGAGCCCTGGGCGTGCTCCTGGTGGCGGCCTCGCTGCTGATCACCTGGAGCAGCGATGTCGCGGTCCGCGACCTGGCCGAGCGCTACGCCGCCAGCATGACCGGCGAGAGCGCTCAGGGGGTCAAGAACGACCTCGACGCCGCCGACGCGGTGGTGCGCTCCTCGGCCGCGCTGTTTGCGGCCAGCTATGAGGCCGGCCTGCGGGATCGCGCTCTCTACATGGCGCAGCTGAAGCCGGTCTCGACGGCCGCAGACGCGATGCTGGGCGGCTGGCTGATGTTCCAGCCCAACGTCCTGGGCGACGATGCGGCCTATGCGGGGAAGGCCGAGCTGGGCTCCACCGCCAGCGGTCGCTTCATCGGCTACTGGGTGCGCGAGGGCCAGCGTGTTGCGATCTCGGGCGGCGACGACGGCGAGTTCGACGAGGACTTCTACAAGACCAGCTTCAACAGCGGCCGACCGGCGGTGATGGAGCCCTATTCCGACAATGTCGCCGATGGCGGGGACCAGAAGCAGGTGCTGATGACCTCCATCACCTATCCGGTGATTGCGGGCGGACGGGTGATCGGGGTGATGGGCGCGGACCTGGCGCTGGACGACATCGCCGCGCGGCTGAACGCGCTGAAGCCCTTCAACGACGGCCGGGCCATGCTGGTCTCGTCGGGCGGCCTGTGGGTGTCGCATCCCGACGCGGCGCTGCGGATGAAGCCCTACGCCGATCCGGGGCTGGACGTGGTGCGCCGGGTCATGGTCGACGGTAAGCCGGCGGTGGTTGCTGGGGTGAGGTTGAACGGCCACAAGGCTCAGCGCCTGGTGGCGCCGGTGCGGCTGGCCTCGGGCGCGACCTGGGCCATGGTGGTGGATGTCAGCGAAGCCGCGCTACTGGCCCCTGCCCGCCGCCTGGCGGTGGGCCTGGCGATCGGGGGGCTGGCGCTTCTGGCGGCGGCGCTCGGCGTGCTGGCGGTGGCCTCGCGGGCCTTGATCGCCCGACCTCTGCTGACGCTGCGCGAGACGGTGAAGGGCCTGGCCGAGCACCGCTATGACCGTCCGGTCACCGAGACCGAACGCGCCGACGAGATCGGTTCGATCGCCCGCGCGCTTGAGACCTTGCGGGCGGAGCTGGCCCGCGCCCAGGCGCTGCGCGATGAGCAGGACGCCCTGCGCCGGGCGGCCGACGCCGATCGTGATCGCGCCGCAGCCCTGACCCTGTCGATCGACGAGCAGACCGATGTCGTCACCCAGGTTGGCGACGCCTTGGCGGCGGTGGCGGGCGGCGACCTGTCACGCCGCATCGCTGGCCCCTTTGCGCCCGTCTACGAGCCGCTGCGCCAGGACTTCAACACCGCCGTTGAAAGCCTGGAGCAGGCGATCGGCGAGATCGCCGAGGCCGCCGACGCCATCGGCGCGGCCGCCGACACCCTGTCGCAGGCCTCTGGCGAGCTGGCGCGTCGCACCCAGCGCCAGGCCATGGGACTTGAGCGCGCCGCCGGTTCGCTCAACGCCGTCACCGACGCCATGGGCGGCGCTGCGGCCGACGCTGACGAGACCCGCCGACTGGTCGGTTCCGCGCGGGGCGAGGCCGACCAAGGCGGCGCGGTGGTCAGCGAGGCCGCCCAGACCATGGGCCAGATCGACGCCTCCTCGCGCCGGATCAGCGATATCGTGGGGCTGATCGACGATATCGCCTTCCAGACCAACCTTCTGGCGTTGAACGCCGGGGTCGAGGCGGCGCGGGCCGGTGAGGCCGGACGCGGCTTTGCGGTGGTGGCCCAGGAGGTCCGCGCCCTGGCCCAGCGCTCGGCGGAGTCCGCGCGGCAGATCAAGGGGCTGATCGGCGAGTCCGGCGCCAGTGTCGAGGCCGGGGTGGCCTTGGTCGAGCGCACCGGCGCGGCGCTCCACGGGGTGGCCGGTCGGATCGCCGGCATCGACGCTGCGGCCAGCCGCATCGCCGAGGCGTTGCGGGATCAGGCCCGCGACCTCAGCGCCGTCAACACCGAGGTCTCGGAGATCGAACGCTTCACTCAGGAAAACCTGGCCATGGTCGAGAAGGCCCGCGTGGCCGACGAGGCCCTGGCCGGCCAGGGCGCGCGTCTGATGTCTCTGGTGGGACGCTTCCGTCTCGGCGCGACCCGCCGCCGCGCGGCTTAGTTCGGGGGGGGGGCAGGCTCAGGCCGACGCCGTCTCGATCTCGTCCATGATGGCTGCCCGCCAGCCGCGCTCGAGGGTCCACGCCGCGATGCCCAACCACAGCAGGCCCAGGAACGCGTGGCCGCGCTGCCAGTAGCCGACGTCATGGCCTGTGCGGACGTTCCAGACACCGGTCAGCAGCGCGAAGACCAGCAAGAGGCCGAAGAACCAGCCGAGGGAAAAGTGCGCCAAGCGCCGGTAGCCCGGCTGGCCCCACAACGCCCAGGCGGCGAACAGCGGGGCGAACTGGATGCCCAAGCCCACGCCGCAGGCGCGGTGCATCGGGTCGGGCCAATGGAAGATGCCGGCGAACACCGCGCCGAGGCCCGTCAAGGCCACGAACAGGCCGGCGAAGGCCGAGACGACCCGGCGTCCGCCGGCGTGTTCCAGCGCGTGGGTGAACCCTGCGCCGGCGAACAGGCCCGCGATCCCGGCGACGACCATGCCGTAGTTGAAGATTTCGGGCATTGGCGCGGCCGGTCCGCCCAGCTCGCTAATGAACTGAGCGCCGGCGTCAAAGCCTGGAAACAGCCGCTGCGCCAGCCAGACGTCGGCCACCATCAGGGCCGGCGCGATCACGCCGATCTTCAGGTAGGCGCCGGTGCGGGCGGTCAACAGATCAGTCCTGATTGAAGAGACGACTAGAAATCGCGCGGGGCGGCGGCGGGGTCAATCCAGCGCGTCCACCAAAACACCATGTCATCCCGGCCGGACCCCGGCGAAAGCCGGGGGAGAGCCGGGACCCAGGGGCAAGCGGCCGTGCGTTGGCCCCTGGGTCCCGGATAGCCTTTGCGAGGCTTCCGGGATGACAAGCTGAGGCGCCTACTTCGCCGCCGACGGGTGACCGGCCGGAGCGAAGGCGGCGCCGAAGAAGTCGCCCTTCTTCCAGGTCGGGCGGGCCGGCGCATTGGCCAGTTCGCGGGCGATCTCGTAGTTCACCAGGGCGAACTTGGCGGCGGCCTGATAGTCGATCGGCTGCTTCAGGTCGTCGGCCGGGTGGTGATAGTTGGTCTTCAGGAAGGTCGTGAAGGCCTTCTCGCCCCCGTTCTGGAAGCCCGTCATCAGGAACACCGACGGCACGCCCTGTTCGACGAAGCGGTAGTGGTCCGAGCGGGTGAACAGGCCTTCTTCCGGCAGCGGGTCGCCCGACAGGCCGATGCCCAGGCGGTCGGCGGCGTGCTTGACGGCGTCGCCGACGGTCGAGCGGTTGGCGCCGAACGCGATCACGTCGGTGAACGGATACAGCAGGACCGGCATGTCCAGGTTCACGTTGGCGGCGATGTCGGCCTTCGTCACCGTCGGGTTGTTGGCGAAGTAGTCCGAGCCGACCAGGCCCTTTTCCTCGGCGGTCACCGCCAGCAGGATGATCGAGCGCTTGGGGCGCACCTTGCTGTTCTTGAAGCCGCGCGCGACCTCCAGCAGGGTGGCGATGCCCGAGGCGTTGTCCAGCGCGCCGTTGTTGATGGCGTCTTCGCCGGGCTTGGCGTTCGGCTTGATCCCGATGTGGTCCAGGTGCGCCGACAGGATGATCGTCTGGGCCTTCAGGGTCGGATCCGAACCCTCGATGACGCCGACGACGTTGCTGCTCTCGCGCTTCTCGACCGCGGTCTTCAGCTCGATCTTGACCTTGGTGGCCAGCGGGAAGCCCTTGACGGCGCCTTCCGGCTTCTCGGCCTCGGCCATGGCGGTTTCCAGCGAGCCCGCCGCGCCGGCGAACAGCTTGGCCGCGCCGGCCTGGCTCAGCGACGCAAGCGCCGGGGCGCCCGGGGCGCGGATGGAGCCGACGTCTTGGGCGTTGCGCCACACCACGCGCCAAGCCTTCATGCCGGCCACGCCCGCCTTGAACGGACGGCGCTTTTCGCCGCTCGGGGTCGACAGGGTGATGACGCCGACGGCGCCGCGCTTCTCGGCTTCCGCCCGCTTGGTGTTCGGGCTGCTCAGGTGCGCGCGCTCTTCGGTCTGGATCGAGGCCGGGGCGCCGCCCAGCATGACGACGATCTTGCCCTTCACGTCCAGGCCCGCATAGTCGTCGCGGTTACGGGTGGGGTCGACCACGCCGTAGCCGACGAACACCACCGGCGCCTCGACCGTCAGGTCGGTGGCCTGGGCCTGCGGCGTGGGCAGGAAGTCTTCGCCGAACGTGAGGGCCACGGCTTTGCCGTCGGCGCCCGTAACGGTCATCGCGCCTTCGCCCGCCGGGCGGAACGAGATCAGCGGCACGCGCTGGAGGTAGCCGCCGTTGTCGCCGGCCGGCTTGACGCCGAGCAGGGCGTACTGGGCGGCCACATAGTTGGCGGCGATGTCATAGCCACGCGTTCCGGCTTCTCGCCCTTCCAGCAGGTCGTCGGCCAGGAAAGTCATATGGGTCTTGATGATGTCCGCCGACGGGGTGAAGTCAGAGACCGGGCCGGTCTTCTTGGGCGCCTTCGGGGCGACCTTTTGGACGGCGGCGGGCTTGGCCGGCGCCTGCGCCAGGACCGGTTGCGCGACCATCAGCAGGGCGGCGCTGGCGAGCGCGGCGCGACGGATAAACGACATGACTTGAGACGCTCCTCGGGCGTGTAGCCAAAATTATGATTGGTTTTGGAGGCGCGACCGCCCCAATCCCCCGCGGCGCGGACCCCCAAGTCCGCGACGGCGGCGAACCATGTCGACCCTGTGACAGCTTGTCGAGACGGGGGAGTCTGAACGTTTTGTAATCTTGGGCAGGTTTTGGCGTGAAGCGCGGCGTTAGGGTCAGGCGGTTCCGCCCTCGCCCCAACACGCGCACGCCGTGCCCGTGAGCGGTCCGAGGGGCGGAAGATCGCACCTCATCCGAGGGGCTGATCAAACCCGTTGCGGGTTAACGGGCGTCAAAAATCGTCACCGAGCCGTGAATTTTACCATCTCTCCTCGCCAGGGCTTAACCCAACCTATCGGATAACCCCAGGCAAGCAGAGAGGACACTGTCATGCAGGCCCTATCCATTGCCGCCTCGGGGATGCTCGCCGCCGCCGATCGGCTCAGCGCCAGCGCCCAGCGCGTGGCGGCCGGCGAACAGCAGGCCGAGAAGAACGCCGAGCCCCGCGACGTCGACTACGTCAAGGAGCGCGTCGAGCAGATCGGCGCCTCCACCGACTTCAAGGCCAATGCGGCGGTGGTCCGTACGGCCGACAAGATGACCGGCGCCCTCCTCGACATGAAGGTCTGAGCCCGTCCATCCCTTCCGGACTCGTGTCCGGGCGATGGGCTCCCCCGCCGGACGCCTGGCAGCGCCCCCCATTGCCGCGGGCGTCCGGCCGCCGCCTCCCGCTTTGCCCCCTAGTCTTGCGGGAGGCGGCTCCCACTATTTTCAGGCTGAGATTGTTCCTGTATTGTTCTGATCGTGATGGAGCGATCTCGACAACTCGACTTCGCGCGGCGTCTGCGTCGCGACGCGCCTGCGATGGAGCGGGTGCTTTGGCGGCTTTTGCGAGATCGTCGCCTGGATAGCCTCAAGTTCCGCCGCCAACTGCCTATCGGCCGCTATGTCGTCGACTTCGCCCGCCTGCGCCATCGGCTGATCATTGAGGCCGACGGGCCATTTCACGATGCGGCGCGTGACGCCGAGCGTGATGCTTGGTTGTCCGCACAGGGCTTCCGCGTGCTCAGATTCAAGAACGAAGAACTCAACACCCCCGACCGCGTCCTGGGGCTTATCTTGGAAGCTTGCGCCGTTCCCCCTTCTCCCCTTGCGGGAGAAGGTGTCGGCGAAGCCGACGGATGAGGGGTTGATAGACCTCTCCGGAGAGCGCGGCGCGACCCCTCACCCGGCCCTTCGGGCCACCCTCTCCCGCAAGGGGAGAGGGCAGCAGGTCTTCACCCCGGCGTCAGCACCATTTTCAGCGCGCCCGCCTCGCGGCTCTCGAACAGGCGGTAGGCCTCGGCGCCGTCGCTGAGCGCCATGCGGTGGCTGATGTACTTCTCGGGCCGCAGGCGTCCTGAGCGGACCAGCGGGAAGAGCGCCGGCAGTTCCTCGGGCACCGAGCAGGTGCCGACCCGGAAGGTCAGGCCCGCCCCGAAGGCGCGTTCCAGCGGGAAGGCGAAGCGCTTGGCCTGCTGCACGCCGATCACCGACACCACGCCCCGCGGCCGCACCAGACGCAGGGCCGCGTCGACCGTCGCCTCGCCGCCGACCGCCTCGATCACGCAATCCAGGCCGCGACCCTTGGTGTCTTCGCGCACGCGCGCCAGGGCCTCGTCGGGATGCAGGGCGATCGCGCCGGCCTCTTGCGCCAGGGTCCGCCGGGCGGGCAGGGGATCGATGGCGTAGACGACGTGCGCGCCCATCACATAGGCGCTCTCCACCGCCATCAGGCCGATGGGGCCAAGGCCGATCACCGCCACGCTTGAGCCCGGCCGCACCTCGGCGTTGCGGGCCCCGAACCAGGCTGTCGCCAGAGCGTCGGTCATCATCAGCGCCTGGTCCATCGAGACGCCGTCGGGCACCGGCACGGCGTTCATGTCGGCGGCCGGCACGCGCACGGCCTCGGCCTGCGAGCCCTGCAGCCGCGCCGACAGGCCATAGCAGGCGCCTTCGGCGTTCTCGCAGGTCTGGATCACGCCCGACAGGCACGAGCGGCAGCGTCCGCAGCCCACGGCGGCCGGCAGCATCACCTTGTCGCCGACCTTCAGCCGCTGGACGCCGCGCCCGACCTCGACCACCTCGCCGACCGCCTCGTGACCGACGCAGAACCCTAGGTCCTCCGAGAAGCCATGGCCGTGATAGATGTGCAGGTCCGAGCCGCAGATCGAGCAGGCGGTGACCTTGACGATCGCGTCGCGGTCCGACTGGGGCGTTGGATCGTCCATGCTCTCGTAGCGGACGTCACGGGCGCCGTGGTAGCGCAGGGCTTTCATCGTCTCTCTCCCCCCCCTAAAGCGACAGGCCGCCGTCGACCACGAGGGTGTGGCCGGTGACGTAAGATGCGAGCGGCGAGGCCAGGAACAGCGCCGCCCCGGCCATGTCGGCGGGCGTGCCCATCCGGCGCTGCGGGATGGTTGCGAGCGCCCCGGCCAGACGTTCGGGATTGGCGGTGGTGACCTTGGTCAGCTTGGTCTCGACGAGGCCCGGCGCCAGGCCGTTGACCCGCACCCCCTCGGGCGCCCAGGCCTGGCCCAGGGTCTTGGTCAGGCTGATGGCTCCCGCCTTGGACGCCGCATAGGCCGGGTTGCCGATATTGGCCTTCAGGCCCGAGATCGAGCTGACGATGATCACGCTGCCCTGGCTGGTCGTCAGGGCCGGCTTGAAGCGGCGGGCGCAGGCCATCAGGCTGTCGAGATTGACCGCCATCACCCGGTCCCAGCCGGGCCGCTCGAACTCGCCGCGCTTGTAGACGACGGTCCCCTGGCAGAGGACCAGGACGTCCAGCGTCTGGAACGGGGCGGGGGCGGCGTCGATGGCGTCGGGATCGCCGACATCGACCTGGGCGTAGGAAAGGCCCGTCAGGTCAGAGCCCTCGGCGGGGTCATAGTCTTCCGCGCTGGCCCGCGTGCCCCAGACGGCGACTTCTGCGCCCCGCGCCTTGAACGCGTGCGCGATCCCGTTGCCGATCCCGCTGGATCCGCCCACGACCAGCACGCGCTTGCCGGTGAAATCGGTGTCGTTCATCCCCGCGTCCTCCCTTTTTCAAAGGATAGGCGCGGGTGACGTAGGGGAGGTCAAAACCCTTCCTGATGACAACGCGCGTGTCAGCAGGTCCAGGTTTCGTAGAGGCCGCAGCAATCACCCTCGTCATCCCGGGTCGGCTTCGCTGCGGCCGGGATGACGAGGAATGGTTGTCTCGAGAAGTCTCTTACGCCTTCGCCTGATCCATCAGGCCCGCAAACCGCTCGAACAGGTACAAGCTGTCGGTCGGGCCCGGAGACGCTTCGGGGTGGTGCTGGACCGAGAACACCGGCTTGTCCTTCAGGGCGATGCCGGCGTTGGTGCCGTCGAACAGCGAGACGTGGGTCTCCTGCACGGGGGCGGGCAGGGAGCTGCTGTCGACCGTGAAGCCGTGGTTCATCGAGACGATCTCGACCTTGCCGGTGGTCAGGTCCTTCACCGGATGGTTGGCGCCGTGGTGGCCCTGTTCCATCTTCACAGTCTTGGCGCCCAGGGCCAGGGCCAGCATCTGGTGGCCGAGGCAAATGCCGAAGATCGGCTTGCCGCTGGCGACCAGCTTCTGGATCTCGGGCACCGAGTACTGGCCGGTGGCGGCCGGGTCGCCGGGGCCGTTGCTCAGCATCACGCCGTCGGGGTTACGGGCCAGGATGTCCTCGGCCGAGGTGTTCGCCGGCACCACCGTGGCGCGGGCGCCGACGTGGGCCAGCGCGCGCAGGATGTTGCGCTTGACGCCGTAGTCGACGACCACGACCTCGTATTTGGGCTTGTCGAGCTTGGCGTAGCCTTCCGGCCAAGACCACAGGCCCTCGTCCCAGGTGAAGGTCTGGGTGGTCGAGGCGTCCTTGGCCAAATCGAGGCCTTCCAGGCCGGCCCAGGCCTTGGCCTTGGCGACCAGGGCGGCGAGGTCGAACTTGCCCTCGGGCGAGTGGGCGATGACGCCGTGCGGCATGCCGGTCTCGCGGATCTTGCGGGTCAGGGCGCGGGTGTCGATCCCGGCCAGGCCGATGACGCCACGGTTCTTCATCCAAGCGTCGAAGTCGCCATTGGCGCGCCAGTTGGCCTGCGCGGTCGGGACGTCGCGGAACAGGGCGCCGCGGGCGGCCGTCTCGGCCACGCCGGTGATCTGCTCGACGTCCTCGATGTTCGTGCCGACATTGCCCACGTGCGGGAAGGTGAAGGCCACGATCTGGGCCATATAGGACGGGTCGGTCAGGATCTCCTGATAGCCCGTCATGGCGGTGTTGAAGCACACCTCGCCGACCGCGTCGCCGACCGCGCCGCAGCCCACGCCTTGCAGGATCGTGCCGTCGGCCAGGGCCAACACGCCAGTCACGCCGGGGAGAAGGTCTTGGGACATTCTATGCAGCGCTCCTGAACGCGGTTAGGCCCGGAATTGGGCGGACAATTTCGCAAAAAGGCGGACCCGGGGTAACCCCCATCCGGCCCCCGCGCGGCGGGGCGTCTCCTTGCAAGAAAGCGGACGGGCTTTGGGCCCGTCCGCCGCGCAAACGGCGCGGTGTCTAGGGGCTATGGGGGAGGGGGTCAACCCCTGTCGATCACGCGCTTTCGTCGCGCCGCCACATTCCCGTGATCGGTGAACGCCGGGCCTCGCCTCGAGGTGTCAGAAACCCTTATGGTGCAAGGCTTCCAAGCCATCGAAGCGCGACGATCACGGGAGGACGACCCATGCTCGAGTTGCGTCCTAATTGCGAGTGCTGTGACCGCGATCTGCCGCCGTGCAGCCCGGCGGCTCGAATCTGCACCTTCGAGCACACCTTCTGCGCCGCGTGCGCCGAGGCCTACGACGACCGCTGTCCCGATTGCGGCGGTGGTCTGGTGGCGCGGCCGATCCGGCCAGAGAGCCAACTCCACCGCTATCCGGCGTCGCTGCGGCGCGTGACGCGCGGACGCCTCATAAACCGAACGCCGCGCGGGCTTGGCGATCAACCTGCCGGGCGCGCCTGAACGGTCCTTGAGGGGCGATACTCGTTGCCGTCCCTCAAATGGCCTGGACACTGGGTGGAATATACCCGGCGAACCTCGTCAATTGGTCAGGACGATTGGCCCGATCTCCAGCCTGATCGCCGCGCTCAGGCGCCGGCCACAGAAAACGGAAAGTGCGGCTCGCGGGCGGAAACTCCGTCGATAGTGCCCACAAAATCGCTGTAACTGGACGTGTGACGTCGGCCTTCGATGTCTGCTCCCGGTGTCAAAAGGTCTGACCTCGATGTCAGATGTGTTGACGAACGCGTCGTTTTGCGAGAGGGTCTGGTAGCGCTACCAAAATGTGAGCGCCAAAAAGCAAGGCTGCTCGTCTTCAAGCGGGCTTTCGGGAGGAAGGGGATCTCAATGCGGAAATTCGCTATGGGCGCGCGTCTGCGCCGCGCCGCGCTTCTGGGCGCTACGATGCTGTCGGGCATGATCGCTGTTGAAGCACATGCCCAGACCGCGCCGGCCGCCGACGACGCCGTCGACGCGATCGTCGTCACGGGCTATCGCAAGAGCCTGGCGCAATCGACGGTCGCCAAGCGCGAAACTACCGGCTTCGCCGACGCCATCTTCGCCGAGGACATCGGCAAGTTCCCCGACTCCAACATCGCCGAGTCGTTCAACCGCGTTCCCGGCATCACCATCACCCGCGACATCACCGGCGAAGGCGTCAACGTCGCCATCCGGGGTCTGGGCAGCAACTTCACCAATGTGACGCTGAACGGCGCCTCGATCGCCGTGGCCTCGTCGGGCGCGACCGACGCGCAAGGCACCGACCGCTCGGTCGACCTCAGCTTCTTCCCGACGGACCTTTTCACCAAGCTGACGGTGAACAAGAGCTATTCGGCCAGCCTGCTGGAAGGTGGCGCTGCGGGTAACATCGACATGCGCTCGGCGCGTCCGTTCGATCGTCCCGGCCAGCACCTGAGCATGAACGTTCAGGGCGTGAAGGCCGACGGCGCCAAGCTGGGCGGCAAGGGCTCGCTGATCGCCAGCAAGACTTGGGACAATTTCGGCGTCCTGTTCGGGATCTCGGGCCAGCGCCTGAAGACCGACACCCGCGGTTACGAAACCATCGGCTACACCAATCCGAACCTGTCGGCCGCCCAGTGCGGCGCGACCAGCGGCTGTAATCCCACCGGCGGCGGCAACTGGACAATCCCGGGCACGGTTCCGGTCGGCGCGGGCGGGGGTCTGGTGGCCGGCACGGTGATCGACCGCGACTTCCTGCTGTCCAAGAACCCCGGCGCGACCATCCAGCAGATCGACAACGGCCTGTTGCCGCGCATCGGCCGCCCGTCGGCCTCTTACGGTAACCGCGACCGCATCAATCTGGTCGGCAGCCTGGAGTGGCGTCCGAACGACGACGTCAACTTCTATGTCGACGGCATGTACGGCTACAAGAAGACCGACCTGATCCGCGAAGACATCATGTGGATCGTCCGCAACGGCGCGGTCATTCCGCTGAACACCAAGTACGACAAGGCCGACTGCTCGACCGGTTGCACGGTGACGCAGGGCACCTACGCCAACTCGAATTTCTTCCTGGAATTCCGTCCCTATCTCGAAAAGACCGAGCTGTGGGGGATCAATCCGGGCGGCGAATGGCGCATCAACGACAAGCTGAAGTTCGAGGCCCAGGCCAACTACACCAAGAGCAACTTCCACCGCGAAAGCCCGACGTTCGGTCCGGTCACCGCGCTGGGCGTGGGCACGACGGTGGAATACACCGCCAACCCGACCGGCGTCCCGACCATCAAGAGTAGTGTCGACCTGAACAACCCGGCCAACTTCGTCTGGACCGGCGGTCGCGTGAACATGCAGGACGAAAAGCGCTGGTACGAGACCAAGGGCGCGCGCGCCGCGCTCACCTGGGGCGACCAGGCTCTGAACCTGAAGGTGGGCGCCAACTACGACGACATCTCGCGCACCATTCGTGGCTACGATAACAGCCAAGCCTGGCAGAACGCGACCTGCGGCAACAATCCGAACATCTTCCTGCCCTCGCCGAACGGGCAGCCGCCCTGTCAGGGCCTGAACCAGCCAGGCGCCGCGCCGGCCGGCTATCCGACCTATCCGGGCTACGGCACGGGCTACACGGCCGGCCAGACGACGCCGCTCAGCTATGGCGGCTCGCTGATCCCGACCACGGCGATCGCCAGCTACCTGAAGCCCGGTCCCGCCGGCTTCGTCACGGTCGACTGGGACAAGGTCAAGCAGGCGTCCAAGTACGACCAATTCCACGACAACACACCTGAGACCGGCGGCTCCAACACGGGCGCCAGCGGCGGCTACATCAACGAGAAGAACAGCGCGGCCTTCACCGAACTCAACGGCGTGACCCAGGTGCTGGACAGCGACCTGCGCTTCAATGTCGGCGTCCGCTATGTCCGCACCAAGCAGACGATCGGTGGCCGTGTCTCGGTGGCCGATCCGCGCAACGCGCCGGCTTCGGGCGCGCTCGCCGATGGCGCGCGCTACCCGAACATCACCAACTTCGTCTACACCGAGAACACCTACTCGAAGTGGCTCCCGGCCGCGAGCATCGCCTATGATGTCAGCGAGCGCGCCGTTGCCCGCGCGGCGGTGTCGGAGACGATGACCCGCCCGGACCCGGCCGCCCAGCTACCGGGCGTCAGCTTCGGCGCGCCGTCGGCTGACCAGGCCACGATCGGCAACTCGGCCCTCAAGCCGTACTTCTCGAAGAACATCGACCTTGGCTTCGAGTTCTACACCGGCCAGGAAGGCCTGATCGCGGTCAACGCGTTCCGCAAGTCGATCACCGGCTTTACCCAGAACCAGGTGACCACCCAGCCGTTCGCGGCCCTGGCGCAATACGGCATCACTTACGACACCCTGAACGACACGCAGAAGACGGCCATCAACTCGCGCGGTGGCCCGACCCAGGCCCAGGTTCAGGTCCAGTCGCAGATCAACGTGCCCAACAAGCTCACGATCAACGGCCTGGAGTTCCAGTGGGTGCAACCGCTCGACTTCCTGACCAGCCGCTTCGGCGTCGAAGGTCTGGGCGTCAACGCCAACGCCACCATCGTCGACCAGACCAGCAACGGTCCGGCCACCGCGCTGGGCGTGGCCAAGTACACCTACAACCTGACGGGCTACTACGAGCACAACGGCGTCAGCCTGCGTCTGAGCCATGTGTTCCGGAAGGGCTCGCAAGTCAGCGGCCTGAACCAGAACGGCATCGCCGCCGCCGCCCTGTTCTCGGACGACTACAAGCAGACCGACTTCTCCTCGACCTACGACCTGGCGAAGATCTTCGGCCTGAACAACGCGCCGCAGGTGACCTTCAACATCACCAACCTGACCAACGAGTCGCTGCGCTCGTACTTCCAGTACGACAACGCGACCTTCACCTACTACAAGCCCGGCCGCCAGTACGTGCTGGGTCTGCGGATGAGCTTCTAACTTTCTAACCCCCCGCCCGGCGGCGCCGGCCTTTCCCGGCGCCGGCGGGTCTACTTCTCGACTGCTCGGCCCTTCTCCTCCGGGCTGTTGCGGTGTTCCACGGCGCGCTTCCCCGCGAAGCGCGCCGCTCTTTTTTTGGGGGAGCGGGGCGTCGCGCGGACAACTTGTCGCAATCGGTTAGGGCTTCCCGATTCAGCTTCGTTAACACCTTCCGGGCAAGCTCCACCGTGCAAGGAGCAACGTCCATGGCCACCGCCGCCAACCCATCCCCGGTCAAGGTTTCACCCCCCGCTCGCTCGGCTCTCACGCTTGGCGAAACCCTTCTGCACATGGCGCTTTCGGCGGCGATTCCCATCAGCGCGGTGGTCTTCGTGGCGCTGACCTTCTAGGTCGTCACCGGCGCGTCGCGCGCCGTTCCAGCCACCATAGCATCCCCAGTACCGCCAGCAGGCCAAGGGCCCAGGGCCAGGGCGAACCCGGCGTCTGACGCGCGGCGCGCATCGGTCCTGCGGCCGACGTCTCTATCAGCCTTTGCGTCGCCGCCCGCGCCTCCGCCTGCGCTAGCGAGGGCGCGGCTTCGGCGGGCTGTACGTAGAGCGCGCTGCGGCGATCCCCGTCGACGACCGTCCGCCAGCCCGGGCCCGCCGGCCAGTAGGCCGCGCACGCCCCTGGCGTTGCGCGTGGATCGATCAGCGGCCGCCGCGTCGCGCCGTCGGATTCGACCACGCTGAGCGCCGCTTTCGCCCCGCACAGGGCGACCCGTTGGCCCGCCCGCGCCAGACCCGCGACATGGACCCCCGCCGCGTCGCCGGGACGGGCCACGGCCGAGAACAGCTCGCTCCACAGCTCGCCATGGCGGTCGGCGCGGCCGGTCAGCACCAGGGCGTAGCTGTCGGCCACGGTCCATAGCGCCACCCGGCCCTGGCCGCGCGCGCGCCAGGCGGCCAGCGGCTGGCCGTCTTTGGTCACCGCCAGGGGAACGCCGCCCGAGGTGGTGGGCAGGATGTCATGCCGGTTCACGTCGGAGTTCGGGCCGTTCAGCCGCACGGCGCGGAGGCCGTCGGCCTCAGCGGTCGGCAGGCCAAGCATCGCCCAGTCGCGGCGCACGGCGTCGGACAGCGGACCGCTGGGCCGCAAGACCAGGCCAAGGCCCCCGCGCACGGCGCCTTCGATGGCGGCGCGGTCCTGGCGGTCCAGGGACTCCCAGCGGCGGTCGTCGATGACCAGCAGGTCCACCGCATCCAGTGTGGCGCGGGTCAGGGCAACCGGCGCGTCGCCCAACTGCACGCCGCCGCCCAGCGAGACCTCGAGGTTCAGGGCGATCCCGGCGTCCTGGGCCCAGCGGCGCAGGTACTTGGTCTCGGCGCTCGGCGCCCCGGCCAGGACCAGGACGCGCGGGCTGACCGGCGCGCGGGCCTCGACCGGGATCTCGACATGCTCGACCTGGCGGCCGGCGGCGTCGCGCAGGCGCAGGTCGAACAGCACCGGCCCCGCCGCCCGGGCTGCGCCTGACAGGCTGAAGCGCGCGCCGGCCTTGACCTCGGCCTTGTCGACCACGGCCCCAGCGGGATCCAGCAGCTCGACCACGCCGGCCTTCAGCGCGCCGATCTCGCCGCCCACGCTGAAGCGGGCGCCGGGCGCGACGGGGGCGGGCAGGGCCAGGGCGACGATCCCCTTGGGCGGGGCGGGCGGGGCGAAGGTCGCGGGGCGGTCCAGCGGGATGCGGTCGCGCGGCGACAGGCCATGGCCCTCGATCCGCAGACGGCCAGGCTCGGGATAGAGCCGCAAGGCCGTGGCCAGGTCCGGAACCCGGATCGCGCCGGCCGCGCGCGCCGCTTCGGGCAGGGCCACGACGACGTCGCCCGAGGCGGGCAGGCGGGCGCTCGCCCCCTCCGTCAGCACCACCAGCCGTCCGGGCGCGGTCAGCACGTGCGGCGGGAACAGGGTCAGCCACAGGAGAGCGCCGGCGGCGACCTGCAATCCCGCCAAGGCGACAAGGCGCCAGGTGGGACCCCGCTCGGCTGCAGCGGCGGCGCGGCGGCGCAGGGCCAGGCGCGTCAGGCTGGCGACCAGCGCGCCGATGATCACGGCCAGGGCCAGGAGCGAAAGACCGGTCATCGCAGGGCGTCCAGATACAGCCGGCCGCGCGGGTCGACGGGCGCACGGCGCTGCACGCTCGGCGTCGGGCGCTCCAGCGCGGTCCACAAGAGGGCGCGCAGCTTGCGCCGGCAGTCCTGGCATTGGGGCTCGTTGCGGACCGTGTCGATGGCGGCGCTCAGCGACAGGGCGTCGGGTAGGCGGGCCGCATTGGTGCCGACCCAGCGAGCCAGGGCGTCCAGGTTCGGCGGTGCGGCGGCGCCCGTTTGGCCCAGGGCCCGCCAGGCCTCGACAGCGGGACTGTCGGCCGGATCGCGGACCAGCGGCGCCAGACGCCCGGCGACAATGCCGTCGCGCTTGCCGCTCATCCGCCGCGACAGGTCGATCGGCGGCAGCTTGGGCGGCGTGCGGGCCAGATAGATCCGCGTCGCCTGCTGGGCGGTCTTCAGCAGGACGAGGGCCCGGTTGGCGTGCGGCAGGGCCGCCTTGACCTCGCCCTGACGCAGGGCGCGCTCGGAGTCCCACATGGCGTCCAGCGCCTGGGCCAGGGTCGCGCGGGCGCTCGGTGAGAACAGCGTGGCCGCATCGCCCGTGTCGTGGGCGTGGCCGAACTGGGCCAGCAGCTTGTCCATGTCGCCCAGCGGGGAGCCGTCGCTTTCCGCGCCATGGTCGTGGCCGTCACCCGGACTATGGTCATGGTCGTCATGCGCCTCGGCCTTGGCCGCCGGGGCGGCGGGGCCGTCATTGGTCGGCAGGTCCAGAGCCGGGGCGTCGCTGGTGGGCAGGGCCAGGCCCACCCCGCCGCCGCCGCCTTCGGCCTCCTCGCCCATGAACTGGCCATAGCGCAGGCGCAGCTGGGCCTGGTCCTCGCCAAGGCCGTTGGCGCTGTCCATGAACTTGTCGGCCGAGATCCGGGACTTGCGGGCGAGGAGGGCTTCCGCGTCGATGATGATCTGGCGCTGGCTGCGGAAATAGACCGGCAGGATCTTGCGGGCCATGCCCTCCAGGCCGTCGACCGGCGGCGGGTCGTTGGGCCAGCGCAGGATGACGCTGGGCCCCTCGACCGTCTGGGCGGCGGGCTGGCGGTTGTCGCGGACGATCAACTGGACGATCAGGTCGCCGCCACGCTCCAGGCCTTCGCGGGCCAGGTCCAGCGACACCGGGAAGCGCTTGAGCCGCGCGTCGCCGAGGCCGACGACCGAGAGGATCCGCTCGGTGGTGGTGATGTTCTCGCCTTCGCCCTTGGTGACGGTGATCTTCAGGGTGGCATTGGCGGCGACGCCGTAGTCGTCGCGCGCCTCGAACACCGGGGTCCAGCGGGTTTGGCCCGGTTCGACGAAGGTCAGGGCGGTGGTCGGGGTGACGACGCGGACCACCGGCGGGGCGTCGGGGATCATCTCCAGCCGGTGCAGCCGCTGGCGGGGCAGGCCCGGCGCTTCGATCCGATAGAGGGCCGAGCGCTCGAAGCTTCGCGCGCCGGTCCAGCGGCCGCCGTCGCGGCGCAGGGGCAGGCCGGCCTCGCCCGGGAAGGTCAGAGTCGTGGCGTCGGGCTGAGGCAGGAAGCCCAGGCTCCAGACGACCTGTGAGCCTGCGGGCGCTCTGACGTCGAGGCTGCTCTGCTCGAACGGGCGCTGGCCGGTATAGGCCGGCGGGGTAATCCGTAGCCGCGCGCCGGTCAGGTGCGGGGCGGCCAGAGGCGCGGGCGCGGCGGCGCCTTGGCCTTGTCCGGTCTCGCCCGGCGCGGGCCACAGGGCGGCGGCCGCGATGACGAGCGCGCTGAGGCCGACCGAGACGGCGATGGCGCGGGTCGACCAGGCCGGACGCAGGTCGAGGGCGGCGGCCTCTTTCAGCCGGTCGCGAAGCCGCGCCTGCTGCAGGGCCGCCAGGCCCGTCAGGGTCTCGGGCGGCGTGAAGAGAAGGTCGCTGCTGTCCTCAAGCCCCGGCGCCTGGGCGTCGAGGGCGGTGGTCAGCCAGGCGCGGTCAAAGCGCTGCGTGCGCCGCCAGCCGGTCCAGGCGAGAGCCCCCAGGCCCGCCGCGCCGACGGCAAGAGTCCCCAACGGTCCGGCCAGACGCCATGCCGCGACGCCACCGGCCAGAACGGCGGGCGCGCCGACCGCCAGGGTGTCGAGCACCACGCGCAGGCGGGCGGCGCGGGGCAGATGGGCCAGGACGGCGATCATGCCAGCACCGCGCGGTTTCGGCGCGTGGCGAGCCAGCGCTCACCAGCGAACAGCGCCGCGATCAGCACCGCCAGCCAGGGGCGCAGGTCGAGCGGATGCGGATTGAAGGCCAGAGCCGGAACCGTTTCGCCAAGCGCCGGCGCATAGTCCTGGGCGGCGACGCGGGCGGGCGCGGGCGGCGGGTCCAGCAGGGTCCACAGGCGGTCCGGGAAGTCGGGCTCGACCAGGGCGGGCAGGTTCTTGGGGGCCAGCGGGCGGGTCAGTTGCAGCACGCGGCCCTGGCCATAGCGGCCTTCGACGGCCAGCGGCTCCGCCAGAGGGTCGCGCCAGACCACGGTCTTGGGCCCCTCGACGGGGGAGGGCGCGTCGTTGGCTAGCAGCACGACGCCGCCGCGCTCGATCCAGGACAGCGCGGCGTCCGACAGCGGCGCGCCCGACAGCCAGATCAGGGTCTGGGCGCCGCTGGGAAGAGGCTGGTCGACGGGCGCGGCGTCGAAGGCGGGCGCTTGGTCTGGCCCGGCATAGGCGCTCGCTGCAGCGCGGAAGAACTGGACCGCCTCGGCCCGCTCGGCGGCGTAGCGAACCACCAGGGCCGGCGGCGGGCGCTCAGGCTTGGCGGTTGGCGTCGCGGTCGCTGGCGCGACCTTCCAGGTGACCTTGCGCGACAGCACGAGCCGCCCGCCGTCGGCGTCGAAGACCGGGGGGACGACCAGGGTCAGCGGCGCGCCCTCCGGGAGCTCGGCGTCGAGCTGGCGGATCAGGCTTGTGAGGTCGGCGGTGGCGGGCGGTGCGGCGCGGTCGGCGCCGGGGAAGCCGGGCGCCAGCCAGACGCGGCGCGCGCCGTCATCCGGGACCTGAGCGGCGTCGATCCCCGGAGCGAGGGCGACCACGGGACGCTCATCGCCGGTCGGCCGCAGCACCGGGCGGGCCAGGGCGATAGCGACGGCCACGATCAGCGCGATCCGCACCGCCAGCAGCAGGCGCTCGTCCAGCCGCAGGCGCTGGACGGGCTTGGGATTGGGGTTCAGCCAGCGCAGGGCGGCGAAGTCGATGGTCTTGGTCTCGGTGCGCCGGGCGATATGGATCGCCAGCGGAACCGCGACGGCCAGCAGGGCGGCGAGCGCGGCGGGCAGCAGCAGGGCGGGGATCATCGGACCGCCGCCGCGCGGGCCAGGGCCTGGATCGGCCCGTCAGGATCCTGGTCGGCGAAGTGTTCGGCGAAGCGCACGCCCCGGCTTTCCAGACGGGCGCGCAGGGCCGCGCGGGCCTCGCCAAAGCGCTTGAGGAAGTCGGCGCGCAGCGATCGGCCGTCGCCGGGCAGCTCGGCGAAGCTCTCTGGATCGCGGAACCGAAGCGAGCTGTCGAACGGAAAGTCGCGCTCGTCGCCGGTCAGGAGCTGGACGAACGACACGTCGCGGCCCGAGGCGGCCAAGCGCTCGGCGGCGGCGACGCAGGCCTCGTCGAAGCCGTCGGTGATGAAGATGACGAGGTCGCCGGGCGCGATGCGCTCGCCCAGGGTCTTAAGGTCACGCTCCCAGTGCGGCGCGCCGCCGGGCTGGAGCGGGCTGATCTCCAGGCGGATGCGGTCGCGCTGGCGCTTGTCGCCTGACGGCGCCAGCACCAGCGGCCCCTTGTCCTGGGCGACGACGAGGCCGAAACGGTCGCCTTGCAGCAGGGCGATCTCAATCAAGGCCGCAGTCAGGCGGCGGGCGGCGTCGAAGCGGGTCCAGGTGGGGCGCGCCAGATCGGCCTGGGCCATCGAGGCGCTGGCGTCCAGCACGATCCAGATCGCCACCGGACTCTCGCGCTCGGCGTCGCGGACGAAGAACTTGTCGGACCGCGAATAGAGCTTCCAGTCGATGCGTCGCAGGTCATCGCCGCGCTCATAGGCGCGGTACTGGGCGAACTCCATCGCCCCGCCGCGATTGCGGCTGGCGTGCGCGCCGTCGCCGACCAGCACGGCGGCCGCGCGGGGCGCCAAGGACAGGCGTCGCAGGCGGGTGCGCAGGTCCGGAGGCAGGTCGAACGGCGACATACGCAGGTTCAGTCGCGGGCGGGGGCGGGCAGGGCGGCCAGCAGGGCGGCGACCACGTCGTCGGTCGTCTTGCGCTCGGCCTCGGCGGCGAAGGACAACAGGATGCGGTGGCGCAGCACCGGCGCGGCCAGGGCCACGACGTCCTCGCGGGTGGCGGCCAGGCGTCCGTGCAACAGCGCGCGGGCCTTGGCGGCCAGCACCAGGGCCTGACCGGCGCGAGGACCGGCGCCCCAGCGGACATAGTCCTGGATGGCGGGCGGGGCGTCCGGGCCCGGACGCGTGGCGCGGATCAGGCTGGTGATCCAGGTCAGCAGGCCGTCGCTGACATGGGCCTGGCGCACCCACGTCTGCAGCTCGACGATATCGGCGCCGGTCATCACCGCCTTTGGGGCCTCAATCGCGCCGCCCGTGGTCAAGGCGAGGATCGCCCGCTCCTCCTCGGCGGTGGGATAGCCCACGCGGATGTTCAGCAGGAAGCGGTCCAGCTGGGCCTCGGGCAGGGGATAGGTGCCGGCCTGCTCCAGTGGGTTCTGGGTGGCCAGCACGAAGAACGGCTCGGACAGGGCGTGGGTGACGCCGGCGTAGCTGACCTGGTGCTCCTGCATGGCTTCCAGCAGGGCGGCTTGGGTCTTGGGCGGGGTGCGGTTCAGCTCGTCGGCCAGGAACAGGTTGGTGAACACCGGGCCCTGCTGGAAGCGGAAGTGGCGATGGCCTGTGCCGTGGTCTTCCTCCAGCACCTCGGTGCCCAGGATGTCGCTGGGCATCAGGTCGGGCGTGAACTGCACGCGGCGGAAATCCAGCGACAGGGCCTGGCCTAGGGTGCGGACCAAGAGGGTCTTGCCCAGGCCCGGCACGCCCTCGATCAGGCAGTGGCCGCCGGCCAAGAGGCCAATCAGGAGCTGCTCGACCACCTCGTCCTGGCCGACGATGGCCTGGCCGATGGCGGCGCGCAGCTGCGACAGACGCTGAAGCTTGCCCGCGATCTCGGCTTCGGTAGGGGTCATGGTCATAGGCAATCCGAACAGAGAAGGAGGCGATCAGGCGGTGAGGGCGTAGAGGACGATGTTGACCGCGAACTTGGTGTTGTCATCGGCCAGGAAGCGCTTGTTGCGCCAGTCGTAATCCCACTCGCAGCCGTAATCCTTGTTGCTGTAGAGCACCCCGAGGCGCCCGCCGACCTCGATGCCCTTCAGATAGTCGTGGACGAGATCATCGCCCCAGCCGTTCAGCTCGAAGCTGGTGGCGGGCGGTCCGTCGAACTTGAAGAAGTTGCGGTAGATCAGGTGGTCGTTGGGCAGCTTCCTCAGGGCGTTCGCCCCAAACAGCTTCGCCATCTGGCGCTCGAACGACTTGGCGAACAGGCCGTCGATGTCGTGGTTGCAGTCGTCGACGAAGACGAAGCCGCCGTTGCGGACATAGGTCTTGAAGTTCTCGGCCTCGGCCGGGCTGAACTCCACCAGCTTGTGGCCCGCCAGATAGCAAAACGGTGCGGTCAGCATGGCCGGGTCGGAGAGCCGAACGACGCGTTCCTCGGGATCGACCCGCAGGGTGGTGTAGTCGACCAGCGAGGTCAGGATGTTGGCCGGCATGCGCTGGTCGACGTCCCAGTCGCCGCTGTCATAGCGCAGGCGCGTGAACCAGAAATCATAGGCCGGAGCGGCCCCAATTGCGGCCTTGGGAGACGATGGGAGGCTGGCCAGCCAACCTCCCATCGCACCGCCCGCCAGCAGACGCAGACACTCTGAACGGGTTACGCGACTGCTGGCCATGGGTGTGTGTCAGACGGCGTCCGACAGCGAGGTGAAGGTGAAGTCCCGCACCCGCATCGGCGGGATCATGTACTTCATGCCGCCGCCTTCGCTGACGCGGACCGGACGGCCCAGGTCGTCGATGTTGTTCAGCATGATCACCGGCGACTCGTTGAAGCGGAAGTTCTTCACCGGGTACTTCAGCTGGCCGTTCTCGATGTAGAAGGTGCCGTCGCGGGTCAGGCCCGTCAGCAGCACGGTCTGCGGATCGACCATCCGGATGTACCAGGTGCGGGTCACCAGGATGCCGCGCTCGGTCTCGCGCACCAGGTCGGCGGTCGACTTGGTTCCGCCCGACATGATGATGTTACCCGGGCGGCCGACGACCTTCTTGCCCTGCTTCTGCGCCCAGTAGGGCGAGTACATCAGGTTGGCGATCTTGCCGTTCTCGACCATGGCCATCTTCTCGCGGGCGCGGCCCGAGCCATCCCACGGCAGGACGGCGAGGTCCGGATGCCACGGGTCGGAGATGAAGCTGACGCGCGGGTCATAGACCTGCTCGCCCAGCTTGTTGCCGCCGCCCTTCTTGGACAGGAAGCTGCGGCCTTCGTCCGCCGAGCGGGCGTCGAAGAAGTTGAACATGAACGAAATCAGGCCCGAGGCGGCGGCCGGCTCGAGGATGACCGTGTACTTGCCCGGCTCCAGGGCCTGGGCCTCGGCCGAGGCGCTGGCCTTGCGCATGGCGATCTCGATGTCGCTGGCCGGCTTGAAGGGCGTGGAGTCCTGTAGGTTGCGGGCGACCCAGCCGGAGCCCTTGCCGTCAGCGGTGCGGACGGTGCAGGTGTAGTCCATCTCGGTCGAGCGCTGATAGCCGAACGCGCCCTTGCTGTTGGCGAAGGCCACGAAGTTCTGCTCGTCGTTCAGGAACCCGGCCGCGATCAGGTTCTTGGACCGGCAGGGCGCGATCGACGCCATGGCGATGTCGGCGCGCTGCTCGGGCGTAATGGCCGCCGTGGCCGCGCTGAAGGTCGAGCTGGGCTTGTAGACCTGCTTCTCGACCGCCGGGACGAACTCGGGGTTCTCTGGCGCCAGGCGGGCCAGCTCCTCGGCGCGCTTGACCGCGCGGGCCAGGGACGCATCGGAGAAGTCGTTGGTCGACGACGTGCCCACCCGACGGCCGAAGGCCACCGAGACGCCCAGATTGGTGTCGCTGACCACGCCGCTGGTCGAGACGTTGTTCAGCGCGAAGCGGATATTGCCTTCGATCGAGCCCGTCAGCTGGGCGGTGCATTCGTCCGCCGTCGAGAGCTTGATCACCTTGTCGAGGATCGTCTTGGCCTCGGCTTCCGTCATGATACCCATGATGTGTCTCCCTCGATCCGCTTAACCGAGCGAGCGCGCGGTATTGATGACGTTGATGCCGTCGAACCGGGTGGTCGACGAACCGTGGCTGACGGCCGAAACCTGGCTAGGCTGGCCCTTACCGTCGAAGAACGAGCCGAACAGGCGGTAGTCCCGCTCGTCGCAGATCGCCGAGCAGGCGTTCCAGAATTCGGGCGTGCGCATCTGATAGGCGACGTCTTCCAGCGGCTGGGTGATCTTGCCGTCCTTGATCTCGTAGAACAGCGTGCCGCCGAACTGGGCGTTGTAGCGCTGCTGGTCGATCGAGAACGAGCCGCGGCCCAGGATGTAGATGCCGTTCTCGACGTTGCCGATCATGTCGGCGAGGCTGAGCGGCTTCTTGCCGGGCTCCAGCGAGACGTTGGGCATGCGCTGGAACTGCACGGTCGACCAGGAGTCGGCGTACGAGCAGCCGTCGCTCTCGGTCTTGCCCAGGATGTGGGCCTGATCGCGGGTGGCCTGATAGTCGACCAGCTTGCCGTTCTGGATCAGCGGCCAGCTCTTGGTCTTGATGCCTTCGTCGTCATAGCCGACGGCGCCCAGGCTGCCCGGCTGAACCTTGTCGGCGACGACGTTGACGATCTCGTTGCCGTACTGGAAGCGGTCACGGCGCTTGTCCAGTGTGGCGAAGCTGGTGCCGGCGTAGTTGGCCTCGTAGCCCAGCACGCGGTCGAGCTCGAGCGGGTGGCCGATCGACTCGTGAATGGTCAGGCCAAGGTGGTTGGGGTCCAGCACCAGATCGTAACGGCCCGGCTTCACCGACTTGGCGGTCAGCTTCTCGCGCGCCTGGACGGCGGCGGCTTGAGCGTCCTCGACCATGTCGTAGGACTTGTTGTAGCTGATAATGCCGTTGGGCGAGAGGACCTTATCCTCGGCCTTGGGGTCCAGATACTCATAGCCCATGCCCATCGGGGCCGAGAGGCCTTCGCGCGAGCGGAACTTGCCGGTGGCCTTGTCGATCGCAGTGACCGTGAACGGCGCCCAGACGCGGTGGATGTCCTGGTCGATGAAGGAGCCGTCGCTGCTGGCGAAGTACTTCTGCTCGTTGATCAGGAACAGGCTGGAATTGACGAAGTTGGCGCCGGCCTTCAGGGCCGCGCCGTTGACCCGCATCAGCAGGTCGACCTTCTCCTGCAGCGACACTTCCATGCCGTTGCGGCGGATGGGCGTGGCCCATTTCACCTCGCCGACGCCCTTGGTCGGGGCCAGCTGGACCGGCGCGGTCTGGTTCTTGGCGTTCGCCTTGGCGATGGCGACAGCCAGGCGGGCCGTCTGGGCCACCGACTCCGGCGACATGTTGTTCGTGGCGGCGAAGCCCCAGGCGCCGCCGGCGATGACGCGCACGCCCACGCCGCTGGACTCGGTGTTGGTCACGCCCTGGACGTTGGCCTCGCGCGTCAGGATGAACTGACGCAGGTAGCGGCCCACGCGGACGTCGCAATAGGTGGCGCCGGCGGCCTTGGCCGCGGTCAGGGCGGCGTCGGCCAAGCGCTTCTTGACCGCCACGTCCATGGTCTCGATCAGCTGTTCGGCGGCGATGGCCTGGCCAAAGCCCGGCAGCAGCACGCCTCCGGCGCCGATGCCGCAGGCCGCGAGGAACTGTCGTCTATCCAAGGTGTCTCCTCCCAGGTGGCCCACGATCTGGGCACGCTATCGCCCTGTTCCGGGCGCGCCGGAATCTCACGCGGGAGAAGTTCTGTGCTGACTAGCGTCAGAGGTCAAATATTTCTCAAATGTAATGTTTCGGCGCGCTTAGTTTGCACGCGTGAAGTAATTGTTCGCTGATCTGGTAGGAAACGTGCCTTCCCTGAAGGAAAAGGCTCCATAGGCGCGGAAAGCGGGCGCGATTTCAGGGGCAAGCCTCGATCCTTCAGCGGCGTACTGGGCGCTGGGCGGCTTGTTTTGGAGGCAGTTCTCGCCTGCCGCGCCCACGGATGGGGCGGCGGCTCTGCGAGGCGGGTCTCAGCGCACCCCGGCCGCGTTGTCGCGCCGCACGCGGATCGAGGGCTGGGAGCCGATCTTCATCATATAGCTGCCCATCGCCGCCTTGCGGACCTCAACCGTGCTGCCGGGCTTGGGCGGCTTGCTGAGGATTTCCTGATCGATTTGCCGCCAGACCGCGCCATCCTCAAGCGTCACGACGAGACGACCCTCGGCGTCCGTGCGCGCGGCCTTGACGACGGACTGAAGCTTTTCGGTCTCCGCCTTGTCGGCCCCGCGATCCAGGATCGACAGGGTTGGCAGGTCCAGGCCGAACGCCTGACGACGGGCGGCGCGGGCTGTCTGCTTGTCGATGATGATGACCTCGCCGGTCTCTTGCGCCTTGGTCACTGACTGGGCGGCCTTGTCGTAGCAGGCCAGGCGCTCGCCGTCGGCCTTGATCGCGCTGCAGGCCTTCAACGCCTTGATCACATCGGGCTCAGGCCCGGACTGGGCCAAGGCGACGCCGGCCGACAGCGTCAGGAGCAGGACAAGGGCGGGACGCAGCATGACAGTGTTCCTCACGGATCGTCGTTCTTTCCACCCAGCAGCCAGCCGGTCAAGGACAGCCGCCTGGCCTCGGCGTAGCTGGCCACCTGGGCCACCGAGTGCGGCGTCGGCACCTTGAACAGGGTCAGCACGTTGAAGCCCGGCGCGAGGCCACGCGTCACGTCGCCGCCGGCGTCATGAAACAGCAGTTGACCGCCCCAGTCGGGTCGCCAGCGGCGGGTGAAGCCCAGGGTGAAGGCGGCCAGGCGGTGGTCCTTGCGGTGGCTGTCGTCATGCACGGTGAGGAAGTCGCCGGGACGATAATAGGACGCCTGGACTCGCACGCCGCTCACTTCGGGAGCGCCGATGATCTGACCGCCGAAGTCGAGGAAGGCGCGGCTCTCCAGGAACTCCGTCGCCCGGTGGATCGGCGCGGTCGGCGCGCGCGGATACTCGTCCTGCAGCGCGTAGGACATGTGAACGAACGAAAAGCCCCGGGCGGCGCGCTTGAGGGCGCATTGCAGGAACTGTCGCACCTGCGCCTCGCCGAACTTCTTGATGACTTCCGGCGTGATGACCAGCGTTTCGGAGGCCTCGTCCGGGGCGGCGATGTTCCAGGTAAGTGACTCCATCAACCCAGCGACGGCGTCGGCGTCTTGCGGCGTCAGGAAGACGGGAATCTGCACGTGGCCGTCACGCGCGAAACGCTCCGCCAGGGCGTCGATCGGCAGGTCGGTGTTGATTCTCAGCGGCGGGTGAAGGGGCATCGGAGCTCGGATACGCGACGGAAAGGCGGGCTGCAGCCGCCCTGCGTCTATTCAAGCGTTGCTTCTGGCTGCGGCGCAACCGCGCGCCGATCAATCATTTCCCGATCGACGCGCTTCAAGGCCGAAACAGGTGTTTCAAGAGTAGCGCAGACCGCATAACGCCCTCTAGCACTGACACAACCGGTGGCGGCTGTTGGTGGGGCATGATTTTCCGGGCCAACACGCGGCGCCACAGTTGTCGGCGAAGGGCGGCCGATGGCGTCGAAGCGGGTCTACTGAGCGCAAATTGTCGCTCAGCCTACCGGCGCCGGTTAGATATTGTTCGATGTTTCCCGTCGGAAACGTACATGTAACGCCTATGCTTCTTGCCCGCCCGGGATTTCCTACCCTCGCCACGCCCGCGCGGACGCGAATGTGTCGCATTTGAGACACTGGTGCGAATTTCTTGCTACTCGGACACGCGCCGCCGTTGACCAATTCCGTTGGACAAAGCCTACCTGCGGCCAATGCCCGTTTCGTCACAGAACCGGGGGGGAGCGTTCGTCCCGTTCGGGCGGGATAACGCCGAAGCTTTTGGAGGTGGAATTTGTTGGGTTTTGTTAGCCGTCGAAAGAGCCTGTTGGCCTCTTCCATCCTGTGCGGCGTCATGCTGCCGGCCGCCGCTGCTTGGGCGCAACAGGCTGAAGAGCCCGCCCAGGTCGAAGAAATCGTCGTCACCGGTTCGCGCATCGCCCGCGCCGACCTGACCTCGTCGAGCCCCGTCGCCCAAGTCGGCGCGGTCGAACTCAAGAACTCTGGCGTCGTCAACACCGAAAACCTGCTGAACACCCTGCCGCAGGCGGTTCCGGGCATCACCTCGACCGTCAACAACGGCAACAACGGCACCGCGACCGTCAACCTGCGTGGTCTGGGCTCGGCCCGCACGCTGGTGCTGGTTGACGGCAAGCGCCAAACCCCGACCACGTCTGACGGCGTCGTCGACCTGAACCTGATCCCGACCGCCTTGATCAAGGGCATCGACGTCGTGTCGGGCGGTGGCTCGGCCGTTTACGGTTCGGACGCCATCTCGGGCGTCGTCAACTTCATCCTGAAGAAGGACTTCGAGGGTCTCGAGTTCTCGGCCGGTTACTCGGAAACCGACGGCGGCGAGGCGCCGATCTATTCGGCCGACCTGACGATGGGCGCCAACTTCGCTGATCGTAAGGGCAACGTCGTCCTGAGCCTCGGCTACAACAAGCGTGAAGCCCTGACCCAAGGTCAACGCGGCGGCATGCTGGCCACCGCCTGGGGCGACAATGCCGCCCGTAACGGCCTCGTGCCCTCGGGCTCGGGATCGATCGAGCCCGGCCGCGTCGACGCCTTCGTCGCCGGCCGCTTCGCCACCCTTCCGGGCGTGGCCAACAGCGCCGCGAACTCGGCCATCTTCACCAACAGCGGTGACGTCCGCCTCTACAACCAAGCGACCGACACCTACAACTTCGCGCCGGTCAACTACCTGCAGACCCCGCAAGAGCGTTACTCGGTCACCTCGCTGGCCAGCTACGAAATCAAGCCGGGCCTGACCGCCTACGCCAAGGGCAACTTCGTCAACTCGAAGGTCGTGACTCAGCTGGCGCCCACCCCGGTCGGCAACCGCATCTTCCGCTTCACGCTGGACAACAACCCGTTCCTGACCGCAGCCGCAAAGACTGCGCTCAACAGCTTCGGCTCCAGCACCTCCTACTCGATCCCGGCGTCCAGCCCCTGGGTCACGGGCACCTACACGGACGTCGACACCGACGGTGACGGCCTCTACGACACCGTTACCGGCGTGTTCAACAAGCGCCTGAGCGACGTAGGCCCGCGCGTCTCGAAGTACAACTTCTTCGGCTACCAGATGCAACTGGGCCTGAAGGGCGACATCGAGGCTATCAACGGTGGCTTCGACCTCTACTACCAGTACGGCGCCACCCACGGCAGCAACGCGCTGCTGGGCGACACCAGCCTGGCCCGCATCCAACAGGGCCTGCTGCTGAACGCCGCCGGCACCGCCTGCGCCGATCCGTCGGGCGGCTGCGTCCCGGTGAACATCTTCGGCAACGGCACCATGTCGGCCGCCGCCGCGAACTTCATCAAGACGCGCATCAACTCGTCGCAGGACTACAAGCAGCAGTTCGGCGGCTTCACCATCAACGGTGACACGGCCAACCAGTTCTCGCTGCCGGCCGGTCCGATCGGCTTCGCCGTGGGCTTCGAATATCGCGCCGAAGAGTTCGACTTCAACCCCAGCCAAGACCTGGCCACGGGCAACCTGACCGGCTTCAACGCCAGCCCGGCCGTCGCCGGTCGCTTCGACGTGTACGAAGGCTACGCCGAAGTGCTGGTCCCGCTGTTGAAGGACCTGCCGCTGGTCAAGTCTCTGGACCTGGAACTGGCCGGCCGTACGTCGGACTACACCGGGCAGCCGAAGGCCGTTCAGACCTACAAGGTCGCCGGCAACTGGAAGGTCTTCGATGACCTGATGCTCCGCGCCTCGTACAACAAGGCGATCCGCGCTCCGTCGGTCAACGAACTGTTCTCGCCGCAAGGCAACAGCTTCCCGACCTCGACTGACCCGTGCTCGGCGCGTGGCGCTCCGACCGCCGCGATCCGTCAGGCCTGCATCAACTCGGGCGTGGCGGCGAGCGTCGTCGGCGTGATCAACGCCAACCAGCAGACCCAGACGCTGTCGGGCGGTAACCCGAACCTGCGTCCGGAAGAGGGCAAGACCCTCACGGCCGGCTTCGTGTACACCCCGTCGTGGCTGTCGGGCTTCTCGGTCACGGGTGACTACTTCGATATCGAAATCACCGACGCGATCGCCAGCTTCGGCGGCAGCACCGCGAACGTGATGAACGTCTGCTACGGTCCGCTGGTCAACGGCAACCCGAGCTCGCCGTACTGCCAAGCGATCGTTCGCTTGGCTAACGGCTCGATCGACTACGTCTCGCTGACCGCGAAGAACGTCGCCACCGTCAAGACCTCGGGCTTCGACATCGGCGTCACCTACCGCACGACCATGGAACAACTGGGTCTGCCGGACTGGGGTTCGCTGGCGTTCCGCTCGCTGTACACCAACACCTGGGAGCGCACGACGATCCCGGATGAGGTGTCGACCCCGATCAAGTGCGCCGACAAGTTCGGTACGCGCTGCAGCAACCCGACTCCGCGCCACAAGCTGCGTTCGACCATGAACTGGAAGATGAACCAGTTCGGCCTGAACGTGGTGTGGAGCTACCTCGACGACGTTAAGGACGACAATCCGGGCGCCCTCTACACCGTCGAGCGTATCGGCGCGAAGAACTACTGGGATCTGTCGGGCGACTGGAGCGTCAACGACAACCTGGCCTTCACGGCTGGCGTGCGTAACCTGACGCAAGAAGCCTATCCGATCCTGGGCGGCAACGCCTCGCCGTCGAACAGCGGCTACCCCGCCGCCTACGACGTGCTGGGCCGGACGTTCTTCCTGAACGCCCGCCTGCGCTACTAATCGAGGCGTCCCCGCCGTTTCGGCGGCGGGGAACCCTGATTTCGAAGGCCCGCCTCAAGCGATTGAGGCGGGTTTTCTTTTGGGCGATGGCTTGCGCCTCAGCGCGGAACGACGTCGAAGGCGATCGTCAGGCGGTGGTCGGCCTCGGTGAACGGCTGGGTGCCGTGCCACAGGCACGAGGGGAACAGGGCCAGGGTCCCGCGCTCGGGCTTGATGAAGTGCTCGGCCTCGAGCGTCGGCCGCGTCAGACACCCCGGACGGCCAAAGCGGAGCCAGCCGGCGCGCGTGGTCTCATCGTCAAACCGGCCCGGCAAATCCAGATAGAAGGCCGACGAGATCCAGCCGCGCGGATGGACGTGGTCAGCATGGAAGCCCTCCGACCGCAGCCGCACAGACCAGCCGCCCGCGAAGGCGAAGTCGGATGACCGCCGTCGACGGATCGGGTCCTCGCCCGGGCCAAGCGCCTCCACATACCGCGCCACCGCCTTGCGCGCCGAGGCGAAGAAAGCCTGCACCAGCGGATCGCGCGAGCGGTCCAGCGACGGAACCTGGCTGCCGCCCCGCAGCGATTGGTTCAGCGGGTGGGTCTTCAGGTCGTGCAGTTGCAGCATCCGGTCGCGCAGGGCGTCGAGGAAGGCGTCGAGGCTCTCCCAGCCGTCCGGGGTATCGAGCTTGTCAGTGCGCACCAGGGCCGCGTAGTCGCGGAAAAGACCGCCGCGCGGGTCGCCGGTGATCCGCCAGGCGGTGTTGCGTAGCACCAGGGCGTACTGATCGTCGGGCGCCGCCGCGACCAGGGACTCGGCTACCTGTGCGGCGGCGTCGGCGTCGCCGTGGGCCAGCAGGGCTTCGCACAGGACGGTCTGGCTCTCCGGCGCGGCCGGCGCCAGGCGCGCGGCCTCCCGGGCCTGGGACAGCATCCGCGCGGGGTCGCCCACCGCGCCCGCCGCGCGCGCCGCCGCGATCCTTAACCCCAAGTCGCCAGGCGCGCGGGCCAGGGCATCCTCCAGCGTCGCGTCGGCCCCGGCGTGGTCGCCCGCGAAGGTCAGGACATTGCTTCGGATCGTCCACAGATTGGCGTCAGCGGGATGTCGGGCGAGGGCTCGGTCAAGCCCCCCGAGCGCGACCTCGGCGCGGCCCGAGCGCATCCAGCGCAACTGGGCGAGGTTCAGGTGGACGGCGGCGTCGTTCGGGCGCGCGGCCAGAGCCCGTTCGAACGTCGCTTCGGCCTCGTCATAGCGATGCAGCGCCTGCAGCGCCTTGCCCAAAACGAGTCGCACCTCGGGGACGTCCAGGCCCAGAGCGATGGTCTTGCGGGCCGCGCCCTCGGCTTCGTCGTCCAGAGACAGATCGCCCAGCGTGGCGGCCAGATTGTACCAGGCGAAGCGGTCGCCGGGCGCTCGAGCCACGGCGCGGCGGTTGAACGCCAGGGCCTCGTCGGTCCGGCCTAAGGCCTTCAGCGCCGCCGCGTGGACCATCAACAGACCGGGCGAGGCCTGGGGCAGGGCGGCGGGGGGCGTGGTCAGCCTCAGGGCGTCGGCGGCCCGCCCGTTGTCGACGAGCGTCCAGGCCTGGTTGGTGACGAGATCGGTCATGGCGCGCCGCAGTTTGTATCGTTCCAGTCTTTGGCGCTCTCGGCGGCGGACCACAACCGCCAAGGCGCGTAAATTCCCCGAGGACCGTCTGGCGAGCGCCTGCTATGGCATGGCCATGAGCACGATCACGACCGTCGGCGTCGACGCCGACGACACCCTGTGGCACTGCGAGAGCCTGTTCCGCCTGTCCCACGCCCGCTTTCTGGAACTGTTGTCCGAGCACGGCGACCCCGAGAAGATCGAGGCCCAACTGACGGCCGTCGAGAAGCGCAATCTTCGGGTCTACGGCTACGGGGCCAAGGGCTTCACCCTGTCGATGATCGAGACCGCGCTGGAGGTCACCGACGGTCAGGTCGACACTCGCGTGATCCGCGAAATCCTGGCCGTCGGCCGCGAGATGCTGACCGAGCCGATCGAGCCGCTGCCGGGCGTCGAGAACGCGCTCTCGGCGCTGTCTGACCGCTATCGCCTGATCCTGATCACCAAGGGCGACTTGCTGCACCAAGAGCAGAAGCTGGCTTCGTCGGGCCTGGGCGATTACTTCGTCGCCGTCGAGATCGTGTCCGAGAAGGACGCCAGCACCTACCGCCGGGTCTTCGACCGCTACGGCACGGGCCCCGAGCAGGCGGTGATGGCGGGCAACTCGATGCGCTCGGACATCCTGCCGGCGCTGGAGGCCGGCTGCTGGGGCGCCTTGATCCCGTACCCGCTGGTCTGGTCCCACGAGGCCGCCGAGGCGCCCGTGGGGCATGAGCGGTATGTGGAACTGGGCAGCATCAGCGAACTGCCGACGTGGGTGGAGGGTATTTCGCGCTAAAGCGCCCCCTCCGTCACGCGGCTACGCCGCGCGCCACCTCCCCCGCAAGCGGGGCAGGAGGGTGTCATCCTCCCCCGCGGAGCGGGGGAGGTGGCCCGGAGGGCCGGAGGGGGCGCTCAAGCCCGCTTCTTCCCCAGCTTCGCCAGCCAGTCCCGCGCCGGGCGTTCGAAGAACACCAGCGACAGATAGGCGATCGGGAACAGGGCCACGACCCAGAACAGCACCCACAGGCGCATCAGGTCGCCGTTCAGGTTCCACATCCCCAGGCCCACCCAGGCCAGGCCCATCTTCAGGGCGATGGGGTGCAGGAGGTAGAGGCTGAACGACAGCTGCGCCCACGGCGCCAGGCGCTGGCTGACTCCGCCCTGCGCGCCCTTGGCGTCGGCCGCCACGCCCAGCAGGCCGATGGCGTAAACGACGAACAGCAGGATCGTCCGCTCCACGCCGGCCCACGAGGCGATCAGGTAAGCGCCCAGCAGCGGC
Source organism: Caulobacter sp. FWC26 (assembly GCF_002742645.2). NCBI lineage: Bacteria > Pseudomonadati > Pseudomonadota > Alphaproteobacteria > Caulobacterales > Caulobacteraceae > Caulobacter > Caulobacter sp. FWC26. The sequence continues at coordinate 1,222,033 of NZ_CP033875.1, forward strand.
CACATCAGGAGGTTCGGACGCGGGATCTTCGCCAGCCGGTCGCGCAATTGGAAGGCGGCCATGCCGATCAGGAAGCCGGGGACCGCGCGCAGCACGCCATAGTCCCAGGTCCACTGGTGAAAGGGCCGATCGCCATGGGGCGTCTGCAGCATCACGACGATCGAGGCCAGGGCCACCGCCAGGGTCACCCATGGTCCGCGCGCGGTGAGCAGGAAGATCAGCGGCAGGGCTAGGTACATCCCCATCTCGGCGCTGATCGCCCAGCTGACAAAGTTCCAGGTCTGCGAATGGCAGACGCCCCAGGCGTGGATGAAGACGATGTTGGGGACGATGCAGGACACGTCGTAGCGGCGCGGGTCGCGGTCCTGGATCCAGCCTGCGGCGCCGGCGGCGGCCACGGCGATGAAGACCAGCATGGTCGCCCAGTGCAGCGGCCCCAGCCGCGCCACCCGCTTCTGGATGAAGTCGCGATATTTGGCGAAGCTGGTCAGGCGGCCGGTATAGATCGCCGCCATCACGTAGCCGGAGATGAAGAAGAACAAGTCGACGATCAGGCTGAACGTCTTGATCGTATCGTCCGCCCACTGCCACTGGCCGTCCAGGTTGATGAAGCGGTTGAAGTGGAACACCACGATCATCACCGCCCCAACGATGCGCAGGGCGTCCAGATGCAGCATCTGGTCGGAATCGGGTTGGAGCGGGGGGAGCTTGGGCATGGCGGAGTGGTGGGGCCGACCCTCTCCGTGGTCAAGTTGCCCCTTGTCCAAAATGTTGTCATCCCGGCCTTAGCGTAGCGGAGAGCCGGGACCCAGGGGCGACCGCAGTGCGCCGGCCCCTGGGTCCCGGATCGGCCCTACGGGCCGTCCGGGATGACACCCGTTGGAAAACCTTCAGATCGCCACCCGCTTGGCCATGGCGTTGCGGCGGGCGTTGGTTTCCTCCTGCGCGCGTTGGACCGCCTCGGTTTCCGTTGCGTGCAGCAGATGATCGATGACCCGTTCCAGGTGGTCGCGCATGGCCTGGCGGGCGGCGGCGGGGTCGCGGGCCTTGAGGGCGTCGACGACGCGGCGATGCTCGGCGATGCGGGGCTCCAGGCCCATGCCGCGCGCGCGGGCCAGGATGTTGCGGGCCAGGGGCGAGCGGTTACGCCAGTCCCACAGGTTCTCGATCGTGGCGATGATCGCGCCGTTGCCGGTGGCGCGGGCGATGGTCAGGTGGAACTCGCGGTCGGCGTCCTCGCCTCGGATCTCCTCCTCTTCGTGCATGCGGGTCAGCAGCTCTTCGAGCAAAGCGATATGGTCGTCAGTGATTGAGGTCGCGGCCAGGGCGGCGGCCTCGCCCTCGAACAGGCGACGGGCCTCGATCAGCTCGAAGGCGCCGATCTCGAGGTCGAGATCGGCCGAAGGCCGCACGGGCCGCACATTGCCGGTGACGTAGATGCCCAGCCCATGGCGGGCCTCGATCATGCCCAGCATTTCCAGGGCGATCATCGCCTCGCGCAGGGTGGGGCGCGAGACGCCAAACTGCTCGGCCAGCTCGCGCTCGGTGGGCAGGCGATCGCCCAGCTTGTACCGGCCGGCCTCGATGTCGTCGGCCACGGAGTCGGCGATCTTGCGGTAGAGCTTGACGTTGTCAGACATGGCGATCGGGCTTGAGCAGGCGCTTAAAGACGCTCGGCGGACGTAGGGAGAAGCGAATCCCTACCACGCCGCACGACGCTGAAGAGCCTCATTTTTGGCGCACATCGTCGCGGAGGTCAGACCACGCCTCACCAGTCGTGCATCGATCCGTCGAGGCGACGCGCGATCGGCAGATAGGCGCGCTGGTAGGGGTATTGGGCGGCGAGATCCTCGTCGATGTCGACGCCCAGTCCAGGCGCATCGCCCGGATGCAGCATGCCGTCCTTGAACGTGTAGGCGTGCGGGAACACCGCGTCGGTCTCGGGCGTGTGGCGCATGTACTCCTGGACCCCGAAGTTCGGGATCGACAGGTCGAAGTGAAGGGCCGCGCCCATGCAGACAGGCGACAGGTCGGTGGCGCCATGGCAGCCGGTGCGCACTTGGTAGAGGTCGGCGAAGCTGGCCAGCTTCTTCAGGTGGGTGATCCCGCCGGCATGGACGACCGTGGCGCGGATATAGTCGATCAACTGCTCTTCGATCAGTTGCTTGCAGTCCCAGATCGCGTTGAAAATCTCGCCGACGGCCAGGGGTGTGGTGGTGTGCTGGCGGATGAGGCGGAAGCTGGCCTGGTTCTCGGCCGGGGTCGCGTCCTCCATCCAGAACAGGCGGTAGGGCTCAAGATCCTTGCCGAGCCGGCCGGCCTCGATCGGCGTCAGGCGGTGGTGGACGTCGTGCAGCAGGTGGACGTCGTCGCCCAGCCGGGCGCGCGCGGCCTCGAACAGGGCGGGGGTCGAGCGCATGTAGCGCTCGGTCGACCAGATCGTCTCCTTGGGCAGATCGCTGTCGGCCGGTTCGTAGAAGAACTTGTCCTTGGAGACGCCATAGGTCCCGCTCATGCCCGGTACGCCGGTCTGCAGGCGAATGGCCTTGTAGCCCTGCTCGGCGTAGACGGCGGCGTTGTCGAGGGTCTCCTCGATCGTCTCGCCGTTGGCATGGCCGTAGACCATGACGCCCGAGCGGCAGGCCCCGCCCAGCAGCTGATACACGGGCAGGCCGGCGAGCTTGCCCTTGATATCCCAAAGCGCGGTGTCGACGGCGGCGATCGCGGCCATGGTGACCGGGCCCCGACGCCAGTAGCAACCGCGATAGAGATACTGCCAGATGTCCTCGATCTGGTGGGCGTCGCGGCCAATCAGGCACGGGATGACGTGCTGCGTCAGATAGGCCTCGACCGCTAGCTCGCGGCCGTTCAGCGTGGCGTCGCCGAGGCCGTAAACGCCCTCGTCGGTGATGATCTTCAGGGTGACGAAGTTGCGCCCCGGACAGGTGACGATGGTCTTGGCGGCGATAATCTTGGGCATAGGGACGCTTCGACCTTGTTGAGACACCGCACGGGCAGGGGGCGAAAGCCGCGGCGCGCGGCTTGCCGCGCGTGCCTCCGATCTCCTCCCTGCCTATCGATGTACCGGTACCATAAGACTTGTCAACCCGGTGGTCTGACCACTATGACAGGGTGTCCCGACCTTCTTTGGGGCCAGACAAGAATGTTCGCGTGAACATCGCGAGGGAGTGAAACCGATGCGCCTGCTGGCCCTGATCCTCGGTCTTGCGATACTGGCGGCTCCGGCCGCGCGCGCCGAGGACGGTTATGACCTATGGCTCCGCTACAAGCCGGTCGAGGGCGGGGCGCGCGCCGCCTACGCCGCGCGCGCCGGCGCCATCGCTCCGGTCGCCGACACCCCGACCTTGGCGGTGGCGCGCGCCGAACTGGAGCGCGGCCTGACGGGCCTTATCGGCGCGCCCGCTTCGGCCGCCGCAGGCTCGCGCGACGGCGTCATCCTGCTGGACGCGGGCGCGACGTCCGCCGTCACCAGTCTGGGCCTGCCCCTGAAGGCGCTGGGCGAGGAGGGCTACCTGATCCGCACGGTGATCGTGGGCGGCAAGGCCACCACCGTCATCGCCGCCAACCGCGACATCGGCGTTCTCTATGGCGTCTACCGCTATCTCTCGCTGATCCAGACCGGCCAGAGCGTCGACAAGCTCGACATCGTCTCGGTCCCCAAGGTGAAGCTGCGCATGCTCAACCACTGGGACAATCTGGATCGCCATGTCGAGCGCGGCTATTCGGGACAGTCGATCTTCGACTGGTGGCGGCTGCCGGGCCATGTGGATCCGCGCATGGTCGATTACGCCCGCGCCAACGCCTCGCTCGGGATTAACGGCACGGTCCTGAACAACGTCAACGCCAAGGCCGACAGCCTGACCGCGCCGTTCATCGCCAAGGCCGCGGCCCTGGCAGACACCTTCCGGCCCTACGGGATCAAGGTCTATCTGTCGGCGCGCTTCTCGGCTCCGATGGAGATCGGCGGCCTGAAGACCGCTGACCCGCTGGACCCGGCCGTGCGGGCGTTCTGGAAGGCCAAGGCCGACGAGATCTACAAGACCATCCCCGACTTCGGCGGCTTCCTGGTGAAGGCCAATTCCGAGGGACAACCGGGTCCGCAGGACTATGGTCGCACACATGTCGACGGGGCCAACATGCTGGCCGATGCGGTGGGACCTCACGGCGGCGTCGTGTTCTGGCGCGCCTTCGTTTACTCGCATGAGCAGCCCGAGGATCGCGCCAAGCAGGGCTATAATGAGTTCAAGCCGTTCGACGGCCAGTTCCGCGACAACGTGGTCATCCAGGTCAAGAACGGCGCGATCGACTTCCAGCCGCGCGAGCCGTTCCACCCGCTGTTCGGGGCCATGCCCAAGACCAACCTCGGCATGGAGTTCCAGATCACCAAGGAATATCTCGGCTTCTCGACCCACCTTGTCTATCTGGGCCCGCTGTTCGAGGAGACCCTGCGCTCCGACACGATGGCCAAGGGCAAGGGCTCGACGGTCGCCAAGGTGATCGACGGCGCGCTGGACGGGCGCAAGCTGACCGCCATGGCGGGCGTGGCCAATATCGGCTCGGACCGCAACTGGTCGGGCTCGCAGTTCGACCAAGCCAACTGGTACGTCTTTGGTCGCCTGGCCTGGGATCCGGAGGCGGGGACCCGCGCGATCGCGCAGGACTGGACCAAGATGACCTTCGGCGCCGACCCGCGCCTGGTGACGCCGGTCGTGGACATGATGATGGGCTCGCGCGAGGCGGCGGTGGACTACATGACGCCGCTGGGCCTGCACCACCAGATGGGCGAGGGGCACCACTATGGTCCCGGTCCCTGGGTCAGCGGCGGTCCGCGCGCCGACTGGACCAGCGTCTACTACGCCAAGGCCAGCGAGACGGGCATCGGCTTCGACCGCACCCCGACCGGCAGCAACGCCACGGCCCAGTACGCGCCCGCTGTCGGGGCCTGCTACGCCGACCTCAAGTGCGTCGACGAGAAGGACCTGCTGTGGTTCCACCACTTGCCCTGGGACTATCGACTGAAGTCGGGCGACACCTTGTGGGACGGCCTGGTGAAGCACTATTCGCGCGGCGTGGCCTATGTGGACGGCATGGAAACGACTTGGGCGGGCCTTGCCCCTTATATTGACGCGCCGCGCCACCGCGAGGTCGCCGATTACCTGAAGATCCAGCGGAGCGAGGCCCAGTGGTGGCGCGACGCCTCGATCGCCTGGTTCCAGACCTTCGCAAAGCGCCCGCTGCCGACGGGAGAGGCGGCGCCGGCTCAGTCGCTGGACTACTACAAGAGCCTCAAATTCCCATGGGCGCCGGGGCACGGAAAATAGGCTGTACAAGGCTGTGTCATCCCGAGAGGGTCTCGCTCGGGATGATTTCCGTTTCAGCCGGGCGTGATGCTGATCGGCGTCAGCATTTCGCGCCGGAAACGATGTGGCGCCGCGGAAATCGAATTCTGCGGACCGCAGCAAAAAATGGTGTGCAAATCGCGCGCTTTCGCCGGAAGTGCGACTGAAAATGGTTCCCTCAGGGCGGCGCCCTGCATAATCATGCCCCTTGATTGATGCGTCGGATCCACGGCGCGCGTTTCAGGTGAGGGGCCTTTCCATGTTCCAGACGTCTTTCCGGCGCCGCGCGCTCGCGTTGGCGGCTTCGGTGGCATTCGCGGCGCTGTCGTCGGGCGCCGCCCTGGCCGCCGACGGTTATCAGGCGCCGCCCGCGCCGATCGCCCAGATCCTGGATGCGGCTCCAACCCCGGGCGTGTCGGTCAGCCCCGACCGCAAGGTCCTCGCCCAGTTGGGTCGCGAGAACCTGCCGTCCATCGCCGCCGTGTCCGAGCCCATTCTGCGGTTGGGCGGCTATCGCATCAATCCGCGCAACAACGGCCCGATCGAGGCGCGCGCCGCCTGGATGCACGCCCTGACGCTGCAGGACGTGGCGACCGGCAAGACGCGGGCGGTGGCCCTTCCCGCCGGCGCGCGCTTCCTGTCGCCCAGCTGGTCGCCGGACGGCGGCAAGATGGCCTTCGTCATGGACGCCAAGAGCGGCCTTGAGCTGTGGGTTGTCGATGTGAAGGCCGCCACCGCGCGCAAGGTTTCGGACATCGCCGTCAGCGGCGTGTTCGGCTCGGGCTATGACTGGCTTCCGGACGGCTCCGGTTTCCTGGTGCAGGCCGTCGTGGCGGGCCGGGGCGCGCCGCCGGCCAAGGATCTGACGCCGGCGGGGCCGACGATTCAGGAGTCCAAGGGCCGCACGGCCGCCATCCGCACCTATCAGGACCTGCTGACCAACGCCCATGACGAGGCGCTGTTCGACTACTACTTCACCTCGCAATTGACCCGGGTGGACCTAGTCGATGGCAAGGCGACGGCGGTCGGCAAGCCTGGGGTGATCTCGGGCGCCAGTATCTCGCCCGACGGCCAGTACGTGCTGACCAACCGCCTGAAGCGCCCCTACAGCTACCTCGTCCCGGCCAGCCAGTTCCCGACCGAGATCGCGGTCTCGACCATCGACGGTCAGCCGGTCAAGACTCTGGTCGACCGCCCTCTGGCCGACAACCTGCCGGCCGCCTTCGACGCCGTGCCGACCGGCGTGCGCTCGGTCTCCTGGCGCGCCGATGCGCCGGCCACCCTGGTCTGGGCCGAGGCGCAGGATGGGGGCGAGCCGCGCAAGAAGGTGGCGATCCACGACAGCGTCTTCATGCAGGTCGCGCCGTTCGAAGGGGCGCCGACCAAGCTGATCGACCTGGAGCAGCGCTATCGCGGCATTGAATGGGGACGCGGCGACGTGGCCCTGCTGACCAGCCGGTGGTGGCAGACCCGTAACCAGAAGCTCATCCTGATCGATCCGTCGAAGCCGGGAACGGGCCGTGTCATCGTCGATCGCAACTATCAGGATCGCTACAACGATCCGGGCCGGGCTCTGACCCGTCGTGACGCGCGTGGCGAGGACCTGTTGCACTTCACGCCGGACGGCAAGTCGGTGTTCGTGGTCGGCGACGGCGCCTCAGCCAAGGGCGAATTCCCGTTCGTAGGCCGCATGTCGCTGGCCGATGGCAAGGTGATCAAGCTCTGGCAGGCGCAGGCGCCGTACTATCAGGTCCCTGTCGCCCTGGCCGACGAGGCGGGCAAGACGGTGATTACCCGCCGCGAAAGCGCCAAGGAGCAACCCAACTACTACATTCAAGCGGTTGCTCCGGGCGCCAAGGCCAGGGCCCTGACCAGCTTCCCCGACCGCGCGCCGCAGTTCGCCGGCGTCACGAAGCAGACCATCACCTACAAGCGCGCCGATGGCGTGACCCTGTCGGGCGTGCTCTATCTGCCGGCGGGTTATGACAAGGCCAAGGACGGTCCGCTGCCGCTGTTGATGTGGGCCTATCCGGCCGAGTTCACCGATGCGGCCGTGGCCAGCCAGACCGTGCACGACGGCAACCGCTTCACGCGCCCAGGGGGCACAAGCCACCTGTTCCTTCTGACCCAAGGCTACGCCATCCTCGACAACCCGGCGTTCCCGATCATCGGCCAGAACGGCGCCGAACCCAACGACACCTACATCCAACAACTGACTGCCGACGCTCAGGCGGCGGTGGACGCGGTGGTCGCCTTGGGCGTGGCCGACCGCGATCGGATCGCCGTGGGCGGGCACAGCTACGGCGCGTTCATGACCGCCAACCTGCTGGCCCATACCCGACTGTTCCGAGCCGGCATCGCGCGTTCCGGCGCCTACAACCGCACCCTGACGCCGTTCGGCTTCCAGGCCGAGCAACGTACCTATTGGGAGGCGACCGACACCTATACGAAGATGAGCCCGTTCACCTACGCCCCGAACATCAAGGACCCGATCCTGCTGATCCATGGGGAGGCCGACGACAACTCGGGCACCTTCCCGGTGCAGAGCGAGCGCTTCTACGCCGCGCTGAAGGGCGCGGGCGCGACGGTGCGCTATGTGACCCTGCCCAATGAGGCGCATGGCTATCGCGCGCGGGAGTCTACCGGGCATACCCTCTGGGAAATGAGCCAGTGGATGGACAAGTACGTGAAGAACGCGCCCAAGCGCCAAGCCCAGTAGTTCAACGCCGCCCCGCCGATGTCGGCGGGGCGGCGTCCGCGCCGTTGTGTCGCGCCCCCATCCCCGCGTTGGAAGGCGCTATCCGATCGCCCCTTCACGCCGCCCATGGCAAGGTCGCGCCCGGAGACACCACCATGAGTCGAACGACCGCTCATCGCGCCTTTCTGCGGACGATGAATCTCATCGCCGGCGGCAAGCCTCTGGCGCTGGCGCTCAAGGCCATTGTTCAGGCCGTGGAGGCCGAGGACCCCAAAATCCTCTGCAGTATCCTGTTGCTGGACGCTGAACGCCGGCGACTGCTGCTGGGCGCCGCGCCCAGCCTGCCGCGCTTCTACAATGAGGCGATTGAGGGTGTGGAGATCGGCCCCTCGGTGGGCTCTTGCGGGACAGCGGCCTATCTGGGGCGTCGGGTGACCGTCGATGACATCCAGTCCAGCCCGCTGTGGATCGACTTTCGGGATTTGGCGGCGCAGGCGGGTCTGGCCGCCTGTTGGTCCGAGCCGATCAGGACATTCGATGGGACGGTGGTCGGCACATTCGCGATCTATCACCGCGAGATCAGTGCGCCAGACAAGGAAGACATCGCCTTCATCGAGGCCGCCGCTCAACTGGCGGCGTTCGCCATCGACCGGCGACGCGCCGAGGAGGAGCTGGCGGCCAGCGAGGCGCGCGCGCGGCTGGCGGCCGAACAGGCCCTGGAGACGGCGCGGAACCTGTCCAGCTTCTTCGACGTGTCGGCGGATCTGCTTTGCATCCGCGACCTGGAGGGGCGGTTCGTCAAGGTGAACCGGGCCTGGGAGGCGGTGCTGGGCTATCCGGTCGAGGCCCTGGAAGGCGCGGCCTTGCTGCCTCTGCTGCACCCGGACGACGTGGCCGGCACTCGCGACCACATGGCGCGCGCCGAGACCGACGGAGAAGTCAACGGTTTCGTGAACCGCTACCGGCGCGCGGATGGGTCCTACTGTCCGCTGGAGTGGCGTTCCCGACGGTTCGGCGACCTCTTTTTCGGGGTTGCGCGCGACGTCACCGAGCGGCTGCGGATCGAGGCGGAGATGGCCGAGGCCCGCGACGCCGCCGAAGCGGCCAACCGGGCCAAGAGCGACTTTCTGGCCAATATGAGCCATGAGATCCGCACCCCTTTGAACGGCGTCATCGCCATCGCCGCGGCGCTTGGCGAGACGCCGCTGACGCCCAAACAGGCCGAAATGGTCGACATGATCCGGCGCTCGGGCGAGACGCTGGAGCGTCTGGTCTCCGATATCCTCGACGTTTCGAAGATCGAGGCCGGCCAAATCACCATCCAGACGCACGCCTTCGACTTGGGCGCCCTGATTGACGGGCTGCTCGATGTCACGCGGCTGCGGGCCAAGGACAAGGGTGTGGGCGTTCGCCTGGAACGGAGCCCGACAGCGACCGGCGGCTTTCTGGGCGACAGCGTGCGGATCGGTCAGGTGCTGAGCAATCTGCTGTCCAACGCCGTGAAGTTCACTGACCAGGGTGAGGTGGCGGTTCGAGTCGAGGTGGACGAGGCGGGCGAAGGTCTGGTTCCGCGTCTTTGCGTCGAGGTCGAAGACACGGGGGTTGGCTTCGACGCGGACAAGGCCGACATGATCTTCCAGCGCTTCAGTCAGGCCGACAGCACGATCACGCGCCGGTTCGGCGGGTCGGGTCTGGGCCTGTCGATCAGCAAGACCCTGGTCGAGATGATGGGCGGCGAGATCACGGCGCGCTCCAAGCCTGGCGCAGGGAGCCTCTTCAGGGTGGTTCTGCCGCTGAACCGGGCGGCGCTGGCGCCGGACGCCGAGGCGGATACGGCCTCCCCAGGCGTCTGGGGCGAGGGCCTGAAGGTGTTGCTGGCCGAGGATCACCCGATCAACCAGCGCGTGGTGCAACTGATCCTCGAACCGTGCGGCGCCGATGTGACGGTGGTCGAGAACGGCGCCCAGGCGGTGGCGGCCCTGACGTCCCAGGCTTTTGACGTCGTCTTGATGGACATGCAGATGCCGGTGATGGACGGGCTGGCGGCGACGCGGGCGATCCGGGCGCTGGAGGGGGAGGGCCGGAGGACGCCGATCATCATGCTCAGCGCCAACGCCATGGCCAGCCATCGTCTGGATGCGCTGCAGGCCGGGGCTGACCTGCACGTAGCCAAACCTGTGACGGTCGCGTCCCTTCTGGACGGCATCGGCCAGGTGATGGCGCGCTGATCCGGCTGAAGGGCGTTGGTTTTCCTTCACCTTTGCCGAGCAAACGCCTAAATCGAGCGGCTCGCGGCCTGAGGGTCGCCGAACCCCTGCTTGGACTTGGCCTTGTGATCACCTTCCAGGACGTCTCCAAAACCTACGGCCAGGGCGGCCAAGCGGCGCTGCGCGAGGTTTCGCTGTCGGTGAACGCCGGCGAGGTGTTCGGGGTCATCGGAGCCTCGGGCGCGGGAAAGTCCACGCTCATCCGGCTGATCAACGGCCTTGAGACCGCCACCTGCGGCAAGGTCATCGTCGACGGCGACGACGTGGCTGCTCTGGGCGTCGAGGGTCTGCGCGCCTTGCGCCGTCGGGTCGGGATGATCTTCCAGCACTTCAACCTGCTGTCGGGCAAGACGGTCGCTCAGAACGTCGCCTTCCCCTTGAAGCTAGCCGGACGCCCGACCGCCGAGGTCAAGGCGCGCACGGCCGAACTGCTCGAACGCGTCGGTCTTTCCGCCCACGCCACCAAGCACCCGGCCCAACTGTCGGGCGGCCAGAAGCAGCGCGTCGGCATCGCCCGCGCCCTGGCCACCAATCCCAAGGTCCTGCTGTGCGACGAGGCCACCAGCGCGCTGGATCCCGAGACGACCGAGCAGATCCTCGACCTGATCTCTGGCCTGAACCGGGAGCTGGGCCTGACCATTGTGCTGATCACCCACGAGATGGACGTCGTCCGCCGCGTTTGCGACCGCGTCGCCGTGCTCGACGCCGGCCGCGTGGTGGAGGAGGGCGCGGTCGAAGAGGTGTTTCTCCATCCGGCCAGCGACACCGCCCGTCGCTTCGTTCGCGAGGCCGAGGGCGACATCGCCGCCGCCCCGGGCGTCGGCGGCCGCGTGGTGCGCCTGACCTTCAAGGGTGAGGCGACCTACAAGCCGGTGCTGGGCGAGGTGGCCCGCGCCACCGGCGTCGACTATTCGATCCTCGGCGGTCGCATCCATCGCCTGCGCGAGACGCCCTATGGCCAACTGACCCTGGCCCTGACCGGCGGCGACGTCGCCGCCGCCATCGCCCGGTTCCAGGCCGCTGGCGTGCGCGTGGATGCGCTTTCCGGGGAGACCGCCCAATGAGCGCCTCGACCATGACCTTCGCCAATGTCGACTGGAGCGAGATCGGCCAGGCCACGCTGGACACCCTGGCCATGCTGGGCGGCTCGATGGTGCTGACCGTGGCGGTCGGCCTGCCGCTGGGTGTCATCCTGTTCCTGACCGGCAAGGGCCAGATGCTGGAGAACCGGCTGGCCAACGGGGCGCTGTCGCTGCTGGTCAACATCCTGCGCTCGGTGCCGTTCGTGATCCTCCTGATCGTGATGATCCCGCTGACCGTGGCGCTCGTCGGCACCTCGCTGGGCGTGGCCGGCGCGATTCCGCCGCTGGTGGCCGGGGCCGCGCCGTTCTTTGCGCGCCTCGTGGAGACCGCCCTGCGCGAGGTCGATAAGGGCGTGATCGAGGCCAGCTTCGCCATGGGCGCCAAGCGGCGTCAGGTTGTGCTGGGCGCGCTACTGCCCGAGGCGCTACCGGGCCTGGTGGCCGCCGCGACGGTGACGGCGGTGGCCCTGGTCTCCTACACCGCCATGGCCGGCGTGGTCGGGGCTGGTGGTCTTGGCGATCTGGCCATCCGCTTCGGCTATCAGCGCTTCCAGACCGACGTGATGGTCGTCACCGTGGTGCTGATGCTGGTGCTGGTCCAGGTGCTGCAGATGATCGGCGACGCGGTGGTGAGGAAGGTGTCGCATCGGTGACCCGCCTCCGCCCGCGCCTTGCGGGTGAGGAGGATTGCGGCCAAGAACGCGCCATGAGCGAGACGATCGAACACTCCGACCCCCACTGGGACGCCGCCGTCGCCGAGAGCCTGATCGGCAAGACCCTGCTGATGAACCTGACTTTCGTTGACGACGAGGGGGACGTGCAGGAGCGCCAGCAGTTTTTCGGGGTGGTCATCGACGCCACCGAGCACGAGGGCATCGTGCTGGACCTTCTGGGCGAGCACGATGGCGACACCTACACCCTGCCGCCGCAGACCTCGGCGATCCAGAAGGCCGAGGCGGACGTGACCAGCCTCGCCGGCGACAAGCCCGACTTCGTGGCCAGCTGGATCATCCAGGGACCGCCGGACGTCGCCAACGATCTGGACGAAGAGGTCTAGGCTCGAGAATCAAACATTTAGAGCCCTTTAGCTCTAGATGATCCCATCTAAAGCTAAGGGGCTCTAGGCCTGGTCGAACGGGAAGGGGAGGCGACCGGCCTTGAACAGAATGTCGGGGTTCTCGTCATAGTCGCCCAGCTCGACGTCGGCGGTGGCTGAGAACGCAACAACACCTTCGCGCAGGGGCGCCAGTCGCTCGGCCTTGCGTCGCGCCTCTTCCGCCGTCTTGCACCCGATTTGCTGCTCGGCCTTCAGTCCCTTGCCGCGTCCGGCGACATAGGCTTGCACGATGTGGACGGTTTCTTTGGCCATCCCCATCCAGGCGACCTGTTTGAACGTAACGTCAAGCGATCTCGGGGGAGGGGCTCGGGATCGCCCCAGGAAATCTGATTTCCCTCGCCGCCCCCGAGCGGGCAAAACCCTACCTCTCAGATCGTCTTGTGGAGCTGTTCATGGTCGCCCGCCGCGCTGTTATCGTTCTCGGCCTCGCCGCCATGTCTGTTGCGGCCTGTAGCCCGAAGGCGCCAAAGGCCAGCGATCCCAACACCCTGACCGTGGCGGCCACCGCCGTGCCGCATGCCGAGGTGCTGGAGTTCATCAAGCCGAAGCTGGCGCAGCAGGGCCTGAACATCGACATCAAGGTCTTCAACGACTACGTCCAGCCTAACACCCAGGTCGCCGAAAAACGCATTGACGTCAGCTACTTCCAGACCCTGCCGTATCTGGAGAGCTTCAACCGCGACAAGGGGACCAACCTGATCCCGCTGCAGGGCGTCCATGTCGAGCCGATCGGGACCTATTCGGCCAAGTGGAAGTCGATCGCCGAGGTCCCTAACGGCGCCACGATCGCCATCCCGAATGACGCCTCGACCGAGGGCCGCGCCCTGATCCTGCTGGCCAAGAACGGCGTCATCGCCATCAAGGACCCCAAGAACCCGCTGACCAGCCTGCGCGACATCACCAGCAACCCGAAGAACCTGAAGTTCAAAGAGTTGGAGGCGCCAGCCCTGCCTCGGGTGCTGAACCAGGTCGACCTGGCGGTGATCAACACCAACTACGCCCTCGACGCCAAGCTGAACCCCAGCAAGGACGCCCTGATCATCGAGGACAAGACCAGCCCTTATGTGAACTATCTGGTCGGCCGTCCCGACAACAAGGACGACCCGCGCGTCAAGAAGCTGGCGGCGGCGCTGACCACGCCGGAGGTTAAGGCGTTCATCGAGCAGAAGTACGCGGGCGCGGTGGTTCCGGCGTTCTAGGGAGCGGAAGCCTCTTCGGGCAGGGCAGGGAGCGCGTATCGGGCTGTCATGAGGCCCGAATGGGTGGTGGGCAGTCTCCGGCACCCATAAACCCGACCTTCCCGGCGAATGCCGGGACCCAGATCGAACCCACCGAAGCTCATTCTAAAATCGCAGCGGCTAGGCGCGTCATACCCAGCCGTTGCGGCTGAATCTGGGCCCCAGCATTCGCCGGGGAGGTCGGGAAAAAGGCCGCAAGGCGGACTATTCGAACGCCCGCTCAGGGTGGAAAACGGACATTGCGCACCGGACGAGTGCGCGACAGTCCAAGGTCCTATCGGCCCGAGGTCGATCTACGAGGACGGCTTGACGCTGCCAGCCACTGCATCTCGCACTAGCGAGACCCAAGGATCAGCGGAGCCTCGCACCGGAACGTTGGCGGGTCCCGATACAGAGAGCGCCTTGCCTTGAAAGGTGATGCTTACTGGAGCTTGAAGTAGCCGCCGATCAGCGTCCCGGAACACGAGATAGAGCGCCCCTTGAAAAGCAGTCACTTCGCGCAGGCAACTTCCTGGCCCCGGCCAGGCAGCAAGATCTTGCTGCTGCAGATAAAATTTTAGATCTGAAATTTTTGAAGCTGAGGAGCCTTTGACCCAAGCGCGTGGCTGCTCACCGTCCATGACAAATGCGTCGCCGCCGTCACCCTTGAGATGCTCTACGACACGATAATGTATGCGAACCCCATCATCCCATTCCGCGCGGGCCATCTTTAGCGCTTCTTCTATTGTCTTGGGCGCCTCCGGGCCGCTTCCAATCCAAGCGGCCCACCCATCTGGCGTGCGGGTGCCGACTTCGTAATCGTCGGTGAGAGCTTCTACCCTCACCAAATCAATATACGCGGCTGAAGCAGCCATTTGCTGGGCGACGCGCGCTGGGTCGAGGCGAATTTTGGTTGGCCAACCTGGTGATGGCGTACAGGCCAGTGCCAAGCCAGACGGAAATGCAGCGCAGATCGCTAGAGCACCTAGCCACGCGGCTGGGCTGATCTTGCGGGTGCGGGGTATCGAATGATGGATACTCATATCAAGACGATAGCCGACAATCAGACGGTGCCAACTTCCGAAAGGGGTGGTTAGCGGCCCTCTGCCGCACGCGCACTGATCGCGTCGTAAGCTGCTGAGGCTGACGCCGTAACTGCTTTCCAGAGCGGGTCCGTTACATACTCGTCGTTTCCGCCGTGAGGCAATTTTTGGACAAGTCGATCGAGCGCGTACTTCACAGACTGGACTAGCGCCACCTCTGCCGTGTCGAATAGATAGACGCCGACGGCTTTCTCATCGAAATCATGATCGTCGAAGAAGAAATGCATTACCTGATCCACGTCTGAGATCAGGCCCTGCTGTGCCTCAGCGCGCCAGATCGGTCGCGGGTCTGGGGTCGCGATTTCCTCAAGATAGGCTATCAACTCCGCCCTGATCCACGGGTAACGCAAATCGGCCCAACCAGGTGGAAAGTCCTCCTTCATGGGCACGAGGCTAAGGTCAGGAGCGGTCTTTCTCAATATCTCTCAAGGGTTGGGGGCGGACCCTAGCTCGTCACCACAAAGCGCATCTGTCCAGACCTGAAAGCGGCAAACCACGCCTTCGTACTCGATGGCGTCGAGCACTTCCTGCAGTGCTTCCTCCGAGAGGGCGATCCTTTGCGCCGAAGGTAGCGCCTGCTCCTCTGCGCCACCCTGATAGATGCTGAGATCGGTTCGAGTGATCCAGTCATCGCCGCGCACTTCAAAAGTCTCGACATTGCAGACTACGGCGTCTCGCGTCCGTGTGTACGCCGCAAACTCTTTGAGCCTATTGACGTCATCAAGGGCGATGCCCTTGCCAGATTGGCTGTTTTGGAAAGCGGCTTCTAGCCCGCCGACCTGATGTTGGCTCATGCCCACAACATCGTCCGTCTTTGCAAGGTCCGCAACGGGTCGTGAACAGTCTCCAACCTTCCCCCATAAACCCGACCTTCCTGGTGACACGTCAGTGCGGAGGATCCAACGTCTGGCGTTCCCTGACATTTCACCCTACCTATCAGCGACCGCTGCTTACGGATGCTCCATGGCTTCGCCGTCGCTGAAATCGCCCGCCGGTCGTCGACTGGTGCTGGATGTCGCCAATTCCTCTGGCCTGGAAGACTGGGCGCCCGAGCTGCAGAAGACCAAGGTCTATGAGCGCATCCTCCTGGACCTGATCCTGGGCGAATTGCCGGCCGGAGCACGCCTGGACGAGCAATCGTTGGCCGCGCATTACGATACGGGTTTGGCGGGCGTCCGCGACGCCCTTGGGCGTCTGGCCCTGGAAGGCCTCGTTATCCGCCGCGCGCGTTCTGGCACCACGGTGGCGCCGCTGGACCTGGTGGAGCTGCGCCAGGGCTATGAGGCGCGCGTCCTGATCGAGCCGCATTGCGCGCAACTGGCCGCTAAAACAGCCAGCAAAGCCGAAGCCCAGGCGATGTACGATGTCTTCGCCGACGGGGAGGAGGCCGCGAGGACCTGCGACCTGCCGGCCCTGGTGGCGATGGATCTGCGGTTCCATGCCGCCGTCGCCCGCGCCTCGGGCAATCTGGCCCTGGCGCGAATCCTGATCCCCCTGCAGCACAAGGCCGCTCGCTTCTGGGTGTTCTCGTTCAACGGCGCATCTGAGCAGAACCTCCTCGATGAGATCGAGGAGCATCGTCAGGTCGCGCGCGTGATCGCCAGCGGCGACGCCGAGGGCTCGCGGCGGGCGATGCTGCGTATTCTCGACGTCCAACCCGAGGCCGATGCTCGATCCTAGATCGCATCGTCTGCTGTCTTCGTCCTAGGGGGATCGTTCCCTTTACGTAAGCTGCAGCATTCAGGTCACACTCCTTTCGCAATCTCTTCTGAAATGTCAGAAGGCATTTTGACGAAGATCAAGAGATCCCCAGATATCGGCCCGTGAACACCGGGGTTCCCGACCCGGCGCCGTGAAGGTTCGATCCATGTCGTCTAAGCGCATCCTTCTGTCCGCCAGCCTCCTGGCCCTCATCGCAGCGTCGCCCGCTCTGGCGGACACGCAACTCTCCGACCGCGTCGACGCGGTGGTGATCGTGGCGCGCGACAAGGCGGGCCTTCTGGAGAAGCAGCCCAGCCAGACGGTGTTCGGGATCGACAAGCCGCTGATCGAGACCCCGCGCTCGGCCAGCCTGGTCAGCGACCTGACGCTGGAGCGCTACGGCGTTCTGACCCTGGACGGCGCCACCAAGGTCGCGCCCGGCACGCACACGGCCAGCTTCTATGGCGTGCCTGGTTCGTTGAACATTCGCGGCACCCTGGCCGAGAACTACTTCCGCGGCTTCAAGCGCGTGGAGAACCGGGGGACCTATTCCACCCCGATCGGCGGCGCGGCTCGCCTCGAGATCCTGCGCGGCCCGCCAACACCCGTCTATGGCGCGGGCAAGGTGGGGGGGCTGGTCAACTTCATACCCAAGTCCGCCCGCGACGAGGGCCGGTTCTTGGTCGAACCGGAAGGGGAGGTGACCGCCACCATCGGCAGCTACAACAAGAAGCTGCTCACGGCCCAGTTCGGCGCGCCCGTCAGCCTGGGCCCGGCCCAGGGCGGGGTCTATGTCTACGGCGAGGCCGAGGACAGCCACAGCTTCTACAAGGGGATCTATCCGCGTCATCAGACGCTGGAGGTCTCGGCTGATTTCGATCTGGGCGGCGGCTGGAGCACCGCTTTCGGCGGTATGGCTTTCCGCTCGCGAGGGGACGTGCAGACGCCGGGCTGGAACCGCCTGACCCAGGACCTGATCGACAACCGCACCTACATCACCGGTCGCGATACGACGCTGAAGGACAGTGACGGCAACGGCCGGCTGACGCCCAACGAGGTGGGCTTCTATCCGTACGCCAGCGCGCTCTACATCCCGTACTACGGCTTTTTCAGCACCGATGCGGTCCATACGCTGGACGTCGGCGTCGGTACCACAAAGCTGGACCGCCGCACGGTCTATATCAGCCCCGCCGACTTCTCGAAGACTGACACCCAGACGCTGTACTTCGATCTGGCCAAGGACCTGGGCGAGGATCGCGCGCTGAAGCTGCAGCTGTTCCACGACCGTCAGGACAACAAGCGGTACGTCTCCTACGGCTATCCGTCGGCGATCGACGCCAAGGTCAGCGAGATTCGCCTGACCTACGCCTTCCCGACCACTGTCGGCCCGGCCAGCGCCCGCACCCTGGTCGGCGGCTCCCATCGCTGGTTCGAGGGGCGGCGGCGCGAAAGCTACAACAGCGGCATGATCGCGCTGGACCGCCGCGACATCAGCTTTGGCGCCACGCCGACCGACATCATCGACAGCCCGTTCGACGACGAGCCGGGCGGCGTGGGTCTGAAGTGGGAGAACGACAACCGCTCGACCTGGAAACAGACCGGCGTCTTCGTCACCTCCGACATCGATGTCGGCGCCCTGAACCTGATCCTGGGCGGGCGCTGGGATCGCTACAGCGTCGAGAGCCAGGACACCGGCTTCCTCAGCTACACGGTCACGGGCCGCAAGACAGCCGAGCGCAACAAGGCGACCTGGAACGCCAGCGTCACCTACAAGCTGCCGATCGGCCTGATGCCCTACGCCAGCTACGCCAAGGCTGCGGCGCTGGAGATGAGCCAGGGCGGCGACATCGCGCCGGGCCTGGTGGCTGATGGCTCGTGGCTCTCCAGTTCGGATCTCGCCGAGGCCGGCGTAAAGTTCCAGCTGCTGCGCGGAACCCTCATCGGTTCGCTGGCGGCCTATCGCCAGAACCGCACCCAGATCACCGGCGCCATCGCCCCGCCCACCGTCCAGGGCACGCGCGCCAAGGGCGTCGAGCTGGAGATCCGGTGGCTGGCGTCCGAGCGGCTGTCCTTCACCTTCGCCGGCAACAACCAGCGCACGACGATCAAGGGACCGGACACCTCGTTCCAATACATCCCGGCCTACACCGCCGGCGTGCCGGGCGCGCAGGCCTATGGCGGTTCCTATGTGGTGTGGAGCTTCGCCGGCCTGCCGGGGCGGAGCGGCGACTACGCCTACACCCTGACGCCGAAGTCGGTGCTCAGCCTGTACGGGACCTATACCAGCAAGGGCTATGACTGGGGCCAGGCGGGGGCGACGTTGGGCGTGAGCCATGTGGGCCGCACCTCGGGCGCCGTTCAGAACGCCGTCCGCTATCCGGCCTATGAGGTGGTCAATGCGTCGGCATATGTGACGCGAGGGGCGTACACCCTATCGTTCAATGTCGATAATCTGTTCGACACGTTCTATTTCACGCCCGACGCCGACACCTACGCCAACCTCGGCGCCTTGCCCGGCAAGGGGCGTGAGTGGCGTGCCACCCTGAAGCGGACCTTTTGATGATCGAGCTATTCTTCCTCCCCCGTAGCGAAGCGTGCGGGGGAGGTGGCGCGGCGCCGAAAGGCGACGTGGCGGAGGGGGCGCTAGCGGCCGCACGACGCCCCCTCCGTCGCGATGCAGTGCATCGCGCCACCTCCCCCGTTTCACGGGTGAGGAGGCGAGGATGATGATCGACACCGCGTCTCGTTTCCGTCCCTGGTCGCTCTTGGCGGCGTTCAGCCTGCTGCTGTTCCTGATCACCGCCTCGACCTACGGCTCGCTGGGTGTGGTTCTGCCCGCCATGATCGGCGAACTGAAGTGGAGCTTTGAAAAGGCGTTCCTGGGCTTCTCTGTTCTGGGCGTCTTCACCGGCGCCTCGTCCTGGCTGCCGGCGATCCTGATCCGGCGGATCGGCGTCCGGGGGACCCTGCTGGCGGGCGCGGTCGTGCTGGCCGGCGGCTTCTTGGGACTGGCCAACGCCGAGAGTCTGCTCAGCTATTATGTTGGGGCGGCGGCGTGCGGCGTCGGCTTCCAGATGGCCGCCCTGATCCCTGGGACGCACGTGCTGTCGTCGCTGTTTCGCCAGCGCGCGCTACCGTTCGGCGTCTACTTCACCTTCGGATCGCTGGGCGGCGCCGCCGGGCCCTGGATGGTGCTGACCCTGATGGGCGCCAGCGGCGGCGACTGGCGGGCCTTCTGGATCGTACAGGCTGTTCTGGCCGCCGTCGTCGGCGGGATCTGCGCCCTGATGGTCGGCGGCCCCAAATGGCTGGCGGCGGCCGCTCACGAGGTTGATCTCGAGGTCGAGCAGGCGGCGCGGCAGGCGCCCGCCACTGCGCGCGTCTATCGGACGGCGCACGAATGGAGCGTCCGCCAAGCGCTGCGGACACCGCAGTTCTACATCCTGGTGGCGGCCTATTTCTCGCACCTGCTGGTCGGGGTCACCGTCGCCAGCGTCTCGGTCTCGCACCTCACCGAGCTGGGCGTCGCCGCTGGCGTGGCGGCCGTCGCGGCTGGGGCTTTGGCCGCCAAGATGCTGAGCCTCGAGGCCCTGATGCAGACCCTGGCGCGCCTTGCAGGTGGCGCTTTGGGGGATCGGGTGGATCCGCGCTGGCTGCTGGTCTTCGCACAGGGAATGCTGGTGGTCGGCCTGCTGGCCCTCGCCCGGGCGACCACGCCCGCGCTGATGCTGGTCTATGCGATCGGCACCGGTGTCGGGTTCGGCCTGACCGTTCTGGCCGTGACGGTGCTGCTGCTGAACTACTACGGACGCCAGAGCAATCTGGAGCTCTTCTCCCTGACCTGTCTGGTCGGCGCGGTGTCGGCGGCTGGGCCGTTCATCGCCGGCGCGATGCGCGACCGGCTGGGCAGTTTCACCCCGACCTTCGAACTGTTCGCCGCCGTGACCGCCGTAGTGTTCGTGGCGGTCCTCGTGATGCGCCCGCCGCGCGCGCCGCAGGCGTAGGGTTCAGAGCACAAAAAAGCCGCCCCGGGGGAGCCGGGGCGGCTTCTCTGTCTACCCTGTGTTCGGCGCTTAGAAAGCGGCCTTCAGGCTGACGACCAGACGGCTGTCATAGATCTTGCCGAGGCTGTGTTCGTCGGTGTCGTGGTAGCGCAGGTCGGCCGACAGCTTGTCGGTCAGGGCATAGGCCACGCCCACGTTCCAGGTGTTGTAGTCCTTGTAGTTCTTGATCGACTGGTGGCCGACGGCGCCCGACAGGGTCAGCTTTTCAGCGACCGGCATGGCGGCGTTGGCTTCGAAGTACGTCGCGTCGCCGCCCTTGCCCGGGTATTCCGGCGAATAGTACACGGCGGCGCCCAGGGTGGCCGGGCCGAAGGTGCGCGAGGCGGCGGCCTTCAGTTCGACGTAGCTGTAGGAGCCAGGCGTCAGGCCCTTGTCCTTGCTGTAGCCGTAGTACAGCACGCCGAAGTCGAGCGAGGTGTCGCCCACGGTCGGCTTCACGCCAGCGTAGAAGTCAATTTCGGTTTTCGGGTCGTTAGCGCCGAAGTCGACGTTCGACGCCCAGACGCCGGCGTAGCCGATGCCGTACGACAGGTCGATGCCGCCTTGGAGGGCCGGATCTTCTTGAGTTTGGCTCACGCCGCGGAAAACGTAGTCGCTCGTGACGCCGACATTGTACGAAGCCTTCAGCTCCTGGGCCGAAGCGGCGCCCGCGAGGGCGAGCGTGGCGGCGGCGGCGGCCAGCGCGATCTTCATCGAGTTCATAGTTCTATCCCCTTATCTGTGCCGTCAGCCAGGTTGGTTCCCGGCCCCCGACTGCGCCTGCAAGCGCATTTGCGTCCCTGTTGGATTAGTCGGGGACACGTCTCTAAGTGCAATCGGGCGGTGGCGAACGCCAGTCAGAAGGGCGTGTGTGGCCTAAACTTTGGGCGATGTGTGACGATTTTGCTTCAATGCAGGCGCATGGGGGCAACATGCGCCCGAAAAGCGAATCCGGCTTGGCTGTGTCTTTACCGCATGGAAAGGCTTGCGCCCCCGAGATGCAGCCCCCCATCGACCAGCAGGGTTTCGCCGGTCACGTGCCGCAGGCCGGCGACGCCAGGAAGACGGCCGCTCCGGCGATGTCCTCGGCGGTGGAGGCGACCTTCAGCGGCGTCGCTGCGGCCGCGCCCGCCCGCAGGCGCTCGACGCGCTCGGCGTCCATGGCCTTTCCGAACCAAGGTGTGTCGATGAAGCCGGGGCAGACGGCGTTGACGCGAATGCGCGGCGCCAGGGCGCGGGCCAGGGAAAGGGTCATGGTGGTCATCGCGCCCTTGGAGGCGGCGTAGGGCACCGAGGAGCCGTTACCCACCACGCCCGCGATCGAAGAGGTGTTGACCACCGCGCCGGGCTGGGGCGCGGCTTCCAGCAGCGAGCGCGCGGCGCGAACCATCTGGAACGCGCCGACGACATTCACCGAATAGAGGCGCAGGAAGTCTTCCGCGTTCACCGCGTCGAGGTCGGCGTGGTTCGGGGCGAACTTGGTCATGCCGGCGTTGTTGAACAGCGCGTCGATCCGGCCCGAGGCGTCGGCGGCCGCAGCGATTCTGCGGCAATCCTCGTCGTTGGACACATCGCCCTGCGCCAGCGCCGCCTTGGCGCCCTCGGCTTCGACGAGTCTTGCGGTCTCTTCGGCCTCTTCGGCGCTGCGGGCGAAGTTGATCACGACCAGACCGGCGCCGCGCCGGGCGGTCTCTACGGCGATCGCGCGGCCAAGGCCCGTAGAGCCGCCGGTGACCACCACGGTGAAGCCTTCGAAATCCCGTCCCGACATCGTATCTCTCCCGAACATCTGTTTGCGACCTTGTAGCGGGGCGCCACGCGCTTGTCTCGCGGGGCGGGGAGGCCTAAATCGCGCCGATGACCGATCTGAACGTCACCCAGCTGGGCCGCGTCGTCGACGCGCCCGAAAGCCCCGAGGCCGCCGTCCTTGAGCGCGTGCCCAATCCGCAAAGCGACGTGCTTTATCTGGCGCGCTTCGTCGCGCCTGAGTTCACCTCACTGTGCCCCGTCACCGGCCAGCCCGATTTCGCCCACCTCGTCATCGACTACGCGCCCGGCGACTGGCTGATCGAGAGCAAGTCGCTGAAGCTCTATCTGACCAGCTTCCGCAATCACGGCTCGTTCCACGAGGACTGCACGGTCAAGGTCGCGCGCAAGATCGTCGAGATCGCAGAGCCGCGTTGGCTAAGGATCGGCGGCTACTGGTATCCGCGCGGGGGCATTCCGATCGACGTGTTCTGGCAGACAGGCCCGGCGCCGGAAGGCCTGTGGGTGCCCGACCAAGGCGTCGCGCCCTATCGCGGCCGAGGTTAACCCAGTCTAACGCTTCGCCAGCCGCCGACGGTTGGCTCGCACTTTCTTGCGCAGATGCGCCAGGGAGCCCGCCGCAATGGCGGGCCCGGATGCGCCCAGCTGACCGGTCATGGCCAGTATCGGCAAGGTCACGCTGGTCGCCATCTTCTCGCCGACCATCCGCTGGGCTTCGGTTTGTGCGGCCGCGCCGCCGGCGGCGAGCTTCACCACGCGCAGGCCAATCACGGTCGAGGCTTCCATCCCGAGGGACCAGAAATCAACGGCCAGGCTCGTCCAGGGGTCTCTACGCTTGGCCATGGGGTGTCCTCGTTGTTCTGAACGAACGCGGCGACCCTAGCGAGGGCTCCATGCGGTGGTGATCGACGCCACATCGGGGCGCGCGCGCTCCTGCGGCTGCTCGGTCGCCGTGCCCAGATACAGGTAGCCCGCCACCTGCTCGCCGTCGGCCAGGCCCAGGATCGCCGTGGCGCGCGGATCATAGCTGTACCAGTCGGTGATCCAGTTGGCGCCCCAGCCCAGGGCGGACGCCGCGAGCAGGAGCTGATGGCAAACCGCCGAGGCGCTCTGACGCTGCTCCCACTCAGGGATCTCGCCGGGGATGTGTCGCGAGACCACGGCAATGCAGACGGGCGGGCGGGTCAGCTTGCGCAGGGCCGCGGTCGCCTTGGTCGGGTTGGCTTGGCTATCGGCGAGGGCAGCGATGCGTTCGGCGAATGTGTCCTTGGCCTCGCCCTTCAGGATGATGAAGCGCCAAGGCGAGAGCTTGCCGTGGTCGGGCACGCGGGCGGCTATCCGCAAGATATCGGCCAGTTGGGCATCGTCGGGTCCGGGCGCTGTCAGGCTCATGGCGCTGGCTGAGCGGCGCTTGGCTAGGAAGGCCACGACCTCGGGCGCGGTCTCGACCGGCAGGGTCTCGCCAAACGCAGGGGCAGGGGGAACGGAACCGGCCAAGACGATGTCTCCGAAGCGTTGTAAGCCGCAGACCTATGGCCGCAACGCGGTCGCGACAAGGGATGAGCGCATTGGCCGATGACTCCAAACGCAAGCCCGATTGGCTCAAGCCGCACGGAAGGCCCTGGGGGGTGACCTCCAGCAGGGTGGTCTACGATAATGCCTGGATCACCCTGACAGAGTATCAGGCGATCGCGCCGACCGGTCGGCCCGCGCTTTACGGCAAGGTCGGCTTCAAGAACCAGGCGATCGGGATCGTGCCTTTGCACGACGACGGCACGGTCACGTTGGTGGGGCAGAACCGCTTCTCCCTCGCCAACTATAGCTGGGAACTGCCCGAGGGCGGCGCGCCGCATGGCGAGGATCCGCTGGATGGCGCCAAGCGCGAACTGGCCGAAGAGGTGGGGCTGCAGGCGTCCGACTGGCGTCTGATCCTGCGTATGGAACTCTCCAATTCGGTCACCGACGAGATCGCCTACGGTTTCCTGGCCATGGGCCTTTCACCCACACAGGGCGAGCCGGACGAGACCGAGGACTTCGCCGTCGCGCGCGTGCCCTTCCGCGAGGCGCTCGACGCAGCGGCCGCCGGCCATATGCCCGACGCAATTACAGTGGCGTTGTTGCTGAGAACGCACCATATGGCGGTGCGAGGCGAACTGTCGGCCGATCTGGCCGCTCTGATCCTCGCATAGAGCGCGGTTCGCCGGGCTAGAGCATTTTCAAAAAGGATGCGCTATGCTCGTCTCGCGCCTGGGAAGGGAGAGCCCGATGCCGAAGCATCTCGAGGTGGTGACGTCCGACACCGAAACGCCGGTGTGGGTGGCGTTGCGTAATCAGGCCGAACACGCCGCCAAGGCCGAGCCGGCGCTGGCGTCGCTGCTGAACGCGGTGATCCTCAGCCACGACAACCTCGCCGACGCGCTGACCTTCCAGTTGGCGCGCAAGCTGGGCGACCAGGAAATGCGGGCGATGACGGCGCGTGAGTTCGCCGCCGACGCCTTCGAGGATGATCGCACGATCGTCGAGGCGGCCGAGGCCGACCTGAAGGCGGTGTTCGAACGCGACCCGGCCTGCAAGGGCTATGTCCAGCCGTTCCTGTTCTTCAAGGGTTTCCTGGCGCTGCAGACCCACCGCGTGTCGCACTGGCTGTGGAATCAGGGCCGCGAGACCCTGGCCTTCTACCTGCAGAGCCGCTCCAGCGAGGTGTTCCAGGTCGACATCAACCCAGCCGCCAGGATCGGCAAGGGCGTGTTCATCGACCACGGCACCGGCATCGTCATTGGCGAGACGGCTGTGGTCGGCGACGACGTCTCGATGCTGCATGGCGTGACGCTGGGCGGCACGGGCGCCGAGCGCGGCGACCGCCATCCCAAGATCGGCAAGGGTGTGCTGCTGGGCGCCGGCGCCAAGGTGCTGGGCAACATCACGGTCGGCGACTACGCCAAGGTGGCTTCCGGCTCGGTGGTGCTGCGGCCAGTTCCGGCGCACTGCACGGCCGCCGGCGTGCCCGCGCGCCTCGTCAATTGCCCCACCTGCGAAGAGCCGGCCAAGACCATGGACCACACCCTGGCCGAGACGGTCTACTCGCCCAACAGCTACGAGATCTGAGTGAAGCGTCTTTTGCGCCGTTTCGGCGGCCTGATCCTGGCCGCCGTCATCGGGTTTGCCGCGCCCGCGCTGGCGGCCCCCGCGCCGGTGGGCGGCTACTCGATCGTCAAACGCTATCCGCACGATAGTCAGGCGTTCACCCAGGGTCTGTTTTATCGGGATGGCTTTATCTTCGAGAGCACCGGCCTGCGGGGCCGCTCGTTCATTCGCAAGTGGAGCCTGGAGACCGGCGCGATCGAGGCCGAGCGCACCGTGGATTCCCGCTACTTCGGCGAAGGGATCGTCGACTGGAAGAACCGCCTCTATGAGCTGACCTGGACCGACCAAGTCGGCTTCATCTACGACATCGACAGCTTCGAGAAACTCGGCGAGTTCAGCTATCCGGGCGAGGGCTGGGCTCTGGCCCGGGACGACAAGCGGATCATGATGAGCGACGGCAGCGCCTTCATCCGTTTCCTTGACCCCGAGACGCTGAAGGAGACCGGGCGCGTCCAAGTCACCGACGACGGCGTCCCGGTCACTAATCTCAACGAACTGGAGTGGGTGAAGGGCGAACTGCTGGCCAATGTCTGGCAAACGACCCGCATCGCCCGCATTGATGTGACCACGGGCCGGGTCAAGGGTTGGATCGAACTGGGCGGTCTGTTGAAGGAGGCGGGCGTCACCGGCGACCGCGACGACGTGCTCAATGGCATCGCCTACGATCCCGCCAACGACCGGCTGTTCGTGACCGGCAAGCTCTGGCCCGCGCTTTTCGAAATCAAACTGACCGAAGCACGTTAGGCGGTGGAACCGTATTTGGGGCGGGGCGTTTCCCTGACGTCCGCCCCTCTACGCCCCCCCGACCTAGTGGGCGGACCTGGGCCCTGGCCGCGAGACGCGCCGGGGCCCAAATCATATCCGCCCTGTCCTTGTCCTTTAGCCTTGGGGCGCGCAGGCGCCGACGGCGGGCCTGTGCTTAAGAGATATCTGTTCGGCTTGAGGCGCCTTTGTCTGCGCCAGACCATAAACAACGCCCGCCCAGATGGCGAACACGGCCAGAACCTGCGGCAGGGTGATCTCTCGGCTTGCGGGGCGGGAAATGATCGGTGGCATGGCGCGGACTATCCCTTGGTTGCGCCGTTCGCGATAACGACTTATCCGTCGACCTTCTGTGAGGTTTCTTCACATGGCTCGACGGCAACTGCCTTCGTTGAACGCTTTACGCGCCTTCGAGGCGTTCGGCCGGCATGGCCGCATGACCCTGGCCGCCGACGAACTGTGCGTGACCCACGGGGCTGTCAGCCGCCAGATCCGGCAGCTTGAGGATCAACTGGGCGTGACCTTGACCGAGGGGCCGCGCTCGCGCCTTCGCCTGACGGCGGAGGGCTTGAAACTGGCTCAGGCGCTGTCGCCCGCCTTCGACCAGATCGAGGCGGCCGTGCCACGGCAGGTCCAGGCGGGGCCTAGGCCGCTGGTGGTGTCTTGCCTGCCTACCTTCGCGATGAAGTGGCTCATTCCGCGCCTGCCGCGCTTCCAGGCCGCGCACCCTGAGATTCCGGTTCGTGTGGCGGAGTCCAATGGACCGTTCGATTTCAGGGCCGATGGGATCGACCTGGCGATCCGCATGCGCTCGCCGGATACGGTGGTGACCTATGATGCGGTCGCGACGCCGTTCATGGAGCACTATCACGGGCCTGTCATGGCGCCGGAGTTGGCGAGCAGCCCGATGACCCTGGAGCAGGTCGTCGCCATGCCACGCCTGCTGACGCGGACGTTCGTCGAGAGTTGGTCCGACTGGGCCCGAAACGTCGAGCTCGATCACCTGCCGCCGGCGGTCAGCGAGCAGGAGTTCGACCACTATTTCTACATGATCGAGGCGGCGGCCGCGGGGCTGGGCGTGGCGATCGGGCCGTGGGCGTTCGTGCAACGTGATCTGGCCAGCGGCCGGCTGGTCGCGCCGCTGGGTTTTACCTCCGGCCGGGGGAAGATCGTGGCCGTCACACCGCCCGACGGCGCGACCGACGAGGCTCTACTCTTCCGCGATTGGCTGCTCGCGGAAGGAGCGTCCACACCTCTTCCGCCGGAAGCGGCTTGCGACTCTCGCGGCGGGCGCTAGTTTCGCGCGGATAAGCGCCCCGGGCGCCCCGCCATCAATGAGGTTCCCCCGTGGACGCCAACACCATCGCCAAGATCGAAAAGCACCTGAAGCGCACCTTCGGCAACCCGCACATTCAGGTGAAGGCGCGCCCGAAGCAGAAGGACTCGGCCGAGGTCGAAGTCGCCGGCGAGTTCATCGGCGTTGTCTTCCAGGATGAAGACGAGGACGGTTCGTTCATGTTCGAAATGGCGATCCTGGGCGAAGATCTGGACTAAGCCGAACTTGCCCGCGCCCTGTCGGTGATCGACGGGGCGCGCGGCCGTGTCGGGCGTTGATCCCCGCCCTTCACACCGCTTGAATGGGGCCATGACCTATCACGTGCTCGATCGCCCCGTCTGTTCGACCCTCTTGGGACGGCAAAGCCATCTAGCGATCCGGCGTGGCCGCGCCTTCAGGATGCATCCCGACTATGGCCTGTTCGCCGGGCTGGACGATGAAGGTCCCGAGGCGCTCGCGGATCTCGGTGCGTTGGTGCGCGAGCACGGGACGGTGGGCCTGATCGCGCCCGATGCGACGCCGCCGGTTCCCGGGGCGGAGGTAGTCTCCAACGCCGTCTGCCTGCAGATGGAGGCCGTCGAGGTCGCGCCCGCCTGGGATGTCGACTTCGAGATGCTGGACCTGGCCGACGCCGATGGGCCCGAGATGCTGGCCCTGGCCACCCTGACCAAGCCTGGGCCGTTCTTCTCGCGCACGCACCAGCTCGGCGCCTTCATTGGCGTTCGGCGGGCCGGAGAATTGATCGCCATGGCGGGCCAGCGCATGCGTCCGGACGGCTATACCGAGGCCAGCGGCGTCTGCGTTCATCCCGACCATCGCGGCAAGGGCTACGCCGCCCGCCTGCTCCGCGAGGTGACCGCCCGAATCCTGTCGCGCGGCGAAAAGGCCTTCCTGCACAGCTACACCGACAATGCGACGGCGATCCGGCTCTACGAGTCGCTGGGCTATCGCGGGCGGCGGGAGCTGACGTTTACAATTCTCACGGGCGCCTAGTAGGCCAGCCGGCCCTTCATCTCGTCGAAGGGGAGCATTACGGCCTGTCGATAGGCGGGGCGGTCCTGCAGGCGCGCGTACCACGCCTCGAGGTTAGGCGTTCTCGGCCGGTCGATCTCAAGGCTGTAGTAGCGATAGAGGTGCGTTCCGCAGGGAATATCGGCCAAGCTGAGGTTGTCGCCGCCGAGGAAGGGTCGCTCGGCTAGCAGCTTGTCGAGTAGCCCGAAATGCTCGGCGCAGGCGGCGAGGGCGGTTTGAATCGCCTCGTTGTCGCGCTGAGCCTCGGGCGTTCTATACCACCCCCAGAATACGCCCGTCAGGAAATCGCGCTGTAGGGTGGTTTGGGCCCAGTCCATCCAACCGTCGGTTTTGGCGCGATCGGCGGGCGATGCAGGCCACCATTCGGAGCCGCCGTATTGCGCGGCCAGATAGCGAAGAATGGCGTGGGATTCCCAGACGACAACGCCGCCGTCGTCAATGACGGGAACGCGTCCATGGGGGTTCATGGCGAGGAAGCTGGGGTCGTGAAGCCCGCCATGATCGCCGCCGGTGGGGAAATGCTGGTGGGAAAGACCAAGCTCTCCCACCAGCCAGAGCACCTTCTGAACGTTGAAGGAGGAGCGGCGGCCCCAGACCTTCAACATGATCGCTAAGCCCCCATCGCCTTGGCGCCGGCCTTGCGGGCCCAACGGTAAAGGCCGACGACCACGATCGCGGCGGCGGTCAGGGACAGGACCATTCCGACGTGCTCGGACGGCGCGAAGGGCAGGGCCAGCGGCTCGCCCTTGCCCGTGGAGACGATCAGCAGGGCCAAAGACACGTTGAACAGGCTCTCGCCGACGATGAAGCCCGAGGCGATCAGCACGCCCAGGCGCTTTGCGGCCTCGGCGGAGCGGTCCTTGGCGACGATCTTCTCAAACAGCCAGCCGGCGAGCGCGCCGACCACGACCGGGGCCGTGACCGAGCTCGGCAGGTAGATCGCCAGGCCCACGCCCAGCGGCGGCAGGCTCAGTCGCTCGTTGCTGGTCCTGCGCAGGATCGCATCGACCGCGACGAGCCCCAGGCCGATCAGAGCGCCGTAGCCCAGAAGTCCCCAGTCGAGGTTTCCGCCCAACACTCCCTTGGCCAGGGTCGAGATCAGTGTCGCCTGAGGCGCCGCCAGCGGCTCGTCGGCGATGGCTTGCAGGTTCGGCGCGCCGGCGAAGCCGTTCGAGCGGTTCAGGAGCTCCAGCACGAACGGAATGACCACCGAGCCCGACAGCACGCCGATGATCAGGCCGACCTGCTGCTTCCACGGCGTGGCGTCGACCAGTTGGCCGGTCTTCAGGTCCTGCAGGTTGTCATTGGCGACCACGGCGACGGCCAGGACGCAGGTGGTGACATAAAGGGCGAAGGCGATCAGGGCCTTGGTCACGTCGGGGCCGATGACGCCGCGACCGACCATGCCGACCATCAGCGAGGCGCCCAGAACGCTCAGGATGGCGATGCCCGAGACCGGGCTGTTGGACGATCCGATCAGGCCGGCCATGTAGCCACAGACCGCGGCGGCCAGGAGGCCCGCGAAGACCAGATAGCCGATGCCGATGGCGACCAGCGGCGTCGTCAGTTGAACGATCGGACCGCCCGCCAGGAAGTGGGCGAGGAACCAGCCGGCCGGCGCCAGCAGGAGCACCGAAACTAGGCCGACGATGCCGATCGGGATATCCTGCTCGACGCGGGGCAGGTCGCCGCCGCCGGTCTTGCGCGCCTGGGCGGCGGCGAATGCCGATTTCAGGCCGGCCGTGATCGGCCCGACCAGTTTGGCGAGCGTCCAGATCGCGGCCGCGCCGATGACGCCCGCGCCCAGGAAACGGACCTGGGTCTTCCAGACAGTCAGGGCGTGGGTGGCCGCGTCGGCGTCGGGCATCGGGGTCGCGACGGTGAGGATCGGCGTCAGGATGGCCCAGGCGATGAACAGGCCCGCGAACATGGCGATGCCGACCGTGATGCCCATCAGGTGTCCCGCGCCCATCAGGGCCAGCGAGCTGGAGGCGCCGATACCGGTTGCGCCCGACGCGGCGCCCAGTTTGAACTTGAAATAGCCGGCCACCTCTGCCGCGAACAGTTTTGCCGCGCCCAACGCGCCGAACAGCGCCGAGGCGATTGCCCCCATGCTGACGGCGGCCAGGCCCGCCTTGCCCTCGGCCGCACCCTCGCGCGAGCCGG
The DNA here is from genome assembly GCF_002742645.2 of Caulobacter sp. FWC26. NCBI lineage: Bacteria > Pseudomonadati > Pseudomonadota > Alphaproteobacteria > Caulobacterales > Caulobacteraceae > Caulobacter > Caulobacter sp. FWC26. Next base: position 1,252,828 of record NZ_CP033875.1, read on the forward strand.
TGCCGACCTTCAGCACCTCGGCGGCGGCGACGCCTTCGGGGTAGGGGAGGTTGGAGTTGGTCACCAGAGCCCGCCGTAGGGGGATGGTGTACATCACGCCCAGGATGCCGCCGACGGCGCAGGCGCCGAAGGTCGGCAGGAACGGCACATTGGCCCACCAGCCGATCATCAACAGGCCGGGCAGAACGAAGATCACCGACGACAGCGTGCCCGCCGCCGAGGCGATCGTCTGGACGATATTATTTTCCTGGATGGTCGAGGTCTTGAACGCCCGCAGCAGCGCCATTGAGATGACGGCGGCCGGGATCGAGGTGGCGAAGGTCAGGCCGACCTTCAGGCCCAGATAGACCTGGGCGGCGGTGAAGACCAGCGTGATCAGAATGCCGAGGAGGACCCCGCGAAGGGTGAGTTCCGTGCGCGGCGCGGTCGTATCGGCCATGAACATGTCCAACAAAAGATTAAGGCGGCCGGACCTTGCACGCCCGACCGCCTCAAACTCAAGTCTCGATTTTTGCGATCATCACGCGTGCGGTGACGATCATCGCTGCAAAACTCTAGCCGCGTGTGCGCCCGGCGCAGGTCATTTTCACCGAGTTCGCCAGCTGCTCGTCCTGCTCGATCACGGCCAGCTTGTAGGCGTTGACGCACTGGTTGGCGTTGATCAAGCCGGCGGCCTGCTGAGCGCGTCGCCATTGGTCAGGCGTGGTCTGGGCCTTCACCTGAGCGCGGATCGTTTGAACGTGGCGCCAAGCGTCGACCTCCAAGCTCCGAAACGGAGTCGGGCCAGGCGCAAGGTAGATCGGAGGATTGGGGGTGGCCTGGTTTGGCGCGGGCGACGGCGGCGGCTGCTGCTGCGCCGAAGCGGCCGAAACCGCACAAAGACCGAGGGCGAGCCCGGCCACGATCATCTTGCCGTTAAACATACCCCATCCTCCAATTAGTGTCCTGGAAGAGTTTCTCAACCTTTCGGCGATGTAAAGCCCAAACACGCGAAGGCCGCCTCAACCCCAAGATCAGGCGGCCTTCGTTTCTCGTCGTTCAGGCCTAGAGCACCCCGAGCATCTCGGCCACCAGCGGGTGGCGGACGATGTCGCGATCGGCGAGGCGGACAACGGCGATGTTGGAGACCGCGTCGAACTTGGCGGCCACCTCGGCCAGGCCCGAGATGCCGGGCAGCAGGTCGGACTGGTTCGGGTCGCCGGTGACCACCATGGTCGAGTGCCAGCCCAGGCGCGTCAGCAGCATCTTCAACTGCATGTAGGTGCAGTTCTGGGCCTCGTCGATCACCACGAAGGCGTTGTTCAGGGTGCGACCGCGCATGAAGCCGACCGGGGCGATCTCGATGGCGCCCTCGGCCATCAAGGCCCGCATGCGCTTGACCGACAGGCGATCGGTCAGGGCATCGTAGAGCGGGCGCAGATAGGGCGCCAGCTTGTCTTCCATGTCGCCCGGCAGATAGCCGATCGACTCGCCGGCCTCGACCGCGGGGCGCGAGAGCACGATGCGGCTGACGCGGCCGGCTTCCAGCGCCTCTACGGCCTTGGAGATGGCGATGTAGGTCTTGCCGGTGCCCGCTGGGCCCAGGGCCATGACGAGGTTCTTCTCGTCGATAGCTTCCATTAGCTGCGCCTGGCCGGGCGATTTGGGTTTTATGGTTTTTAGGTAGCTCTGGTCCCGGCTATCCCCTCTCGCGCCCCCCTCAGCAGGCAGAGGTGACCAGCCGCCGCGGTGATCGACCGGCAGGCGGCGCACCTTGGCGTCGTCATATTGGCCGGTCTCCTGCGCGCCTTCGCGCACCATCCGCTTCAGGGCTCGCTTGGTCATCAAAGCCTCCATTCAGACATGAAAAAAGGACGAGGCCTTAAGGCGTCGTCCTTGGCGGTGAGCTGGGTGATCACGAAGTCGCGTGCGCGGCGGGGCGGCTCGGGAGCGCTTCCGCTGTGGGAAGTCCCTGGAGACGGTGCTGTACGCCGAAACGCCAAGAGCCACACCTCGTCTTCGTCAGCGGGCGGATACGAGGCGCTTGTCCTCGGACCCGTTACGAAAGGAAAATGATTCCCACTGGAGGAATGTTCCCTCTCGAATCGCCCGACTACAATGGCGCATCATGGTTTCCGGGTCGTTAACCTGAAAATCGCGCGCAAGAAAACGAGGCATACGGATGACTGTCTATTCCCTAGGCGCCACGGCGCCGACGCTTCCCGCGGTAGGCGAATACTGGATCGCCCCGACCGCTAGCGTGATGGGGAACGTGATTCTTAAGAAGAACGCCAGTATTTGGTGGGGCGCGATCGCGCGGGGAGACAACGATCCCATTACGATCGGCGAGAACAGCAACGTCCAGGACGGCTCGGTTCTCCACACTGATCTTGGAGCTCCGCTGACCATCGGCGCGAACGTGACCATCGGTCACATGGTTATGCTGCACGGCTGCACGATCGGTGACGGATCGCTGATCGGGATTGGCTCGATCGTCCTCAACGGGGCCAAGATCGGGAAGAACTGTCTGATCGGCGCGGGCGCCCTTATCACCGAGGGCAAGGAAATCCCGGACAATTCCATGGTGATGGGCGCGCCCGGCAAGGTGGTCCGCGAGATCGGTGAACAGCACGCCACGATCCTGCAGGCCTCGGCCCTGCATTATGTCGAGAACTGGAAACGCTACGCGCGCGATCTGACGGTGATCGCCGAATAGACGTTGGGAGCGCCGCCCGCAGTTGGGGGGGCTGGGCGGCGCTCCCGCTCCTCGCGCTGGACACGTGCGCGCGAGAAGAGCGCGTCATGGACTGATCGGGTGTCGCCGCGATCTAACCATGCTCAGGTGAATTACGCGTATTGGCCACGCTTTCGTGCATAGGTGGTATATATAGGATTTCAGGTTGTGGGGAAATCGAAACTCGCCCTGTTGGCGCTGTGTGATCCTCAAGCGCCTTGCGCGCGGCTCAAAGCCAGACCAATCTCTGCCTTAACAATGATAACCTTCGAGGGAGGGCGTCCGGGCCATGGCCAGCGAGCGCTTTGATTACATCGTCATCGGCGGCGGTTCGGCCGGCTGCGTCCTGGCCGCGCGCCTGACCGAGGATCCGAACGTCAAGGTCCTGCTGCTTGAGGCCGGCGGCAAGAATAAGTCCATCCTGGTGAAGATGCCGGCCGGTGTCGGCCAGCTGATCAAGGACAAGGGCGAGCAGAACTGGGGCTTTTGGACCGAAGCCGAGCCGCATCTCGACAACCGCAAGCTTTGGTGGCCGCGCGGCAAGGGCCTGGGCGGAAGCTCGGCCATCAACGGCATGATCTATATTCGCGGTCACGCCCGCGACTATGACCAGTGGCGGCAGATGGGTCTGACCGGCTGGTCGTATTCGGAGGTCCTGCCCTATTTCAAGCGCTCGGAAACCCATCACGCGGGCGGCGACGCCTATCACGGCGACAAGGGTCCGCTGCATGTGTCGAAGGGCGAGTCCGACAGTCCTTTCTACAGCACGCTGATCGAGGCTGGCCGTCAGGCGGGCCACAAGACCACCAAGGACTTCAACGGCTATCAGCAGGAGGGCTTTGGCCCTTACGACCTGACCATCCGCGACGGCCAGCGCTGGAGCGCGGCCATGGCTTATCTGAGCCAAGCTTTGTCGCGTCCGAACCTCACCTGCGTGACCGAAGCTCGCACCACGCGGATCATCCTGGAAAAGCGCCGCGCCGTGGGCGTGGAGTACGTGGTCGGCAAGTCACGTGAGAAGAAGATCGCCCATGCCGACGCCGAGGTGCTGCTGAGCGCGGGCGCGGTGCAATCGCCGCAGATCCTGCAGCTGTCGGGTATCGGCGCGCCGGACGACCTGACGCCCCATGGCATCGCCGTGGCGCATGAGTCCAAGGGTGTCGGCGCGAACCTCCAGGACCATCTGGATGTCTGCGTTTCCTGGACCGCCAAGAACCTGAAGACCGCCTACTCGGCCAACAAGGGGCTGAACAAGCTAGGCGTCGGCATGAACTACATGTTCTTCGGCAAAGGACTGGGCCGGCAGCAGTTTTTGGAGAGCGGCGCGTTCCTGAAGTCGCGCCCGGATCTCGATCGCCCAGACCTGCAGATTCACGGCGTGCTGGCGATCATGCAGGACCACGGCAAGGTTGTCGTCGAGAAGGACGGCTTTACGCTGCACGTCTGCCAGTTGCGTCCGGAAAGCCGGGGCAAGGTGGGTTTGCGCTCGGCCGATCCGTTCGACGATCCGACGATCCTGGCCAATTATCTGTCGACGGACGAGGACAGGCGCGCGATCCGCGAGGGCGTGCGCATCGCCCGCGAGACCGTGGCACAGGCAGCCTTCGATCCCTATCGCGACGCCGAGTATGCGCCGGGCGCGGACGTGAAGTCGGACGCCGAGCTGGACGCCTGGATCCGGGCCAAGGCCGAGACGATCTACCACCCCGTCGGCACCTGCCGCATGGGCGTGGCGGGTGATCCGCTGGCGGTGGTCGACGATCAGCTCCGCGTTCAGGGTGTCCAGGGACTGCGGGTGATCGACGCTTCGGTCATGCCGACCCTGATTGGCGGCAATACCAACGCCCCGACCATCATGATCGCCGAGCGCGCCGCCGACCTGATCCGAGGCAAGGCGCCGGCCGCGCCGCTCGACGTGCCGGTCTATGAGGACGGGCGCGCGGTGGCGGCGGAGTAGGAGAGGCCTCATGCGACATCGCCCGCTGGGCCGTTCGGGCCTGTCGACCGCGCCGCTGATCTTTGGTGGCAACGTCTTTGGGTGGACCGCCGACGAGGCGATGTCGCATCGATTGCTTGACGCCTTCGTGGACGGCGGTTTCAACGCCATCGACACAGCGGATGTCTATTCGGCGTGGGTTACCGGCCACGCGGGCGGGGAATCCGAGAGTGTGATCGGCCGTTGGCTCGGGGCGTCGGGCAAACGCGACCGGGTTCTCATCCTGACGAAGGTGGCGATGTGGCCCAAGCGGCCCGGCCTCTCTGCGGCGAACATCGAAGCGGCCGTAGAGGAGTCACTGCGCCGTCTTCAGACTGACTATATCGATCTCTACCAGTCTCATCAGGACGACGCCGAAACGCCTCAGGAGGAGACGCTGCGCGCGTTCGATCGCCTGGTGCGAGCGGGCAAGGTGCGCGCTGTCGGCGCCTCGAATTTCTCGCCGACGCGTCTGAAGACCAGTCTCGAAGTTTCTCAGACGACCGGCCTGGCCCGCTACGAGACCATCCAGCCGAAGTTCAATCTGGTGGATCGCGAGCAGGTCGAGGGCGGGCTTGCGGAACTGGCCCGCGCCGAGGGCGTGGGGATCATACCCTACTACGGGCTCGCCGCAGGGTTCTTGAGCGGAAAGTACCGCAGCGCGGCCGACCTGGAAGGCCGGGCCCGAGGTCGGACCATCCTGCGCGACTACTGGAATGACAGAGGCCGCGCGGTGCTGACGGTGCTCGACAAGGCCGCCGAGGCTGTCGGGGCGTCGCAGGCCCAGGTCGCGCTGGCCTGGATCATGGCCCATCCGGCGATCACGGCGCCGATCGCCAGCGCTACGTCGATCGGACAGCTGCAAGAGCTGATGGGCGCGGCAAGGTTGGATTTGCCGAGCGATGTCGCGTCGACGCTGGACATGGTGGGACGCTAAGCGATCCGACGCCCATCCAGCGTGGCCAGACGAAGACGGGGCATGTCCTGGTTGCCTTCGCCGAGCGGCTTGATCTCCCGCAGGCCAAGCTCGTACGCAGGCCTGCCCATCAGGCGGGCCATCATCGCGATCGGCTGATAGAGACCCAGGAACCGGTCGGTCTCGCCGCTGGCGCCTTGCAGCGGCGCAAACAGAACCTCCATGCCGACCGACGGCACGCCATGGGCGCGGATGTCGGCGGTGACCACCACGGGCGTGCGGCGCTTGCGGGCGACATCCAGCGCGCTCTTCAGCTCCAGCCGATGGGCCAGGGCCCACAGCGAAAGAGCGTCCTGGCCGCGCAGGTCGCGGGCGTGAAGATCCGAGACGAAGCCCCCCGCCAGGCGGAAGGGCAGTTTGCCGCCTTCGCGACCCAGCACGAACACCTGCGGCAGCAACTCCAGAAAATCGCCCGGATTGATGTCGGCGCGGCGGGGCAGGGCGGATTCACCCTTTTTGTCGCGCCAATAGTCTATCAACCGTTCCGTGCTTGGATGGAACATCGTCGTCCCCTGGCGGGTCCTTCCGCGGCTGTTTTCGACCGCACAGGGCTTGCTGGGAGAACCGGGCCAAGGGCTCGACCGTCCCATTCTGGCGCAGATCCAGGCGGGACGGCCGGGCTCGGCCCGATTCTTGCTTAACCGGAAGCGGTACGACCCGAGGTGAAGGGAAACGCCGGATGAAGGCGCCGAAACTGAACATGCGTGCATGGACGATCGCTCTGGGGGCGATGCTCGGCGGCCTGCTGCTGGGCGGAGCGGCCTATGCCGGCTGCACCAACGCCTGCCCGCCGACCCCGCCGGCGTGCTGCAAGCCGCCCCCGCCGCCGCCGAAGCCCCCCGCGCCGCCGACCGGCTGCTGTGGCGGTGGTCACAACGTCAATATTCCGGGTGTGAACGTGAACATCGGCTCGACCGTGATCGTCAACGCCACCACCAACGCCTCGGCCGTCGCCAACGCGGGCGCGACCTCCGGCTCATCGTCCGGCGCCGGCTCGACCGCCGGCGGCGTCGTCAACTACTACGGCGGCGGCGGGCACGGCGGTTACTATTCGGGGCCGATGACCACCGGTTACATCCAGGGCCTGAATGTCGAGGGCGGCGAGGTCCGCCGGCGCCAGGCCTATGAGGCCACGCGCACCCGTACGCGCCGGGTCATCGTCCGCGCGGTTTGCCTGGACGACCGCGACGTGCCGCATCCGGCCTCGCAGGTCACGCCCGACCGCGACATCGACGACGCCTATGACGGCGAGCTCTATCGCTGCATCGCGGGCGCACGCTTGCAGTACGTAATCGCCGAATACGCAGGACAGATCGACATCTCCACCGGGGCACCCGGCCAGACCTTCATCTGCCGCAAGAACGAGGCGCTGTACTACGCCCGCGGCGCGGCGGCGGGGCAGGCCACGGTCTCGTGCCGTCCGCAATTGCCTGCGCGCGACTGTAACGAGCGCTCGCTGCTGCGCCGCTTTGGCGCCGGGGTGAAGATCCTGAGCATGCTGACTACCGAGACCTACACCGCCTATCGCGAGGAAACGGTGCAGGAACGCCAGTCGCTGTCGACCAGCTTCAGCCTGGATGGCGGGGTTGGCGGCGTCGTCTACTAACCGCCTGACGCTCCCAAGACATAGAAAGGCCCCGGTGCGAACCGGGGCCTTTTTCGTTCGCCTACTTGGCCGGAGCCGCAGTCTCGGGCTTCACCAGCAGAAGCCAGGATTTCTCGTCGGCGAGATAGGTCTGCGCGGCCTTTTGCACGTCCGCCGGGGTTACCCGCGACAGGCCCGCGATCACCGAGCGTGTGGCGTCCAGCAGGCGCGGATCGCGCTGCGCGCCAGAAAGCGCGCCGACCCAGTACTCGTTGGTGACACGAGCCTTTTCGATTGCGTCGATCCGAGGCTTCTTGGCGCGCTCCAGCTCGTCGGCGGAGATCGGCTTGTCGCGCAGGTCGGCGGCGATTTTGCGGATCGACGCCACCACGCCCTCCAGCTTCTCGGGCGGGACCTCCAGGCTGACGGCGAGATAGCCCCAGTCCTTGAAGACGACGCTGGCGGTCGCCGAGGCGTTCGGCGAGTAGGTGGCGCCTTGCTTCTCACGCAACTCGTCGGTCAGGCGAAGCTGCATCACCTGACCCAACACCGACACGTCACGCGATTTCTGCAGGTTTGAGAACAGGTCGTCGGTGCGCCAGGTCATGAACAGGGCGGCCTGGTCGGCGCGACCCTTGTGGGTGCGGACCACGGGCTGAGCGGACGGGGCGGGGAAGGGGGCGTTTTCCGCGCCGGGCAGCGGCGGATCGCCGGGGCGCGCGGGCAGAGCGCCGAAGGTGTCAGCCACCGCTGTGATCGCCTTGTCGACCGTGGTGTCGCCGACGATGACGACCTCAAGGTCGCCCTTGGCCAGCGGGTTGGCGACGGCGGCCTTCAGGTCGTCCAGAGAGGCGGCGGCGATCTGTTCACGCGAGGGGAAGGTCCAACGCTGGTCGCCCCCGTGCATCAGGCCGCCCAAGTCGCGGCCCAGAACGCCGCCGGTGGTGCTCTGCAGCTGGTCGTGCAGCGTGCCGTAGCTGGTCTTGATGCGGTTGAAGGCTTCGGGCCGCCAGCCGGGTTCGCTGGCGAACGCCGCCAGCACCTGCAGCTCGGTGGTCAGGTCTTCGGGGCGGGTTCGACCGTTCAGTGTGAAGGCGTCATCCTCGACGCCCAACTGGGCGTTCCAGATCTTGCCGGTCAGGACGCGTTCCATGTCCTGGGCGGTGATCTGCTTGAGGCCGCCCTCGATAAAGGCCGAGCCCGACCACAGCGGGCTCTGCTTGTCCGAGGGCATGTCGAGCAGGCCATGGCCGGCGCGGACCTTCACGATGACCTGGTCGTTGCGGAACTTGGTCGGCTTGACCGTCAGGCGCACGCCGTTCTCGAAGCGCACGAAGACGGCGTCCAAATCGGAGACGTCCTTCTGTTCGGCGACCTTGCCGGTCGGACCGAAGCTGGAATAAGGCCACACCGTCACGCCCGGCGCGGTGGGCGGGGTGACAGGCTGGGCCTTGAGGTCCTCGTAAGCCTTGAGGATCGTCGGTTCGCCGCCTTCGACAGCGGTCGGCGCGGCCAGGACGAGCAGCGGCCCAGAGCCGACGAAGGCGCTCTTAAGCACCGCGTTGACGCGTTCCGCCGTCAGACCCTTCACGATCAGATCGAACGCCGCGAGGTTCTGGCTGGGCGAGGTGACGACTTCGCCGTCGCCCAGCGTGCCGACCAACTGGTTGGCGAGCGCGGGCGTGCGCTGGGTGGCTTCGCCGGCCACAGCGGCGACCAGACCGGCGCGCAGGTTGGCGATCTCGCGATCCAGTTCGTCCTGGCGCACGCCGTACTGAACGGCGCGGCGCTGCTCGGCGTCGAGGGCGGTCATCGCCTCGCGCCAGCGGCCAGGCTGCGCCGTCGCGCCGAAGGTCGTGACCCGGACGGCGCCATACTGATCGCCCTTGAAGGCTCCGCCGGCGATGAAGGGCGGCTCCGCCGAGCGTCCCAGGGCCTGCAGTCGGCGGTTAAGCACCGCGAAGGCCAGGTTCTCCAGCGTGTCCCGCTCGTCGACCGCCTTGGTCTCCAGAAGGCCGTCGGGCTTGCGCGTCCAAGTCATCTGGATCGACCATGGGGCGCCCGCTTCGACGATCATCTTGGCCGTCGCGCCGCGCTTGGCGACCGGACCCACGTCGGGATCCTTGCCGTTCGCGCCCTTGCCGATCCAGTCGCCGAACTTGCCCTTGATCTTGGCTTCCATGGCGTCGACGTCGAAGTCGCCGACGGCGACCAGCACAGCGCGCTCGGGCCGATAATAGGCCTCGTAGAAGTCGCGGATTCGCTGGGCGGGCGCGGTCTTCAGCACCTCGGTCTTGCCGATCGGAATGCGTTTGGGCGGCAACTGGCCTTCCATCTGCGCCGACAGCGTCTTGATCGCGACGCGATAGCCGGGGGTGTCGCGCGTGCGCTCTTCCGACAGCACCACGCCGCGCTCGCGATCAACGGCTTCCGGTGCGATGGTCAGCTCGCCGGCCGCCTCGCGCAGCAGCATCAGCGAGGTGTCCACAGTGCCGTCGTCGGTCTTTGGCAGGTCGAGCTGGTAGATCGTCTCGTCAAAGCTGGTCGAGGCGTTGGTGTCGGCGCCGAAGGCCAGGCCGTGGCGCTCCAGGATCTTGATCATCTCGCCTTCGGGCACGTTCTTCGACCCGTTGAAGGCCATATGCTCCAGGAAGTGGGCGAGACCCTGCTGGTCGTCCGCCTCCATCATCGAGCCCGCGTCGAACCACAGGCGCAATGCGGCCTGGCCGGGCGGCGTGGCGTTCTTGCGGAGGGCGTAGCGCATGCCGTTCGGCAAGACGCCAAACCGCCAGGCCGGATCGGGTGCGACGTCGGAGATTTCCTGCGCCCATTGGCCCGGCTTCAGGTCGGCGACCTTGGGGCCGGCCAGCGCCGGCGCTTCCGAGATCTTGGGCGCTGACGACTCGCCCGTATCCCTCTTCAGAAGCGGAATCGAGGGCTTGGGGAGCTGGGAGCAGGCGGCCACCGAAAGGCCGGCGGCGGCGACAATCGCCAGGCGCGAAGCGCTGATCATCGAGAATCCAGGGCAGGAGAGAACAAGGGGCGCACCTTGGCTTTCCCGGATGGCGCACGCAAGGCGCGAGGTAGGCGGCTTTTAGCCCTGCCGCAGGTCAGGCGGCCGCGACGTCGCCCGTCTGGCGTCGCAGGCGCCAGAACCGGATCGTGCGGAGCGCCGAGTCCCGAGGCAGGTTGGCGTAGAGTTCGCCGTATGCCTTGGCCCGCATCATCACGTCGTCGGTCTGCTCCAGGATCAGCAGCGCGAAGGTCAGGAAGAGCGACCGATCAAAATCGGCGGCCTTGCAGATCACCGCCAGGGCGTCCATCTCGCGACGCTCTAGGATCTTGCGCGCCGTGTGGAAGTCCACATCGGCCAGTTCGGCCAGAGCCACGAGGAACAGAGTGGTCTTCCGATTTCGCAGCATGTTGGCGAGGACCTGCGGCGAAATCTGCACCTTGCCGCGAAGCGTGCGGAATTCGCGTTCGGCCTCCGCATAGTCTGCTGGGAGGGCCCCGTCCTGCGTCGCCACGCGCTTGCGGCCGGCGGTCAGGGCCGCTTCCAGCACCGCCGGGTCCATGCCGGCGTTCTTCTCCATGATCCGGTCGCGCAGGCGCGCCTCGACCACGAAGTACATTTCGTTCAGCAGGTCCACGGGCAGGCTTTGCCGGTCGACTACCGCCTCGTGCAGGGCGGGGTTGGCGGCGGCGCGGTCGACGACGGTCTCGTGCGCCTCGCGCGACAACACCGCGCCCTCGTTCCGCAGGAGGACGCCCAGGGTCTGGTCGTCACCGCGCGCGACGATGGCGTCCGACACCACGCTCGACACGCTGCTGCGCTGGGAGATGGCTCGCAGATGGTCCTGACCCTGGGTGCGGGCGACATGCAGCAGGTCGTCGTCAGTCAGGGCGCGGGAGTTGCGCAGGATCGGCGCAGCGACCGCGATGGAGTCGGCCGCCAGGGTCCGGGAGAGTCCGCGCGGCGGGGTGGCGGTTTCGCTGATCCGTTCCGCCAGCTCCGCCTTGACCGCCTCCTCCATGTCACCGGCCAACTGGCTGAGGACGTCGTCAAAGAGGCCCATCTCGACGCTGTTGTGGCCGTCGCCCTGGAAGAAGAGATCGGTGACGCCGCGCAGGAGTTCGCGGCGCTTGGCGCTCGACGGCTCGTTGGCCAGGGCGATGAGGTCGTGAATTCGCGACTGCATTAGAGATCGCCGTCCTTCTCGGCGCGTCCGGACCACTCGCCGCCCTCTTGAACGCCGGGCTTGGCCTCGTCCTCGGCCGGGGGCGGCGGCGGCGCGATCAGGACCATGCGCGATGGGCCGGCGGCGGGAATGGGGTCGGGGGTCATCCCGAACTGGCGTCCGACGGAATAGGTTCGCGCCCCCACTTGACCGGGCTGCATTGGCGGCGGGGCCATCGCGGTTTGCGTCGGCGGGACGGAGGCCACCGGCGTAGGCGCATCAAAGATGCTTTGGGGCAAGGCTGCCGCAGGGCGCGTGACCGGCGCGGGGGCGCTGGCCTGGATAGGCGTCGTCCGCTCCATGCGGGGCGGCGCGGCTTGAGACTGCCCCTGAGCCTGTTCACGGACCCACCAGGGTTGTGGCGCGCTGGCTTCGACCGCCTCGGTCACTGCGTCGCGCTTGCCCGTCCAACCCAAGGTGCGCGCGCCGTAGGTCGCGCCGTTATAGAGCGGGGCGCGGCTGTCCAGAGCGGCCGGCGCCCGCGCGGGCGCGGGGCCGTAGCGGTTCTCGCGCGCGCCTTCGGCTTGCGCGACGGTGGCGCAGGCCAGGGCGGCGATGAGAACAGCGAGGCGCATGACGGTCCGAGCGAAGCGATGGCAGCCTCGACCTCTAGCGCGCCCGGTTTAATCTTGGGCTAACGCCCGCGCCAAAAGTTGAGAAGTCGACGCTCAAGCGCTTCCATGATCGCGTGCAGCCCCACGCCCAGCACCGCCAGCATGACCAAGGCGGCGAACACCTTTGCCGTCTGTAGCCGGTTGTAGGCCTCGAGGATGCGCCAGGCTAGGCCTTGAGCGCCTCCCGAACCCGCCACGAACTCAGCGACCACGGCGCCGATCACCGCCAGGCCGGCGGCCACCTTGTGGCCTTCCAGCAGCGCAGGCGCCGCGGAAGGCAGCCGCAGGCGGGTCAGGCGCTGCAACGGTGTCGCCCCGTGCAGGTCGAACAGCCGCGACAGATCGGGGTCGACCGCCTTCAACCCCGCCAGCGCCCCCGAAAAGATCGGAAAGAAGGCGACGACGGCCGCCAAGCCGATCACGGCGCGCTCGGGGTGCTCTATGCCGGCCCAGATCGTCACCAGCGGTGCGATCGCCACCAGCGGCGTGACCTGCAGCGTCACCGCGATCGGGCGGACCGCGTCTTCGAGAACCCGGTTCAGGCTCACCCCCAGGGCCAGGCCGCACGCGACGAGGCTGGCGATGACCAGCGCCAGCAGGGCCGTCGACAGGGTGGCCCAGGCCGAGCTCAGCAACAGGGACCAGGACTCCCGCAGCGCAGTCCAGACAGCGCTGGGCGGCGGCAGCAGATAGGGTGGCACGGCCAGCGCTCGGCAGGCGATCTCCCAGCCGCCCAGAAGGGCTGCGATCAGGATCAGAGGGGGCAGGATCCGCTTCACGCCGTGCGTTCCGTGGCGCTGGCCAGCAGCTCGGACACCGCCTCGGCCGCGGCGCGGAAGGCGGCCGTGGTGCGGAAGCCCGGCGGGCGAGGGACCGCGCCGTCGATGGTGATCTCTCCGGCGATGCGTCCGGGGCCCGGTGTCATGACCACGACGCGCCCGGCCATGTAGACCGCCTCCTCGACATTGTGCGTGACGAAGACCACGGCGGGCGCGAGCTCGGCCGCCAGGGCCAGCACATCGTCGGCCAGCACGCGACGGGTGATCTCGTCGAGCGCGGCGAAGGGCTCGTCCAGGAGGAGCAGCCGGGGACGCGTCACCAGGGCGCGGGCGAGGGACACCCGCATGGCCATGCCCCCCGATAGCTGGGCGGGTCGGGCGGCGGCGGCGCGGGCGAGACCGACCTTGTCCAGAGCCTCCTCGGCGGCCGCGCGCGCCTCGCGCTTGCCGACGCCGGCCAGTTCAAGCGGCAGGGCGACGTTGTCACGGGCCGATAACCACGGGGCCAGCGTCGGTGCCTGGAAGACGACTGAGGTCTCGCCCCGTCCGGTCGCGCGGGTCACGGTTCCTCGGGTCGGCGCCTCTAGTCCGGCCAGCAGGCGCAGAGCCGTCGACTTTCCGCAGCCCGATGGGCCCACCAAGGCCACGATCTCGCCGGGCGCCAGCGCAAGGTCTACCGGGCCAAGGGCGCGGCCGCGCGCGTAATCGACCTCGACGGCGGAGAGGCTGGCGACTGGACCGCTCATTGGCCCTTGGGCAGGAACTGCAGGGTGTAGGCCTTCTTGTAGTCCATGTCCTTGGGGTAGACGCCCTGCTCGGACGCGACCTTGAAGAACTCGGCCCAGCGCGCGTCGGTCATCTGGCCGACATCGCCCTTGCCCCCGTTCGCGCTGACGATGCCGTAGGATCGCATCTTCTCCCGCGCCTGATCGAGGACGTCCTGGGTCATCTCCGGATTGTCCTTCAGGATCGCTGCGTCGCCAGGCTTGGGGTCGCCGTAGAGGTACGAGGTCCAGCCTGCCGCCGTGGCCTCGACAAAGGCCTGCACGGCCGCTGGGTTCTTGGCGATCAGGCTGTCGGGGACCAGGGCGAACGAGGCGTAGGCGGGATAGCCGCTGTCGGCCAGCAGGAACACCGCCGGCTTGATCTTGCCTTCCTTCTCGATGAGGTACGGCTCGCTCGTCGCGTAGCCCTGCTGAACGACCCGCTTGTCGGCCAGGAACGGCGCGGACGAGTAGTTGTATTTGCGCACCTGGTCGTCGGTGAAGCCGTACTTGGCCTTCAACCAGACCCAGAAGGCGGTGACCGAAGCGTCCGACAACAGGATGGGCCGGCCCTTCATGTCGGCGATGCCGTTGATGCCCTGGTCAGGGTGCGCAATGAGAACCTGCGGGTCCTTCTGCATGAAGGCCGCCACCGCTTTGACCGGGGCGTTTTCCTTGGCCAGGTTCATGATGATGAAGCTGTTGGAGCCGACGCCGACATCAACCGCGCCGGTGGCCAGCAGTTGCGGCACGTTCACCGCCGGACCGCCCTGGATCAGGGTCACATCCAGTCCGCGCTTCTTGTATTCGCCGGTTGCGAGCGCCTGATAGTATCCGCCCAGTTCAGCCTGCGCGCGCCAGTCAGTAGCCAGCTTGATCTGGGTCTGGCCATCGGCCGCCGCATCTTTCTTGGGCGCGGGCGAGCAGGCGGCGAGAAGAGCCATCAGGCCCAGGGCGGCGAAGGCGCGGCGCTGCATCGAGGACATCTCCCATTATCCGCGGCCAAGTTAGGGGCGTTGGCTTGGAGTTCCAAGCCGCAACCCAAACCTTGGGCCGTTCTCCGACTCGGTGGGAGTCTAGGCGGGCGGCTGACCGTTCTGGCGCGGGTGTAGCCAACGCTCGATCTTGGCGTACAGCACCTCGCGCTGGATAGGTTTGGCGATGTGGTCGACCATCCCGGCGGCGTAGCAGCGCTCCACCTGACGGGGCAGGGCGTCGGCGCTCATCGCGATGATCGGAACCTTGCCGGCGGGGCCACGTAGCGCCTTGATCGCCCGGGTCGCCTCCAGACCGTCCATGCGTGGCATATGGATGTCCATCAGGATGATGTCGTAGTCAGCCGCCCCGGCCTTCTCCACCGCTTCCTTTCCGTTCTCGGCGACATCGACCTCGCATCCCACCAGGGTCAGGAGCGCTACGCCTATTTCCAGGTTGATAGGATGGTCGTCGACAATGAGAACTCGCGCGGCCCCGGGCGCGGCGGGTTTGGGGCGTTCAGGGAGGGGGACAGCATCGACGACCGGCGCGCTGAGCTCGATCCAGAAGCACGAACCGCGGCCTGGAACACTGTCGACGCCGATCTTGCCGCCCATGACCTCGACAAGCGCGCGACAGATCGCCAGACCCAGTCCCGCGCCGCCGTGCAGTCGGCTCATCGAGCTGTCGGCCTGCGAGAAACGCTGGAACAGAAGGGCTTGCTTGTCGAGCTCGATGCCGACGCCGGTGTCCAGCACTTCGAAGCGCAGGCGATCTTCGAGATCGCCGGGCTCGACCACGAGGCGCGCGTCGATACGGCCCTCGTCGGTGAACTTCACAGCGTTATTCAGCAGATTGATCAGCACCTGCCTCAGCCGGTCGGCGTCCAGGTCATGCAGCACGTCGACCGGGTCGATGATCTGAACGTCCATGGACAGACCCTTGGCGCGCGCCTCTGGGGCCATGATCGCGACGGTGTCGCGCAGCAGCGTCGCGGCCGAGGTGGGTTGCGGCAGCAGCTCGATCTGTCCGGCCTCGACCCGGGAGAAGTCCAGGATGTCATTGACCACAGTGAGTAGCGCCGCGCCGGCGCTGTCGATCAGGTTCACCTGTCGTCGCGCATCCGGCGGAAGGTCGTCGCGGGCGGCCAGAAGCTGCGCGAAGCCGAGCACACTGTTCAGCGGGGTTCGAATCTCGTGGCTCATGGTGGCGAGGAATTCGGTCTTGGCCTCGGTCGCCGCCAGGGCCCGAGCCCGAGCGGCGCGGGTCAGTTGCTCGCGACGCAGCAACAGGCGCTTGAGCCGATCTTGCTGCGCCAGGGCCAGGCCAGCCGCCAGGCTCGTATAGAACAGGACACCGATGAACACCTGGACCGTGCGCGCTTGGTCGACCGGGCCAAGGATGGCGTTGAAGCGGGGGGAGCCCCCGGACATGGCCACGGGCAGGGTGATCGCCGCCACCAGCAAAGACGCCAAGGCGGCGCCGCGCGCGCCCAGACGATAGGCGGCCAGCAGGGCGACGGGGAAAATCAGGAACGGCGGCGCGCCGCTGGCGGGGTGGACGCACAACAGGGTGACCATCGCGACCGCGAACAGCAACAGCACTTGCTCGCGCCAGGGCCGTTGGAAGGAGCGGCGATGCTCGGCGTCCATGAGTACAAGGGCGGCCGGCAGGATCACGGCCAGACCCAAGGCGTCCCGCAGCGTCCAGTCCCAAAAGCCCGCCCACATGGGCGCGCCGAGCAGCAGATGGAGCGCCGTCGCGCAGACAAGACCCGAAGCCATCGCGACCGGTGTCGTGATCGCGGGAAGCTGAACCAGCGCGCGCAGGTTGCGCACCCTCGGCGCCGCGCCGGCGAGGCTGACGACGAGCCGCCAGATCACCACGGCTTCCAACAGGTCCACGATGGTGAAGAGCAACGGGCGGACCCAGCCCATGTTCACGAGCAGGTCCACCATCAGGTGACAGACGGCGAAGATGATCAGCAACGCGACGCGCCGTGCGCCGCTCAGCGTGATCAACCCGGCCACCAGCAGGGCGTTGGCGGGCCAAAAGGTGGCCACGCCCAAGGGTGTCCGGCTCAGAAAGGCGAGATAACCGCTGAAAATGAGGCTCGCGACCACGGCGACGGACAGGCCGAGCAGCATGGTGGTCTGCCGTCCCGGTTCTAGTCGTTCTAGACGCTGCTGCATCCCGTGAAGATTCCCCATGCAACGCACGTCGCCACGCAGAGAAGACGGGTGAGGCGTCGGGCCACCGCAGCGAGGCGGCGTACCGAGCCGCCGTTTGCTCCCGTGCAACGAGCGTGGCGGTGCGACGCGTCAATCAATACGCCTCCTACGCCTAAGGTTGCGCTTAGATCGCAGAATGTGTCGTTTCGTCGCAGGAGTTCGTCGGCGACCGCCCAAGTCTGGCGGGCGGATTGGCGGCAGGAGCCGAGAGCTGTCAGCCCGTCAAGCTTTCCTTTTTCTCTTCCAGCTCCAGCCATTCCATCTCGGCCTGCTCCAGGTCGGCGCGGGCCTTGTCGAGCGCCTTCATGGTCTTGTCGAAGGTGGCCGGATCGCGCGTGTAGAGGTTTGGATCAGCAAGGGCTTCCTCGAGCTTGGCGATGATGGCCGGACTCTTGGCGATGAGGGCCTCGCACTCTTCGAGGCGACGCTGGTCCTTGTAGGAGAGCTTGACGGTCTTCTTCGGCGGGGCCGGCGCGGCGGGCGCGGGCTTGGCGGCGGCCTTGGACACCGGCGCGAAGCTGGCCCCGCTCTTGGTTGCTTTGAAGAAGTCCGGGTTCTGGTCCATCAGGTCGGTCCAGCCGCCGGGGGTTTCGACGACCTTGCCCTTGCCGTCCAGCGCGATGGTCGAACTGGCCAGCCGGTCGATGAAGTCGCGGTCGTGGCTGACCAGGATCAGCGTGCCGTCAAAGTCGGCCAGCAGATCCTCGAGCAGGTCCAACGTGTCCATGTCTAGATCGTTGGTCGGCTCGTCGAGCACCATCAGGTTGGTCGGATTGGCCAAGGCTCTGGCCAGCAGCAGGCGATTTCGCTCGCCGCCCGACAGGCTGGTCACCGGCTGACGTAGCTGGGCGTCGGTGAACAGGAACTCCTTGGCGTAGCCGGCAACGTGTTTGGGATGGCCGCGCACGATGATCGAGTCCCCGCCGCCCGGCGTCAGGAAGTCCCAGACCGTGATCTTGTCGGACAGCGCCATGCGGGCCTGATCGATATAGGAGACTTCAAGATTAGTGCCGAGCTGCACCGAGCCGGCGTCGCGCTCCAGCTCGCCCAGCAGCAGCTTGACCAGGGTGGTCTTGCCCGCGCCGTTGGGGCCGACCAGAGCCACGCGGTCGCCGCGCAGGATGCGGGTGGAGAAGTTCTCGACGATCGTCCTGTCGCCAAAACGCTTGGTGACGCCCTTGGCCTCGATGACGCGCTTGCCCGAGGTTCCAGCGGACTCCACGGCCATGGTCATGGTCCCGCGCAGTTCGCTTTGGCGGTCCTTCTTCTCGGCGCGCAGGGCCAGAAGCGCGCGGCGGCGACCCTCGTTGCGCGCGCGGCGGCCCTGGACGCCCCGCGCCAGCCAGGCGTTCTCGCGCTCCAGCACCTTGTCGAGGCGGCGGGCCTCTTCGGCGTCTGCGGCCATGATCGAGTCCGCCCAGGCCTCGAACTCGGAGAAGCTCTTGTCGAGGCGGCGGATCTTGCGGTGCTCCAGCCAGAAGCAGCGCTCGGTGACGCGGTTCAGGAAGGCGCGGTCGTGGCTGACGATCAGGGCGGCGCACTTTGAGGCGGCCAGTTCGTCTTCCAGCGTCTGGATGGCGAAGATGTCGAGGTGGTTGGTCGGTTCATCCAGCAGCAGCACGTCGGGCTGCTCGGCGAAGGCGCGGGCCAGCGCCGCGCGACGGGTCTCGCCGCCCGACAGGCCCTTGGCGCTCTTGCTGGGATCCAGTCCGAAATCGGCGAGCGCGGCCTGGGCCTCATAGTCCTGCGCGCCGCCGGCCGTCGCGTAGTCCAGCAGGGTCTCACCGGTGATCTCCGGTTCCTGGCTGACATAGACGACCTTGGCGCCGGGCTGGACGGCGCGTTCGCCGCTGTCGGCCTCGACGCCCTGGCCGGCCAGGATCTTCAGAAGGGTGGACTTGCCCGCGCCGTTACGGCCAACCAAGCACGCGCGGATGCGCGGCTCCAGCGCCAGGTCGACCCCGTCGAACAGGGGCTTGGCGCCGTCGGCGAGACGGACGTCCTTCAGAGCAAGTACGGGCGCGCGGGCGGGAGAGGCCATGGTCGTCTGGATCAGGATCAGGCGCGGAATGTCGCGGGAGGACAGGGCGTATAGCAGGCCAAGCGCCGAAGGAACGCCAAATTTCGTCTGATCCGGACTTCGCCAGGCCTTGGGCCAGGAGGCCGTCCGCCTAGTTCCCGGGACTGTTGACGTTGAAGCTGGCGTTGTTGCCGATCGCGGTCGAGACGCCAGTCACCTGCCGGCCGCTTGAGGCTACGGCCGAGGACGACGACGCGCCGACATCGGCGCCGTTGGTCTGATTGTTGGTCACGCTCATCCGGCCATTGCAGCGGGAGCAGGCGTAGCCGGTCACGGCATTGCCCATGGCGGTCGCCGTCGTCACGGCGTCATAGCCGTCCTGGCCGACGAAACTGGCGGTCGCCTCGACGCCGCCGCCAGTGTTCGTCTGCAGGTTGTCGAGCACCAGCTCGGCCCCGATGTTGTTGACCTGCGAGGAGTTGCCGGCCGCGTAGGCGGTGGTCTGGGCCGCACCGAACAGGTAGGAGGAGCCCTCGGCCTGGCCGCGCACGTAGGACGTGTTCCACTGGTTGGAGGTCACGTCCGCCAACGGCCCTTCGTTGGTCAGCGCCAGGTTGTTGGCGGTCGCCGTGGCCGCCGTCGCGGTGAGGTTGCTGTTGCCGTAGGCGGTGAACTTGCTGGCCTGGGTGACCTCGGCGGTGTTGGCCTGATCGGTGATGGCTCGGACAGCCGACTGATTGGCCCCGCCGATATTGATGTTGTTGCCGGCCGTGGTCGAAGTGACGGCGCTGGTTCCAGAGACATAGCCGACGATCGCCCCACCATCGGCGAGGACGTTGGCGGTGGTGGACTGGCTGATCCGGGCTCCGGCCGAGCCGTTATCCAGATTGACGCCGGCGCTGTTGCCCATCGCCAGGGTCGACACCGTCAGATCGGCGGCCTGGGCGTTTGCTGCCTCCACCTGGCCGCGCGCGGTCACGGTGGCCGAGTTTGTCTGAACCGCGAAGGCCGAGATCGTCCCGTTCGACGCCGCGAGCGATGCGGCGTTACCGACGGCCGTGGTCCGAACGGCGCTGGCCGTTCCGGCGTCAGCGCCGACATCGACCACGCCATGGCCGTAGACCACGCCCTTGTTGTCCTGGTTCGAGGTGACCGAGGCGTCGGCGTTGGTCACGCCCACCGAGACGCCATTGGCCTGGGCGGTGGTGCTGGCCGTAACGCCGTCGCTGACCGTCTGGACGTTTAGGGTCTGCTCGGAGAAGATCTCGCCGAGATTGATCTGGCTGTTGAGAACCGGACTTGGCCCTGTCGACCCGGAGGTCGTCTGGCTAGTAGCGACCCCGCTTAGCATCACGGATATCGGGATCGCGGCGAGCGTTCCAGCGAGACGGGTCATCGCGGGTCTGCGCATTGTTCGTTCCCAGATTGTTGTAGGCCGGCGTGAAGGCGCCCGTCTGGCCGACGGTGGCGTCACCGAACGGATCGTAGCGCAGGCAGCTTTGTGGACCGGGCATGCCATAGAGGTTGGCGGCCATCTCGACGGTGGCGCGTTCGATCAGGGCGCGGACCGCCAGCTGCATGGGCTCCAGGGCCCCGCGACCGGCGGAGATGTCGAAGAGGTTGCCGTTCAGGAAGTCGAACACACCCAGGCTGACTTCGCGGCCGACGACCTGCTTTTGGTAGGAGATCACATCCACCACCTCGAGCGTGCGCGTGTTCACCAGGCGCAGATCCAGCGCGATGTTCATGATGAAGACGCGGCGGCGGAAGTTGCCCTTCAGCCCGTCGGTGTCCTTGTCGCCGGCATAGGCGTCCACGCCCGCCGAGCGGATGTTGTAATTCAGCTCGGTGATGCCGCCGATCACATAGAAGTCCGAGCCCGGCACCTGACCCGCCAGGATCTTGCGATAGTCCGCCGGGACCTCGGGCGCGGGGTTGGGGCGGTCGGAAATCAGCTTGTTGTTGGCGTATTTCAGCTCGAACTCCGACACCGAGGTGTCAAAGCGTTCGACCAGAGGCATGCCGGCCTTGGCGAAGGCCGAGACGGCCATCAGCGAAGCGCCCTGGGTGACCTTACGACCCGAGCCGTCGGACTCTTCCTTGCCGGTATAGTCGGCGATGCGCCCGATCGCGATGCGCGGGGCGACGATGCGGTTCGAGCGCGCATACTGGTTCAGGCAGACCAGGGCGGAAGAATAGTCGGTGGGGTTGGCCGTCACCGGCGCGCCGCCGATGGGCTGGGCGTAGTTGCCGGCCGTCGAGGCCACCGGCGTGCTGCCGCAGGCGCTGAGCGCCGCGGTGGCTAGCAGGGCCAAGACCAAGCCTGTGCGCTTGACCATCATTTGGGAGCACCGCCCTTCGCGACGTTCGACCCGGCGGTGACGTTGCCGGTGTTAACCTGGTTGGAATTGACGATGACGGTGTTGTTGTTGCCCTGGGTGATGACCGTCAGATTGTTGCCGATCGCCGTTGAGCCTGCGTAACCACCGACCGCACCGACGCCCGAATAGGCGTCCAGCGAGCCCGAGCTACGGCTGGAGGAAAAGACGCTCTGATCCGAACCGGTCAGCATCACACCGTCCACGACCACCCGATTACCGTTCGCATCACGGGTCGAGTACTCGACCATCCGGCTTTCCTGGCCCGAACTGCGGCCATAGCCGGCGTTGAACGAGGCCGAATTGGTCGACATCGACTGCGCCGCGACGCCTCCGGCCGCGCCGAGCGTGACGGCGGCGACAACCGCCGCCACACGCGTCTTGGATTTCCGATGCCAGGCCATAAGCGGCTCCGCGACTGTCGACACGGGGCGGCAAGCAACCCTCGTGCCAAAAAGAGACAGTGTGAGGCATAGCGCCAAGGTCTCGAAAAAATGGTTAACCCCTGGCGCGGGGTTCGAATCGTCGCGGGAGACCCTAGATAGACGCCATGGACCAGCCCCAGCGCCCCGAGCCTCTCTTCAACGCGCCCTGGCCGGCGCTGCTGGTCGCGGCCGCCGTGATCGTCCCGCACCTGTTGTTGCTGAACGCCAGCAAGGACCTGATCTACTCGTTGGCCTTGGTGCCTCGGGAGTTCTGGGAGGGGCGCTGGACGGGCGTGATCACCATGCTGTTCGTCCATGGCGGCTGGGTTCACGCGCTCACCAACGCCGCGTTTGGCCTGGCTTTCGGTGCGCCCGTCGCGCGGCTGCTAGGACTTAACGGCCGGGGAGGGGGAATCTTCTGCCTGTTCTATCTGTCCTGTGGGATCGTCGCGGGCGTGGGCTATGCAGCGATCCACCCGCAGGGCCTGGCTCCGGTGGTGGGGGCCTCCGGCGCCATTTCCGGACTGATGGGCGCGGCCGGCCGGACGATGGACAGCGCGCCCGGCCGTTTGGGGCCTGTCTTTGGTCCGCGTGTCATCTCACTCGGCCTGGGCTGGCTGGTCGTTAATCTCGTCATGGCCGTCGCGGGCGGGCTTCTGACCATGGGCGCGGGGGCCGTGGCCTGGGAGGCTCACCTGATCGGCTTCGCCGCCGGGGTGCTGTTGATCGGCCCCTTCGCGCGCTGGGCCGGTGCGCCGGCTCGACTCGCCGAACCCGATTGATCGCCAAGGCCATTGATTGAACGGCGTCTTTGGGGGACCCTCTCTCTATATAATGAAAAGGGAGAACGCGCGGTGCTGGTTTCTCAAATCCTCAAGGACAAGGGTGATCTCGTGTTCACGGCCTCTCCGCAGGAGACGGTCGGCGCGGCGGCGGCGTTGCTGCATACACGACGGGTCGGGGCCATGGTGGTGGTCGACGACAAGGAGGCCGTCGTCGGTATCGTTTCCGAACGCGACATCGTCCGAATGGTGGCCAAGGAAGGCGCCGCGGCGCTGTCCAAGCCGATCAGCGGCTGCATGAGCGCCAATGTCGTGTTCGCTCAGCCTGACGAGACGATCGACGCCCTGCTGGAAAGAATGACCGATCGCCGTATCCGCCACCTCCCGGTGGTGAAGGGCGAGCGTCTGGCGGGGATCATCTCGATCGGCGATCTCGTGAAGTACAAGATCCAGGCGACCCAGGCCGAGGCCGAGGGGCTGAAGGCTTATATCGCCGCGGGGTGAGGAAGCGCGCGCTCGATCCTCGGACGAGCGGCGCTCTATAGAGTGATGGTATATTGAGAGTGGCTAGGTTTCGATGAGCTCGGCGCCGGCCCCGGCGACCGCGTCGGCCAGGCTGTAGCCTTCCAAGACCGACGCCGTCGCATCGCGTGCGCGCAGCAAGGCCTCGCGCAAGGCGCAACTCGCCAGGTCGCGGCAATCCTCGCAGCGTCGAAAGGCGGTGCGGCTGACGCAGGGAGTCAGGGCAAGCGGACCGTCGACCAGGCGGATGATTTCCGCAAAGCTGATGCCGTCGGCGGCGCGCGCCAGGACATAGCCGCCGAACTTGCCGCGTCGACTGATCACCAACCCTTCTCGTGAAAGCGACAGGAGGATCGCCTCCAGGAACTTGCGCGGGGCATCGGCGCGCTCGGCCAGCTCGCCGGCGGTCATCTGGGTATCCGCGCGCGCCAGCTCGATCATGGCGCGAAGGGCGTAGCGGGCCTTTTGAGACAACATGAACGCCGGGACCTTCGTGGATAGAGCGGCGCGCGAAGGGGCGCGCTCTATAGAGTGGTCCGCGTTCTGAGCGAGGTAAGCCCGCCGCGCAAGCCTTGCATGACGGTGTTCATGCACAGGGAATGCGGACGATTGGGGATGAAACTCGGATTTCGCGCTTGCCGCAGCGGGGGAGGGGGCCTAGAAGCCGCGCCTCGCTTCGGGGCCACGCGCCACGGACCGAAACTTGAGCCTCTCGGGGGCTTGCGTTTCGAGCCATGGATCGCTAAGTTCCGCAGCCTCAGTCGAATCTCTTCGAACTTGCGGCGCTCCTCTGGCGCGCCAACGGTTATTTTTGTGCTCTGATCTGGCGTTGCTGGCGAAGAAAACAAAAATGAAAAGTTCGGTTGACCCAGGAATTCGGTTTCGCTAGAAGCCGCGCTCCTTGGAAATACGGAGTTGCTCGAAAGAGTTTCTAAGTATTTCCGTCCAGACAGGTTCAGCTTTTCTTTGAAAAAGTTGCTTGACTGGCTCCGGTGGCTTCTCTAGAAGCTGCCGGCTTCGCAGAAAGCCTTCGGGTTGGGCGCGGAGAGAAAGTCGAAAAGTTTTGAAAAAAACGATTTGACACGGAAAACGAGGTTGGATAGATAGCCGCCTCCGCCGACATCGGGTGTTAAACGATGGGGTCGCCGGGAGGTGGCTCGGGTCTTTGACATTGTTGAATTGGAAAGAGAAACGCAGGCGGCGGCGCTCTGGCGATGACCTTCGGGTCATCAACTGACGCTGACGAATGCGGTCTCTTGAAGAAGACACCATTACGCCGGTTGGCCTTCGGGTCGATCGAGTGATGGGAACTCGTCAAGAAACTATGCAAACCAGATACCTGATCCTGGGTTTTCCCCTGGGATTGGAAGTCTGAAGTCAATGTCAACTCAACCTGAGAGTTTGATCCTGGCTCAGAGCGAACGCTGGCGGCAGGCCTAACACATGCAAGTCGAACGGATCCTTCGGGATTAGTGGCGGACGGGTGAGTAACACGTGGGAACGTGCCCTTTGGTTCGGAACAACTCAGGGAAACTTGAGCTAATACCGGATGTGCCCTTCGGGGGAAAGATTTATCGCCATTGGAGCGGCCCGCGTCTGATTAGCTAGTTGGTGAGGTAAAGGCTCACCAAGGCGACGATCAGTAGCTGGTCTGAGAGGATGATCAGCCACATTGGGACTGAGACACGGCCCAAAC